>NZ_JACIDH010000003.1 GCF_014196255.1 Sphingomonas pseudosanguinis
ACCGGCAGAGAACGCTTCGCGCTGGTTGCGCCTCCGGTCGGGCTACGCCCGCCCTACGCCGCAACCAGCGCGAACGGTGCACCCGTCATACCCGTCACGCTGCTCGACGAAGGGGGTCCCTTTTGGACGCCGATAGGGGGTCCTTTTTGGACGCCGATTGACACGCGACAGGATGCGCGCCAAGGGCAAGGCGCCAAAGACCATCCTTATCGCCGTCGCACGGCAGCTCCTCGTCATCCTCAACGCCATGATCCGAAAGCGACAGCCTATCGCTCTCGCATGAGCATCACAGTTGCCCCCAGGGGAGGAAAGAGTGCAAAAAGGGCGGGAACGGCATCTGTGCCATTCCCGCCCGTGAAGGGACCCCAAGACCCGTAAGGGATCAGAAGCGGAAGCGGACGCCCACGCCGTAATAGCGGCCCTCGTCGCGCACGTCGCGCGGGTAGGACAGGCCGTTGCCATAGCTGCGGTAATTGTTGAACGGCTTGGCCAGCAGGTTCGCCGCGTCGAACGCGATCGTGATTTCCTTGGTCAGGTTGTAGTTGAACGCGAAGTCCAGACGCTGGACGCGGGTCGTGCCCTCGCCATTGTAGAAGCCGTCGCCGTTGATGAAGTTGCCGTTCAGGAACGCGTCGCGATTGTTGAACGACAAACGGGTCGAAACGTCACCCTTTTCGTAGAACAGCGCGACGTTGTAGGTCCATTTCGACAGACCGGTGATCGGCACGAACGGCGCTTCCGTGGTGCCGCCGGCCGAGGCGAACAGATTGGCGGGGTAACGCTGCTTGCCTTCCAGATAGGTGACGTTCGCCTGGATGCCGAAGCCGCTCCACAGACCCGGCAGGAAGTCGAAGAAGGTCTGGCCGCCGACTTCCACGCCCTTGATCCGACCCTTGCCGGCGTTTTCGGGCCGGCTGATTTCGATCAGGCCATAGACGGGGTCGATCGTACGGTTGACGTAGCGGTCGATGAACCCGTTCAGATCGCGGTAGAATACCGCCGCCGTGATCGAGGCGGTGGGCGAGAAGTAATATTCGACCGTCGCGTCGTAGTTGGTCGAGGTCAGCGGCTCGAGATCCGGGTTGCCGCCGCTGCCAAAGGCGTTGGGCCGGGTGTTGAGGCCAGCGGGGAAGCGTGGATCGAGCGGCTGGTCGGGGATCACCGCCTGCGTATTCTGAGCGATATTGAGCGCGGGGTTGAGCTGGCCGAACTCGGGCTTGGTCCGCGTCTTCGTCACGCCAAAACGCACCTGCAGCTTGTCGTCGGGCCGGATGCGCAGCGAAAAGTTGGGCAGTACGTCGACATAGTTGGCACGGGTCGTACGGAGCTCGCTACGCCGCACGCCATCGAACTCCACGGTCGAGATACCCTGATAGGTGCCCACGGTATTGACGACACGCGTACCGATCAGGCCATCGAAGCGGACCTTGCCCAAATAGAATTCATACTTCGCCTGGCCGTAAAAGGCATAGGTCTGCTCATCGGCGAGGAACGCTTCGAGCGGGTTGAGCTGGACGTTCTGCGTCGCGAACCGGCCCAGCGCCTCGCGATAGCCGGTATCGCCCGGATTGGCCGCGACCAGTCGTGCCAGCGCGTCGTACGAGAATTGGCGAAGCTGCGCGGCATTGCCCGCGATGCCGTCGCGGCTGGGCATCAGCCAGCTGCGGAAGCCCTGGTTGGTACGGAACGCATCCTGCGTCAGCCCCAGATCGCCGGTCGGCGTCTGTGCCAGTCCGATCCCCAACGGCTCGGTATAGGCATAGCGGTTGCCGCGCTTGAGCGAGGCGTCACGATCGGTCCAGCGTACACCCACTTGCAGGCGTGGGAACAGCGACGAGTCGGTTTCCAGGTCCAGATCGGTGCGCCACTGCCACCCCTTGCCCTGCACGCGGTAGGTCGCCTCGAAATAGCCGCGCCAGATGTAATTGGCCGGATTGCTGGCCTCGAAGCCCGGCAGGTCGAACGACACGCCATTGTCGACGAAGAAACGGACATCAGCGGTCGGCGCCCGGGAGAAGGCGGTGTCGAAGCTCCACTCGTCCGAACCGTACATCGAGTTGGTATAGGCCAGATCGGTCGACAGATGCGCGCGGCCGATATCCCATTTGGCGCCGCCGGCGGCCTGATAGGTGTTGGTATAGCCCTTGACCGTGCTGCGATACGCTTCGGGGCGGAAGCCGCCGATCTTGGTCAGGCTGTCGACCTGCTCGGGCTGGCCGGGGCGCAGCACGACGTTGCTGAGCGTCGGATTGTTGTCGAGCAACGGCACGCGGAACCAGTCATTGGCGATCTCGCCGCGATAGCCCTGATAGAGGAAGTCGTAATAAAGTTCGAGGTTGTGGGCCGGGCGCCACTGGACGCTGGCATTGACCGCCGGGCGCCAGCGCTTGCCGCTGTCGTTATAGACGCCGACCGCCGTCGGAATCTGGAAGTTGCGGCCGACCGAGGCGGGCAGGATCGTCGTGCCGGCGGTCGGCGAGGCGGTGTTGCCCTCGCCCCAGCGCACCGCGTTGCGATATTGCGCCTGGGTATAGGCGGCGTTGATCAGCCAGCCGATCTCACCGATCGCGGTGTCAGCACGCTGGCTGACCAGCAGATTGCCGAGCGGGTCGAACTTCTTGCTCTGGTCGTTATAGGTGCCCCGCACGCCGCCCGCGACGGTGAAGCCCTTTTCGAAATCGAAGGGACGGCGCGAGCGCACGTTGATCAGGCCCGCTAGGCCCGGTTCGAGCAGGTCGGCGGTGCCGGACTTGTAGACTTCCAGACCGGCGAGCGCGCCGGCGGGGAAGTCCTGAAGCGCGGCGCGGCGATTCTCGGCGGTGAAGATGTCGCGGCCGTTGAAGGTGGTCGCCACGTCGGGCAGACCGCGCACCAACACCTGGGTCACTTCGTCGCTGTAGCGGTTGACCTGGATACCGGTCACACGGGCCAGCGATTCGGCCGCCGTGTTGTCGGGCAATTTGCCGATGTCCTGCGCCACGATCGCGTCGAGGATCGCGTCCGAATTGCGCTTGATCGCCTGCGCGCTGCCCAGGCTGGCGCGGTAGCCGGTGACGACGATGTCGCGCGGATCGACCTCGCTATCCAGATTTTCGGTCGCCTGGGTGCCGGGGCTGCGACCGGCGGCGCTGGCCGTCGCCTGCTCCTGCGCGACGGGCGCCTGCGCCTCGATCGGCGCATTGGGATCGGCGGCGCGCGCCGCCTCGGCCGGGGTGGCCTGCTGCGCGGCGGCGGGGGCCGCGATCAATGCCAGCGGCGCCGCCGACAGCAACAAGACGTGGTGCTTCATACCCAGATCCCCTCCTATGGCCCGAACTTTCGGTGCCTGTGTCGGGATCATTTGTCTGACTATCTTATACCGCCGTCAAGGCTTTATGAACAATCTATGAAACGACTGTAACAGCGTGGATTTTGGGTCACACCTGCGCAAAACCGGGCAAAACGCATGTTAGCGCAATCAGTGCTGATATTATTCAAGAAAATCGGCCATCCAACAATTGTGTCCGCCATGCCGACATTTCGGGACTTTGTCTGTGTTAATTACGATGGCGTCGGCATGACGGGATTCCTCAGATCAGCGTCGGCCCGTTGGCCAGCGGCTTGCCGAAATCGGGCGTGCCATCGGCACGATAGCCAAAGCGCTGCACCCGCGTATCGCGATTGGGGTCATAGAGCGGATCGCCGGTGATCTTCTCATAATCGCGGGCATGATAGACCAGCACGTCGCGCCCGGCGCGGTCGACCGTGAAGCTGTTATGGCCGGGGCCATAGATGCGACGCTCGGGCGCGCTTTGGAAGACCGGCTCGGGCGACTTGGTCCAGGCGGCCGGGTCCATCAGATCGGCGTCGTCGCGCGCGGTCAGCATGCCCATGCAATAGCGCGCATCGGTGGCGCTGGCCGAATAGGTCATGAAGACGCGCCCGTTGCGGATCAGGGGTGCCGGCCCCTCGGCGACCTTGAACCCCCGAATTTCCCAGGGCAGCGTCGGTACGGTCAATCGGGTGGGCTTGGCGGCCAGCGTCGTCGGGCTGGCAAGCGGTGCAAGATAGAGGTTGGAGTTGGTCTCGATCCCCGGCTCCTGCTGCGCCCAGGCGAGATAGCGGGTGCCGCGATGGACGAAGGTCGTCGAATCGAGCGTGAACGTGTCCCACGGCGTCTCGAGCTGGCCGCGCACCGACCAGCGACCCTTGACCGGATCGGGTCCGTCGCACTCCAGCACATAGGTGCGGATGTGGAACACGTCGCCGCCATCGCCGGCTGCGACATAGACATACCAGCGGCCATCGATCTGATGGATTTCGGGCGCCCAGATATGCCCGGCCATCTTGCCCGATGCCGGCCGCCGCCACAGCACCGTCTCGGGCGCGGTCGCCAGCCCGGCGATGGTCTTCGCCCGGCGCAGCACCACCCGGTCATATTCGGGGACCGAGGCCATGAAGGTATAAAGCCCATCGGCCTGCAGTGCGATCTGCGCATCGGCGCGCTGGCGGATCAGCGGATTGGTCACGCGCTCGCCCCCGGTCGTACGCCCCGCCTTCGCCAGCAGCGGCGCGGCGGCCAGCGCCGCACCCCCCGCGACCCCGCCCGCGATCAGCGCGCGCCGGGTCATCTCGATCTTGGTCATGGATTTTCCTTTCCGACAAAGGGCCAGCCGGCCGCGTCCCAACGCAATCGGACGATGCGCAGCGTCGGCGTGCCACTGGCCGCTGCGTCATAAGCATGGTGGATCAGGTAATCGCGGCCGTCGCGATCCTGCAGGACGCCGGCATGGCCCGGCCCGCGAAACCGGTCGCGCCCCGCCGCATCGGCCTGCAACAGCACCGTGCCGCCACCGTCCAGCATCGGACGGCCCGCGCGATCGACATAAGGCCCCACGATTGATCGCGCCCGCCCGACCGTCAGATGATAGCTGCTCTTCGTGCCCCGACAGCACAGGTCGAACGACACGATCAACCAGTACCAGCCGCCATGGTCGATGATGAAGGGCGCCTCGATCGGGTTCGCGCCGCCATCCCCCTCCCCGGGCCCGCGTCGCGCGATCGGCTGGGGAACCGCACCCGGCGCGGGCTTGCCGGTGCGCGGGTCGAGCCGGACCAGCTGGATACCACCCCAGAAACTGCCGAACGCCAGCCATTCGCCGCCCTGCCGATCACGGGCGAAGGCGGGATCGATCGCATTATAGGGATCGCCCGCCTGGGAGGCGACGACCAACCCCTCGTCGCGCCAGCCATAGGCCGGGCTGGCGGGGTCGAGCGTCGCGGCGGTGGCCAGCCCGATCACCGAGCGCTGCTGCCCGAAGCGCGACACCGAGTAATAGAGGCGATAGCGATCCCCGACCCGGGCAATATCGGGCGCCCACATCTCACGCGCGCCCGGCACCGCCACCAGCGCCCAGTCGGGAATGGCACCCAGCGGCGATGGCAGCGCGGTCCAGTGTCGCAGATCGCGCGACCGCCGCGCGACCAGCGGCACCCGCCCCCGCTGTCCGGTCGAATAGGCGTAATAGTCCTGGCCTTCGCGGATCAGGACCGGATCATGCGCAGGGGCCATATCGCCCGAGAGCGCCAAATGCTGTCCGGCAGCCCCCACCGCGACCGACGACAGGGCCGCCCCGAGGAACAGGGAACATGCGCCGCGCGGGCTCCAAAATCGGCGCAAACCGCGCATGGTCGCTGACGTCCCTCCCCTCACAAGGCCATGATTTGTCTGGCCATTGGGAGCAGCGATATAGTCCGACATATGGCATGGCAAGCGCCATTCGCTTACATGCATGACAAGGTGGTCATCCTCACCCGCATCGCCGTCCGATCGCCCCCCTTGTCGGCGCTCGACGGACACGGCACTAAGCCGCCATGCGGATCGCGATCATCGATACCAGCAGCACGCGCGCGGCGATCATCTCGGATGGCCTGCGCGAGGCGGGGCTGACCGATCTGGTGGTGATCGACCCCGGCGGCCCGCTCGCCGCGCAGGTGGAGCGCGCCGCGCCCGAGGTGGTCCTGATCAATCTCGAAAATCCCAGCCGCGACGTGCTGGAGGATTTCTTCGCCATGTCGCGCGCGCTCGACCGGCCGATTGCGATGTTCGTCGACCAGTCGGAGCCCGAGGCGACGATGGCGGCGGTCGATGCGGGCGTGTCCGCCTATGTCGTCGATGGCCTGGCCAAGCAGCGGATCAAGCCGATCCTCGATCTGGCGGTGCGCCGTTTCCAGGCCTTTTCGCGGCTCCAGACCGAATTGGCCGAGGCGAAGACCGCGCTGGCCGACCGGCAGGTGATCGACCGGGCCAAGGCGATCCTGATGCGGCGGCGCGGGCTGGACGAACCCGCCGCCTATGCCTTGCTGCGCAGCCACGCCATGACCACCAACCGCCGCATCGCCGACGTGGCCGAGGCGATCGTGACCAGCGAGCAGTTGATGGGAGACGTGCCATGAGCGCCGAGATTTTCCGCATCGGCTTCCTCCCGCTGGTCGATGCCGCGCTGCCCATCCTGGCGCACGAACTGGGCTTTGCCGAGGCGGCGGGGGTCGGGATCGAGCTGGTTCGCGACGTGACCTGGGCGGCGGTGCGCGATCGGTTGCTCTATGGCCATACCGATGCCGCGCATCTGGTCGCGCCGCTCGCCATCGCCACCGCTTTGGGCCGCGACCGGCCGGCGGTGCCGATGGCGGTGCCCTTCGTGCTGGGGCTGAACGGCAACGCGATCACCGTCTCGACCGTGCTCGGAGACGCCATCGGTCTCGGCGAAACGCTGGGCGATCCGGTGGCGATCGGGGCTGCCCTGAAGGCAGAAGCGGCGCAGCGGCGTGCGGCGGGCAAACCGCTGCGCTTCGGCGTGGTGCATCGCCATTCCAGCCATAATTACATGCTGCGCTACTGGCTGGCCGGGGTCGGCATCCGCCCCGATCACGATGTCGAGATCGTCGTGACCAGCCCGCCCTTCGCCGCCGACGCGCTGGCGGCGGGCGAAGTCGATGGCATCTGCGTCGGCGAGCCGTGGAACTCGATCGCGGTCGATCGCGGTGTCGGCCGGATCGCGCTGGCCACCGCGCAGATTTGGCGACGCGGGGTCGAGAAGGTGCTGGCGATGCGCGCCGACCGGGCCGAGGAGCGGCGCGACGGCGTGCTGCGCCTGATCCGCGCGCTCCATGCCGCCGCCGCCCATTTCGTCGATCCCGCGACGGTGGAACAGAGCGCCGCCATCTTGGCACGGCCGCATTATCTCGACGCCCCCGTCGATGCGATCCTGCGCGCCATCACCGACCGCATTCGCGTGGTGCCGGGCGGCAACCCCGTCCATTATCCCGACTTCATGTTCCAGTATCGCGAGGCCGCCAACTTCCCATGGCGCAGCCAGGCGGGCTGGCTCTATGCGCAGATGGTCCGCTGGGAGGGCCTGCCCTTCTCGAACGCGGATGCCGCGACCGCGCAAGGCGTGTTCCGCCCCGACCTGTACCGCGCCGCGCTCGCGGGCTCGGGCGCACCGCTGCCCGGCGCCAGTTCCAAGCTGGAAGGCGCGCTGGCCGAGCCGATCGGCGCGGGCTCGACGCAAGGACGACTGGTGCTGGGCAGCGACCGCTTCTTCGACGGGCGGGCCTTCGACCCGGACGATATTCCGGGGTATCTCGCCGGCCTGCCCTGAACCCGAAAATCCGCGCTTGCCGTCGAAGGGCCGGGACTTGCAGGATGCATCCCGGTCATGATCTCCAGCAGGGGCCGGCGATGGACAAGCTCGATCTGAAAAAGCAGCTTCGCGACCTGTTCAATCCTCCGAAGCACGATTTCGTGGAAATCATTGTCCCGACCTTGTCGTTCGTGAAGATCGACGGCGCCGGCGATCCCAATACGGCACCCGCCTATCGGACCGCGGTCGAATGGCTGTACGGCGTCAGCTATGCGATGAAGTTTGCCGCGAAGGACGGATTGGCGCGCGACTATGTCGTGCCGCCGCTGGAGGCGCTATGGTGGGCCGACGATCCGGGCAGTTTCGTGCGGCGCGAAAAGGACCGCTGGCAATGGACCGTCATGATCATGGTCCCCGACTTCGTCACACCCGCCATGTTCGAGGACGCGGTCGCCAAGACATTGGCCAAGAGGGACGACCGCCCCGCCTCGCTGCGCTTCGAACCCTATGCGGAGGGCCGGTCGCTCCAGATTCTGCACATCGGCAGCTATGACGACGAAGGCCCGGTCCTGAAGCGCCTGCACGAAGCGGTGATGCCGGGACGAGGCGTCACCTTCGACGGCCCGCATCACGAGGTGTATCTGAGTGATCCCCGCAAGACGGACGCGGCCAGGCTCAAGACCATTCTGCGTCAGCCGGTCCGCGCTGTCACGTAACGCCGCTGGCAAGAGACAATCGGGCATGGGTTTGCTGCGATTGCGAAAGGGACTTGCGCCCGCATCGCGATTGAGGCAATTTTCGATTCGCCCGGCAATGGCGTCGGGCACGAGATAGCAGCGGATGCCGCTCCAATGACGGGGTAGCGCGCTGGCGGACGCGGGATTATTCCCGCAATCCGTTTGGAGGCAACGAAGCCGCCAGGATGTGACCCACGGGTCCCACGTCCTGGCGGCTTTTTCTGTTTGGGCCTTATGGCCCCCGGAGACGGCACGATGGCGACGGCATTCTGGGACGACACCGAAAAGGCGAAAGCGGCCGATGACGGCGGCTTCTGGTCGAGCGGGCATACGCCGACCCTGATCGCGGCATTCCTCTACTTCGACCTGGCCTTCATGGTCTGGGTGCTGCTCGGCCCGCTGGCGCCGCAGATCTCCGCCAGCCTGGGGCTGACCCCGGCGCAGAAGGGCGTGATGGTCGCGGTGCCGACGCTGGCGGGCGCGGTGCTGCGGGTCGTCAACGGGCTGCTGGTCGACCGGATCGGGCCGAAGCGCGCGGGCGCGATCAGCCAGTTGATCGTCATCGGCGGGCTGTTCGCGGCCTGGGCGCTGGGGGTGAACAGCTTTGGCGGAACGCTGGCACTGGGTGTCATTCTGGGCTTTGCCGGGGCGAGCTTCGCCATCGCACTGCCGCTCGCCAGCCGCTGGTATCCGCCCGAGCATCAGGGCAAGGCGATGGGTCTGGCCGGCATGGGCAATTCGGGCACGGTGCTCGCCGCCCTCTTCGCGCCCGCGCTCGCCAAGCTGTTCGGCTGGAACGCCGTGCTGGGTCTGGCCTGCCTGCCGCTAACCCTCGTCTTCCTCGCCTATATGGTGATGGCCAAGGATGCGCCGGGCGCACCGCCGCCCCGCCGTCTGGTCGAATATCTGTCGCCGCTTCGCCAGGCCGATGCCTGGTGGCTGATGGGCTTCTATGCCGTCACCTTTGGCGGGTTCGTCGGGCTCGCCGCCAGCCTGCCCATCTATTTCACGGACCGGTTCGGGCTGACGCCGGTGCAGGCGGGGTACGCGACGGCGGCCTGCGTCTTCGCCGGGTCGCTGGTGCGGCCGATGGGCGGGGCGCTCGCCGATGCGATCGGCGGCGTGAAGGCGCTGCTCGCCGTGTTCGCCGCCGCCGCCGTCACGCTGACCGGCGTGGCGATGGTCGACGGGTTCGCGGCCTCGCTGGCGCTGTTCGTCCTCTCCATGCTGGCGCTGGGGGTCGGCAACGGCTCGGTGTTCCAGCTGGTGCCGCAGCGTTTCGCCGCCGAGATCGGCGTGATGACCGGGCTCGTCGGCATGGCGGGCGGGATCGGCGGCTTCTACCTCGCCTCGTCGCTGGGGTTCGCCAAGCAGTGGACGGGCAGCTTTTCGGGCGGGTTCCTGATCTTCGCCGCGCTGGCCCTGGTCGCACTGGCGGGCCTGATGCTGGTCAAGACCCGCTGGCGCCGCAGCTGGGGCGCGGCCGAGGGCGTGCGGATCTGATGCTTTTCCTCTTCCACGGATCGAACCGATGAAACACGAAGTCGTCACCCCTGCGAAGGTCGATACCCGCGAGCACCTGATCGTCATCGGCAACGGCATGGCCGGATGCCGCGCGGTCGAGGAATTGCTGGCCCGCGATCCCGCCCGCTATCGCATCACCATCTTCGGCGCCGAGCCGCTGGTGAACTACAACCGGATCATGCTGTCGCCGGTGCTGGCGGGTGAGAAGACCTTCGACGAGATCGTCATCAACGGCCATGACTGGTATGCCGATAATGGCATCACCCTGGTCAGCGGCGATCCCGTCACCGCGATCGACCGGGAAGCGCGGACCGTCACCGCCAAGAGCGGCATGGTGCTCGACTATGACCGGCTGCTGATCGCGACCGGCTCCGATCCGTTCATCATCCCGGTCCCCGGCCACGACCTGCCCGGCGTCATCAGCTTCCGCGACATGAAGGATGTCGAGCATATGCTCGCCGCCGCCGAGCGGGGCGGCAGCGCGGTGGTGATCGGCGGCGGCCTGCTGGGGCTCGAGGCGGCGCATGGGCTGAGCTTGCGGGGCATGACCGTCACCGTGCTCCATCTGATGCCGACGCTGATGGAGCGGCAGCTGGACGAAGCGGCGGGCTGGCTGCTGAAACAGGCGCTGGAGGCGCGCGGCCAGACCGTGCTGACCGGCGCCGACACCGCCGCGATCCTGGGCGACGGCAAGGTGGAGGCGATCCGCCTGAAGGACGGACGCGAAATCCCCGCCGATCTGGTCGTGATGGCGGTCGGCATCCGTCCTTCGGTCGCGCTCGCCCGTGCGGCGGGCCTGGAGGTCGGGCGCGGGATCAAGGTGGACGACCATATGGTCACCTCCGACCCGCGCATCCTGGCGGTCGGCGAGTGTGTCGAGCATGACGGACAAGTCTACGGGCTGGTCGCGCCGCTCTGGGACATGTGCCGCAGCCTCGCCGATGCGCTGACCGGCAGCCCCAGCGGCTATCGCCCCACCGCCACCGCGACCAAGTTGAAGGTCGCCGGGCTCGACGTGTTCTCGGCGGGCGATTTCGGCGGCGGTGACGGCGCGGAGGACATCGTGCTGCGCGACGCGAGCCGTGGCATCTACAAGCGCGTCGTGGTCAAGGACGACCGGATCGTCGGTGCGGTGCTCTACGGCGATACCGCCGACGGCAACTGGTATTTCGACCTGCTCAAAAAGGGCGAGAGCGTCGGCGATATTCGCGACGCGCTGATCTTCGGACAGGCCTTTGCCCAGGGGGGCGCCCTCGCGGACCCTAAGGCGGCCGTTGCGGCGCTTTCCGACGATGCGGAAATCTGCGGCTGCAACGGCGTGACCAAGGGCAAGGTCTTCGCCTGCATCGACGGCGGCGCGCACAGCCTGGATGCGGTGCGGAGCGGCTGCAAGGCGTCGGCAAGCTGCGGCTCGTGCACCAACATCGTCGAGAGCCTGTTGTCGATCCGGTTGGGCGGAGAAGTCGAGGCCGGGCCGAAAACCATGTGCAAATGCACCAGCTTCGGCCATGACGATGTACGTCGCGAGATCGTCGCACAAGGAATGAAGTCGATCCCCGAGGTGATGCAGAAGCTGCACTGGTCGACGCCTGACGGTTGTTCGTCCTGCCGCCCCGCGCTCAATTACTATCTGCTCTGCGCGCTGCCCGGCGAATATCAGGACGACCAGCAGAGCCGTTTCGTCAACGAACGCATGCACGCCAATATCCAGAAGGACGGCACCTATTCGGTCGTGCCGCGCATGTGGGGCGGGATCACGTCCCCGAAGGAACTGCGCGCGATCGCCGATGTGGTCGAGAAGTTCAACGCGCCGATGGTCAAGGTGACGGGCGGCCAGCGGCTCGACATCTTCGGCATCAGGAAGGAGGACCTGCCCGCCGTCTGGGCCGATCTGAACGCGGCGGGGATGGTCTCGGGCCATGCCTATGGCAAGTCGCTTCGCACCGTGAAGACCTGTGTCGGCTCCGAATGGTGCCGCTTCGGCACGCAGGATTCGACCGGGCTGGGCGTCAAGCTGGAGCGCGCGACCTGGGGCTCTTGGATGCCGCACAAGTTCAAGATCGCGGTGTCGGGCTGCCCGCGCAACTGTGCCGAGGCGACGATCAAGGACTTCGGCGTGGTCTGCGTCGACTCAGGCTACGAACTCCATGTCGGCGGCAATGGCGGGATCAAGGTCCGCGCCACCGACCTGCTCTGCAAGGTCGCGACCGAGGCCGAGGCGATGGAGATGTGCGCCGCCTTCGTCCAGCTCTACCGCGAAGAGGCGCGCTATCTGGAGCGGACCGCGCCGTGGATCGAGCGGGTGGGCCTGGCCTACATCCAGTCGCGGCTGTTGCCCGATGAGGAGGCGCGCGCCGAACTCGCCCGCCGCTTCTTCTATTCGCAGAGCTTCTCGCAGGATGATCCCTGGGCCGCGCGCGTCGCGGGCGAGGAACGCGAAATCCATGCGCCGATGGCGCGCTTCACGCCGCAGGAGGAAATGGCATGACCTCTGGTTCTTTGGCAGGCGACTGGCTCGATATCGGCTGGGTCAACGAAATCCCGGTGCGCGGTGCCCGCACCGTGCAGGTCGAGGGCGGCCATGACATCGCCGTCTTCCGCACCGGCGAGAACAAGGTCTTCGCGCTGCTCGACCGATGTCCGCACAAACATGGGCGGTTGAGCCAGGGCATCGTTCATGGCGGCGCGGTGGCCTGTCCGCTGCACAATTGGCGGATCAGCCTGTCGACCGGCGAAGCGCTGGGCGAGGACAAGGGTTGCACGCCGGTGGTGCCGGTGAAGATCAGCGGCGGCCGCGTCCTGATCTGCCGTGCCAGCACCCTGAAGGCGGCGGCGTGAGGGGCTGTCATTCCTCCCCTGTAAGGGGAGGGGGACCATGCGCAGCATGGTGGAGGGGTGTAACCCTATCGAGAGGGCGACACCCCTCCGTCAGCGCTGCGCGCTGCCACCTCCCCTTACAGGGGAGGAATAAGTGACAGCCATCAAAACCACCTGCGCCTATTGCGGCGTCGGCTGCGGCATCCGCGCGACCGTGACCGGCGACCGCCAAGTCCGGATCGAGGGCGATCCCGACCACCCCGCCAATCGCGGCAAGCTCTGTTCCAAGGGCACGCATCTGGGCGAAACGGTCGGCCTCGAAGGCCGTCTGCTCACGCCCATGATCGGCAAGCGCCGCGCGTCGTGGGACAAGGCGCTCGACCTCGTCGCCAAGCGCTTCCGCGACACGATCGCGCAGCACGGCCCCGACAGCGTCGCCTTCTACGTCTCCGGCCAGTTGCTGACCGAGGATTACTACCTCGCCAACAAGCTGATGAAGGGCTTTATCGGCTCGGCGAATATCGACACCAATTCGCGGCTCTGCATGTCGAGCGCGGTGGCGGGCCATACCCGCGCGTTCGGCGAGGACATCGTTCCCGCCACCTATGAGGACATCGACGCCGCCGACCTAATCGTGCTGGTCGGCAGCAATACCGCCTGGTGCCACCCGATCATCTATCAGCGTATCCGCGCCCGGTGCGACGCCGGCGCCAAGCTGGTGGTCATCGATCCCCGCCGGACCGAGACGGCCGAGCAGGCCGACCTGCATCTCGCGCTGCGCCCGGGCAGCGACGTCGCGCTGATGAACGGCGCGCTCGCCTGGGCTCGCGCGGCGGGCGTGGTGGACGCCGATTTCCTTACCGCCTCGGTCACGACGCCGGAGGATTTCTGGACCACGCTGGACGAAGGCAGCGACCTGTGGTCGGTCGCCAAGACCTGCGACGTCGCGCCGGCCGATCTCCGCCGCTTCTACGAACTGTTCGCCGCCACGCCGCGCACCGTCACGCTGTTCAGCCAGGGCATCAACCAGTCGACCACCGGCACCGATCAGGTGAACGCGATCCTCAACCTCCACCTCGCGACCGGGCGAATCGGCAAGCCGGGCGCGGCCCCCTTCTCGATCACCGGACAGCCCAATGCGATGGGCGGCCGCGAGGTCGGCGGGCTGGCCTCGACACTAGCCGCGCATATGGACTTCGCGCCCGAGAACCGCGCGCGCGTCCAGCGCTTCTGGGCCGCCCCCACCATCGCGCCCAAGCCGGGATTGAAGGCGGTCGACCTGTTTCGCGAACTGGGTCAGGGGCGGATCAAGGCGCTGTGGATCATGGCCACCAATCCCGCCGTCTCGATGCCCGATGCGGGCGCGGTGCGCGAGGCGCTGGCCGCCTGCCCCTTCGTCGTGGTCAGCGACGTGATCGCCGAGACCGACAGCTCCGCCCACGCCCATGTCCGCCTGCCCGCCGCCGCCTGGGGCGAGAAGGACGGCACCGTCACCAATTCCGACCGGACGATCAGCCGCCAGCGCGCGCTCTTTCCTCCGCCCGGTGACGCGAAACCCGATTGGTGGATCATCAAGGAGGTCGGTCGCCGCATGGGCTGGAAGACCGCCTTCGCCTATGACCGCCCGGCCGAGATCTGGCGCGAACATTGCCGTCTATCCCATTATGAAAATGACGGTTCGCGCCTGTTCGCGCTGCCCGGCCAGTCGAGCGCCGGCAATGCGGACTATGACGCGATGCAGCCGTTCCGCTGGGGCGGCACGCCCTTTGCCGATGGCCATTTCCCGACGGCCGATGGCCGTGCCCGGCTGGTTACGGTCACGCAGAAGCCGCTTCCCGCACCGCTGCGCGACTGGCCGCTGACGCTCAACACCGGCCGCTATCGCGATCACTGGCATACGATGACCCGCACCGGCCTCGCCCCCAAGCTGGCCCGCCACCGCGAGGAGCCGCTGGTCGAGGTGCATCCCGACGATGCCACGCGCCTGAACCTGACCGATGGCGGGCTGGCACGGGTCGGCACGCCGCAGGGGACCAGCCTCTATCGCGTGTCGGTCAGCACCGGACAGCGGCCGGGCGAGCTGTTCGTACCCATCCACTGGACCGACCGGACCGCGACCGGCGGCCGCACCGGCCTGCTCCCTCGCCCGCTGACCGATCCCTATTCGGGCCAGCCCGGCTTCAAGCGCACCCCCGCCAGCATCGCCGCCGTCGCGACCCGCTGGCGCGGCTTCGTCATCCTGTCGGGCGAGGCGAATGCGACGCCCGATTGCCTGTGGGCAACCCGCGTCGCGGTGCCCGGCGGCTGGCTATGGGAAGTGGCGGGGGATGGCGACCCGGCGGCGCTCGACGCGCTGCTCCCCCGGGGTCAGCGGATCGAGGCGACCGACCCCGCACGCGGGTCGCGGCGCGTCGCGGTGATCGCCGACGACCAGCTCGCCGCCGTGCTGTTCGTGACCGAGCGTGGCGAATTGCCGTCGCGCGACTGGCTGATCGCGCAACTCAGCGCGCCACAGGTCGCGCCCACCATCCTCGCGGGTCGTGCCCCCGGCGCGCAGGTCGATCGGGGCGCGATCGTCTGCGCCTGTTTCGACATCGGCGTCCGCACCATCGTCGCGGCGATCCGCGACCAGCAACTGGCCGATGTCGCCGCGATCGGCGCCGCACTGGGGGCTGGCACCAATTGCGGATCGTGCCGCCCCGCCCTCGCCCGCCTGCTCACCGAAGCCCAGGAGCCTGCCCATGCGCATGGATGATTTTCCCGCCGGTTCGGTCTGGCTGGTCGGTGCCGGGCCCGGCGATCCCGAACTGCTGACGCGCAAGGCCGAACGGCTGATCGCCGCCGCCGACATCGTCTTCTACGACGCGCTGGTCGGACCGGCGATATTGGCGATGGTCCCCGTATCGACCGAGCTGACCAGCGTCGGCAAGCGCTCGGGCCGCCATTCGAAGGACCAGGGCACGATCGACAGCCTGATCGTCGCCGCCGCGCGCAGCGGAAAACGCGTCGTCCGACTGAAGGGCGGCGATCCGTCGATCTTCGGCCGCTCGACGGAGGAGATCGATGCCTGCCGCGCAGCCGGGATCGCGGTCCATATCTGTCCGGGCATCACGGCCGCGAGCGCGGCGGCGGCGTCGGGCCTGATCTCACTGACCCTGCGCGGCCTGTCGCGTCGCCTGACCCTGGTCACCGCGCATCTGCGCGCGGGCGAGCCGCTGTCGCTCGACTGGCCGGCGCTGGCCGCACCCGATGCGACGCTCGCCGTCTATATGGGCCGCGCCGCCGCGCCCGAAATCGCGCGCCAGCTGATCGCGGCGGGGATGCCGGCGGACACGCCGGTGATGATCGCGGTCAACGTCTCGCTGCCGACCGAGCGGCTGATCACCGGCCGCCTCGACGCGCTGGGTTTCCTGACCCGCACCATCGGCGACAAGGACCCTGCGCTCCTGCTGATCGGCGAAGCGGTGGGCGCACGCCGGCTCCCGGCGGAACGCCGATCCTGCGACATGGCGGAGATGGATACCCGGTTGTGACCGGAAGTGGTGCCCCTGGCCGGACTCGAACCAGCATGCCTTGCGGCGTTCGATTTTGAGTCGAATGCGTCTACCAATTTCGCCACAGGGGCAGCGAAGAGGCGCTGCTAGACGAGGGTGACGTACGGTGCAAGCGCCGATTGTCGCCAAGGACGAATCAGCCGCACTCGCCCAGCAGGATACAGCCCGACACACCGAGCGTCGCCACCAGGACGATCGCCATCGCGACGACATAGAGCGGCAGGATCAGCAGCATCGTCCGCCGCCGCAGATCGAGCATGCCCAACCCGATCAGGCCGGGCAGAATCGCCAAGGCCGCCAGACCATAGCCCAGGACCGGCGCCGGCAGGCCGGTCCTGGCCGGCTCCGACCATAGGAAAGCCAGCCACAACAGCGGCGGCGCCAGCAGCATGAGGCCGGCTCCAGCGATCCGGCGCGCGCGTGGCGTTCTTCGCATGGCCATGGCTTAGCGTGTCAGGATCGGGTGCGATCGACAAGCATCGAATCTCCGACCCTAATTGGTCGGCGGCCGCTGGCGATAGCTGAGCGCCTCGGCGACATGAATGCGGCCGATCTGATCGGCCCCCGCCAGATCGGCGATCGTGCGCGCCACCCGTAGCACGCGGGTATAGCCGCGCGCGGTCAGCCGCATCCGCTCCGCCGCCTCGACCAGCAGGGCGCGCCCCGCATCGTCAGGCGTCGCGAACCGTTCGAGCCAGAGGCCGTCCGCCTCGGCATTGGTGCGGATCGTGACCGGCGCATCCCGGTAGCGCGCGGTCTGCAGCGCCCGTGCCGCCGCGACCCGCGCGGCGACGACCGCCGACGATTCGGCGGCGGCGGGGGCGAACAGATCGACCGCGCGGACCGGCTGCACCTCGACCGACAGGTCGATCCGGTCGAGCAAAGGCCCGGAAATCTTCGCCTGATAATCCGCCGCACAGCGTGGTGCCCGCGCGCAGGCCAGTGCTGCGTCGCCCAGATGGCCGCAGCGGCACGGGTTCATCGCGGCGACCAGTTGCACCCGCGCAGGGAAGGTCACATGCGCATTGGCGCGCGCGATGCTGACCGTGCCCGTCTCCAGCGGCTGGCGCAGCGAATCGAGCACCGCGCGCTGGAATTCGGGCAGTTCGTCGAGGAACAGCACGCCCAGATGCGCCAGACTCACCTCGCCCGGCTTGGCCTTCAACCCGCCGCCGGTCAGCGCCGCCATCGACGCGGAGTGATGCGGCGCACGGAAGGGTCGTGTGCGGGTCAGCCGCCCCCCGGCCAAAGTGCCGGCGACGGACTGGACCATCGACACCTCCAGCGCCTCCGCCGCGTCCAGCGGGGGAAGGATACCCGGAAGGCACGCCGCCATCAGCGATTTGCCGGAACCGGGCGGGCCGCTCATCAGCAGGTTATGTCCGCCTGCCGCCGCGATCTCCAGCGCGCGGCGGGCGTTTTCCTGTCCCTTGACCTGCGACAGGTCGGGGCCGGACACGCCCTCCTCGACCAGCCCCGCCTCGGGCAGGGGCAGCGCCGAGTGGCTCTTCAGATGGTTGATCAACGACAACAGGTCGGGCGCGGCGATCACCGAACCGCCACCGGCCCAGCTCGCCTCCGCGCCTTGTGCCGCGGGACAGATCAGCCCCTTGTCGACCGACCCGGCATGGATCGCCGCCAGCAACACGCCCGGCGACGGCCCGATCCGGCCGTCGAGCGCCAATTCGCCGACCACGACATGGTCGGCCAGCAATTCGGCATCGACCACCCCCATCGCGGCCAGCAGGGCGAGCGCGATGGGCAGGTCGAAATGCGATCCCTCCTTGGGCAGGTCGGCGGGCGACAGGTTCACCGCGATCCGCTTGGGGGGCAGGGCGAGGCCCATGGCGGCGATGGCGGCGCGCACGCGTTCGCGGCTTTCGCCCACCGCCTTGTCGGCCAATCCGACCAGATTGAAGGCGGGCAGGCCGGCGATCAGCTGCACCTGCACCTCCACGGCGCGCGCCTCCAGCCCCAGATAGGCCACCGTGGACACGATCGTCGCCATAGAATACCCCCCGCGCGGGCTCTCCCCTGCCCGCCCGCTTTCCCTGCAAAGGAAGCGGCGCGACCGCAAGGGGAAGATGGGTGGGCACCAACCGTGCACAGCCGATTGACTTGAAAGCCCGCTTTGCGTAAGCGGCTTGCCACCAAGGCCGTCCTCGTGGCGGCCGTTTTTATTCAGACGTATCCAAGGAATGAACGATGAAGCGGACCTTTCAGCCGAGCAATCTGGTGCGCGCTCGCCGTCACGGCTTCCGTGCGCGGATGGCGACGCCCGGCGGCCGTGCGGTGATCCGGGCGCGTCGCGCGCGCGGTCGCAAGAAGCTGTCGGCGTAATCACGACGCTGACCCGCCGCCGCGATTTCCTCGCGGCCAATGGCGGGCGACGCGTGGCGATGCCCGGCTTCGTGCTGCAGGTTCGCCCGCGTGATGACGGTGATGCCACCATTCGGGTCGGCTTCACCGTCACCAAGAAGATCGGCAACGCGGTCGTTCGCAACCGGATGAAACGCCGGATGCGGGCGCTCGCGCGCGATCTGTTGCCGACCAAGGGCATCGCCGGCGCGGACCATGTCCTGATCGGCCGACAGGGCGGGATCGAGCGCGATTATCAGGCGCTCACCGCCGAGCTGGCCAAGGCGCTGACCCGTGCCGCCTCGCCCGATACCGGTGGCCATGACCGCCCACGCGAACCGTGCGTGCATCATGGCCGTGGCAAGGGGCGTGGCCCCCGTGGCGGCGCGCATCGCCAGCCCGTGACCCCGGCCGTGACCCAGGCCGCAACATCGACTCAAGAGCCCGCGTGACCCTGTTCGCGCGGGCCTTGATTCTGATCGCGCGGGGCTGGCAACTCGGCCCCTCGCTCATTTTGCCGCCCACGTGCCGCTATCAACCGTCCTGTTCGGCCTATGCAATACAGGCCATTGCCCGCTATGGCGCGGTCAAAGGGGGCTGGTTGGCGCTCAAGCGCATCGCGCGGTGCCATCCCTGGGGCGGGCACGGACCCGACCCGGTCCCCTGACACTAACGGGGTTTCCACGTGAACCAAGACCGCAAGAATTTCGTCGTGTTCGCGGTGATCGCGGCGCTGATCCTGTTCGGATGGCCGCTCATCCAGAACAAGTTCTTCCCGAGCAACCCGCCCGCGACGAAGATCGTCGACGGCAAGCAGGTGCCGCTGCCCAAGCCCGAGGCCGATCCGACCGCCGACACCCCCGCCGCGATTCGCGATCGCCGGGTCGTGCTGGCGGAAACCCCGCGCGTCGCGATCGATACGCCGCGCCTGAAGGGATCGATCAACCTGAAGGGCGCGCGGATCGATGACCTCGTCCTGCTCGACTATAAGGAAACGGTCGCCAAGGATTCGGCTCCGATCCGTCTGTTGTCGCCGGCCGGCGCGACGGGTGCCTATTTCGCGGGCTTCGGCTGGCGCACCAACGGGCTGAACCCGCCCGCCGCCGACACCGTCTGGACCGCGAGCGCGCCCGTGCTGCGCCCCGACCAACCGGTCACGCTGTCGTCGAGCAACGGCCAGGGCCAGCAGTTCCGCATCACCCTGTCGGTCGACAAGGATTACATGTTCACCGTCCAGCAGACGGTGGCCAATGGCGGCACCGCGCCGGTGCCGGTCGCGGCCTATGGCTATATCAATCGCGGCATCTCGGCCGATCCGGACAGCTGGACGATCCATGTCGGCCCGATGTCGGTCAATAACGGCTCGGCCAATTACGGCCCGAACTGGAAGGATCTGGACAAGGCCCCCACCCGCTTCACCACCACCGGCGGCTGGCTGGGCTTCACCGACAAATACTGGCTGGCCACGATGATCCCCGATCAGGCCAAGACGTTCGACGGCCAGTTCCGCGCCGGCGCGGGCCAGACCTATCAGGCGGACTATACGCTCCAGCCGCAGACGCTGGCGCCGGGCCGTCAGGTGACCCAGACCACCCGCTTCTTCGCGGGCGCCAAGGAAGTCGCGCTGCTCGACCGCTATACCGACAAGGAAGGCGCGACGAAGCTGGATTACGCGCTCGACTGGGGGTATCTGCGCGTCCTGGAAAAGCCGATCTTCTACTATCTCGACTGGCTGTTCCGCCTGATCGGCAATTTCGGCGTCGCGATCATCCTGCTGACCGTCACCATCCGAGCGCTGATGTTCCCGATCGCGCAGCGCCAGTTCGCCTCGATGGCGGCGATGCGCGCGGTGCAGCCCAAGATGAAGGCGCTGCAGGAACGGTACAAGGACGACAAGGTCCGCATGCAGCAGGAGGTCATGGCCCTCTACAAGCAGGAGAAGGTCAATCCCCTGGCGGGCTGTCTGCCGACGCTGATCCAAATTCCGATCTTCTATGCGCTCTACAAGGTGCTGATGCTGACGATCGAAATGCGCCACCAGCATTTCGTCCTGTGGATCAAGGACCTGTCCGCGCCCGACCCGCTGACCCCGGTCAACCTGTTCGGCCTGCTGCCCTTCGTGCCGCCGCACTTCATCGCGATCGGCGTCGTGCCGATCCTGCTGGGCATCTCGATGTACTTCCAGTTCAAGATGAACCCGCAGCCGATGGATGACGCGCAGAAGCAGGTCTTCGCGATCCTGCCCTGGGTGCTGATGTTCGTGATGGCGCCGTTCGCGGTCGGCCTGCAGGTCTACTGGATCACGACCAACTGCATCTCGATCCTGCAGCAGCGCCTGCTCTACGCCCGCCATCCGGGCCTGAAGCAGCCTGTCGCCAAGTGAGCGAGCTTCCCACCCCTGCCCCCTCCGAAGAGCCCGCCGGCTTCTCGGAGGAGCTGGTCGAGCAGGCGCGCAAGCTGTTCGCCGGGCCGGTCACCTTCCTGAAGTCCGCGCCCGCGCTGAAATTCCTGCCCGATCCGATCGTGCCGGAAGTCGCGGTCGCGGGCCGGTCCAATGTCGGCAAGTCGTCGCTGCTCAACGCGCTGACCAACCGCAACGGTCTGGCCCGCACGTCGAACACGCCGGGGCGGACGCAGGAGTTGAACTTCTTCGACGTCGGGACCCCGCCCACGCTGCGGCTGGTCGACATGCCGGGCTATGGCTTTGCCAAGGCGCCCAAGGACATGGTCAAGCAGTGGCGTTTCCTGGTGAACGACTTCCTGCGCGGGCGGCAGGCGCTCAAGCGCGCGCTGGTGCTGATCGACTCGCGCCACGGCATCAAGGAGGTCGATCGCGAGATCCTGGAGATGCTCGACCGCGCGGCGGTCAGCTACCGCATCGTCCTGACCAAGGCGGACAAGGTGAAGGCGACCGAACTCGCCGACGTCGTCGCCCGCACCGAGGTGGAAGCGCGCAAGCGTGCCGCCGCGCACCCCGACATTCTTGCCACCTCCAGCGAAGGCGGCATGGGCATCGCCGAACTGCGCGCGGCGGTGCTGGAAGCCATCGGCTGATTCGTGGACACTCATCGCTGACAGACGAAACCCATCCGGTTCCCGCCGGATGGGTTTTTCTTTACCCGGTTGCCGGGCAGGCATGGGCCGGTTACCCCTGTCGCCATGAAGCTGATCATCGGTAACAAGGCCTATTCCTCTTGGTCCCTGCGCGGCTGGCTTGCGTGCCGCCAGTCGGGGATCGCGTTCGAGGAGGTCGTCGTGCCGCTTTACGACGAGGATTGGGACAAGCGCCGTGAGGGGGCCGAGTTCGCGCCGTCGTCCGGCAAGGTGCCGATCCTGTGGGACGGCGAGGCGGTGGTGTGGGACAGCCTGGCCATCATCGACTATCTCGCCGACAAGGTGGGCCGCGACCTGTTTTGGCCGGCCGACGACACCGCGCGTGCCATGGCGCGGTCGATGGCGGCCGAGATGCATTCCAGCTTCGTCGCGCTGCGCCGCAAGCACAGCATGAATATCCGGCAAATCTATCCGGCGCAGATGCCCGACGATGACGTCATCGTCGATCTGAAGCGCATCATGGAGCTATGGGCGCAGGCACGGGCGCGGTTCGGTGGTGAGGGCGACTTCCTATTCGGCGAATTCGGCGCGGTCGACATCATGTTCGCGCCGGTGGTGACGCGCATCATCACCTATCAGCTGCCAGTCGCGCGCTTCGCCGTCCGCTATATGGACGCGGTCCTGCGCCACCCCTTCATGCAGGACTGGATCGCCGGGGCACAGGAGGAGGAATGGGTGATCGAGCGGTTCGAGCAGCCGGTGGGGTGAGTGTTTGCCCTTGGCCTTCGACTTCGCTCAGGCTGAGCGGCGGGTGGGGTTTCGCACCAATAGCGATACGCTCCGTTCAGCCTGAGCGAAATCGAAGGCCACGCCCCCCGCTCACCGTGCCGCCGGCGGCGTCTCGTTGAGCGGCGCCCGCTGCTCGCCCGCCGGTTCGGCGACGCGCGACGTGAAGGCCCAGAGCAAGCCAAAGGCGATCAACAGCGCCACGCCCAGCCATGCCATCAGGGCGACGCTGGTCTTGCGCCCCTTGTGATCCACACCACGATCGCGATCGTTCATCGCCTTACTCCCATCATGAGCGCTCACAACGATGCGCGCGCCATTGGGGTCCCGCCATCCTCTAACCTGGATTAGAAAGATTAGCGCGATCGGGCCGGGTGATTGCCTGTGCCGTCGCGGCTGCCTATGCCCCGCCGCATGACCGATGCCCTTTCCCTGACACAGGCCCTGATCCGCGCCGACAGCGTCACCCCCGCAATCGGCGGCGTGTTCGACGTACTGGAGGCCGCGCTCGTCCCGCTGGGCTTCGTGGTGGATCGCTTCGTCATCGGGGAAGCACCCGATGGTCCGGTCGAGAATTTGCTCGCGACGCGCGCCGGCGACGGCTCGCACCTCGCTTTTGCCGGTCATGTCGATGTCGTGCCCGCCGGCGAAGGCTGGCAGGGATCGCCCTTTTCCGGCGATGTGCGCGATGGCCTGTTATACGGACGCGGCGCGGTCGACATGAAGGGCGCGGTCGCGGCCTTCGTCGCGGCGATCCCGGCCGATCCGACCATCCCCCTCTCGCTGATCATCACCGGCGATGAGGAAGGCCCCGCCGTTTATGGCACCCGCGCGCTGATCGATCGCATGGCCGAGCGCGGGGTCGCCCCCGATCTATGCCTGGTGGGCGAGCCGACCTCCGCACACCGGCTGGGCGACATGATGAAGATCGGGCGGCGTGGCTCGGTCAATATCTGGATCACGGTGCCCGGGCGGCAGGGGCATGTCGCCTATCCACACCTCGCCGACAATCCGATCACCCCGCTGGTCGCGATCCTGGTCGAGATCGAGGGGATCACGCTCGATACCGGCAATGCCTGGTTCCAGCCCTCGAACATTGAGATCACCGACCTGCATGTCGGCAACCCCGCGCACAACGTCATCCCCGGATCGGCGCAGGCGAGATTGTCGATCCGCTTCAACGACGAACAACAGGGTCAGGCGCTGATCGACCGGATCGCCGACGTGGCGCAGCGCCATGCACCCGCCGCCCAGGTCACAGGCCGCATCTCGGGCGAGGCGTTCCTGACCCAGCCCGGCCCCTTCTCCGCGATGATCGCCGACGCCATCCGTGCCGAGACCGGGATCGAGGCCGAATTGTCGACCACCGGCGGCACGTCGGACGCGCGTTTCCTGTCGAAGCTGTGCCCCACGGTCGAGTTCGGCCTGCTCAACGCGACGATGCACAAGGTGGACGAGGCCGTGGCGGTCGACGACCTGTACGCGCTGGCCCGCATCTATGCGGGGGTCATCGCTCGCGCGGGCGCCTGAACACGATGTAGAGCGCGCCCTGCCCGCCATGGCGGGGATGGGCACCCCGGATCGCCGCGATCGCATCGGCATGGCGCGACGCGCCCAGCCAGTCGCTGATCGCCGCACGGATCGCGCCGCGCGCATGCGGGCGCTCGCTTTCGGGGCGCGGCGGCTTGCCCGTCACCAGCAGCAGCACACGGTCGCCCCGTGCGATGGCGCGGCCCAACCCCTGATCGAGCAGCGCGTGCGCCGACGACAGGGTATGTCCGTGCAGGTCGAGCGAGCTGTCGGGTATCACGGCGCCGCGCGACAGCCGCTTGTCCCAGCCACCGTCGAGGGTCTCGCCCGGCCCCTTTTTGGGCGCGGCCGGTGCGGGGGCAGGTTGACGCAGCGGAGGCACGCGCCCCTTGACCCGCACCTTCGGGGCACCCGGCGTTTCGTGGAACACCGCCTCCATCGTCGGAGGCGGTGGTGCGGGCCTGGCGGGCACGATCGCGGCACGCAAGGGGCGCACGGTGTTCATTACCCGCGCCCAAAGCTGCGCTTCGTCAGGGTTGAGGGATCGCACCGGCCGTCCCGTTCGCACCGACAATGCCGGCGCGCGCCAATGTACCGACCGGCAGCAGCAGGAACGCCGTGCCGCGCGCCGACATGCCGCCCGCCACGGTACGCGCAGTCTCACCCGCACCCCAGAAGGTGTCGAAGCGGTTGGCGCCCTTGATCGCGCCGCCCGTGTCCTGCGCGACCCACAGGCCGGTTGCATCCTGCCGATCCATCGACAGGAAGACGGGCGCGCCCAGCGGCACGAATTTGGGATCGGCGGCCGCGCTCACCTGTCCCGTTACCGCATAGCCCATCGCGCCCTGCGGCGCGCCGTCCAGTTCGCGGAAGAACACGAAGCTCTTATTCTCGCGCATGATCGCGCGACCTTCCTCGGGATGCGCATGCAACCAGGCGACGATCCCCTGCATCGAGGTCTGCCCCGGCGCCAGCAGCCCGCGCGACTTCATCAGCGCGCCGATGCCGGTATAATCCCGGCCATTTTGCGTATCATAGCCGACCCGCATGATGTCACCGCCGGGCAGCCGCAGCCGCCCCGAACCCTGGATTTGCAGGAAGAACACCTCGACCGGGTCCGCGCCCCAGGCGAGGACGGGCGCACGTCCCTCGAGCGAGCCTTCCTCGATCGCGGTCCGGTCGTCATAGGGGACCAGATTGGTGCCCTGTACCTTCCCGCGAACCTTCTTGCCCTTCAACGCGGTGGAAAAGGCGCCGAGGTCGACATCGATCAGATCGCGGGGGCGGGCGTAAATCGGCACCTCATAGCCCGATCGACGATCGCGCGAGCCGGCGATCTCCGGTTCATAATAGCCGGTCGCCAGCGAGCGGCCGTCGCCGACCTGCACCGCCTCGAAATACCGGACGAAGAAGTCGCGCGCGCCGCCACGCTGGACATTGGCGGCCGCCTGACAAGCCGGCTGCCAGTCCGCCCCCTGGGTCAGGCCGCTGCTGTCGGTCCGCCGCATCAGGCCGGGGCAGGACAGGAGGAAGGCTGCGCGCGCCGCTTCGGCCTGTGGTTCGGTGATCGGCAGGGCGGCAACCGGCGGGCCGGCCAGCACGCCCGCCTGCGCGGCGGTGGCCGCACCAGCGGGCGCGATCACCGGCGTGGCGGGCAAGGGCGTCGCGGGGATGATCTGGACCGGACCGGGGCCGACGCGCGAGACGCTGGGGCCATTCGGCTGGACCGAAGGCCCGGCGGGACGCGGCCGATCGGGACGGAACTCAGGCCGCTGCGATGGCGCGGGGCGGGACGCGCCGCCCGTATAATCGCCCGACGCGCCCGGCGGAACGATATGCCCGGCGCAGGCCGCCAGGCTCAACGAAAGCGCGACCGTCGCCGCGGTGCGAAGCCCCCTCACCGTTCGCATTCCCCCGGCCTGTCGTCAGGCTTCGTCGGTGTCGACGAGCTTCCAGTTCGGATCGCCGCTCTTCAGCGTCCGGGCGAAGGTCCAGATGTCATGCGTCTCGACCGCATCGCTCAGCGAGCCGGCAACGACCTGGCCCTCGGCATCGCGCGTGACGGCGACGATGTCGGCATCGAAGCGCACCGTGATCCGCGCGTCGCGACCGGCAAGCTGCGCATCGACGATCTTGGCGGTTTCCACCCGGATCAGACGATTGTCGAGCGTCTCGCCCGCCGCCTCACGCTGCGCGATCGCTTCGGAGAAGGCAGCAAGCACATCGGTATCGACCAGATCGGCCAGCGCCTGCTCGTCGCCCTTCCAGAACGCCTCCAGCGTCATGCGATAGGCCGATTGCGCGCCGGCCAGGAACTGGTTGACGTCGAAGCCCGGCTCGCCGGCGATGATCCCGCGCAGGCCCTGTTCGGCGCGCGGGTCGATGTTGCGGTTGACGACCGGGGCCGGGGTCTGCGTCGCCTCGGTCGTGCGCGGCATCGCCACGGGGCGGGCGCGATCGTCCGCGCTGCGCGGCAACGGCTGCTGTTCATGGCCAGTACGCTTGCCCAGCACGCTGTACAGCCTCAGCGCCAGGAACAGCGCAACCATCGCGAGAAGAACGACGTAGAATAACAACGCGACAAGCCTTTCGATAACCCGACCGATATAGGCACAGCGACCGACAATGAAAACCCGGCCACCCGAGAGAGTTGGGCAAGGTTGAATCCGCGTCGACCCGCTGCTACGCGCAACGGCCATTAGGCCGAACGCGCGGACCCGCCCTTTCGGTTCCCTAGCCCCCTTGATACTATACGAGAAGGTATTGACGATGGACGAACAGGGTTTGCCGCAGGGCTTCGAAGCGCCGGCTGGTGACGATACCGGCCCCGCCGCCGGCATGATCTCGCAATATGTGAAGGACCTGTCGTTCGAGAACCCGAACGCCCCGGCCATCTATCAGGCGCAGACCGCACCGGGCATCGACGTGCAGTTCAACATCTCGGCCGCCCAGGTCGGCGAGGAAGTCCACGAACTGACCCTGAAGATCGAGGTTCGCGCCGAGTCCGAAGGCAAGACCGCCTTCATCGTCGACCTCAGCTATGCGGGGCTCTTCGGTTTCCGCAACGTGCCCGCCGACCAGATCCAGCCCTTCATGCTGGGCGAAGCGCCGCGCCTGCTCTTCCCCTTCGCCCGCCGGGTGCTGGCCGATGCGGTGCGCGACGGCGGCTTCCCGCCGCTGATGCTCGAGCCGATCGACTTCGCGCAGCTGTACCTGCAGCAGGCCGATGCCCAGGCGGGCGCGCAGCCGAACACCCCGGAAACCGGCCACGCCTGATCCGGACTGATCCATGAACCTGCACAAGGCGCTGGGCTCGGTCGGCGGGCTGACTCTGGCCAGCCGCGTGCTTGGTCTGGTTCGCGACTCGCTGTTCTTCCGCTTCGTGGGCGCGAACTTCGCCTCCGATGCGTTCCAGATCGCGTTTCGCCTGCCCAACATGTTCCGCGCCCTCTTCGCCGAGGGCGCCTTTTCCGCCGCCTTCATCCCGATGTTCAACCGCAAGGTGGCCGAAGGGGACAAGGCGGCGGACGGGTCGGGGCTGGCGCATGGCCTGGCCTTTGCCGAGAATGCGCTATCCGTCCTGCTGCCCATCCTGATCGTCATGACCGTGCTGGTCGAGCTGGCCGCCTGGCCCGTCACCTGGGTTCAGACCTTCGGCTATGGCAAGGGCAGCTCGGCGCAGTTCGACTATATCGTGCTGCTCAACCGGCTGACCTTTCCCTATCTGCTGTTCATCAGCCTGGTGTCGCTGCTCGGCGGCATCCTCAATTCGCTGCACCGCTTCTGGGTGAATGCGGCCGCGCCGATCCTGCTCAACCTGACGCTGATCGTAGCCCTGCTGTTCTTCCACACGCACGACCCGATGACGACCGCACGTAACCAGGCGATTGCGGTCACGGTCGCGGGTATCCTGCAATTCGTCTGGCTCTGGTGGGCGTGCCGACAGGCGGGCGTCCGGCTCAAGCTGAAGCGGCCGGTCATCAACGACGACGTGAAGCGCCTGATGAAGCTGATCCTGCCCGCCGCCGCCGGCGCGGGGGCGGTGCAGATCAACCTCGTCATCTCGACCGCGCTCGCCGCACGCTTCCTGCCCGAGGGCTCGGTCTCCTATATCTATGCCGCCGACCGGCTGAACCAGTTGCCGCTGGGGCTGATCGGCATTGGCCTGGGCACCGTCCTCCTCCCCACCGTCTCGCGCCTGCTGGGGGCGGGCAAGGAGGTGGAGGCAATGGAGACGCAAAACCGGGGCATGGAGCTGGCGCTGCTGCTCACCCTGCCCGCCACCGTCGCGCTGATCGTCTGCGGCCAGCCGATCGTCGCCGCGTTGTTCGAGCATGGCAAGTTCACCGCGACCAACAGCTATTATACCGCACAGGCGCTCGCCGCCTTTTCGATCGGGCTGCCCAGCTACATCCTCGTGAAGGTGCTGACGCCCGGCTATTACGCGCGCGCCGACACTCGGACGCCGGTGCGTTTCGCGACCTGGTCGATGCTGGTCAATCTGGTGCTGAACCTGATCTTCATCTGGTGGCTGGGCCATATGGGGCCGCCGCTGGCCACCGCCATCGCCTCTACCGTCAATGTCGTGCTCCTTTATCGCACGCTGGCGAGGCGCGGGCATTTCGTGGCGGACGCGCAGTTGCGGCGGCGCAGCTGGCGGATGCTGGTCGCCGCGATCCTGATGGGCGGGGCGATGGCGCTGCTCAACGCACGGTTCCAGCCCTATGTCACCGGCACCAACCTCGAACGCTGGGGCGCGCTCATCGTGCTGGTCGCGACGGGGATGCTGGTCTATGCGGTCGCCACCTTCGCGACGGGTGCCTTCCGTCTCGGAGACATCAAGCGGCTCGTTCGCCGCAACAGTTGAGGACCATCATGCGCGTCGTTTCCGGCATCAAGCCCACGGGCAATCTCCATCTCGGCAATTATCTGGGCGCCGTGAAGCAGTGGGTCGCGATGCAGGACGACATCCAGGCCAAGGGCGGCGAGACGATGTACTTCATCGCCGACCTGCACGGCCTGACCGAATGGATCGCGCCCGCCGACATGGCGGCCAACACCATCGAGATGACCGCGACCCTGATCGCGGCCGGGATCGACCCCGAACGCTCGATCCTGTTCAACCAGACCCGCGTGCCGCAGCATAGCGAGCTGAGCTGGCTGCTGAACAATGTCGCGCGCGTCGGCTGGCTGAACCGCATGACCCAGTTCAAGGACAAGGCGGGCAAGAACCGCGAGGGTGCCAGCGTCGGGCTGTACGATTACCCGGTACTGATGGCGGCCGACGTGCTGCTCTACAACGCCACCCATGTGCCCGTGGGCGAGGACCAGAAGCAGCATCTGGAACTGGCGCGCGACATCGCGACCAAGTTCAATAACGACTATGAGCGCGAGGTCTTCACCCTGCCCGAACCGCTGATCAGCAAGGCCGCGCCCCGCATCATGTCGCTGCGCGACGGCACCTCGAAGATGTCCAAGTCGAACCCATCGGAAATGTCGCTGGTCAAGCTGATCGACAGTGATGACCAGATCGCCGAGAAGTTCCGCAAGGCCAAGACCGACCCCGACGTGCTTCCCGATACGATGGACGGGCTGGAAGGCCGGGCCGAGGCGCGCAACCTGATCACCATCTATGCCGCCATGGCCGACCGGGCGCCGGCGGACGTGCTGACGCAGTTCGCGGGCAAGGGCTTCGGCGCGTTCAAGCCCGAGCTGGCCGATCTGGCGGTCGCGACATTGGGTCCGATCCGCGAGCGGCTGACGCGGTTGCTCGACGATCGCGGCGAAGTGGGCCGCATCCTGGAGCGGGGTGCGGAGAAGGCGCGGGACCTCGCCGCGCCGATGCTGCTCGACGTGCAGCGGACCATGGGGTTGCAGATCTGATGACATCTGGCCCCGCTGCCCGGTGCGGGTGACGGGGTTCTGGCTTGCCGGCTTGCGGGGCCTTCGATGTCGCTCAGGCGGAACGGAGGCTATGTCGGATCGACATTCAAGCAGCTTGCCCTTCGGTTCTCCCCCGTAAGGTGAGACATGCTCCCGGTCATGGATGCGGCCCAATCTCTCAGACCGGGACACCCCTCCGTCAGGCCTTTCGGCCTGCCACCTCCCCTTCCAGGGGAGGAATGAGATGAATGTCGATTAGACGTAGGCGAATAGGCTCCGATAAGCGCTCTACCCCTACCCCGTTCAGCCTGAGCGTAGTCGAAGGCCACGCCATGCGCTCACCGCCAGCGCATCAAGCTGAACTTACACCATGATTGATCGAGAGGTCGCGCAAGCCATAAGTTGCGCCAATCGAGCGGCCGTTGATCCGCGGCAAAACTTTTCACCTTGCTACGTCGACCCGTGGCCTTCGACTTCGCTCAGGCTGAACGGGTGTAGGGAATGAGGCTTACCTCAACGGCCGTTCAGCCTGAGCGAAGTCGAAGGCCACGCCCCGAACCCCACCCAAACGGACCTCAGCCCTCCAATTCCTTCATCAACACCCGCACCGCATTATCAATATCGCGGTCGGTATCACGCAATTCCTCGATCTTGCGCACCGCATAGATCACGGTCGAGTGATCACGCCCGCCGAACTTGCGACCTATCTCGGGCAGCGAGCGGGTGGTCAGGCGCTTGGCGAGGTACATGGCGATCTGGCGCGGACGGGCGATTGCGCGGGCGCGGCGGGCCGAGACCAGATCGAGCGGCTTCAGCTCGAAATGACGGCTCACCAGCTTCTGGATCTCGTCGATGGTGATTCGCCGCTGCGCACCGCGCAGCACTTCACCCAAGGTGGCGACCGCGAATTCCAGGTCGATCTTGTCGCCGGTCAGCTGCGCATAGGCGACGACGCGGTTCAGTGCGCCCTCCAGTTCGCGGATATTGCCGCGAATCCGCGACGCCAGCAGGTCGAGCACGTCGTTCGGTACCGCCTCGGGCAGGTCGGCGACCTTGCGGTTCAGGATCGTGCGGCGCAGCGTCAGGTCGGGTGCCTTGATGTCGGCGACCAGCCCCGCGCCCAGGCGACCGATGATGCGCGGCTCCACCCCGTCGAGCGACTGGGGCGAGCGGTCGGCGGAGATGACCAGCCGCTTGCCCGCGCTGACCAGCTCGTTGACCGTGTGGAAAAATTCTTCCTGGGTCGAATCCTTGCCGGCGATGAATTGCAGATCGTCGATCAGCAGCAGATCGGCCGAGCGCAGCCGCGACTTGAAGCTGTGCGTGTCGCGGGCGCGCATCGCCGCGACGAAATCGAACATGAACCGCTCGGCCGACATGCACAGCACGACCGCCTCGGGATGCGATTCGAGGAAGGCATGCGCGATGGCGTGCATCAGATGGGTCTTGCCCTGCCCCGTGCCGCCATGGAGGAACAGCGGACTGAAGCGCGGCGGGCCCGGCTCGGCGAGCGAGAGGGCGGCGTTGAACGCGACGCGGTTCGACGAATCGACGACGAATCGGTCGAAGGTCAGTCGGGGATCGAGCGGCGGCCGGTCGCTGGGAGTGCGCGGCGCGGCGGGGGCAGCGGCGTCCGCCTTGGCCGCCCGCGACGCCGTGGTCGCGCGCGCCGGCTTGGCGGGCGCGGGTGCGGCGGGCGCGCCGAACAGCGAGGGCTGCTCGTCCGATTCGACCAGGCTGGGGGCCGCTTCGGCGCGCAGCGCGGCCGGGCGGGGCGCCGGGGCGGGCTCCACGGCTTCGACACTGGTCAGCTTGGCCGCGCGCGACGGCGCACGGGTCTCGAGCATCACGGCGCGTAGTTCGGGCAGCACCGCCTTGAATTCGAGGTGCAGGCGGTCGGCATAATGGCTGCGCACCCAATTGGTCGCAAAGGCCGACGGAAGCGCGAGGCGGACCGTATCCGGCTCATCGCCCTCGATCAGCTCCATCGGCTTCAGCCACTGGTCGAACAGGCGGGCGCCGGCCGATTCGCGCAGGTTCGCGCGGACGCGCGCCCAGGCACGGGCCTGGTCCGACGTCGGTCGCGTTGCCTGCCAATTGGTCACCCGCACACTCCATCCTACTCGGCCGCCGCATCAGCGACCGACCCCAATTCCACTCGGCGACAAGAGCCCCATGGGCGAATCCGACCTGGACTCGGCCCGGTTATGTCAATTCGCCATTTCCATGACGCGGCGACGAAGCACCGCTGCTGGGAAACCGATTATGAGCCATGAGGGGGTCTGATCAAGACCATGTCCGGCCATAAATCTGAAATAAACCGGATTGACAGCCAAAAGCCCGCAGAAACCCGTCCGACAATCTTACAAGTCACTGTTATTGCGGGATATTAAGGATAATGGCGCACGGGCGCGCAAAGACCCCCACACTCGAATCGCGGGGAATCCTAGCGTTGCACGAAAGGCGCAATTGTTCCTTGGCCTCGCCCGATCGGCGAAGCTTAACCTATGCCGCAGAGGCACGAAAAAACCCGCCGGGGCCGCCCCCGGCGGGTTTCATTCGTCGCTGATAGAGGCGTTTAGGCCAGCGCGGCGATGCGCTTAGTCAGGCGCGAGAACTTGCGCGCCACGGTGTTCTTGTGAAGCACGCCCTTGGCGACGCCGCGCGCCATTTCGGGCTGCGCCGCGGCCAGAGCGACCGTCGCGGTTTCCTTGTCGCCAGCGGCCAGCGCGGCTTCGACCTTCTTCACGAAGGTGCGGATGCGGCTGACGCGGTTGCCGTTGATGACGGCGCGACGCTCGTTACGACGGATACGCTTTTTGGCCTGCGGCGTGTTCGCCATGTAAACCTCTAAATTTCGATCAAAAGGGATAGCGGCGCGACGCACCAGCTTTGAAGCCGCGCCCCTTACCGGTTGGCGGAGCCGCCGTCAACTGCGCTGGCAACTCGCACAGTAGAAGGTGGAGCGCCCCGAATCACTCCGACGCCGGACGATGGCCCCGCATTCGCAAGGATCGCCCTCACGCCCATAGACCCGCCACTCCTTGGAGAAATAGCCCAATTCGCCGTCGGGCCGGACATAATCGCGCAAGGACGAACCGCCCGCCAGGATCGCGGCGTTCAGCACGGCGCGGATCGCATCGACCAGTCGCGCCAGCCGCGCCCTGGAAATCTGTCCGCCCGCCCGGCCCGGCGAGATGCCCGCCATGTGCAGCGCCTCACACACATAGATATTGCCGAGGCCCGCCACGACTCGCTGGTCGAGGAGCATCGCCTTGATCGGCGCGATGCGGCCCGCCAGCCGCTCGGCCAGATAGGCGGCGTTGAAATCCGCGCTGAGCGGTTCGGGCCCCATGGCGAGGAAGGGCGGATAGGCGACCAGCTCGGCGGTCGACCACAGATCGACGAAGCCGAATCGGCGCGGATCGTTCAGCGCAAGCCGCCGCCCCGCCTCGGTCTCCAAGAGCAGATGGTCATGCGTCTGCGGCTCGCCCGGATCGATCCGCCAGCGGCCCGACATGCCCAGATGGAAGATCATCGTGTCGCCGCGATCGGTATCGATCAGGCCATATTTGGCGCGCCGGCCCAGCCCCGTGACACGCGCGCCCGTCATCCGCTGGCGCAGATCGGCGGGAAAGGGATGGCGCAGATCGGCGCGGCGCGGCTCGACCAGCGTCAGCCGCGCATCGGCCAGCACGGGGGTCAGGCCGCGCACGGTGGTTTCGACCTCGGGCAGTTCGGGCATCGTCTCTCGGGCCATCTCACGAAAGCCCGGCATGTCGGCGCTTTCCTCAGCCAAACAGCTAGGTAGCGTTTGCCCCGCCAGCAAGGCCGGGCTAGGGCATCTTGCATGAGCGATACCGTGTCCTTCGGCTATGAAGATGTACCCCGCGACGAAAAGGCCGCCCGCGTCGGCGGCGTGTTCACCAACGTCGCCTCCAAATACGACCTGATGAACGATGCCATGTCGGGCGGCATGCACCGGCTGTGGAAGGATCGCTTCGTCCGCCGGGTGAAGCCCCGCGCCAGCGACCAGATCCTCGACATGGCGGGCGGCACCGGCGACATCGCCTTTCGCCTGGCCGAGTCGGGGGCCAGCATCACGGTCGCCGACATCAATCCGGCGATGCTGGAGGTCGGCATGAAGCGCGCGGCGGAACGCGGGTTCGACGAACTGGTCTGGACCGAGGCCAATGCCGAGGTGCTGACCTTCCCCGACCGCTTCTTCGACGCCTATACGATCGCGTTCGGCATCCGCAACGTCACCGACATTCCGGCGGCCCTCAAGGAAGCGCACCGCGTCCTGCGGCGCGGCGGGCGCTTCTTCTGCCTGGAATTCTCGACCACCGTCTGGCCGGGCTTCTCCGAGGTGTACGACGCCTATTCGCACAAGCTGGTGCCCAAGCTGGGGCAGATGCTGGCGGGTGACGCCGACAGCTATCGTTATCTGATCGAATCGATCCGCCGCTTCCCCGACATGCCGACCTTCGAGAAGATGATCCGCGAGGCCGGCTTCGTGGAGACCAAGGTCGAGCCGATCATGGGCGGCCTGGTCGCGATCCATTCGGGTTGGAAGATTTGATGCGAGGAAGTCCGGGCGGATTCGCCCTGTGAGGTTCGCGCTGTGACCCAGCCGGTGGTGCATCTCTGGCGTCTGCTCAAATGGGGGCGGACGCTGGCGCGGCATGGCGCGCTGCGGGGGATCGAACGCGATCCCAATACGCCGGCGCCCGTGCGCCGGCTGGCGCGCGTCGCCCGTTTCGGCGCGCGCGTGCCCGCCAAGCCGGCCTATGCCGATGCGTTCCAGGCGATCGGCCCGGCGGCGATCAAGCTCGGTCAGACGCTGGCGACACGCCCCGATCTGGTCGGCGAGGAAGCCGCGCACGATCTGCTGCGCCTGCAGGACCAGCTGCCCCCCGTCCCCTTCGCGACGATCTGCGCCGCGATGGAGGCGAGCATGGGCCGGCCGCCCTCGCATTTCTTCGCATCGATCGAGGAGACGCCGGTCGGTGCCGCCTCGATCGCGCAGGTCCACCGCGCGGTGACCACCGATGGCCGCACCGTCGCGGTCAAGGTGTTGCGCCCCGGCGTCGAGGACGACTTCACCCGCGCCATCGACACCTATCAATGGGCCGCCGCGCAGGTCGAGGGTATGAGCGGCGAGGCCGCCCGTCTGCGCCCGCGCCTGACCGTCGAGAATTTCCGCCGTTGGACGCTGCGCGAACTGAACTTCCGGCGCGAGGCGGCCTCGGCCTCCGAACTCGCCGAGTCGATGACCGCCGAGCCCGATTTCGTCGTGCCGCAGATCGACTGGGCGCGCTCGACCGCCAAGGTGCTGACGGTCGAGTGGATCGACGGGATCAAGCTGTCCAACCGACAGGCCCTGGTCGAGGCGGGTTACGACCTGCCGCATCTGGCCCAGACGCTAGTGCGCGCCTTCCTGCGTCAGGCGATCGCGGAAGGGTTCTTTCACGCCGACATGCACCAGGGCAATCTGTTCGCCCTGCCCGGCAACAAGATCGCGGCGATCGACTTCGGCATCATGGGCCGGATCGACCGGCGCGCGCGGGTCTGGCTGGCCGAGATCCTCTATGGCCTGATCACCGGCAATTATAAGCGCGTCGCCGAGATTCATTTCGAGGCGGGCTATGTGCCCCCGCACCACAATGTCGCCGAGTTCGCCACCGCCCTGCGGGCCGTGGGCGAGCCGATGCGTGGGCTTCCCGTCAAGGACATGTCGATCGGCATGATGCTGGACGGTCTGTTCTCGATCACCCGCGATTTCGACATGGTGACGCAGCCGCATCTGCTGCTCCTCCAAAAGACCATGGTGATGGTCGAGGGCGTGGCGACCAGCCTCGACCCCGACATCAATCTGTGGGACTCGGCAGCACCGTTCGTGCGTGAGTGGATTCGCACTGAGCTCGGCCCCGAGGCGAAGATCGCCGACCGTTTGATCGAGGATGTGCGCACCATCGCACGCCTGCCCGAACTGGTCCGCCGGATTGAGGCACGCTATCCGGCACCGGGCGGCGAGCCGCCCGCCCCGCCGCTCAAGCAGATCGAAGTCGTCCGGATCGGCGGCGGCTGGCGCTATGCGCTGTTGTCGATGGCCTCGGCGGCAGCCGGGGTCGCGGCGACGCTGGCCCTGCTTCGGTAACGATGGCGGGCAGCACGCCCCCCACCCGTCCGCGTCCGCTCTGGCTGGCCCAAGCCGGCCGGCTGACGGGCCTGTCGCCGATGGTGGCGGGCGGCGTGCTGGGGTTCGTGCTGCTGCTGATCCTGCTGGCATGGGCGACGCAAGCCCCGATCCTCCCACTGGTCGATCGGCTCGCGCCGGTGTCGGTCACGATCATCGACCATGTCCGTCACGGCCAGCCCTTCTATGCGGCGGCGATCGATACGCTGCGCGAGAATGAGCAGCCGCTCCGCCCCGCGCTGATCGCGGTGCCCCTGCCCGCGCTTCCCGTGGCGCTCGCCGCACTGCCCCCGGCGCTGGGCGACGGCCTGCTGGTCCTGTTGGGGCTGGGGGTCGTGATCGCCTGGGCGCGGCGCTGGCGCCCCCTGCTCGACCAGCCGATCGCATGGGGCCTGGCACTGATACTGGCGGTCGCGGGGCTGTATCCGCTGGTCGCCTGGCCGATGAGCGTGGTGCCGGAAAGCTGGGCCGCGCTGCTGATCGCGCTGTCGCTGGTTCTGCGGCGGCCGCAGGCGATGCCGACCGCGATCGCGCTGGGTTTGGCCGCGATGATCCTGACCCCGGTGGCGCTGCTCCATGCGCTGGTCATGCTGATCCTCGCCTGGCAGGCGCGCGCGCGGCAGGAGGTAATCGGGTGGATCATCGCCATCGCTCTGTTCCTGCTGGTGCTGGCGGCGCATGCCCATGCCCTGAATGCCGCGGTGACCGCCATCGATCCCGCCATGGGGGATATTCTGTCGATCCTGTCACCCGGGACACTGATCGCCGCTATCGCCTCGGCCGGGGCGGTCGGCTTCCTGCCGCTGTGGCTCGTCCTGCCACTGGGTGTGCTGGCGGCCTTGGGCTGGGTGCATTGGCGGCAGCCGGTCACGCGCAGGGCCGGTGTCACGCTGGCGGCCTATGCGCTGGCGGCCGCGCTGACCGGGGGTGCGGGGTTTCTGCTGATGCTGTCGCCGCTGCTGTTCCTGGGGCTGGTCTTCGCCCCCGATGCCCTGCGTGACCTGTTCGGCGCGGTGCGCGCGCGCCGCCGCATCACCGTGAAGCGAGTGGTACGATGAGCCATATCCTGTTGATCGTCGGCGGCGGCATCGCGGCCTATAAGAGTTGCGAGTTGATCCGCCTCATCCGCAAGGCCGGGCATAGCGTTCGCTGCGTGCTGACCGAGGGGGGCAGCCATTTCGTCACACCGATGACTCTGGCCGCCTTGTCCGAGAACCAGGTCTTCACCACCCTGTGGGACCTGAAGGACGAGGCGGAGATGGGACATATCCAGCTCAGCCGCGAGGCCGATCTGGTCGTGGTCGCGCCCGGCACCGCCGACCTGATGGCGCGGATGGCGAACGGCCATGCCGATGATCTGGCGACGACCCTGCTGCTGGCGACCGACACGCCGGTGCTGGTCGCGCCGGCGATGAACGTCCGCATGTGGCTCCACCCCGCGACGCAACGCAACGTCGCGCAATTGCGCGCGGACGGGGTGACGGTCATGGCCCCCGACGAAGGCGCGATGGCCTGCGGCGAATTCGGTCCCGGTCGCCTGCCCGAACCGCCCGCGATCCTGGCGGCGATCGAGGAGATGCTAAGCCCCGCCCCCGGAGCGCAACCGCTGGCCGGGCGTCACATCCTGGTCACCGCCGGCCCCACGCATGAACCGATCGACCCGGTGCGCTATATCGCCAACCGCTCCTCGGGGCGGCAGGGCTTCGCGGTGGCGGGGGCGCTCGCACGGCTGGGCGCGCGGGTGACGCTGGTCGCAGGCCCTGTGACCTTGCCGACCCCCGTCGGCGTCACCCGCATTGATGTCGAGACCGCGCGCCAGATGGCCGAGGCGGTGGAAGCCGCCCTCCCCGTCGACGCCGCCGTCATGGTCGCCGCCGTCGCCGACTGGCGCGTCGAGGCCGCCGGGCAGAAGGTCAAGAAGGATGGCGGCGCGGCGCCGTCGCTGACACTGGTCGAGAACCCCGACATATTGGCACGCGTCGCCGCCGGCCCCGATCGCCCCCGGCTGGTCGTCGGCTTCGCGGCGGAGACCGAGCATGTCGTCGACCACGCCATCGCCAAGCGCGCGCGCAAGCGTGCCGACTGGATCGTCGCCAACGACGTCTCCACAGATGTATTCGGTGGCGAGGCCAACGCGGTCCACCTCATCACCGCCGACGGCGTCGAGAGCTGGACGCGCATGACCAAGGACGCGGTGGCGGGGGGACTCGCGCAACGTATCGCCGATGCGCTACAAGCGCCGGCATGACGCTTTCCCCAATCGCGATTGCTCTCAAGCGCTTGCCCCATGGCGAAGGGCTGCCCCTGCCCGCTTATGCGACCCCCGGCGCGGCCGGCATGGACGTGGTCGCCGCCGAAAGCCTGACGCTGGCACCGGGGGCGCGCGCCGCCGTGGCGACCGGCTTCGCCATCGCCATTCCGCCGGGTTATGAGGTGCAGGTCCGGCCGCGCTCTGGACTGGCGTTGAAGCATGGCATCACCTGCCTCAACACGCCAGGCACGATCGACGAGGATTATCGCGGCGAGGTGAAGGTGATCCTGGCCAATCTGGGGCAGGAGCCGTTCGCGGTCGTGCGCGGCGAGCGCATCGCGCAGCTCGTCCCCGCCCCCGTCCAGCGCGCCACCCTGACCGAGGTCGAGACGCTCGACGACACGCAAAGAGGCACGGGCGGTTTCGGATCGACCGGGCAATGAGCCTGTTGCTCGCCCTGACCGTGCAGGCCGCGGTGGCACCCCAGACGGTCACGCCGCCCCCCGCCGCCCCCGCCCCGTCGGACCCGCCGCGCGAATGGTCGACCCTGCCCGCCATCCCGCTGCCCCCGGCCAGCGACGACATGGTCCGCTTCGTCCGTGACGAGGTGAACGCCGGTCGCTGTGTCCGGCATCAGACGACGCAGAGCGGCCAGGTGACGGTCGTCGCCCCGCTGGCGCTGCGCTTCAACGCGGAACATGGCGTCGAGACGATCGTGCCGGTCGCGATCGGCTGTCCGACGGTCGAACAGTTCAGCGCGGGCGCGGCGCAGCGCATGGTGCGCCGCCTGCCCTACCGCGCCACGCTGACCGGCGATCGCTGGTATCGGACCGTCATCACCTATACATGGCCGGGATGATCCTGTCCGATGACGAACTTGCCCGTTACGCCCGTCACATCGTCCTGCGGGAATTCGGCGGCGGCGGCCAGCTTCGGCTGAAGCAGGCGCGGGTCGCGGTCATCGGGGCGGGCGGCATCGGCTCTCCCGCCATCCAGTATCTCGCCGCCGCCGGCGTCGGCGCGCTGACCCTGATCGACGATGACGTCGTCGAGCCGTCCAATCTGCAACGCCAGACGATCTTTTCGACCGAGGATCGCGGCACCCCCAAGGTGGAGGCCGCCGCCGCCTTCGTCCGGCGGCTCAATCCGCATGTCGCGGTGACCACCCACCGCACGCGTGTGACACAGGACAATGTCGCGGCCCTGCTTGCCGGCGCGGATGTCGTGCTCGACGGATGCGATAATTTCGCAACCCGGCTGAGCGTCGCCGATGCCGCGCTCGGCTTACGCATCCCGCTCGTGTCGGCGGCGGTCGGCCAGTTCGAGGGGCAGCTCGCAACCTATCGCGGCTGGGAGGCGGACAAGCCCTGTTACCGCTGTTTCGTCGGCGATGCGATCGATCAGGCCGGCATGACCTGCGCCGATGACGGCGTGCTGGGCCCCGTCACCGGCGTGATGGGCAGCCTGGCCGCGCTGGAGACGCTGCGCGCGGTCGCGCCCTTCGGTCGGGACAGCGCCGGCTCGGTGCTGATCGCCGACCTGCTCTCGATGCGGTTCCGGACGCTGGCGCTGCCCAAGGACCCGGGTTGCCGTTGCTCGGGCGTGACGGCGTGAAGACGCCCCCCGCCCCGCCGACGGGCTGGCTCGACTGGACGGGTGACAAATCCTGGATCGGCGAGATCACCGGTTTACCCGACAGCGCGCTCCACGCGCATTTCGGCATGGCGATCCTGGTGCTCGCGGCCCTGATCCTGCGGCGCGCACCGTGGGACTGGCGATGCTGGCTGACCGTCCTGGCGATCGAGACCGCTAACGAGGCCTATGATCTGCTCCAGCCCTTCTATCCGACCGACGAGGGCAATCTGGCGGCATCCTGGTTCGACATGTGGTCGACGATGCTGTGGCCGACCGTCATCCTGCTGACCTTCCGATGGCTCGCCCGGCGCGGGGACCGGTAGGGACAGCATATTCCTCCCCTGCAAGGGGAGGTGGCAGGCCGAAGGCCTGACGGAGGGGTGTCACCGCTGGTTGATGCGGTACTTTACAGAGGGATGACATGAGATGGGTCCGTCATTGCGAGGGCAGCGAAGCAATCCAATGTCCGGGCAAGACGCTCTGGATTGCTTCGCTGCACTCGCAATGACGGATTGGATTAAGCTGACGCCATCCCGCTCTATCGCCCCCGGGGGCACCCCTCCACCATGCTCCGCATGATCCCCCTCCCTTGCAGGGGAGGAATAGAAAAGGGGCGGCGACCTTTCGGCTCCGCCCCCTTCTTCAAACGCTATAGCTTGATCAGGCGAACAGCGTCTTGGCGAACTCCCGAACCGCCGGACCGATGTCGTCGCGCGCCACACCCAGCGCCAGATTCGCGGTCAGCCAGCCCGCCTTGTCGCCGCAGTCGTAACGCTGCCCATCGAAGGTGAAGCCATGGAAGGGCTGCTTGCCGATCAGCTTGGCCATCGCATCGGTCAGCTGGATCTCGCCGCCCGCGCCCGGCTCCTGCGCGTCGAGGATGTCCATCACCTCGGGCTGGAGGATATAGCGGCCCGGGATCATCAGGTTCGACGGCGCCTTGCCCTTGGGCTTCTCGACCAGCGCGGTCACCTCGGTCAGGCGGCCGTCCTGCTTGCCGGGCGAGATGATGCCATATTTGTCGGTCTCGCTGTCGGGCACTTCCAGCGCACCGATGACGTTGCCGCCAACCTGATCATAGGCCTCGACCATCTGCTTCATGAAGCCGCCGACCATCAGTTCGTCGGGCAGCAGCACCGCGAACGGCTCGTCGCCGACGATCTCGCGCGCGCACCACACCGCATGGCCCAGACCCAGCGGCTCCTGCTGGCGGACATAGACCGGGCTGCCCGGCTTCTGGCGGATGCCGTCGAGGACCGCGAGGCTCTTGCCCCGCGCCTTCATCGTGGCTTCCAGCTCGTAGGAAATGTCGAAATGATCCTCGAGCGCGCCCTTGCCGCGCCCGGTGACGAAGATGATCTGCTCGATCCCGGCTTCGAGTGCCTCCTCGACCGCGTACTGGATCAGCGGCTTGTCGACGACGGTCAGCATTTCCTTCGGCATCGCCTTCGTCGCCGGCAGGAATCGCGTCCCCAGACCCGCCACCGGGAACACGGCCTTGCGCACTTTCTTGATCGTCATGAAACCTCCCTGGACGAAACGGCCTCTAGCGGGATCGTTCGTCGCAACATAGTCCTTGCACCCTTGGATGCGGTTAGCGTGTCCTTAAAAGCGACAGGCTACGAATCGCCCGATGACGCGTGCACCGATCCTCATCGTCTTCGGCACAAGACCGGAAGCGATCAAACTGTTCCCTGTTATCCGCAACTTGGCGGCATCGGGCGTGGCGCCGGTGCGGGTCTGCGTGACCGCGCAGCATCGCGGGATGCTCGATCAGGTGCTGTCGATCGCCGGGCTGACGCCCGATCACGATCTGGACCTGATGGAGCCGGGCCAGTCGCTCGACCGGCTGACGGCGCGCCTGTTGACCGGGCTGGGCGCGGTGATGGATGCCGAGCGGCCTGCGATGGTCGTCGTCCAGGGCGATACCGCCACCGCCATGGCCGGCGCGCTGGCGGCCTATTATCGCAAGGTGCCCGTCGCGCATGTCGAGGCGGGGTTGCGGTCGGGCGATATCTATCATCCCTGGCCCGAAGAGGTGAACCGGCGGATGATCGCGCCGATCGCCGCGCTCCACTTCGCCCCCACCGACACCGCCGCTGCGGCCCTGCGCGCCGAGGGGATCGCTGCCGACCGGGTCCATGTCACCGGCAACAGCGTGATCGACGCGCTGCACTGGACCCGCGCACGCATCGCCGCCGATCCCGCGCTCGCGGCCGATCTCGCCCCCATATTCGAGCGGATGGCGGGCAAGCGCATCGTGCTGGTCACCACCCATCGCCGCGAGAATTTCGGCGATGCCATGGCGCATATCGCCCGCGCGCTCGCCCGGATCGCCGCGCGCGACGATGTCGGCATTCTCTTCCCGATGCACCCCAACCCCAATGTCGCCAGCGTCATGGACGAGGTACTGGGCGACCATCCCGCGATCGCGCGCATCGCGCCGCTCGACTATCCGCACTTCGTCGCCGCGCTCGACGCCGCGCATATCGTCCTGACCGATTCCGGCGGGGTGCAGGAGGAAGCCCCCGCGCTCGGCAAGCCGGTGCTGGTGATGCGCGAGACGACCGAACGCCCCGAAGGGGTCGCGGCCGGCACCGCTCGGCTGGTCGGCACCGATGAGGATCGGATCGTCACGGAGGTCTTCGCGCTTCTCGACGAGCCTGCCCGCTATGCCGCGATGGCGCGGGCGCATAACCCCTTTGGCGATGGTGACACCGCCGAGCGTATCAGCAGGATCATTTCCCATGCCCTTGGACACTGAATTTTCCGTCACGGTCATGGGGCTCGGCTATATCGGCCTGCCGACCGCCGCCGTGATCGCGCGCACCGGCGCAATGGTGACCGGCGTCGATGTGACTCCCGCGGTGGTCGAGACGATCAATTCGGGTCGCGTCCATATCGAGGAGGTCGATCTCGACGGCCTCGTCTCGGGCGTGGTCGCGCGCGGCAATCTCAAGGCGTCGCTGACGGTCGCGGCCGCCGACGTCTTCGTCATCGCGGTGCCGACCCCGTTTACCGACGCGCACCAGCCCGACATCACCTTCGTCCTCGACGCCGCGCGCGCGGTGGCCCGCGTGTTGAAGACCGGCGACACGGTGATCCTCGAATCCACCTCGCCGGTCGGCACCACCGAGAAGGTGCGCGACCTGATCGCCGAGCTTCGCCCCGATCTGACCATGCCCGGGCGCAACCGACCGGGGGAACAGGCCGATATCGCCATCGCCTATTGCCCCGAACGGGTGCTGCCCGGCCGCATTCTGGTCGAGCTGATCGACAATGACCGGGTGATCGGCGGCATCACGCCGCGCTGCGCGCGCAAGGCGCTAGCCTTTTACCGGCGTTTCGTGCGTGGTGCCTGCGTCACCACGACCGCACGGGCGGCGGAGATGACGAAGCTGACCGAGAACGCGTTTCGCGACGTCAATATCGCCTTCGCCAATGAACTCAGCCTGGTCGCCGACACGCTGGGCGTCGATGTGTGGGAGGTGATCCGGCTGGCCAACCGCCATCCGCGCGTCAACATCCTGTCACCCGGCCCCGGCGTCGGCGGCCATTGCATCGCGGTCGACCCCTGGTTCCTGGTCGCCGCCGACCCCGCCAACACGCCGCTGATCCGCACCGCGCGCGAGGTCAATGACGGCAAGACCGACCATGTCATCGCCCGCGCGACCGCGATGGTCGAGGCGCAGCCGCCGGGCCAGCCGGTCGCCTGCCTGGGCCTGGCGTTCAAAGCCAATATCGACGATTTCCGCGAGAGCCCCGCGCTCAAGGTCGCGCAAGCCCTCGCCGAACGCTTCGGGCCGCGTATCCATATCGTCGAGCCCTATGCGACCACCCTCCCCCCGGCGATCGCCGCGACCGGCGCCGTGCTGACCGACATCGACACCGCGCTGGAAACTTGTGCGGCGATGGTCGTTCTGGTCGATCACGACATCTTCCGTTCGGTTCCGCTGGACGAGCGCAGGGGCAAGACGGTGCTGGATACGCGCGGGCTGTGGCCCGACCAGGCGTGACGCCCCCCTGACGGCTCGCATTGCGTGGACGGGACGGGAGGACTAAGGACAACCGCCTGTTGCGGATCGACCATCACCCATGCTTGCCAAGCTTTTGAATCTGCGCAAACGCGCGCCCGAATTCGTGCCCGTCATGGAGGAAGGCCTGCGGGTCTATGCCATTGGTGACATCCATGGCCGGCTCGACCTGCTCGACCGGCTTCTCCTCAAGCTCGAGGCGGATCATGCCGCGCGCGGGCCGGCCGAGCGGCACATCATCTTCCTGGGCGATCTGGTCGATCGCGGCCCCGATTCGGCGGGCGTGATCGAGCGCGTTCGTGCCCTGTGTGCCGCCGATCCCAATGTGCATTGCCTGATGGGCAATCACGAGGAGATCATGCTGCGATCGCTGGACGGCGAGGACAAGGCGCTGCGCCTGTTCTGCCGGGTCGGCGGGCGCGAGACGATGATCAGTTACGGCGTGACGCCCGAGGAATATGAACGCCTCGATTATGCCGAAGTGACCGAGCGGCTGAACGCGGTGGTCCCGGCGTCGCACCGCGCGTTCCTGGCGGCGTTGAAGGAGATCATGGTGCTGGGCGATTATGCGTTCGTCCATGCCGGCGTCCGCCCCGGTGTCTCTATCGCCGATCAGAAGCTGTCCGAAACCCGCTGGATTCGCGATGCCTTTCTCGAACATCGCGGTCTGCTAGAGAAAGTTGTCGTGCATGGTCATACGGTTGCGGACGAGGCCGAACTCTTGCCGCACCGCATTGGAATCGACACCGGCGCCTATCAGACCGATCGCCTGACCGCGTTGATGCTGGAGGGAAGCCAGCAGGAGATATTTTCCACCTGAAGCCTCTTTACCGAGGCGAAACGTTTGTGGGGGCATTCCCTCCCCCGGCAAAGCACAGTATAGCCGCAAAGCGGTGAAGCGATGTTGCGTTGCCGCATCAGTATGGGAGCATAAGGGCTCCATACTCGTTGGTGGGGTTGCCATGGTACGGCTAACGTGCCATGGCCCCGCTGACATTTTTAAGGGAGTTCGACATGCGTCTTGGGAAGTATCTCGTCGCCGCTGCCGCCGTTTCGATGACCGTTGCTCCGGCGATGGCTGCGAACCCGGCTGCCAGCCTTTCGGTTTCGAAGTCGGTTCGCGCTTCGGCTCCGGCCGCCAAGAAGAACGGCCTGGCCGGTGGTGGCATCCTCGTCGCCGTTCTGGCGGCTGCTGCCGTCGTCGCCGGCATCGTTGTCGTCGCCGACTCGGACGATTCGGCCGACAGCAACTAAGTTGCTTCAGCCTCACGGCTGAAAGGAATAGCGGCCTTCGGGCCGCTATTTTTTTGCCTGTCGTCCGTGGCTTGGGCGGTCTTGGCTGTGGTTGCGGCGGGAAGGGTGACCTCGGGCAGGATTGCTATTGCGCCCTTCCCTCTTTCTAAGCCATCTGAACAATGGTTGAGGGGCGTCTGCCGCCTCGGGGAAGGGAACGCTCGTTAGCGGTGACACCCCTCCGTCAGGTCTGCGGCCTGCCACCTCCCCTCGCAGGGGAGGAATAAGATTCAGTTCAGTTCAGCTGTCGTGCTTCTATTGATGCATTCCATCTCAGATGCACCTGCCCCCTGTTCAGCGCCTCAGCCATCTACCAGCATGGCACCGATCGATCACGTATCCTTACGGACCCTGCCGAATAGAGCCTACGCATTGACCCACTACATGCCCTGAGTACGGGTTTGTACGCCGTCCAGCAGCTATCCTGCCGCCCCATTTGCCTGACGCAGCCTATGCTCATGCGGGAGAATCGACAGGTCTCCACCCTCGAATGAGCGAATCGCAACCCCCATGGTGGCGAAGGTCCGTCACGAGGCGATTCGAAATGACAGGATTGCTGTCATCTCAACTTTGAGACGATCGCCAACCAAACCGCCTACAAACGAAAATCGCCAAAGCCTTGTGAGGCTCCGGCGACATTCATTCTTCGGCGATAGGGCCGTCTACCGGCCCACCCGGGTCAGCGCGGCGATGGCACGCCGGGGGCACCACCGGGGATCGCGCCGGGAGCGCCGCCGCCCATCATCGACTGCTGCGCCTGCATCTGGCGGAGAACCGCTTCGGGGATGAAGTCGATCAGCTCGACATCGAACACCAGGTCCGAGTTCGGCGGGATCGCGCCGGCGGCCTTGTCGCCATAGCCGATCTTCGCCGGCAGCCAGAAACGGTACTTGGCGCCCTTGGGCATCAGCTTGAGCGCTTCGGCGAAGCCGGGCAGCACGCCCGACAGCGGCATCGGCGCCGGCTGCTGCGACTTGTCGAAGACGGTGCCGTCGATCAGGCGACCGGTATAGTTGATCAGCGCCACATCGGTCGCGGTCGGATGCGGACCACCCTGACCCGGCTCGATCACCTTGTACTGAAGGCCCGATGCGGTCGTCACGACGCCCGGCCCACGCGCTTCGCGCACCAGTGCGGCATCGCCCTGACGCGCCAGTAGCGCGGCAACGACGATCGCGGCGGCCACCGCCACCCATATCCAGATCAGATAGGAACGCCGAACGGGACGAAGGGGAACAGCGGTTACGGACATGCCTGGCTCTCGCTCTGTACGGTGGCGTTCGGGAATGGGCGTTCAAAGCCCTGGCCGATTCGGCTAGGCGAATCGGTGGCCATAACGATCGCGATCCCGCGCCGGCCCGCCGGAGGCGAGCCAGTCACGGGACCAGGCGACCGTCAGGCGATTACCGTGCGCCGTCGCGCTCGGCGCGCTTGCGCTCCAGCTTGCGGGCACGACGGACAGCCGCCGCACGCTCGCGAGCGCGCTTTTCCGAAGGCTTCTCATAGTGGCGGCGAAGCTTCATCTCGCGATACACGCCCTCACGCTGCAGCTTCTTCTTGAGCGCGCGAAGGGCCTGGTCCACATTGTTGTCGCGAACGATGATCTGCATAAAAACGAATTGCTCCGGCAAAACAGGATAAAGCGGCCGCAGAACACTGTGGCCGCATCGTGGGGCGCTCCTAGCAGGCGCATGGCCACAACACAAGTCACGGCGTGGCCATTCGGGCCGCCCCCTCACCCGCCACCTGCCCGCCAAGCGATTGATGACGCGAAATGTCATGGCCACGCCATGCCCCTGTGATGTCAGGGTCGATAGGACGGATGCGTCCACGGGGGTTTCCCGTCCCCCCTGGACCGGACCACGGTTCCTCCCCGTCGCCGCGTCCGGCCCCGGTCCGCGCTCCCACCGGACCGGGGCCTCTTTCCAGAAGACACCCGACATGGCTAAGGCACGCGCCATGACCGCGCCCGTATCCTCGCCGAGCCTGCCGCTGACGCTGTACAACAGCCTGACTCGCAGCGCCGAGACGTTCCAGCCGATCGATCCGGCCAATGTCCGCGTCTATTCCTGCGGGCCGACCGTCTATAACTATGCGCATATCGGCAATTTGCGCGCCTATGTCTTCACCGACACGCTGTCGCGCGTACTGCGGTGGAAGGGCTGGCCGCTCACCCATATCATCAACATCACCGATGTCGGTCACCTGACGTCCGACGCCGATGCCGGCGACGACAAGATGGAGGCCGCCGCCAAGAAGAGCGGCAAGGATATCTGGGCGATCGCCGCGCATTACACGACCGCCTTCAAGCAGAATCTGAAGGACCTGGGCATCGCCGAGCCGACCCGCTTCCCGCTGGCGACCGAGCATGTCCCGCAGATGATCGACTTCGCCAAGGCGATCGAGGCGAAGCATTGCTACAGCCTGCCCGACGGCCTGTATTTCGACGTGACCAGCGTGCCCGATTACGGCCGCCTCGCGCGCCACCAGGACGATGAGGGCGAGAGCCGGATCGATCCGGTCGCGGGCAAGCGGCACCCGGCCGACTTCGCGATCTGGCGCGCCTCGGCACCCGGCGAGAATCGGCAGATGGAATGGGACAGCCCCTGGGGGCCCGGCGCCCCCGGCTGGCACCTCGAATGCTCGGTGATGAGCAAGCAGTATCTGGGCGCGCAGTTTGACATCCATACCGGCGGCATCGACCACCGCGAAATCCATCACCCCAACGAGATCGCGCAGAACCAGGCGCATGGCTGCACCGCCGAGACGGGCGCCAATATCTGGATGCACAACAACTTCCTGGTCGACCGGACGGGCAAGATGTCGAAATCGTCGGGCGAGTTCCTGACGCTGCAGGCGCTGATCGATCGCGGCTTTCACCCGCTGGCCTACCGCCTGATGTGCCTGCAGGCGCATTACCGGTCAGAGATGGAGTTCGGCTGGGACGGCCTGGCCGCCGCGCAGGTGCGGCTGAAGCGGCTGGTCCAGACGGTCGAGGGGCTGCGCACCCGCGCCGATGCGCCGGCCAAGGGCGACGCCGCGACCTATCGCGAGCGGCTGGACGCGGCGGTGTCCGACGATCTTGCGACCCCGCGCGCGCTGCCGGTGCTGGACGAGATGCTGGCCGACAAGAAGCTGTCGCCGGGTGTCCGGCTGGCCGCGCTGGACGATTTCGATTCGGTGCTGGGGCTGCAACTGGCGACGCTGACCCGCGCCGATCTGCGCACCCGTCCCAAGACCGCGACACTCGACGACGCCACGATCGAGGCGCAACTGGCCGAGCGCCGGGCGGCACGCGCGGACAAGGATTTCGCGACCTCCGACCGGCTCCGCGATTCGCTGCTGGCCGCCGGGGTCGAGGTGATGGACGGCGATCCGCTGGGCTGGGACTGGAAGCCGGTGCTGCCGGAGGGATAGGCCGAATCGGGATTCACCCCTTTCCTCCCCTGCAAGGGGGAGGAAGGCGTGAACGTCGCCCTGGCCTAGTCCCGCCCCCGCCCGATCAGCGGCGTGCGCGCGGGGACCGCATGCGCAGGCCGATGAACAGCACGGTCGGCCAGAACAGCGTGTTGGCGGTGTCGCCCAGCGTGTCGGGCCAGCGCCACGACCCGTAATGCAGCCGGTCGAGGATCTCGTTACCCGCCTGCGCCAGCGCGACACAGGCGAGCGGGATCGGCGTGGCCAGCGACTTGCGCGTCAGGATGCGCGCCAGGAACAGCACCGCCATGCCGGCATGGACGTGCAGCAGGCTGTCCGCCATGCCGGTTCCATCGCCGATCCACTGGATGAATTGGGCATAGCGCGCGGGAATATCCATTCCCGACCCTTGCCGTGACCAAAACGGACATACAATCCCAAAGCGGGCGCAAAGCCGATCGCCACCGCTTTTCCGCCCCGCCCGGACGCCCCGATACGAAACCCCCGTGGAAACCGGGGTTCCCACGGGGGCTTTCTCATCAACGACGGCGCAACGTCACGCGTCAGAAGCTGCTCCAGTCGTCATCATCCTGCTTCAGCGCCAGATTGCCCTGCGAGACGGGCGCGGCACGCCGCATCGGCGCCGATGGCGGCGAAGCCGCACGGCGCGGCGCGGGGGCGAAGGTTGGGGCCGATGCCGCCGGGGCCTCCGCCGCGCCATCGATGCGGAAACGTGCGATCTGTTCGTCCAGCGAGCGGGTCTCGCCCGACAGCGCACGCACCGCCGCGGTCACCTCCTCGACCATCGCGGCATTGGCCTGGGTCACGCCGTCCATGTCGTTGATCGCCAGATTGACCTGATGGATGCCGGTCGCCTGTTCCGAGGCGTCGCCCGCGATCGCGCTGACCAGCCCTGAGATTTCCTGCATGCCGGTGGCGATCAGGCGCAGCGACTCGTCGGTCTGGTTGGCGAGGTCGACGCCGCTGCGCACCCGCTCGACCGTGGTCGTGATCCGCGCGCTGATGTCGCGCGCCGCCTCGGCCGAGCGTTCGGCGAGCGCACGCACTTCGGAGGCGACCACGGCAAAGCCCTTGCCCGCATCGCCCGCACGCGCCGCCTCGACCCCGGCGTTCAGCGCCAGCAAATTGGTCTGGAAGGACAGGCCGTCGATCACCGCGATGATCTCGGCAATCTCGTTCGAGGATCGCTCGATGTCGCCGATCGCCGAGACGGTGCGGCGCACGACATCTTCGCTCTTGGCGACGTCGCTGGTGGCCTTGCGCACGATCGACTCGGCCGATTGCGCCTTGCTCGCGGCGGCGGTGACCGACTGGGCGATCTCGTTCATCGCCGCCGAGGTCTCCTCGATGCTCGCCGCCTGCTGCTCGGCGCGGCGGGCCAGATCGTCGGCCGCCTGGTTCATCTCGACCGTGCCGCTCGCAATGCCGGTGGCGTTGATCCGCACCGCCGCCAGCGCCGCCGACAGACGCGACACCGCGCTGTTGAAGTCGCGCTCGATCGCCACATAGGATGGGGGGAAGCCCGACAATTTGGGGGTCAGATCCGAGTCGGCCAGCTGGCGCAACGCGTCGCCGATGCTGTCCACGACCTGCTGCTGCTCGGCATCGGCACGCTGCTTGGCGACCGCCGCATCACGGAACACCGCGACCGCGCGCGACATGCTGCCCAATTCGTCGCCGCGCTCGGCATCGGGCACCGTCACGTCGTTCCGTCCGCGCGCCAGCTGATCCATCACGCCGGTCAGCGCGACGATCGGCCGCCCCAGGACACGCGACAGCAGCATCGACATGGCCAGCGCCACACCGATGAGGACGACGCCGCCGATGCCCAGGCTCCATTTGCCCGTGCTCACCGCGACCTGCCGCGTTGCGCGGCTGGCCTTCATCGCCTCGACCGTCTTCGCGCGCAGATCGCGAACCGGCTTCAGGATCGCGGTCACCCGAACCGCTTCGGAATTGGCGCGAATCCAGGCTTGCGCGCCCTGCGGATCGGTACGCGCGCGCTCGATCATCGGGTCGCCGACATTGCGACGCCAGGCGTTCATGCGCGCATGCGAGGTCGCGACCGCAACCTTGGCCTGCGGATCGTCGGCCAACAACGTGTCGAGATTGGCCGCCGCCTGGGTCTCGGCTTCGCGCGAATCGAAATACTGCTTCAGGTAATTCTCGTCCTGCGTGATGAGAAAGCCGCGCATCTGGCTGTTCTCACGCTGGATGCCGCCCTCCATCTCCAGCGAGGCGGCATAGATTTCCTGGGCATGGCCGTTGGCGACCGTCGTGGCCTCGATCCGCGCCAGCGCCCACCACAGCGCCGCCATCATCACCAGCACGGATATCAGGACGAGTGCGAACGAGAGACCGATCTTCTTGGGTATCGGCAAGGATGACAGCATGAAGCCCCCGGACAGCGCGGAAGCCCAATGCCTCCGGTTTGTCCGCTTCAATAATCAGGGAACCGCCAACAGAAGGTTAAAGAGCGCTATTTGAGAATCTTAGCTTGTATCAATCCGCTCAAAGCGGCCTGTCGGCGGCGGCGATCAGTGCCGGCTTGTCGGGAATCGGCGCGTTTTTGGGAATGGTAGCGATCTCGGCTGCGACCGCATCGGCGCGCGCGGACGAGGAGGGATGGGTGCGGCTGCGGAATATCCCGCCATCGACCTCGCCGCCATGCTCGCGCCAGAAGCGCACGGCGTCCTGCGGATCATAGCCGGCATTGCGAATCAGATGGACGCCCAGCAGATCGGCCTCGGTCTCGGTCTGGCGGAACAGCCGGCCATTGCGCCCGAATTCGGACAATATCCCCCGCTTGACCCCGGCTGCGTCGAGCCGTTCGCGGTGGCGCAGGATGTTGTGCGAGAATTCATGGCCCACCACGACCGCGATCATCCGGTCGTCGAACCGTTCGAAGAAGCGCGAGCCGATCTGGACGATGTCGCCGTCCGCCGACGCGGTCAGGCCCGGCCCCATCAGCATCTCGAACCGCGACCGGCATCCGGGTTGGGCGGCTACCGTCACCTCGCGGCGCTCGCCCTTGCGCAGGATCGTCAGGCGCAGCGGCGCATCCGCTGGCTCGGCCGCGATCTGGCGCTGCGCCGTGTCGCGGGTGGCGGTGTCGGCGCGCTCGCGTCCCGCCGCCTGCACGACCAGCGGGCGGCCGTTCACCGCCGCGATGCCGTCATTGGCGATGATCCCCGCCTTGGCCGCCGCGCTGCCCGGCACGACCGCCTCGACCGCGATCGGCGCCTCGAACCCGAAGATCGCGGGCAGCGTCTTGCGCACGGCCGGGTCATATTGGTCGATCGCATGGATCACCAGGCCGGGCGTCGGTGCGCGGTCCCTGCACAAGGGGGCGTTCGCGGTCGCCAGCCGCCAGGCGATCGTTCCCAGCCGAAGGTCGGCGTCACGCATCGCGCCGAACAGCGCGGCGTCATCGGTATCGGCGGCCGCCACCGGGGTCGCGGCGACGGGGGCCGCCGCCGGCGCCTCGGGCGGCATGACGAGGAGGAAGGCGGACAGGGCGATCACCGCCGACGACAGGATGAAGGGACGCGACATCGCCGCGTTGCTACCCGTTCCGCGCGACGTCCGCAAAGCCGGTCGCCGCAACCGCCAACGGCTCGGCGCAAAATCGTATCATGCGCAACAAAGCACGCGACTTCAGGGGGTCAAACGCCAACTTCATTGCGTATGGCCCCAAATCGGCGCATGGCACTATTTTCACATGCAGTAGACAAAGAGAGCAGGACGATCATGGCCGCGAACTGGGCCCCCGACAGCTGGACGAGCGCCGAAGCCCGGCAGCTCCCCGAATATCCCGACGCCCAGGCGCTCGACGCCGCGACGCGTACGCTGTCGAGCTATCCCCCGCTGGTCTTTGCGGGCGAGGCGCGCAGCCTGACCGCCGAGCTGGCCGAAGTGGCCGCCGGTCGCGGCTTCCTGCTCCAGGGTGGCGACTGCGCCGAGAGCTTTGCCGAGCATAGCGCCAACAATATCCGCGACACCTTCCGTGTCATCCTGCAGATGGCGGTGGTCCTGACCTTCGCCTCCAAGCTGCCGGTGGTGAAGCTGGGCCGCATGGCCGGCCAGTTCGCCAAGCCGCGCTCGGCCAATACCGAGGTCGTCGATGGCGTCGAGCTGCCCAGCTATCGCGGCGACAATGTCAACGACATCGCCTTCACGCCCGAGGCACGCGTGCCCGATCCCCAGCGGATGCTGCGCTCCTATGCGCAGTCGGCGGCGACGCTGAACCTGCTGCGCGCCTTCGCCCAGGGCGGCTATGCCAATCTGCATCAGGTACATCGCTGGACGCATGACTTCATGGGCCGCAGCCCCTGGGCGCAGAAATATAGCGAGATGGCCGACCGCATCGGCGAGGCGCTGGACTTCATGGCGGCCTGCGGCATCGACCCCGCGTCGGTCCCGCAGCTGGCGCAGACCAGCTTCTACACCAGCCACGAGGCGCTGCTGCTGCCCTATGAGCAGGCGCTGACCCGTCAGGATTCGCTGACCGGCGACTGGTACGACACCTCGGCGCACTTCCTGTGGATCGGCGACCGCACCCGGTTCGAGGGCTCGTCGCATGTCGAGTTCCTGCGCGGCATCGGCAACCCGATCGGCGTGAAGTGCGGGCCGAGCCTGGAGCCCGAGGCGCTGCTGCGGATGCTCGACACGCTGAACCCCGGTCGTGTCCCGGGCCGCATGACGCTCATCACCCGCTATGGCCATGACAAGATCGAGGCGCATCTGCCCAAGCTCGTCCGCGCCGTCACGCGCGAGGGGCATCCGGTCGTCTGGTCCTGCGACCCGATGCACGGCAACACGATCAAGGCGGCGACCGGCTACAAGACGCGTCCCTTCGACCGCATCCTGGCCGAAGTACGCGGCTTCTTCGCTGTCCACCGTGCCGAGGGTACGCATGCCGGCGGCATCCATGCCGAGATGACCGGCCAGAATGTGACCGAGTGCACCGGCGGCGCGATCGACGTGACCGAGCAGTCGCTGGCCGATCGCTACCACACCCACTGCGACCCGCGCCTGAATGCGGGACAGAGCCTGGAGCTGGCCTTCCTGCTAGCCGAGATGCTGAACGAGGAAATGGCCGAACGCCGCAAGGCCGCCGCCTGATTCGCCTTGGTCGGGGCGGGGAAGCCATGACGCTCCCCCGCCCCGATCTTATCCACAGCTTCCGCATGCAACCCGCTTGACGCCCGCCCCCACCCCGGCTAATAGCGCGCCTCCACTGCAAACGGCCCCTTCGTCTAGCGGTTAGGACGTCGCCCTCTCACGGCGAAAACACGAGTTCGATTCTCGTAGGGGTCACCAGCCTTTTTGAATGGCTTGGGTGGAGCGATCTCCAAAATTGAAATTTGCACGCTCGCCCGAGGACGTCTGTCAGGCGTTTCGGTACTCGACGCCCGCATTGAATCCTCGACGGATTCGGCGTTTGACGATCGCCATGAACATGATCGGCAAGCTGGCCCAGCACGACACCCCCAACCCAAGACCATGATGACATTGGATGAAACCAACGCGAGCCCCTCCCCTTCAGGGGAGGGGTGAGTCCGTCTTATATCATCACGCTTTAGACCAGCGACATCTTGCGCGTCGCATCCGGTACGATCAGCGCGCCGAGCAGGCGCAGGCCGCGTTCCAGTCGGTCACGGGGCACGAGGCCGCCGATCGATACCCGCAGCGCTGGCCCGACGGTCGACCGATCGACGGCAAAGGCGTCGCCGGGAATGGCCGACATGCCCTGCGACCGCAGCGCCTGCGCGATCAGGGCCGCATCGGCGTCGGGCGGCAGGGGTATCCAGAGGTGATAGCCGTCCGGGTGCCGGTGATAGCGCCCCTCGGCCAGACATTGGCGGACCAGCGCGCCCCGCCCCCTCGCCTCGGCCCGCACCTCGCCGATCAAGCGGTGCAGCATGTCACCATTCGCCCAATCCGCGACCACGGCGGCATTGAGTGGCGGGGCCATGATCGCGGTTTCGTGCAGGTCCGCCGCCAGCCGCCAGGCCCGGCCGATGTCAGGCGCGCGCAGCCAGGCCACGCGCAGGCCGGGCGACAGGATCTTCGATACGCTGGCGATGTGCCAGGTCCGCTCGGGCGCCAGCGCCGCGATGGGCGTGATCGGCCGTTCTGGCAACTGGCCATAGGCGTCGTCCTCGATCACCATCAGGCCATGCCGCCGCGCCACCTCGGCAATCGCGGTGCGGCGGCCCGGCGACATGGTCGCGGTGGTCGGATTGTCGTTGGTCGGCACCAGATAGACGGCCTGCACCAACGCACTTGTGCACAGCGCATCCAGTGCGTCGGGATCGATGCCCTCCCCGTCCATGCGAACCGGACACAGTATCACGCCGTAGCGCCGTGCGAGCGCCAGCAGGCCGGGATAGGCGAAGGGCGCGACGGCCAGCCGGTCCCCCGCCTTCAGCTCGGCGCTGAAGATGGCGTGCAGCGCCTGTTGGCCGCCGGCCGACACCAGCACCATGTCCTCGCTCGCCTCGACACCGCGCGCCCGGAGCAGCGCCGCCCCCGCCTCGCGCACCGATGGCTGGCCGCCGGCCGGCTGATATTGCAACAGCCCCATGCCGTCCCCGTTGGCGAGCAGCCGGGCGGCCGTGTCGCGAAACGCCCCGGCAAGCGACATGCCGGGAATGTCCGGGGGCGCGTTCATGCCGGGATCGATGCGCTCGACGATCGGTGCCCTGGCCTGTGCTGTGTCACGCCGCTCGCGGACGAAGCTGCCGCGCCGGCCGTCGCCTTCGATCAGGCCCTGCCGCTGCGCCTCGCCATAGGCGCGCGTCACCGTGGTAAGATCGACGCCTAGCGCCTCGGCCAGCGCGCGCTGGGGCGGCAAGCGGTCGCCCGGCACCAGCGTCCCGGCATCGACGTCGCGCGCCAGCGCCCGGGCGATGGCGAGGTATTTGGGACCAGTCAGGGTGGTCAGATCAGGCTTCCAGCTTTGCACGGCCGCCTCCTACACCCATCTCCATACAATTGCCCATCCCCGGCACCGCGTCAGTCACGGTGATGGAAGAGCGCGCGGCCCGCCAGGGCGGCGCGGGCCATGTCGCCGGCGTCGTGCAGCGCCAGACAGGCATTATGCCCATCGCCCTCCCAGAAGCTGGCATCGGCATAGCATCGCAGCGCCTGTTCCCAGTGCCGCAACCGGGTCGCCACGGTCGACAGTGCCGCCAGCGCGGCGCGCACCTCGACGAAATCGTCGCCACCCCCGGCGCGGACGATCGCGGCATCCTGTGGCCGGTCCATCCGGTCGAGCAGGTCGGCCGCCACCCGGCGGGCATCGCCCAGCTGGTTCGCCATGCCGCGCTCAATCACCGAAGATATTGCCGCCATCCTGACCGTCGAGCCGGTTCTTGAGCGTCTCCGTCCCCGCCTCGATCGCGCGGTTCACATATTGCGACGCCACCAGCCAGCCCTTGATCGGCCGCAGCGGCAACAGACAGCCCAGCAGCATGAACGGCAGCGACATGAACAGATGCACCCACCAGGGCGGATCATAGGCGACCTGCAACCAGACCACCACGAAGGTCAGCGGAAAGGCGACGATGCACAGCGAGAAGAAGGCAGGGCCGTCATCGGGCGCGGCAAAGCGATAGTCGAGCCCGCAACATTCGCATCGCGGCGCGATCTTCAGCCACGAGGTGAACATAGCCCCCTTGCCGCAACGCGGACACAGGCCCTTCAGGCCGCTTTCGATGATCCAGCGGAACTTGCTGGAATGCGAATCGGGGAGCATGTCGGCACCTCTACAAAGCCTGATGCATACATAATGTATTTTGCATGCATTGCCAAATCATTATGCATGGATAAAGTGCGTCACTTTCCCCTTCACCGTCATCGCCTCGACGGGTATCGCGGCGATGGACAGTCAACCACAGGATCAGGACCATGCCCCATATCACCGTCGCCGCGCTGCAAATCGGGTCGGACTATGCGGGCAAGGCCACCACGCTGGCCAATATCCTGCGCCATGAGGAGGCGATCGCCGCATCGGGCGCGCAACTGGTGGTGATGCCCGAAGCGGTGCTGGGCGGTTATCCCAAGGGCGAGCATTTCGGCACGCGCCTGGGCTATCGCCTGCCGGAAGGGCGCGAGGCCTTTGCCCGCTATCATGCCAATGCTGTCGACCTCGACGGTCCGGAAATCGCCGAGTTGGCCGACCTCAGCACGCGCACCGGCGCGACGCTGGTGCTGGGCGTGATCGAACGGGCGGGCGCCTCGCTGTTCTGCACGGCGCTGTTCATCGAGCCGGAGCGCGGGCTGGTCGCCAAGCATCGCAAGCTGATGCCCACCGGCACCGAGCGGCTGATCTGGTCGCAGGGGGACGGTTCGACCATGCCGGTCGTCGACAGCCGGGCGGGCAAGCTGGGCGCGGCGATCTGCTGGGAAAACCACATGCCGCTGTTCCGCACCGCCATGTACGCCAAGGGCGTCGAAATCTGGTGCGCGCCGACCGTCGACGAACGCGACATCTGGCGGAGTTCGATGCGGCATATCGCGCATGAGGGCCGCTGCTTCGTCATCAGCGCCTGCCAGGTTCAGCCCTCCCCCGCCGAACTGGGCATGACGATGGAGCATTGGGATGCCGATCGCCCGCTGATCGGCGGGGGCAGCATGATCGTCGGGCCGCTGGGCGATGTGCTGGCCGGGCCGCTGGAGCGCGAGACGGGGTTGATCACCGCGTCGATCGACATGGAGGACGTGATCCGCGCCCGCTACGACCTGGACGTGGTCGGCCATTATTCGCGGCCCGACGTCTTCAGCCTGCATGTCGACGAGCGCCCGCGCAGCGGTGCGGTGTTCACCGGCGGCGAATGACCGCGAACGGGTGGGAACCGGTGACACCACCGCTTCCCACACCGCCAACCTATCTTAGACGCGCTCAAGCAGCGCGGCGATCCCCTGCCCGACGCCGATGCACATGAAGACGAGCGCACGGCGACCGCCCGTCCGGTGCAGTTCCTCGACCGCGCTCATCGCGATCCGCGCGCCCGACATGCCCAGCGGATGCCCCAGCGCGATGGCGCCGCCATTGCGGTTCACCCGGTCGTCGGCGGGATCGATCTCCAGATCGCGCAAGGTCGCGATCGCCTGCGCGGCAAAGGCCTCGTTCAGCTCGATCACATCGATGTCCGCCATGCGCAGCCCGGTGCGCGCCAGCAGACGGCGGGCGGCGAGGACCGGGCCGATGCCCATGACGCGCGGCGGCACGCCCGCCGCCGCCATCGCCACGACCCGCGCGCGCGGGGCCAGTCCGTGGCGGACGGCCGCCTGTTCGGAGGCGATCAGCATCGCCGCCGCGCCGTCGTTCAGTCCGGAGGCATTGCCCGCCGTCACCGTCCCGTCGGCGCGGACGACCGGCTTCAACCGGCCGAGCGTCGCCATGTCGCTGGCGCGCGGATGCTCGTCGCGGTCGAAGACGATCGCCTCGCCCTTGCGCTGCGGGATGGTGACGGGGACGATCTCCGCCGCCAGCCGACCATTGGCCTGCGCGGCGGCGGTCTTCTCCTGGCTGCGCAGCGCGAAGGCGTCCTGCTCCTCGCGCGTCACGCGCCACTCGGCGGCGACATTCTCCGCCGTCTCCGGCATGGTATCGACGCCGTAAGCCGCACGCATCGCCGGATTGACGAAGCGCCAGCCGAGCGTCGTATCCTCGATCTTCTGCGCGCGGTCGAACGGCGTCTGCGCCTTGCCAAGCACATAGGGCGACCGGGTCATGTTCTCGACCCCGCCCGCGATCATCAGGTCCGCGTCGCCGCTGCGGATCGCGCGCGCCGCCGATCCGATCGCGTCCAGCCCCGATCCGCACAGTCGGTTGACCGTCGAGCCCGGGACGATATCGGGCAGGCCGGCGAGCAGCACGGCCATGCGGGCGACGTTGCGATTGTCCTCGCCCGCCTGATTGGCGCAGCCCAGGATCGTGTCGTCGACCGCCTGCCAGTCGACCTTCGGATTGCGCTCCGCCAGCGCCCGGATCGGGATAGCGGCGAGGTCGTCGGCGCGGACGCTCGCCAGGCTGCCGTTCAGCCGCCCGATCGGGGTGCGTACCGCATCGCAGATGAAAGCCGCGCTCATGCCGCCATCTCCAGATCGACGGCGAAGTCCGCGCCCGTCTTCGCCCGCACATCTTCCACGCTCACGCCGGGCGCCAGCTCGATCAGCCGCAGCCCCGGCTTGTCGCAGGCCATGACGCACAGGTCGGTGACGATCAGGTCGACACAGGCCTGCCCGGTCAGCGGCAGGGTGCAGGCGGGCAGGATCTTCGGGCTGCCGGTCTTGCTGGCGTGATCCATGACCACGACGATCCGCTTCACCCCGGCGACCAGGTCCATCGCGCCGCCCATGCCCTTCACCATCTTGCCCGGGATCGTCCAGTTGGCGATGTCGCCGCCGACGGAGACCTCCATCGCGCCCAGCACCGCCATGTCGATATGGCCGCCCCGGATCATCGCGAAGCTGTCGGCGCTCGAAAAGAAGCTGGAGGTCGGCAGGGTCGTGACGGTCTGCTTGCCCGCATTGATCAGGTCGGGGTCCGCCTCTCCCTCATAGGGAAACGGCCCGATGCCGAGCAGCCCGTTTTCCGACTGGAGCGTCACATCGACCCCGGCGGGGACGTGATTGGCGACCAGCGTCGGAATGCCGATGCCCAGATTGACGTAATAGCCGTCCTGAAGCTCGCGGGCGGCGCGGGCCGCCATCTCGTCGCGCGTCCAGCTCATGCCGCATTCTCCCGGTTCCGCACCGTCAGTTTCTCGATCCGCTTCTCGTTGATCGTACTCTTCACGATCCGGTCGACATAGATGCCGGGCGTGTGGATGGCATCGGGGTCGAGCGCGCCGGCCTCGACGATCTCCTCGACCTCGACGACCGTCACCTTGCCGGCGGTCGCCATGTTCGGGTTGAAGTTGCGCGCGGTCTTGCGGAACATCAGATTGCCTGCGGGATCGGCCTTCCACGCCTTGATGATCGACAGGTCGGCGCGCAGCCAGGTTTCGCGGACATAGTCCTGACCCTCGAACGTCTCGACCGGCTTGCCCTCGGCGACCACGGTGCCGACGCCGGTCCGGGTGTAGAAGGCGGGGATGCCCGCGCCGCCTGCGCGGATACGCTCGGCGAGCGTGCCTTGCGGGTTCAGTTCCAGTTCCAGTTCACCCGACAGATATTGCTGCTCGAACAGCTTGTTCTCGCCGACATAGCTGGAGATCATTTTGCGAACCTGCCGGCTTTCCAGCAGCATCCACAGACCGAACCCGTCCGCCCCCGCATTGTTGGAGATGACGGTCAGCCCCCGGACCCCGGACTGGCGGATTTCGGGGATCAGGCTTTCGGGATTGCCCGACAGGCCGAAGCCGCCCGACATGATCGTCATGCCGTCGAACAACAGTCCGTCGAGCGCCGCCGCCGGAGTGTCGTAAATCTTACTCTTCATCGTAACGCGTTTCCCATTCTGATCACTGGTCGGGCCCCCAATTGCGGCTCAGCGCGGCCCGAAGGTCTTGCGGGCGAAGGCCGCGATCGCGTCGGCCATGCGGTCGGGCTGTTCTGGGGCCATGGCATGGCCCGATCCGGCGATCTCCTGCACCTCGACCCGGTCGCCCAGCAGCGGCTTCATGACGTTCTTGACTACCACCGCATCATGCTGGCCCTGCAGGTCGAGGATCGGCACGGTGTTGCCCGCCGCATAATAGCTGTCGATCGGCGTGACGTTGCGGGCGTGCGCCTGCGCGTCGTGCGTTTCGGGATACCATCCGCCCAGCCACACCGACGGGTCGTTGCCCAGCGCGAAAAAGGCCTGCCGCAAATAGGTCAGCCGCTGTTCGCGGGGCAGCGCCATGTTGCCCGACCCGTCGATCGCCTCGCGCAACCGGCCATAGGGCTTTTCGGTCGAGCCGGGCGGCAGCTTGCCCGCCGAGGCGGCGGCCATCACCACGCCCTTGACCAGATCGAGGCGATCCACCGCCAGCATCCGCGCCGGCTGGCTGCCCCAGGCATGGCCGACGATGATCGCGGGGCCGGTCTTCTCGCGGTCCATCACCATCGCGACATCGGCGGCGAAGTCGTGCAGCGTCAGGCCCTCCATCGGCCCCTTGCTCCCGCCGATCCCGCGCGGCTGGGGACGGATCACGCGAAAGCCCTGTGCGGCCAGCCGGGCGGCGACCCGGTCATAGTCATGCGCGCCCCGCCCCAGCGACGGCAGGATGACGATGGGCCGGCCCCGCCCCTCGACGAGCGCCTCGATCCGAACGTCGCCCTTGCGGACCAGGGTCGTCCTGGGCGCAGCCGGGGCGGCCGTCGCCACGTTCGCCGTGCCGATCATCAGGACACAGGCGGCCAAGGACAGCCCGCGCAGCGTGGTGGACATGGTCATATCTTTCTCCCGGTGGTGAAGGGGCCGATCAGAACTGGACCTGCAACCCCAGGTTGAGCGTCTGCCCGCTGTCGACGCTGCCCGGCGCATCGCCGGGATTGGCGATGTGCCAGTCGGTGGCATCGAGCAGGACGCGGGTGATCTTGTTGATGTACCAGGTGCCGCCGAGCGTAGTGGAACGGCCCAGCCCGCCGAGCGGCAGGCCACGATAATCGGCCTCCTGATAGCGAGCGCGCAGCGCCAGCGCGCCCCAGCCGCCGGCGGTCACCGGATGGTCGATGCGCGCGCGCGCCCAGGTGCCGCGCCGCGCGTCGTAGGGCGGGGTCGAACCGAAGACGAACCAGCCGGCAGACAGGGCGAAGGCGTCGTGCGTATAATCGCCGCCCGGCCGGTGGAGCACCCGCCGCCCCCACTCGTTCTGGGTCCAGAACTTGCCGGCGATCAGCGCCAGCTCGGCACCATAGCCGGTATCGCTGGTCACCCCGGTGACGGGGCCGGGCCGCGCGCGGACCAGCGTGTTGAACCCGCCCGCGATCGCGCTCGACCGGACCAGCGATCCGGTTTCGTCGCCCAGCCGCTCATGAAAGCCCCAGCCGCCCAGATGCAGGGTCAGCCCCTTCGACAGGGTCGGCGCCCAATGCGCGCGCGACACGACGGTCAGCCCGTCATCGCCATCGCCGATATTGTTCGGGTCCTCACCGGTCACCTGTACCGAGGCGTGCCAGTTCTTCGCATAGAGCCGTTCCTGCACGCCCACGCCCCAGAAGCCGCGGCGGGGGATGATCGTCGCGGCGACCGTGTTGAAATCGGTGAAGGGCGTCGTGCCCAGCCCGACCGACCCGTCCATCGTCCGGTCGTTGAACCGGTTGCCGATCGCGGCATCCGCCTCCACCCCGAACAGCTTGTGCCGGATGTTGACGAAAGCGGATTTCCAGACGACCTGGTTCTCGGAGAATTCACCCTCCAGCGCCCAGGACAGATTGCCGACCGCTCCCTCCATGCCGAGGCGCGCCGAGCCGAGCGCGGTGCCGGTGATGTTGCGCCCCGGAAAGGCCCCGGCGGTGGTCGAGGCGTCGAGGAACAGGCGACCGCGCGGGCGGAACCACCAATGGCCGTCCACCGAGTTGAAGCGCGGCAGGCCGTTGACGAAGACCACCGCCGCCTGCTCGCCATTGCGTTTGGCGGGGGGCGGTGCGGCCTCGGAGTCGGTCGTCCGCTGCACGGTCAGCAGGATCGGCGGCGGCTTCACCTGGCCCTTGGTTTCCGCCACCTGCTGGTCCGGCGTGCGGACGGGCGTCGGGGACGCGGCCGGGATCGCCAACCGCGCCTCCAATATGCGCAGCCGCTCCTCCAGCGTATCGATCCGCCGCTGCTGCGTCTCGATCAGCATCTGGGCATCGTCCTTTGCGACCACCGGGGCAGCCGGCGCCGATGTCTGCGCCTCCGCCTGTGTGCCCATCGCCAACGCGCACGCACCGACACCGACCGCCGAGCGGCGGACGAAAAATTCCAGCATGACCTGTTCCCATCGTGACGGCGTCGCGCCGTCGACCTGTGGGCGGGGCGCGGTCACGGCCGCCGCCCCGCCATCCCTGTCGTTACTTGGCGTAGACCCGGCGCGCGAAAGTCGCGATCGCATCCGCCATCGCCTGCGGCTGTTCGGGGGCCATGGCATGGCCCGCATTCTTCAGCACGACGACCTGCACCCGGTCGCCCAGCATGCTTTTCAGCACACCCGAGAAGCGACGCGGCGCGACCGTGTCGTTCTCGGCCTGAAGGTCGAGGATCGGCGCGGTGCCGGCGGCGAAATAATCGTCGACCGGCGTGTTGTTGCGGGCATAGCCCTGCGCGTCATGCGTCTCCTTGTGCCAGCCGGTCAGCCAGACGCGCGGATCGTTGCCGGGCGCGAAGAACGCCTTGCGCAGATATTCCAGCCGCTTTTCCTCGGGCAGTTCGGTGTGGCTCGGCCCGTCGATCGCCTCGCGCATCTCGGCATTGATCGGCTTTTCCGTCGAACCCGGCGGCACCTTGCCCGCCGAGGCGGCGGCCAGCACGACGCCGCGCACCAGATCGGGGCGGTCGGTGGCCAGCTGGCGCGCGGGGAAATTGCCCCAGGCATGGCCGACGACGACCACGGGCCCGGCCTTTTCATGCTCGACGACCTTGGCGATGTCGCGCGCAAAGTCGTGGATCGACAGCTTCTCCATCGGCCCCTTGCTGCGACCGATGCCGCGCGGTTCGGGGCGCAGCACGCGGAAGCCGTCCTTCTGCAGATTGGCCGCGACCTTGTCATAGTCGCGCCCCGAGCGGCCCAGCGAGGGCAGCATGACGATCACGGGGCCACGCCCCTGGCTCATCACCTCGATCTGGACATTGTCGTAACGGACCAGATCGCGCTTGACGGTCTGCGCCATGACCGGTGCGGCGGGGGCGGCGACCGTGGCCATCACCACCATCGGGGCGGCGAGGTGCCGCATCATCTGGGTCATCATCGTCTCTCTCCTGTCCTGTTCTGTTCTGTGTCAGCGCGACTTGGGCGCGGCGATCGGCTCCAGCCCACTCGCCTCGATCAGCGGGCGCGCCTCCTTGCTGGCCAGATAGGCCAGGAAGCCGCGCGCGGCCGCCGCATGGCGGCTGTCCTTGGCGACCATGCCGGCAAAGCGGCTGACCTTCTGGATCTCGGCGGGCAGCGGGCCGAGATAGTCGACGCCCGGCGTCACCTTCAGCTCGCTGACCTGCTGCATCCCGATATCGGCCTCACCGCGCGCCAACAGCGTGCCGACCAGTTCCTTGCCCTCGGCCACGACGGTCTTGGCGGCGACCTGATCGGCGATGCCCAGCTTGGGCAGCAGGGTGGCGCGGATATAGACGCCGCTCGCGCCTTGCGAATAGGCGACCTTGCCCGCCGATAGCAGCGCCTGGCGCACCGCCGCCACGGTGGTGACGTCGGGATGCGGGCGGCCCTTGGGCACCGCGATGCCGATCTGCGACAGCGCCACCGCCTTGCGGCTGGCGGGATCGAACACGCCCGACCTGGCGACCGCGTCTAGCGTCTCCTCGGTGCCGATCGTCACGTCCATCGGCTCGCGGGCGCGGATACGCTCGGGGATGGATTCGGGGGAGGTGCCGAAGGACGGCCCCCAGGCGATGACCAGCGTGTTGCCTGTCTTCTTCTCATAGGCGGGCTTCAGCGTCTTCATCGCGCCCTGTAGCGCGCCGGTGGCGATCACATGGATCTCCTCGGCCGCCACGGCGCCCGGCAGGGCGAAGCCGCCCGCCGCGACCGTCATCGCCATGACCTTCACAATATTCATGCATCCTCTCCCGGATCGGATGCCCATGGGGCACCTCGCGTGTTGACGTAGAGCGCGTAGAGCGAGCCGGTCGCCGCCATGAACAGGCGGTTGCCGTGCGCGCCGCCGAAGCACAGATTGGCGCAGCGTTCGGGCAGGTCGATATGGCCGATGGCGGTGCCGTCGGCCGCGAAGATCCGCACGCCGTCCAGCCCTTCGCCGCCGCCCCAGCCGCACCAGAGATTGCCGTCCGCATCGATGCGCAGGCCATCGGGCCGCCCCGCCCCGGCATCGACCAGCAGCCGCCGGTTCGACAGCGTGGCATCGGCCCCGACATCATAGGCAACGATGCGGGCGGGCTGCGCGCGGGACTCGACCAGATACAGCGTCGCGCCATCGGGCGAGAAGGCCAGGCCGTTCGGCCCCTCCAGCCCCTCCGCCACACAGGTCAGTTCGCCACCCGCGTCCAGCCGATAGACATTGGCGGGCAAGGCCGCCGCACCGCGACGCCCCATATAGTCGCTCGCCAGGCCGAAGGGCGGATCGGTGAACCAGACCGCATCGTCGGCGGCGACCACGACGTCATTGGGCGAATTGAGCCGCTGTCCGTCATATTGATCAGCCAGCACCGTGATGCGCCCGTCATAGTCGGTCCGGGTGACACGCCGCCCGCCATGCTCGCACGCGATCAGCCGCCCCTGCCGGTCGCGGGTCAGGCCATTGGCCTTGCCGGCGGGCTGGTGGAACGTGGATAGCGTGCCCGTCGCCTCGTCCCAGCGCAGGATGCGATCCTCGGGCAGGTCGGTCAGCAGCAGATAGCGGCCGTCGCCGAACCACACCGGCCCCTCCGCCCAGCGCATCCCGCCGCCCAGCCTCTCGAGCCGGGCATGCGGCAGGCGGTAGCGCGCGAACCGGGGATCGAGCACCCGCACTGCCGGATCGGGAACCCGCAGCGAAGGTGTCCAGGGAAAGGCGACGGCTGCCGTCATCAGGCGTAGAGCCGTTGCGGATTGTCGACCAGCACGGCGCGCGCCGCCGCCTCGGTTTCGCAGACGTCGAGGATGAAGCCGAGCAGCGCGGCATCGTCGGGCACCGGCCCCTTGATGTTGGGATGCGGCCAGTCGCTGCCCCAGATCGCCCGGTCGGGGGCTGCCGCAAGCAGACGGCGGGCATGATCGATCGCCTGCGGCCACGGCCCCGCCGCCCCGCCCATCGCGCGGTCGACACCCGACAGCTTGATCCAGCGGTTCGGGCGGCGCAGATGCGCCTTCAGGGCGGCGACATGGCCGGCATCGACCGGGCGGGTCAGGTCGGGCCGCGCCATATGGTCGATGACGATCGGCGTCGCGACATCGGCCATCGCGTCCAGCACCGGCAGCAGCACCGACATCTCGCCGTGCAGCAGGACGTGCCAGCCGAGCGGGCGCACCCGCTCCGCCAGCCGGGTCAGCACCGCCGGATCGCGCGCGCCGGGCAGATGCCCCATCAGGTTGAACCGCGCGCCGCGCAGCCCGCCTTCGTGCAGCATGCGCAGCTGCGCCGGGTCGGTCGCCTCGTCGATCAGGCCGACACCGCGATACCGCCCCCCGCTCTCGGCGATCGCGGCCAGGATCGCGCTGTGATCGGTGCCGTAAGGTGCCGCCTGCACCAGCACGCCATGCCCGATCCTGAGGCGTTCGTGCAGCGCCGCCAGATCGGCGAAGGGCGCAGGCTCGGGCGTATAGGCGGCGTCCTTGGGCAGCGGAAACCGGCTCCACGGACCGTAGATATGGGTATGGCAGTCCCAAGCCCCCACCGGGACGGCGCGGTCGATCATCGACAGGTCTTTCGTCAGAGGAAGGCGCGCGCAGGCCGAGGCCAGTCCGGTGACCAGCCCCGCCGCGATCAGGCGGCGGTCGGGCAGGAAGGAGGTGAGCCTGCGCATCGGATCAGTCGCAGCGCGCGGTCATGCCGCCATCGACGACGATCTCGGTCCCGGTGACGAAGCGCGCCTCGTCGCTCGCCAGGAACAGCGCGGCATAGGCGGTGTCGCGGCCATCGCCCATGAAGCCCAGCGGGATGCGCTTCAACCGGCTGTCGAGCAGCGCGTCGACATTGCCGCCGGTCCGCTGTCCGGCCAGCCGCGCCTCGACCATCGGGGTATGGAGCTGGCCCGGCACCACCGTATTCACGCGGATGCCGCGCGGCGCATATTCGACCGCCGTGACGCGGCCGAGCTGGATCACCGCCGCCTTGGTCGCGGCATAGGCGACCTGCGGCGACCCCGTGAAGCGGATGCCCGAGGTCGAGGCGGTGTTGACGATCGCGCCGCCGCCGACCTTCTCCATCTCGGGCAGCGCGTGCTTGCAGGTCAGGAACACGCTTTTCAGGTTCAGGTCGATCTGCGCGTCCCACTTGTCCTCGGACAGCGCCACCGCACCGCCCGCCGCGCTGCCGCCGACATTGTTCACCAGCACGTCGACGCGGCCATATTGCGCGGTGCAGGCCGCGACCATCGCCTCGACCGCGTGGTTGTCGGTCACGTCGCAGGCATGGGCCGTCACCTCGCCGCCCAGGTCGCGGATGCGGGCCAGCGTCTCGTCCATCGCCGACAGGTCGCGGTCGACGGCGAAGACCTTCGCCCCCGCCAGTGCGAACAGCACCGCGACGGCGCGGCCATTGCCCCAGCCGGGGCCGACGCACCCTGCGCCGGTGACGATCGCGACCTTGCCGCGCAGGCGGTCATTGGGGATGAGTTCTTCGGACATGTCCATTCCTTGTGGATCGGCCGCCATCTCAGGCGAGGCGGGTGGGCAGTTCGGGCGCGACACCGGCGGGCGGCGGCACCTCGAACACTTTGATGGTCATGGAGATCAGCGTGTAATATCCGGCGATCCCGACCAGATCGACGACCCCGGTCTCGCCCAGCGTCGCGGCCAGCGCCTGATAGAGATCGTCGGGGATCGCGCGCTCGGCATGCAGGGTGCGCACGAAGCGATGGACCAGCCGCTCGTCCTCGCGCTCGAAAGGCGGATCGCGGTCGTCGCGGATCGCGTCGATCACCGCCTCGGACAGCCCGGCCTGCAGCGCGAAGGGCTTGTGCGCGGCCCATTCATATTCGGCCAGCCAGTGCCGCCCCATCGACAGGATGACCAGTTCCGACAAGCGGGCGGGCACGCTGCTGTCATAGCGGCAATATTGTCCCAGCGCCTGCGCGGCCTGTGCCAGTTCCGGGCGGTGCAGCCAGATGGCGAGCGGTCCACGGACGCCCTTGCGCGGGCCGGTCGCGATCGCATCGAACACCGGGCGCTGCGCCTCGGTCAGCGTCTCGGGGGTGACGGGGGGCAGGCGGTTCATGCGTGACCTTTCAGGGTGGCGGCGGGGGTGGCCGGCTCGTCGGTGGCGATCGGCGCGGCGGGACCGCGCACCAGGCTGCGTCCCGGACGATGGCCGGTCTCGCGCTCGAAGGCGTCGGGATCGAACCCGCCCTCCCAGCGTGCGATGAAGAAGACCGCGATCGTGTTGCCGACGATGTTGGTCAGCGCGGTGGCGGTCGCCATGATCCGATCGATGCCGAACAGCAGGCCCAATCCGCCCAGCGGCAGCGAGCGCACCGATTGCAGCGTCGCGGCCAGCTTGATGAAGGCGCCACCCGCCACCGTCGTTCCGCCCTTCGAGGTCAGCGCCAGGATCGCGAGCAGACCGATCTGCTGCCACAAGGTGAAGGGCGTGTCGGTCGCCTGGGCGATGAAGCCGATCGCGATCGCCATGTAGATGGAGGTGCCGTCGAGGTTGAAGCTGTAGCCGGCGGGCAGGACGAAGCCGACCACGACATCGTCGCATCCGCTGCGCTTCAGCTTTTCGAGCAGGCGGGGAAAGGCGACCTCGCCCGAGGCGGTGCCGAAGACCAGCAGCATCTCGTCGCGGATCAGGCGCAGCACCGGCAGGAACGGCAGGCCGATCGACCAGGAAATGCCCCACAGCACGACGAAGACGAAGATGGCCGAGGCGAGATAATAGACGCCGATCAGCTTCAGCAGATAGAACAGCGTCGCGCCGCCATAGCTGCCCACCGCCGCCGCCATCGCGCCGAACGCGCCGAGCGGAGCGAGCTTCATCAGGAAGCCGAGCATCTTGAACAGGATCGCCTGCGCCTCGCCGATGCCGCGCACGGTCAGCGAGTCCGGGCCGCAGACCCGGTTGATCGCCACGCCCGCCAGGATCGACACCAGCAGCACCTGCAGGATGTCGCCCTTGGCGAAGGCATCGACCAGCGTGTGCGGGATGATGTGCAGGAAGAAGTCGGTGACGTTCACCTTGCCCGCCGCGACGGCGGCTTCGGGTTCGACCAGATTGGTCGCGTGCAGTCCGACGCCCGGCTGCATCAAATTGACCATGACCAGCCCGACGACCATCGCGACCGTGCTGACCACCTCGAAATAGACCAGCGACTTGATGCCCAGCCGGCCGAGCGCGCGCATGTCGGAGACATGGGTCAGGCCGTGCACCAGAGTCAGGAAGATGATCGGCGCGAGCATCATCTTCAGAAGGGCGATGAAGGCCTGGCCCAGCGGGCGGAAGGCGACCGCCCATTCGGGTGCCGCAATCCCGAGGATGACCGCCGCGACCAGCGCGATCAGCACCTGCACATGCAGCTTCCTAAGATGTCTCACGTTCGACCTCTCCATGTCGCATGCCGCAGGGGGGGGCATGCCGGCATCCATGCTTCCGGCGCATCGGTCGGCCCATGCGGGGCCATCGATCATCGGTGCTGTTATCGTATTGATCCGGGCGGCGGGTTTTCCCGATCACCTTGGACGCCATCATCCTATGGCGGCCCGGACCACATATCAAAAACCATTTTTTGATGGTCAGCCATGCCGCATGGGTATAGCTTGCCGGCATGGATATTCGCGAATTGCGTTCGTTCGTCACAGTCGTCCATGCGGGCAGCATCAGCCGCGCCGCACAGGAACTCCACATCGCCCAGCCGGCGATCAGCCGCCAGATCGCCAAGCTGGAGGAGGAGCTGAAGACCCCCCTGCTCGTCCGCCATGGTCGCGGCGTCGCGCTGACCCCGGCGGGCGGGCGGCTTCTGGAACGCGCCGAGATGATGCTGCAATATCTGGGCGACACGGTGGCGCATGTGCATGACGAACAGGCGCATCAGCGCGAGCATCTGTCGATCGGGCTGACCCCGGCGATCGGCCAGATCATCGGCCCGACCCTGATCCGCCGCTTTCGTAAGACCTGGCCGCTGGCGCAGCTTCACGCGCGCGAGGGGTTGAGCACCTCGCTGCAATCCTGGCTGCTCGACGGGCAGATCGAGGTCGCGATCGTCTATAACCAGCCCTTGATGGAGGCGTTCGACCTGTGCCCGCTGTTCAGCGAGCCGATGGTCCTGATCGCACCGCCGGGCGAGCCGGAGCGACCGATCCGCTTCGCCGACATCGTCGACCGTCCGCTGATCCTGCCCGCGCTGCCGCACAGCAACCGCCGCCTGATCGAGCAGGCGGCGGTGCAGAACGGCGTTCGGCTGAACGTGGTGCTGGAGGTCGATAGCGCGGCGCTGACCCGGCAGCTCGTCCATGACGGCGTCGGCTATTCGATCACCGCGCAGCTGGCAGTGCGCGACTTCATGAAGGCGGGGCGGCTGGTCGCCCGGCCGATCGAGCGGCCCAGCCTGCGGTCGAGCGTCGCCATCGCCACCTTGCACAATGTCCGCAGCAGCCGCTTGGCGCAAACCTGGAACGAACTGATGGTCGAGGAACTGCGCAAGCTCGTCCTGCACGGCGCGTGGAGCGACGCGGCGGACTGGTTGGGCAACTGATCAGCGCACCGTCCGGTCCAGCCAGTCGGCGATCAGCGTGGCGATTTTGCCGTTATTCTTCTCCAGCATCATCAGATGGCCGTTGCCATGGATGCCCTGATCCTCCAGCCGGACGAAGCGGACGGGCACCCCCGCCTGCGTCAGGTAGCGCGCGGTGCAATGGTCGTAAGGCGCGTGATAGGACGCCTCCCCCACCACGATCATCACGGGCGTGCGGGCGAGACGGGACAGGCGGCGCGGCGTCCCCGTCTGGAGCCAGCAGGGTAACAGGTCGGGTGCTTCGGCGACGGACTGGCGCGCGATACGCAGCTCGGCGGGATCGGCGACCGCCGGCGCATAGGTCAGCCGGTCATAGGTCGGCCCCCAGCGCCGCGCCATCTTCTCGGGCGTCTTGCTGTCGGCGGAGGCGGGATCGTAGAAGGGCGGACCGTTCGGCTCGATCGCGACCACCGCGCGCACCAGATCGGGGGCGTCGTCCGCCACCTCCCACCCGAAGGTCCCGGCGCGCGAATGGGTCAGGATCACCGCCGGCCCGATCTTCCTGAGCAGCGCGCCCAGCGCCGCGCGGACCACCGCGTCGATCCGCTCTCCCGGTCCGGTCACGGTCGGCTGTTGCGAGGTATAGAGCTGCTCGAACACCGGATCGCCCACCCGGCCGGTGCCCGGCCATTGCGTATGCTTGCGCGTCTGCCGCACCGGCGACGTCAGCGCGGGCGCGGTGAACAGCCGCTCCATCTGCGCAGGGGGAATGGTCGTCGCGGGGCCATCGATCGCGGGGTGATAGGGCGAGCGGCCGCGCATCGGCTGGTCGACGATATAGACGGCATAGCCCCGGCGAAGCAGCATGTCCGCCCACCCCTCGCGCCCGTCCGGCGTGCCGGTGAAGGCGGTGCCGTTCTGGTAATTGCCATGGACCAGCACAACCGGCGTGGCATGGGTGCGTTTGGCCGGCAGGCGATATTCGACATACATGCTGTCGACGCGCAGAGTCGCGCCATTCTGTTCGACGTCCCGCCCGCCGACATAGAAGCTGCCTTGCGCGGCCAGCCGGAGCGGGACCGACGGCGCCGGTGCGGTGGCCGCGACCAGCAACGGGAGGAGGAGCAGGGACAGGCGTCGCATCATCATGATCCTTGCGAAGGACGAAGCGGAGCACCCGCCAGCGTCAAACCATAGCCGATCGGGAACAGTGGCGCGCGGCTGTCATGCGGCAGGTCGCCTGCCTGCGCCGCGACCGCCGCCTCGGAGGAGGGCAGCTCGAACGGCAACCGGCCTTCGGGCGGTACCCGCCCCATCAGCGCGTCGAGCAATGCGGCATCGCTCGCCCCGAATTCGCCGATCAGCCCTTTCGCCAGCGGAACCAAGGGGGTCAGGATGGCCGGCCGGTCGAGATAGACCACCGCCGTCGTCGGCACCTTCGCCGCCACCGCCCGGAACGCCGTCAGCGCGGGGTCGTCCGCCGCCCAGGCGAGGCTGCCCTCATGCTGCTTCGCGCCGTAGAAATATTGGGTATGCTCGCCGCGCCAGGGTGCCGTCATGCGCACCAGCGCGCGCTCGGCCTCCTCGGGCCGGGCGACGGGGATCAGGCCCTGCGCGCGGGCGACCGCCGGATCGACGCCGACCAGATAGATGCGCGTGCCGGGCGCGATCCGCACGCCATCCGCCTTCAATACGACCAGCGCGCGTGATTGCGCCCGCAAGCCCTCGGCGCGAAAGCCGGGCGCGCCGACGATTCGCGCGGCTTGCGCAGGGTCGACATAAGGGTTCTCGAACAGACCGAGCCGGAACTTGATCGCCAGCAGACGGCGCACCGATCGGTCGATCCGTGCCATCGCCACCCTGCCCCCGCGCACCGCAGCGACGATGGGGCCGGCGTCACCCGTGCCGCCGAACTGGTCGACGCCCGCCGCAATGCCGCGCACGAAGCGGTCCTCGACGCTCGCCGTCTCCAGCCCCCAGGCGGTCGAAAAGCCCTCGCGCGTCGGCGTCCGCCCCGCCGGAAAACCGTCGCGGCACAACGGACCGCAATCCTTGGTCACGCCCCAGTCCGAGAGTACGAAACCACCGAAGCGATAGCGCCCACGCAGCAGGTCGCCGAGCAGATAGCGGCTGAACGCCGCCCCGACCGCCGGATAGCGACGGCCGTCCCGCCCGGCGATCTTCAATATGGCATAGGTCGGCATCACCCCGGTCGCCCCGGCGGCGAACGCACCGCGAAAGGCATCGGCATGGGCGCGCAGGCTCCGCACGCTCAGCAGGGCATAGCGACCATACCAGCTATGCCCGTCATAGCCCTTGTCCGACGCGCCATAGCCGACCCAGTGTTTGACGACGGTCGAGACGCCGTCAGGCATCAGCCCGTTCCCGCCATGCTGAAACCCGCGCACATAGGCGCCGACCAGCCGCGAGACCGATGCGGAATCCTCGCCGAACGTTCCGTTGATCCGCGACCAGCGCGGCTCGGTCGCCAGATCGGCCATGGGCGACAGCGCCTGATGGAGCCCGACCGCGCGATATTCCTGCCGGGCGATGTCGCCGAACCGCTCGACCAGCGCGGGGTCGCCGATCGCGCCGAAGCCAGTCGCCTCGGGCCATTTGGAAAAGCCCGTGCCCGCGACGCTGGCGCCGTCCAGCACCTGGAAATGGTGGCGCGGATCGGTGCTGATCGTCAGCGGAATGGCGATCCGCGCGCCCGCCGCGATCCGCTGAAGCGCGTTATTCTGTTCGGCCAGCACCCGCCCCGATGCGGCCAGCCGGCTGATCAGCGTGACCACATGCCCGTCGCGGATCAGCGCGCCCGCCGCCGCCGGGTCATAGCCCTGTCCGTTTGCGGCCAGGGGCGCGGCGTCATGCACCATGACCCCGGCCTTTTCCACCAGCGTCATGCGCGTCGCCAGATCGGCCGCCCGCGCCTCGGGCGTCTTGCGCCAGTCCTCGAAGGGGGACAGCCGCCCGTCGCGATCCAGGTCGCGAAACCGCAAGCCGCCGCGCAGCAGAACCGGCACATCGCCGTCCGCCAGCACGGGCTGATGGCGCATGGCGGCTCCGCTGGCGAGCGGCGTCGCGATCCCGACCAGCAGGACCGCGACGCCCACCCCGACCGAAAGGCGTGTCCCGATCAGAACCGCACTCCCAGCGTCATCCCCGCATAGCGGTCCGCATCCTTGTTGTAATTCGCGATGAGATCGAACGGCGTACCCGTCGTCGCCAGCAGCGAATTGTGCGCGATCGAGGTCAGATAGTTGGTGTCGAACAGGTTCTTGACGAACAGCGTCAGCGAATAGCGGCTGTCCTCGGTCCGCACGCCAAAGGCCAGGTCGACCAGCGTATAGGACGGCTGGGCCAGCAGCGGGTCCTGCTCCAGGGAGAAGTTCTGCGCGCTCTGGAAGTTGATCGCGGTCTGCACGAAGCCGGTCAGCGAGGTGCCCGGGATCTGGTCTTCGTAACGCGGGGTGATGTTGATGCGATAGCGTGGCGAGGCGGGCAGCGTGCCGCCCCGGACGTCCTGCAACGGCCCCGAGGTGACGGTCGTGCCCCCGACCACCGTCCGCCGGCGATAGCAGCTGTTCACCGGAAAGCCGCCGGTCAGGATCGGCGCGGCCCCCTGGAACTGCAACGGGCAGTTCAGCCCGTCGATGTCCGCCGTCGCCTCGGCATAGGTCAGCGAAGCGTTGACGGTGAAGGCGCGGGTCGGGCGCATCACCGCCTCGATCTCGAAGCCCTTGGTCTGCGAGGAGCCGGCATTGGTGGTGACGAACTGGGTCACGCCCGTCGCCGGGTCCGACCGGTTCGCCTGAACCTGAAGATTGCTGTAGTCCGACAGGAACAGCGCGGCACTGAAGCTCAGCGAACGATCGGCGGTCTGGCCCTTGAACCCGATCTCATAGGCGTTGACATGTTCGGGCTGGATCGGGTCCTGCGTGGCGAAATTGGCGGTGATCTCGGTATCGAAGCCCGGCCCCTTATAGCCGCGCGTGTACGAGCCATAGAGCTGCGCGTTGCGGCTGAACTCATATTGCAGGCCCGCCTTGCCGGTCAGCGCGGTGTCGCGGGTGCGGCGGCTGCCCGAGACGGGGCCGCTGCCGGGGAAGATCGTCTCACCGCTCGCGACCGGCGACACGCGCGTGCCGCGCACGCCCACCGTCTCGCGCTGGATGCGCAGGCCGCCCAGCGCCTTCAGCCCGCCGACGATCCGGTAATCGACCTGGCCGAAGGCGGCGATGCTCTCGCCGTCGAGATGCGCGTCGCTGCGCGCCGATTGATAGACCGGCGTCGTCGCACAGGGCTGGCCGATTACCCCGGCCGAGCAGGTCGCACGACGCCGGGTGAAGTCACGGTCGATGTTCAGGTCGGAATAGAAGACACCCGCGACATAGCTCAGGTCGCCGCCGCCGTTCGAGGCGATACGCAATTCCTGCGTGATGTTGCCGAGCTGGACCGAACCGCCGCCGAGCGGCCAGTGCGCATAGGCGAAGGTCGGGCTGACGAACCGCACCGGCAATGACGGGATGCGATCGACCGACTGGTTCGCGTCGAGACGATAGTCCTGATAGGCGGTGATCGAGGTCACGGTCGCCGGCCCCAGGTCCCAGTCGGCCTGCAGCGAGGCCGTGGTCTGGCGCGAATTGCCATAGGTCAGCGTCTCGTCGTTGATCGCACGGTTGCGGCGCGAGGCGACGACGGGCGCGGTCAGCTGCGCGATGACCGGATTGACCGCGCTGATCAGCACCTGGGCGCAGCAATCCGCCTTGGTATCGCGGTGATCGACCGACAGCAGGAAGTTCAGGTTCGACGTCGCATCCCAGTCCAGCTTGCCGCGAACGCCCCAGCTTTCCGATCCGTTGACCATCCGGTCGGTGGCGTAATTGTACGTGATGCCGCCGACATTGTTGTAAAAGCCGGTCAGCCGCGCGCGCAGCGTATCGGTCAGCGGGCCGGACACCGTGCCCTTGGCGCGATATTCGTTCTGCTCGGCGATGGTCACGTCGCCGCGCGCCTCGAAGGTCGAGGACGGACGCGCCGTGGTGATGTTGAGCACGCCGGCGGTCGCGTTGCGGCCGAACAGCGTGCCCTGCGGCCCGCGCAGCACCTCGATCCGTTCCAGATCGGCGAAATCGGCAAAGCCCTGCGCCTGGCGCGCCGCGACCACGCCGTCGACGACCACGGCGACCGCCGCCTCGACACCCTGGCTGAACAGCTGGGTGCCGATGCCACGGACGCGGAAACTGGTGTTGGACGGGTTCGTCCCCTGCTGGAAGGTCAGCGACGGCACCGCCTGCACCAGGCTCTGGGTGTCGTTGATCTGGCGGCTTTCCAGCGCGTCGCCGGTAATCGCGGTGACGGCGAGCGGCACGTCCTGGAGCCGCTCGGTGCGCTTCTGCGCGGTGACGACGATGTCACCGGTGGTGGCAAGCGAATCCTCGGCCGGGGCGGGCGCGGCCTCCTGCTGCGTGTCGGCGGGTACGCTCTGCGCCTGCGCGTGCGCCACGCCCGGCATGGTCATCGCCAGCGCCAACACCGCCGTGGAAATACGGTAGTTCATCTCCAATCCCCTCCTGAATTGATGCCACCCTGATGGATGTGCCGCCTTTGGGGCGGCGTCTTATGATTGGTATGTCTTGGTCGCATGGCAGGCGTCGGGTGGCCGTCGTTGCGGCCTGACCCGGCACCGCGATGCGGTTATGGTGTGATCAGATCGACTTCGAGGAACACGACCGGGACCTTGCCGCGATTGGCCAGCGCATGGTCCTGCGTGAAGCTGGCATTGGACCCGCCCGCCTTGATCACGCGCGGCGTCGCGTCACCCGCAACATATTCGGTCAGGACGCCGCTCAGCACATAGGACACCGAAGGGCGATCGCCATGCGCATGCATCGGCAGCCCGCCACCGGGCAGGATCGTGACCTTGCGCATCCGCAGGTTGCGCGCTTTCGCCATATCGAAACCGGCGGGCAGTTCGACCTTCGCCGTCTCGACATTGGAGACGCCGGTCTTTTCGCGGGGGAGGTCTTGGGCCGACAGGCCCGCCATGGCGGTGACCAGCACGCAGGGCATGGCGACCTTGACGGCCATGCGTCGAAACCGTGTCACGCCCATATCCACACCCCTCCTGCGCGGTCGCCGACGGTTGTTCCGAACCCCTGATCGTCCGCTTTGCGGATCGATCCCTCGGTTCGCCGTTCCTTGCGATCCACGCAGCCATACAGCCGAAAAATGTCATAGATCAAAAACTAAGATTTTATGGCTTGCCATGCCCATCCGGCATGGCGGCTGCGAGGCATGCGAGCTCATCGCCCGGCTCCGCTTGACGACCATGGGCATCCCGCCGGCAAAAGCCGTGCTTCCGGCATGCCGAGAATTGCTCTATTCAATTCCTATCCATTTGATGGATAATAAGGCTGGAGGTGCAGGATGACACGTAAGCCGAATGCCGCCCTATCCGCATGGTCGCCGGGACCCGATGCTCACCCACGGCGGTCCCTCGAATGGCCGACGCTGGCGCTTGCGCTGGTCATCTATGGCGGATGGGTGGCGCTGACGGCCTTTCATGCCGTTTTGCCGACGCCGGTCGTCGTCATCCTCGGGGCATGGCTGGTCGCATGGCATGGCTCGCTTCAGCATGAGACGATCCACGGCCATCCCACCGCATCGGCGCGGATCAACGCCGCGATCGGCGCGGTGCCGCTGGCCTTGTGGTTGCCCTATGGCGTGTATCGCGACAGCCATGTCGCGCATCATCGCAGCCCGCATATCACTCATCCCGATCATGACCCGGAATCGCGCTATGTCGCCGGGCGGGGCTGGCCGCGCCGGATGGCCGCGCTCCAGGCGACGCTGCTCGGGCGGCTCGTCTTCGGCCCCGCCCTGGCCATCCTGTCGCTGACGGTCGACGAGGCCAGGCGGCTGCGGACCCGGCCGCGTGCGGTATGGCGCGACTGGGCACCGCATCTGATCGGGGTGGCGGCGATCATCGTCTGGCTGCACGTCACGGGGTTCGGGACGGGCCGGTATCTGCTGCTGATCGTCTATCCGGCCCTGTCGCTGACGCTGCTGCGCTCCTTCGCCGAGCACCGGGCCGACATCCCCGGCCCCAGTCGCGCCGCAACCGTGGAACGCGGTGGGCTGCTCGGCCTGCTCTATCTCAACAACCATCTCCACACCGCGCATCACGACCGGCCCGACCTCGCCTGGTACCGCCTGCCCGCGCATCAGCGGCGCCACCGCGCGCGACTGGCGGCGCAGGCGGGGGCGATGCACCGCAGCTATGGGGCGATCCTGCGCCGCTATGCCTGGCGCCGTCACGACGTGCTGGTCCATCCGGATGCGGAGGCGGCGCGGTGATCGCCTCACTCGGCATGTACGACCATCCGGCGCAGCGCTGGGCCAATGACGTGCTCTGGTCGGCACTGGCCACGCGGCTGTGCCACCAGGGCATCGACGCGCCGCCGACACTCGAACACGGCCAGCCGGTGGAGACGATATGGCGCGCGCCCGATCTGCTGCTGGCGCAATGTTGCGGCTATCCGCTGGTGGCCGATGACAGCCTCGACCTGCGGGTCGTGGCGGTGCCGCATTATGACGTGCCGGACTGTACGCCGGGCCGGCACGTCAGCCGGATCGTCGCCCGTGCCGACGACCGCGCACGCGCCCTGACCGAATTTCGCGGACGGATCGCCGCGATCAATGCGCCCCTGTCGAACACCGGCGCCAATCTATTCCGCGACGCCCTCGCCGATGTCGCCGACGCCGCGCCGTTTTTCAGCGCGGTGATCACCACCGGCTCGCACCGGCAAAGCGCGCTGGCGGTCCAGGCCGGAACCGCCGACATCGCCGCCATCGATGCGGTGACGCATGCCGCACTCGAACGCTATGAGCCGGCGGCGCTGGCGGGATTGCGGACGATCGCGCTGACCCGTGCCTCGCCGACCCTGCCCTTCGTCACCGCCCGCAAAACGCCGATGGCGGTGGTCGCGGCGCTACGTTCGGCGCTGGTCGAACTGGTCCGCGATCCGGCACTGGCCCCGTCGCGAGCGGCGGTGTTTCTGTCGGACATCGTGCCCGCCGGCGGGCATCGCTACACCGCGCTGGTCGGACTGGCCCGCAAGGCCGCAGCGCGCGGCTATCCCGCGCTGCGGTAGCCGGCCCCTATCGATCGTTCGGCCTCGCCCGCCATGCGGCCAGCGCGGCGATCGCGATCGCTGCGGCACCCATGGGTCGCCCGCGCCGCAGCAGGGCAAATCCCAAGGTCGCGACCGTCCCGTTCCCGGCCCAGCTCAGGAGTGTGCCCACGCGTTCCGGATCCGCCGAGGGCGGCGGCAACGGCTCGGCCTCCTGCGGCGGGGTGGTTTCGCTGTCCGCCAACGGCCCCTCCCCCTCGACCTGCCGCTCCAACTCGGCATTCAATTCCGCGCCGAGCAGGAATACATAGGCGGTCAGCCACAGCCAGGTCAGCGTGACGATCACCGCGCTCAGCGAACCATAGGTCGCGCCGTAATTGCCGAAATTGGAGACATAGAAGCCGAACCCCGCCGTCCCCGCCAGCCAGAGCAAGGTCGCACCGATCGACCCCGGCGACAGCCAGACCCAGCGCGGATGCCGGTGATCCGGCCCGAACCGGAACAGCACCGCCGCCGCCGTAATGACGAGCAACGCCAGCACCAGATAGCCGCCGATCCGGATCGCCACCAGGATGATGGCGGGCGCATCGGGGATCAGCCCGCCCAGGAACGCCAGCAGCATCGTGCTGCCGATCGCGATGAAGATCAGCGCGACGCCGCCCGCGACGATTCCGAACTGCAACAGGTTCAGCCGGACGAAGCCCCGGCTGTCCTCCGTGTCATAGGCGACGTTCAGGCCGGTGACGATCGCCGACGAACCCTTGGTCGCGCCATACCAGGCCAGCACCAGCGCGATGACCAGTCCCAGCCCCTGCTTGTCCTTCGAGCTTTCGACCACCGTCAGCAACTGGTCGCTGATGATCGACGCGGCATCGCGGGGCAGCGAGGCGAAGACCGCCTCGACATTGCGCCGGACCGTATCGGCATCGGCGAACAGGCCATAGCTCAGCACGACCGCGCCCAGCGTCGGGACGATCGCGGCGAAGACGTAGAAGGCGATGCCCGCCGCGATGATCCCGATATTGTCGTCGCCGACCTCGGCCCAGGTGCGCTTCAGGATCGCGAACCAGCCCTGCGCAGGGACTTGCAGCGGCGAGTGGGCACCGGTGCCGGCGCGGTGATCGGCGCCGGTCATGCCGCCGCCTCCCGCTCGGCACCGGCATGGTCGAGACAGGCCTCGACCGCCGCGCCCAGGGTGCCGACATAGACGTCCGCGCCCAAAGTATGCTGGATCTCGCGATCGGTCAGTGCCGCCTCGCCCTCGGGCCATAGCCCGACCAGGATCGGCACATCGCCGACACGCGAGCGGATGCGCCGGACCAGATAGCGCAGATGCGACGGCGATCCGCCGATCTCGAGATAGGAGATGCACACCATCCGCGCGCCCGATGCGTCGAGCCGGTCGATATTGGCGCGCGATCCCGCCTCATGCGGCACGCGATTCACGCCGAAGCCGCGTTTCGCCAGCAATTGCTGCAACATGGCGGTGACCGCATCGTCGAGCACGCCGCGCCCGGCGATGCACAAGATACTGCCCCCGGCCTGCCACGCGACCGGTGCGGCGGGCAGCGAGACGGGGGCCGTCTCGTCGAACCGCGCGCCGTTATCGGGCAACGGCTTCAACATGCCGCCGCGCGTTTCCTGGTCGTTGGCGGTATCGTCCTGATACTCCAACTCGCTGACCAGCACCAGCATCGAGTCGACCACCCGCCCCGCGCGGTCGCGGGTGATCGCCCCGCGCTCGACATCCGCCGCCGCCAGCTTCAACGCGGCGAGCGCCACCTCGTCATAATAGGCGGTCAGCGAACGGTCGGCGAGCTGACTCTCCGCCTGTTCCAGCGCCTCGTCAGGGTCCTCGGCCAGCATGCGCTGATAAAAGCTTTCGACCGGGGTCAGCGCCGGGCGGTCGCCGAGCAGCACGTCGAGGAATTCCAGGCTGGGGATATGCCGCCCCAGCACGACGAGCAACAGGGTCAACGGCATCGACAGGACCAGCCCGACCGGGCCCCATATCCACGTCCAGAACACCGCCGCCAGCACCACCGACAGCGGCGACAGGCCGGTCGAATGGCCATAGAGCAAGGGCTCGATCACATAGCCGATGATCGGCTCGAGGATGATGAACAGCGCGGCGACCATCAGCATCGTCGACCAGCCCGGATCGATCCCGGCCGCGACCACCAATGGCAAGGCCGCCCCCAGCAGCGCGCCGATATAGGGCACGAAGCGCAGCACCCCGGCCAATATGCCCCATAGCGCCGGCACCGGCAGCCCGATCAGCCACAGGCCGATGCCCACGGTCAGGCCAAAACTGGCATTCACCGCCAGCTGCGACAGGAAATAACGGCTCAGCCGGCGACCGGCATCATCCATCGCCGCCGTCGTGCGATGCAGGTCGGACGAGCCGAACAACCGGATCAGCCGGTCGCGCAAATCCTCCTTCTGCATCAGGATGAAGATCGCGACGACCAGGACGATGACAAAGGTCTCGAACGGCGCGACCACGGGTTCGAGATAGCCACCCACCTGCTGCAGAACGGGCATCTGCTTTTCGATCACGCGGACGTTCAGCGGATGGGTCCGGGTCCCGCGCACGACATTGGGGTCGGCGATGACCGGCGCCGCCGTCGTGGCATGTCCCAGGAAAGGCAGCGATTTGGTCAGGAAGCCGGTCGCCCCCTCCATCTTCGCCTGGATACTGGTGGCATAGCGCGGCGCCTCGTCGGTCAGCGACGCCGCCTGCACCCCGACCAGCGTCCCGATCCCGCCAAGTGCGCCCAGCGCGCTCAGCACCGCGACGAAGACCGCCAGCCCCTTGGGGAACTTCAATCGCCGCAGCAGCAGGACGATCGGCGACAGGACGAACGATAACAGGACCGCCAGCGTGATCGGAATCAGCACGTCCTTGGCGAGGAACAGCCCCGCCACCACGACGACCGCGACCGCCAGCCCCAGCAGCCCGTCCCGGCTCGGCACCTTGGCGGCGGCCACGCTGGCCCCGGATGCGCCCTGCGCCGATCGATCATCCATCTGCTTTCCCTTCGGAAAGCGCTAACTCGCACTGACCGACTTTGGTCCACGTCGGTAAACGCAAATGGCGCGCACGGGGCTTTCGCCAACCCCATGCGCGCCCTGTCGCTGCGTCCGCCGCCGGTCGGCGGCGGGATGTCGGCGGTTACTGGCCGGTCGCGTCGCGCTGCACCGCACTGCGGCCCTTGGCGGAGACGAGGACATTGCCCTCGCCCGAAAAGTTGGCGGCCGGCAGCGTGGCGACGCGGTCGCCCACCTGCACCAGCACGTCGCGGACGCGGCCATCGGCCTCGCTGCGCAGCGACCGGACCGTGCCGATCGCGCGGCCCCGGGCATCGACGACGTTCATGCCGGGACGCACATCGAAGCTGCCCGCGCCTTCCGCCGCCGCGCTGCCGGCCAGCGCCAGCATGCCGTTGCCCGCGCCGACATTGCCATTGGCGGCACCATTGCCCGAGGCGGCAACGCCGCCCGCCGCACCGCCGACCGCATTGCGCACGCCGCCGATCGCCTCGCGGCCACGGCCGGCCAGCCCGCGCGCCTCACCGGCAACACCCCGCGCGGTCGAGCGCACCGCATCGGTGCCGATCAGCTGGGCATCGACCGCGCCCGAGGCGCTGCCCGAACCGCGCGTCTCGGTCCGGCCGCTCCCGGCGGGCGACCGGCCATCGAGCAGCGTGCCACCCTCGCCGGCGGCGCTACCGCCCGCGCGGACCCGGCCGCTGCGGGTGTCGATCTGCCGGTCGGCGCGCAGTTCGCCGGCGCCCGAACGGCCGAGCGTTCCACCTGCGGCACCGCCCAGGCTGCCGCCCAGCGATCCGCCCAGACCGCCGCTGCCGCCGAGCAGCTGTGCGGAAGCCGGAGTCGCGGCGATCGCGAGGGCAAGGGCGGCGGTGGTGAACAGAGTGCGTGTCATCGCGTATCTCCTTGTTGGTCTGTCCGGAGAACGGATGCCGCCCGACGCTTAATCCCGGCGCACGTAAATTTTTTCCTCCAGGGCCAATCGACATTCCTGTTGCCACTCCCCTGGAAAGGGGAGAGGGTTAGCGGAGCTTGCCAACGGGCTTGCTCAACCCATCACCCAGCTCCGACTAAGCCTTGGCTTTCGCAAAGACCAAGTCTGCGCAACCCTCTCCCCTCTCCCAGGGGCGAGGGAAAAGAAGGGCATGATCGAATGTCGTTCCGGCCTAGCGCCGGGTCACGCAGTCTGCACACACCAGTCCCCGGCCATAGCCGCGCCCCTTGCGGGCCTCCCGATCGACGGTCGCGCGGCCGGCGGCGGCGAGGCGCGCGGCGACCAGTGGTGCGGCGAAGGAGGTGCCGCGCACGGTCTTCATCCGCCCGGCCGCATCCGGTGCGGCGAAACCGGCGCCCGGGGCGGCATAGTCTAGATGGCTGGCGCGCCCCGCCTCGATCAGCACCCGGTCGCGCGCATCGACCCCGGTGACGGCGATGACGCCGGGATAGGAGGCGGGATAGGCCGGCGGGGCGGTCGGGCCGTCATTGCCGACGGCGGCGACGATCGTCATCCCCTTCCCCTGCGCCGCCGCAACGACGCGCGCCAGCAGCGGATTGGGCGGGCCGACCAGACTGATCGAGACGGTCGCGACCCGCTCCTTCGCCAACCAGCCGATCGCGCGGGCGATCGCCACCGCGCCGCCGCCGGCCGGGTCCTGGCCATAGACATCGGCGGCCAGCACGCGCGCGCCCGGCGCACCCCGCCCGACCAGCCAGGCCACCGCGCTGCCATGATCGCTGGCACGCGGCGCACCACTGGCGAACCCCATCTGGCGCACGGCCGCATCGCCGACGCCGCCATCGATGATGCCGATGGTCGTGCCGGCCGGCGCGGGCGGCATCTGCATGGCCGTCGCCGCGCCGACCGCCATGCCGCCGCTTTCGAAATGGATCACGTCGGCGGCGGCATCCGCCGCCTGACGCCGCGCCCGCGCCAGCGCGCGGTCCAGCCGCACGCCCTGGGGCACCGCCATGCGCGCATAGCCGACGCCCAGTTCCTCGATGCTGGTGCGCTCGATGGTGCGGAAACCTTCGCGCTCCAGCGCGGCGATCTCCGCATCGCTGGGGTCGGTCAGCACCACCTCGCCCGCGCGCGCCGCATTGCCCAGATCGTCGCGCACCACCCGGCCGCCGCTGTCACGCACCAGCCGCAGGACCCGGTCGAGCCGCGCGGCCTCGACCAGGCGCTGCGGGGTCTCGACGACGCGGTCGACCGCACCCCGGATGCCATCGGGCAAGCCGGCGACAGGGGCCGGCAACGAGGGCAGGAGCTGCGCGCCGGCGGGGGCGGCGATCATCAGGGCCAATAGGGGCGGAAATCGGATCATCACGGACCTTCTTGACATGGATTAGCGCGCTGTCACGGATGAAACGTGCGTTGGCATCCGTTTCATCCCCATTGGAAAAGGAAGCGAAGCTGAGTTTCGAAAGCGACCTGACCGCCTTGCTGCCGCGTCTGCGACGGTTCGCGCGTTCCCTGACCCATGATGCGGCGGACGCCGACGACCTGACCCAGGTCGCGGTGGAACGCGCGCTCGTGGCCCGGGCCAGCTTCGCCGCCGGAACGCGGATGGACAGTTGGATGTACCGGATCATGCGCAACGCCTGGATCGACACGAGCCGCGCCCGCACCCGCGCCGCGCAGACCTTCGTCGCGGAGGAAGCGGGGGCCGCGATCGGCGACGATGGCGACCGCGCGATGGAGGCGCGCGCCGAACTCGACCGGGTGGGGCGCGCGATGGCCACCCTGCCCGACGAACAGCGCGAGGCGGTCGCGCTCGTGCTGGTCGAGGGGCTGGCATATAAGGAAGCGGCGGCAGTGCTCGACATACCGATGGGCACGCTCACCTCGCGGCTGGTGCGCGGACGGGCCGCGTTGATGGAAAGACTGGGGAAAGCGGCATGAGCATCGATCCGGAAACGCTGATGGCCTATGCCGATGGCGAGTGCGATCCGCTGACCGCGCGGCGGGTCGAAAAGGCGATGGCCGCCGACCCCGCGATCGCGGCGGAAGTCGAGGCGCACCGCGCGCTGCGGATGCAGCTGAGCAATGCGTTCGCGCCCATCGCGGACGAGCCGATCCCGGCGCGGATCGCCGCCCCCCTGACGTCCAACGTCGTCGCCTTCCCCGGCCGCCCGCGCCGCCGCTTCTCCGCCGCCTGGGCGGGAGCGGTGGCGGCGAGCCTGGTGGTCGGGCTGGTGCTCGGGCGCGGCCTGATGCCCGCGGGACCGGTCGCGACCGGCGCGTCGGGGCTGATCGCGGGCGGTGCGCTCGCCCGCGCGCTCGACACGCAATTGGGCAGCGACGGCGCGCGTGATGGCGTGCGGATGCTGGCGAGCTTCCGCGCGCAGGACGGCGCGCTGTGCCGCGTGTTCACCGCCACCCGGACCAGCGGCATCGCGTGTCGCGACGGTCAGGCCTGGGCCCTGCGGCGCACCATGACCGGCGTCACCGAGAACGGCGCCTATCGCCAGGCCGCCTCACCGACCGCCGCGCTGATGACCGACGCGCAGGACCTGATGGCGGGCGAGCCGCTCGACACGGCGGCCGAGCGGGACGCGGTGGCGCGGGGCTGGCGCTGACGCCCGGTCAGGTCGTGGCCGTATCGATGGCCTCCGACCTGACGCGGCCGTCGGCGAAGATCAGCCGGTGGTCGTGATAGCGCAGCAGAGCGTCGTCATGGATGACGCTGATGATCGTCGTCTGCGGCAACGCCGCACCCAGACATTCGTAGAAGTGACGCGCATTGTCGCCATCCAGCGCGCTCGTCGCCTCGTCGAGGACCAGCAGCGTCGGCCGCTGGAGCAGGATGCGGGCCAGCGCGATCCGCTGCTGCTCGCCGGGTGACAATTCCTCCTGCCACAGCCGCACGCCGTGGATGTCGTCCGCCAGATGGCCCAGCCGCACCTGATTGAGCAGCGCGGCGATGCTGGCATCGTCATGCGCCTCGGGCCGGTCGGGGAAACAGATGGCGGCCTTCAGCGTGCCGAGCGGCAGATAGAGGCGCTGCGGCACGACCATCGCGCGGCTGTCCTGCGCCATCGCCACCCGTCCGCGACCATCGGGCCACAGTCCGGCGAGCGCGCGGATCAACGTCGACTTGCCCGCCCCCGAAGGCCCGCACAGCGCCCAGCGCTCGCCCACGCCGACCCACCAGTCCCCGACCTCGACCAGTGCCGCGCCATGCGGACGATGCAGCGCCAGCCCCTCGGTCATCAGGACGACGCCCGGCGGTGTGCCCACGCCCACCGCGATGCCCGCCGGCCGCGCATCGTCGATCGCGTCGTCCAGCCCCTTGATACGGTTGAAATAGCTGACCTGCTGACCGATCAGCTGATAGCTTTTGACGAAATAGCCGAGCTGCATGCCCAGCTGGCCAAAGGCGTCGCGCCCCGCCATCAGCTGGCCGAAGCTCATGCCGCCGGCGAAATAGGTCGGCACCATGATGAACAGCGGCAGGACGGTGCCCATCCGGTCATAGACGCTGCCCGCCGCCGTGATGCCCAGCGATCCGTAGAGGACCGAGCGGAAGTTCAGCCGCACCGCGTCGAACGATTGTTCCAGCGCCTGCCGCTCGGTCGCGACCGCGCCCGCCAGGCCGATCTGCGCGGCATTGCGGCGGACATGGATCAGGCCGGAGCGGAAATCCGCCTCACGGTGCTGCTGGCGCATCATCGCGCGGATGAAGGGCTGACCGATCTTGGCGGTCAGGTAGGAGCCCACCAGCGCATAGGCGGCGGCGTACCAGACCGTGCTGCCGGGGATCGAAATCGCGGTGCCGCCCAGCGAGAAGCGGATCGGCGGCGCGGTTTCCAGCAGGATCATGGCAAAGGTGACGGCGGCGACCAGCGATCCGATCAACCGCATGACGATATGCAGCGCGCCGACCGTCGTGCCCACCGCCGAGGTGATATTGTTCAGATCCTCGGCAATGCGCTGGTCGGGATTGTCGATGATGCGCAGCCGCTCGATCTCGGCATAGCGGTTGCGGCGCATCCAGCGGTCGAGATAGTCGCGCGTCAGATAGGTGCGCCAGCGGATCGACAGCAGCCCATCGATCAGATTCTCGGTCAGGATCATGACGACCTGCATCGCCATGATCCCGAGGAAGACGATCATCAGCGGCACGAGCTGGCTGGCATTGCGCTGTTCGATGACGTCGAAGAACTGCCGCTGCCACTGATTGGTGCGCAGCAGGATGAAGGCCGTGCCGAACTGGAAGAAGAACAGCGTGATCAGCGCGAACCACGCGAACTTCCAGTCCGGCGACGTCCAATAGCCGCTGGCCAGCTGCCAGGCGTCGCGCCATCGCGCCTGGCTGGACTGGGGTGGGGCGAGGCCCGTCTCGCGACGGACCTCCCCGCTCTGGCTGGGTTGCGGCATCATAGGCTCAGAGGTCCCGTCGATCAGAAGAAGCGATAGCCGACCGTCAGGCGCCAGGTGCGGGTTTCGCCCAGCGGAAGATAGTTGGTGAAGCGCGTGGGCTGATAGGTGCGGCGGTCGAACAGGTTCCGCACGCCGATATTGATGTCAAGATCGCCGACCGACAGGAAGCCGTTGAGATGCGCGAGCACCGCCGCCGGCGTCCGGTACATGTTGAGCATGTCGATCGCAGAACTCGACTGCCCAGCGACCTGCCCGCCAATGCCCGCCTTGGCCCGCTCGCCGACCTTGTGCTCATAGGATGCGTACAGGCTGTAGACATCACGCGGCTGGCCGTTGACCGTGTTGCCCAGCGTCGCCGACGGCCGCAGGAAGCGGTACTTGGTGCGGGTGAAGGCGGCTGACAGCGACAGGCCGGGGATCGGATTGCCGCTGAGATTCACGTCGATCCCCTCGCCGATCTGACCGGGAATGGCGATTTGGAAACGACGATTGATGGGGTCGGGTACCATCAAATTGGTCTGCCGGATGCTGAACCAAGACGCGTTCAGGAGCGCGTGGTTGTCGAACAGGTCCCATTTGATGCCCGTTTCGGCATTGCGCGTCTGGTTGTCGGGTAGACGGTTGCGGAACCGGTCGGTCAGGAAGTTCTGGATATAGCCATAAGCGAGTGTGCCGAACACCGAGAGGCGGTTGGTGACGTCGATGACCGCGCCGTAATTGGGCACCGTCTTGCCGCCCTCATAGGGATTGTTGGGAACCCCGTTGAAGATCGAACGCGACTTCATCTCGTTGCGACGCAGACCCGCCATCAGGTGGATCGGCCCAGACCCGACCAGATACTGGCCGTAATAGCCGCGCTGGGTCATGATCGACGTGGCGGTCGAGTTGAAATTCACCGCCAGCGGACGCAGCGCCGGTCGCGTCAGGAAGTTGTACGGGAACATGGCGCCGTCGCTGGCATAGATCGCATCCACCGTCGCATCGACATGCGTCATGCCCGCGACCAGCTTGTGCGACACCGCGCCCGTATTGAACGTGATCCGAGCGAAGGTGTCGAAGGCATCGTTCTTCGACGTCTGTCGCACGCCGCCCGTCGCGATCAGCAGCAGCCCGGCATTGTTGAGAACCACGAAGGGCGAATATTGCGCCAGCGTGAAGTGGATCTTCTGATGCTGGGCACGGCCGACGACGGTCAGCCAGTCGGTCAGCTTCTGCGTGATTTCCGCATTGAACTGCGTCGTCTCGATCTGGACGCCCTGGTCCTTGCCGCCGACCAGCGGGCGATCGAACGCCACGTCGAACGGTTGCTTGGTCGCGGTGTTCAGCACGGTATAGGGCGGCATGCCAAAAATCTGGTTGCCCAGCGTCGCCGAGACGATGATGTCGGTCGTCGCGTTCTTGTAGCGCAGGCCGGGGGCGAACAGATAATCCTCGTTCCCGCGATAGCCGCCGAAATTGCGGTCGGCGGTCGCCGCCGTCGCGACGATGCGGGCGCTGAAGCGATTGTCGTTGGACAGCGCGCGATTGGCGTCGAGCGTGCCGCGGATCAGCCCGAACGAACCGATGTCGGACGACACATGCAGCCGCTCTTCCGCATTAGGCTTCTTGGTGACGATGTTGATCGTCCCGCCCAGATTGTCACCGCCCAGCAGGATGGCGTCGGGACCCTTCAGCACCTCGATCCGCTCGATATTGGCGAGGGGCAGCGTCGTACCGGCCGCGAACATGGCGCTGGAGGCGGAAGGCAGGCCGTTGACCGCGCCGTTGGAGTCGAACCCGCGCACCGTGAAGCTGACGCCGCCCTGCACCGTCGCGCTGTTGACGACGACGCCACCGGCATTGCTCAGCGCCTCGGCCAGCGTCTGCGACTGTTGCCGTTCCAGCAGCTTGGCCGAGATCACCTGCGTGTTGCGCGGCTGATCGCGCAGCGACTGGCCCAGACGCGACGAACTGGTCGCGCCGCGCACCAGCACGCTGGTCTCCGCCTCGTTGGGGCGCGCCGTCACGACGACGTCGTTGATGACCGCGATCCGGTCATCCTCGCCGATCTGCACGGCGACGGGCAGGCCGCGCGTGGCCTGCGCCACGGCGTCGCGCGCGCTGCGCGCATTGACCACCGGCTTGGCGACGATGCCGCCGACCGCATCGGGATCGATGTCGAGCGGCGTGCCCCATTCGGTGGCGATCCGCTGCAACGCCTGGGCGAGCGGCATAGCCGGCTGCGACACGCTGCGTTCCTGTGCCCAGGCCATGGCCGGCGCCGTGGCGGTGGCCAGCGCCAGCAGGCTGGCGACGACGATATGACGAGTAACCATGAAATTCCCCCCTGGTTGGTTTGACGATCGAAGGCGGCATCCCCCCGTTTCCCCTGCCTGTTTTCTGTCAGGATGCCGCCGCTCTTCAGCGTGCCGGTTCGATCACCTCCGGCACGCCAAGCCTCACATCGCGGAACTGGTCGCGAATCCTTTGCCAGTCGCCGACCACGACCCAATGGACGGTTCCCGGATCGGCGAAGGGGGCGGCGGCCCGCTCCACCTGCCCGGGCGTCAGCGCGCGCAGCCGCGCCGGCTGGCGCACGACATCGTCATGGGGCAGGCCGACGGACCGCGCGTCCGCCATCGCGGCCAGCAGATCGCCATTGCCCTCCAGCCGCGCGGCGTTCCTGTTGGCCGCCATCGTCGCGATACGATCGAGTTCGGCCTGTTCGGGCGGGCGGGTGCCGGTCAGCGCCCGCATCTCCCGGCCCAGTTCGACGACCGACTCGCCGCTATGATCGCGATCGACCGTGCCCGCGATGGTCCAGCGCCGCTGGCCGCGTAAGTCGTACACGCCCGAGCCGATGCCATAGGTCCAGCCCTTGCCCTCGCGCAAATTGGTCCCGATGCGCGAGGTCAGGTTGCCGCCATAGACCTCGTTGACGACCCAGGTCGCAGCGGCGTCGGTGCCGTCCGGCCGGTCGGCGGCGGGAAGCGCCTTGCCCGCGATGATATAGGTCTGGGTCGCGCCGGGCTTGTCGAGCACGGTGAGCGAGGGGGCCGCGCGGCCCGCCGCCGCCGGGATCGGTGTCGCGGGTGCGGGCGCCCCTTGCGCGGTCCAGCCGCCCAGCGCCTTTTCGAGAAGCGGCTTGAGCGTCGTCATATCCGTGTCCGCCGCGACATAGAGCGTCGCCTGATCGGGCCGCAGATGCCCGCGCATCCATTCGCGGACCGTCGCCGGATCGATCGCCTCCACCTGCCGGATCGCATCGGCGGCGGTCGCCGGCGGGGCATAGGGATGCCCGGTGCCGTAGATGGCGGTGTCGAGCACCCGGTCGGCCGCCGCACCCTGGTCGATCGCCTCGGCCCGCAGCACATCGGTTCGCGCCGATTTGAGCGCGGCGAGCGCGGCGGGGTTCATGTCGGCATGGGACAGCCCGTCCCCGAACAGCGCCAGCCCCTCGGCCAGCCGCGAGGCGTCCCAGGCATAGGTCAGATCGGCATGATCCAGTTCCACCTTGTCGCCGATCCAGCCGTTCAGTGCCCCGATCCGCTCGGTCCGGGCCAGCGCCCCCGCCGTCCTCGCCTTCGACGCCAACAGGTCCAGCGCGATCGGCGCGATCTCATGCGCATCGCCCGCGTTACCGCCCCGGTCGAAGCGCAGCAGCAGCATGTCGGTGATCGTGCCGGGACGCGGGACCAGCAGGACCTTCAGCCCGTTGGACAATTGCGCCTGCTCGGTCGGGGGGAACGGGATCGGCGTCATCGCGCCGAGCGGCGGCGGTCCCTTGGCGAGGTCATAGCCGCCGGACACCGCCTTCAGCGCCGGGCGGGGCAGAATGGCCAGATGATAGCCCGGCCGGCCATAGACCGCCGCCGCCACCCGGCGCACGCTGTCGGGCGTCGCGCTCCGGAGTTGCCGCAGATAGGTCTCGGCGTAAGCGACGTCCTCATTCCGCCGCGCGCCCCGCGTCAGCAGAAAGGCCTTGGACGACGTGCTTGCCTGAAGTCCCATCAGATACTGGATGCGCGCCGCCCGCGCGCTTTCCAGTTCCTCGACCGTCGGCCCCTCGGCCACGAAGCGGGCGAGCACCGCATCGACCTCCGCCTCGACGCGCGGCATCTGGTCGGCGGGAATGCCCGCCACGCCAAAGCCCATGCGGCTCGACAATTGCCCTTCGTCGAAGGTGACGAAGGCGGACTGGGCGATGCGCAGTTCCTCAACCAGACGGCGGTTCAGCCGCGACCGCGCGCCATTGGCGATGATATGCGCGATCAGGTCGAGCGCGGCGATCTCCGGCGACCCCGCCGGCGGCGCGAAATAGGTGACGTACAGCCGCCCGTCGGGCACCGTCCGGAACATCTGGCGGCGCAGCGGGCCGGGCAACGCCATCGACCGGGTCGACAGCCGATCGACCGGCAGCCTCGGCGCCAGTCCGCCGAAATAACGGGTGACCAGCGTGCGCGCCTCGTCCGCCGTCACATCGCCCGCCAGGATCAGCGTGGCGTTGGAGGGGCCATAATAGGTGTCGAACCAGCGCCGCGCGGTCTCCACCGTCACCGCGTTCAGATCGGCCTCCTCGCCGATGACGCTGTGGTGATAGGGATGATCCGCCGGATACATGTCACCCAGGATCGTCGCGTCCAGCCCGCCATAGGGCTGGCCACCGCGTTGCCGCTTCTCGCTCAGCACCACGCCGACCTCGCGCCTGATCCGGTCCTGGGTCAGCGCGTCGCCGACATGCCCCATCCGATCGGCCTCGAGGAAGAGCGTCCGCTCCAGCGCGGCGCGCGGCACCGTCTCGAAAAAGACGGTCGTGTCCTGCGTCGTGGTCGCGTTCATGTCGGTGCCGCCCATGTCCTGGACCGACCGGATCGCCGATTGATTCCAATGCGCGCTGCCGTCGAGCGCCAGATGCTCGAACAGATGCGCATAGCCGTGCTGGCCCGGCTGTTCGTCTTTCGAACCGACGTCATAGACCATCGTCGCACTGATCAGCGGCACATGGCTGCTGGTCTGGACGATGACCTTCAGCCCGTTGGGTAGCGTGAAGCGGGTGACGGGGTCGGTGATCGCGCGTTCCGGCAATCGCGCGGCGGGCCCCGCCTTTGCGCTCGCGCCCATCGTCCGTTCACGGGAAAGCACGCCCCCCACCGGGATCACATGCATCGCGGCGGCGGCCGTCAAAGCAACAATTGCAAAAGCTCGTGCCATCCCGCGAACATTACTGATTGCCACCCGCGTTTCCTGCGGTCAAAAGCAGAAAAGATGACCGGCCTGTCCCACTCAACCGACCAGGACACTTTCGCCGCGACCGGCGGTCCCGATGCCCCGACCGGACAGACCGCGCGGGTCATCCGGACGATCGCACAGGGCATTGCCGACGGCGTGCTGATCGCCGACGAGCGCCTGCCCTCGATCCGCGTCATGGCGGACACGCATGGCGTCAGCCGCGACACCGTACAGCGCGCCTATGACAAGCTGGTCGCGGGTGGCCAGATCTATGCCCGGCGCGGATCGGGCTTCTATGTCTCGCCGCCCGCGCTGATGCCCGCGGCACCGGCGATCCGCACCGCGCCCGTCGATCTCGCGCCGTTCCAGCTGTGCCACTCCACGCTGCCGCTCGACCGCTCGCCGGGCAGCGGCGTGCTGCGCCACGAGCCATCGGCGCTGGAGGAACTGAACCGGGTCCTGAAGAGCGTGGCCTCCTCCGGCCTGCGCACCACGGGCTATGGCGATCCCGCCGGCTATCTGCCGCTGCGCGAACAGATCCGCATCAAGCTGGGGCTGGACGGCATCGACGTACCGGTCGATGCGATCATGACGGTGCCGGGCTGTATCGCCGGGCTGGGCGTGGTGATCCGTGCCTTCGTCCGGCCCGGTGGCCGGGTGCTGGTCGAGGACCCGTGCTCCTTCGCGCATGTCGCCGCGTTGTTGTCGCAGGGGGCCGAAATCCTGCACGTGCCCCGCAAGGCCGACGGCCCCGACCTGGATGTGCTGCGCCTGCTATGCGAACGCTATCGCCCGGTGATGTTCCTGATGTCGTCGCTGATCCAGAATCCGACGGGCAACTGCGTATCGCTGCACACCGCACGCCAGCTGATCGAGATCGCCAAGGAATTCGAGATGATCCTGGTCGACGATGTCGGCCAGGGCGACCTGTTGCCCGCGACCGGCGGGCGACCGGTGGTGCCGCTGCTGCTGCTCGATCATCTCGACCGCGTCATCCATGTCGGCGGTTCGTCGCGCATCCTCTCGCCCGAGGTCGGCGTCGGTCACATCGTCGCGGGGGACCGCTATCAGGACATGCTGAACCGCTTCCGCCCCCTGAACGGGCTGGGCAACCTGCAAATCCAGGAGCGCGTGCTCTATCGCTTCCTGGATGAGGGGCTGTACCGCCGGCGATGCGAGCGGATACGCGGGCAGCTCGCCAAGGGGACGATCGCGCTGCGCCAGCATTTCGCCGGCATGGGGATCACCACGACGCCATCGATGGGCGGGCTGTTCCTATGGGCCGATCTGGGCGGCGGGGTCGACACGCTGGAACTGGCCAGGCGGTTGCTGGCACGCGGTTTCCTGAGCGCGCCGGGCAAGCATTTCCGCCCCGCCAGCACCGTCGCCTCGTCGGAAATGCGGTTCAACGTCACCACCACCAGCGAGGCAGCACTCCACGCGCTGGCGGACGGCCTGTCATCGCTCAGGGAGTGAGCGGCGCGCCAAATCGCGGCGCATGCGCGAAGTCGGCCTTGGCGAAGGGGCGGTCACGGAACATGTACCCATAATAGAATTCGCGAAGGTCGCGGTGAAAGGCACGGATACGGTCTTGATAGGCCAGTTGCGCCGCCAGATCGGTCCGCGCCAGCCGCGTCAGCAACGCCTGCACCCCGACCGAGGGCAGCACCCAGCCGAGACTGTTGGCGATCGCCGCGCGCCGTTCCAGCCCTTGGCGATAGGCACGCACGCGGTCCGCCACGCTTTCGTCGCCCAGCTGGTGGAAGGCGAAATACCATTTGTAATGAAAAGCCTGCGGCAAGGGTGGCGAGTCCGCCCATTGCGGGTGGCTGGCATAGAAGCGGCGCATGGTCTCCTCGCGCGGGATTTCCCAGGCGGCATGGACCCGCTCGCGCTGGGCGAGCGCGATCTCGCTCCCCTGCCCGACCGGGACCGCGCGATTGATCGCGACATTGGCGAAGGTCGGGATGACCAGCACCAGCATCAGCCACAACCCGGCCAGGGTCGCGGCATTGGCGGTCGATCCATGCCCCAGCCGCGCGACCAGGGCCGCAAGACCGATCCAGAACAGCAGATAGAGCGCGGCCACGATGACGATCAGCAGCATCGCGCCCACGCCGACCCCGGACAGGATCGCCCCCACCAGGAACGGGACGATCAGCGCGCCGAGCAACAGCGCGAACCGTACCATCGCGCGGCGGAACCACAGCCGCCGTCCACCCGGCATCGCATCCAGCATCCGCGCCCGCCCCGCCTCGCGCTCGCCGGACTTCAGGTCGTGGAACAGCGCGATGGCGAAGAGCGGCGCCAGGAACACCAGCACGAAGGAGAAATCGAACCGCCCCGGCAAGGCCAGTTCGGGGTTGAACGTATCCCCGTCATAAATTTGCGCCTCCAGCCCCAGCGCGCGGACGCGCAGGATATAGGGCGCGACATCGCGCATCCCGATTGCCGCAAAGGCCAGCGGGGCCGGCGAATCCCAGGTCGGGTGGAAGCTGTAATAGGCCGCGCTCCCGGCATCCTTGGTGCGATCGACATAGTCGGCGACCGCGCCGATATCCTCGGCCTGCGCCGCCGCCACCGCATCGATCGCGGCATGCTGACGCGCGACCTCGGCCATGCCCGCCGCCACCGCTGCTGCGCTGAGCAGCGCCATCAGGATCAGCGCGGCCAGCGCCAGACGCGAGCGCAGGAGCAGCCGTGTTTCGTGACGCCACAGGGTCATCGACGCGCTCCGAGACGACGGGTGGCAAGGACCAGCGCCGCACCGATCACCACCAACCAGCCGGACAGGACCGCCAGCCCCGGCAGGCTGGCGCGCACCAGCGCATCGGGGCCGGCGGCGCGGAAGCCGAATTCGGGCAGCTTGCGCCAATGGTCGGCGGTGATCCGCTTGCGCTTGTCCGCCCCGGCATCCTCGGCGGTATCGTCGGCATAGGTCACCGCCTCGGCCTGCAACCGGTTCAGCCGCTGGATCAGGTCGTAGCGATAGGCCTCGGCCTGTTCGAGGAAGCGACGATGCCCCTCGAAATCGGTGCCCGCCGCCGCCATCGACGTCTGGCGCAGCGCGATCGCCGGGCTGACCAGCCCGATCGCCCCGACCAGTGCATTCTGCGCCGCCTGCGCCGCGAAGTCGCGCGCGGCATAGTGATCGAACAGCCGACTGGTCAGCGCCTCGCCCTCCAGCGCCAACAGCCCCTTGTAATTGACCGGCAGGTCCTCGACGCGGGTCACGCCGTAGCGTGCCAGCGTCGCCTTCTTGAACTCCGCGAAATGCGGATCGTCGGGATTGTGGCTGTCGCCCAGGCGGCGCAGGTCGCGCGCGATGGCGACATCGGTCTGCAACCGGTTGGCCAGCGGATAGGCGCGATTGGCGATCTCGGGCGCGACGCGCGGCAACAGCACCACCGTGACCGCCCAGACCGCCAGCAGGGCCAGCAGCGCGTCACGCCGCCGCCGGACCAGCATCGACACCAAGGTGACGATGCCGACCCACAGTGCAAGATAGGCGGCATAAGCGAGGACGATCGTCGCCATCGGCCCGGCATAGGCCCCCGCCTGCCCCGCGATCAGCGCAAAGCCGATCATCGCGGGCACCGCGATCAGCAGCGCCACCGATCCCAGCGCCAGCAGCTTGCCCAGCACGATCGCACGCGCCGACGCGCCCTGCAGCATCAACGGGCGCAGCGTGCCGCGCTCGGTCTCTCGCGCCACCGCGCCATAGCCCAGGAAGATCAGCAGCAAGGGCGCGACCGCCTGCAACACGAAGGCCGGAGTCAGCTGCCCGAAGCGGATCAACGGCGAACTCTGGCGCACATCGCCGAAATTGGCGGTATTCTGGCGATGCCCCTCCAGAAACATGCTGTTGCCGGTAAAGGCGTCGACCCCGGGATCGAAGGCGGCAAGCGGCCCCAGCGGCCGGAAGATGAAATGGCCATAATGCACGACCCGGTGCGGGTGCCGATCTGGCTGCGCCTCGAAGGCATGGTCGGCATGCGCCTGATGCTGCGCGCGTGCGGCGGCGATCCCCTGTTGATGCGTCCAGGACGTGACGACCGCGACCAGCGTCAGGATGACCAGCAGGACGACAGCGGTCACCGCCACCCGGTTGCGCCGCATCAGCCGCAATTCATCACGCGCGATCAGCGACACCGCGCTCATGCCGCGAGCGCCCGTCCGGCGAACCGATCGCGAAGGCCGCGCACGTCGAACCGCGCCGGCCCCTCCGCCGTGACCTCCTCGACGATACGCCCGCCCTCCAGAAAGCCGATGCGATCGGCGACATCGGCGGCGCTCAGCAGGTCGTGCGTGACCATCAGCACGGCGGTGCCCCTGTCGCGCACCGCATGGAGCAGCGTATTGAAATCGGAGGTCGCGCGTGGATCAAGGCCCGAGGTCGGCTCGTCGAGCAGCAATACCGGCACCTCGCGCAGCAAGGCGACCGCGATGGCGACCTTTTGCCGCATCCCCTTGGAAAAGCCGGCGAGCCGCTGGTCATAGGCGCGCTCCTGCAACCCGGCCGCCGCCAGCGCCTCGACGATCGCAGCCCGCGCACGCGGCGTGCCCGACAGCGCGAGCAGATAATCGGCATTCTCGACCGCACTCAGATGTTCGTACAGCGCGACATTCTCGGGCAGATAAGCGATGCGACGCCGTGCCCCATCGGGATCGCGCGCGGGATCAATCCCGCCCACCGCGACCCGCCCGGCATCGGCCCGGACGAAACCCAGCAGCGCCGACAGGGTGGTCGACTTGCCAGCGCCATTGCCGCCCAGCAGCGCATAGACCTCCCCGCCCGCGACGTTCAGCGACAGGCCGTTCAGGACATGATGCGAACCATAGGACAGCTGGACGGCGTCGATCAGGATTTCGCTATTCGGGTTCGGCATCGCCGTCTCCTGCATCATCAAGGGCGTCGCGCCGAAGCGCGGTGGTCGAGGCATGCGCGCCGCCCGGATGGCGACCATTCCGCAACACCTCCAGCGCGTTACGCGCCGAATGCCGGTCTTTTACCCGGCGGCGTGGGGCATGCAATAGTTACTTTGTATCATCTCATGGCCAACGATGATCCTCCCCTGTAAGGGGAGGGGGACCAGCGAAGCTGGTGGAGGGGTGTCCCCGGTTGTGAGGGTACATCCAGCTCTCCGACGGGGACACCCCTCCGTCAGGCCTTCGGCCTGCCACCTCCCCTTGCAGGGGAGGAAAATTGTCACTCCACCTCGCGCGCGATGGGGTAGCGCAGCGGATAGGGATGGCCCGGCCCCGCCTGCGCATAGAGCCAGGCCAGCCGCGCATCGGGATCGGCGGCGAAAGCCGGCTCGGCCCGCAACTTCGCCTCGAACCGTGCCTTCGCCGCCGGATCGGTCGCCAGCAGCTTGTCGCCCAGCGCCGCCAGCACGAAGGCGTCGGTATTGGGGGCCGCGCCCAGCATCTCCGGGAAGAAACCCCAGGCCAGGAACGAATCCTGGCTTTCGGGCTCCAGCAGCGCCGCCGCGAGCAGCCCCAGCGGCTGGTCCGCCGGCACGCGCACGCTGCCGGCCGGCATCTCTGTCCGAGCAGACTCATGCACGAAGCCCGCCGTGATCGGATAGCGCCCCTCCAGCGGCTGGCCGAGCTTGGGGTCGACCAGACGCACCCGATCGAGCGTCAGGGTGCGCGGTGCCGCCAGCGTCTCGAACGCGATGCCATGGACACGTAGCCGGTCGATCACCTCGGTCTGCGCGGCCGGCACCCACCACGCCTTGGGCAGGCGGACGGTTTCGGTCGGCGTCTGGCCGATGATCGGCATGCGGAAGGTGATGGGCTTGCCGTTCCAGCGCTGCTCCATCCGCCCCGAGGCGGGCGACATATAGGTATCGAAGCCCACGCCCTTGAACCGCTCGATCCAGCCGATCGGCTTGGCCGCCGGGGTCCAGCGGGTCATGAGCGTGGCCGGACGGCTCGCGCGGTCCTGCGCCTTAGCCGCCGCGATCCGGTCCGCATCGGTCGCGGCGATCCTCAGTGCGGCCTCCAGCAGGACATAGGTGCCGAGCACCCGCTGGCGATAGGGTTTGAGCATGTGGTTCTCGACCAGCACGGTCGGCATCGCGATGAAGTCGCCATAGCCGGTCGAATAGCGTGGCCCCTCGGGGCTTTGGCGGATGCCCTTGTCCGGTTGGCGCGTATCGATCGGGCTGGGATATTTGATCGGGATATGCCCCGCCGCCGTCAGCGCGTTCGTCACCGCCGGGCCGAACCGCCCCTCCAGCCAGTCGGCGGTCGCACGGTGGCGCGCATAGGTGCCCCAGCCGGCATAGGTGAAGGTGACATCATACTGCATGTCGAAGCCTTCGCTGACATGACAGTCGATATAGAGGATCGGGTCGAGCGAGCGGATCAGCCCGATCATCGCGCGCGTCTCCGGTGCGTCGATCTTGCCATAGTCGCGGTTGAGGTCGATGTTGCGCGCGTTGGCGTCGCGCCCCTTTTGCGCAGGCCCCCGGATATGCGGGAAGTTGTAGGCGCTCATCTGTTCATGGCCGTCAATATTGTAGATCGGCACGAACACCAGATCGACCGTGTCGAGCAGGTCCGCCTTCCCCCGTAGCGCGATGTCGCGCAGCAGCATCAGCCCGGCGTCCTTGCCGTCGATCTCGCCCGCATGAATGCCCGCCTGTACCAGCACGACCGGCTTGCCCGCCCCGCCCTTGCTCGCCCGGACATAGAGGAGGTCGCGCCCCTCGGTCGTGCGACCGAACGTGGCGAGTGTGATCAGCGGCGAGGCGGCGTCCAGCCGCTCCAGCCAGGCGCGCACCTCCGCATAGCGCGGCGTCGTCTTGAAACCGGCGGCCTCGGCCGGCGTGATCCAGGGATCGCCCGGCCTGGCGATCAGCGCCTCGCTCTTGCCAGACCAGGGTAAGATCGGCGGCAGCGGTGCTGGCCCATCCTGGGCGAAGGAGACGGTGGTCATCGTGGAAAGCAACAGGCCCAAAATCGGGCTAACGCGTGAAAACAAGGATCGACTTCCGATGTGATGTCCAGGGCGGCGCGCCGGGACGATCCCGACGCCACCGCACCCGTTCGACATGGTTGCGTTGCGGCAGAACCTTATTATGAGACGTTGCAACATACCGCAACCGCATGGTGTCGATCCCGTGCCATCGCCTGGAGTTCCGATGTCCCCTGTCCTGTCCCGCCCGTCGCATCGGTCGATCTCCGCCCTGGCCTGGGTGCTCGCGCTGGGTGCCCTGCCCCTCACCGCCCAGGCGCAGGAGGCGGCGGATCAGCAGAGCTTCACCGATCAGGACGAATCGCGCGGCAGCGACATCGTCGTGCTCGGCACGCGCAGCACCGTCGACCGGACCCAGTCGTCCGACCGCGTCACCGAGCGCATGTCGCAGTCGAGCCGTTCGATCGAGCGCGACATCCTCGACGCGGCGGGCACCTATCGCCTCAGCGACGCGCTCGAACTGGTCAGCGGGTTCAGCCAGCAGAACAACCGTGGCGGCGTGATCGACAATTTCGCGGTGCGCGGCTTCCTCGGCACGCCCGATGGCGGCGCGGAATATTATCTGAACGGCTTTCTCGCCAATCGCGGCATGGCCCCGCCGCGCGATCCCGCCACGACCGAGCGGATCGAGGTGCTGAAGGGCCCCGCCGGCGCACTGTTCGGCGATGTCGATCCCGGCGGCCGCGTCAACATCGTGACCAAGGTGCCGCGCTTCACCCCACATGCCAATGCGATGGTCAGCTATGGCTCGTTCAACACGCGCCGGGTCGAACTGGACGCGACGGGGCCGCTGTCGCGTACGCTGGCCGCACGCATCGTGGTCGCGGGCGAGGATAGCGACGGGTGGCGCGACACCGTCACGCTGCGCCGCCGCGTCGTCTCCCCCTCGCTGACCTGGCAGCCGAGCGAGGCGCTGCGCCTGACCTATACCGGCGAGTTCAGCCAGTTCGACACGCCCTTCGATCGCGGCATCCCCGCCATCAACGGCGATGCCAACGCGCTGCCCCTGTCCAACTATTATGGCGAGCCGTCGAACGGCATCACCAAGTCGCGTAACAACCAGCATCAGATCACCGGCCTCGCCGAGCTGGGCGGCGGCTGGACGCTGAACGGCGGCATGGTCTGGCGCAAGGGCACGCTGCGCGGCCTGTCGGCGGACCAGTCGCGCATCGTCGGCACGTCGCTGTGGCGGCAGCGCCGCTCGCGCGATTTCAGCGTCGACGATCTGTCCGCCCGGCTGGAACTGGCCGGACAGATCGGGCAGCACCGGGTCAGCGTCGGGGTGAAGGGCTATCGCTTCTTCTATGGCGAGCGGTGGATGCGCATCAATCCGTCGGCGGCGGCCCCCTATGCCATCGACCTGTTCAACCCGGTCTATGGTTCGACCGCGGCACCTTTGCGGCCCTTCACCAACAATGACGAAAGCCGCTGGGCAGGCACCTTCTATGTGCAGGACATGTGGGACGTGACCGACCGCCTGACCCTGGTCGGCGGCGCGCGGATCGATCCCTATCGCCAGAAGATCGTCAACAACAATACCGGCTCGACCGGGCGCAACATCAACGAGCCGGTCAATTTCCGGGTCGGCGCGCGCTACCGCGTGACCGACGCCATCGCGGTGCATGCCAATTGGGGCGAGAATTTCTCGCTCAACACCGGCACCGACCGCAACGGCAACGGCTTCGGCCCGGAGACCGGGCGTGGTTATGAGGTCGGGATCGCCGCCAAGCTGCCGGGCATCGACATGGCCGCGACCTGGTTCGACATCCGCAAGAAGGATATCCTCACCACCGATCCGGTCGATCCCAACTTCCTGGCGCCGGTCGGCAGCATGGTCAGCCGGGGTATCGAACTCGACGCCTCGGCCCGGCTGGGCCAGCGCTGGCAGATCGTCGCCAACTATGCGTGGCTGGACGCCAAGGCCGACGACGCCACTTTCCCGACGCCCGCCGTGCTGAACGTGCCCGAACATTCGGGCACGCTGCTGGTCGTCCACCGCGTGCCCACGCCGCGCGGTGACTGGCAGTTGAGCGGGGGTGTCGCCTATGTCGGCGACCGGGCGGGGTCGCTCACCGCCAATCCGATCATCCTGCCCGAATATGTGAAGGTGAAGGCCGCGATCGAGGCGCCGGTCGTGCAGGGCCTGCGCTTCCGGCTGGAGGCGGACAACCTGCTCGACCAGCGTTATGCCGCGAGTTCGTACAGCGCCTTGTGGATCTATCCCGGCGCACCTCGCACCGTGCGCGCCTCGCTGCGCATGGAGATCTGACGAAGAGCGCGGCTGGCTGGGCCAATGGACATTCGAACATGCCTTTCATTTCCCTCGTCCCTCTTTGAGGGAGAGGGAGAGGGCGTGGCGGCATGAATGTCGATCGCCCCTAACGGGCGGCGTTCTTCGATCCGCCGCATATTCGTCACGCAGGTGAAACCTTCCCTTCCTACTGGCCCCGCCCATGGGCGCCGAGCGAGCAGCCCCGGGGGAAGGTTTCACCATGACATTCAAGACCGCCAGCGCCGTCGTGGCGCTGCACATCCTGTTCGCGCCCGCCGCCTGGGCGCAGGTCGCGCCGACGAACGACGACGCGACGCAACAGAACCAGCCCGCCGTCGACGCCGCGACCGGCAATGACGTGATCGTCACCGGTACGCGCGAACGCGGCCGGACGCAGTTCGACACGCTGGCCCCGGTCGATGTCCTGCCCGAAACGCTGATCCGCTCGGGCGTGTCGAGCGACCTGAACGACACGCTGGCGCAGCTGCTGCCCTCGTTCAACGTGCAACGCCTGCCCGCCGCCGATGGCCAGGCCTTTGTCCGCCCCGCCACCTTGCGCGGGCTGTCGGCCGACCAGACGCTCGTCCTGATCAACGGCAAGCGCTATCACCGCTCGGCGCTGCTCGGCACGCGCGGCGCACAGGCGCCCGACCTCGCCAGCATCCCCAGCTTGGCGATCAAGCGGATCGAGGTGCTGCGCGACGGCGCCTCGGCGCAATATGGATCGGATGCGATCGCGGGTGTCATCAACGTCATCCTCGACGACACCGCCGGTATGGAAGCTTACGGCCAGTTCGGCCAATATTATGCCGGCGACGGCAATGACTATCAGTCGGGCGCGCGCGGCGGCATCGCGCTGGACGATCGGGGCGCGATCGTCTTCACCGGCCAGTTCGAACATTCCGAGGCGACCTCGCGTACCCGCCAGCGCCCCGATGCGCTGACCTTCCAGGCGGCGAACCCGACGCTTGTCGTGCCCAACCCCGTCCAGCGCTGGGGCCAGCCCGATGAGGAGCGGGTGCGCGGCGCGGTCGACATGCATTACGACCTGACGCCGGGTGCAACCCTCTATGCGTTCGGCACCGTCCAGCAGGGCGAAGGCATCACCGATTTCAACTGGCGCAATCCGGCAGGGACCGGCAGCGTCTACAACGCCAGCAGCGCCTTTCCGGGGTTCAGCTTCCGCCGCATCTACCCGGTCGGCTTCACCCCGCGCTTCGGCACCCGCTTCGCCGACATCCAGGCCAATAGCGGCGTGCGCGGATCGCTGTCCGACGCCTTCTCCTACGACATCAGCGCATCGTCGGGCCGCAGCCGCATCGACTACACCATGCGCGAAAGCCTGAACGCCTCGCTCGGCCCCAATAGCCCGACCAGCTTCTATCTCGGCCGGCTGACGCAGATCGAGACGAACCTGAACGCCGACTTCGTCTATCGCCTGCCCATCGGCGGGATCGATCCGCTCAACATCGCCTTTGGCGGCGAGCGGCGGATCGAGCGCTATGTCGTCGGCACCGGCGACCCGGCCTCCTATGCGATCGGACCGGGCGCGGCGACGGGGTTGGCGCCCAATTCGAACGGCTTCCCCGGCTTCGGCCCGCAACAGGCCGGCCGGTTCAGCCAGACCAGCCATGCCGGCTATGTCGATCTGGCGTGGCGGCCGATCCAGCTGCTCTCGCTGGGCGCGGCGGGGCGGTACGAGGATTTCTCCAGCTTCGGCGACAAGTTCACCTACAAGCTGTCGGCACGGGTCGAGCCGGTCGCATGGCTGGCGCTGCGTGGCACCTATTCCACCGGTTTCCGCGCACCGACCCCGGCGCAGCTCAACACCCGCGTCGTCAGCCAGGGGCTCGACACGCGCACGTTGCAGGTGTTCAACCAGGGTCGTCTAGCGCCCAGCGATCCGCTGGCCGTCGCGCTGGGGGCCAAGCCGCTGCGCCCCGAAACCTCGCGCAACGCCACCATCGGGCTGGCGGTGCAGACCCATGTCGGGCTGAGCGCGACGGTCGATCTCTATCAGATCGATGTCGACGACCGCTTCAGCCAGTCGGCGACCATCGCCATCCCGGCCAGCCTGCCCAACCCCAACCGCTTCACCTCGATCAGCTATTTCACCAACGACTTCAACACGCGCACGCGCGGCGTCGATGTCGTCATCGGCTATAACCGCCAACTGGGCGAAGGCCGCGCCAGCGCGACGCTCGCCTATAATTACAACCGCACGACGGTGCGCAGCGGCACCAGCGCGGCGATTGCCAATGCGACGCAGCGGCGCATCTTCGAAGAACGCCTGCCGCGTCACAACGCGACCGGCACGCTGGGCTATGACATCGGCCCGGTGGGCGTGATGCTGCGCGGGCGCTATTATGGTCCGTGGACCGACGTGACCGGCAATGCGACCGGCGAGCTGTTCCAGCGGTTCGACGGCATCGCGCTGTTCGATGCGTCGGTCACCTATCGCCTGACGCCCAATATCTCGATCCGGGGTGGTGCTGAAAATCTGTTCGGCACCTATCCCGACGAGGCGACCAACCAGGCCAATCGCGGCCTGATCTACTCGCGCAACGCCCCCTATGATACCGATGGCGGGCGTTACTATGTCCGTCTGGGGCTGACCTTCTGATGATCGATCGGCGCGCGCTTTTGGCGGCTGGCATGGCGGCCACCCTTCCCCTGCCGGCGCGCGCCGCTGGCCCCGCCCGTCCTTCGCCCGATGACGAGGCCTTTTGGGCGAAGGTCGCGGGCGAATACGACCTGCCGGGCGACGTCGTCCAGCTGGAGAACGGCAATTGGGGCGCGATGGCGCGGTCGGTGCGCGCCGCCTATGAACAGGCGGTCGCGCGGGTGAACCGGGACACCAGCTATTATGCCAGGCGCGGGATGCTCGCCGATCTGGCGGCGGCGCGCGCGGCGGTGGCCGTCGAACTGGGCGTGCCGGCGGACGAGATCGCCTTCACCCGCAACGCGACCGAGGCGCTCAAGGCGTTGATCCTGGGCTATAACCGCCTGTCGCCGGGCGATGCGGTGCTTTACGCCGATCTCGATTATGACAGCATGCAGGCCTGTATGGAGAGCCTGGGGCCAAGACGCGGCGTGCGTGTCCGCCGCATCGCCCTGCCCGAGCCGGCGACCCGCGACAGCCTGATCGCCGCCTATGCCGAGGCGATGACGGCCGAGCCTAGGCTGAAGCTGATCCTGTTGACCCATCTCAGCCACCGCACCGGGCTGGTCATCCCGGTGCGTGAGATCGCCGCCATGGCGCGGGCGCGCGGGATCGACGTGATCGTCGATGCGGCGCATAGCTGGCAACAGCTCGACTTCGCGCTGCCCGATCTGGATTGCGATTTCGTCGGGTTGAACGGGCATAAATGGCTGGGCGCGCCGCTGGGGGTCGGCATCCTCCATATCCGCCGGTCGGCGCTGGCGCGGATCGACCGCGATCCGGCGGAGGAGCCCGGTGGCCCCGATACGGTGATGGCGCGGGTGCATACAGGCACGCTCGACTATGCGTCCTGGCTGACCGTGCCCGCCGCGCTCGCCTTTCAGCAGCGGATCGACCGGGCTGCTCGCGCCACCCGCCTGCGCGCGCTCCGCGATCGCTGGGTGAAGCGGGCACGGGCGATCCCGGGCATCAGCGTCCTGACGCCCGACGATCCGGTGCTGCACGGCGCGATCACGTCGTTCCGGATCGACGGCGTGACCGATGCCGCCGGCAATGCCGCATTGGCCCGGACGCTGCTGGACCAGCACCGGGTCTTCACGGTGCACCGCACCGGCCCCGCCAAGGGCGCGTGCATCCGCGTCACGCCGGCGCTGTTCACCAGCACAGCCGATGTCGATCGCCTGGCGGCGGCGCTGCCGGACCTTTTATCCTCCCCGGCACGGGGAGGTGGCAGGCCGAAGGCCTGACGGAGGGGGGCTTCGGTATAGGACGTCCCTCGCCGCACGCCCCCTCCACCATCGCTTCGCGATGGTCCCCCTCCCCGTCCCGGGGAGGATCTATTTTGGCGCGACCCGTTCGACGATCTGGCGGATGGCCTCGCGGTCCAGCGGCTCGGTATCGATCGAATTATGGATACCGATCCCCTCGACCAACGCATCGAGCGCGCGCGCGGTCAGCGGGTCGAAGAACCGCTCCAGCGCGGCGCGGCTGTTGTTCATCCAGCGTTGCATCACCCGCGACACCGGCGGATGCCGCGCGGCGAAGGCATAAAGCTCGTAGCTGAGCAGCAACGTGCGCGGCTCCGCCCAGACCGAGCCGGCGATGATGTCGATGATCGCCGCGCGCGCGCTGGCGCGGTCGATCGCCTCCGCCATGCGCGCCCCGAACGCCGCCGAGGATTGCTCCGCCAGTTGCAGGAACGCCGCGGTCAGCAATTCCTCCAGCGAGGCGAAATAATAGGTCACCGACCCCAAGGGCACGCCGGCCGCCGCCGCGATCCGGCGATGGGTGGTGCCGGGCACGCCATGTTCGGCGACGACGTCCAGCGTCGCGTCGACGATCCGCTGCCGCCGTTCGGGGTCGTTTCGCCGTGCCACGCGATCGGCCATGCCGGAACTCCATTGCATTGCATGTGTACAAATGTACACATGCCGTCCGAACGCGGCGGACGAAAGCCCGCCCTAGCGCAAAAGAGGATGATACGCATGAAGGAGGCCACGCTGTCACGCCGGACGATCATCGGCGGTGCCGCCGCCCTGACGATCCCCGCTCTGGCGGAGGCGAAGGATGGCGGGCAGCCCACGGGCCGCACGATCCTGGGCCGGCGCGACGGCCGCTGGCTGAACGCGCCGCGCCAATGGAGCACGGACGGCAGCGGCGACCTGACGCTCACGACCGACCAGGGCACCGATTTCTGGCGGGAGACCCATTACGGCTTCACGCGCGACAGCGGCCATTTCCTGGGATTTCCGGCGGCGGACGCCTTCACCGCGCAACTCCGCATCCGGGGTCGCTATGACAAGCTCTATGATCAGGCGGGCATCATGGTGCGGGTCGACGAACGCCGCTGGGTCAAGGCGGGGATCGAGCTGTCGGATGGACAGGCGATGCTCAGCAGCGTGCTGACCGATGGCCGGTCGGATTGGGCGACCGGTCCCTATGCGCAGGATGCCAGCGACTTCTGGATGCGTGCGACCGTCGCCAAGGGCGTGTTGCGGTTGCAGGTGTCGGCGGACGGCAAGGCCTGGCCGCTCGTCCGGCTGTCCCCCTTCCCGGTCGCGTCCGCCTATCAGGTCGGGCCGATGGCCTGCACACCCGAACGCAGCGGCCTGGCCGTCCGCTTCTCCGACCTGACGATCACCGCGCCGCTCGGCAAAGACCTTCACGACCTGAGCTGATCCCTATGAGCCAGAAGCAGAAGATGTTGGCCGGCGAACTCTATGTCGCCGACGATCCCGAACTGGCCGCCGACGCCGCGCGCGCCGCGCGGTGGATGGCGCGCTACAATGCCGCGTCCGATGCCGATGGACCTGCGCGCCATGCGATGCTGGTCGAGGGGCTGGGCGAAGTCGGGAAACGGGTGACGGTGCGGTCGCCCTTTCACTGCGACTATGGCTATAATATTCGCTTGGGCGACGGCGTGTTCCTGAACTTCGGCTGCGTCATCCTGGATGTGGTCGCGGTGGAGATCGGTGCGGGTACCCAGATCGGCCCGGGCGTACAGATCCTGACCGCCGACCATCCGCGCGACCCGGCCCTACGCGCGCAGGCGCTGGAGTTCGGGCGGCCGGTGCGGATCGGGGCCAATGTCTGGATCGGGGGCGGCGCGATGATCCTGCCGGGCGTCACCATCGGCGACGATGCCATTATCGGCGCGGGCAGCGTCGTGACGCGCGATGTCCCCAGGGGCCTGACCGTGATGGGCAATCCCGCGCGCCCCACCACCCGATGAGCGACCCCCGCCCCGTGCCCGCCATCGACCGCACGGGCGACGGCAAGGCGCATTTCGAAGTGCTCGACGGGCTGCGCGGGACGGCGGCGATGCTGGTCGTGGCCTTTCATATCCAGGGCATCACCGTGCTGTTCGATCCGGCGCGGCTGATGCTGCCGCACGCCTATCTGGCGGTCGATTTCTTCTTCGCCCTTTCAGGGTTCGTCATCGGCTATGCCTATGATGATCGCTGGGACGCGATGTCGGTGCGCGGCTTTATCGGCCGGCGTCTGCTGCGGCTGCATCCTTTGGTCGTGCTGGGCACGCTGCTCGGACTGATCAGCTATCTCGGCGATCCCTTTGCCGGCGGGCGACAGGCCGCGCCGCTGCTGTTGGTGCTGCTCGCCTTTGTCGCCGGGCTGGTCGCGTTGCCCGCGCCGCCGCTGCCCAATCGGCTGGGGGACAGCCATCCGCTCAATGCGCCGGCCTGGACGCTGTTGCAGGAATATATCGCCAATCTGGCCTATGCGCTGGTCCTGCGGCGGCTGGGCGTGCGGGCGCTGGTCGCGCTGACCGGCCTTGCGGCGCTGGCATCGGCGGCGACCGCGCTGACGCTCGGCTCCTATGACACAGGTTGGGGATTGGACAATTTCTGGGGCGCGCCGGTGCGGCTGGCCTATCCCTTTCTCGCCGGGTTGCTGCTCTATCGACTCCGCGACCGGTTGCCGGCGGTGCGGCTCGGATTTCCGGTGCTCAGCCTGATCCTGGTCGCGCTGTTCGCCGCGCCGGTGTTCCCCACGGTCGGGGCGATCAAGCTGAACGGCCTCTATCAGGCGACCTGCGTGCTACTGGTCTTCCCCGCGATCATTCTGGCGGGACGACATTCGCGCGGCGGGCCGGCAATGATCGGGCTATGCCGCCAGGCGGGACGGCTCTCCTACCCGCTCTACATCACCCATTATCCGTTCGTGTATCTCTACATGAACTGGGTGGCGACCCGGCCGGCGCCTGGTGGGACGACCGCGATCATCGCCATCGCGCTCTATCTCTTCACGCTGGGCTTCGCGATCGCGGCGCATCGCTATTGGGATGTGCCGTTCCGCGCCTGGCTGAAGCGCCGGGTACGGGCCTAGCGTCGTTCCAGGATGCGCGCCGGATTGCCGACCGCGACCGCGCCGGTGGGCACGTCGTGGAGGACCACGGCATTGGCGCCTATAATGGCATCGTCGCCGATCCGGACCGCCCCCAGGATCACCGCGCCCGCGCCGACCTGTACGCGGTCGCCGAGGATCGGCGCCTCCATCGGGCGATCCTCGCTGCGATTGCCGAGTGTGACGTTCTGGCGCAGCACGCAGTCGTCGCCGATCACCGTCGCGCCATGGACGATGATCCCGCCGAAATGCTCGATACGCAGCCGCCGACCGATCGTCGCGCTATCGGGCAGCGAGATGCCGCACACGCATTCCGCCCATTTGCCGCCCAGCTTCGCGGCCCCGCCCCAGAGCGAACGGACGATCCCGCGCGGACGGGCATAGCGCGCCGCCGCCAGCCGATAAATGGCCAGCGCCCACAGGCCCTGCGCCCACCAACCTTCGCGATAGACGGCCCGATCCTCGCGAATCCGGGCGAAGGGGCCGGGCGAAGGGCTCACGCCGCCGCGACGCCGTCGGGCGCGGGCGCGCGGTGTCGCTTGGCGCCGCTCGCGATCCGGTGTCCCAGCCGGGTCAGCGGCTGTTCGAGATAGAAGGTCGACAGATGCGCTCCCGCAAAGGCCAGCACGAAGCTGCCGATCCGCTTGGTATAGCGCACGGCGACATCGCCGCTGCCCATCCATCCCGCATAGGTCAGCGGGTGCAGCACGTAGAGCGCATAGGAGATACGCGCGATATAGCGCAGCACCCCCCCGCCGAGCAGCCGCGCCAGCCAGCCGCGCTCCATCGCCAGACTCAGCCCCACGATCGACGCCGCCATATAGGGCCGCAGATAACAGATATAGGGAAAGCGCGCGACGACCGGCTCGAGCATCCCCAGCGTCAGCACCGCGACCAGCCCCAGGATCACGACCGGCCGCGCCGCCCAGGCGGACGGGCGCCAGCCATGATGGATCGCCAGCGCCATCGTCGCCCCGGCCATGATCTCGTCGATACGGTCCAGCGTCGCCACCCCGAATGGGACGTGGTGCACCACTCTATAGGCCGTCACCGCCAGCGCCAGGGGCGGCAGCAGCCACAAGGCCCGCCGCCCGCCCAGGCCCACCAGCACGGCGACGAAGGCATAGAATTGCATTTCGAGCGACAGGCTCCAGAAATGCGGGGCATAGGCCAGCGTGGCCTCGCTGGCATTGGCGTAGAACAGCAGATTGGGCAGGATCACCGACCAGGGCGCACCCTGCCCCGCGATGACGAGCAGGATGTACAGCCAGGCCAGCGGCAGGATGCGGAAGACGCGCTTGATGACGAACGGCACGACCGCGTCGTCGCGCAGCAGCGTTCTGGTGATCAGGAACCCCGACAGGGTGAAGAACAACGCCATACCCGTCGCCGCGACCGCGACATTGCCCCCCCAGGCGACCGGGCCGAGCGGCAGCATATGGCCCGCCATCACGCCCAGGATCGACAGCCCCCGCCAACCATCGAGCGCCGCCAGATGCGCGCGCGCCTCGGGCCGGGCGGGAGGAACGGCCCGCGACGCGGGTCCGTGCACAGGGTCATGCATCAAGCCCACTCCGATCCTGGTCGCCTGATACACGCACATAACCCATTCGGGACGATCCTCCTGTCACCGGACAGCCAGCCGCTATCGGGTTCCCCGCACAGGATAAAGCCGGACGAATACGGCCCGCCGTCATGCCTGACCCGTTATGACACGGTGCAGCAATAACAGGCATTGCACGGACAAGACCGCTTCGACCAAAGCCATGCTGCCTTGACGATGCTTGGGGGTTCCGTTGGCGATCGGCTATTTCATCAACCAGTATCCGAAGGTGAGCCACAGCTTCATCCGGCGTGAGATCCTCGCGCTCGAGGCACGGGGTGAGACGATCCATCGCTGGGCGCTGCGGGGCTGGGACGCCGATGTGGTCGATCCCGTCGACCTGGCCGAGCGCGACCGCACGCGCTATTTGCTGCAAGGCGGCGTGGTGCCGTTGCTGGTCGCCGGTCTCGTCATGCTCGTGCGGCATCCGGGACGCTGGCTGGCCGCGATGCGGCTGACCGCCAAACTGTCGCGCCGCACCGACCGCTCGATCCCGCATCACCTGATCAGCTTCCTCGAGGGCGCACGGCTGGCGCGCGAGCTGAACGCGGCGGGCATCCGTCACCTCCACACCCATTTCGGCACCAACGCCGCCGAGATCGCGATGCTGGCCGCCACCATGGCCGGCATCCCCTACAGCATCACCATTCACGGGTCGGAGGAGTTCGACCGGCCGGTCCAGATCAAGCTGGGACTGAAGGTCGAACGCGCGGCCTTCGTCGCGGTGATCACCGAATTCTGCGCCTCGCAGGTCTATCGCTGGTCACGGCTGCAGGACTGGGCCAAAATCACGGTCGTACGCTGCGGCCTGCTCGCCGACTTTCTGAAGGCCCCGCCCGCCCCGTCGGTCGAGGCGCCGCACTTCGTCCATGTCGGGCGGCTGTCGGGGGTGAAGGGCCAGCTGCTGATGCTGGAGGCGCTCGCCGAAACCCGGCACCAGGGCGTGCCCGCGACGCTGACGCTGGTCGGCGACGGCGAAATGCGCGCCGATGTCGAGGCGGCGATCGCGCGGCTCGGGCTGACCGATCATGTCACCATCACCGGCTGGGCCGACGAGGCCGAGGTCCGCGCCCAGATCGTACGCGCCCGCGCGATGGTGATGGCCAGCTTCGCCGAGGGACTGCCGATCGTCATCATGGAGGCGCTGGCACTCGGCCGCCCGGTGCTCGCCACCAATGTCGGTGCCATCGCCGATCTGGTCCGCACCGGCGAGACCGGCTGGCTGTACAGTCCCGGCTCGGTCCACGCGATGGCCGATGCCATGGTCGCCTGCGCGCGCGCTGATCCGGAGACGCTGGCGCGTATGGGCGCGGCCGGGCGGGCGCTGGTCGCCGAACGCCATGACCAGATGCGCGAGGCCGAGAAGCTGCACGCGCTGCTGCGCGCCAGCACGGATCGCCCGAAGGTGGCGGCATGATGCCCGCACGGGCCTGTTCGGAAATGGGACGAATCCACGGCGAACCGCGGGTCGGCGCGGCGCGCAACCACCCGGCCCGCCGATTGTTCGAGGCGCGCCGGACAGCGTATACGATACCGGTTGTATCAGGGGTTTGGGTACATGCGTAAATTCTGGTTCTGCCTGGCGATGCTGGCCGCATCCGCCGCTGCGGGCGCGCAAACGGGCGCCCCGTCGTCCTCGGCCAAGCAGGCCGCTACGACGACGGCGACCGCCACGGCCACCGCCGAGCCGATCGCCGACTATAAGCTCGGCGTCGCCGACAAGGTGCGCGTCATCGTGTTCAACGAGGAAACGCTGTCGGGCGAGTTCACCGTCAGCGACAGCGGCACCCTGTCGCTGCCGCTGATCGGCGACGTCAAGGCGACCGGCCGGACCCCGCGCGAGGTCATCCGCGACATCGAGGCGAAGCTGGCGGACGGCTATCTGCGCGAACCGCGCGTCAGCATGGACGTGCTGACCTATCGCCCCTTCTACATCATGGGCGAAGTCACCAAGCCGGGCGAATATCCCTATTCCAACGGCCTGACCGCGCTCAACGCCGTGGCGCGTGCCGAGGGATTCACCTACCGCGCCAACAAGCGCAAGGTCTTCATCAAGCGCTTCGGCGAGACCACCGAACACCAGTATAAGATGGACCCCAACGTCGTCGTCTATCCGGGCGACACGGTGCGGATCGGCGAGCGTTACTTCTAAATCATCGCCCGTTGGGGAACGGGACAACAGGGGACACCATATGTCGACGAACGTGCGAAAGATGCTGGCGATCGCCGCCATCGGCGCAGGCCTGACCGCGCCTGCGGCGGCGCAGCAGCAGGCAGCGGCCCCGGCGCCGGCCGCCACGGGCACGCCCGCACCCGCGACGGCGGAGCCCGATCCCGCCGCCGTGCAGCGCGTCGTCGAGGCGGTCAACGCCGCCATCGCCGCGCAGCCCGCGACCGCCACCGCGCAGGACATCGAGGCGGCGGTGATGTTCGCCATCTCGCAGCAGCAGCAGCCGCCCCCCGTGTCGCTCGCCGCGCTGAACTTCGTCGTCAATCAGCAGGGCAATGCCGCGCGCAAGGTCAAGGTCGCGCTGGTCAATGCCCGCGCCGCCGTCCGGCGCGGACAGGCCGGCACGGGCGGCACCGGCGGGGCGGCGGGCAATGCCGCCAGCCTGGCCGCCGGGCCCAGCGTCGGCGGTGGCGGCGTCGGCGTGAACTACACGACCCAGAATTAAGACCAAAAAACCATAACAGACATGAGCCGGATCTTCGGGGAGCCGGTTCCAACTCATGGGGACACCAATGTTTCGCTATTGGATGGCGGGCGCGGCCGCTTGCGCGCTGATCCTGCCGGCTGCGGCTCAGGCACAGATGAATGGCAACGCCATCGAAACCGTGGTTCCGATCAGCTTCGATCGCGGCCGCAACGAAAGCGTGCTGGAGCGTGGCCGCCCCGAAACCAACCCCATCGGGTACAAGCTGGGCGGCTTCACCGTCCTCCCGTCGCTCGACACGCAACTGGGCTATACCGACAACGTCTATCAGACGACGTCGAACGAGACGGCGGACGGTTTCCTGCGCCTCGTCCCGCGCGTCACCGCCCGGTCCGACTGGTCGCGCCACAGCCTGCAGCTGAACGGCTCGGCCGACATCTACCGCTATCTCGACGCCAAGCCGCGCAACCAGGACGGCTGGTCGATCGGCACGATCGGGCGGCTGGATGCGACCAGCGACGTCGCGATCACCGCCGCGCTCGACACCGCGCGCCGCTATGAATCGCAGTTCTCGGGCGCCGCGCTGGTCAATGTGCGCAGCGTCACCCCCTTTCAGCAGAGCCAGGCGCGCCTGATGGCGGAAGGGCGCGTCGCCCGCGTCCGGATCGTCGGCAGCGCCGATTACGCGAAATACGACTTCCAGTCGGTCCGCACGCTGAGCGGCTTCCTGGTCTCGCAGGACAATCGCGACCGCGACGTGGCGCGCGGGGCGGTGCAGCTGGAATATGGCCTGACCCCCGATACCGGCGTGTTCGGCCAGGTGACCTACACCGGCACCAGCTATGACCAGGCGCTGGCCCCCGGCATCGCCAACCGCGATTCGAAGGAAGTCCGCGCGCTGGCCGGCGTCTCGCTCGACCTGACCGCGCTGCTGCGCGGATCGGCCGGCATCGGCTATATCGATCGCCGCTTCACCGCACCGATCTACCAGAATATCAGCGGCTTCTCGTTCGATGCGAAGATCGAGTATTTCCCGTCGCAGCTGACCACCGTCACCTTCAACGCGTTCCGCGACATTCAGGATTCGACCTTCGGCGGCAGCGGCTTCTTCAACACGGGCGCGGCGATGCGGTTCGATCATGAACTGCTGCGCAACCTGCTGCTGTCCTACGGCGTCTCCTATGCCCAGAACGATTTTATCGGCGTGCGCGGCAAGGCGCGCGTGTCGCAGGTGTCGGGTGGCGCAAACTACCTCGCCAGCCGCCTGCTGACCGGTCGCCTCGACCTCAGCTATGCGCGGCGCAGCAGCGACTTCATCGGGCTGAACGGCCCCGCCCTCTCCGAATTCCGCGCCCTCGCCGGCGTTTCCATCCATCCGTAAGGCTTTGAAGACCATGCTCATGGACCATAGCGCAGAGCCGTTCGCCGATACGGCCCCCTCCACCGGCCCGGGGGTCGTGCGCGCGCTGTGGAGCGCGACGATCAGCATGTTCCGTCGCCGCTGGCGCATCTTCGCGGTGGTGGCGATCGTCACCTTCGTCGTGGCCGCCGCGCTGATCCTGATGATGCCCTGGAAATATCAGGCGGTGGCGCGGGTGAAGATCGATCCCTCGACCAGCGCCGCGCTCGGCCAGATGAGCGGCGAGCGGCCCGACCAGAACATCTTCGACACCGAAGTCAACGTCATGCGCTCGCGCAACATTGCGCTGGCGGTGGTCGACCGGTTGAAGCTGGCGAGCGATCCGGCCTTCACCAAGGGGATGAAGCCGCTGCCCGCGACCGCCACCCCGGCGCAGCGCGAGAAGCGCGACACCGAGCTGGCCGACCGTCTGCTGGGCAAGCTGAGCACCGCGCGCGACAAGATGACGTACATCGTCAATGTCGGCTTCACCGCCAGCGATCCGCGTCTGGCCGCCGATGTTGCCAACGCCTTCGCCAACGAATATATCGCCTATAGCGTCGGGCGCCGCACCGGCACCGCCAGCCGCGAGACCAGCTATCTCGATCAGCGGCTCGCCGCGCTGAACCAGCAGGCGATGCAGGCCGATGCCCGGCTGGCGCAATATCGCGCGCAGACCGGCATCGTCAGCGGCGGCGACGCCACCGTCACCGACCAGCAGATCAGCCCGCTCGCCTCGCAGCTGGCCACCGCCGAGTCCGAGGCCGCCGCCGCCCAGGCGCGGCTGCGCGTTGCGCGCGCCCAGATCGCCTCGGGCGGGATCGATGCGGTGTCGGCCGTGCTCAATTCGCAGGTCATCGCCGATCTGCGGTCGCAGCGTGCGCAGGTGATCCAGCGCCAGGGCGAAGTCTCCGCCCGCTATGGTCCGCGTCACCCCGAGACCATCAAGGTCAACGAACAGCTGACCGCGATCGACCGTCAGATCAAGGATGAGGCCAGCCGCATCATCGGCGGCCTGGAGAGCGAGGCCAATGCGGCCCAGGCGCGCGCCGCCAGCCTGCGGGGCGACATGGGTCGTCTGCGCGGGCAACAGTCGACCGACACCCGCGCCAGCGTGATCGCCGACAATTACCAGCGTCAGGCCGATGCCGCCCACGCCGCCTACAACAAGCTGGCCGAACAGGCGCAGCAGATGAACCAGGTCGCGCGCAGCTCGCTGAGCCAGGCGCAGGTCATCGAGAGCGCGGTGACGCCCGAGGCGCCCTCCTCGCCCAATCGCCGCATGCTGCTGATGCTGGCGGGTCTGGGTGCGATGGTGCTGGGTGCGATGTCGGTCGTCACGCGCGAAGTGCTGGCCAGCGGCATCTACTCGACCCGCGATGTCGAGGCGCTGGGCCTGCCGGTGCTGGCGAGCGTGCCGCGCATCCGGTCGAGCAAGCTGCGCAACGCCGCCGGCGAACGCTGTGCCGCCCCCGCCCTGCTCCTCGAAAAGCCGATGAGCTCCTATGCCGAGACCTTCCGCGTGCTGCGCCACGCCTTGTCGTCCGGCCCCGCGCGGCAGGGCGCGCGCGTCGTCGCGCTGCTCTCCAGCCTGCCCGACGAGGGCAAGACCAGCAGCGCGCTGGCACTGGCGCGGATTTGCGCGCTGGCGGGCGAGAAGGTGCTTTTGATCGACACCGACCTGCGTCGTGCGGGCATGCTGGCCGCCGCCAATATCCGGCCCGAGGCGGGGTTGATCGAGGTGCTGACCGGCCAGCGTCCGGTCGATGAGGTGATCATCCCGGATCAGCTGCCGGGCCTCGACCTGCTGCCGGTCGCCAGCAACTCGTTCATGGCCGAGGACCTGTTCAGCGGCGAGGGCATGCAGGCGCTGCTCCGCGACATGGCCGCCCGCTATGACCGCATCATCCTCGACACCGCGCCGCTGCTCGGCGTGGCGGAAAGCCGGACGATCGCCCGGCTGGTCGATGCCGCCATCCTGGTCATCAAATGGGGCGACACGCCGGTGAATGCGGTGAAGTCGGCATTGAACGGGCTGGCGCAGGACGGCGTACCGCTGATCGGCGCGCTGTTCTCAATGGTCGATGCCGGCGAGGAAGCGTACGGCGCGCTATATTATTCGTCCAAATACAATGCCTATTATCGCTCGGAATGAGCGGCGGCCCGCCATCGCCCATGCGGCCAATGCCGCGGCGATGGCGGCGCTGGGCGCGGCGCTGGTCTTCACCGTCTCGACATTGAGCAGCGAGGCGCGTGTGGTCCGCACTCGCGAGGCGTCGGTCCGGCAGGCGGCGGGGCTCGCGACCGAGGCCGACGACCAGGACTATCTGCGATCGAACGTCCCCGCGAAGGACCTGCCGGCCCGCGCCGCGCTGCTACGCGGCGTAATGCGTGCCCGCGCCGCCGCTGCCGACCCCGCCGGGGCGGCAGGGATGCTCGATCAGGCCCGCGCGGACATCGCGGTCGCACGCGCCAGCCGGCCGATCTGGGGCGAGGCGGAGGTCGCGCGCGCCTATCTCGAACTGCTGGCGCACGGCGCGGAGTCGCCGCAGGCGATCCAAGCGCTGGCGCAAAGCTATACCGCCGCGCCTTATCTGCGCGACAGCGCGCCGTGGCGCATCCGTTTCGGCGTGACCGTCTGGCCGCGCCTGGATGCCGCCACGCGCGATCATATCGTCAACGAGACCGCGTGGCTGGCCCAGGCCTCGGGCCGCAACTATGCCTATGCGCTGGGGCTGGTCGCCGGCTCGCCCGCCGAGGCGTTGGTCAAGAGCCGCATCCCCGCCTGATCCTCCGCCGCCTCCTCGACGAAGCGCGAGGCGCGGCCCCAGACCAGCCCGGCCAGCACCGCCGCCGCCGAGGCGAGCGCGGGCATGTCGAGCGCGACATCGGTACTGGCGCACACGACCATCATGCCCAGCGCCGCGACCAGCGCGACCACCACCGGCTCGCGCAGCCGGTGCGCACGACGGAAATAGGGGAAGAACAGCGCGACCACGAGCAACGCCATGATCGCCAGATAGGGGTAACCGCCCGTGATCAACAGCGACAGCACGATGTTGTGGGTCGAATGGACGAACCAGGCGATATGCGCCTCATGGATCGAGGCGAAGCCGTGCAGCGCCGCATCGTCCAGCCCGCCGGGACCATAGCCCAGCGGCGCGGCCGCGACGAGGCGGGAATAGAGGTTCCACAGCTCGGTCCGCTCGACCCAGTCGCCCTGGATGTCCGCGACCCGGTCGAAGGTGGCATCGCCCAGCAGGCCGAATACCACCACCAGCACGCCGATGATGCCGGCGCCGACGATCAGCCCGCGCACCGCCCCCCGCTGCCGCCGCAGCCAGAGCCGCCCGAACTGCCAGGCCAGCAGCGCCAGCGCGATCAGCATGACTAGCAGCGCGGTGCGCGATCCCGTGATCGCACAGGCGCCGATCCCGCCGAGGAGCGCGATGGGCGCGACGATATGAATGATGAGCGGCGCCGACATGCTGCGGTCCAGCGCCAGCGAGAAGCCGCGTCCGGCCGCGAGCACCGCCAGCACCGCGAAATAACAGGCCGCCGAATTGGCGTTGAGGAAGGTCCCGGTGAAACGCTCGCGCAGATCGCCCTTGTCGATCCCCCACACCGCGTTCGGATCATAATGCCGGAACGCCAGCGCGATCGCGATATTGACCAACCCGAACAGCAGCCAGCGATCGACCGTCAGCCGGACGCCGCCGCGCCGCCAGCCGATGGCGGCGGCGGCGGTCATCAGGGCCAACCCGCCCAGGAAGCGCGCGCTCGCCTGGGGCAACAGGTCGGGCGCGCTCCAGTGCCGGCCAAAGGGATCGGCCGCGAACCAGCTCGGGCTGGCGATCCACGCCCAGGCGAGCAGCCCCAACCCGAGCGGAACCGCGAAACGTCGCCAGAAGGCGGTGCTCGGCCATAGCAGCGCCAGGATGACGAGGCCGCCGACCAGCTCGACCGCCGCCGCGATGGTGGCGAGGAACGGGCCGTCGACGCCGAGTGCCACGACCTCGGCAAAGATGATGGCGGCCAGAAGCGTGCCGGCGACCCTGATCCTGTTGTCCGTCGCCGTCATCACCCGTCCCCAGCACGCCCCGCCGCCCGACCCGGCGGCGGGGCGGTGCGTCAGGGGTTTTCGAGGTCCTCGACCGTCACGACATCGATCACCGCCCGATTGGCATCGAGATAGGCCATCAGCTGGTCGAAGGCGGGCTGCCAGTTGGACAGCGCGCCGCTCAGCCCGTCGTGAAATACCAGGAACCCCACACCTTTTTGCGCCATGGCGCGATCGACATGGTTTTTCCAGTAGCTGGTATAGATTGACGCGTTGTTACCCCATTGGAATTCCCCCGCGCCCATCGCGCGAATGCGCATCGGATCGCCCCAGGGATAGGTTTCGACCTGCCCGAACTCGCCGAAATAATAGGCGCGCATCGACCGGAACGCCTGGCGGAACATCGGATAGGCGATCATGTCGGTCACGCCGACATTGCTGAAATAGCTGCCATGCCCGCCGCCGGTCAGGCCCAGCGCGTTCTGCCAGTTGCGCAACCGCGCCATCTCGGCGGTGCGCTGGTCGGCGGTGATCACGTCGATCCCGCCGGGGCCGCTATTATTCTCGGTCGACCAGGCCTGGCTGGCGATCTGCCACCCCAGATTGTCGTGCAGGGTCTTCAACTGCGCGACCTGCAGCTTGCCCGCCTTGCCGGTGTCGGTCGCCGCCGAGACATAGAGGACCCCGCGAAAGCCATAACGCGCCATCGCCCGCGCGGCATAGTTGACGGTGTTGGGATATTGATCGTCGAACGCGATGATCATCTTGGCCTTGGTCAGCGCGTTGGCGACCAGCTCGACATTGCCGACCGCCATGGTCATGCCCGCCGAGTTGTTGGGCGCGGCCTCCACCATCGCCCAGGTCAGCGCGGTCAGGTCCGCGCCGCTACCGACCGGCGTGAAGGCGCTAACCGGAATCGTGAACGATCCCCAGCGCTGCTCCTTGTCCTTCTGCCCCTCGCGGATCAGGCCCGCCGCGTTGAACTCGTGATAATTCGCACCCGGATTGGCGGGACCGCCCGTCGAATAGAGGCGGATCTTGTAGGTGCCGAGGCGCGGATCGACATTGGCGATCGGCTTGGTCCAGATGCGGACCAGCTGGCCGGTCGCATTGACCGGGCCGGCCATCGTCGTCAGCGGCCGCAGCATCCGCGATCCGAACCCGTTCATCGTCAGCGTCAGGCGCGTGTCGCCATAGAGCGGATCGGCGGCGACATCGCTGACATCGGAAGGCGCCCCCGTAAGCCGGCCGACCTGATCGAACGAGGCCAGCACGGCGGTCGGCGTCGCGATCCGATAGCGTTGGTGGATACGCCCGCCGACCGGCGGGGCCTTGTCGCCATCGGCCGGCTGCTGCGGCCAGTCGGGGCTGGGGATGGCGGTGAGCGGCGCCGTGCCCGGGGCCAGGGTCTGGGCAAGGCCGGGCGGGGTCGCCGAGGCGGTGAGCAGCGCCAGCCCGAGGAGCAGCCGCTTCATGCCGGCACCCGCGCCAGCTGCGCGTTGCAGCCGGTCGTCCCGGACAGGCTGATGTCGACCACGGCCCCCGCGCCCAGATAGATGTTGGTGCCGCCGCCCGTGTCGGACGCGGTGCGGGTCAGCAGCGGCAGCATGGTGACGCCGTCCGCCGCCAGATAGCGCAGCGTCAGGCTGCCATAACCGCCGCAGCTCTGGTTCAGGATGTACAGCCCGCCAAGCGCCGTGACGGGCGCGGCCGCGACATTGTTGCCCGCCAGCACCAGCCGCTCGGCACGCGTGGCGACCGGCATCGGCGTGTCGCCGGACACGGCGGCGCAACGCCCATCGGCTTGCGACGTGCAGGGTGCGGTCAATGGCGCATAGCCCGCCGGCGCGGCCACCTGCTGCGCGTGTGCCGTCCCGGCCGAACAGCCGAGCAGCATCGCCATGATGCCCGCCGCCCCCATTCGGGTCTTCGTCCTCGTCATGCTTTCCTCCCACGATCAGGAGTTCGCGATATGTTCCAGATTCGACGCTGTAGGACAGCCCCAATCCGACATTTCTACAGCGCCGCCGTCATCGGCGGATCGACGCGCGCGACGGTGCCGGGCAGGCACTGATCGGCCTTGTCGCGCCGGATGCGGGCGCAGTCCCACATCGCCTTCTGCTCGTCGCCACGATGGCTGAACGAGAACAGCACACCCGCCGGCCGCGCCTCGGTCACCGCGACCGGCACGCGCTCGGGCTTGTCCCAGCCATAGACGAGGCAGGTCTGGCGCTTACCGCATACTTCCACCGCCTTGATCGCGAACCGGCCGGGATAATCGGCGGGGTCGAGATAGAGATAGAAGATACCGCGCCATTCGTCCGACCGGACGATGGCGCCGCTCGCAACGACAGGGACCGCGGCGTCGGCCGGCATCGCCGCCACGGCAGTCGCCGGATCGGTCGAAACCGTCGCCACCGGCGCCTCCCCCTTGGCCATCATCGCCGACAGCGCGGCCAGCCCGCGCGGTGCCTCGCCGGCCTGCGGTCGTGCCTGGAGCATCGCCGGTGCACCGGCGGGCCCGCGCCAGCGGAAGAACAGGTGGCGATGAAAGGCGAGCACCTTGTCCATCGCCCCGCTCCAGCGCGGCACGACATAATCGGCATGATAATGGGTCGCGCCGCCGACCGCACGGAACACGCCGCCGTTCAGGGCCCAGCGCGCGGTCGCCTGCGCCATCGTCAGCGCGGCGGGCGACGGCACTCGGCGGTGAAGCGAGCCGTCGCACATGAAGCTGAACTGGCATCCCGTCGACCGCTCGGCCCCTTGCGTCACGACGCCGCACACCGTTTTGGGAAAGGCGGGGTGGCGCACCCGGTTCAGCACGACCTGCACGACCGCCGCCTGGCCCAGCGGATCGCTGCCCGCCTCATAATAGGCCGCCGCCGCCAGACAGGCCTCGGCCGCCGCACGGTCACCCGTGCTGCCCGCCCAGGGAAAGGGTCGCGCCGCCGGATTGGGGCCACGCGCGAACGGGGTCAGCGCGTTGACCCGCCGCGCGATGTCCGCCGAGACGTCCAGATTGGCGACCGGCGCGACCACCGGCACCCCGGTGACGGTGGGCAACGCCTCCACCTCGCGCACGACCTGCGCCGCGATTACCGAATCGCTGCCCGCCACCCGGTGATAGCCACCGCCATTCCACGGCGACCAACCGAACCAGACCGCGCAGCCGACCAGCGCGCAGACCATGGCCCCCAGCGCCAGCAGCACGTCGCCGCGCCGATCCTCCCAGATGGTGAGCAGCGTGCGGGTCATCGCCGACACGCCTCAATAGGCATTGCGGTGGACGATCACGCGGACCGTCGACAGCATGATCAGGATGTCGCGCCAGATGCTCCAGTTGTTCAGATATTCCAGATCGGCCTGGAGCCGGCTGACCAGATCCTCGCGCTTGTGGGTCGCACCGCGAAAGCCACGGACCTGCGCCAGCCCGGTCAGCCCCGGCTTGCAGGCATGGCGATGGTGATAGCGCGCATCGACATGCCAGAAGAGCTGATCCCCCGCGAGCGACCCCAGCGCATGGGGGCGCGGGCCGACCACGCTCATCTCGCCGCGCAGGACGTTGAGCAGCTGCGGCAGTTCGTCGATGCTGGTCGCGCGGATGATGCGGCCGACGCGGGTGATGCGGTCGTCGTCGCGGCTGGCCGAACGCCCGCCCTTCGCATCGCTGGTCTCGACCCGCATGCTGCGGAACTTGTACATCAGGAACAGACGGTTGCCATAACCGACCCGTTGCTGGCGGAAGAAGACGGGGCCCGGGCTGTCCAGCTTGACCGCGATGGCGACCAGGATCAGCAGCGGCGCCAGGAACGCCAGCGCGATCGCAGCCAGCAGCAGATCGACGCCGCGCTTCAATATCCGGTCATAGGGGCTGAGCGGATTGGTCGACACCAGGATGGTCGACGATCCCGCGACCAGCGCCTGGCCGACGCTGCCCAGTTCGTCGAGTTCGGGAATCAGGATGTCGGCACGTACGCTGATCCCTTTCAGCGCCATCGCCCAGTTGCGCCGCCGTTCGGGGCGGCAAGCGACGCTCAGCTGGTCGACATCGGCGAAGCGCCGCGCGAGCTGGTCGAGCAGATAGGGGTCGTTGAAGGTGTCGGCATCGATCCGCTCGACCTCGATTACCGACTGGCCCGCCGGCATGTCCATGCTGACCCCGTCGAGCAGCAGCACATGGTTGACCGCGCCGCCGCGAAAGGTCTTGGTCGACAGCGCGACGATGCCCGCGCGCAGCACGATCGCGATGCCCAGCGTCAGCGCGATACCATAGCCGAACAGCAGCCGCGATGCCTGGCCGATGGCGTGCAGGATGAAGCCGAAGAACAGCAGCAACAGCACCGCCTTGGCCAGCGCGATCACCATCGACAGGATCGAGCGCCGCCAATCGTTAAGATAATCGGGCCGCAAATTGCCCAGATCGAGAAAGCAGAACAGCGGTATCAGCCCCGCGATCAACGTGATCGCCTCGGACGACAGCGCGACGTCGAACCGCAACTGGCTCGCGATGCCGATGCCCAGCATGACGGCGAACGCGTCCAGGGTCAGGATCGCGGCGTAGAATCGTAGACGCAGGGCGCGCGTGGCGGTCCGCTTGCCGGCACCCGCCTGCGGCGTGTCATCTACACGTGAAAAGCTGACATATTGCACGGCTGCTCCCTCAGGGGCCGGCTATAATTGGCGCTCCGAAGTATCGTCCACGGGTCGACGCACACCCCAAATCCCATTGCGGGGCAGATTGACGGAGTAATGGCGAGCGCCACTTTGCTGCAATGCAGCAAGAAATCCCAATGAAATACGTGCGTTACGCCGCACATTGCATGGTATTTCGCCCGTTAACCCACTTGTTAAGCTTTCCGCAATGCTGCCATATTACAAGGCAGGAGAAGGAAGGACGCCATGATCCATCATCACGAGTTCGACACCAGAACCTCCACCGCGCATGCCGGTGCCGTGAACGATGAGATCGCGGCCAGCGTCCTGCCGCTGGGCGAGACACCGCCCTCCTCCGCCAAGACGCTGTCGGTGGTCAATCTGGTGACGATCACCGCCGCCGCCAGCCTGTGCTGGGGCATGATCGCGCTGGCCGTGATGGTCCTTCGCTAAAGGAACGGCCAAACCGGCAAGATCCTGCCGGAAATTATGGGTTAACAACGGGTAAACCTTTGTCCTCCACCGCTGCGTAAGCGGTCGGGCCGCATCTCGTCCTCCAGGCAAGGAGGTAGAGATGCGATACCAAGTGCGCTTGGCGATGGCGGCTATCACGGTGATGTTCGCGACCGCGAATCCCGCCCCGGCGCATGCCGCGCCGTCTCGCTTCCTGGTACGCGGCGACACGATGGCCCCGCCCACGGGCTTCGTCGCGATGTGTCAGACGGACGGAACCTTCTGCCAGGCGCAGCAGGACGCCGCATCGCCCGCCGACGCCGCACCCAGCGGCACCATGCCGGCATGGCGCGGGCGAATCGCCACCGGTCTGCCCGCCGTCACCATGGCCGTGGCCAATATGATCGCAATCGCCCTCCCCGATATTCTGGGTGGCCTGAGCCATCCGCCCGCCCCGGGCATCGCGGTCACGACGCATCTGGGTCTGCCGCGCGCGCTTCGCAGCGCGGCGCCATCGGCCTTGCTGACCACCGCTCCGACCGAGCCGGGCTTCGGCCGCAAGCTGCGCCTTGCGCTCCCGGATCGGATCGTGCCGCTCTGCGACGTGGGCGTTTCCGGTTGCGATCAGGCCGCTGGGACCGGCGCGCTTCCCGGCACCGCCATTCGGGCGGCGGCCATTACGCTGTTCGATCCACGTGACGCACAGCCGCAAGAGCTGCCCGAGCTGCCCGAGCTGATCGTCGAGCGGTCGGCGCCCGTCGCGACGATCGCGGTCACCGCCCCCGCCCGCCCCAAGCCGTCGCCCGATGCGGAGGCCAGGCTGCTGCAATCGGTCAACAAGCTGGTCAATGGCCGCGTGGTCCAACGATCCGACATGCAGATCTATGCCACCGATGAGAAGTGGCAACGCAGCGGCATCGGCAGCCAGGCGCAGGGCGACTGCGAGGATCTGGCGATCGAGAAACGCTATCAACTGGTCGCGCAGGGCTATGACCCGGCGCGGCTCAGCTTCGCGGTGGTGTTCAGCCCGCAGACCGGCCTGCATACCGTGCTGGTCGCCCGCACCGATGACGGCGACATGGTGCTGGACAGCGCCACGCCATGGGTTCGCCGGGTCGATCAGACAAGCTATAGCTGGGTCAGCATCCAGTCGCCCGAAAACGGCATGCGCTGGCAGAGCGTCCGGACCTGAGGCGCGGGTCCCGGATCAGTCCGCCGGTTTAAGGACGGGCGGTGCGGCGGCGATCCGTTCGCCGGGACCGCCGATATGGTCGGGGCCATTATTGAGCACGCGGACGAGACGGTCGCGGATCGTCCGCCGGTCCGCGAACAAATGGCTGATCATCTGCTTGTCGCACCCCTGCGGCAGCACGGCCAGCGACATGGTCTTGTCGGTCGCATCGACAACATAGCCGCCGAAGCGCTGATAGGCCCGCGCCAGCACGCGCCCTTCGCGCGTCAGCGGCAGCGCCTCGACATCGACCGAGGGCGGCAACGCGAGCAGCGCGCCCATAGGCACCAGTCCCTGATAATTATTCTTGCCGCCGCCATCGCTGTGCGTCGCCGGCCAGACCTTCTGCTCGGCGATGGTCGCGCCCTTGCGCAGCTGGGTAGTGGACAGCAATACGGCCACGGCATGCGGGATTTCGCCCTTGGCCAGCTCCTCGCAGCGGACCAGCCCGCCCGCCAGCGAGCCGCCAAAGGCACGGATACCCTCGGACTGCCCCTCGACGCTGGCGATGCCGGGGCCGCGCAGGTCGGTGCGGACTAGATAGACGGCATGATAGTCGCCGGCGCCCGTCCGCTTGCCCTGCCACGTTTCATAGGCATAGCGGCCGGCGGGATCGATCACGATGGCATGACCATCGGAGCCGCCCAGAAACTGGAGGCCGGTCGGCGTCGGAAAAGCGACCGAGCCGTTCGACACCGGCTGCCCGCTCGTCCAGCCGCTGCCCGCGCGGACATCATAGCGCCATGTCGCGACCGGAGCGCTGGTGCTGGCGCGGTACAGGCCGATCGCATCGGCCGCGATCCAGGGATAGGAGCCGCCGGGGCCGCCGCTATTGTCGGTATGCAGCATCTGGCTCTCGGCCGCGTCCGCCGCCTGATAATCCGCGCCGCGCCCGATCGGGGTGTTCCAGATACTGTCATTCGCAAAGGGCTGCTCGGCGGGATCGCGCACCCCGGGCATGGTCGTCTGTGCCAGCGCGACCGGACCCGCGCCCAGGGCTGTCAATAGCAAGGCGACAAGGGGCGCCCGCAAAATCCGCATCACGTTCCGCCCTTGTGTCCGACAATGGATCATGACCGGCTCCATATTGTGTCGCCATCCCGCCTACCATGACGATAGTTTCATCGGGGATCAGGGATATTATAGATCGTAATGCGAATATCAGTCGTCATACCCGCGCGAAACCGCGCGAAGGTTATCGGCCGCGCCATAGAATGCGCCAACCGGCAAACGGTTGCACCCGTTGAGATCATCGTTGTCGATGACGGCTCCGATGACGATGGCGCGACCGTCGCCGCCGCACGCGCCGCCGAGGTCGCGGGGATTCCGGTCAGCATCTTAGAACTGGACGCCCGCGCCGGTGCGCCCAATGCGCGCAACATCGGCGTCGCGGCCGCCAAGGGCGACTGGATCGCGCTGCTCGATTCGGACGATGGCTGGGCGGACACCAAGCTGGCCGAACAGATCGCGCTGATCGCGGACGATGTCGTGGCAGTCTTCACCGACACGCTGTTCCACGACGGCAAGGGCGGCGGCACGACCAAGTTCGGCAAGGACGTCGATGACCTGTCGGCGCTGCTCTACGAAAACACGCTGGGCGGTTGCTCGGCGGTGATGATCCGCCGCTCGGCCTTCGATGCGGTCGGCGGCTTCGACATCAGCCTGCCCAGCTGTCAGGACTGGGACATGTGGCTGAAGCTGCGGGGCGCGGGGCGCATCGCGCTGTGCCACCGGCCGCTGACCCATTATTATTTCGATGGCGACGACCGCATCTCGCGCAATCCCGTCTCGGTCGCCAAGGGGCACCGCGTCCTCTATGATCGCATCCTGTCCGACTATGCCCCGGCCGACCGGACCGCGGACATTCGCCGTTTCCAGCGCTTTCACCTGGCGCAGACGCTGGTCTATTCGACCGGCATCCGGCGCGGCGCGCTCACGCCCGCCCTGCGCAATCTGGTCGCACCGCATGGCCGCACCACGCGCCGCTCGACCGTTCATCTGATCGGCACCGCGCTGGGGCTGATCCGCCCCTGATCCGTGCCGTCAGGCGGGGCGGCGCATCGGGCGCCGCGCCGCCTTGCCGATCCAGCCCGTCACCATCGCCATCAATTCGCGCCCCGGCTCCGACAGCAGTTGCGCCGGGATGGCCGCGGCATAGGCGGCGATGGCCAGGATCACGAGGTGCGGCAGGGGCGACAGCCCCGCCGGCAGCACCATCTGCGTCGCGGCGGCAGCGCCCAGCGAGACGATGGTGACGATATGCAGCTTGGCGATGTCCCACATGCGGACTGAGGTATCGCGCGCCGACAGCCAGAACAGCAGGGGCGAGCGCAGCGCCTCGCCGATGAAACAGGCCTTGGCCACACCGATCGCGCCCCAGGGCAGGCCGATCAGGAACCCGATCACCACCGTGGCCGAAGCGAACAGGCCCCAGTTCATCATGACCTTGGACCGGTTGGTCGACATCATCAGCCACGGTGCCGATTCGTTGACCAGCAGCATCGCGGCGGTGCCGGACAGCCAGGCGAAGATCGGCCCGACCGCCTGCCACTTGTCGCCCAGCAGAAACCGCACCGTCGCATCTGATCCGACCGCGGCGGCCATCACGCCGGGCACCGCGCAGGTCATGATCCCCTGCAGGAAGATCAGATAGGCCCGGCGATAACGCTGCGGCTCCTCGCGCGTGCGCGCCAGCACCGGCAGGATAATGCGCGACAACGGACCGCTGAAATTCTGGAGCGGGGCGGCCATCAGCCGATAGGCGCGGTCATAATAGCCCAGCGTCGCCGGACCCCAGACGCGCGCGATCAGCACCTTGTCGATGTTGCGCGTGATGAACAGGGCAAAGCCATAGATCGACACGCCGCCGCCGAAGCGGACCATCGGCGCGATGCTGGCCCATTGAAAGGTGAAGCGCGGCCGCCAGCGCTCGAAATACATGAACGAGAAGGTGTTCATCACCGTCGAGGCCAGCGCCCCCGCCAGCAGCGCCCAATAGGATCGCAGGATCAGCGCGGCGGTCACGGTGAAGGTGAACATCGTGACGCTGCTGATGATGTCGACCAGATTCTGGGTCTGGAACCGCATCTCGCGATTGAGCAGCGCATTGTAGAGCGGGTTGGGCGCGGTCGCCGCGATCAGCAGGCCCGAGGCCGCGACCAGCACGCCCGCCTGCGTGTTGTCATAGAACATAGCGACGAACGGCCCCGCCGCCACCAGCGCTAATGCGAGAACGAGGCACAGGCCGATGTTCAGCCAGAACAGCGACGACAGCTGGACATCGGACACCTCGTCCGACTGCACCACCGCATGATCAAAGCCAATGTTCTGAAACATAAAGGCAAATCCGGTGACGGGCGCGGCCATCGCGTAAATGCCGTAATCGGTCGGCGACAGGATACGCGAGGCGACGATCACCGTTCCGATCGTCGCGCCGACGCGCAACACTTGCGTGACGATCGTCGTGACCGTGCCGCCCAACACCTTGCGACGATAACCGTCCTGCTTTTGCACGTTCTGTCCCCGGCTCAATTCGATCGCCTCTAGCCTTCGCACGATCGGCGCGCCATGCGCGGCAGAGTGTCAGCCTGAGACACTTTGCGAATCTTGTTGGTCTCGGGCGCTGGATGAAGAGGACGAAGGCAACCGTGGCGACCATCGATATCGTCATGCCCGTGCGTAACGGCGCCGCCTATATCGGCGATGCCATCCGCTCGTTGATCGACCAGACCGAACGGGACTGGCGGCTGCGCGTCTTCAACCATGGCTCGACCGACGACACGGGCGCGATCGTCGCCGCACTCGCCGCCACCGATCCTCGCATCGAGCAGGTGCCCTGCGCGCCGTCGCTGACCCTGTCCGAGGTCCGCAATCTGGGCTTCGAACGCGCCGAGGCGCCGTTCATCGCGCTGCACGATGCCGACGATCTGTCGCTGCCCGAACGCCTGTCGCGCCAGCGCCGCTTTCTGGAGGATCATCCCGATCTGGCGCTGGTCGGCGGGCAATATGAAACCGTCGACGCCACCGCGACACGGTCGCTGGGCGTCCGTCGCCTGCCGCACGCGGCCGATCGTTTGCGCATCGCCTGCCTGTTCAACAACCCGATCGCGCAGCCGACGGTCATGCTGCGTCGATCGGTGATCGAGCGGCACGGCGCGCGCTATGGCGACGGGTTTCTCGAAGCGCCGGGCGTGCCGTCGCTCCACGTCCCCACGCTGGCCGAGGATTATTGGCTGTTCGCGCAACTCGCGCTGCTCGGCCTGTGCGCCAACCTGCCCGACACGCTGATCCGTTACCGCCAGCATGGCGGCAATATCAGCATCAGCAAGTTCGACGCGCAGATGGCCGTGTCCGAAGACATTTCGGACCAGCTGATGCGGCTGCTCGCCGCGCGGCATGGCGAGGCTTGGCAGAGCGTCCTGCCCTTCTGCAACCATGGCGCGCGGCTGGCCCCGGTGGCCGATCGCCGCGCCCTGCCCGCCGCTTGGCGGCGCTTGCGCGCCACGCTGCTGCGCATCTTCGGGGACACGCCGGGCGTGCAGCGCGAACTGGCGTTCCGCGATGTCCTGTCTAACCGGACGCTGCCCCTGATGCTCGGCCGCTTTGCGTGCCTGCGGCTGCGCGGCGGTGTCGACAGCGACGAGATGGCGACCATCCGCCACATCCTGTCCGCCTATAAGCCTGCCGGGTTGCGCCGCGCCGCCTGATCCGGCGTCAGACTTTGGGACGGTCGCGCCATCTTCGCGCCTGTTCGCAACCGCAGCACATGGCTAGAGGGCACGCCGGTCAGGGGAACGGTCATGACGATATTGGGCGATGTGCTGCTGATCTTGGGGTTTCTGGCGCTCATGCCGGCCGCCCTGCTGTTCGCCGCCGAGATTTTGAGCGGCTTGCGACGCCCCGCCCCGCTGCCCGCCGGAGATGCGCCCGCCTTCACCGTCCTGATCCCCGCCCATGACGAGGCCGGGGTGATCGCTCCGACGCTGCGGTCGATCGCGGGGCAGCTTCGCGCTGGCGATCGCATGCTGGTGATCGCGGACAACTGCACCGACGACACCGCCGCCATCGCCGCCGCCCATGGCGCGGACGTGACCGAGCGGCAGGATCGGGTCCGGCGCGGCAAGGGTTATGCGCTGGCACATGGTTTGGCGCATGCGGCATGCTGGGCCAATCCGGTGACGATCATCGTCGATGCCGATTGCCTGCTTTCCCGCGACGCGCTCCACCGGCTCGCCGCCATGGCCGCGCGCGAGGGGCGGCCCGTTCAGGGCGATTACCGGCTGGAGGCCGCCCCCGGCGGGTCGCTGGCCAGCCGGTTCAGCGCCTTCGCCATTCGCGTGAAGAATTACGTCCGCCTGCTCGGCGGCAAGCGACTGGGCGTACCGTGCGTCCTGACCGGCAGCGGCATGGCCTTTCCGACCGCATTGCTATCGCGCGTCGAGCTGGGATCGGGCGAAATCGTCGAGGATCTGCTGCTGGCGGTCGACCTGACGCTGGACGGCGCGGCCCCGCGCTTCTGTCCCGAGGCGCAAATCACCAGCCCGTTGCCCGCGACCCGCGAAGCGGCCGAAGCGCAGCGCGCGCGCTGGGAGGGCGGCTATCTGTCGATCATGCGGCGCTATGTCCTGCGGCTGGCCTGCACCGGATTGCGGCGCGGCGATATGTGCGTGCTCGCATTGGCGCTCGACCTCGCCATTCCACCGCTCAGCCTGTTGATCGCGGGGCAGGGTGCGCTGGTGATCCTGGCGGCGCTCTGGGCGCTGTTGTCGGGCCATGCGCTGCCGCTGGCCATCGGTGTCGTGCAGATGGCGCTGGTCGTGGGTGCCATCGCGCTCGCCTGGCACCGCTATGGTCGCGATCTGCTCAGCATTGGCGATCTGGCGCGGTTACCGCTGACCGTGCTCGCCAAGCTGGGATTTTATCGCCGCATCCTGCGCGCGCCGCAGCGCGGCTGGGTCCGGACCGAGCGCGGCGCGGAAATGAAGGGACGCGAATAATGGCCGCCACTACCGATTTCCTCGGCTTCCGTTTCGAACGCGGCAGCCGCGAGGCGCTGTTCGACCGGATGGTCGGCATGAGCGCCCGGCCCTTCGGCTATGTCGTCACCCCCAATGTCGACCTGGTCAACCGCGCCGCCCGCGATGCGGAGGTGCGTGCACTTTATGACGGCGCGGCGGTGCATCTGTGCGACAGCAAGGTCCTGACCCTGATGGCCAAGGCCAAGGGCGTCGCGCTCGACTGCTATCCCGGCTCCGATCTGGTCGCCGACCTGATGAACCGGGGCGGCGCGGGACAGCGTATCGCCATCGTCGGCCCGAGCGCGGACGACTGGCGCGCGCTGGTCGATCGCTTTCCGGGCGTGGCGCTCCACCATATCCCCTCGCCCGCCGTCATGACGCCTGGTTCGGCCGCGTGGCAGACCTGCGTCACGCGCGCCGCCGCCGCGCCCTGGGACATATTGCTGATCTGCCTCGGCTCACCCAAGCAGGAACGGTTCGCGCGGGCCGTCGGCGCGCTCCGCCAGACGCCCGGCGTCGCTTGGTGCGTCGGCGCGTCGATCGACTTTCTGACCGGGCGGCAGGTCCGCGCGCCGCGCTGGGTGCGCGCGTGCAACCTGGAATGGCTGCACCGGCTGGCCAGCAATCCCGGCCGGCTGTGGCGACGCTATCTGGTCGAGGGGCCGCAGATCATCCGCCTGCTGATGCGCTGAGAAACTGTTTGAAAACGTGCTGGAGGCACGTTTTGCGGCTCCGGCCCGCTCCCCCACCCGGCCTCCCATCAAGGATACTCTGTGGGGGGCCGGGTGGGGGAGCGGGCCGGAGCCGCCCGAAACTCGCTTTTGGCGAGTTTCCAAAACGACGCTAAGCGCCCCGCCTCACGGGCGGGCGGGCACCACGCCCTTGGGCGCGGCGGACAGGCGGCGGATCAGGTCGACCTCGGCCTGGCGATAGGGCGTGCCGTCGGCGCGGAACACCTCGTGGAACCAGATGGTCGGCTCCTCCAAGACATAGGGCTTTTTCCAGCTGTCCCAGGGCAGCCGCGTCTGCGTCTTGCCGTCGACGAAGCCCCAGTTCATCATTGCGACATTGTACCGCTTAGCGATGGGCAGCGACCCATCGAAGGTCGATCCGTTGCCCCGCGCCATATATTCGGTGCACAGGATCGGCCGGTTATAGGGCAGCAGCTGGCGAACCCGCCGCTCGAACGTCTCGGGCCAGCTATAATCGTGGAACGAGATCACATCGGACTGGCTGAGCTGTAGCTTGTCCATCGCCGAACTACGCCCGCCCGGCGTCCAGTCGTCGCCCTGCCACACGCCCGAGGTCAGCGGCTGCGACGGATCGGCGGCGCGCGCCCAGTCGAACACCTGCGCCAACAGCGCGCGGACCAGCGGCTCCTTGCCCTCCTGCCCCTTATACTGGTCGGCGCCGTTGTCCGGCTCGTTCCAGACGTCCCAGCCGAGCACGCGCGGATCGTCCTTGAACGCGCCGATCACCCCCTGCACATAGGCGCGGTAGCGTGGCCAGCCGGCCCGGTCGCGCAGGCCCGCCATGCCCGGCCCCTGCACCCAGCCCGAATTATGGACACCGGGGATCGGCGGATGCTGCGGCCCCGATTTGGGATCGGGGTCCCAGCAGCTGTCGAACAGCACGAACAGCGGGCGGATGCCATGCGCCTTGGCCATCGTCAGAAAGGCGTCGATCCGCTGCTTGAACCCCTCGGGGTCCTGCGCCCAGAGTTGATCGTGCAGGAAGACCCGCATCGTGTTCATGCCGATGCCCTGCGCCAGCCCGAGTTCGTCATCGATCCGCTTGGGGTCCCAGGTCGCGGCCTGCCACATCTCCAGCTGGTTGATCGCCGAGGCGGGCGTGTAATTCGCCCCGACCAGCCAGGGTTGCGCGGCATACCAGGCCTTGGCCTCAGCCTCGCTCCAGCGGGCACGCGCCTGCGCCGGCGCGGCGACGAACAGGCTGGCGACGGCGGCCCCCAGCAGCAATGCGATCCTCATCCATCCTCTCCCGCTTCGCCCCGTCATCGTGTCCGCGACAGGGTCGCTTCATGAAGGCTAGGCCGATTTGCGGCATTGTTACAGGCTTTTATCCGACTAATATGCACATGGAGATCATCGTCATCCGGCCAGTATCCGGCATCATGTCGGACGAAAGCAAAACGCGCCGGGGGCATGGGGAGGACAGGATGCGGATACGTCACGCCATCATCGCGGCCGGCTTGGGGCTCGCCGTCACCGCCTCGGGCATCGCCCGCAACCCGCAATTCCAGGGGGCCGATCCGCACGCGATGGTGATCGGCGACGAGCTATGGGTGTTTCCCACCGGCGGCCCGGGCGGCAGCTGGGAGGCGGACCGGTTCGGTGCCTTCTCCTCGCGCGACCTGAAGACATGGCGACCACGCGGCGAGCTGATCCGGCGCGACCAGATCGGCTGGATCAAGGATGACGGTGCGCGCGACCATTTCCTGTGGGCGCCCGGCGTCGCGACGCGCGGCGGGAAATACTATCTCTATTATTCGGTCGGCCCGCAGAACCCAACGCCCAGCCGGATCGGCGTCGCCGTCGCCGACCGGCCCGAGGGTCCGTATCGCGACAGCGGCCGCCCGCTGATCACCGGCGGCGACGGGTTCGAGGCGATCGATCCGATGGTCTTCACCGATCCGCGCAGCGACCGCAGCTATCTCTATGCCGGCGGCAGCGCGGGCGCGCGCCTGCGCGTCTGGGAACTCCAGCCCGACATGGTGACCATCGCGCGCGAGGTCCGGGTGGACCAGCCGCCGCACTTCACCGAGGGGGCGTTCCTGCACGAACGCAACGGCGTCTATTACCTGTCCTACAGCCATGGCCGGTGGAACGGTCCCGACTATTCGGTCCATTATGCCACCGCCCCCTCGCCCACCGGCCCGTGGCGCTATCGCGGCGCGATCCTGACCAGCGACGCGCGGCATCAGGGGCCTGGCCATCACAGCTTCGTCCGCATGCCGGACGGCAAATGGCTGATCGTCTATCACCGCTGGGACCGCCGCCCCGGCCCCGCCCCCTTCCAGGGCGAGCGGCAGGTGGCGATCGATCGCGTCACCTATGCCCCGGACGGCACGATCCGCCCCATCCGCATGACCGACGCCGACGCGCCGGTGCTGGGGTCGCGATGATGCGCGCGCGCCTGTCGCTCGCCGTCCTGTGCACGCTGGTCTCCACCGGTGCCATGGCCGCCACCAGCCATAGCTGGGGCAAGCCCGGCGCGACGCGCGAGGCGTTCGAGCGCGGCAGCCGCGACTGCATGCTCAAGGCCGCCCGGCGCGACGTCAGCAGCGACAAGCCGACCGAGAAATATCTGCGCGGCTTCGAGGCGTTGGAGCGCGAGAACAACATGCCGCCGATGCCAGCCATCCCCGGCGACGATCAGAATTTCGTGCGCAGCGAGCGGCAGGTGCTGCTGCGCCGCATGTATCGCCCCGACCAGCATGTCGATACGCTGCAAGGCCAGTTACAGGCGGAGGTCGACCGATGCCTGATCGCCGCCGGTTATATCCGCTTCACGCTGACCCGTGCGCAGGAGCGGACCCTGCGCCACCTGCGACCAGGCTCGGAGGCGCGCGAGGCGTATCTCTACACGCTGGGTAGCGACAGCCGGATCGTCGAGGCGCAGAAGGTGATGGAGCCATAAAACTCCTCCCCGATACGGGGAGGTGGCAGGGCGAAGCCCTGACGGAGGGGGGCCTCCGCAAAGGACGTCCTCAACCGCACGCCCCCTCCACGAGTTTCGCTGGCCCCCTCCCCTTCCAGGGGACGAGTCGCCCTACCCTCACCACCGCTGGTCCCAGCCCAGCGTGAAGGTCCGCCCCCGCCCCGCGAAAAAGGCGAGATTATCGTCGGGCAGCCGCGTGTCGCTGTTATAGTCGATATACTGCCGATCGAAGATGTTCTGCGCGCTGAGATAGAAGCCGCCGATCCGCGTCTGATAGCGGACCATGGCATCGGTCACCGTATAGCCGCCGAAATCGTTGCGCGGATCGGGCCGCGCCTTGCCGCGGAAGTTGCGCGCGAAATACATCTGCGTCTGCACCCGCGCGGTGACAGGACCGGAGGCGAGGTCGGCCGCCACATTCATCCGGTCGGGCGAGATATTGGTGCCGTCCAGATCGGTGTCGACGATGCCATCGGGCGCACGCGTATCGCTGTCATAGCGGCCGATCAGATGCGCATAGCCGGTCGACAGCCGCAGCCCCTCGATCGGGAGGCGCATGCCGAGGTTGAGTTCGAGCCCCTGTATCTCCACCCGCTGGCGCTGCACTTGAAAAATGCCGTTGCCCAGTGCCAGCAGGACCTGACCGTTGTTGCTGGTCGACCAGAAATAGGTAGCGCCCGCGTCCAGCGGCCCGCGCTTCACCTCGACGCCGATCTCGCGATTGTTGGAGATGACCGGATCGATCGCGCGGAAGTTGCCGAGGTCGGTGCCCGGCGTGCCGACCGCACGGGTGATCCGGCCAATATCGGCCATGGTGAAACCCTCGGCATAGCTGGCATAGGCGCGGATGCCGGCCACCGGCTCGACGATGACACCGCCGTTGAGCAGCAGCTGGTCGAAGCCCGGCGTGCCCCCCTTGACGCTGACGCCGCCATAGGTCGCCGGATTGCGCCCGTCATAGGTGGTGGAGGCAAGCGTGCGATAGTCCGCGATGCGCACCTTCACATTCTCCCACCGCACGCCGCCGGCCAGCCGGAGGCCGCCGTCGAACAGCTTCAGATTGGCTTGCGCGAAGGGCGCCAGGCTCTGAAAATCGGCGGGCGGCACCCAGACACGGTCGGTAAGGATCAGCCGTTGCTCGGACTTGTCCCACAGCGCGTCGAAACCGATCGTCGCGACCAGCGCCTCGAACCCCGGCACCGCGCGCTCATAGCTGGCGCGCGCCCCCCATTTCTTCGAGCGATTCTCCGACTGGTCGAGCAACGTCCCGACCGGCGCGATGGCGGGGTCCTGGAAGGTCGCGATCGCATTCGGCTCACCGCCGAACGTGTCATAGGTGCGGTTGACGAAAATCTGCGCGACCAGATTGCCGCCCGCCACATCGCTATCGGTATAGGATAGCGACGCCGCCTCGGCGCGATTGGCCGCCGGGATGCCCGGCGGATCGCCGCGCACCGCGCTGGTCGGCAGACCGGTGCGGCGATTGCCGCCCAAGGGCACGAACCGCCCCTCGCCCGCCAATTGGAACCGGTTGAGGATCAGGTCGAGCCGGCCCGTGTCGCGAAGCTGCGCGCCCAGCCGGGCGAACAGGTCATGGGCGCGCGAATCCTGTGTCTCCCCTTGCGTCAGGTTGATGCCGATGCGCCGGTCTTGCGCGTCGTAGAAGACACCGCGCCGTTCATACGAGCCGCCGATCGTCGCATCGAAGATGCCCGCCTTATACTGGACCAGCCCGGCGACCTTGCCGCCCAGCGAGTCCGACTCGAACCCGTCCGCCGCCGTCACCTGCGCCAGCGTACGCCCCGACCAGCCCTCGGTGCGCGGCGGGGCGACCGTCACCTGGTTCACGATACCGCCGGTGCCGCCCACGCCCTGCAGCGCATTCGATCCATAGATCAACTCGACCCGGTCGATGAAGAAGCCATCGATGGTGAAGCCGTCCCGGCTACCGTCGCGCAGCGGCGTCGTCTGCGGGATGCCGTTGATCGCGTAGAGCGGCGAGCGGCCACGCAACGTCTCGCCCGCGCCCGACAATTTGCCGCGCGTCGGCGAGAAACTGGGCGTCAGCACCGCGACCGCATCGGTCACGCTACCCGACATCGCGATCTGCTGGTCGAGCGCCGCCTTGTCGATGATGTCGATGGTCAACGGCAGGGCGTTGGGCGGCAGGACGGTGCGCGCGGCGGTGACGACGACCTCCTCCTCCGTCCTGTCCGTCGGCTCGCTGCTTTGTGCCTGCGCGACGGGCGCCAGTATCGCCAGCCCCAGCATCGTCCCGCCCACCCATGCCGCCCGCACCCTGGCGCGTGACACGCCCCCCGACCGCTTCGTCATTCTGTCCCCGCAACCATTGACCTTATCGCCGCGAGCTACTAACGCGAGTGATTATCAATAACAAGGCTTGGACCAGTGCTATCGACGCGGAACATCCTGTTTCAGCTCCACTGGTTCCTGGGGATCACGGCGGGTCTGGTGCTCGCGGTCATGGGCGTCACCGGTGCACTGATCAGCTTCGAGGGCGAGATTCTCGCGGCGATCAATCCCGGCGTCGTCACGGTCGCGCCCGGCAGGACGCCGCCCTTGCCCGCGCCTGTGCTGATCGACCGGATCACCGCGCAGGTGCCGGGCATCCGCATCGGGCGCCTGATCGTCGACAGCGATTCCAGACGCGCCGCCACCGTCACCTACACGGTCGGCAAGGAGAAGCGGGGCAAGGGCGGCGAACGCCAGCGCCGCTTCGTCGATCCGGCGACCGGCCAGATCCTGGGCGAAGCGCGGGGCGAGGGCTTTTTCGAGACGGTCGAGAACCTCCATCGCTGGCTGGCGCTGCCCGGTCATGGCAATGGCATCGGCCGGCAGATCACCGGCTTTGCCGCGCTGTCGCTGATCTTCTTTGCGCTGTCGGGCCTTTATCTCCGCTGGCCGCGCCGACCGCTCGACTGGCGCAATTGGCTGGTGCTCGACCTGCGCAAGACCGGGCGCAATCTCTACCGCGCGCTGCATGCGGTCATCGGCGGCTGGGTGCTGGTCTTCTATCTGATCAGCGCCGGCACCGGGTTATGGTGGTCCTATGGCTGGTATCGTGACGGGGTCCAATATCTGTTGGGTACCGAGCGCGCGGCGGCGCACGGGCCGAAGGGCAAGCCGGGCAAGGATGCGCCCCCCGCCGACCTGCCGCTCGCCTGGGCCAGCTTCGCCAGGGCGACTGCCGGCCGAACCTATGAACAGGTGACCGCCACCGTCCGCGACGGCACGGTGCAGTTCCGCGCGAAGCTGCCCGGTGGGCGGCATGACCGCGTGTCCGACGAACTCAGCGTCGACGGCGCGACCGGCAAGGTCGTCACCGACCAACGCTATGCCGCACGTCCGCTGGGTCAGGATATTTTGACCAGCGTCTATGAAATTCATCGGGGCGCCTATTTCGGGCTGATCGGGCGTATCCTGATGGCGCTGGCCAGCCTGACCATGCCGTTGTTCACGATCACCGGCTTCCTCCTCTATTTCGCGCGGCGGCGGCGCAAGGCGGCGCTGGGCGCGGTGCTGGCCGAGGCTCCGCCAACGACGGCGTCGGCGGATCACGCCACCACGCTGGTCGCCTATGCGAGCCAGACCGGCACCGCCGAGCGGATCGCCCGCCTCACCGCGCAGGTGCTGCCCGACGCCGCCGCCGTGCCGATCACCGAGCTGGATGCCGACCGGCTGGCCAAAATCCGCCAGCTGTTCGTCGTCGCCAGCACCTATGGCGAGGGCGAGCCGCCCGACAGCGCACGCGCCTTCGCCCGGACGATGGCCGACGCGCCGCCCGCCCTTCCCGACCTGCGCTATGCCGTGCTGGCGCTGGGCGACCGCGAATATCAGGATTTCTGCGCCTTTGGTCATCAGATCGACCGCTGGCTGCATGCCGGTGGGGCCGAGCGTCTGTTCGATGCGATCGAGCTGGACGGCGACGATGCCGATGCGCAGCGGCTGTGGCAGCAGCAGCTCGCCAGCCTGGGCGGCCGCACCGATCAGCCCGACTGGGCACCCGCCCCGATGCGCGACTGGCGACTGGTCGAGCGGCGCCTGCTCAATCCGGGCAGCAGCGGCGGACCGACCTGGCACATCGCGCTGGAACCCGCCGATGGCCATGCCGACTGGGGGGCGGGCGACATATTGGAAATCCTGCCGCAGCAGGACGAACGCCGCGTCACCGCCTTTCTGCGCGCTACCGGATTGGCCGATATGCCGACGCTTCGCGAACGGCTGCGGACATCGATCCTGCCGGCGGATGCCGGGCCGGGCTTCGATGCCGACACACTGCGCCCGCTGGCGCACCGCGAATATTCGATCGCTTCGCTTGGGGTCGGCGGCCGTGCCGAGCTGATCGTCCGGCTGTGCGAGGCGGAGGACGGGCTGCCGGGTCTCGGGTCGGGCTGGCTGTGCGAGGGCGCACCGCTCGGTTCGATCGTCTGCGGCCGGGTCCATGCCAATCCCGCCTTCCATTCGCCCGCCGACGCCGCGACGCCGATCGTGCTGATCGGCAACGGCACCGGGCTGGCGGGGCTGCTCGGCCATCTGCGCCAGCGCGCCGCGACCGGCGGCGGGCCGGCCTGGCTGTTCTGGGGCGAGCGGCATCCGGACGCGGACGATTACCATGCCGCCGAGCGCCGGGCCTATGTCGAGGAGCGTGTGCTGACCGGGAGTGCGACCGCCTGGTCCCGTCTCGGCACCGGCCCACGCTATGTGCAGGATGCCGTCGCCGATGCGGCCGGGACGATCCGCCAAGCCGTGGCCGAGGGCGCCATCCTCTATGTCTGCGGCAGTCTGAAGGGCATGGCAGGCGACGTGCACCGCACGCTGACCGGGATATTGGGCGACGACCGGCTGGAAGAGCTGGCGGCGACCGGCCGCTATCGCCGCGACATTTATTGACCGCTTGGAGCGGGATGACATCGCATCGAGGCAACGCGAGCCCCTCCCCTTCAGGGGAGGGGTTGGGGTGGGGCGTCGCGGCAAACGACCCGCCTGTGGAAGCGCCCCACCCCCGGCCCAGTGGCAGGTAAACGATGCGCCGCATCGTTTAGGTCATGCCGGGGGCATGACCGACCTGCCACTCCTGAAGGGGAGGGGTGAATTTGTGTCATATCATCCGGATGTAGAAACTGTTTGAAAACGTACTGGGGCCACGTTTCCAAACGGACTTTCAGCCTTCGTCGCGGCGATAGCCCAGCTGCGCGGAGATGCGCGTGGTCGTCTCCGCCAGCAGCTTGCGCGCCTCCGCCAACGTCACCGACTGCGATCCGTCGATCGTCTCGAGGAAGGGGATGGTCAGCGCGGCCATGAACTCGCCGCCAAAGCCGAACACCGGATAGCTGATGTCGGTGACGCCGCGCGTGATCGGGCTTTCGCGCAGCTCATAGCCCTGTGCCCGCACCCGGTCGATCGCCTCGTGCAGTCCAGCGCGTCCGATCGGCCGCCCCTGTACCAATTCCAGCCGGTCGATGATCCGCGCCACCTGCCCCCCCGGCGCGAAGGCCAGCAGCACCTTGCCCGAACAGCTGTTCAATATGTCGATCGACGCGCCCATCCGCAGCGCGAAGCCGCGCGTGCCGGGATTTTCCTCGCGCGCGATGACCAGTCCCGCCCCGCCCTCGATCACGACCAGGTGACAGGATTGCCCGGCGGTCAGCGCCAGCGCCTGCATCTCTGGCAGCGCCGCCGCCGTCAGCCGCCGTGCGGGCGTCGCGCGGTATGCGATGTCGAGGAACTTGTACGTCACCCGGTAACGGTCGTCGGCGGGCGACTTTTCCAGATAGCGCGCTTCCTCCATCACCACGACGATCCGGAACAGCTCGCCCAGCGACCGGCCCAGCGCCACCGCCATCTCGCTGACCAGCAGCCCCTCGGGATGGTCGGCCAGCAGCTCGATGATCTGGAACGCCTTGTCGAGTGCGGGCGCGGCATAGCTGCCCTTGCGCACCCGCCCCTCGGCCCGCCCCCCGTCCGCCTTGCTGTCTTGCGTCATGTCATTCCCCATGGGCCACGGGATTAGGATGGCGGTGCTGGCTCGGCAAGCGTGGGGCGAGCGGCCGATCAGATCGTCACGATCGCCTTCAACACGCTGTCGGCCTCGGCGATCAGTTCGGGCATGCGCGCGGGCGCCTCGTCCAGCGTCAGCCGATGGGTACGGATCGCGTCGGTCGGGATCGCACCGCTGCGGATGCTGGCAATGACATGGTCGAAATCGACCGACAGCGCGTTGCGACTGGCGATCAGCGTCGTCTCGCGCTTGTGGAATTCAGGGTCGGCGAAGACCAGATCGTCCTTGCACACCCCGACCAGCGTATAGCTGCCGCCATGCGCGACATGATCCAGCCCGGCGCGCATCGCATGGATATTGCCGGTCGCGTCGAACACATGGTCGAACATCTCGCCATCGGTCATCGCCGACAGCGTCGCGCTCAGATCGCCATCGGCCACCACCCCTTCGTCGAAGCCGAAATGCCGGGCGGCATAGGCCAGGCGCGGCGCGCGCGTATCGACAAGCACCACCCGCGCCGCGCCGGCGATCCGCGCGAACAGCGCCACACCGACGCCGATCGGCCCCGCCCCCACGACCACCGCCGTCTCGCCCTTCGCCAGCGCCGAGCGACGGACGGCATGCGCGCCGATCGCCAGAAACTCGACCATCGCCGCTTGGTCGAGCGACAGGCCGGTGGCATCGACCACCGCGCTTTCGGGCACCGCCAGCCATTCGCACATGCCGCCATCGCCGTGCACACCCAGCACGCTGATCCGCGCGCAGCAATTGGGCTTGCCCCGGCGACAGGCGCGACAGGTGCCGCAGGCGATATAGGGATTGACCGTCACCACCTGCCCGGCGGTGAGAGGCGACCCGGCCGGCGCCTCGACCACCTCGCCCGCCAGCTCATGCCCGATAAGGCGCGGATATTGGAGGAAGGGATGCTTGCCCGCATAGATATGATAGTCGGTCCCGCAAATGCCCGCCCGGCGCATGCGCAGCAGCACCTGCCCCTCCTGCCGCACCGGCGCGGGGCGATCCTCCACCCTGATCTCCAGCGGCTGCACACAGACCAGCGCCTTCATTCCGACCCCTCCTACATTCTTCTGCGCAACCATGCTCTCATATATGGCATTGAAGCGCCAGAGGGTGACCGCTAGGTTGCTGATCGGAAAGGCTTCGAAGCGATCGGGGCCACCATAGGAGAGAGGAGCCGACATGGCCCGACGGGTGTGTTTCGCGCTGGATCTGGTCGCGGATGCCGATCTGATCGCCGACTATGAACGCGCGCACGCCGCCGGCGCGGTCTGGCCGGCGGTGACCGAGGCGATCCGCGCCAAGGGGTTCGAGGCGATGGAGATATGGCGCACCGGCGACCGGCTCTTCATGATCGCCGAGGTTGCGGAAGACTGGCCGCGTGCCATCCCCGACGATCTGGCCGAAACTGATGCCCGATGGGAAGCGGCGATGGACCGGTTTCAAAAGCCCCTGCCCCAGGCCGATGCGGGCGAAAAATGGGTGGCGATGGAGCGGATTTATTCGCTCGCCGACCAGTAATTGGCTGCATCGATACGGCGGACCTTTTACAGCCCCAACCGCTGTTCAGCCTGAGCGAAGTCGAAGGCCACGCCACAACGCTTGCGGATAGCCAGTCCCTTGGCCTTCGACTTCGCTCAGGCTGAACGGATGACGGAATATTGTCGGCGCTAGGCCACGCGCGGCAGGCAGGACGGGCCGTTCGACCCCGACGCCTTGTAGGTCAGGACGAATTCCTGATGCCCCAGCGCCTCGGACTTGGTCTGCGCGCCGCCCGACACCGCGACGATCAGGTCGACGATCTCCGCGCCCACCGCGTCCAGCGTCGCCTCGCCATAGAGGATACGCCCGGCGTTCACGTCCATGTCGCCCTCCATCCGGGCATACATTTCCGGATTGGCCGCGACCTTGATCACCGGCGAGATGGCGGAGCCGACCACCGAGCCGCGCCCCGTCACGAACAGGTTGATATGCGCCCCGCACGCGATCAACTCGCCGATCTCGGCATTGTCGACGATGTTGGGAAAGCCAAATTTCGGATCGCCCGGCGGCACCACGTCGAGCAGATAGAGGCCCGGTCCCGGCGCCTGTTCGGCGGGCAGGATCACGCCCGAAATCGGCCGGCTGCCCGACTTGGCATAGGCGCCCGCCGACTTCTCTTCCTGGCTCGACAGGCCGCCTTCGGCATTGCCCGGCGCGAAGCTGCCATAGCCCATCGCGCGGTAATAGCGCTCCGCCTGCGCGACCGAGGCGATCAGGTCCTGCGCGACCGCCGGCGTCGCGGCCCGCTCGGCCATATGGCCTTCGCACCCGATCATCTCGCCGGTTTCCTCGAAGATGCAGACCGCGCCGGCATCGACCAGCGTGTCGAAGGCGCGGCCCACCGCCGGGTTGCCAGTGATGCCGCTCGTCCCGTCCGACCCGCCGCAGATGGTGCCGATCACCAGTTCGGACAGACGCATCGGCGCGCGCACGGCTTGCGCATCGGCCGCCGCGCGCACCCGCGCGACGGCGGCGATCCCCGCCTCCATCGCGCCGCGCGTGCCGCCCGATTGCTGGATCACGATCGTCTCCACGGGGCGCCCCTGTTCGCGCGCATTGGCGGCCAGCGCCTCGCGGTTGAAGCTTTCGCACCCCAGCGACAGCAGGACGACGCCGCCGACATTGGGATGCGTGGTCAGCGCCTTCATCATCGCCAGCGCATAGTCATTGGGGTAGCAGCCGGGAAAGCCGATCAGCTGCACGCGCGGGTCGTCCATCCGGTCGACGATCCGCCGCGCGACATGATGCGCGCACTCGACGAGATAGACGACGACGATCGCGTCGCGAATGCCCTTGCGCCCGTCGGGCCGCGCCCAGGCCTGCCAGGTCCGCTCGGCCATGTCGCCCGTCATGCGTGATCTCCATGCGCGTCGCGCAGATGCGCGGGGATATAGTCGCTTTGCATATTGTGCATGTGGACCCAGCCACCGGCGGGCGCATCCTGCGTCATCGACCCGATCGGCATGCCATATTTGATGACCTTGTCACCGGTCCCCAAGGGCATGACCGCCAGCTTGTGCCCCAGCGCCACACGCTCGGTGATGGCGAGTTCGTAACCATCGACGGTGATCCGCTCGCCCGGCTCGACCGTGCGGCAACAGACCGCGACATTATCCCGCGGGGTCAACCGGATCGCCGCGACGCTCATCATGATACTCCTGGCAAGGGCGCATCGGGGCGGACCAGCCCCGCATGCCGCAATTCATTCCAAAAATCCTGTGGGATCGGCGCGTGATAGAGCCGGATCGTGTCCGCCACCTGTTCCGGATTGGCGAGGCCGGGGATGACGCTCGCCACCTGCGGATGCGCCAGCACGAAGGCGAGCGCCGCCGCCGCCAGCGACACGCCATGCCGCGCCGCCACCGCCTCCAGCGCGCGGACCCGGTCCAGCACGCCCTGCGGCGCAGGGGCATAGTTATAGCGGGGAATGGCCGCCGCCGCGCTGCCGGTCGCCAATATGCCGCTGTTATAGGGACCACCGACGATCAATGCCGTGCCCGCCGCCGCACAGGCCGGGAAAAACCGGTCGAGCGGCGCCTGTTCCAGCAAGGTATAGCGCCCGGCGAGCAGGATGACGTCGAACCGCGCCTCCTCCATCAGCTCCAGACAGACATCGACCTCGTTGACGCCCAGCCCGAAGCCCCGGATCGCGCCCTCATCACGCAACCGCTCCAGCGCCTTCAGCCCGCCGCCCTCGACAAGCTGCGCGCGATACTGCGCATCCGCCGCGCCATGCGTGACCCGGCCGATGTCGTGGACGAACAACAGATCGACCCGCGCCAGCCCCAGCCGTTGCAGGCTATGCTCATGGCTGCGCAGGATACCGTCATGGCTATAGTCATAAGCCATGCGGAACGGCATGGCGGTGTGGAAGCCGTCACGCTCGCGGTCGTCGGTGATGGTCGCATCGGGCGCCATCAGCCGCCCGACCTTGGTCGAAACGATGACGTCGTCCACCCCGCGCAGGCCGTCGCCGACCCGGCGTTCGCTCAGGCCCCGGCCATAATGCGGCGCGGTGTCGACATAGCGAAGCCCCGCCGCCAGCGCGGCCTCGAGCGTCGCCGCCGCCTGCGCATCGTCGATCGCGGCATAGAGATTGCCCAGCGCCGCCGCCCCGAACCCCAGTTCGGGCAGCGCAAAGCCGGACGAACCCACCGGGCGACGTGGAATGGCGCTCACAGGTCCAGCCCCAATCGATAGATGCGATTGGCGTTGCGCCCCCACAAGTCGCGCCGCTCGTCGTCGGAAAAGCCGGTCAGCAGCGTCTCATAGGCGCCAAGTGTCCGGTCCAGCTCGGCCGCCAGCCGGTCGGTGGGAAAATTGGTCGCGACCATGACCCGGTCGGTGCCGAAGCGCTCGATCACCTCGGCCACGACATCGCCGAATATCGCCGGGTCGAAGCGCGGAGCGATGAACCCCGCCCCCGACAGCTTGATTGCGGCCTGCGGCATGGCGGCAAAGGCGATCAGACCGGCGCGCCATTCCTCCCAACCGTCCGCCGGAATCGGCAGCGCGAGATGGTTGAGGATGACCGGCACCTCGGGATGCCGCACCGCCACCTCGGCCAGTCCCGCCAGTTGCGGCGGAAAGCCATGAAAATCATAGCTCAGGCCATAGCGGCCCAGCAACGCATAACCGGCCTGCCAGCGCGGGTCGCGGGTCGGGTCATGGGGATAAGCGCGGCGCGATGCATCGCGCGGGTGCCAGTTGATCAGATGGCGGACGCCCTTCACTCGCACATGCGCCGCCTGCCACGCCAGCCGCGGCTCGACCGCCGGATGGTCCAGCTCGACACGCGCGACGATGCCGCTGGGCAGTCCGTCCGCATCGGCGACGCGGTTCAGCCAGACGGTCTCGTCCGCCCCCTGCGCCGGGTCCGCGCCCGCATCGACATGCACCGCGCCGACGAGGTTCCACGCCGCCAGCTCGGCCCGATAATCGGCAACGCGATAGGTCCCCGCGATCGCCGCGTTCTCCGGCGCATCGAGCCACGGATAGCGCAGCACGTCGCGGTCCCACAGATGGACATGCGCATCGACGAAGGGCGGCCGCTTGGCGCTCACGCCATCGTCCAGCCGCCATCGATGACGTGCATCTGCCCGGTGGTATAGGCGCTCTCGTCCGAGGCGAGGTAGAGCGCCAGCGCGGCGATCTCCTCCGCACGGCCCAGCCGGCCCATGGGCTGGCGCGCGACGAAGGCGGCGCGTGCCGCCTCGGCGTCGCCAGTGGCGGCCAGCCGCTCGTCCAGGCTGGGCGACTGGACGGTGCCCGGGCAGATCGCGTTGCAGCGTATGCCCTTGCCCACATAATCCAGCGCGACCGAGCGGGTGATGCCCGCCACCGCGCCCTTGGACGCGCAATAGGCATAGCGATTGCCGACGCCGATCACCGCGCCCGCGACCGAAGCCATGTTGACGACCGCCCCGCCGCCCTTCGCGATCATCGCGGGCAGGAACGCCTGCAGCATATGGGTGATGGCATGGACGTTCAGGTCGAAGGACAGGCGATAGCCATGATCCTGCGTCGCCAGCAGGTCGCCCGCATCGACATAACCGGCGCAATTGAACAGCACATCGACCGCGCCGACCCTCTCCCCGAACGCGGCGATCGCGGCGGGGTCGAGCAGGTCGAGCACTTCGGTTTCGCACGTCGTCAGCGTCGCCAGCGCCTCGGCATTGCGGTCGACCGCGATCACCTTCGCGCCCTCGGCGGCAAATAGCTCGGCGGCAGCGCGGCCGATGCCCTGGCCCGCGCCCGTCACGATCGCCCGTTTCGCCTGTAACCGACCCATATCAATTCGTCTCCATTCGGCGGCCCGCCCACCAGGCGAAGGCCGCGACAACCGCAAAGCTCACGACCGGGACCAGCATCGCATTGGTGATCCCGGCCAGGTCCGACACCAGCCCCATCAGCGCGGTCAGACCGGCGCCACCGATGATCGCCATCACGATCAGCGAGGCCCCCGCCCGGCGCAGCGGCCCCAGCCCCTCGATCCCCAGCGCAAAGATCGTCGGGAACTGGATCGACATGAAGAAACTCGCCGCCACCAGCGCGATGAGGCCCAGCCAACCGCCCGCCAGCGCGGCGACCGCGATCAGCGCGATCGACACGCCGGCGAAGATCAGCAGCAGTCGGACGGGCGCGAGCCGCGCCATCAGCGCGCTGCCGAGGAACCGCCCGGCGGCGAACAGCGCCAGCGACAGCAGCAGCGCATCGGCTCCGCCGCGCTCGTTCAGCCCGACATTGGCCTGGGCATAGCGGATCGTGTAGCTCCATACGCCGACCTGCGCGCCGACATAGAAGAATTGCGCCACCACCGCCGCGATCAGGCGGGGGCGGCGGAAGACGTCGAGGAACCGGCCTTCGCGTCCGTCCTCATCGGTCGTCGCCGCATTGGCGGGAAAGACGACCAGTGCGGCGGCCAGCGCGAACAGCAGCACGACGATGGCGATCACGACATAGGGCGGCGCGATCGCCTGCACCTCGGCGCGGTAGAAGGCATTGCGCGCGGCCGCGTCCATCGTCGCCAGCGCGGCCTCGTCATGTTCGATGCCCGACAGGATGAAATAGCGTCCGACCAGAATGCCGGTCAGCGCGCCGAGCGGATTGGCCGCCTGCGCCCAGTTCAGCCGCCGCGTCGCGCCCGCCGGATCGCCAAGCTCGCCCATCAGCGGATTGGCCGATGTCTCCAGAAAGGCCAGCCCCGCCGCGATCACGAACAGGCCGAGCAGGAACAGCTGATAGACCCCGGCCGACGCCGCCGGATAGAAGAGCAGCGCGCCGGTGCCATAGAGCAGCAGCCCCAGCACGATCGCCGCCTTATAGCCATAACGCCGCATCACGACCGAGGCGGGCACCGCGAGCAGGAAATAGCCGAGATAGAAGACCTGCTGGACGAAGCTGGTCTCGAAATCGCTGAGCGTGAAGGCCTTGCGAAACTGCGCGATCAGGATGTCGTTCAGGTTGTTGGCCATGCCCCACAGGAAGAACAGGCTGACCGTGATGACGAGCGCGGGGAGATAGCGGCGGGGAACGCCGATGGCCCCGGCGGCGGGAGCCCCGGCGCTGGCACGGCCGAGCGGCATGTCGGCGTGCATGGCCATCAGGACCTTCCTCCGCCACGGTCGAACGCAGTCCCTGCCGCCATGAGACGCTCCTTCTCCATGAAAACTATCTTTTATGAGCGTGAGGATAAGGGGAGGTGTCGCAAATTGGCAAGCGCTATCGGATGAATTGGTCCTGTCCGTCGTCGACCGCCCGATGCGGGCATTCTACATGGTGGATGGCGGTCGGTTGCCGCTGTCCGTCTAGATACAGGGTCAGGTCGGCATAAGCGGGCATGGTCCGCCAGATATGGCGGGTCAACCGCTCATAATGCTGGACGAAACGGGCCAGTTGCGCCGCATCCATGCCGCGCCCCGCCAAGCCGGCCTCCTGCTCGGTCCGCCAGCGCAACACGGTCGGCCAGTCGGGTGGCACCAGCAGCGCCAGAATGTCGATCGATGCGAACAGCGCGGGATAGTCGCGTGCCAGCGCGGCATGGACATGGGCGCGCCAGAGGCCATCGGCATCCTCCTCGGCTTCTAGCCGGTTGACCGGCGCGACCAGTTCGGCCGGGTCCTGCGGCACCGCGCCGACGCACCAGCCCTCGAAGATCAGCAATTCGCAATCCGCCGGCGCGCAGGGCCATTCTTCGGCCGGCATGCGGTCGTCACACGCCTTGTCGAAGCGCGGCAACGGAACGGGCTTTCCGGCGCACAAGGCCCCGATCGTCGCGATCCCCAGCGCCACGTCATGCGTCCCCGGCACGCCGCGCGTTGCCAGCAACGGATGGACGCGCCGGCCGAGTTCCTGTCGATCGGCATGGGTGCGGTAGAGATCGTCGAGCGACAGCACCGCGCTACGTGGAAAACGCCGCGCCAGCCGGGCGGCGATGGTCGACTTGCCGCTCCCTTGCGCGCCGCACAGACCCAGCACCAACGGCCTTACCCCATCGCGGCGCGCCAGCCGCCGGGCGACCAGTGCCGCGATGGCGTCGTCAGGCGACACGATCCCCCGGCGCTTCCCTGCGGAAAAAGGCGTCGAGATTGGCGACCGCGCGCATCCCCATCGCCGTCCTCGCCTCGATCGTGGCGCTGCCCAGATGCGGCAGCAGCACCGCGCGCGGATGCGCCAGCAGGCCGGGATGCACGACCGGTTCGTGCTCATAGACGTCCAGCCCGACGCCCGCGATCCGCCCCTCGGCCAGCGCTTCGGCCAGCGCGGCCTCGTCGATCACCGATCCGCGTGCGGTGTTCACCACGATCGCATGGCGCGGCATCACCGACAGCAGCGCCGCATCGAGCAGATGCCGGGTCGCCTCGCCGCCGGGCAGATGGAGCGACAGCACATCGCTTTCCGCCGCCAGCGCCTGAAGCGACGTGGCGCGCTCTGCCCCGAGTGCCGCCTCCACCTCGGGGGCGGCGCGCGAACGGCTGGCATAGCGGATGCGCATGCCCAGCCCACGCGCCTTGGCGGCGGTCGCCTGACCGATCCGGCCGAAGCCGACCAGCCCCAAGGTCCGCCCCGCCAGTCCCTGTCCGATCAGATGCGAGGGTCGCCAGCCGGTCCAGCGCCCGTCGCGCAACTCCCGCTCGCCTTCGCCCGCGCGGCGGCTGGCCATCAGCATCAGCAGGATGGCGATCTCGGCCGTCGCCTCGGTCAGCACATCGGGGGTATTGGTGACCACCACCCCCGCCGCGCGCGCTGCGTCGAGATCGATATGATCGACGCCCGCGCCATAATTGGCGATGATCCGGACGCGGCGATCGGGCCGACCAAGCAGTGCCGCGTCGATCCGGTCGGTGATGGTGGGCAAAAGCGCATCATACCGCGCGATCGCCGCCGCCAGTTGCGCGGGTGTCGGCGGCTGGTCCCCGGCGTTCAGCGTCACGTCCCAATGCGCGCGCAGGTGCCGCTCCACCGCCTCGGGCAGGCGGCGCGTGACGTAGAGCGAGGGCCGGTCGGTCATGATCGTCGCTCCCGGCCCCACCCCATCATCAGGCCGCCGCGACGAAGCGCTGCTGCTGCTCGCCCAGCTTGTCGATGCCCAGCCGCACCGTCTGGCCGGCGCGCAGGAAGACCGGCGGCTTATAGCCCATGCCCACGCCCTTGGGCGTGCCGGTGGTGATGATGTCGCCCGGCTCCAGCGTGCAAAACTGGCTGACATAGGACACGATCTCGGCGACCGTGAAGATCATGTCGGAGGTGTTGCCGTCCTGATGCCGATGGCCGTCCACTTCCAGCCACAGGCGCAGGTCCTGCGGATCGCCCACCTCGTCGGCGGTGACCAGCCAGGGGCCGGTCGGACCGAAGGTGTCGCAGCCCTTGCCCTTGTCCCAAGTGCCGCCACGCTCCAGCTGATAGGCGCGCTCGCTGACGTCGTGGACGACGCAATAGCCGGCGACATGGGCCAGCGCGTCGGCCTGTTCGACATAACGCGCGCGGGTGCCGATCACGACGCCCAGCTCGACCTCCCAATCGGTCTTTTCCGAGCCCCGCGGAATCTCGACATCGTCATTGGGGCCGACGATCGCGCTCGACCATTTGCCGAAGACGACGGGTTCGGCCGGGATCGGCAGATTGCTCTCGGCGGCATGGTCGCGGTAGTTCAGGCCGATACAGACGAACTTGCCCGGCCGGGGGATGCACGAACCCAGACGCGGCTCGCCCTCGACGACCGGCAGGCTGGCGGGATCGAGCGCGGCGATCTCGGCCAGGCCCTCGGGCGACAGCCGCGCGCCGGTCAGGTCACCCAGCGCCTCGGGCAGCGCACGGATTCGGCCATCGGCATCGAGAAGCCCTGCGCGTTCCTGTCCCGGTTGACCATAACGAAGCAGCTTCATCGATTCGGACTCCTCGGATCGCGGGCGCCGGTCGCGCCCCGTTACCCGTCCTCCTTATCGGGGCAGCTGCCACGCTGTCACTTGCAAATATGATCGCGCACTTTCTCATGCATGGCCGCGCGCAGACTCGCCGAGCAGCGAGAAGAAGCGCCGGGCGACCTGGCAATGCGCGACGTCCCATTCGGGATGCCATTGCACCGCCAGCACATCGGCGCCGCAGCCCGGCGCCCGAAACCCTTCGATCAGCCCGTCCTCGCTGTCGCGCGCCTCGACCACCAGGCCATAGCCGAGCCGGTCGATCCCCTGCTGATGCACCGAGTTCACCTCGACCCGGCGATACCCGCCCTGCCCCGCCAGCCGGCCACCGGGGGTGAGGTCGACCGGGTGATGATGGCCGAACAGCGACTCGTAATCCTCGTCCCACGACCCGCGATGATGGCGCGGCAGGCCCCCCAGGCAGGTTAGCGAGCCGCCGAACAGCACGTTGATCTCCTGCATCCCCCGGCAGATGCCATAGACCGGCTTGCCACGCTCGATCATCTTGCCGCCCAGCGACAGCGCGACGGCATCGCGCTCGGGGTCGCTGACGCACGGCGCTGCGGCATCGGTGTCGCCATATTGCGCCGGGGCGACATGCGAGCGGCCGCCGGTCAGCAACAGCCCGTCGAGCATGTCGGCCATGCTGGCGGGATCGACTGCCTCGCGCACGGCGGGCACGATCACGACATTGGCGCCGCACAGTTTGACCAGCGGTTCGATGAAACGCGTCGCCACCGCCTGGATCGGGCGGCCGGCGACCTCATTGCCGCACATCAGACCGATGACGGGCTTGCGCACAGGGGTCATGCGGTCATCTCCAGTTCCTGGCGCAGCGCCCGCGCATCGGCACGGGGGAGCGCCCGAGCCTCGGGCTGCACCAGGACGCTGTCGGGCTCGACATCGGCCAGCAGCCAGACATTGCCGCCGATCACCGACCGCGCGCCGATCGTCACCCGGCCGAGAATGGTCGCGCCGGCATAGATGATGACATCGTCCTCGACGATCGGGTGCCGCGCGAACCGGTCGTGCGGCGACCGGGGCGCGGTGCCCAGCGCCGATCGCGCGCCCAGCGTCACATGCTGATAGACACGCACCCGCTCGCCGATGATCGCGGTCTCGCCGATGACGACGCCGGTGCCATGATCGACGAAGAAATGCCGGCCGATCGTCGCGCCCGGATGGATGTCGATCCCGGTGCGCTCATTGGCGAGTTCGGACATGATCCGCGCGACGATGGGGGCGCCCAGCGCGTTCAGTTCATGCGCGATGCGGTGATGCAGGCTGGCGACCGCACCGGGATAGCAGAGCAGGATCTCGTCGACGCTCTGCGCCGCCGGATCGGCCAGGAAGGCGGCCTCGACATCGCTGTCGACCAGATCGCGGATGCGCGGCAGCGTCGCGCCGAACAGCCGGGCGATCAGCGCGGCCTGCTCAGGCGGAAAGGTCGCATCCGCATCCTTCTGCCAATAGGCCAGCTCCGCGCCGATTTCCCGTTCCAGCGCGGTCAGCCCGGCGAGCAGCTTGGCCGCGACGAAGCGATCCTCCTCGGCCGCGCTCCCACGGAAATGGCCCAGCCGGCGGGGATAGAGCGCGGCGGCGATCAGCGCGACGACATCCTCGACGCCCGAGCGAGACGGAAAGCGTTCGACATCGCGCCCCGCATCCTGCCGCGCGCGCCACGACTGGCGCGCGACGCGCAGCGCAGAGACGATACCGTCGATCCCCGCCGACCCGGTGGCGGGGCTGTGCTGGTCTGCGATGAACGGCCTGCTCGACATCATGATCCTCCGAGCCTCATCATATCCCATCGTCGCCATAGGATATAACAGATTTGCTACGTCCCGATAAAGCGCCTCCATTGCTTAACCCATGGTTGCGCACGCCGCCGGGCACGGGCAAGGACCATCCGCCACCATGGTTCGGCCCAGCGGGAGGGAGACCGCGGGGTCGATCGTCGCCGTCCTTTCCCGGAGCCTTCCGACGATGCCCACCCCGCGCCAGACCACGCTGACCCGGTTCCTGATCGAGCAGCAGCGCCGATCCGAAGAGACCTGCCCCCCCGAACTCCGCCTGCTGATCGAAACCGTCGCGCGCGCGTGCAAGGCGGTGAACCAGGCGATCTCCAAGGGCGCGCTGGGCGATGTGCTGGGCTCGCTGGGCAGCGAGAATGTGCAGGGCGAGGTCCAGAAGAAGCTGGACGTGATCGCCAATGACCTGCTGCTCGACGCCAATGAATGGGGCGGGCATCTGGCGGCGATGGCGTCGGAGGAGATGGAGACGATCCACCGCATCCCCAACCGCTTCCCACGCGGCGAATATCTGCTGCTGTTCGATCCCATCGACGGGTCGAGCAATGTCGATGTCGACCTGTCGGTCGGCACCATCTTCTCGGTCCTGCGCGCGCCCGAGGATTGCGCGGGCCGCGAAGTGACCGAGGCCGATTTCCTGCAACCGGGCCGCGCGCAGGTGGCGGCGGGCTATGCCATTTACGGGCCGCAGACGCTGCTGGTCCTGACGGTCGGCGACGGCGTCTATGAATTCACGCTCGACCGCGAGATCGGATCGTGGCGGCTGACCGACGGGCCGATGCGGATACCGTCGGGCAATCGCGAATTCGCGATCAACATGGCGCGCCGCCGCCAATGGTCGCCCGGTATCGCCCGCTATATCGAGGAGCGCATCCTCGGCACCGAGGGGCCGCTGGGCGAGGATTACAACATGCGCTGGACCGCCTCGATGGTGGCGGACATCCACCGCATCCTGAAGCGCGGCGGCGTGTTCCTCTATCCGGGCGACCATCGCGAGACGGGCAAGGCCAAGTTGCGCCTGCTCTATGAGGCCAATCCGATGAGCTTCCTGATCGAACAGGCGGGCGGCGCATCGATCGACGGCGCGGAACCGATCATGGACGTGGCCCCCATCGGCCTGCACCAGCGCGTCGGCGTGGTGCTGGGCGATGCCGAGGAGGTGGCGCTGGTCGCGGAATATGGACGGACTGGTTAAGGGCTGAACGACGCTAACGCCGTCCATATTCCTCCCCTGTAAGGGGAGGTGGCAGGCCGAAGGCCTGACGGACGGGTGTGGCCGCTGGCAAGGTAAGACCTTCCTCTCAACCGGTGACACCCCTCCACCATGCTGCGCATGGTCCCCCTCCCCTTGCAGGGGAGGAATGAAATTCGTTTTTAACAAGCGCTCTCATGAAGCTTTTCAAGACACGCTCTCCATTCGGCAATTACCCGCCCCCGTTCAGCCTGAGCGAAGTCGAAGGCCAAGGGACGCCCCAAGCCGTTGCACAGCCACCCATCCTTCGACCTATATTCGAACCGCTGGCATCAAGATCTTGCGGCTTTCGTAAAATCAGCGGAACGCATCGCCATTCGCGCCAAAATCATATCGCTTTCTCGCGACGTTTTTGAAAAGCCATTCGCATATCATGCTTGTCTATCGACTCCTGAAAACAAGACCCATTGGCGCGAACTTTCGAAAATTGCCGGTTTATCCGCGATACCTGGTGATCGAACCGGTGACGCGGTAGCGGGTGTTGGCGTTGCCGCACGTCTCAAAAATCATCCCGCGCTGGCGTTTGGCGCAGCGCTTCTCAATCAATTTTCCGGACAATCTAAAGATTATTACAGCTTCTATGCGGGGAGAATATTGAATGAACTTGCGCTCCGAGGGATTCCCGCATCGTCGGTCAAATAAGATGATGAGCTTCGCCATCCTGGCTGGCCTGATCATCACGAGTTACGCAGGCTTAAAAACCTTACCCTTGCCAAGCTTTCTATCGACCGGCTGGCTCACAGGCTTGGTCCTGATTGCCGGCGGAAGCCTATTCTGCCGATGGAGGGCCAAGATGCTTTTGCCCGATCTGAACAACACCGCGAGTGTCGGGCGGTTCGCGGTCGGGGTTCTCGTTGCACAAGCCGTTTGCCATGTCGCGGCTATGACCGGGGCCTAAAGTCAGGCCAGATCGGGCTCGGCAAACAGGCGGCCCGCTCCCTATCCCCGCCCCACCGACTCCCGCACCACCAGTTCATGCGGCACCACCCGGTCCTCCACCGCGCGTGACCGTAGCGACGTCAACACCTGCTCGACCGCGCGGAAGGCCATGTCGCCCACCGGCTGGCGGATGACAGTCAAGGGCGGCCAGAGCCGCGCTGCGATCGCGGTGTCGTCGAAGCCGGTGACCGCCAGATCGCGTGGCAGGGACAGCCCCATGCGATGCGCCTCGCCGATCAACCCGGCGGCCATGTCGTCACTACTGCACAGGATCGCGCTAGGCCGGTCGGGGCGCGACAGCAGGACGCGCGCCGCCGCCGCGCCGCTGGCCGGTTCGAACTCGCCGCGTATCTCCAGCGTCGGATCGATGGCCAAGCCGCTCGCCACCAGCCCGTCGCGAAAGCCCGCCAGCCGCTCGTCCGCCACCGAGAAGCGCGCCAGCCCCGCGACGAAACCGATCCGGCGATGTCCCTGCCCCGTGACATGCCGGGTCAGCGCCGCCATCGCCGTCCGATTGTCGATCCGCACCGTCGAAATGTCCGGCAAGGCATGGCCCGTCGCGATCGCCGCCGCCGCGACGCCAAGTTGCTCGAACAGCCCCGACCCGCTGAGCAGTTCGGCGAAGGGCGGCACCAGGAGCACGCCCGCCGCGCCGCTCTGCACCAGCGCGCGTACCGCCGCCTCGGCCGCTTCGCGGGTCAGCCCCTCCTCGGCCTGGGCGATAAATTGCAGGCCGCGCGCATTGGTCGCGCGCAGGGCGCCGAGCAACACGGATTCGATGAAGGGCGTCCGCCGGTCGCTATAGATCAGCCCCAGCGTCGTCGCGCGCGCCTTGGCCAGCCGGCGTGCGGCGATATTGGGGCGGTATCCCAGTTCCTCGACGGCGGCGAGCACGGCCGCGCGCGTCGCCGGCCCGACCTTGCCGGTGCCGTTGATGACGTTGGACACGGTCATCGCCGACACGCCGGCGCGTTCGCCGACCGCGCGGATCGTGACTCCCTCGGGCTTGCGCATGGTCATGACCGGCATGGCGGTAACGGGCTTTTCCGTCACCGGCCAGTGCCCGCCATGGACCGGGGAGCCCCGTGCGTCAGACCGCGCCCGCCTTCAGCCCCTTGACCGCATGGTCGACCGCCCGCGCGGTCAGCGCCATGAAGGTCAGCGAGGGGTTCACGCACGAGATCGAGGCCATCTGCGCGCCATCGGTGACGAACAGGTTGGAAGCGTCATGCGCCTGGCTCCATTTGTTGAGCACCGAGGTGCGCGGGTCCGCGCCCATGCGCGCGCCGCCCATTTCGTGGATCGCGTCGCCGGGAATATGCTCCTGCTCGCCGCTGGTGACGTTCTTCATCCCCGCCGCGCGCAGCATCGCCTCGCCCTCGCGCCGCGCGTCCGCCATCATCTTCAGCTCATTGTCGCGGAAGGTGACGTCGAACTTCATCAGCGGCACGCCGAAGCGGTCGACCTTGCTCGGGTGGAGCGAGACGCGATTGTCCTCGTATGGCAGGCATTCACCGAATGCGCCCATGCTGAACTGCCACGGGCCATAGCGGCGCATGCCGTGCTTCATCTCGGCACCGAAGCCGACCGGCTTGGCCGCGTTGCGATAGGCCGATCCCTGATAGCCATAACCCCGCTTGAAGCCGAGGCCCTCGTCGCCCTTCAGATTGCGGAAGCGCGGCACATAGACCCCGCCCGGCCGCCGGCCATATTCGATCAGGTCGTCCATGCCGGGGATCTCGCCCGACACGCCGACGCGGAAGATATGGTCCATGACGTAGCGGCCGAGCGTCCCGCTCGAGTCGAAATGGCTCCGCTCCGAACCGGCCGCGCGCGAGTTCATCAGAATCTGCACCGACGCCATCGACGATGCGCAGACGAAGACCAGGTTCGCGGTCGCCTGCATCGCCTGACCGGTTTTGGCATCGATATAGCGGACGCCGGTCACCTTCTTCCTGGCCGCATCATAGTCGATGCCGGTCACCACCGCATCCGACTGCAACGTCAGCCGCCCGGTCGCGCGCGCCGCCGGTAAGGTCACCGCCTGGGTCGAAAAATAGGCGCCGAAGGAACAGCCATTGCCGCACTGGTTGCGGAACTGGCATTTGGTGCGGTTCTGGTCGGGCTTGTCCTCGGTCATGTTGGACAGGCGGGTATTGATCAGCTTGCGGCCCGGAAACTGGCCCTCCAGCCGCTCCTTCAGCCATTTTTCCGCGACGTTCATCGGGATCGGCGGCTGGAACTCACTATCGGGCAGATAGGGCAGGTTTTCGCGCGAGCCGGACACGCCGATATATTTCTCGACATAGGCGTACCAGGGCTCGACATCCTCATATCGGATCGGCCAGTCAGCCGCGACGCCCTCGCGCTTGTTCGCCAGGAAGTCATCCGGGCTCCAGCGGAACGACCAGCGTCCCCAGATCAGCGACTTGCCGCCGACCGCGCCGGGCCTGATCCAGTAGAATTTGCTCCCCTCGTCATAGGCATAGGGGTTCAGCCGGTCGTCATTGTAGAATTTGCGATTGCTTGGTGCGACATAGCCATGCTTGGCGATGAAATAGTCGCTGTCCATCAACGGCTTGGGCATGATGTTGCGCGCCGGCACCTCAAAGGCGGGCTTGCCGTCATAGGGATAGCCCTCGCCATGTTCGACCATGACGCCCCGGTCGAGCATCAGGACGCGCAGGCCCTTTTCGGTCAGTTCCTTGGCGGCGAACCCGCCGCTGATGCCCGACCCGATCACGATCGCGTCGAAACGGTCCGTCGCCGCCATGGCTGTCCTCCCTAATCTCTTATGTCGTTATATTGGTGCGTCATTGCGAGCGGAGCGAAGCAATCCAGGGCGTCTTGCCCGCGGCTCTGGATTGCTTCGCCGTGCTCGCAATGACGGGATGTGGCATGGTTTAGAACCGCAACGCCCGCAGCGTCCGGTAGCTGGTCGTGATGTCGGGCAGATAGGGCGCGGGCGCCTGGTCGTTCTCGACATAGAAATGCTTCACGCCCGCCAGCCCGTTGAGCTTGAAGATCGAGGCGAAGTCGGTCTGGCCCGCGCCCACCGCCGTCATGCTGCCATCGGCACGCGCATCCTTGACATGATAGGCATAGATGCGCCCGGCCAGCCGCCGGATCAGCGCCTTCACATCCTCGCCCGCGTGCAGCGCCCAATAGAGATCGATCTCCAGCTTCACGAGCCTGGGGTCGGTCGCCTTCAGCAGCCGCTCGTACAGGCTGACGCCGCCCGGCTTCACGGTGAACTCGAAATCATGATTGTGATAGGCGAAGCCCAGCCCTGCCTTCTTCAAGCCTTGCGCAAAGCGGTTGAAATTGGGCAGCGCCGCATTCCATCCCGCCTCGGTGCGATGCTCGTCGGTCATATAGGGCAGGATGACGGTGTCCGCGCCCAGCGTCTTGGCCATCGCCACGCTCTGGTCGAACTTGTCGCGCAGGCTTTCATAGGGGACATGGATCGACGGTGCCTTCAGCCCCAGCCGGTCCTGCGTGCGGCGAAGCATGGCATGGTCCATCGCGTCATAGCCGCCACCGCCATATTCGATCTCGCGATAGCCGATCCTGGCCACCGCCTCGAGCGTCTTGACCGGATCGGCGGCGAACAGCTCGCGGATCGTATAGAGCTGCAAGCCGATGGGCCCAAGCTGCGCCGCCTGCGCCTCGCCCGGCAGGAACCCGGCCGCGCCCAGACCCAGCCCGGCGCCGATGAGCGAACGACGATCGATCATGCCGAATATACCTTGTTGACCTGAGAATAGGGGAAGGCACCATTATATTCGCCGGGCACGGGCAGATATTCGCGCTCCTGCGTGATGCCGATTTCGGACGTGTAATAGCCGGTGATGACGAGCTGCCGGAACGGCTCGAAAAAGGCACGGCCCTCGGGGATGACGCCCTCCATCGCCTCGGTCAGCAGCGTGTCCTGCTGCTGCGCGGTCGCCTTGGCGGCGGCGAGCTTGTTGACGCTCTGGCTGCGCGCCTCGATCGCGTTCAGCCCGTTGACGATCGGCACCCGGTCCTCGGGCAGCGACCAGTCGGCCAGCATCTTCTCGATGAACGCCGGCACCTCGGCGGCGATCGCGCCGGGGGTGTCGGTGGTCGGCAGCACCCGCTCGGCCAGCGCGGTCATCGTCGCGCGTTGGGTGGGGGTGAAGACCGCGACGCTGGGCGGCCCTTCGGAAAGGACGGGGATGGCACCGCGCGTCTGTTCCACGGCGCCCGCCGCACGGGCGATGGGCGCGAACAGCGCGGAGCCGAACATGGCGGTGATCCCCGCCAGCGCGTGGCGGCGGTCGATATGGGGGTGGGCGATCATCGGGCATCCTCCGGCAGGTCCTGCGCGATCGCCTCGGGCGGCAGCGGGCGGACCCATATATTACGGAACGAAACGGGCGAATCATGATCCTGAAGCTGGATCGGCGCGGCATCGCCATGCGCCTGATACTGGCCGATCTGCCGCCAGACGGTGGTGCCCAGCATCGCCTGATGATTCTGGACCAGCACCCCGTTCAGGAACGCGGTGACATAGGCGGGGCGCAGTAGCTTGCCGTCCGCCGCGAAGCGCGGCCGCTCGAAGACGATGTCATAGCTCTGCCATTCGCCCGGCTTGCGCGACGGGTTCACCAGCGGCGGCTTCCAGGCATAGACCGCACCGACCGTGCCATCGGCATAGGTCGGGTTGTCATAGCCGTCGAGGATCTGAACTTCGTAGCGCTGCATGAACCAGATGCCGCTATTGCCGCGATCCTGCGACGCTTTCTGCGGCGGGGTCGGCGAGCGGAATTCGAGGTGCATCTGTACATCGCCGAAGCTCTGCTTGCTGACCAGCACGCTCTCCGCCTTGCCGTCGCGTGGCGGCACGGTCATCGCGCCGTCTTTCAGCACCCACGGCTTGCCGCTGGGCGTCCACGCATCCATCGAGCGCCCGTCGAACAACACCACCGCATCGGACGGCGCGCCGCCGGGTTGCGCGGCGGGCGTCACGACCTTGGGCGCGGGTCGGTCGGGGTCATGGACATGCCATTTGCCACCGGGCAGGATCGGCGTGTCGCGGAACCCCAGCCCCGGCTTGTCTTGCGCCACCGCGACGCTCGCCACGGCCAGTGCGATCAACGGCAATATCCGCATCGCTCCCCTCCTCATATTCTCGGATCGATCGCGCGATAGGCGGCGATCAGCTTGTCTTCGCCCGCCCGGCCCTTGACCGAATTGCCATGCTCCATGCCGATCACCCCGGCATAGCCCTGCGCCTTCAGGAAGCGGCAGACATTGGCGTAGTTGATCTCGCCGCTGCCCGGCTCGTTGCGGCCGGGATTGTCGCCGAACTGGATATAGCCGATCTCGTCCCAGCACAGCTTCATCGTCGGGATCAGATTCCCCGACTGAATCTGCTCGTGATAGAGGTCGGCCAGCACCTTCACGCCCGGGCTGTTCGCGCCGCGCGCGACCGCATAGCCCTCCGCGATCGACTGCATGAAGACGCCCGGATGGTTGGTCCGCGTATTGAGCGGCTCCATCACCAGCGCCATCCCATGCAGCGCGACGATGTCGCCCGCGCGGCGCATTACGTCGATGACCCGCCCCATCTGGATCGCGGGGTGCAGACGCTTGTCCATGAAGCCGGTGACGACCGTCATCCGCGTCGCGCCGACCCGTTTTGCGACATCGACCGCGCTGGTCACATCGGCAAGAAACGCCTGTCGCTCGGCATCGTCGTCACCACCCAGCAAGGGCCGCGATTCCGACCATTTGGGCATCGACGCGACGAACACGCCCATCGTCATCTTGCGGTCGCGCAGCGCCTTGGCGATCGCCTCCTGCTCCGCGATGGGGCGGAGGCGGTACTCATTGTCCTCCCAGGCCCAGAAGCCCTGATCGGCGGCATAGGCGATCTGCTCGACCGAGCTGTCGCCCCGGCTGGCGAAGCTGCCCAGATGCGGCGCGAAGCCCAGGGTGAAGCGCGCGGCATTCGAAGATCGACCGGCCTTCTGTCCCGCCAGCGTGGTGGCGGGGACGGCGGCGGCCAAGCCACCGATGACGGTACGACGCGACCAGTTCATGCGACGCTCTCCGCGACAGGGCGGCGGGGACGGCGGCGCTCGGCCAGCCAGATTCCGCCGAAGACGAACAACAGGATCACCGGCACGATCGCCAGCCGCGCGAAGGATTGCGATGCCGCCGCATCCTCGACCTGGCGCAGCGCCTCGCCGGTCAGCCGGGTGAACGCCTCCGGTCCACCGGCCAGCTCGACCTTGGCGGCGTCGAACATCGCGCCGAGGCGCGGCAGCACGAAGAAGCTTGCCAGCGCACCCGCCGATCCGACCAGCCCGAGCGCCCAGGCACCGCCGCGCGGATAACGCTCGGCGACCGAGGCGAGCATGGTCGGCCACATCGCGCAGACGCCCAGCCCCCACACGGTCGAGGCCAGGATCGCCGCCACCGGCGACTGCGCGCGCGACAGCAGGAACAGACCGATCCCCGCCAGCAGGCTCGACACCCAGAGCAGCCCCGGATTGGACAACCGCCCCGCGATCCGCCCGGCGAAATGGCGGAACACGAACATCAGCGCGCTGACATAGACCAGCAGCAGGATGCCGCGCATACCCACCCGGCTGCTGAGCGCCACGTCGAGCCACTGGCCCGGCGCGAGTTCGGAGGCGGCGGTCAGGAACATCGCGGCGAACCAGACGAAGAAGCTCGGCCGCTTGAAGACTTCGGCGATCATGCCGCCGAAACCGACGTCACGGACTTCGCGGGGGACCGGCGGAAAACGGGTGGTCGCCGCCATCACCAGCACGCCGAGCGCCGGGATCAGCACCAGCGCCATGATCGCCTGCCACGACAGCGCCTCCGCCAGGAACACTCCCGCCAGACCGCCGACGATCAGCCCGCCGGGATACCAGGCATGAAGCACGTTCAGGCGATGCGTCGTGTCTTCGGGATAAAGCCGTGCGGTCAACGGGTTGATCGACGCTTCCGCCAGACCCCAGCCGATACCGCTGAGCAGCATCCCGCCCCAGACGACATGATAGACGCCCATGCCGCTGGCGACCGAGCCCGCCCCGATGATCGCCGTCGTGCCGACGAGGAAACACAGGCCGCAGCCGATCAGCATCTGGCGCGCACCGATCCGGTCGAGCAGCGCGCTCGCCACGAACAGGGTCGCGGCAAAGCCCAGAAAGGCCGACCCCAGCGCCGATCCGATCAACTCCCCCGCCTCGACCGGCGCGATCGGGTCGATCCACTGCGCCTTCAGGCTGCTCGCCACCGCCGCACGCAGCGCCGCGCTGGCGGCGGCCGTGAACAGGGCCAGCACGCTCAGCCAGAATAGCCGCGACCGATTCTCCGGTATCGCTTCCATGCCCCTCTCCCGCTTATCTTTTTTGTCAGACTTGACCGTCCGGAGCGAATGGTCAAGCCATTGAATTATTATCCGTCATTGCAAGCGAAGCGCGGCAATCCAGGGCGTCTTGCCCGGGCACTGGATTGCTTCGCTGCGCTTGCAATGACGGAGAGCATATTTCAAATTCCCAGCCAGCGCCGATTGGCGGCCGGATCGCCCCCACCGGCGAAATCGTCGAAGGCGCGCTCGGCCCGCCGGATCATATGCGCGGCGATGAAGGGCGCCCCCTCCCGCGCGCCGTCCTCGGGATGCTTCAGGCAGCATTCCCATTCCAGCACCGCCCAGCCGGCATAGCCATATTGCGTCAGCTTGGAGAAAATGCCGCCGAAATCGACTTGTCCGTCGCCCAGCGAGCGGAACCGCCCCGGCCGGTCGACCCAGTCGCCATAGCTGCCATAGACGCCCGCGCGGCCGGTCGGATTGAACTCGGCATCCTTGACGTGGAACATGCGGATGCGGTCGTTATAAACGTCGATGAACTGCAGATAATCCATCGCCTGCAGCACGAAATGGCTGGGGTCGTAGAGGATGTTGGCGCGGGCATGGCCGCCGACCGCCTCCAGGAACCGCTCGAACGTCACGCCGTCATGCAGGTCTTCGCCGGGATGGAGTTCGTAGCAGAGGTCGACACCTTCCTCCTCGAACGCGTCCAGGATCGGCCGCCAGCGCTTGCCGAGTTCGGCGAACCCTTCCGCCACCAGCCCGGCGGGCCGCTGCGGCCAAGGGTAAACGAAGGGCCAGAGCAACGCGCCCGAGAAGGTCGCGTGCGCGTTCAAGCCCAATCGCCGGCTGGCCTTGGCGGCGTAACGCAGTTGCTGGACCGCCCATTCCTGTCGTTCGGCCGGCTTGCCCCGCACCGCCTCGGGCGCGAAGCCGTCGAACGCCGCATCATAGGCGGGATGGACCGCGACCAGTTGCCCCTGCAAATGGGTCGACAATTCGGTGATCGCGACGCCCGCCTCGGCGCAGCGCCCGGCCAGATCGTCGCAATAATCCTGGCTTTCGGCGGCCAGCTTCAGGTCGATGCAGCGCGCATCCCAAGTCGGGATCTGCACGCCCTCATAACCCGCTTCCGCCATCCAGCCCGCCGCCGAGTCGAGCGTGTCGAACGGGGCGGCATCGCCCATGAACTGTGCCAGGAAGATACCCGGCCCGCGCATCGCCGAGGATGGGGCGGTCTCGGTCACTTCGCGGTCTCGGCCTTGAGGTACGCGATCAGCGCGGCGCGCTTGGCGGGGTCGGCGACGCCGATCGGCATGCGCGTGCCCGGCACCTTCTTCATCGGCGCGGCGATGAATTCATTCAGCGTCTTGTCATCCCATTTCAGCCCCGACGCCTTCATCGCGGGTGAATAGTTGAAGCCGGCGATACTGCCCGCCTGCCGCCCGAAGACGCCGTTCAGATTGGGGCCGACCCCGTTGCGCCCGCCCTTGTTGAGCGTGTGGCACGCGCGGCACGCGGCGAACGCCTGCGCCCCGGCGGCGGGCGCGGTCTGCGCGGTCGAAGGTGCCTGCACCGCCAGCATCATCGCGATCGTGCCCGGCAGGGCGGCCAACCAGACGAGTTGCCTCATCCTCTCTCTCCTGAAATTTTCTTGTCCAGACTCGCTGGTTCTACACGGAGTTTACCGGTAAACCCGTGGCTTGCAAGTATCGAATGTCGCCTTTCGAGCGACGCGCATGACGGGAGAGGATGATGGCGGGACGCAGGCTGAAACTGGCGATGGCGGGCGGCGGCGAGGGCGCGTTCATCGGCGGCGTGCACCGGATGGCGGCGGCGCTGGATGGCGACTGGCAGTTGGTCGCGGGTGCGTTCAGCAGCGACCCAGCACGCAACCGGCGCACCGGCGAACAGCTCGGCCTCGACCCTGCGCGGGTCCATGACACGCTGGATGCGCTGCTCGCCGACGAACGCGCGCGCCCCGAGGGCGAACGGATCGACGCGGTCGCGATCGTCACGCCCAACCATCTCCACGCCCCCATGGCGATCGCCGCGCTCGATGCGGGCTTCCCCGTGTTCAGCGAAAAGCCGATGGCGATGAACCTGGCCGAGGCGCAAGCCATCGCCGAGGCGGCGCGGGCGTCGCGCCGGCTTTACGCGCTGGCCTTCACCTATAGCGGCTATCCGATGGTCGAAGAGGCGCGCGCCCGCGTCGCGCGCGGCGATTTCGGTCGCGTCCGGCTGGTCCATGTCGAATATGTCCAGGGTTGGCTGAGCAGCCCGCTCGACCGCGAAGGCAACAAGCAGGCCGAGTGGCGCACAGATCCCGCGCGGGCGGGTCTCGGCGGCGCGCTGGGCGATATCGGCACCCATGCCTTCCAGCTGGCCGAGCATGTCTCCGGCCTCACGGTCGAGGCGCTGTCGGCGGATGTGACCACTCATGTGGCGGGACGGATGCTCGACGACGACGTCAATGTCCTGCTGCGCTTCGCCGAGGGCGCGCGCGGCACGCTGCGCGCCACGCAGGTGGCGGCTGGCGAGGAGAATGGCCTGCGCATCCGCATCCACGGCGAGAAGGGCGGGCTGGAATGGTCGCAGATGGAGCCGAACACGCTGACCCTGCGCTGGCTCGACCGCCCCGCCGAGATCGTCCGCGCCGGCGGCCCGGGCCTCAGCCCCACCACCCTGCCCCGCCTGCGCACTCCCTCGGGCCATCCGGAGGGCTATATCGAGGCGTTCGGCAACCTCTACCGCGCGGTCGCGGGAAGCCTGCGCGACGATGCCCCGACGGGTGGCGCATTGGGTGAGCCCGACTGGTTTCCGGGGCTGGAATCCGGATTGCGGACGATGGCGTTCGTCGAGGCGGTGCTGGAAAGCGCGCGGTCGGACGAGAAGTGGACCGTGTTTCCCGCGCTAGCCGACTGAGTGCGTTGAGCCGGCTTGACGCAATTCCCATCACATCGATACGTTTTGAAAACGATCGATGGGGAGTTGATCATGCGGTGGTTCGGCATTGGAATGGCGCTGCTGGTCCTGGCGGGTTGCAGCAAGGCGCCCGATCAGGATCAGGCCGGCGAAACCGCGAGCAAGGCCGGCGGCCTGGCCTTTTCCTATCGCTACGACGTGCGCCTGCCGTCGGCGCGGATTTCCGATGCACAGGAGTTGCAAGCGCAGGCATGCGAGCGGCTGGGCGCACGGTGCCGTATCACCGGCATGGCGTTCAACGTCGACAGTTCGGGTCGCGCCTCCGCCAGTCTGGATATGAGTGTCGCCTCGGCCATCGCCCGTACCTTTGGCCGGGAAGGCGTCAAGCGGGTCGAAGCGGCGGGCGGCGCGCTGACCGGTGCCGAGATCATCGGCAAGGATACCGTGCCCGACATCCAACAGGCCGATGCCAGCGCCGCCGATGCCCGGACCGATCGGAGTGAAATCGACAAAAGGCTGGCGATTCAGGGCCTGCCGGCTGCCGAACGAAGCGAATTGCTGACCCGCCGCGCCGCGCTGGAGCGGCAGGAACGCGACAATCTCGCCGCCAAGGCCGCCACCCAGGCCAGCGTCACCTTCACGCCCATCAGCTTCTATTACGCCGCCGGGTCCGGCGTCGGACTACAGGCGCAGCTGAGCGAGGTAGCGAACATCGCCTATGCCTCGCTCAGCTGGACGATCACGACGGTCCTGACCCTGCTCGCCTATCTGGGGCCGCCCCTGTTGCTGGGGCTGCTCCTGGCGGTGGCATGGTTTCATGTCGGGCGGCGCTGGTTCGCCCGGCTGTTTCCCGCCGATCGGGACCGCTGAGCCGGTCAGACCCGCCCGCGCACGATCCCGGCCGCGCTGGCGAGCACCGCGACGTCCTCGGCGAAGCCCGTCTTGGTCTGGCCGTAGCGTCCCAATGCGGCCATCCGCCCGCGCCAGCCGGGATAGGAAGCGACCACCGCCGTCACGCCGCCGATCGCCGCACCCAGCCAGCGACGCTTGGGGTCGACCAGCGCCGCGCCGGCGATCGCCGAGGTCGTGAAGCGCGCGACCAGACCGATCGGCACGATCCGATCGGGCGCGGTCTTCTGCTTGTCGCCCGCCATTTCACCGATCGCGAGCGCCAGCGTGCCGACGACGACGACCGGATTGGCCAGCCAGCGCAGCACGCCCTTGCCCGGCTTCAATTCGCCCCGCGCGGCGGCGATCGACACGGCGGCAAGCGGCGTCATCGCGCGCTGTCCGCCGACCAGACCCATTTTGAACGATGCGAGCATGACCATGACCTCATGTCTTGGAAACAGATCGCCCCAACGCTCGCCCCCGTCCGGCGGGTTCCCCCTTCCCTTCAACACCCCGGCTTTGGCATCATCCGCGCCATGATCCGCATCCTGACCGCCGCCGCGCTGCTGGCGCTTGCCGCCTGTTCCTCCAACGACCAGCCCGAGGGGCTGAGCGAGGCGGAGAACCGCCAGCTGAACGAAGCCGCCGCGATGCTCGACGCCAAGGCGGTCGATCTGAACGCGATCGCCCCTTCGGACGTTGAGGCGACGACATCCACCGATAACGAAAGCTGATGCCGTCATGACCGATACGCCGCTCCGCCGCCTGGGCTCGACCGACCTGATGATCGCGCCGCTGGTGCTGGGCGGCAACGTCTTCGGCTGGACCGCCGACCGGGACGCGAGTTTCGCGGTGCTCGACGCATTCGTCGACCAGGGCGGCACGATGATCGATACCGCCGACGTCTATTCCGCCTGGGTCGACGGCCATCGGGGCGGCGAGTCCGAGACGATGATCGGCGAATGGCTGAAGGCCAGCGGCAAGCGCGACCAGGTGCTGATCGCGACCAAGGTCGGCATGCTGCCCGGCGAGGGCGGCGAGAAGCTGGCCCCCGCGCGCATCGCCGCGGCGGCGGAAGCGTCGCTCAAGCGGCTCCAGACCGACCGCATCGACCTGTATTTCGCGCATCAGGATGACGAGGATCAGCCGCAGGAGACGGTGATGGAGGCCTTCGCCAGGCTGGTCGAGGCGGGCAAGGTCCGCGTGATCGGCGCCTCCAACTTCCATGCCGCCCGGCTGATGCGCGCCAACAACGCCGCGCGCGACGCCGGCCTCCCGCGCTACCATGTGCTGCAGCCCGAATATAATCTGGTCAGCCGCCACAAATATGAGGGCGAGCTGCAGGATTACTGCGTCACCGAGAATATCGGCGTCGTGCCCTATTACGGCCTCGCCTCGGGCTTCCTGACCGGCAAATATCGCAGCGAGGCCGATCTGTCGCAAAGCGTGCGCGGACAGAAGATGGGCGAACTGCTTCACGGCAAGGGTGCGGAGGTGCTCGCCGCGCTCGACGGCGTGGCCGAGGAAACCGGGGCCACTCCGGCGCAGGTCGCGCTCGCCTGGCTGATGGCACAGGCCGGCGTCACCGCGCCGATCGCGAGTGCTACCAGCGTCAAGCAGTTGTCCGAACTCACCCCCGCCATGCGGCTCCGACTGTCGGAGGATCAACTCGCGCGGCTAAATGCGGCCGGATCGTAACCACATAAAATATGTTAGTCGGCGGAAACCATCACGATGACCAAATCATTAAAGCCGCATGACTTCTACACCACGTACCATCATGGTGGTCGATGATCAGTTCCTCCTGCTGCTCCATACGCAATTCGCGTTGGAGGATGCGGGATACCAGGTCGTTCAGGCAAGCTCGGCGGACGAAGCGCTGCGCATGCTCGACAGCAATCCGGGCATCAGCGCGATCTTCACCGATGTGGTGATGCCCGGGTCGCTGGACGGTGCGGCCTTGGCCGCGCGAGTGCGGGATAGCCATCCGCACGTCACGGTGATCGTCACCTCCGGTGAACCCGGATATGATCCGGCGACGCTGCCGGCCGAGGTTCGCTTCCTCCCGAAACCCTATACCGGCCACGAGGTCATTCGCCTGATCGGCGACCTGTCGGCCGGAAACGATCTGCGTCAGGCCGCCTTCGCCTGAAAAGTGGCGGGGCGGCCGATCAGATAGCCCTGAATCTGTTCGCAGCCCAGCGCCTGCAGCACCGCATATTGCTGCTCGCTCTCCACACCCTCGGCCACGACGGGGATGTTCAGACTGCGCCCCAGGCCGACCGAGGCCCGCACGATCGACAGCGCCGGCCCCTCCTCGTTCATCCCGGCGATGAAGCTACGGTCGATCTTGATCTTGTCGAACGGGAATTGCTGCAAACTGCTGAGCGACGAATAGCCGGTTCCGAAATCGTCCATCACGATGCGGACCCCGGCGGCGCGCAGGGCCCGCAAATTGGCCATGGCGGTGTCGCGCTCGTCGATCAGCACGCCCTCGGTCACCTCGACTTCCAACCGGCACGGGGCAAAGCCTAGCGCCTCTATCGCCGCCAGCATCCGCGCCGCCAGCGCCGGGTCGCGCAGCTGGACGGGCGACAGGTTGATCGCCAGCATCCATTCGATTGGCCATTGCCGCGCCACCGTCAGCGCCTCAACGAGCAGATGCTGGCCGATCTCGGCGATCAGGCCATCCTCTTCGGCGATGGCGATGAAGACATCGGGCGACACCGCCCCCAGGACCGGATGGGTCCAGCGGGCCAGCGCCTCCTGCCCGATGATCCGCCGCGTCGCGCAGTCCGCGATCGGCTGGAACGCCAGATGCAGTTCGCCGCGCGTCACCGCGTCGCATAGTTCATGCGCCAGCCAGCGGCGCTGCCGGCGCTCCTCGTCCATCGCCGCGTCGTAATGGCGCGCGCGATTGCGACCGTCCGCCTTCGCGCGATACAGCGCGATGTCCGCACAGGCATGGAGTTCATCCCCCTCCAGCGCATGATGTTGCGACAGGGCGACGCCGATGCTCAGGCGGATCACCGGGGTGGCGGCCTCATGGCCCGCAATCGCGAATATCCGCTCGACCAACGCGGCGGCGTCACGCTCCCCATCGGACAGGACATGGATGATCGCGAACTCGTCGCCGCCGATCCGCGCGACCACATCGCCCTCGCGTGCCGCCGTCGCCAGCAGCGCGGCGGTGCGGATCAGCATCTTGTCCCCGGTCGCATGGCCCAGCGTGTCGTTGACCCCCTTGAACCCGTCCAGATCGATCGCGAGCAGCGCGACCCGCTGCCCCGCCAGCAACAGCGCGGCCAGCCGTTCGGAAAAGACCACGCGGTTCACCAGCCCGGTCAGCGGATCGTGATGCGCCAGATACTCGACCTGACGCTGAATCCGCGCCCGCTCCGCGCCCGCGCGCGACAGCGCCTCCAGCCCGCGCGTCAGTTCGCCGATCTCGTCATGGTCGGCCGCCATGGGCAAGGGGGCGAGCGGCTGGCCGGCATTCATCGTCCGGATCGCCGCGACGATGTCGAGCAGCGGCCGCACGATCCGCCGCCGCAGCCAGACGATCAACAGGGTGACGAAGAACAGGATCAACACGCCCGCCATCGCCACCTGGATCAGCGCATGGCGCGCCAGCTGCTCGACCTGCGTTCCGCTGATCGCGAGCTGCCGGTTGAGCAGATCGTGCGAGGTCTGCCGCGCCTGTTCCAGCGCGTGCAGGCTGGCGACGAAGGCGGGCATCCCGGCCTTGACCGATGCGGCTCCCTGGCGTGCGCCGGCCATCAGCGCCATCGCCGCCGTGGCGAATTGGCGTTGCACGCGATGCTCGGCGATCAGCGCGACATGGATCGACCGGGGCATGTCGGGCGAGACGGTGACGGGTGTCGACAGGCCGGCGACCGTCTCACGCTCCAGCGGCCGCCAGCGCGCATCGGCGACGGCACGCCCCTTTTCCACGTCGCGGGTCAGATCGCCGATCGCGATGCGCAGCGCGCGCAGCCGGGCGTCCTCGGCATCATGTCGTGTGATCGTCGCCGTCAGATGGCGGTTCGCCTTGACCGTCGTCAGCAGCTGGCTGCCCAGCACCAGGCCCAGTCCGCACAGCGCGAGCGACACCAGCAGGCCGATGGTCAGCATCACCGCGAAGCGGAACTGCAAGGACCGATGGCGATGCGACAAAGCTCTCATCGCGCGAACCCTAGTTCCATGATGCTTAAAAATGGTGAAGCCATGGTCAGTCGCCCGCGAAGACGAGCGGCGCGACCCGCCGTTCACGCTCGGTGGTCAGCAGGCTGCGGCCCATGGGGGGATGCGATCGCTGCGGGCAGTCGGGGCGGGTGCAGCGCCGGCACCCCGGCCCGATCGGCGTCGCCGCTCCCTTCAGGTCGCGCCCCCGCGCCGCCGCCAGTCCATCGGCCAGCGACGCCTCCACCCCCAGGACGATGACGAAGCGCGCGGTGACCCCGCTGATCGAACGTCCCGCCTTCTCGATGCCCGAGGCCATGGTCAGGAGCCGCACGCCGCCCTCCATTTCGACCAGCTCGGTCAGCGTCTCGCCCGGCCGGTCGACCAGGGACAGCGCCCGCCACAAGGGGCAGCGCCCCTCCGCCTCGACCAGCGCGGGATGCGCGGGGCCGGCATAGCGTTTCGACACCTGCCCCGCCCGATCCAGCCGCATCAGGAAAAAGGGCAGGCCGCGCGCGCCCACGCGGCCGAGCGTCGTCAGCCGGTGCGCCAGTTGCTCGCGCGACACGGCGAAGCGGCGCTCCAGGACGGGCAGGTCATAGCCCGTCGCCTCGCACGCGCGCAGGAACCGCGCATAGGGCATGACCAGCGCGGCGGCGAAATACTGGCCCAGATAGCGGCGGAACAGCCGTTCGGCGGTGCGGTCACCGAACGCCGCGCCGCGCGTCAGCGCGTCGATCTCACCCCGCGCCTCCAGCAGCCCCAGCTGCATCGTCAGCGCGAAGACGCGTGCGGGCCCCTCCAGCATTTCCGACAGCTGGATCTGGCGGGCATGAAGGTCGAGGCGAACGAGCGTGTCCGGCAGGATGTCGATCGGCAGGATGCGGATAGACAGCGCATGACGCACGCGCAGCCGCTCGGTAAGCGCACCGTACAGATCGGCCGCCCCCATGCGGAGTTCGTCGGCCAGCATTTCGGCGGCGGCATCCAGATCCGGGAAGTGATTGCGCCAGCGTTCGATCTCGCGGCGGACCATCATCGTCGAATCGATCGCGACCGGAGTGGCGGCCCGCGCGCCCTCCCCGCTCCAACGGTCGAAGGCACGGGCGAACGCCTCCGCGCCGCCGGGTGCTGCGGCCAGCCATTCCTCCAGCTCGGCGCGGTCGATCTCCAGATCGGCGAACATGGGATCGGCCAGCCGCCGCCGCATCGCCGCCGCGCCGCCGCCCGGCGCATCGGCCGTCAGCGCGCGCGGATCGAAGTCGAACGTCTCGACCAGCCGGACCAGCAACGCCGCCGACACCGGCCGCTGGTTGCGTTCGATCAGGTTGAGATAGCTGGGCGAGATGTCGAGCATCTCGGCCATCGCCGCTTGCGACAGACCCTGCTGGCGACGCAGCCGCCGCACTGCATGGCCCGCGATCAGCTTTGCCGTACTCATGTCGCCGCTCCCTCTCCGACGATGCTGCGCCCCGCCAACCAGCTTGTCAATTCTTTACATTGCGACTTTTGATAGCTTGGCGATGATGACGTCATCACCCGCCATTTCTTACCACTTGCTGTTCTACGTCGCCCTCACCCGTCAATCTCATCATCAAGGACAGTGACTTTGTAAAGGATATGCCATGACGCTCAGCTTCTCCGACCTCATTCCCGCCCCCGCCGGGCGGTTCGACGGGATCGAGCGCCCCTACAGCCCGGCCGATGTCCAGCGGCTGCGCGGGTCGGTGGCGATCGAGCATACGCTGGCACGGCGCGGCGCGCTGAAGCTCTGGGAGCTGTTGCGGACCGAGGATTATGTCCATGCGTTGGGCGCGCTGTCGGGCAATCAGGCGATGCAGATGGTGCGCGCCGGGTTGAAGGCGATCTATCTGTCGGGCTGGCAGGTGGCGGCCGACGCCAACACGGCGGGACAGATGTACCCGGACCAGTCGCTCTACCCCGCCAATGCCGGGCCCGAACTGGCGCGGCGGATCAACGCGACACTGGCGCGCGCCGACCAGATCGAACATGCCGAGGGCGGCGTCACCCGCGATTGGTTCGCCCCGATCGTCGCCGATGCCGAAGCGGGGTTCGGCGGGCCGCTCAACTGCTTCGAGATCATGAAATCCTATATCGCGGCGGGTGCGGCGGGGGTCCATTTCGAGGACCAGCTCGCCTCGGAAAAGAAGTGCGGGCATCTGGGCGGCAAGGTTCTGATCCCCACCCAGACGCATATCCGCAATCTGGACGCGGCACGGCTGGCGGCCGACGTGTCGGGCGTACCGACGATCATCTGCGCGCGCACCGATGCCGAAAGCGCGCGCCTGATCACCTCCGAGGTCGACGAGCGCGACCGCGAGTTCCTGACGGGCGAGCGGACCGCCGAGGGCTTCTACCGCCTGAAGGAGGGAACCGGCGTCGACCATTGCATCAAGCGCGGACTGGCCTTCGCCCCCCATGCCGACCTGTTGTGGTGGGAGACGTCCAAGCCCAATCTCGACGATGCGCGCCGCTTCGCCGAGGCGATCAAGCGCGAGCATCCGGACAAGATGCTGGCCTATAATTGCTCGCCCAGCTTCAACTGGGAGAAGAATCTCGACCGCGACGACATCGCCCGTTTCCAGCGCGAGATCGGGGCGATGGGGTACAAGTTCCAGTTCGTTACGCTGGCGGGGTTCCACCAGCTGAACTTCGGCATGTTCGAGCTGGCGCGCGGTTATCGCGATCGGGGCATGGCGGCCTATTCCGAACTGCAACAGGCCGAGTTCGCCGCCGAGGACCATGGCTATACCGCGACCCGCCACCAGCGCGAGGTGGGCACGGGCTATTTCGACCTCGTTGCCCAAGTGGCAGCGGGCGGCGAAAGCTCGACCACCGCACTCGCCGAATCGACCGAAGCCGCCCAGTTCGAGCAGGCGGCATAATAACCCCGAAATGGAAAGGAGACCTGATCATGCAGACCGAACCCCAACGCAGCCGTGCCGTCTTCTCGACCGAGGACTTCGCGCTGATGAAGGAAGCCATCGCCGAACACGTCAAGCGCGTCGCGGACGATCCCCGCTCGGTGAAGTTCGCGCATCTCTACCACCGGCTGGGGCGGATCGCCTCTTGAGGTGATCCCTTGGCCTTCGACTTCGGCGCAACGCGCCGAAGTTTATCCTGAGCGGCTGGCTTGCCAGCCAGTCGAAGGGCTCAAGCTGAACGGCGGTTTGGGATCAGCTCTGACACGAGGCCTTTGTCCCAACCTCCGTTCGCACTGAGCGAAGTCGAAGTGCACGCTTCGAATGACAGTAACGCACCCCACCGTCCAAGACTTCCTTGGGGAAGGAGGCACCCCGCCGGCACCCACCGGCGGGGTTTGTTTTCGCGGCGGAACAACGACCCCGATGGGACGCTTAGCGCTCCATGCCCGATACCGGCCTGACCGCGCGTATTCGCGAGAACATCGTCCTCTACGGCGCGCTGGCGGCCAATCTGGGCATCGGCGTGGCCAAGTTCGTCGCCGCCGGCATCACCGGATCGTCGTCGATGCTGACCGAGGGCGTCCATTCGGTCGTCGACAGCGGCAACCAGATCCTGCTGCTCTATGGCCAGAAGCGCGCCAAGCGCGGGCCGGATGCCATCCACCCCTTCGGCTATGGCCGCGAGCTGTATTTCTGGGCGTTCGTCGTCGCCATCCTGATCTTCGCGCTGGGCGCCGGCATCTCGATCTATGAAGGCTGGCTACACGTCCGCGACCCCGAGCCGCTGGTCGATCCAACGGTCAACTATATCGTGCTGGCCATCGCCTTCGCCCTCGAAGGGGCATCCTGGACGATCGCGGTTCGCGAGTTCCGCCGGTCGAAGGGCGATGCCGGCTGGTGGCGGGCGATCCATGAATCGAAGGACCCGCCCGGCTTCATCGTGCTGTTCGAGGATTCGGCGGCGCTGGCGGGGCTGGTCATCGCGGGCCTGGGCGTCTTCCTGTCGCACGAACTCAACGATCCACGCATCGACGGCATCGCCTCGATCCTGATCGGGGTGGTACTTGGGATGGTCGCGGTGCTGCTGGCGCGCGAGGCCAAGGGGCTGCTGATCGGCGAGCGTGCCGACCCGGCGGTGGTCGAGACGATCCGTGGCATCGTCACCGAACGCCCATGGATCACCCATGTGAACCATGTCCGCACCGTCCACACCGCGCCCGACAGCATCTTTGCCGCGATCAGCGCCGATTTCGTCGACAGCCTGCCCATGGGCGCGGCGGAGACGATGATCGAGACGCTGGAGGATGATCTGCGACGCGCGGTGCCGAGCCTGTCATCCATCTATATTCGCCCGGAAAAGCGCGAAAATGCCGCTACGGCTGCGCCCCAACCCAGGTTATAAGCGGTATCATGACCAAGTCGCTGCGCCTTCTGCTCGCCTTCGCTTTGTGGATCGGATGGGCCTTGCCGGCCCAGGCCGCCGTCACGATCACATTCTGGAGCCATGAGCTGGGGAACAGCTTTCCCCATGCGTTCTTCTCGCTGCGCGGCACGGTCGATGCGACGGGCCAGCCGGTCGATGCCAATTACGGCTTCACCGCCAAATCGGTGTCGCCGGCGATCCTGATGGGCACGGTGCCGGGGCGGCTCGACATCTCGAAACCCTTCTATATCTCGACCAGCGACGCGCAGTTCTCCTATGTCATGATCGACGCGCAATATGGCGACATATTGGCGCTGGTCGCGGCATGGGACGACAAGACGGGCGACGGCCATTACAATCTGAACCGGCGCAACTGCGTCCATTTCGTCCAGGAGGCCGCCCGGCGGCTGGGGCTGATCGGGCTGGATCACCCCGAGCTGATGAAGAAGCCGCGCTCCTATCTGAAGGCGGTGGCCAGCGCCAATGCCGACCGGGTCACGGTGCTGGGCATGTCGGGCAAGGCCTATCTCGCCTCGCTGCTGCCGCTGCCGGCTTTCGGCGCGCCGATCGGTCAGGTGCCGCTGGCCCCGGCGGTGCCGCCTGCGCCCACACCGGCCGTACCTTCATCGGCCACCAGTTCGACCACGTCCAGGATCGACTCGTAAGACGGATAGGGAAAGGCGATCCGCCAGCTGCGCTCGCCGACCCGCTCCAGCACGCCCGCCATGTCGCGCGCGCGGTCCTGGCCATAGGCATAGGATCGCTCCTCGTCCCCCAGCATCAGCGTGCCCAGGAAGATGCTGCGCGCATCGGTGTCGGGGTAGAGGCGCCCCGTCAGCCGCTGCGATCCGGTCAGCTTCACCAGCTGCTTGCCGCCGTCCGACACGCGGCACCGGAAATAGGGATAGGCGACATAGGTCAGCGTGCCGCGCCCCTGCGATCCCAGCTTGATCGTGCGACATCGGTAATCGCCATCGGGTAGCCCGGGCTCGGCGATCGAACGGTCGGGATTGACCAGTTCGCCCAGCGCCGCGACGTCCGTTGCCCAGCCGCCGGCCCGTGCCTGGCGCAGCCCCTTCATCCACGCGTCGCGCCAGTTGCGCAGCCGCAGCCGATCCTCCTCGGTCGCGGCGCGTCGCCAGTCGACCGCCTCCGCCTGCCGCCGCGCGGCATGGGCGATCCCCGTCCCGCCGGCCGTAAGCCCCAGCATCAGCACCAGCGAGCAGCGCTTGCCCCCGCGCATCACTGCGCCGTCCAGCCGCCATCGACCGACAGATTGGCGCCGGTGATCGCCTTGGCCTCGTCCCGGCACAGGAACAGCGCCAGCGCCGCGACCTGTTCGATGGTGACGAACTCCTTGGTCGGCTGCGCCTTCAGCAGCACATCCTCGATCACCTGATCGCGGGTCAGCCCGCGCGACTTCATCGTATCGGGAATCTGGTTCTCGACCAACGGCGTCCAGACATAGCCGGGCGAGATGCAATTGGCGGTGATGCCATCGGTCGCCACCTCCAGCGCCACCGTCTTGGTGATGCCGACGACGCCGTGCTTGGCCGCGACATAGGCCGACTTGTTGGGGCTGGCGACCAGGCTGTGCGCCGAGGCGGTGGTGATGATCCGGCCCCAGCCCTTCGTCCGCATATGCGGGATGGCGGCGCGCATCATGTGCCAGGCCGAGGACAGGTTGATCGCGATGATCGCGTCCCATTTCTCGACCGGGAATTCGGTGATCGGCGCGACATGCTGGATACCGGCATTGTTGATGACGATGTCGACAGAGCCGGTTTCCCTGGCCGCACGGTCGATCATCGCTGCGATTTCGTCCGGCCGGGTCATGTCGGCGGGGTCGTAGAGCGCGGCGGCGCCACTCGCCTGTTCCAGCGCGGCGCGGTTCGCCTCGATCGCATCCGCATCGCCGAAGCCGTTCAGCATCACGGCCGCTCCCTCCGCCGCCAGCGCCTTGGCATAGGCCAGGCCGATGCCCGAGGTGGAACCAGAGATCACCGCGGTCTTGCCCTTCAGGAACATGCGCTTCTCCTTGATATGCGCCGCACCATGCGGCCTGGCATCCGCGCGTGCAACCGCCGGAAGGGCTTGCGGGTTCAACGAACCAGACCCGATAGGTGGGCGAGGACGAAAGGGGTGATGTGCCATGCGGCTCGACGATTATGACAACGACATCAATGTCGGCGAGGCGCAGGGTGGCGGCGGCTTCGGCGGTGGCGGCGGCGGGCTGCTCTTCGGCCTGTTGCCGCTGATCGGCAGCCGGTTCGGCTGTGGCGGCATCGTCGTCGTCCTGATCATCCTCGCGGTCCTCGGCATGAACCCGCTGGGACTGTTGACCGGTGGCGGCTCCAGCAACGCGCCCGTCACGCGGACCGCGGGGTCGAGCGAAGGCGGAAATGTGCGGCAGGTCTGCGAAGCCTCGCCCGAACGCCGCGAGACCTGTCAGGCGTTCAGCAACGCCCAGAACACCTGGGAAAAGATCTTCGCCGAGTCCGGCCAGCGCTTCTCGCCGCCGGGGCTGCGCTTCTTCACCGGCTCGGGCCAGTCGGGCTGCGGCGCAGCGCAGGCGGCGATGGGGCCCTTCTACTGCCCGACCGACAGCAGCATCTATCTCGACACCAGCTTCTTCGACGAACTCGCCAACCGCTTTGGCGCGAAAGGCGATTTCGCCCGCTATTATATTGTCGCGCACGAGTTCGGCCATCACATCCAGAATCTGCTCGGCACGTCGGATCAGGTGCGGCGCGCACAGCAGGCGGCGGGTCAGGCGGAGGGCAATGCCCTGTCGGTGCGGCTGGAGCTGCAGGCGGATTGCTATGCCGGCGTCTGGGCCGCGCGCAATCGCGACCGTCTGGAGCCCGGCGACGTGCAGGAAGGCATGACCGCCGCGCAGGCGATCGGCGACGATACGCTCCAGCGCGAGGCCTCCGGCCGCGTGGTGCCCGACAGCTTCACCCATGGCACCTCGGAACAGCGGATGCGCTGGCTGCGGCGGGGCATCGAGACGGGTGATCCGGCCCAGTGCAACACCTTCTCAGGCGCGATCTGAACGGATTGATCCTCCCCTCATAGGGGAGGTGGCAGGCCGAAGGCCTGACGGAGGGGTGTCCCGGTTCGCGAGGAAACAGATCCTCACCACCGGCGACACCCCCCACCATGCCGCGCATGCCCCCCTCACAGGGGAGGAAGGCGGTTACAGCTTGACGAGCATTTTGCCCTTGTTGCCGCCGGAGAACAGCGCCAGGAACGCCTCGGGGGTCTTGTCCAGTCCTTCGAACACCGTCTCCTCGCGCTTCAGCTTACCCTCTGCCAGCATCGCGGCCATGTCGCGATAAAAGCCCTCATGGTCCTTGAAGTCGGACACGATGAAGCCCTGAATCCGCACGCGATTGCCGATCAGGCGGGCGAGATATTTCAGGCTGGTCGGCTTGGCGTCGTTATAGACGTCGATCATCCCGCAAATCGCGAAGCGCGCGCCCGGATTGGCATGGGCGAGCGCGGCGTCGAGATGATCGCCGCCGACATTGTCGAAATAGACGTCGATCCCATCGGGGGCGACCTGCCCCAGCGCCTCGGCGACGGGTGTGCCGCTCTTATAGTCGATGACCGCATCGGCCCCCAGCTGGCGCACCCATTCGACCTTTTCGGCGCCGCCCGCCGATCCGATCACGGTCATGCCCTTGGCCTTGGCGATCTGCACGACCGTCGAGCCGACCGCACCCGCTGCCGCCGAGACGAACACCGTGTCGCCCGGCTTGGCCTCGGCAACATGGAGCAGGCCGTAATAGGCGGTCATGCCGGGCATGCCGAACTGGCCCAGAAACGCCTGCGGATCGGCCTTGATGTCGGGCAGCGGCTGGACATGCTGCGCGGGTAGCACCGCCTCGTCGCGCCAGCCGGCCATATGGCTGACCATGGTGCCGACCGCGATGCCATCCGCCTTGCTCTCGACCACCTCGCCGATCGCGCCGCCCTGCATCGGCTCGCCGAGCTGGAACGGGGGCACATAACTCTTCGTGTCGTTCATTCGCCCGCGCATATAGGGGTCGACCGACAGCCAGCGATTGACGACGCGCACCTGCCCCTCGGCAAGATCGGGCAGCGTTTGCTCGACCAGCGCGAAGTCGGTGTCGACGGGCAGCCCCTTGGGGCGCGCGGCCAGGGTCCAGGCCTTCATATAATTGTCCTCTTCGTTACAATATTCGTAAATGGGAAAGGGCCCGGGTGTTGTCCACCCGAGCCCTTCCCTGTCGTCATCGATGGCGACGAGCCGTGCGATCAGTAACCGCGATTGGTGTCCGACGCGCTGCCGGTCGTGGTCGTGCCGGTGGTGCCGGTCGTCCCCGTGGTGCTCGACGTGCTGCCCGTGGTGGACGTGCCGGTCGTGGTCGAACCGGTGCCGGTAGTCGAACCGGTCTGGCCATAGCTGTTCGACTGGCCGTAGCTGTTCGACGACTGGCCATAGCGGTTGCCACGGTCGTCATTGGTGCGGTCGCCGAACATGGCGCGCGCATTCTCTTCCTCGCGCCACTGGGCCTTGGCTTCGTCGGCGGTCTTGGTCAGCGTGACCTTGTCATCGACCGACTTCAGCCAGCGCGACGGGATCGAGTGGTGCTGGCCACCCGCGTCGCGGTCGTTCTTGGTCAGCAGGATGCGATCGCCGCGCAGCTTGTCGACGGTGCCGACATGGCTGCCGTCCGAACCGACGACCTCCTGATGCTCCTTCACCTTGTTCAGCAGGTCGCGCTGGCCCTGACGCTCGGTGCGCCAGCTGCTGAACTCGTTCTGGAACTTGGTGCGGTTCTCGCTGCGATATTCATCATAATCGCGGTCGAGCGCGGCAATCTGGCCCGAGCGCCAGTCGTTATAATGATGGTCCTGCTCCGCGTAATAACGCTCGTCATAGCGGGCATCGGCCTCGCGACGGCGCTCCGCCTCCTCGTCGCCGAACCACGAACGGACTTCGTCCCCGGCGCGCGCAAAGAAGCCGCGATCCTCATAGTCATAGCCCTGCGGCTGACGGCCATAATCGCCGCGCTGGCCCTGCTGACCCTGACGGCCATAGTCGCGGTTCTGGCGATCGTCGCGGCCATAGCGGTCGCCGGTATAGCCATAACCGCGCGACGAATTGCCGTAGCTCGAAGTGCGGTTGTCGTCGCGGTCATAGTCGCGGTCGCTGCGGTAATCGCGGCCATAGTCGCGCTCGCCGCGATAGCCGGTGTAACCGCCCGAGCGGCCTTCGCCGTAACGGCCCTCATAGGCGCGGCCGCCGAAATCCTGACGCCCCCGGTTCAGCGAGTCGCGGTTGCCATAGCCCTGATAGCCATAGTCGCGTGCGCCATAACCGCGGCGGTCATCGTTGCGGCTGCCATAACGGTCGTCGTCGCGATCGCGATCGAAGGCGCCCGCCGCTTCATAATTGCGCGCGCTGGAATAGGTATAGTCACGGCCCGAGCCGTAGTCGCGGCCATAGTCGAAGTCGCGGTCGCCCCGATTGGCGTCGCGGGAATAGCGATCATAAGCCATCCATATTCTCCTGAATTCCGGTCCTGCGGGGGCCAGGGTCGCTCACCGGCGCCTGTACCGTCCGAGCGTTTCAATGAGGCAGATCAAGACATTGTTCCGTGGCCGATGCGGTGCGCACGACGGAATGCGCCACCCGACAGGCCGAAGGAGTCGGAAAAATTTTTGAGCGATGGCATCGAACCGGTGTTGCGTCGCCCCGGATCACCGGCTAATGGCGTCGCTCCCGATCATGATCGGGCACGGGGCGGGGCTGTAGCTCAGATGGGAGAGCGCTGCAATCGCACTGCAGAGGTCAGGGGTTCGATTCCCCTCAGCTCCACCACCCCGCCTATCTCCCGACATCGCCGATCCGACATGAAGCCCGCCAATCATGCCATCATCGCGCGCGGCTTGCCCGACCGGCGGCTTTGCGCGTTAAGCGGGCGATGAACGACGATCCCGCCATCCCGGATGCGATCCCCGCCGCCAGTCTGATCCTGATACGCGACGGCATGGACCCGGGCGACCCGCCCGAGATATTGATGGTGCAGCGGGGTGCGACGCTCGCCTTTCTGGGCGGCGCGATGGTCTTTCCCGGCGGGCGCGTCGACCCCGCCGATCATGCGCTGGTCCCCCATGACGATCCCGATCCCGCCGACACCGCCGCGCAGATCGCCGCCATTCGCGAGACGATCGAGGAGGTCGGCCTGGCGGTCGGCCTCTCCCCCACCCCGGATGCCGCGACGCGCGCGGCGCTATGCGAGGGGGTGCGACAGGGCCGGGCGTTGGCGGACGTGCTGCGTGACCACGACCTGACGATCGATACCGCCGCCCTAATCCCGTTCGCGCGCTGGTGCCCCGAACATAGTCCCGTCCGCCGCTTCGACGCGCGCTTCTATCTCGCCTGGATCGACCGCGACCGGTCCGAGACCAGGATCGACGGCAGCGAGACGGTCGATGCGCGGTGGCTTCCCGCCGCATCGGCGCTGGCACAGGCAGACGCGGGTCGGATGCGGATCATCTTTCCCACGCGCCGCACGCTGGAGCGGCTGGCGCTCTACCAAAGCTTCGCCGCTGCGGCCGCCGATGCCGGAGCATGGCCGGTGCGGCGGATCATCCCGTTTCTGGCCGATCGCGACGGTGTGCCGTCGATCTGCATCCCTGACGATCTGGGCTTTCCGGTGACGGCGGAAGCTGCGTCGCAGGCCGAGCGCGGCTGATGCACGGGCTTCGCCACGGCGTCCGCCTCCTGGTCGGCATCGTCGTCGTCGCGACGCTGGCGCTGCTGCTCTGGGGCCTGAGCCGGCAAAGGCCGCAGGACGTGCCCTGGGCACCGCTCGACCTCGGCCAACCGGTGGGCATGTCGACCGGGCGCAAGCTGACGGCGCTCACCCAGGATCGCGAGCAATGCATGGCGCTGCTCGACCGAGCGGGCATCCGCTACAATCCCCTGCCGACGCGACGTGATGGCGCACAATGCGGCTATGACGATGCCGTGCGGTTCGCCGACGGCGGCGCGCAGGCCATCGCCTATCGCCCGGCCTCGCTCGGCGTATCCTGTCCGGTCGCCGCCTCGCTGGCGCTATGGGAGTGGAATGGCGTGCAGAGCGCCGCCCGCGAATTGCTGGGGTCCGAGGTCGTCCGGATCGATCATCTCGGCAGCTATAATTGCCGACGGATCAGCGGGCGCAGCACGGGCGATTGGAGCGAACATGCCCGCGCCAATGCCGTCGACATCGCCGGTTTCGGCTTGCGCGATGGCCGCCGGATCAGCGTGTTGCGCGACTGGTCGGACAGCGGCGCCAAGGGCCGGTTCCTGCGCCGTGTCCGCGACTCGGCCTGCGAGCTGTTCGCGACGACCCTGTCGCCCGATTACAACGCCGCACATGCCGATCACCTCCATCTCGATCAGGCCTATCGCGGCCCGATGGGATGGCGCGCCTGCCGATGACTTGACCGGTAATCCTGGCGGTGACGAGGCCCCCCCGGCCCGTCACCGGCCCGGGATCAGCTGGCCAGCGAGGTGCCGTTCGTGTCGACCTTTTCGACCCAGTGCGGAAAGAAGGCCGGCTGGCGGCTCGACCAGCCGGCGGCAGTGGCCGCCGCTTCGCTGATCGACTGGAGCAGCTGGCGACGCAGTTCGGGATGCAGATGCGGCAGCGCCGCCGCCGCGCAGAACAGCGAGGGCAGCCACGGCCGCACTTCGGCCCCGATCAGCCGTTCATAGAGGAAGCGAAAGGCCGAGAAGCTGGTCAGACGCCCCTGCCCCAGATCGAACGCCGCGATCATCACCGCCGGCGCCAGAAAGGGTTCAAGCGATTCGAGACCGCTGTCGATCGGAATATGGTGCCGCACCTCGGGCAGGTTGCGATACAGACGCGCCTGCGCGCGGATGCTCGCGGCCTCGACGACATCGCGCGACCAGCGGGTCATCGCATCGTCGCGGTCCAGCCCGATATCGAGCGAGCGGCGGATATAACGCTGCGTCGATGCCGAGAAGCTCGCAAATTCCTTCATTTCGGCCAGGGTCATCGCACCTTCGGCTGGCCTGTTCTTCGATCCCATATCGTCACCCCACCCATTGGTTGAACGCGCCCAGCTTACGCCAAGTTGGTTAACGCAAGGCTGAACGCGTCAGGGACAGACGATCATGAAACGCGCCGCACCGCAACATTGGTTGCGACGAACCGCTGTCGTCGCAACCAATTACGAGCCTAAAGCGGCTTCGCGGCAACTTTCATGCGCTCAGCGCTCGTCCTTGTCGTAACCCGAGGACGGTGCCGGATCGCTGCGCCCCGGCTGGATGATCGAAACCGGATCGCTGGCGTCCATCGTCTCGTCCAGGCTTTCGTCGAGCTGCGCGTCGACATCCTCGGGATTGCCTTCGATCTCGTCGGTGATCGCCTCGTCCTGGCCGGCATCCTGCTCGGGCTGTTGGCTGGGCTGGCCCGGCCGGTTGCCTTCCTCGGCCTTGGCGCCGCCGGGCGCTACCGAAACGCTGTCCAGCGCGCGATCGTCGATGCTGTCATTCATGGCACTTCCCCATCTCAGTGGACAGGATCAACGAGCCACCCCGCGCAACCGTTCCTGCCCGTCAGTCGAGCCGGTCGACGCGCACGCTCTGTTCGCACAGCTGCGCTTCGCCGAAGATGGTCATGAAGGCGATGTCGGTCGCGTCACGCCCCACCCCGACCAGCGCGATCTCGTCGGCGCGCGCCATGCCGGTCGCATCGACCAGATGCCAGCGGCCATCGAGCCACAATTCAGCCACCGCATGAAAATCGGGCGGATCGACGCCCGGCGCATAGGCCGAGACGCAGCGCGCCGGAATCTCCGCCGCCCGCGCCAGTGCGACCAGCAGATGGGCATAGTCGCGACACACGCCGGTGCGCGAGGCGAAGGTGTCGAGCGCGGTCGTCACGCCTTGCGAGCTGCCCGCGCGATAGGTCATCCGGGTCGCCACCCAATCGACCAGCGCGGCGGCCAGCGCACCGCCGGACAGCCCGCCGAAGCGCGCGCGGACGAAGCCCTCCAGCTTGTCCGACTCGCAATAACGGCTGGGCAGCAGATAGGGGATCAGGACACCCGGCATCGCGCGGGCCGGCGTCGCCGGCAGGACGTGCAGGTCATGGACCGGACGGTCGATCACGACGATCGCCTTGTACCGGGCGGACAGGGCGTGGTCGGCGCGGACCCAGCAGCGCTGGCCGATGCCGTCCTCGCCCGGCACCGCCGTGACGCCGTGATCGGACCAGATGGTCAGCGACTGTTCCTCCAGCCACTGGTCGGCCATCGCCGCTGCCTCGATCTGCAGCAATATGTCCGCCGGTGCGGTCAGCGTATAATCCAGCGACACTTCGATCGACAGCCGCATCACATCATCCCGTCATAGCAAAAGGGCCTGGCGGATTGTCCGCCAGGCCCTGAAAGATACTCATAGTCGCTGTGCGTCAGTCGCGGCTGGAACCGGTCAGGCGCAGGATGAACAGGAACATGTTGATGAAGTCGAGGTACAGGCTGAGCGCCGACATGATGACCACGCGGTCCTGCATCGACGTACCGCGCACCTCGTAATAGAGCGACTTGGTACGCTGCGTATCATAGGCGGTCAGGCCGGCGAACAGCAGCACGCCGACGAAGCTGATGACCAGACCCATCGTCCCCGACTGGAGGAAGATGTTGATGATGCTGGCGACGATCAGACCGACCAGACCGATGATCAGGAAGGTGCCGAAGGCCGACAGGTCACGCTTGGTGGTGTAGCCGTACAGGCTCAGCGCCGCGAAGCCCGCCGCGGTGGCGAAGAACGCGCCCGCGATCGACGAACCGCTATAGACCAGGAAGATGGTCGACAGCGACAGACCCATGACGATCGCGAACGCCCAGAAGAGCAGCTGCATCGTCGATGTCTTCATCCGCGACTGGCCCATGCTCAGCGCGAAGACGAAGCCCAGGGGTGCGAACATGATGACGTACTTCAGCGGACCGCCGCCCATGAAGACCTGCGCGGCCGGGCTCGACGCCCCGCCCCAGGCGAACAGCAGCGCGACGATACCCGTCAGCAGCACGCCGGACGCCATATAGTTGTAGACGGACAGCATGTACGAACGCAGGCCGGCGTCGAACGCGGTCGAGCCCGTGTTGGCGGTGGTTCCGAACGGCGCGGCGCTCGGCCGTGGATCAGACCAGTTTGCCATGGTGAACTATTGCTCCTTTGCACGGCCATATGCCGGTTGATGGAAATATCGCTCTCTCGGGGACGCATTTCAAGCCAAAGCGGTTCCCGATCATAGCGTCATTACGATAGAAACACTTTGTTATGCTCCGCCTGTTCATCGCACTCCGCCCGCCGCCCGCCATTCGCGACCTGCTCGCCGATGCGATGGATGGTGTTCCATCGGCTCGCTGGCAGGATGACGACCAGCTGCATCTGACCCTGCGCTTCATCGGCGAGGTCGATCGCCCGGTGGCCGAAGACATCGCCGCCGCGCTGGGACAGGTCCATGCGCCCGCGCCGACCGTGCGGATCGCGGGCGTCGGCACCTTCGATCGCCGGGGGCGGGTCGACACGCTCTGGGCCGGGGTCGCGCCGCACGATGCGCTCGCGCATCTGCACCGCAAGGTCGACCAGGCCTGTGGGCGCGCGGGTCTGTCACCCGAGCCGCGTGCCTATCTGCCACATATCACCTTGGCCCGCCTGCCCGGCTCGGCCGGCCGCGCGCCCGAGATCGCGGGGTGGCGCGCGGTCCATGCCGGGCTGTCGAGCGCGCCCTTCGCGATGGAGCACCTCGTCCTCTACCAAAGCCATCTGGGTCATGGCGGCGCATCCTATGAACCCGTGATGCGTTGGCCGCTGGACACCGGCGCGCCCGATGCCTGAACCTTGGCGTGCCGGCTATGAAAAGACGTTCGAACAGGGAGCTTCCGACATGATGAAATATGCCACGCTGCTGACCATCGGCACCCTCGCGCTGGGCCTCGCCGCCTGCGACCAGACCAAGATGGAAACCGGTGCCCCCGTCCCCGGCGCGCCGAGCGCGACCGCGATGCTGCGTACCGGCACCGGCGGCGAGGCCGGCCGCGCGACGGCGACCGAGGTGGCGGGCGGCCTGCGCGTCACGCTCGACGCGATGAACGTGCCGGCGGGGCTGCACGGCGTCCATGTCCACACCGTCGGCCGTTGCGACGCGCCCGATTTCACCACCGCCGGCGGCCATTGGAACCCCGCGCAGCGCCAGCATGGCAGCATGAACCCGCAGGGCCCGCATGAGGGCGATATGCCCAACATGAGGGTCGGCAATGACGGGCGCGGTACGCTGGGCGTCGTGCTGCCCGGCGCGACGATGGCCGGGCTGCTCGATGCGGACGGCTCGGCGATCATCATCCATGCCGCCGCCGACGATCTGAAAACCGACCCCAGCGGCAATAGCGGCGCGCGTCTGGCCTGCGGCGTGTTCCAGGCCAACTAAGCCCCACTCCGATCGGCCCCGTCGCATGACTTCCGAGCGGCGGGGCTTTTCCTGTCAGGATGTCCGCATGACCAGCGCCCTGCCCACCCGTCGCTTCGGCGGGTTCCTGTTCGACATGGACGGCACGATCCTCAGTTCGATCGCCTCGGCCGAGCGCGCCTGGACGGATTGGGCGACGCGGCAGGGGCTGGATGTCGACGCGTTCCTGCCGACCATCCACGGCGTCCAGTCGGTCGAGACGATCCGCCGGCTGAACCTGCCCGGCATCGATCCGGTGGCGGAGGCGCATGCGCTGACCGAGGCGGAGATGCTGGACGTCGACGATGTCGTGCCGATCGGTGGTGCGGCGGAATTCCTCGCCGCGCTGCCGGCGGATCGCTGGGCGATCGTGACCTCCGCGCCACGGCGGCTGGCGGAGGTGCGGCTGAAGGCGGCGGGCCTGCCGCTACCGGGCGTGTTCGTGACGGCGGAAGATGCCGAGCGGAGCAAGCCCGCGCCCGACGGCTTCCTGCTGGGGGCGAAACGGCTGGGCATCGCGCCGGAGGATTGCCTGGCGTTCGAGGACGCACCCGCCGGGATCGCGGCGGCCGAGGCGGCGGGCATGACGGTGGTGGTGATCACCGAGACGCATGGTCACGCGATGGATACGGCCCATGCGACCGTGACGGATTATCGCGATCTGGCGGTGGAGTGGGACGGTGCCAGTCTGAAATTGGACCACCGGATTTAAATCGCCATCCTCACCCTTCCCACCCAACTTCCGTGGGCGGGCCCCTTCCCTCTCCCATCGGGAAAGGGAGGGAGGCGCGAAGCGCCGGAAGGGTGAGGGCATCCCGCCCCACCGTTCAGCCTGAGCGAAGTCGAAGGCCAAGGGACGCGGGATGGCTCAGGGCGTGCACTTCGACTTCGCTCAGTGCGAACGGAGGGAGAGCGTGGAGCGATGGACCATCTGGCCGCCTCCCCTCAAACCGTAAAGCTCTCCCCGCACCCGCACGCACCCTTGGCGTTGGGGTTCTGAAACACGAACCCAGCGGTGAAGTCGTCCTCGACCCAATCCATAGTCGATCCGATCAGATACAGGATCGACCCGCCATCGACGAACAGCGTGCCGCCCGGCGTATCGATCTTCTCATCGAACGCCTTGGCCTCGGTGACGTAATCGACCGAATAGGCCAGCCCCGAACAGCCCCGGCGCGGCGTCGACAGCTTGACCCCGATCGCCCCTTCCGGCGCGCGCGCCATCAGGTCGGCGATCCGTGCCTCGGCCGAGGGCGTCAGGTTCAGTGCGGCGGGGCGCGGACGGAGCGTGGTCGCCATGGTCAGAGCATCCCCAGTTCGAGCTTGGCGTCGTCCGACATCTTCTGCGGGTCCCATGGCGGGTCCCAGACGAGATTGACGTCGGCGGTCGCGATCCCCGGCACCGCCGAGACGCGCAGTTCCACCTCGCCGGGCATGGACTCGGCGACCGGGCAATGCGGGGTGGTCAGCGTCATCGTGACGACCGCATGGCCGCCCTCGGTCACTTCGACGCCGTAGATCAGCCCCAGGTCATAGATGTTGACCGGAATCTCGGGATCGAAAATATCCTTCAGCGCGTCGATGATGCCATCGTACAGCGCGCCGCCCGGCTGGGTCGGATCGTCGGCGGTCGGCTTTTGCGACAGGAAGCCCGACAGATAATCGCGCTGCCGCTCCGCCGGGGCTTCGACCACGTCCTGCACGCGCGCCTTGGGCGGCTGCGCCACGCTCTCGACCTCTTCGATCTTGTAATCGCTCATCCGAAAATCCTCGTGACCCGCCGGACGCCATCCACCAGCGCAACGACGTCATCGGGTCCGTTATACACGCCGAAACTCGCCCGCGCGGTGGCGGGCAGGCCGAGCGCGTCCATCAGCGGCTGCGCGCAGTGATGGCCCGCGCGGATCGCCACCCGGCTCTCGTCCAATATGGTGCCGATATCGTGGGGATGAACCCCCTCGACCGCGAAACTGACGATTCCCGCCGAGTCCTCAGGCCCCAGCAGCCGCACCGAATTGATCGCCGACAGCCCCTCGCGCGCCTGCGCGACCAAGGCCGCTTCATGCGCATGGATCGCGTCCAGCCCGATGCTCGTCACATAGTCGATCGCGGCATGAAGCCCCAGCGCCCCGACGATATGCGGCGTCCCCGCCTCGAACCGACCCGGCGGCGGCGCATAGGTCGTCTTCTCGAAGCTCACCCGGTCGATCATCGACCCGCCACCCTGATAGGGCGGCATCGCCTCGAGCAGTTCCGGCCGCGCCCACAGCACGCCGATACCGGTCGGGCCATAGAGCTTGTGGCCTGAAAAGACGTAGAAGTCGCAGTCGAGCACGTTCACATCGACCGCGATGCGCGGCACCGCCTGGCACCCGTCGAGCAGGATCTTCGCGCCCACGCCATGCGCCAGATCGGCCGCGCGCCGTGCGTCGAGCACCGAGCCCAGCACGTTCGACACATGGCCCAGCGACACCAGCTTATGCGCGGGCGTCAGCATGCGCGCCATCGCGTCCAGGTCGATGCGATGATCGGCCGTCAGCGGCAGCACGTCGATCGCGACGCCCAGCTTTTCCGCTACCATCTGCCACGGCACGATGTTGGAGTGATGCTCCAGCATCGACAGCAGGACGCGGTCGCCCGCCTTGAGGTTGGTTGCGACCCAGCACTGGGCGACGAGGTTGATCCCCTCGGTCGCACCGCGCGTGAATACGATCTCGTTCGCCGACCCAGCGCCAATGAACCGCGCCGTCGCCTTGCGCGCCTTTTCATAGGCGACCGTCATGTCGGCCGAGCGCTGATAGACGCCGCGATGCACGGTGGCATAGCTGGTGTCATAGGCCCGCGTGATCGCGTCGATGACAACTTGCGGCTTCTGCGCGGTCGCGGCGGTGTCGAGATAGGCCCAGCCGTCCGGGATCGCGGGGAAGTCCGCCACCCGGTCGAGAGGAGATACGGTCGCCATCACCCGATCCTCCCCATCTTCGATGGGGAGGGGGACCGCCGCGAAGCGGTGGTGGAGGGGCAAGCCCCTCCGGCCCCTCCACCACTCGCTTCGCGAGCGGTCCCCCTCCCCGCGCGAAGCGCAGGGAGGATTTGGGTGATCGCCGTCAAAGCGCCGCCCCCAGCCAGGCGTCGGCATCCGCCGCAAAGGCTTCGCGCACCACCTCGTTGCCGATCCGGTCGATCGCATCCGCCACGAAGGCGCGGGTCAGCAACGCCTGCGCACGGGGCTTCGGGATGCCACGGCTCTGCATGTAGAACAGTGCCTTGGCATCGAGTTCACCCACGGTCGCGCCATGCGCGCACTTCACGTCGTCGGCGAAGATTTCGAGTTCGGGCTTCAGGTTTACCGTCGCCGTCCGCTGGAGCAGCAAGCCGCGAAGCGATTGTTCGCCATCGGTCTTCTGCGCATGACGCGCCACTTCGACCCGCGCGGCGAGGCTCGTCTGGCTGCGATCGGCGGCGACCGCGCGCCACAGCTGATGGCTCTGGCCGTTCAGTGCGGCGTGACGCAGACTGACAGCGCACTCCTGCTTCAACTCGCCCTTGGTCAGCAGCGCGCCGCCGAACTCGGCATAGGCGCCGTCGCCGGTCTGTGTGATGCCGCCATCGATCCGCGCGCCCATCGTACCCGCCGCCAGGAAGGTCGCGGTCAGGCTCGCCCCCTCGCCCAGTTCGGCTTCCTCGCGCAGCGACACGAAGCCGTCATCCTGCACCAGCCGCACCGCGCGCATCAGCCGCGCCGACGCCGCCAGCTTCAGCCGCGTCAGCCGATTAGTCCAGCCGCGCCCGACATAAGTCTCATAGACCTGCGCCGCCGCATCCTCGGCGAGCACGATCTCAGCAGGCAGGTGATTGGCCGCACCGCTGGCGACATGGACGATCTGCACCGGATCGGCGACCGCATCGCGCTCCAGCCGTAGCGACCAGCCACGCCCCAGCGCCTGCCTACCCAGCGGATGGTCGCTGGCATCGATCTGGGTCAGCTGGACCGGGCCGAGATTGCTCGCGCTTTCATCCAGCACGCCGTCGACGAACAGCAACCGCGCGCCCGGCAGATCGAGGAAGCGATCCACCCCCGCGACCGGCACCGCCCGCTCGCTCTCCGCCGCCCTGCGAAGCGCGTCGATATCGGCCCAGCGCCAAGCTTCCTCACGGGTCGAGGGGAGTTCCAACACCTCCACCATCAATTCCTCCCCAAGCTCTGCTTGGGGAGGGGGACCAGCCGCAGGCTGGTGGAGGGGCAAGCCCCTCGCCCCTCCACCACCGCTTCGCCGCGGTCCCCCTCCCCATCGAAGATGGGGAGGATTTGGAAGGCCGCGCTCACGCCTCCACCCCGGCATAGCCTTCCCGCTCCAGTTCGAGCGCGAGTTCGGGGCCGCCCGAGCGCACGATACGGCCATCGGCCAGCACGTGCACGCGATCGGGCTGCACATAGTCGAGCAGCCGCTGATAGTGCGTAATCAGCAGCACCGCCTTGTCGGGGGCGCGCATGATCCGGTTGATGCCGTCGCCGACGATGCGCAGCGCGTCGATGTCGAGGCCGGAGTCCGTCTCGTCCAGGATCGCGAACTTGGGGTTCAGGATGCCCATCTGGACCATCTCGTTGCGCTTCTTCTCGCCGCCCGAGAAGCCGACATTGACCGGACGCTTGAGCATGTCCTGGTTCAGCCCCAGCCCATCGGCCTGCGCGCGGGCGAGCTTCAGGAACTCACCGCCCGACAGCGGCTTTTCGTCACGCTGCCCGCGCTGCGCGTTCAGGCTTTCGCGCAGGAACTGGACGTTGGATACGCCGGGGATTTCGACCGGATACTGGAAGCCCAGGAACAGGCCCACGGCGGCGCGCTCGTTCGGCTCCAGCTCGAGCAGGTCGACGCCGTCGAACGTCACCGAACCCTCGGTCACTTCATACCCCGGACGCCCGCCCAGCACATAGCCCAGCGTCGACTTGCCCGCGCCGTTCGGCCCCATGATCGCATGGACTTCGCCCGCATTCACCTCGAGCGTCAGGCCCTTGAGGATCGGCTTGCCGTCAATCTCGGCGTGGAGGTTTTCAATTTTCAGCATCATCGATCCAACTTCACCACGGTGCCATAGGCCCAAATTTCGATCACTTGCGTCGCCACCAATCCCTTTGAGACAGCGGAACGCTCACTAAAGTGGCAATTGATGACGGCATCCCCGGCAAGGTCTAGACACTGCTGCCGCAGCTTATTCTTAACCTTTCGAAAAATACCGTCGAGATCGTGTCCACCAAAACCGGCATCTTGGCTTGCAATAGCGGTCACACTATCGATCGGCGAAAAAGGCACCGAAAGCCCAGATGTAATCACCACAACGTGAGTATTTTCGTCTTCTACCTCAGGGGAGGCTTTCTTGCCCCAAGCCATCACCCGACCGAACCCTCCAGCGAAATCCCCAGCAGCTTCTGCGCTTCGACTGCAAACTCCATCGGGAGTTGCTGCAGCACTTCACGCGCGAAGCCGTTGACGATCAGCGCGACCGCCGCTTCCTGATCCAACCCACGGCTCATCGCGTAGAAGAGCTGATCCTCGCTGATCTTGCTGGTCGTCGCCTCATGCTCGATCTGCGCGCTGGGGTTCTTCACCTCGATATAGGGCACGGTATGCGCGCCGCACTGGTCGCCCAGCAGCAGGCTGTCGCACTGGGTGAAGTTGCGGACATTCTCGGCGGTCGCCGCCACGCGGACGAGCCCGCGATAGGTGTTGTCCGAGCGTCCGGCCGAAATCCCCTTCGACACGATGGTGGACCGCGTGTTCTTGCCCAGATGGATCATCTTGGTGCCGGTATCGGCCTGCTGGCGGTTGTTCGTGACCGCGACCGAGTAGAACTCGCCGACCGATCCGTCGCCCGCCAGCACGCAGGACGGGTATTTCCACGTCACCGCCGAGCCGGTTTCGACCTGCGTCCACGATACCTTGCTGTTCTTGCCCTGGCACAGCGCGCGCTTGGTGACGAAGTTGTAGATGCCGCCAACGCCATTCTCGTCGCCCGGATACCAGTTCTGGACGGTCGAGTACTTAATCTCGGCATCGTCCAGCGCGACCAGCTCGACGACCGCCGCGTGCAGTTGGTTCTCGTCGCGCATCGGCGCGGTACAGCCCTCGAGATAGGAGACATAGGCCCCCTTGTCCGCGACGATCAGCGTACGCTCGAACTGGCCGGTATTCTCCGCATTGATGCGGAAATAGGTCGACAGCTCCATCGGGCAGCGGACGCCCTCAGGGATATAGACGAAGGTGCCGTCCGAAAAGACCGCCGAGTTGAGCGTCGCGAAGTAATTGTCGCGCTGCGGCACGACCTTGCCCAGCCATTTGCGGACCAGATCGGGATATTCCTTGATCGCCTCGGAGATCGAGCGGAAGATCACGCCCGCCGCTTCCAGCTCCTTGCGGAAGGTGGTCGCGACCGACACCGAGTCGAACACTGCGTCGACCGCGACCTTGCGCGCGCCCTCGACGCCCGCCAGCACTTCCTGCTCGGCGATCGGAATGCCCAGCTTTTCGTAGGTACGGCGAATTTCGGGGTCGAGCTCGTCCAGCGACGCGATCGTCTTCTTCTGCTTGGGCTCCGCGTAATAATACGCGTCCTGATAGTCGATCGGCGGGATGTTCAGCTTGGCCCAGTCCGGCGTCTCCAGCGTCTGCCACAGGCGAAACGCCTTCAGCCGCCAGTCGAGCATCCATTCCGGCTCGCCCTTCTTGGCCGAGATATAGCGAACCGTATCCTCGCTCAGCCCCTTGGGCGCGAAGTCCTGCTCGATCTCGGTGGCGAAGCCCCACTCATATTTCTTGTTGGCGGCGGCGAGCGCCTCTGCATTCTTCGTGGCCATCAGGCGAATACCCCCGGACGTGGCGACACGTCCATCACTTGCGATTCAACAGGATCGGCGGCGAGCGTCGCGAGCGTCACCCCGGAAAAGGCGGCGCGTACCGCCTGATTGACGACATGCCAATGCGGACGCACACGACATTGCATTTCCAGGCCGCAGTCATGCGCGGCGCCATCGACACAGGCGGTCAGCGCGATCGGGCCGTCCACCGCCTCGACGATATCGGCCAGGCTGATCGTGTCGGCGTCGCGGGCGAGGCGGATGCCACCGCCGGTGCCGCGCGTGCTCTCGATCAGGCCAGCACTCGCCAACCGGCTGACCAGCTTCTGCGCGGTGGGCAGCGGTACGCCCGTCTGCCCGGCCAGCAGGGTCGCATTGCTCCGCCCGCCCGCACCTTCGCGCGCGGCGGCGGTCATCATCACGACCGCATAATCGGCTAGGCTGGAAAGGCGCATGGTCTCCAATCGGACGGATTTGGTCCGATTGGCAAATGGGCGTGAGGGGGCGGTTCGTCAACCGGGTTTCGGTGTGGGAATTTCGATGGGTGTGAGTGAGGGGTTCCTCACTCTCTTCTTAAGCCCCTCCCGTAAACGGGAGGGGTTTGGGGAGGGCAAGGCCACAGGCGATGGTCTCGGTGAGACTCCTTGCCCTCCCCCATCCCCTCCCGCCTGCGGGAGGGGCGTGAGACTCACTTAGCGCCCGATCAAGCCTTGCGCGATCTCGTCCGCGACATCCGACGCCGGGCGGCCCGTCTCGGCCGAGCGCTGCCACACCTGTTCCAGCCGCTCGGGGATCTTGGCGATGCGCGCCATCACCTCGGCCTCGTCGCCCTGGCCCAGATATTCCAGACCGACATTGATGATACCGCCCGCGTTGATGACGTAATCGGGGGCATAGAGGATGCCCGCCTCCGCCACGCGCGCGCCGTCCTCGCGAGTCGCGAGCTGGTTGTTGGCGCCGCCCGCAACGACCTTGGCCTTCAGCCGCTGGATCGAATCGGCGTTCAGCACCGCGCCCAGCGCGTTGGGGCTGACCAGATCGACATCGGCGAATAGGATCTCGTCGGCCGAAGCGACGCTGGCGCCCAGTTCCGCCGCCATCTGTTCGGCACGGGCCTGGTTCACGTCGGCGATGGTCAGGACCGCGCCGTCCTTGGCCAACAACTTGGCGAGACCGCCGCCGACCGAGCCGACGCCCTGGATCGCCACGCGCACGCCCTTCATGTCGGACGCGCCCAGACCGCGGCTAGCGGCGGCCTTCACGCCCAGATAGACGCCGTGCGCGGTGTACGGGCCGGGGTCGCCGCCCGCCGCACCGCTCGCCACCGGCAGGCCGGAGACATAGCGGGTCTGCGTCGCGATGATCTTCATCCGCTCCTCGGACATGCCGACGTCTTCGGCCGTCACGTAGCGCCCGCCCAGCGACTCGACCGCGCGGCCGAAGGCTTCGAGCTGTGCGGTGGTGATGACGTCGCCGGGCTTCGCCGCCAGGACCACGCCCTTGCCGCCGCCCAGCGCCAGCCCCGCCATCGCGTTCTTGTAGCTCATGCCGCGCGACAGGCGCAGCGCGTCGGTGATCGCCAGCGCGGGCGTGCCATAGTTCCAGAAGCGCGCCCCGCCCGCCGCCGGGCCGAGATGCGTCGAGTGCACGGCGATGACCGCCTGCAGACCCGATGCGGGATCGGTGAACAGATGCACGCCTTCATGCGCGTCGAAATCGGGAAAGCCCCAGTTCGTCATGCTCGTCCTTCGGTCCGACAAATGCGGAACCGGACCGAGTCTTCCGACCCGGCCACCCAGATCGGTGAGGATGTTGGGGGGACACGGCTCTGAAGGGGGCCGGTGCCGTGGCCAGCGCACTGGCCTGAAAGAATGGGGCGACCGACGGGACTTGAACCCGCAACTTCCGGCATCACAAGCCGGCGCTCTAACCAATTGAACTACGGTCGCCGCGAAGGCTTGCGCCCCTAAACGGGATCACCCGGCTTCGTCAAGCGCTCAAAAAGCGCCCGCGTCAAAATCTCCCCTGCGCCGACAGGCGATAGCCGCCGCCCGACCCCGCGACGAAGCCCAGCTGCTCCAGCTTGGCCGCCGCCGCCGGATCGCCAGGCGTCAGGACGAGGTCTGCGGTATAGCGGCCATCGGGACGGATGCGCAGGTTCACCGCCTCGGTCCCGCCCTGCCCCGTCATCGGCAGTAGCAGCGCGCCGGCCTCGCATCGGGCATTGCCCATCATCGTCGGCGGCAAAGGCAGCCCGCCCGCCTCGCCGGTCACGGTCGCGCGCACGCGCCCGCCCGCTTCCTCGCACACGCCGTCGCGGAAACGGACGGTGACGTCCTCCAGCGACAGCATCGTCACCGGCAATGGCGCGAACAGCGCGGCGGCGGGCAGGCTGGCGGTGACGCCGTCGATGCCCATGGCATGGCGGCTGATCGTCGCGGCGCCCATGATCGGCCGGCCATCGGCCCCCGCCCCCTCGAACGCCAGTCGCGCCCGGCCGACGAGCAGGGCCAGCGGTGACAGCGACACGCGCAGATCACCGAGCGCGACCTCGCCGAACCGCGCCTCCAGCATGCTGCCGCCCCAGATGGTGCCGCCGACCCGCCTTGCGCTCAGCCCCTGATCGGCCAGCCCGGTCGCGCCCAGCGCGAGGCGCATCGGCAGGAAGACGATCAGCGCCACGACCAGCATCGCGACGAACAGCACCGATGGCCGCGTGGTCATCCGCAACCGCATCAGGATACCCGTGTCCGCAAGAGGAGCGCGACGCCGACCGTGCGGTCGCCATTGTCGGTCAGGGTCGCCTGTTCGACCAGCACGCCGCCCCGCTCCAGCCGGGCGAGCCACGGCGTCAGCGCGGCGGGGCGCGCCGACCCGATCTGCGCGCGGACCCGGCCGGGGCCGTCCTCGGTCAGGCTGGTCAGCGTGAAGCCCGCCTGCTCGGCCGATACGCGCACCGTGTCGGCCAGCGTGCCGGACAGCGCGGCGGGACGGCGGCGGCGTTGCGAGAGTTCGGCGGCGATGGCTTGCGCCTCGCCCAGCCGGATCACCGCATCGGCATGGCGTTCACGCGCGCTCGACAGGCCGTCGCTCATCGGGCGCAGGATGCCGCCCCAGATGATCGTCACGATCAGCAGCGCGCCCATGACCAGCAACAGCCGCTTCTCGCGCAGCGAACGCCCGTCGAACCAGAGTTTCAGCGCCTTCATCGCCCACGCACCGTGAATTCTCCCGTGATCCGGCCATTGGCCGCGACGAAGGTGCTGGGCTGGACGGTGAAGCCCTGCGCCTCGATCGCGCGCTTCAGGTCGGTGGCCAGCGCCTCGCGGTCCACCGCCACGCCCAGCCGGACGTCCCCGCTCGACTGGAAGTCCAGCGCGGTCAGCTCGGTGCCGGGGACGCCGCGCACCGCCGCGAAGATCGCCGCCGCCGTCCGGCTGAAGCCCTGGCCCGGCCCGCGTACCGCCGATAGCCGCTCGGTCAACTGCCGGTCGGCATCGACCAGGGTCTCGCCACGCGGCAGCGCGGTGCGCGCGACCTGCTCGATCTTCGCCTCGGTCGCATCGGCGGCGAAGCTGTATTTGGTCCACTTCACCAGATCGATCGCCAGCGTAACGACGATGATCGTCAGACCCAGCCACGCCAGTCGCTTGACCAGCCGCCAGTCGATCGTAAAGCCGCGCCGCCGCGCGAACGGCCCTTGCCGCAGGTCGAGCGCGGGGGCTGCGGCGACCGCCCCCAACGCCGCCTCGATCCCGTCGACGTCCAGATCGGCGAGCGGCGCCTCCCCGGTGACGATCTCGGTAAAGCCCGGCTCGTCGGCGAAGCCCGACGAACGCCCGCGCACCACGCCCTGCCCGGCCAGATCGCCGCGGACATAGCCTTCATCCGGGCGCGGCAGCAGCAACGGCGCAGGCACGACCGCGACCGGGTCCACCCCCGCCGCGCCCAGCCGCGCCAGCCAGCCCGCCATCGCGCCGCGATTGACGATCCCGATCGGGCGTCCGCCATCCTCGTCCTCGCCGACCGCGACATGGAGTTCGTCCATCGGCGCGGCACTGACCTCGGCCGCCAGCAGCCGTGCGGCGGCGGCGGCCTGCGCGGTCGAGCGCGCCGGGATGTCGGCCCAGTGCAGCGACACCGCATCGGCGGGCGCGACCGCGATCACCTCGCCGTCACCCTGGGGCAGGCCCTCACCGCTGGCGGCGATGCGTTCGTCCTCGATCCGCATCCAGCGATAGTCGCCGCCCTCGCCCGGCGGCAGGAACAGGAGGTTGGTCGCACTCATCACTCTTCCCCCCAAATCCGCGCCACCAGCTGCGGCATTCCCTGTCGCGCATCGACCAGCGCGCGTTCGTCGACCCGGACGCTGCCCAGCGTCACCGTGATGCGCAGATTGAACCAGCCGCTGGTCGTCGCCACGCCGCCGCCCCCGCTCGCCCCCGGTATCTGCGCCCAGAACGCGCCCGCGTCCGCATAGCCTTGCGGCGGACGGCGCAAAAGGGCCTGTGCGATGGCACCCGGCGAAATCGTATCGACCTGCGCCATCGCGACCAGCGGTGCCTGCTCGGGGGCCAGCGTGTTGATGTTGACCATGGTCGGCGTCGCCTGGGGCAGCGTGCATATCCAGGGGCGCAGCTGGGCATACAGCTCGGGCGTCACGCCGTTGACCATGCGGAACTCGCTGACATCCGCCATCATCGCGCCGCCGGTGCGATAGGGCGGATCGCGAGTAAGATAGAGCGCATCCTCCGCGCCGCCGCCCTGCGGGTTCTGGTCGTTATCGATCCAGTCGGAGGTGGCGGTGGCGACCTGTTCGGCGACCTGGCCGGGGATACCCAGCAGCCGCATCAGCTTGGCGAAGTGCGCGACTTCCACCGCGTTGCCGATCAGCACGCCGGGCTGGCCGGGCAGCGCGCTCGCCAGGCCGTTCAGGTTGAAGCAGTTGCCGCCGTCGGTCACCCGCGCCACCGCCGAGCCGCCCCCCACCATCCCGCCGAGCGGCAACGCGAAGGGCCGGTCGCTCCATCCGCCCAGCAGCGACACCCGCCCCTGCGCCTGTTGCAGCAGATCACCGATACGGATCATCGCCAGCGCCTCTGCGGCATAGGCGTATCCGCGGGCCTGCTCGATCGCCACCGCATTGCCGCCCAGCCGGGTCGCCAGCCGCAGCTTTTCCAGCGCGGTCGCGGCCAGCACCGCGATGACCGCGACCAGGATGAGGACCGTCAGCAGCGCGGCGCCCCGCTCGCCGGACTTGGGGCAATGGTCAGCCACCGGGCGTCGCGGTCGGGGTCGGAGTGGGTGTCGGCGTGGCACCCGGGCCGCCGACCGCGCCGGCGGCGGTACGATAGCCGGTGCCGACCAGAAACAACTGGCGGAAGATCTGGCCGTCGTCGCGCACGATCGTCACCTCGGCCGCCTGGGGCAAGGCGACGCCCGGTTCGCCCTGCCATTGCTCCAGCCAGGCCCCTTGGAAACGGTAGCGCAGATGCAGCTCGCGGACGTGATCCATCAATGCGGCCGGCTCCATCGGCGTGGCCCCGTCGAGCAGCGGCCACGCCGCCCGCTCCAGCACGTCGCCGTTCAACCGATAGGCGACCTTCTGCAACGACGGCCGCTGGGCATCGTCGAGATTGCTCCAGCCCGCCCGGACCAGCCGCATCGCATCGGGTCCGGCGACCATCGCGGGCGTCTGCACCCCGCCCTCGTCGCGCGTCGGCCGGTCGACCGCCTGCGCCAGATCGGCCGACAGGATCGCGGTCGTCCGACTGACGGCGGCCATCGAATCCAGCCGCTGCCCGGTCACGCCCTGCGCCCGCACGCTGAGTGACAGGATCGCCACCGCGGCGGCGGCCAGCATCGAGAAGATGAGCAGCGCCACCATGACTTCGACCAGGGTGAAGCCCGCCTGCCCCGTACCCCCGCGCAGGCGCGGACCCAGTTCTTTCTCAACCATTGTTGCCGCAGCCGGCGTCAAGGATACTGGGCCCCCGCCTGCGCGGGGGAACCCAAAGACGGGCAGGCCGATCACGACGCCGCCACCCCGATCGCCGCCGCCGCCATGGGCGGACGCACCATCGTCATCCGCCCGACGATGCTGCCCCCGGCATTGGCGACCGCGACGTCGATCCGCACGACGCGGACATCGCCCGTCCCGCTGACGATCCGCGTCCATTTCCAGCTCCGCCCGCCATTCACCTCCGCCCCCGTCGTACGCCCGAGCGCGGGGGCTTGTGGATCGGTGACGGCGGCGATCGCGACGTTGCGCGCGACCATCTGCGCCACCAGCGTCTCGTCTAGGATCGAGGCGCCGCGAATCGTCGCGCTCTCCAGCCGGACCAGCGCCATCGCCGCCAGGCTGAACACCGCGAGCGCGACCATGATCTCGATCAGGGTAAAGCCCGCTTCTGTTCCTCCCCTGCAAGGGGAGGTGGCAGGCCGAAGGCCTGACGGAGGGGTGTAACGGCCAGCGAGGGGACAGATCGCGAGCGGCGATACCCCTCCGTCACGGCTGCGCCGTGCCACCTCCCCTTGCAGGGGAGGAATATGGGATGCCTCACCCATCGACGCGCACCGTACCGTCCGCCCCGATCCGCACGATGCTGCTCGCCCGCTCGCGGGTCAGGCGCAGCTCGACCGGGCGGTCGGCCAGCCCCGTCACGTCGAAGGTGATCCGCACCCGCCCGCTGGCGTCGGGAATCTGCGCCTGCGTGCCGTCCTCCCATTGCGCCACGCGCAAAGGCTTGGCGGTCATCGGACTCCACGCGCCCTCCGCGCGCCGGTCGAAGCCATAGCCGCCGCGCGTCACCCAGATGCTGACCGGCGACGCCTCGACCACCGCCACGTCATGCGCGGCGCGGACGCGGGCGGCGAATTTCAACGCCTCGTCCGCCACCCGCCCGCGCCGATCGGGCAAAGACCAGACCGCGATGGCGGAGGCCAGCCCGATGACGGTGATGACGATCATCAGTTCGACCAGGGTGAAACCGTTGGCCCGTGCACTTCGACTTCGCTCAGTGCGAACGGAGGTTCGGACCGGTGCCCCCGCTCCGTTCAGCCTGAGCGAAGTCGAAGGCCACGCCCGAACCTCCCCACGCAGGCCCAGCCCGCCGCCGTTCCCGGCATCCAGGCGGGCACGCAGGCTCACTTATCCCAGTTGCCAATATCCGCGTTGATCCCCTCGCCGCCTTCCTTGCCATCGGCGCCGTAGGTCCAGACATCCGCCTCGCCGTGCTGGCCGGGCGAAGCGTAGAGGTACGGACGGCCCCAGGGGTCGTCGGGCAGCTTCTTGAGATAGCCGCCCTTCTGGTAACGCGACGGATCGGCGAGGCCGGCGGGCATCGTCACCAGCGCCTGCAACCCCTGCGACGTCGTCGGGAAGGTCAGGTTCTGGAGCTTGTACAGCTCCAGCCCGCCCTCGATCTGCGCGATGTCGGCCTTGGCCTTCTGCACGCGCGCGGTGTCGCCCGAGGGGAGCACGTTCAGCGCGACGATCGTCGCCAGCAGGCCGATGATGACGATCACGACCATCAGTTCGACCAGGGTAAAGCCGTTGGCGGGCCGCTTGCGGCGAATCGGACGGCGATTTTGGGTACGCATCAACATGTCCTCTTATTGACCGGCCAGCGTGTTGAGCTGGAGGATCGGCAGCAGGATGGATAGCACGATCGTCGCGACCACGCCGCCCATCACGACGATGATCGCCGGTTCGAGCAGCGAGAGCGCGGTGGCGGTGAAGCGGTCGAATTCGCGCTCCAGATAATCGGCGGCGCGCTCCAGCATCTCGTCCAGCCGACCCGCCGCCTCGCCGCTGGCCGCCAGATAGGTGAGCAGCGGCGGGAACACCCCCGCCCGCCGCATCGCCGCTGAGAGGCTCCCACCGCCCCGGATCGAGTCGACGATGGCGTCGGACGCCACGCGCAACCGGCGGTTATGGATGGTCCCGGCGGTCAGCGTCAGTCCTTCGAGCAGCGGCAGCCGGCTGGCCACCATCGTCCCCAGCGTGCGCGCCATTCGCGCAGCGTGCAGGTCGCGCAGCAACCGCCCAAGCAGCGGCAGCTTGAGCAGCCAAGTGTCGAAGGACAGCCGGATCGCCGGCACCTTCAACGCCCGCCAGAAACCGACGCCGACGATCGCCGCCAGCCCCGCCATTAACCACCACCAGCCGACCAGCAGGTCCGACACGGTGATGACCATACGGGTCAGGAAGGGCAGTTCCTGCCCGACCGTGTCGAACTGCTCGACCACCTGCGGCACGACGAACATCATCAGCGCGGTGACGACACCCAGCGCCACGACCGCCAGGATCGTCGGATAGGCGAGCGCGGTGATAAGCTTGCCGCGAATCTCCGCCTGCCGCTCGAGCAAGGCCGCCAGCCGTTCGAGGATCGTCGGCAGCGTCCCCGAACTCTCCCCCGCCGCGACCATCGCGCGGTAAAGCGGCGGGAAGCTCTTCGGCTCGCGCGCCATCGCGTCGGCGAGGCGACGGCCCTCGGTGACGCCCTGATGCACCGTCGCGACGATGGCGCGCACGCGCTCCTGCTCGGTCTGGCGGGTGATCGTGCGGAGCGACTCCTCCAAGGGCGAGACGCGATTGAGCGTGGCGAGCTGGCGGGTGAACAGCGTCAGCTGCTTGACCGACATGCGCGCGCGGCCGAGCTTCAGCCCGAAGAGCGGACGCCGTTCGGCGGTGTCGCCGCTGCCCGGCTTGACCGAAACGACGTAGAGCCGCTGCTTCTCCAGCGCGGCGCGCGCGGCGTCGCTGGTCTCGGCGGGGATGAACCCACGCTTCTCCGCACCCTTCGTATCGATCGCGACATAGTCGAACCCGGCCATGTCAGTGCGCCTTCACAAGGTCCTGTTCCCCCGCGAAGGCGGGGGTCCAGTTGCTGCGAGGCGTGTCGGATCGCCATTTTATCTCACGCGGAGACGCGGAGACGCGGAGAAGGGCATTTTCGCGCAGAGGCGCAGAGGACGCAGAGATGTCGTCCTCGCCGCGCCAACGGCCCTCCAGTTTCGGCTTGTTGAAAAGGCTGTGCGCTACCGCGCACGAGACACCTCTGCGTCCTCTGCGCCTCTGCGCGAACCTATTCTTTCTCCGCGTCTCCGCGTCTCCGCGTGAACCGATGACACGACGACCGGCAACGTTCGCCCCGATACGGCCGGGGCACTGGCCCCCCGCCTTCGCGGGGGAGCGGGAAATGAGGAGCGTGCGCACCGCCTTCACACCGCGTCGGAATCGCGGCGGGATACGCGGATGGCTTCCTCGGCCGTGGTCACGCCGTCCAGCACCAGCGTCCGCGCCACTGCCGCCAGCGGTTGCTGCCGGGCGAAGGCATGTGCCGAAATCGCCTGTTCATCGCCGCCTTCGTTGATGAGGCGCCGAATCACATCGTCCACCCGTACCGCCTCGTACACGCCCGTCCGGCCTTTATAGCCCGAGCCGTTGCACTGCGGACAGCCGACCGCCTCATAGACGGTGGCCTGGGCGTCGATGCCCAGCAGCGGCGCGACCGTTTCCTTCGCCTCGACCGGCCGCTTGCACGCCGGGCACAGCCGCCGCACCAGCCGCTGCGCGATGACGGCGCGCAGCGTCGAGGCGAGCAGGAACGGCTCGACCTTCATGTCGCGCATCCGGGTGATCGCGCCCACCGCATCGTTGGTATGGACCGTCGACAGCACCAGATGCCCGGTCAGCGAGGCCTGCACCGCGATCTCGGCCGTCTCGCGGTCGCGGATTTCGCCCACCATCACCACGTCCGGGTCCTGGCGCAGGATCGCGCGCAAACCGGCCGCGAAGGTCAGGCCGACCTTGGCGTTGACCTGGGTCTGCCCCACGCCCTCGACCGCATATTCGACCGGGTCCTCGACGGTCAGGATATTGCGGCTGCCATCGTTGAGCAGGCGCAGCGCGGCATAGAGGCTGGTCGTCTTGCCCGAGCCGGTCGGCCCGGTGACGAGGATGATGCCGTTCGGCTCGCTCAACGCCTCGCGCAACAGCGCGTACATCGCCGGGTTCATCCCCAGCGCGTCGAGGTCGATGCCGGCATTCTCCTTGTCGAGGATACGCAGCACCACGCGCTCGCCAGCCCGGCTGGGCAAGGTCGAGACACGCACGTCGAGCAGCTTGCCACCCAGCGTCAGCGCCATGCGCCCGTCCTGCGGCACGCGCCGCTCGGCGATGTCGAGCCGGGCCATGACCTTGATGCGGCTGACCACCACCGGCGCGACATGCGGCGGCATGCGCAGCGTCTCGCGCAGCACGCCGTCGATCCGCATCCGGACGACGAGACCAGTCTCATAGGGCTCGATATGGATGTCCGACACGCCGTTGCGCGCGGCATCGGCGATGATGCCGTTGATGAGCCGGATGGCGGGCGCATCGTCGGCGGTGTCGAGCAGGTCCTCGGCGGTCGGGATGCCGTCGGCCAGCATGTCGAGTTCGTCGCCCATACCGACCGCCGCGATCGCAGTTGCCTGTCCGTCCATCGCATAGGCGTCGGACAGGAGGCGGTCGAAGGCGGGGCCTTCCACGCGCGCAATGGCGAACGGGCGACCGATATGACGGCGCAGCTCGATCAGCGCGCGCGGGTCGGCGCCTTCGCGAAGCGCCACGGTCAGCGGTTCGGTGCTCTGGACGACCGTGCCGAATTTGCGCGCGAAGGCATAGGGGATGGTCAGGGGGGCGACCAGTTCCAGCGTTTCAGGGACTTCATCGGCGGCGGGAAGTCGGAGAGCGGGTGGCCCTCCCCCATCCCCTCCCGCCTGCGGGGGGGGCGTGCCCAGTGGCAGGGGGACGGTGTCCCCCGTGGGGAGGGGTTTCCGCGCGTCAGTCACGGCGCTTGATCGGTTCGACCGACTTGGCGACGGGGACGGCGATACGCGGGTCCTCGATATTGCCGGGCATCGGTGCGTGCGGGATCGGCGGCGCGGCGTTCATGTAATCGCGCACCAGCTCGTCGATGGACGGCTCGACGCCGGGCTGGGCATAGCCCTGAAGCTGGCGCAGATAGCCGTAACGTTGTTCGGTGACGCGGCGGCTGTCCTCGGGGGTGCGCAGGATGGTCGGGCGGATGAAGACCATCAAATTGGTCTTCGACCGACTGCGCGCCTTGGAGCGGAACAGCGCGCCCAGGCCGGGAATGTCGCCGAGCAGCGGAATCTTCTCGATCGTGCGGCGTTCGTTATCGTCGAGCAGGCCGCCGATGACCGTGATTTGGCCGTCATCGGGGGTGAAGACATTCTCGAACGCGCGCTTGTTGAGGATCAGTTCGCTATTGTTGCTCGACACCGGCCCCGCGATCGAGCTGACTTCGAGACGGACATAGAGTTTCAGCGAGCCGCCCGCATTGACCTGCGGCTTCACGTCCAGCTGGATGCCGACATTCTGGCGCTGCACGGTGCGGAAGGCATTGTCGAAATTGTTCGACAGCGCCTGGCCGGTCGTCACCGGAATTTCCTGACCCACCAGGCTGTGCGCCTGCTGGTTGTCCAGCGTAATGATGTGCGGGACCTGGAGCAGGTTGGAGGTCGTGTCGCTCTTCACCGCATTGATGATCGCGCCGAACACCGTGTCGCCGATCTGCCCGCCCCAGCCGGCAAAGCCGCCGGTGGTGCCCAGGATCGACTGCACCGCCGACTGGGTCAGCTGGTTGAACGAGGCGTTGGGGACGTTGGTCTCGGTGCGCGTGCCATCGGGGGCGACGACGACGGTGCGATTGCCGCCCAGCGTCTGCGCGCCCACAGCACCTGCGATCTGCAGGATGTTGGGCGCGGTATTGCCATAGGTCGAGGCCGCGAACGCCCCGCCCGACAGGCTGCCAAGCAGGAACTGCGCGCCCAGCCGCCGCGCGGTCTGGTCGGATACTTCGGCGACGATCGCCTCGATCAGCACCTGTTCGCGGCGCACGTCGAGCTGGCGGATGACCTCGCCGATCTGACGCTGGATGTCGGCGGGCCCCGCCACGACGATGGCATTGGCGCCGGTGAAGCGGGTGACGACCGCCGCCGTCCGGCCCCCTTGCGTGCTGATCGCGGGCTGCTGGCCATTCTGCCCGCCGGCCCCGGGGGCGCTCTGCGCCTGGGGCTGGGCGACCGGCTGGATACGCTGCGCGATCGAGGTGCCCGCGGCCGAGCCGGCCTGGCTGTTGGTCTGGGTGAAGCTGCCGCGCGACAGGGTGGTTTCCTGCACCGGATCGGGCGTCTGGCCGACCAGCTGCTGGAGCACGGGCAGAAGCTGCTCGGCATCGGCATTTTGCAGGAAGACGACGCGGATTTCGGTGCCGCTCTTGGCCTTGTTGTCCAGGTCGATCGCGATCTGGGCGAAGCGCGCGACGCTCGACGGATCGCCGCGCAGCGCGATGGAGTTGGAGCTGTCGATCGCCACGACCGACACGCCGGTCGACCCTTGCGGCCCACCGCCGCCCTGGCCCCCGCCGCCGCCACCGGCCAGCGTCTGGAGCGCCGTCGCGATCTCGCGCGCGCCGGCATTGCGCAGCGCGATGACGCGGGTCGAGGCATTGTCGGCGTCGATCCGGCGCACGACCTCGCGGATGCGGCGGATATTGTCGGCGAAATCGACCACGACCAGGCTGTTGCCGCCGCGATTGGCGGTCACCGATCCTTGCGCGCTGACCAGCGGGCGCACCGTCTCCAGCGCGCTCGTCGCGTCGATCGCGCGCAGGCGGATGATCTCGGTGACGTAGGAATTGCGGTTCGCGCCCGCCGACCCGATGCGGCTGGGCTGCGAGGCGGCATTGTCGATCGGCTGCACCCGGAACGCGCCACCCGAGGTCGGCACCGCGACCAGGCCGTTGGAGCGCAGCGTCGAAAGGAATATCTCGAAATATTCGGAGCGCGACAGCGGCCGGTCGGTCACCACGGTCACCTTGCCGTTGACCCGGCTGTCGATGATGAAGGTCCGCCCCGTCACCTTGGCGGCATCGGCGATGAAGGCGCGGATGTCGGCGTCACGGACGTTGAGCGTGGTCTGCGCCTGCGCGCCCACCGCGAGCGCTAATGCCAGAACCGAACCGAGAACGAGCTTTTTCATGGCTTGGATGCTGCAATCTGAAGGGACAGCGGCAGCGTCTGATCGCCCCGCTCGACCGTGATGGAAAGAGAGCCGCCCTGTGCGAAGTCGCTCGCCAGACGGTCGATGTCACCGGGACCGGTCACCGGACGCCCGGCCAGCGCGGTAACGACATCGCCCTCGCGCAGGCCCGCCGCCCGGAACGCCGCGCCCGAGCCGATCGGGCGGACGACGAGGCCGGAGACACGCCCGCCCTCCAGACGCGGGATGAAGCCGATGTCCTGCCGCACCTGCCCCAATGCGACGCCCTGCCCGCTTGGTGCCGGAGCGGTGGCGATGGGCGTCATGCCCGGTGCGGTGCCGGCGGCGGGGGGTGCGTCGGACTGGTCGAGATACAGGTCCTCGGTCGCGCCGCCGCGGTCGATGGTGATATGGTCGAACGCCACCGCCTTCAGCGTGACGCCGGGCTGCACCTCCTCGCCGACCGAGACCGAGCGCTGGACGCCGTCCGGCCCCGCCACGATCGCCGAGCCGCGCCCCGACGCCTCGTCGATGCGCGTGCCGAACAGGGTCAGCTGGAGATTGGTGACGGCGGCCGGCGCGGCCTGTTGCCCCTGCAACCGGAAGAAGGGGTCGAAGCCGTCAAGGATCGCGGCGGTCGATCCGGCGATGACCGGCGCCGCCGGACGCCAGTCACCCAGCGGCGAAACCGGCGTCGCCAGCACCCATAGCAGCCGCGCGCCCTGAACGGCGAGGACCGCCATCAGCGCCAGCTCGGCCACCGAATAGACATTCACGACGGGCAGACGCCGCAACAACCGGCGCCCGCGCGCGTCGAGCCTCAACCGCATGAAACCAGACCCCATCCGCTTTATTCGCACTAGGCATGGCATGTTACATGTTTGCGTCAAAGCCCCGAAACATGTTCGTCATATTGGTTTCACATGAAAGATGCGATGAACGCCCTGACCGAAGCATGGCCCGATCTGGGCAATGGCCTTGATTCCGCACCGATTGTCGCGCGACTGACGGCAACGCCGGGCGTCCAGCGGCTGCCCAGCCCCAAGCTGACCCTGTTCGTCAAACGCGACGTGCTGCCGCCCGAACTCTGCGCCGAGCTGATCACCCGAATCGATGCGGTACGCCGCCCTTCAACCATCGCCGACCCCAATGGCGACAGCGCGTTCCGGACCAGCGAGACGGGCGACCTGCCCGCCGACGATCCGACGGTGATCGACACCGAACGCCATATCGCGATGCTGACCGGCCTGTCGGCCGCGCATGGCGAGCCGATCCAGGGACAGCGTTACGCGGTCGGTCAGGAGTTCAAGGCACACACCGATTATTTCGACCTGAACGGCGCCGACTATCACCGCTATTGCGGGCTGTCGGGCAATCGCACCTGGACGGTCATGCTCTACCTGAACACACCCGAAGCCGGCGGCGCGACCCGGTTCAAGGCGGTCGACAAGATGATCCAGCCCGAACCCGGCAAGATGGTCGCGTGGAGCAACCGCCGCGCGGACGGCTCGCTCAACCCCGCGACGCTGCACCAGGCGATGAAGGTGCGGGCGGGGGTGAAATATGTGATCACCAAATGGTATCGGGAATTGCCCTGGCGGGGATGAGTGCCCGCTGGCACGGCTTTCCGCCTCCGTTCTCACTGAGCGCGGGCGAGGCGCACGTCCCGGTGCGGGCGGCTTGGTGGATGGTGTCCCGTGGCCTTCGACTACGCTCAGGCTGAACGGGGTGTGGGACAACCCCACTCTCACCCCCGTTCGCACGGATTCCTACCTCCGTTTACACTGAGCGAAGTCGAAGTGCACACCCGACGCGCGCCGCTTGGCGGACGGAATCCCGTGGCCTTCGACTACGCTCAGGCTGAACGGGGGGCGGGACAGCCTCACTCACACCACTGTTCGCACGGATTCCCAACCTCCGTTCACACTGAGCCAAGTCGAAGTGCACGCCCCACGCGCGCCGCTTGGCAGGCGGAATCCCGTGGCCTTCGACCACGCTCAGGCTGAACGGGGGGTGCCGGACAGCCTCACTCCCAACCCCGTTCGCACGGCTTCTCACCTCCGTTTGCACTGAGCGAAGTCGAAGTGCACGCGCCCCCACCCCGCCGAAAAACAAAAGGCCGCCGTCCGGATCACTCCGGACGACGGCCCCTGGCCCACGAACCCTCCGCGATCAGAAGGTCGTGCTGATCCCCAGCGAGAAGACGCGGCCCAGATTATACCGGTTCAGATACACGAACCGGCCATTCCCGAAGTCCTGCCGCTCGTTGTAGCGCGTGCGGGTCAGGTTGCGCGCCTCGGCCTTCAGCTCGAACTTGCCGCCGGCCAGCTCGAAGCCCTGACGTGCGACGAGGTCGAGGCGGATGCCGGGCACCTCGATGATGTCCGGCTGGAACCCATCGCCCGACAGATAGGACGGACCGCGATTGGTCACGCGGTTGCTGGCGTAGTTGAACAGCAGCGTGACCTGCGACAGCGCGGCGGTGTCCTCGACGCCCAGCTGCAGATTGACCAGATGGTCCGACTGGCCGGTCAGCGACGCGCCGTCGCGGAACAGCAGCCGCGCCTGGCCGAAGCCCGAGGCGCAGCCGTTCAGGCCGGGCGAGCCGGCGGCCACCGCCGGGTTGGGCACGCAGGTCGAGTCGGCGTTAATCTTCGACTTGGTGTAGGTATAGTTGGCGATCGCGACCAGGCGACGCGTCGCGAAGAAGTCGCCGCCCAGGCCCGACAGCGGTACATATTTCTGCAACTCGACCTCGGCACCATAGAGGATCGCCGAGGGCAGATAGGTGAAGCCCGTCTGCAACCGGTCGTCCGCGCCGGTATAGAAGCCGACCTGCTCGATTGGGTTCTTGATCCGCTTGTAGAAGCCGGCCAGCGTGAAGCGCTGATCGCGCGCATAGAACCATTCGTAGCGCGCCTCGAGGTTCCACAGCTCGCTGTCACGCAGGTTCGGGTTACCGAAGAACAGGCGGTCCGAGTCGGGATCGCGGAACTGCTGCGGTGCGAGTTCGCGGAACTGCGGCCGCGAGATCGTCTTGGCGCCGCTCGCGCGCAGCTGCATGTCGGCCGCGAAGTTCCAGGTCAGCGTCCCCGCTGGCAGGAAATAGGCGTTCTTCAGGCGGGTCGTGGTGCCGAGCACCGGCGTGACCGTCTCGACCGCGTTTTCATAGCGGATACCCGCCACCGCGCGCAGGCCGTCGGTGACCTCCGCCTCGGCCTGGGCATAGCCGGCATGGACGTCCAGCTTGGCGTCATAGGCATAGGCGCCGGCCTGGGTCGAGAATTGCAGCTGCAGCGTGCACTTCGGGTCGGCGCGCAGCGGGCAGGCGTTGTTGATCACGTCCGGGCTGAGCAGATAGTCCGGGCGGTACAGATTATACGGAAAGCCCGGCGCGGTGCCCGCGCCGTCGCTGGTCTGGTAATTCAGCTGGATACGGCTCGAATAGCGGTCCGTGCCCTGGTAGAAATAACCGGTGCTCAGCGTGATCGGACGGTCGCTGTCGAGCTTGTAGGAAAGGTCGGCCTGACCGGTCCATAGATTCTCGTTCAGCTCCGAGAAGATGATCGAGGCGAACGGCGTGAAGCGCTGCGTCACCTGATAGGCACCGTTGCACTGGAAACCGCCCGCGCCATTGGCACCGTCATAGCTGATCGGCAGGCCCGTGGTCGTACGGTTCGAGCAGAGATAGTCGAACTGCCGCTCATAGGGCGCGTTGCGCTTGGAGTTGGCGAAGGCGCCGCGCGCGTCGAACTTCAACGCGTCGGTCAGCTTGAACTCGCCGACCAGCTGGCTTTCGATCAGCTGGCGCTCGAACCAGTTGGTGTTCTGCTGGAAGCGCAGGCCGCTGGGGTTGTTGTACAGCTCGGCCGCCGATCCGCGACCCTGCTTCAGCGTGTCGTGGATATAGACGTTGGTCCAGCGGATCGTGTTGTTGCCGAACTCATAGCCCAGACCGACCAGCGCGTTGGCGACGATGCGGTTGTCGGTCAGCAGCGTGCGGAAATCGTTGCGCAGCGTGCCGTCGGGCGACACCGAATCCTGCTGGATCGCCGAGCGGGTGCGGAAGGTGTTGGACAGGCTGAGCGACGAGATCACGCCCAGACGGTCGCTGCCGATGTCGAACACCGAACCACCCGACAGCTCGCCCGACCAGTTGGCGGGCAGCTGGTTGTTACGCTGGAGCAGCGTGGTCGAAGCGTTGGACAGCTGCGCGACCTGCGCCGCCGGGATCAGGCCCGAGCCGCGCCCGGCCTGGATGTCGCGTACGAACTGCGGCACGGAGCGCGTGCCGTCGTCGAAGCCCAGCCAGTCGGCGTCGCCGCCGCGATAAGTATAGCCCAGCTCGCTGGTCGTGGCATCGTCGGCCGCCAGCGTGACGCCGCCCGAGATGAAGTTCTTGGCCGGGATCGCCTTGGTCGTCAGGTTGATGACGCCGCCGCCGAACTCGCCTGGATAATTGACCGAATAGGTCTTCTGGACCAGCGCCGAGCCGACGATGGTGGTCGGGAAGATGTCGAGCGGGACCGAGCGGCGCAGCGGCTCGGGGCTGGGCAGCGGCGAGCCGTTAAGCAGCGACGAGGAATAGCGGTCGCCCAGACCACGGACATAGACGAAGCCGCCGCCGACGACCGACAAGCCGGTGACGCGGGTCAGCGCGCCGGCGATGTCGCCCTCGCCCGTGCGCGCGATGTCGGCGGCCGACAGGACCGAGACGATCTGCGGCGTGGCGCGGATGGTGTTGGGGATGTTGCGGCCGACCACGACGATCTCGCCGCTGGCCGAGGCATCGACGCCGGGGGCCGAGATTTCGACCGGCTCTTCCGCCGCCTGGCCGTCCTGGCCGGTCGGGGTCTGGCTCTGCGGGGTCGCCGGCCCGTCGGGGCTGGTGGCGGTGGTGCTGGTCTGCGCGGGCGCAGGGGTGGCGCCACCCGCCGTCTGCGCGAGCAGCGCCGGCGCGACAAGTTGCGAGGTCAGGAGCAGGAGGGAGGCATAAGCGAGGCGTCGCTGCATGGCCGGGTCATCCAATCAGATTTTCATGGGGGAAAGCCGGGGCGGCGATGATCCGCCACCCCGGCTTGCCGAGAGCGCCCGGAGAAGACCCAAGCGCATGGTTCAGCCGGGCCTTAGCGGCCGTTGCAGCTGAAATAGACCGAGGTGAAGACCGGCGGGCCCTGATCCTGCAGGTCGGCATTGGCGGCGCGGATCGTGGTGCGATCGGCGCCCGAGCCGGCACCCGCGATCAGGTTGACGCAGGCGACGCCCGACTGGGTCGACTTCACGATGCCGTTGATGAAGGTCATGTCGGCACCACCGCGCAGGCGGATCGCGGCGGGTGCGTTCGCGGTCTGGACGAAGGTGAAGTTGGCATAGCGGCCGAAGGTGCGCGGCAGCAGGTCCTCGGCATTGTTCGAGTCGATCTCGGTCGAGAAGCTGTCCGCCGTCGCGCCCAGCGTACGCTGCGCCGCGATCATGAACTGCATGAAGCCGCGATAGCCATTGTCGATGTCGAAGCCGTCATCGTCCGCGCCGGTGATCGCGATGTACTTCAGGTTCGACGTGCCGCCGAAGATCTCGATGCCGTCATCGGCCGAGTTGTGGCTCTGGATATGATCCAGAACGGTGCCCGACCCGGTGCCGCCCAGCGTCAGGCCCTGCAGCTCGTTGCCGTCCGAGATGGCGATGCCCGAATAGCGGATCTGGACATAGGACATCTGGCCCGACGAGTCGGCCTGGTTCGCACCGCCGTAGAAGCGGCCGGTCACGCCCTCGATCGCCAGCTGGCAGGTGGTCGAGGTGCCGGCGGCGTTGTTCGGGCCGGTGCCGGTGGCGCAGACGGCGGTCGGCGCACGGCCGAGCAGGATGATGCCGCCCCACTGGCCCTGGGTCGCGTCGGACACACCGTTGCTGACCAGATTCTGCTGCGAGGTGAAGACGATCGGTGCGTCGCGTGTGCCGACGGCCGAAATCTTCGAGCCGCGATTGACGAGCAGCAGGTCGTTGGTCGCCTCGGTCGAGTCGGCGGCGATCACCACGCCCGGCGCGATGGTCAGGGTCACACCGGTGCCACCGGTCGAACCCAGATCGGCGCCGACTTCGGTCTGGCCGCGCAGGCGATAGACGACGCCGGCGATCTTCGGCAGCGTCAGGTCGCTGGTGATGTTCTGCGGCAGGCGGCAGAAGCGCAGCGTCGGCGAGGACGAGCTGTTGGTACCGTCATCGGTGGTGCCGGTCGGGCAGGTCGAGGTCGACGCCGAATAGGTGCCGATCGACGGCACCGCGGTGCAGCGCGCACCCGAACCGCCGAATTCAGCCGAGGTCGAGTTGCAGGTCCAGCCCTGGAAGGCGGTGTCCGACGGACCGTTCAGCGCGCCGACATAATTGGTCGAGGTGAAGAAGCTGTTCAGCGTCGAGGGATCAGACGCGGTGGTCAGCGAGGTGCTGCTGGTCGGATAGATGCCGTTCAGCGCACCGCCGGTGCCGTTGACGTTGTTGTTGCTGCCCGCATTGACGATCGCGAACTGCTCGGCGGCGGTGATCGTCACGCCGTTGACGGTCGTTTCCTTGGCGAAGTCGGCCGCGGTGATGGCGGCGGTCGGTGCCGGGGTGGGCGACGGGGTCGGCGTCGGCGCCGGCTGCACGATCACCACACTGCCCGCGCCGGGCGAGGCCACGCTGTCCGCTCCGCCGCAGGCGGCGAGCGCCGCGCAGGCCGAGCTGGTCATGAGAATGAGGCCGAAGCGCTTGATGCTCGCCATCGCCGAAAAACTCCCGATCTTATCGTTGCTGTGCGGGCGAGGGTCCGCCCGGCGATCGACTCGAGCCTGTTCCCCCTGGCCGATCCCGAGCCGGGCGTTAGGCGTGACAGATGACGCCAAGATGCCGTTTCAGAGAAACTTTTGTGACGGTTGCGAGTCGATTTCGTGACAGTGTGGGGTTGCTGGGGTGACGCGTGGGGCGTGGCGGTTGGCTTGGCCCAGGCTGAATGAGGCGGGGAAATGGGGTTTTCGGTCAGGGACTTGCCATCGACGCATTTCGACGGAGGTGGAATGGCGGATCGTGTCGGGGCTGTTTGGCGTGGCTTTGGCCCTTGGCCTTCGACTTCGCTCAGGCTGAACGGAAGGCGGGCGCGCGGAGCTGCCGGTGAAGCACGTTGACCGCCGGGCGGTCACGCGGAGCGGCAGCTTGAGGGAACACCTAATGGAGGTCAGAAAAGACACTGGAGGAGGGCGTGGGACATAGGCTTCGCCCGCCCGGGGAGTGTCAGGAATTTCGTGTGCGGGCGGGCGGATGAACATTACGCCGCCATGGCCTTGATGAAGCGTTCGCCGAAGATGACGGCGAACTGGGC
>NZ_JACIDH010000004.1 GCF_014196255.1 Sphingomonas pseudosanguinis
GGGTGTGTGGTGTTGGGTCGGGGTCCCTGCCTGCGTGCGTGTTTCTTCCGTTTTTTTTCTCCCCCCGCTTCCCCCCCCCCCCCCCCCCCCCCCCGCGGGGGGGGGGGGGGGGGGGGGGGGCCCCGCTTCCACAAGCGGGCAGTGTGGGGCGATGCCCCACCCCAACCCCTCCCCTGAAGGGGAGGGGCTCGCATTGGTTCATTCCGGTCTAGGCCTGCCACCTCCCCTCCCACGGGAGGAATGAGGGGAATGTCGATCCGGCCTGGCTCAGCCCGCCAGCGCCCAGCGGATCGCGCCGCCCAGTTGCCGCGTGCCCAGCCGGATCGCCGGTCGCATCGCGCTGGTCGCATCGAAACCGTGCAGTCGCGCCGCCCAGTCGGGGAGCAGCGCGATCCCCGCCTGGGTCAGCCATTTGCTCACCGGCGCCAGTGCCGGGCTGGGCGCCGGCTGATTGAGGAGCGTGCGCGCGACCACTCGCGTCCGTGCATCGACCCGCAATTCGGTGCGGACCGAGGCGAGGAAGCGCGCCAGTTGCTGCCGGTCCTCGGGCACGTCTTGCGCGCCCAGCCGCCGCGCGAGCGTCGCCATCTCCGCCAGATACTGGTCGGCGCGCGCATCGGGAAAGGCCGGATCGCGATAGGTGCGGTGCGCGCGCAGGAAACTGTCCACTTCGGCGGCATGGACGAAGGTCAGCAGATGCGGATCGTCGGCGGCATAGGGCGTGCCGTCGGGCAGACTGCCCTTCACACGGGTATGGACGGCGCGCACCCGCGCGATCATCCGCTCCGCCGCCTCGGTCGAGCCATAGGTGGTGACCGAGATGAACCCCGCCGTCCGCCGCAACCGGCCCGCCATGTCGCGGCGGAAATCGCTATGATCCCACACGCCCGCCAGCGCGGCAGGGTGCAGCATCTGGATGAGTAGCGAGGCGATGCCGCCCGCCATCATCGCGGTGAAATCGCCATGCACTGCCCAGGTCGCCGAACCGGGGCCGAACAGTCCGTCATCGCCGGGCGGCCGCGACAGGTCGATCCGGTCGCTGCCAACGACGTCGCGTATCTGGTCGGCGATCTGGCGGCGGACGGGAAGCATGAAGGGGTAACGCGCCGCGTGGCGGGGTGTTGCGTTGGTCGCGGCGAGTCGCGTGGCCTTCGACTTCACTCGGGCGGAACGGAGGTCAGGCTGTATCCATCGCGCCTGACGATGCCATGCACTTCAACGGTCGTTCAGCCTGAGCGAAGTCGAAGGCCTCGCCGGGCACTTCGCCCGCGACCGAACCCGCCCATTCGTCGGTCGCATACCCGACAGCGTGACCATGCCGTTCTCGCTCGCAAAGGCATCAACCCGCTGATGCCATGGAAAACGTCCGTCGGGGGTGTTCGTCCTGATACTGGGGACTATCCCAAAGATGGTGGAGCGGTGTCCCCGGTCGCGGACGCAGTCCAATCTCTCCAGCCGGGACACCCCTCCGTCAGGCCTGCGGCCTGCCACCTCCCCTTCCAGGGGAGGAATGAAATGAATGTCGATCCGGCCTGGGCCATGTGCTCGCTCTGGCAGGGCGCATGGTGCTAGTCTGCCATCGTGCTGCCGCTTCGCTCAGACGGAACGGAAGCAAGCCCTATTCCCAACCCGCCGTTCCGCCTGAGCGAAGTCGAAGGCCACGCTCGGCACCTCACCCCCGCTTGGCCGTTTCCCATGCCGCGATCTCGTCCGGAAAGCGTCGCTCCACCACCAGATCGCTCGCCGTTTCGGTGTCTAGGTCGACCGTGACCGAACCCGCCCATTCATAGGTTGCATTGCCCGACAGCGTGACCATGCCGTCCTCGCCCGCAAAGGCGCGGACCAGGCCACCACGGTTAAACACCACGGTGGCCACGTCCCAGGCGATCCGGCCGGTCAGGCAGGCGGCATAGGTCGAGGCCGCCATCGCGCTACCGCAGCTGTCGGTCAGGCCGACGCCGCGCTCGAAGGTGCGGACGAACAGCGAGTCCCCGCGCACCTCGACGAAGGAGACATTGGCGCGGTGGGGTAGCCAGTCGGGCGCGGCCTCGCAGATCTCGCCCAGCCGGACCAGCTCGGCCTCGTCCACCGTCTCGACGAAATGGACGAAATGGGGGTTGGGCATGGTGACGGCGGTGAAGCGGCGCGCGGGGTCGAGCATCGGCAGCACCGCATCGACCAGCCGGTCGGGCGCGCCATGGATCGGCCAGGCGGCGGTCGACAGCCCGGCGGGGCCGGCGGTCTCACGCACCGTATAGACTCCGGGCATCAGATCGGCGTCATGCGACGCGGTGGCGTAGGAGGTCTTGAGCCGGACGGTGGCGGCGTCGATCCCCAGCGCTTCGAACCCCGCCCGCGCGACGCAGCGCACGCCGTTCAGGCACGTCTCGGCCTCGCTGCCGTCGCTGTTGCGCATCACCATGCCGAATTCGGCGCGCTCGTCGCCGGGGACCAGCAGGAGCAGCCCGTCGCCGCCGACCGGTCCGGCGCGGTCGGCCAGAGCGCGCGCCACGCCCGCCCATTCCGCCTCGCTCAGGGACAGCGTACGCGCGTCGATCATCGGGAAGTCGTTGCCCGACCCATGGCATTTGACGATCGCGAACCGCATCGGCGACACCTCCGGAGAAAAACCTGTCGAGCCGCCCGCTTAGCCCAGCCGGGGGACGGCCGCCAGCGGGCCGGGGCTTGCCATCGCGGCGGGACTGTCCGACACCTTGGAACCGGGAAGGTTCAAGGGGGGAGATTGCGATGATCACCGCGATCCGCGAAGTGCGCCGCGCCAAGGGCATGACGCTGGACGATGTCGCGCGGGCCTGTTGCCCTCCGACCACGCCGCAGACGATCGGGCGGCTGGAGATGGGGACGCGCACCGTGTCGCTGCCCTGGCTCAACCGGATCGCGGCGGCGCTGGGCTGTACCGCGACCGATCTGGTGACCCTGCCGGTGCGCGAGACGCTGCCCGTCGCGGCGCTGCTGGGGCCACGCGGCGCGGTCGCACCCCGGACCGCGCGGGTGGTGTCGCCGCCCTGCGCCGCGCCGGGGATGATGGCGGTCACGGTGACCGGCGCGGTCGGCGAATACCGGGCGGGCGATGAGCTCTGGTGCGAACCGCTCGGCCCCGATAGATTCGCCGAGGCCATGAATCGCGATATCCTCGTTCCCCGGTCGGCCGGTGGTTATGTCTTCGCTCGCCTGGCGGGCCTGCCCGGCGACGGGTTGCATCTGTTGCCGCTGGAGCCGGGGGCGGCGGGGGTGACGGTGACGGCGCCCGCCTGGATCGCGCGGGTGGCGCGACTGGTGCGCACGCTGTGACGGTCCGTCCGCTGATCCTCGCGCTCGCCCTGCTGCTGCCGGCCGCCGCACCACAGGCGACGGCCCCCGTTCCTGCGCCCACACCGCCGCCGGTCGAAAAGCCGGTGGTCGTCCGCGCCTATCCGCATGACAGTACCGCCTTCACCGAGGGACTGCTGATCGCCGATGGCGCGCTGTACGAAAGCACGGGGCGCGAGGGGCAGAGCGTGATCCGCCAGGTCGATCTGGCGAGCGGCAGGACGCTGCGCCAGGCGACCGTGCCCTCCGGCCTGTTCGGCGAGGGCATCGTCGCCTGGGGCCCCGAACTGCGCAGCGTGACCTGGCATGGCGGACGCGGTTTCCGCTGGAGCCGGCCGGCGCTGAAGAAGCTCGGCGAATGGAAATATGCCGGCGAGGGCTGGGCGATGACCGATGACGGTCGCCAGATCATCCTGTCGGACGGCACGCCGCGCCTGCGCTTCCTGAACCCCGCGACCATGGCGGTGGCGCGCACGCTGGACGTTACGGTCAATGGCCGGCCGCTCAAATATCTCAACGAGCTGGAATATATCGACGGGCAGATCTGGGCCAATGTCTGGATGACGCCCTATATCGTGCGGATCGATCCGGCGAGCGGGGTGGTGAAGGCTGTCGTCGACTTGAGCGAACTGGTCGCGCGCGCGGGCGTCACCGACCGGGATTCGGTGGCCAATGGCATCGCCTATGACCGGGCGAAGCACCGGATTTTCGTCACCGGCAAGAACTGGCCCGAGCTGTACGAGATCCGGCTGGGCGGTGGCGCGAAAAGATAGGGGCGGCGTGGCACTTTCCCGGCCGCGCGGGGTTCTGGCGACCGTAAACGATGCCGGACTTGCGTGGCACCGGTGATCGTATAAGACTAACCTGAGTTATTAACTGATTGACCGTGCATGGGTATGATATGCGGTCAGCGGTGCCGCTCTGGCGTTGGGGCCGGAGCGGAACGGGGAAACAGGAGCGGGATTACTTGCCGACCAGTACGCGTTTTGTCGTCTCGCTGCATATGCTGGCGCTGCTTGCCGATCATGGCGACATGCCCCTTCGCTCCGAAGACATCGCCGCCAGTGTCAATTCCAACGCCGCGGTCGTCCGTGCGCTGCTGCTGCGGCTGGCGAGCGCGGGGCTGACCCGGTCGCAGCTGGGCAATCGCGGCGGGGCGATGCTGGCCAAGCCGTCGTCCGAAATCCGGCTGGTCGATGTCTATCATGCGGTGGAGGATCGCAACTTCTTCGCCTTCCACCGCCAGCCGCCGGAGGGCGACAGCGTGATCGATCGCCATATCACCCCCAGCCTGGAAGCGATGCTGACCCCGGTGCGCGAGGCGCTGGAGGAAAAGCTCGCCGACCTGACGCTGGACGATGTGCTGACCGATATCCGCGTGCGCGCCGGGGCGTCGCACATCGCGTTCGAGCCGATGGCGTTGGCCGCCGGTCGGGGCGGCTGATCGCGGCGACAAGAAAACGCCCGCCGATGGTCGATCGGCGGGCGTTTTGCTGTTGCGGGGATGAAGACCCTTATCGGGGTAAGGTGCAGTCCGGCCCGCGCGTGACCGGGTTGCAGCGTTCCATCACCCCACCGGGCAGGGTCACGGTGAAGCCCTTGTTCCACGCGCGAGCGGGGGCACCGGGATAATAATCGGTCGACACCGCCTGTGCGCCGCTGTCGATCGCGGCCTGTTGGCGGGCATGGTCGTTCTCGCGAGCCTCGCGCGTGTCGGCGTCGCTGCGGGTGCGGACGATGAAGCCCTGTTTCACCCACTGCCTGATCTTGGCGCCATCGGTGCGCGGATCGCCGACGATCTCGACCGCGGCTTCGGGCTGGTCGGTATCGTACCAGCCGAAGATCGGACGACCCTTCAGCGACGGATGCCCCGCGCGGTAGCGGTCGGACACGTCCGAGGGCGTGTCCAGCACGAACCAGATTTTCCCGCGCGCGCGATCGAGCGTCGGCCAACCTTTGGTGGTCACCGCCTCGCGCAACGTCGGCGCCTTGCCGCGTACATCGTCCGGCGTGATGATCCGGTCGGGCGTCAGCACGTCGCGGATCTCGGCGTCGAGCGCATCGAGCAGCGGCGCGGTCAGCGGCAGCGGATCGGTGACGCCGGGCTTGTTGATCGGCCGGTCGGCAGCGTTGATCGTCACCATGATCGGCAGGTGGCGCGGATGCGCGCGCGACCAGGCGTCGATCTGGCCGATGCATTGCTTGAACGTGCCGCAGGAGCGGTAATCGACTTCCAGGATGTGGAAGACCTTGAAGCCCGGCTTCATCATCGCGGCGCGATCGAAACCGGTCCGCTCGCCGGCGGCGCGTGCCATGGCCTCGCCCTTGGGATCGGCGAAGCGCCCGCCTTGCGGATCGGCGAAGATGTCGATCTCCAACTGGCGCACGCCGCGATCGAGCTGTTCGGCGAGCGTCAGATGATCATAATCGAGCGCGGCGGCGAGCTTGGGATCGCGGCGTTCGAGTTCGGCGAAGACCGCCGGCGCGATCCGCTTCTTGTAGCTGTTGTGCGAGCCGACGACCTGGATGTCGTTCATCCGCAACGGGCCTTGCGGGGCCGGGGCGGCGGCGGTCGCGAGGACCGCCGCCAGCGTCAGGAAGGTCCGGGCCGACATCAGAATTCGGCCCGCACGCCGAACAGGATCGTCCGGCCATAATAGTTGATCTCGCCGAAGCGCATCTTGCTGTCGTTATAGGTGTTCTGGCGCGCCCCGGCCAGGTTGATGCCCTCCAGCGTCAGCGTCATATTGTCGGCGGTGCGCACCGACAGCTGGCCGTCGAGCGATCCGAAGGCCGCGACATAGGTCGGCGCCTGCACCGTGCTGCCCGTGCTCGACAGATATTTGTCGCGCCAGACATAGGACAGGCGGGCGGACAGCGGCCCCTTGTCGTAGAAGCCGACCAGGTTGAAGCTGTTCTTCGACAGGCCGATCAGCTGATCCTTGATGTCACGCGACCCCGCCTTGTAGGTAGCGCTTACCTCGGTGTGCGTATACGAGCCCTGCACGCCGAAGCCATCGAACGGCGCGGGCAGGAAGGAGAAGACCTGGCTGTACGCGGCCTCCGCCCCGTACACCTTGGCATTGCCGCCATTGACCGAGCTGGAGAGGCGGACGGTGCCGCGATTCGGAATGTTGATCTCGGTATTCGACTGGGTGATGTAATCGTCCATCGCCTTATAGAAGACCGCACCCGACAACATGCCCGAGGGCGCGAAATACCATTCCAGCGACCCGTCGAACTGGGTGGCGAGGAAGGGGACCAGCTGCGGGTTGCCACCGCTGGCGGTTTGCGCATCGGTCGACACGGTGATGCGCGGCGCGGTGTCGGTGACGTTGGGGCGGGTCAGCACGCGGCTGGCCGCCAGACGACCGACCAGCTTCTGCGTCAGATCGGCGCGCAGGTTGAAGCTGGGCAGGACGTTGTTGAACGTCTTGGGGTAGCTGACCGGCGTGTAAGTGCTGCCGGCGGTCAGCGTGCCGCTCGCCACCTGATCGGTGTGGACATAGCGCACGCCGACATTGCCGCTGACCGGCACCGCGCCTGCGTCGAACTGGTAATCGGCGCGGACATAGGCGGCGGCGATCTTTTCGCTGACGACGAAGGACGAACGGCGGTCGCCCAGCGACAGGCCCTGCGCCTGGATGGCGGGGGTGAAGAAATTGCCGACATAGGCCGCGGTGGTCGGGACCAGCCAGTTGCGGAACGCATTGCCGCCCACGTCCGACAGGAAATCGTCATAGGGCAGCTGCTGATAGGCGCCCGCGCCGTAATTGGTCAGCGGCTGGTTGGTGCCGGTGTCGATCAGATAGTCGCGGCGGAAATAGTCGCGCTTGCGCCAGTGATACTCGCCACCCGCCGCCAGCTTCGACAGGAAGCCGTCGAAATCATGCGCCACGTCGAGGCGCGAATAGAAATCCCAGTCCTTGCTGTCCTTGGGCGCGATGTTGAACTGGAATAGCTTGTAATTGGCCGGATTGGTGACATCGACCGGCGTGGTGAAGGTCGGCATCGTCTGATAGCCGGCGCTCGCGTCATAGGTCAGCGGCGCGATGAAATAGGCGCGGCTGCGCACCGTGCCGGTACGGTAGTCGGGGTGATAGCTGTGCGCCGCCGACCAGTTAACGTTGGCGGTGACATGCCAGCGATCAGGGTTCCACGCCTGCTTCAGGCCGATGGTCAGCAGGTCGTGGCGGTTGAGGCTATATTCGCGGGTGCCCATGAAGCGGGCATTGGCGATCGTCGCCTTGGTGATCGTGTCGCCGGTGACCGTATAACCCGGCTGGAGCACGGTCGGCAGTTGCTTGACGCCGCCGATCGTGACGTTGACGTCGTCGGGATAGATGTCGAGGCCGAACTCGTCATAGGCGACGTCGAGGCGCGTCGCGATCACGTCCAGCGTGGTTTCCAGCTCGGTCGTCGGCGCCCATTGCGCCGACACGATGCCCGAGATGCGCTTGCGATCCTCGGTCTCGACGGTCGGGCGGGTGCGGGTCGGCGAGTAGAGGCCGGTGGGCGCGCCGCCGCGTGCCGCATCGGTATAGCGGTTGAGCAACCAGCCGAAGTTCATGAAGCGGTCGTTGCGGACCGTCTTGCCCCAATATTGCGCGCCCGCCAGGATGCCGAAGGTGCCGTCGCCATTCTTGGCGCTGGTCAGCACGGTGACGTTGGGGCGCACATCCTTGGTCTGGGTGGTGTAGGTGCCGCGAATGTTGACGGTCGACTTGTTGCCGACCTCGAGCGGGCGGAAGGTCTTGACGTCGATATTGCCGCCCAGCGCGCCCTCGCTCATGTCGGCGGTCGGGGTCTTGACCACGTCGATGCTCGAGGTGAATTCGGCGGGCAGCATCTCGAAGCGGAACTGCCGCCCGGCCGCGCCGCCATTTTCGATCAGGTCGTTGAGCGCGATGGTGCGCCCGTTCATCAGCGTGTCCTGGAACTGCGGCCCCAGACCGCGCACGCTGACATACAGGCCCTCACCGCGCGGGCGGGTGATCGCCACGCCGGGGACGAGCTGCAGCGCCTCTGCGACGTTCTGCGTCGGGAACTTGCCGATGTCGGTCGAACTGATCGAGTCGACGCCGTAGGCCGCGCGGCGCTTCGTCTCGATGCCGGCGGCCAGGCTGCGGGCATAGGTGCCGTTGACGACGATCTCTTCGCCCTGTTCGCCCTGTTCGCCCTCATCGGTGGCGGTCGTGGCGGTCGTGGCGGCGGGCGCCTGCTGCGCCATGGCGGGCGCGGCCAGCGCGCCGGTCATCAGGATGAGCGAAACCGAAGCCTTCAGCAGGCTGCGAGACGTAAGCATGAATATGATCCCCCATCGGCCGGTATGCCGGTTCGACGGGGGCGTTAGGGGGAGGTGATGTCAGATCGGCGAAATATCGATGACGATATGATGAAAATGCCAATCAAAGACCAAAAGCAAACATATATCGGTCAATTTATGACGATCGCCTTTACGCCGGTCGGGACGGCTCCGACGTCGTGTCGGTCCCACCCTCGGGCTGGGCACCCGTTACTTGCGGGCGGAGGCGGCCGATCGTGCGCGCGGTGCGATCGGGATCGCGCAGCAGGACGCGGCCCGATTTCCACATCAGGTCGCCGTCGCGCCGGGCCTGCTGGATCATGCGGTTGACGTGCACCGGGGTCAGCCCCAGCGCGTCGGCCAGCATCTCCTGGGTCAGCGGCATCTCGAAACTGCCGCCCACGGTCAGCCCGGCGAGCGACAGCCGCTCATAGATTTCGAGCAGGAAGTCGCCGATCCGTTCCTGCGCGTTCAGCCGGCCGAGCTGGACGACATGGCCGAGCAGATAGGCCTCGTCGAGCGCCTCGCCGACGGCATAGACCTGTTCCAGGCTCGATCCGGCGGGCGCGGCGGGGGCGGTGCACAGCACGCATTCGGTCAGCGCGAGCACCGTCGCGGAGGCGATCGGCAGGGCGTGATGCACGCGCCCAATCACGTCGCCGGGCAGATAGAAGCTCATGAACTGCCGCCGGCCATCGGGCAGGATGCGGACGCGCGCGGCCCAGCCCTGGAGCAGGATCTGGCTTTCCGGCATCGGCCGGCCCAGCGTCAGAATGGGGTGACGCACCGGCACGATCCGCGCCTCGGCCATCGCGGCGCGCAGCCGCTCGCGATCCGCCGCGTCCAGCGGACCGAGCGCGTTCAGCCGGCGGAGCGCGGGCGCATCGAGGCCCTCGACCTCATCCTCGGGACGGATTTTGCGGGAAAGCTGGGTCATGCGCGTCCTTCATCGGGCATCAGCGCGCCGATCGCGCGGATGACGCGGTCGGCATGGAAAGGCTTGGCGACGATCGAGGCCGAGCGATAGGGGGCGGGCAGGGCCCAGTCGTCATAACCGGTCAGGAAGGTCCAGGGCACCGACCGCGCGGACAGGCGATCGGCGATGGGAAAGGCGCGGGTGCCGGCCAGATTGACGTCGAGGACCGCCGCATCCAGCTCCTGGGTCTCGGCCAGGTCCAATCCCTGCTCCAGCGTCGCGACCGGGCCGATGACGATCGCATCGGCGGCGCGCAGCGCGCGCTCCAGGTCGCGGGCGATGAAATATTCGTCCTCCACCACGAGGATTCGCTTGGCGGCAAGCGGCGAATCGTGGCTCATCCCTCGGCACTCCGGTTCAACTGGCCGACGTCCTCAGCCGGCAATGGTAACGATATCACGCAAAAGACACCGCCACCACGGAATTGCAATTCGGTCCGCGCGCCCAGCCCATAGGGCAGAGCCTCACGGATCAGCTCGGTCCCGAATCCTTCACGGACCGGCGGGACAGGCATGGCTGGTACACCCGTTTCATCCCATTTTACAATCAGTTCGCATTTGCCGTTCGGATGCGCCTCGACATGCCAGGCGATCGCCAGCCGCCCGGTCGCATGACGAAGCGCGCCATATTTCAACGCATTGGTCGTCAGTTCGTGGATCGCCAGCCCGATCGACTCGGCGGTATCGGCGGGCAGGGTGACGTCCGGTCCCCGGATCGACAGCCGTTCGTCTTCGATCGCCCCCACGCCCAGCAGTTCGTCGCGGATCAGGTTTTCCAGGTCGACGCGCCCCGACACCGTCTGGGTCGCGACGATCTGGGTGCGCGCCAGCGCGTCCAGCCGGCCGCGGAAATGATCCGAAATCTCGTCGATCGGCCCGCCCGCCTCGACCGTGCGGGTGAAGATCGACCGGACGATGGTCAGGATGTTGCGCACCCGGTGCTGCAACTCGGCGACCAGCGTTTCCTGCCGGTCCTGCAGGCGGCGCAGATTGTCGATGTCGGTCGAGGTGCCGAACCATTCGATGATCGCACCGTGATCGTCGCGGACCGGCGTCGCGCGCGTCTTGTACCAGCGATAGCGACCGGTCTCGGCATGGAACAGCCGGCCCTCCATGGTCAGGTCGCCGTGATCGCCGGCCTGCGCCCAGAAGGCGTGCGCGGCGTCGCGGTCCTCGGGGTGGACGGCGGCCTGCCAGCCATGGCCCAGGCTCTCCTCGACCGACAGCCCGGTCGTCGTCACCCATTGCGGGCTGGCCCAGGTCCACCGGCCGTCGCTGGTCGCGGTCCAGACCAGCTGGGGTATCCCCTCGATCAGGGTCAGCAGCCGGCGGCGGCTGGCGCGCGAGGCCACTTCGGCGCGCTTGCGCAGCAGCGCCTGGACGATGGCGGGGGCGAGTTCCTCAGCGATCGCCTTCTCGCGCTCGGTAAAGCCGGTCGGGTGGTTGCCCAGCGCGAACATGGCGAAGGTCTCGCCATTGTGACGCAGCGGCACGCCCAGGAAATTGTGCAGCACCGGATGTCCCTGGGGCAGGCCGACGCGCGCGGGATGGCTGGCGGGTTCGTTGACGATCAGGGTGCGATCCTGAATCATCACCTCGCCGAAGATGCCATGTATCTTCAGGCCATTGGGCAGCTTGCGCTGCGAAAATTCGGGGTCGCTGCCACGATAGGCGGCCCAGCCGCGCTCGCTGATCGCCAGATGGTCGAGCCGCCCGCTCGAATCGCGCTCCTCGCCGAAAAAGCTGAACGCCGCGCCGGTCAGGTCCTCGGCCACCTCCAGACACAGCTGCCCCAGATCCTCCTCGGTCGAGGCGCTCAGCGCTTCGCGGAGGATGCGGTTGATCCCGGCCAGCACATGCGCGTCGCGCTGCACCGAGTCGACTGGCGGCTCGGGCATAGTGGCGCGCGGGGGCGGATCGGCCGAATCGGACATGGTTTCAAAAATTCCCGAGCATTCTCAACGAACCCGGCCAGTGCCGGGTCCCCGGTACACACAATTTCCGCCCCGCTGGCAAATGCCATGCGCGTGCGACACCGGCGGGTGCCTCTCGCCTGACGGTGGCGGGGTGGGTATGAGGGCTGGGTCCGTTCCGATTGGCCCTGTTCCCATGCCCCTTGTCGTCCGTCTAACCCGTACCGTCCGCCATCTCGCGCTGATCCTGTGGCTCGTCGCGGCCTTCGCCCTGGCAGGCCCGGCGCTGGCGCAGGGCGATCCGGTGGCCGCCGCGACGGACCGGATCGCGCAGGCCGAACTGGACGTGCGCGGGGTCGACCGGGCGCTGGATGCGAGTGTCGATGACGATGACCGTCGCAATCTGCGCGGCAAGGCGCAGGGGGCACAGACCGCGACGACCCAGGCGGTCGCCGACCTGACCGAGCAGTTGGCGCTGGTCAATGCGCGCATCGCCGGGCTGGGCACGGTGACGCCCGGCGAGGTGGAGGCGCCCGAATTGCGTGCGCAGCGGCGGACGCTGACCAATATGCGCACGACGCTGGACGCCGCGATCAAGCGGGGCCGATTGGCGGGGGTCGAGGCGGGCCAGCTGGTCGACGAGATCGACCGCAGCCAGGCCGAGCAGTTCAGCCAGAAACTATCCTCCAAGGTGCCGTCGCCGCTCAGCCCGACCTTCTGGACGATCGTCCTCGACCAGACGCCGCGCGACCTGCGCCGGGTATGGCTGTTCCTGGAGCAGGGCGGCACCCAGCTGCAGCGGCAATGGCGGGGCGGTATTCCCTGGCACGCGATGCTGGGCTTCGCGCTGGCGATCGTCCTGATCGGGCCGGTGCGGCTGAAGGCGCACCGGCTGATGCAGCGGCGGCTGATCGCCGAGGCCCCGCCCAGCCGGGTGCGGCGATCAGCCAACAGCCTGTGGCGGGTGGCGGTGGGCACGCTGTGCCCGCTGGCGGGCGCGTTCCTGTTCGTGCAGGGGCTGCGCTGGTCGGGCCTGCTGCCGCAGCGCTGGAGCGGCTTTCTCGACGGGTTCGTCTTCGCCACCGGCGTCGCGGGCTTCACCGCCGCGGTGACCGGCGCGGTCTTGATGCGCAGCCAGCCGTCCTGGCGGATCACCCCGTTCGATGACGAGACCGCCAACCGCCTGCGGCCGCTGTCCTGGGTGCTGACCGTCCTGACCTTCACGACGACGATGATCGGATCGTTCGAGGGCGCAATCGGCAGCAGCCGTTCGGCGATCATCGCCACCCAGGCGATCGAGGCGCTGATCCACCTCGCGCTGATCGTCGCCACGCTGGTCGTGCTCGGCCGGTTGCGCGCCGCGCGCGCCGCACGCGAGCAGACGACGAGCGCCGGGATCAGCGCGGGGCTGAGCATCGCGATTCTGCTCGCCTGGATCGCGGTGGGTGTGGCGGCGGTGGCGCTGGTCATCGGCTATATCTGGTTCGCGTGGTTCGTCGCGCTGATGATCGGCTGGACCGTGCTGCTCGGCTCGGCGCTCTATCTGATGCTGGTCGCCACCGACGATATCGCCACCACCGTGTTCGTGCGCGACAGCCGGATCGGCGTCACCCTGACGCGGGCGCTTGGCATACGCGGCAGCATGGTCGACCAGTTCGGCCTGGTCCTGTCGGGCGTCGTCCGGCTGACGCTGATCATCCTGGCGCTGGGCCTGTTGCTGCGCCCCTTCGGCGCGAGCAGCGATCCCGGCGCGGTGTTCGACCAGCTCGGTCAGTTCGCCGAGGGGGTGAAGGTCGGCGGCGTCTGGATTTCGCCCGGCGCGATCCTGCGTGGGTTGCTGATGCTCTTCATCGGGCTGGCGATCGTCCGCGCCTTCATGCGCTGGCTCGACCAGCGTTATCTGCCCGCGACCGATCTCGACGGATCGGGGCGCAATTCGGTCAGCCTCGTCGCGCGCTACATCGGCGTGGCGCTGGCCGTTATCTGGGGGCTGGCCTCGCTCGGCATCGGGGTGGAGCGGATCGCGCTCCTGCTCTCGGCGCTGTCGGTCGGCATCGGTTTCGGCCTTCAGGCGATCACCCAGAATTTCGTCTCGGGCCTGATCCTGCTGGCGGAGCGGCCGATCAAGATCGGTGACCTTGTGCGCGTCGGCACCGACGAGGGCGACGTCAAGCGGATCAGCGTGCGCTCGACCGAGATCGAGCTGGCCGATCATTCGACGCTGATCGTCCCCAATTCCGAACTGATCACCAAATCGGTGCTGAACAAGACGCTGTCGGGGCCGCTGGGCCGCATCCAGATTCAGTTCTCGGTGCCGATCGAATCGGATGCCGCGCTGGTGCGGTCGATCGTGCTCGACTGTTTCGCGCAGCAGGAGGCGGTGCTGGCCGAGCCGGCGCCCTCGGCCTTTATCGACTCGATCATCGACGGGCGAATCCTGTTCAACTGCTTCGCGCATGTCGCCAGCCCGCGCGCGGCTTACGGCGCCCGCAGCGCGGTGCTGCTGCAACTTCTCCCCACGCTGCGCGAGCGCGGCATCACCATCGGCACCGTGCCGCAGCGGCTGGAACTGGTGAACCCGCTGAGCGCGCCGGCGCCGGATGAACGCGAGATGAAATGAACAAGTCCCGCTCGGTCACCAAAGGGTAACGCTACCTTCTCCGAGCATCCCTATCCGCGCGGCCAGCGACGACCGGCAAGGTCGATCGGGGGATAGGAATAAAGACGACCATGACGACCGATTTCATCCGCGCGACGCTGCTGGGCGGCACCGCATTCCTGGCGATCGCGGCCACGCCCGCTCTTGCCGCCGACGCCAAGCCGGCCGATCCGGTACCGGCGACCGCCGCCGCCGATCCGGCGGACGATGCCGGCCAGCTGAAGGAGATCGTGGTCACCGCCACCAAGCGCGAGACCAGCCTGCAGAAGACGCCGATCGCCATCTCGGTGCTCGACCCGACCGTGCTGAAGGACCGCCATGTCCAGAGCCTGCTGGACCTGGCCGACGGCACCGTGCCCAGCCTGCGCGTCGCCACCTTCGAGGCGCGCCAGTCGGCGCTGACCATCGGTATTCGCGGCATCGTCCCCTTCGACCAGAACCAGACCGCGCGCGACACCGGCGTCGGCGTCTATATCGACGGCGTCTATCTGGGCCGGTCGCAAGGGTTGAACGCCGCGCTGTTCGACATCGAGCGGGTCGAGGTGCTGCGCGGGCCGCAGGGCACGCTGTTCGGCCGCAATACCGAGGGCGGCGCGCTGTCGATCGTCACCGCCAAGCCGACCGGCAAGTTCGGTGCGTCGGTCACTGCCGGAATCGGCAATTACGGCGCCTATAACAGCGCGCTGCACGTCAATCTGCCCGAATGGCACAATATCTCGGTCAAGCTGGACGGCGTGCTCCAGCATCAGAACGCGTTCGTGACGAACCCGCTGCCGGGGGCGGCCGGCTGGGGCTATTTCAACCGCGTCGGCGGCCATGCCGCCGTCCTCTGGAAGCCGGTCGACGGCTTCTCGGCCGAATTGTCCTACGACCAGGCCAAGGACCAGAACACGCCCTTCTACAGCCAGCTGGTCAACTACAACCCGCGCGGCCTGCCGGTCGCGACGATCGCGCAGATCAACGCCAATGGCGGCAAGCTGCCCTCTGGCACCATCGCGCCGCTGTCGCCGCTGGTCGTCGTGTCGGGCGACACCCGTATGAAGCGCGCCGATATCGGCGTACCGCAGGCGCTGAGCACCGACCGCACCCACGGCTTCTCGGCCAAGCTGAACTATGACGTGATGCCGGGGTTCGAGCTGCGCTCGATCACCGCATGGCGCGGCGTCGACACCGACCAGTGGGACAATTCGGGCGGCGCGCATCGCACCGTGTTCCTGCCGAACGGCAAGTTCAGCCGCTACAGCCTGTCCTTCATGCAGCAGCACCAGTTCAGCCAGGAATTCCAGGCGGTCGGCAGCCTGCCGCAGTTCGATTATGTCGCCGGCCTCTATTACTTCACCGAAAACGCGCGTGAGGTCGCCGCGACGCCCTCGACCAACCAGTGGAATGGCGACGGCACCGGCTACACCATCCTGTCGCAGACCGCGCTGGGCACGATCACCTCGGGCAACCAGGGCTGGGCGCCGGGTTCGTTCTTCCTCCAGCGCGGCAGCTTCGCGCGCGCCTATAGCTATGCCGCCTTCGCGCAAGGCACCTATACCCCGGCGGGCTTCGACGCCTTCCACCTGACGGTCGGCGGGCGCTACACCCACGACAAGCGCAACGGCACGCTCTATCTGGTGCAGGGCAAGTCGACCAACTTCCCCTTCACCTTCGACAATAACCGGTTCGATCCGATGGTGACGGCGGCGTTCGACGCCAGCGACACCGTCCATTTCTATGCCAAATACTCGACCGGCTACCGCGCGGGCGGGGCGAATGCGCGGTCGCAGACCTTCACCGCCTTCGGCCCCGAAGCGGTGAAGTCCTATGAGATCGGCTCGAAGATGGACCTGTTCGACCGCCGCGTCCGCCTGAACGTCGCCGGGTACATCATGGACCGCACCGGCACTCAGATCGACTTCGACAATGTCGACACCAACCCCGCCAGCCCGACCTACAACCTGCACACGGAAGAAACCCGCAACGCGCCGGGCACGTCCAAGATTCGCGGGATCGAGGCGGACCTGACCACCAACCCGGTCGAGGGGATGACGGTCGGCGCGTCCTATGCGTACACTTACACCAACGTGCCGGCGACGCCGAACCCGTTCCTGAACAACGCGCTGACCCAGGTCTTCGTGGTGTTCACGCCGCGCAACGCCGCCTCGGCCTATGTCGATTACGAGGTGCCGATGCCGGGGTCGGAGGCCAAGCTGCGCTTCCACCTGGACGGCAACTACGCCGACCCCGTCTACAGCTTCCAGAACGAGACGACGCGCACCGACAAGAGCTTCGTGATGAACGGCCGCATCGCGCTGGCCGACCTGCCGCTGACCGAGAACGGCACGAAGATGACCGTGTCGCTGTGGAGCCGCAACCTGCTCAACAACACGTACATCTATCGCCGCTCGGCCGCGAACGCGGCGGTGCTGGGCGACTACGCCAACTTCAACCCGCCCCGGACCATCGGTCTGGAGGGCACGGTGCGGTTCTGATCCGGCTGATCCCCATTCGGATCGTCTGATCGCAGTTGCGGGCCGCTTTCCCGAACGGGAAACGCGGCCCGTTTCCTCATGGGGCGCCCGACCGCGCCGCTTGAAAAGGCGCATGTCCATCTGCCACAATTCCGCCCGCAACAGGGGGGATGGGCTTTGCGTATCACATATGGGGTGTTGGGGTTGCTGGTCGCGGCAACGCCCGTCGTCGCGCAGGACAAGCAGAAGGTGCGGCAAGGGCCGGTGCCGGCCTGGGTGGAGGTGTCGGCGATGCGGCCCGTGCCGGAGTCGCCCAGCGGGCCGGTCTTCGTTCGCCGGCAGGATCTGGAAACCCGGCTGACCGATCACGGGCAGGAGCAATATATCGGTTACCGGATCAAGGTCCTGCAATCGAGCGCGCTCGAACTGGGTAACATCGCACTGACCTGGAACCCGGCGGCGGGGGCGCCGATCGTCCATAGCATCCAGGTGTTCCGGGACGGCCAGACGATCGACGTGCTGAAGACCGCCGGTTTCGAGGTGCTGCGCCGCGAGGACCAGTTGGAGGCGGCGCATCTCGACGGGATGTTGACCGCCGTGCTGCGCGTGCCCGACCTGCGCGTCGGTGACGAGATCGACGTCGGCATGACCATCGCCTCGCGCGATCCGACTATGGGCTCCAACAATGCCGGCCTCCTGGCGCTGGCATCGACACTGGCGCCGGGCCGCTATCATTTCGGTCTGCGCTGGGACATGGCGCGTGCGCCCCATCTTAACGTCACGCCCGATCTGACGGCGGCGATGACGAAAGGCGCGCAAAGCGTCGATTTCCGGTTCGACGATCCGCCCTTTCTGACGACGCCGAAAAACGCGCCGCCCCGCTATATGTGGCAGCGCGCGGTCCAGTTCAGCGACTTTGCCGACTGGGCCGATCTCGCCCGGCATTTTGCGCCCTTCTACGCCAAGGCCGCGACGCTGTCCGCCGGATCGACCCTGAAAAGCGAGGCGGCCAGGATCGCGGCGGCGCATGCGACGCCGATGGCGCGGGCGGCGGCGGCGTTGAAGCTGGTGCAGCAGAATGTTCGCTACATCTATGTCGGGTTGAACGGCGGCAATCTGACGCCGGCCTCCGCCGAAGAGACGTGGCAGCGGCGCTATGGCGACTGCAAGGGCAAGACGGCGTTGCTACTGGCGCTGCTGGCCGAACTGGGCGTCGCGGCCGAACCCGTGCTGATCAACGCCCAGGGCGGTGATGACGGGATCGACCAGAGGCTGCCGATCCCGCAACTGTTCGACCATGTGCTGGTGCGCGCGACGATCGACGGCACCCAATATTGGCTGGACGGCACGCTGCCCGCCGTCGCCGGAATGAACACGCAGCTGATCTATCCGGTGCGGTGGGTCCTGCCGATCGCGGCGCAGGGGCGCGGGATCGAGCGGATCGCCTGGAAACCCGCCAGCCTGCCGGACGAAATGAGCCTGTTCGAATTCGACGCGCGCGCCGGTTTCGACCAGCCCGCCCGGATCGTCTCCACCCAGATCGTGCGCGGGGTCAAAGGGCTTCAGCAGCAGATGCAGTTCGCGGCGGCCACGCCGCAGCAACTGGATCAGGCGATCCGGCAAAATGCCATCGGCGACACCTGGCAGACGATCGAGGACGTATCCTGGCGCTTCGACGAGAAGACCGGTGCCAGCATCCTGACGATCAAGGGGACGGGTACGATCGATTGGGACCAGGAGGATGGGAGCGGCCGGTCGCTGGCGCTGCCCGGCGGCGGCGTCAGCCCGCCGGAGCGCCGCGTTCGTTCGGCCGATCAGGCGCAGGACGCGCCCTATTATTCCAGCCCGGATTACAGCTGCCACGTCACCACCGTGCGTCTGCCGACCGCGACCAAGCCGCCGCAATGGTCGGCCAAGCCGGGTTACGACAATAGTCTGTTCGGGCGGCGTTATTACCGCGCCTGGGAATTACGTGACGGCGCGATACGCATGGTCCGTAGCTCGCGCATCGAACAGCCCGAGATCGATGCCGAATGGGCCAAGCGCGACAATGCGCGGATCGCGGCGTTCGACAACAGCATGGCCTGGATCACCTACACGCCCACGGGACGAGACGGTGTGGTCGGCCATGGCGAACGCGTGCCCGCCACCTATGACATGGACTGGAGCGGCAGCGAGGTGCCCTGCATGCCGGCCCCGTCCAGCAAATAGTCACCCCGGCAGGATCATCGACACGACCAGCCCCGGCCGCGCATCGCTCAGGTCCAGTCGCCCGCGATGCAGCCGGGCGATCGCGGCGATCAGGGGCAGGCCCAGGCCATGGCCGGCGCGGGTGCGGGCGCTGTCGAGGCGGCCGAAGCGGCGCAGTGCTTGGGCGTGGTCCTCGGGCGCGATGCCGGGGCCGTCGTCGCGGACCTGAAGGGTGATTCCTCCATCGTCCGTTGTCGCCAATTCGACATGGATCGTGCCGCCGGGGCGGCCATGTTTGATCGCATTGCCGATCAGGTTGACCAGCGCCTGGATCAGCAGTTGGCGGTCGCCCTGGAAGGGCGCGGGGCGGCTGGTGATGGCGAACGTCAGATGGTGGCCCGCTTCCTCGGCGACCGGCATCATCATCGTCGCGGTCTCCTCGACCAGCGCGGCGAGGTCCAGGGGCGCGAAGCCCGCCTGGCGGTGGCCCGCCTCGACCTCGGCGATGCGCAACAACGCGGCGAACATCGCCAGCAGCGCGTCGCACTGGGCCAGTGCGCCTTGCGCCCACGCGGCCTGTTCGGGGGCGTCCGCTTCCTCGGCCATGCGCGCCACCTGCCCGCGCAAGCTACCCAGCGGCGTGCGCAGGTCGTGGGCGATGTCGTTGGAGACGCCGCGCATCCCCTCCATCAGCTCGCCGATGCGGTCGAGCATCCGGTTGAAGGCGGCGGCCTGGCGGTCGAAGACGTCGGCCGATCCGGTCAGCGGTACGCGGTGGCGGATGTCGCCGGCGATGATCGCGTCGACCGCGGCGCGCTGCTCGTCGATCCGCCGCCCGACCAATCGGGAAAAGGCGATCATGCCGCCGACCACGATCAGGATGATCGATCCGAAGCCGATCAGATAGATGCGCGTCCGCTGCGTCCGGTAATCGTCGAACGGCTCGGTCTCGGCGACGATGACCAGCCGCCGTCCGGCCCCCGCGTCGCGGACCAGCGCGCGGCCATGCGACAGCCCGGCGATCCCGGCGCGTGCGCGCAGGTCCGACCGGCCGAGGGGCAGGGCGTGGCGCAACCGGATATTGCCGCCCAGCGGCCGGCCGGCGGAATCGAGCAGCAGCACGCCGATGTCGCCGGTGTCGCGCTGGCCCGCCAGGGTCGCGATCCGCGTGAGCAGCGCGGGCGTCGGGACCGGTCCCGCGCGGCCCTCGCGCTCCAAGAGCAGGTCGCCGACCACATCGATCCGTCGGTCGACCAGCCGCGCCACGGTGACGCGGTTGGCGGCGATGATCGACACCCCCGTGGCGATGGTGGCGATCAGGAACAGCGCCAGGACCCAGGCGGTCAGCCCGCGCAGCGACACCCGGCGGAGCGCCGCATCGATCACGGCTTCAGCGAATAGCCGATGCCGCGCACCGTCTCGATCGGGTCCGCGGCGCCGCCCTCGGTCAGCTTGATGCGCAGGCGGCGGATATAGACGTCGACGACATTGGTCTCCGGCTCGAACTCGTACCCCCAGACGCGCTCGATCAGCATGGCGCGGGTCAGCACCTCACCGGCATGGCGCGCCAGTTCGGTCAGCAGCTTGAGTTCAAGATTGGCGAGCGCGATCGGCTGTCCACCGCGCCAGGCGCGAAAGCTGGTCGGGCTGACGACGATGTCGCCGGCGCGGATCGTGTCGCTGTCGCCGGTCGTCCAGCGGCGGCCGCGCAGCACCGCGCCCAGCCGCGCGTTCAGCTCCTCGGCGGCGACCGGCTTGACGACATAATCGTCCGCGCCGGCCTCCAGCCCGTCGACCTTGTCCGAGGCCATCGACAGCGCGGTCAGCATGATGACGGGAATGGTCAGCCCGCGTTCGCGCAACGTTTCGACCACCGACAGCCCGTCGAGCCGGGGCATCATCCGGTCGAGGATGACCGCGTCGAATTGCTCGCGATCGAGCGCGGCGAGCGCCAGGCGACCGTCGCCGACATGTTCGACCCGGTGGCCCAGCCGCGTGAGATCGGCAGTAAGGCCGGCGGCATAGTCGCGGTCGTCCTCGACCAGAAGCAGGTGCAGACTCATCGGGCGCATTCCATCTCGAACCGGGCGAATCGTCCCATCGGGGGAAAAAGCCAAGCCCGAATCGTCCGGTTCGTATCGCGCTGGAACAGTCGGGACAGATGGGCAGGGACTCCATGGTTCCGCCGGCGGCGTCGCACGCGTAGCAGCAAAGCCGACAGAAGGGCGCTTCCGCGTGCGGAGCGCCGGGTGAAGACCCCAGGGCCAAGAGGCGAGATATGGCGACCACGACTTCGATCATCCTGGACGGCGACCTGTCCGACTGGCGCGCGACCGACCGCATCGATAGCGGGCTGGGCGAGGGCTATTCGATCTATGCCAAGAGCGATGGCGGCGATTTCGTCTTCGCGATGACCGCGCCGATGGCGATCGGGGCCAACACCACCGCCTGGCTGAACACCGATCGCAACGCCGCCACCGGCTATCAGGTCTTCGGTTTCGCTGGCGGCGCGGAATATAACGTCAATTTCAACGCCGACGGCACCGTCTCGCTCTACAAGGGCGGCGCGGGCGAGACGCTGGTGATGGCGGGGCTGCAGGCGGCATGGTCGGCGGATCGCCAGACGGTCGAGTTCCGCGTGCCCAAGGCGATGATCGGCAATCCGCAGGCGATCGACACGCTGTACGACGTCAACGACAGCGCGTTCCTGCCTGGCAATTACTCGGCCAGGCCCTTCACCGTCTTCAACGACACCGGCATCACCGCCGACCCGTCCCACCGCATCGCGATCGTCTGGTCGGAGACGACCGCCAACGCCTATTTCAGCAAGACGGCGTATGCGCAGCTGTTCATGGCCGCGCAGTCCCAGGCGATGCAGGCGGGTACGCCGTTCGACATCATCACCGAGGACGATCTCACCAACCTGTCGACGCTGGCCAAGTACGACTCCATCGTCTTCCCCTCGTTCCGCAACGTGCAGGCGGACAAGGCGGATGCGATCGCCCACACGCTGGAACAGGCGACCAAACAGTTCGGCATCGGCCTGGTCGCGGCGGGCGAGTTCATGACCAATGCGGCGGACGGCAGCGCGCTGGCGGGCGACAGCTATGCGCGCATGAAGCTGTTGTTCGATGCCACCCGCGTCACCGGCGGCTGGCCGGCCGACGTCACCATCAAGGCGACCGATGCGCAGGGCAGCGTCCTCGACGGCTATGCCAATGGCGAGACGATCCGCGACTATAAGGGCGTTGGCTGGAACGCCTTCACCAGCGTCAGCGGGACGGGCGAGACGATCGCGACCCAGACGGTGAACGGCCAGACCTATGCCGCCGCCATCGCCACCCATACCGGCGGCCGCAACGTCATCTTCTCGACCGAAGCGGCGATGGCCGACGACAATCTGCTGCAAAAGGCGATCGATTATTCGGTGCATGGCTCGGCCAGCACCGGCGGCCTGCGCGTCGGCCTGCAGATGACCCGCGACGCCGGCCTGTTCGCGTCCCGTGTCGACATGGATCAGAGCCAGTATTCGGACGAGGTGAAGCCGACCGACGGCTCGGCCGGCATCTATACCAAGATGCTGCCGATCCTGGATCAGTGGAAGGCGCTCTATAATTTCGTCGGCAGCTATTACGTCAATATCGGCAACGACCCGGCGCAGCAGCGCTCGACCGACTGGTCGGTGTCGGCGCCGATCTATGCCAGGATGATGGCGGCGGGCAACGAGATCGGGCTGCACAGCTATACCCATCCCGAGGACACCAATGTCCTGACCGCCGATCAGATCGCCTACGAGTTCGGGGCCGAGCGCGCCGAGCTGGAAAAGCAGATGAGCGCCTATCTGGGCCGGCAGGTGTCGCTGGGCGGTGCGGCGGTTCCGGGTGCGCCCGAGACGATCGCGACCAGCCAGGAAATCCTGAAGCATGTCGACTATCTGTCGGGCGGCTATACCGGCGTCGGCGCGGGCTACCCCAACGCCTTCGGCTATATGACCCCGGGCAATGCGGCGGACGGCAAGGTCTATCTCGCCCCCAACACCATGTTCGACTTCTCGCTGATCGAGTTCCAGAAGAAGACCGTCGCCGAGGCGGAGGCCGAATGGGGCAAGGAACTGGCGACGCTGACCGCGCATGCCGATGCGCCGGTGATCGTATGGCCGTGGCATGACTACGGCCCCGCCATGTGGACCGGCGATGCGGCGGTGCAGAGCCCCTATGTCACGTCGATGTTCACCAACTTCATCGCCAAGGCGGCCGCCGCCGGCGTCGAGTTCGTGACGCTGGCCGATCTGGCCGCGCGCATCGGCGCGTTCCAGAAGGCATCGATCACCACCACCGTGGCGGGCGACACGATCACCGCCAAGGTGACGTCGGCGGGCGATACGCTCGGCACCTTCGCGCTCGACGTCGACGGCCAGCAGGCGGGGCAGGTGATCAAGAGCGTGACGGGCTGGTACGCCTATGACGCCAACAAGGTCTTCCTGCCCAAGGCGGGCGGCACCTATGCCATCACCATGGGCCAGGCGGCCGATGACGTGACCCATATCACCGACCTGCCGATGCGCGCCTCGCTGATCTCGCTGAGCGGTGACGGTCGCGACCTTAGCTTCTCGGTCGAGGGCGAGGGCAAGGTCGTCGTCGACCTCAAGGCGCCGGGCACCGACTGGACCACCGTCAAGGGCGCGACCGTCGCCAGCCTGGTCGGCGAGATCCTGACCCTCGACATCGGGTCGATCGGCCAGCATGACGTGACCATCGGCCATGTCGCCAATAGCGGCCCGACCATCACCTCCTTCGGCGGCGGCGATACGGGCAAGATGTCGATCGCGGAGAACGGCACCGCCGTCACCACCATCACCGCGACCGATCCCGACATCGCGCTGGGCGACAGCATCCGCTATTCGATCGCGAACAAGGGCGACGGCGCGGCCTTCGCCATCGATGCGACGACCGGCGTGCTGAAGTTCCTGAACGGCCCGGATTACGAGAATCCGACCGACCTCAATCACGACAATGTCTATGACGTGACCGTGATCGCCACCGACGCCAAGGGCGCGGTCGATATGCAGACGCTGTCGATCGGCGTCACCGATGTCGTCGGCATCACCAAGACGGGGACGATCTTCAACGACACGATCAACGGCACCGGCGAGCAGGACGTGCTCGACGGCGGCTGGGGGCATGACGTGCTGAACGGGCTGGGCGGTAACGACCGGCTGATCGGCGGCTGGGGCGACGATACGCTGAACGGCGGCGATGGCGACGACATCCTGATCGGCGGCATGGGCAAGGACATGCTGACCGGCGGCGCGGGCAAGGACGTCTTCCGCTTCGAATCGACGCAAGAAAGCTCGACCCTGTCGTCGTTGCGCGATGTCATCACCGATTTCCGCTCGGGCGAGGACAAGATCGACCTGTCGGCGATCGACGCCAACACCTCGCTCTTCGCGCGCGGCGACCAGGCCTTCACCCTGTTGTCCAAGCCCGGCGCGGCCTTCACCGGTGCGGGCCAGTTGCGCTTCAGCTACCAGATGGTCGGCGGCAAGGAATATACCATCGTCGAGGGCAATACCGACGCCTTCGGTCTGGCCGACTTCTCGATCGCGCTGCTCGGGCATCACAACCTGACCGCCGGTGATTTTTATTTATAAATAGGGGCTAAGACCGCCGTCATGGCGGGAATCGGCTTTCAACTGGCCAGGATGGCGCGTGAGGGCGGAGTCGGCGGGATCGCCGGCGCCGCGCTGCACGGCGCGGTCATCAGCGCCGGGCCGTGGCTGGTCACCGCACTGGCCATGGCGGCGTTCGAGCGCTGGACGCCCGGCGCCATGGCGGCGGGTGACGCCCTGATGGTGCACAGCGTGCTGATCTATGCCTTCAGCCTGTCGGCACTGGCGGCGGGACCGATCGCGATCCTGGCGACGCGGCTGATGGCCGACCGGCTGTTCGCGCGCGATGTCGGCGGGGTTCCGGGTATCTTGCTGGTCGCGCTCGCCGGCGGCGGGGCGCTGGCGCTGGCGCTGGGCGCGCTGGTGTTCGGCGTGTGGGCACAACTGCCGCTGGTGCGCGCCGCCTGGGCCAGCGTGCTGCTTGCCTGGCTGACCCAGATCTGGATCGCCTCGCCCCTGCTGACCGCGCTGCGCCAGTATCGCGCGGTGCCGCTCGCCTATCTGCTGGGCGTCGGTGGCGCTGGCATTTGCCTCACCCTTGCCGGGCATCCCGGCGGGACCTGGGTGTTGGCGAGCGTCACCGGCGGTGCCGGGCTGACGCTGGCGGCCGTCCTTTTCATATTGCGGCGGCAATTCACCGCGCCGCCGATCCTGCCGGGGCGCGACCTGATCGGCTGGCGGCTGGCTTTGATCGTGGGCATGGCCGGACTGGCGGGGGCGGTGGCGATCTGGGTCGACAAATGGCTGCTCTGGGCCGGCCCCGACAGCATCGCGACGCTGGGGCGTTTGCGGCTCAATCCGATCAACGATGCGGGCAGTTTCCTGGGGCTGTTGACCATCGTGCCGGGGCTGACGCTGGTGCTGATCGTCGGCGAGACGCGGTTCGACCGCGCCTTTGGCGACCTGATGGCGCGGTGCACCGGCACCTCGACGCTGGCCCGGATCGAGGAGGCGCGTGCCGAGCTGATCGAGACGCTGTTCGACGGCCTGCGCCTGCTGGTGCTGATCCAGGCGCTGGTCGCCGCACTCGCCTGGGTGCTGGCGGTGCCGCTGTTCGAACTGATCGGCGCGGACCCGCGCGGCATCTTCGCCTTTCGGCATACATCGGCGGGCGCGGTCTTTCACCTCGTCGCGATCGGGGCGACCGTCGTCCTGTCCTATTACGACCTCTTCGCGCGCGTGGTGCTGATCTGGGTGAGTTTCGCGCTGACGAGCGCGCTGGCTACCTGGCTGCAATGGGATGCCGGCTTCGCGGCCTTTGGCTGGGGCTATATGGCGGGCGCGGTGGTCGGGGCCTCGGTGGGTATCGCGATGGTCGCGGAATCGACCGTCCGGCTGGTCTATCTGCTCTTCGTGGGCAACAACCCGGCCGTGGTGGGGCGCGAGGGACGTTGGGCATGATGGGAAGACGGACCCTGCTGGCGATGGGTGCCGGCGCGCTGGGCACGGCGCTGTTCCAGCGCGATGGCGGGGATGCCGCCGACCGCCGCTGGCGCTGGGGCGTCGATTATGGCGCGGCGACCGATCCGGTGCTGGCGCGCCGGTTCGACCTGCTGGTGCTGGAGCCGCATCACGCCCGTCCGATCGCGCCTCTGCGCGGCCCGGGCAGCAAGCTGCTCGGCTATGTCAGCCTGGGCGAGGTGGAGAAGAGCCGCCCCTATTTCGCGACGCTGGTACGCGACGGCGCGCTGCTCGCGCCCAATCCGCACTGGCCCGATGCGCGGCATGTCGACCTGCGCCATCCCGCCTGGCGCGCGACCCTGCTCGACCGGGTGGTGCCCGAGATCCTGGCGATGGCCTATGACGGGCTGTTCCTCGACACGCTCGACAATGCCGAGGCGATGGAGCACGCCGATCCGGTCGGGCATAAGGGCATGGTCGCGGCCGGCGCGGCGCTGGTCGCGGCGCTGCGCGCGCGCTTCCCGAATATCCTGCTGATGCTCAACCGGGGCTATGCCGCATTGCCCGAGGTGGCGCCGCGCATCGACTATCTGCTCGGTGAATCGATGGCGTCGCGCTGGAGCTTCGCGGCCAAGCGGTACGAGATGCTGTCGGACAGCGACTGGGGGTGGCAGGCCGAGCGGCTGCGCGGGGCCAAGACGCGTAACCCTGCGCTGCGTCTGACCACGCTCGACTATTGGGACCCCGCCGATCGGCGGACGGTGGCGACGCTCTATGCCCGCGAACGCGCGGCGGGGTTCGATCCCTATGTCGCGACGCTGGCGCTCGACCATCTGATCGCGGAGCCGGCGGGATGAGGCGCTATCCGTCGCAGCGCTGGATGGCAATCGGATTGCCGATCGCGGCGGGTCTCGCGATCCTGGGGCTGGGTCTTGCCCTGATGCCCGGACCGCGCGAGGTGGAGCAGGCCGCGCGCCGCGCCGCGCCGCCCGCTCCGTCCGCGCTGCCGGCAGCGACACCCGTCATCGCCGTAGCGCCCGCCACGCCGGCCCCGCCCGAACTCGCCCCCGCGGTCCGCAGCGCCGATGCGGCCGAGCTGGTCAGGCTGACCCAGGCGCTGATCGACCGGGGCGTGGCGGTCACGACCGCGCAGGTCGCCTATGATTTGGCGGCGGCGGGGCGTCCGGCGGTGGCGCTCGACTATCTGGCGGCGCGGCCCGATGGCGCGACGCCCGCGACGTGGCCGTTGCGTATCGAACTGCTGCGCAAATTGGGCCGCGACAAGGAGGCGCAAGCGTTGCTCGCCACCGCCGCCACGCGTCCCGGCGGTGTGCCGGCGGCGGCGATCGTGGCGGCGGGCTATGCGCTGGATCGCCCCGATTTGATCATCACGGCGGCGGCATCGGGGGCGATCCCGCCGCCGGACGCGAAACTGGCGCACGATCTGGCACAGCGGGCCGAGGCGTGCGGGCGGCTCGACTGGATCGCACGGCTCGGCCGGGCGGGGGGTGCCGACTGGCGCGCGAGCGATCCCTGGCTGGCGCTGCGGGTCGCGACGCGGACGGGCGACCAGGCGGCGGTGTCGCGTGCCATCGATGCCCTACCCGCCGGAGAGCGGGACGCGGCACGCACCGCTTGGATGACGCGGACCGGCGACCGGGCGGGGCTGCGCGCGGCGATAGGGGCGCAGGCGGCGCGGCCGGGGGCCGACCTGCCGGTACTGGCCGAACGTCTGCTGGCGCTCGACGCCCGCGCCGATGCGATCGCGCTGCTGCGACGGGCGGCGACCGACCAGTCGCCCGGCTCGGCGGTGGGGCAGCGGCTGCTCTATCTGATGGGCCCACGCCCCGCGCCCGCCGATCGTGACTGGCTGCGTGTCCGCGCGCTGGCGGGGGATGCGAGCGAGCAAGCGCGCTGGCTGGCCGCCTATGCCGAGCGTGATACGCCGGCCACGGCGCTGGCCTTTGTCCAGCGGCATCCGCTCGCCGCGCGCACGGATGTCGCGATCCTGCGTCTGCAACTGGCGCAGGCGGCGGGGGACCGTAGCGCCGCGCGACAAGCGATGGCGACATTGCTCGATGGGCGGTCGCTGGAGCCGGTGACCTTGCGCCGCGTCTCAGGGCTGGCCGACGGGCTCGATCCGGCGCAGGCGCGCAGCCTGGCCGAGCGGCGGATCGCGGCGGGGATTGCCGGACCGCGTGACCGGCTGGACCTCGCCTGGGCGGCGTGGAATGCGGGCGATACGGCGGCGACGCGCGACCAGTTACGCGATTATCTGGCCGAGGCGCCCGGCGACCTGCCCGCCCTGCGGCTGATGGCGGATGCGCAGGCGCGGCTGGGCGGCCCGGCGGCGGCGCGGCCCTGGCTGGAGCGGGCGCTGCTCCAGGCGCCGCGTACCGGGCGGACGCGGGTGGAACTGCTCGACCGGCTCGGGCGACGGGACGAGGCGCTGGCGCTGGTCACGGCGATGCGTCGCGATGCGCCGCGCGACGCCGAACTGGCGGCGCTGCACGCGCGGCTGCTGATCGCGGCCGGTCAGCCGGGGCGGGCGCGGGCGGTGCTGAGGCCATGATCGTCCTCGCCTTGCCCCCATCGGACGGCGTGGTCCTGCCGCAACTGACCGTGCCCGACACGGTGCTGGTCGACCACCGCATCGTCGCGCCGGGCGACCCGCGGCTGATCTGGCCCGCCGGCACGGTGCTGACGCTGGAGCGGGCGGGGGGCGAGGTGATCGTCCATGCCGATCGCCCGCCGGGTGACGAGGCGGTGGCGCTGTTCCAGTCGCAGGCGGGCGCGGCGATCGGCGATCTGCGCTGGAACGATGTCAGCCTGGTGCTGCGCCCGGCGGCGGGATGGGCGATGGACGCGCGGATCGTCGGCAACGCGCTGATCGCCGCCTTTCGCCCCTTGGCAGAGGCACTCGCGCCCGCCGCCACGCGCGCCGGCAACGAACTGGACCATGCCCGGATCGAGGCCGACCTGGCCGCCGGCTATCCCGGCCGGGGGCGACGCGAAGCCGCCGCATTGCTCGCGCGCGATCCGCAGGACCAGCGTGCCGCGCGGCTGCTCGCCGATGCCGCCGCCATCGACGGCGATGTCGCGGGCGCGGCGCGGGGCTATCGCGCGGCGGGGGCGACCGATGCCCCGGCACGCCGCGCGATGGCGGCGGCGGGCGGCACCGCGAGCGTCGGACTGGTCGCGCGCGAAGGCGGCGATCTGGCGCAGATCGAGGTGAGTGCCCGCGCCGATCTGCCGCTCGACGACCGGATCGGTGCCGGCCTGGCCGTCCGCCAGCTGGTCAGCCGGGTCGAGACGGGCGCGCGCCGCCGGAGCGAGACCGCGACGATCGTCGATGCCGGGCTGGCGGTGGCGCTCAGCGATGCCGCGCGGTTGCAACTGCTGGCCGCCGCCGCGCTCGACGACGGGGTGACCGGCGGCGGGGTGAAGATGACCTATGGCCCGAGCGAAGCACAGTTGCGCGTCGCGCTGACCCGGCACATGCCCGATTATGCGACCCCGGCGCAGGTGCTGGCCGGCGGCTATCTGTCGCGCGCGGCGCTGGGCGGGACCTATCGCCTGGGGTCGGGCGTGGTCGTGCAGGGCGATCTGGGCGTCAATCGCTATGGCCTGGCGGGGGCACGCGGCGCGAGCGACAGCGTGACGCTGGCGGGCGGCCTCGATTACCTGATCCGCCGCCGTTACCCGCTGTTCGGGCTGAGCTATCGGATCGAGGCGGAATATGTGCAGCACATGCGCGACGATGCGGCGGGCCTGCCGCTGATCGCGCTGGCGGACCGTGAGAATCACACCGTGCAGGCGATGCTGGGCGAGGCGCTGGGCGACGTGCAACTGACCGGCATGGCCGGCTGGACGATCGACCGGTTCGGCGGCGACGGCCCCAATGCCAGCCTGGGGCTGGTCACGCCGATCGGTCTGTTCTGGAAGGTCGAGGCGTCGGGTGGCATCACCTCGATCAGCCGGCCGGGCTTTTCGGGGCAGCAGCTGTTCGCGCGGGCGCTGGTGACGCGCAGCCTGGGGGCGCCGCGATGACGCCCGAGACGGTGGCGGAGCGCAAGCCCGCACAGCGGTGGCGGCGTCATGCGCGCATCGCGCTGGAAATCGCGATCGCCTTTGCGTTGCTGGCCGCGCTCGACGAATGGCTGACCGGGGGCCTGGGATTCGCCGGGGTGCGGCCCAGTCCCTATTGGATTCCGGTGCTCGTCATGGCCTTGGTCTATGGCACCGGGCCGGGCGTCGCGGCGGCGGTCATCGCCTCGGGCCTGTGGCTGCTCGCCGCGCATCGGGACGGCAGCGAGCGCGACTATCTCGACTGGCTGCTGCATCTGTCGATCCCGCCGCTGCTCTGGGCGGTGGTGGCGGTCGCGGTGGGCGAGGTGACGCTGGCGCGCAAACGCCATCTTGCCAAGGCGCTGCGGCGCGGTGCGCAGGCGGTGCGCGATGTCGGGCGGATGACCGATGCGCATGAGCGGCTGACGCGCACCAATCGCGACCTGCAACGCCGCATCGCCGCCGATCCCCGCACCGCCGGCCATATCATCGCCACCGCGTCGCGCTTGTCCTCGCCCGACCCCGCCGCGCGGCGCGGCGCGCTGTCGCAACTGATCGGGCTGGCGGCGCATGGCGACGACTTCACCTGTTATCGGTTGGGGCCGGACGGCGCGCGTGCCTGGCTGCGCGGCGGGGCGGTGACGGGGGCCAGTATGGGCCGGCCCGATCTGCTGCCGCCGGCGATGGTCGAGGCGCTGGCCGCGTCGGGCGAGATGCGCGTCCGCCATGTCGCGCGGCGGGGCGATCGCGAATGGCTGGCCGGGCTGGGCGTCGCGGCGGTGCCGCTGGCCGACGCGCAAGGCGGCCTGAGCGGCGTGCTGCTGTTCCACGACCTGCCGATCGACCGGTTCAATGCGCACCGTATCGCCGAACTGGCCGAGATCGGCCATTGGCTCGGCCCGCTGATCCTCGATCAGGGACAGGCGCCGCTGCGGGTGCTGCGGAATGCCGGACGGATCGCATGACGGCCAGATATGTCGCGCTGGCGATCCTCAACCTCGCCTGGATCGGCACGGCGATGCTGTTCGGAATGGGGGCGGGGGCGGCGCTGTTCGGCCATGCGCTGCTGAGCGCGCTGACCTATGACCTGTGGCTGCGTTCCGATCCGCATGGAGGGTTCGCCGCCGCGATCCTGGGTGTGGCGGGACCGATCGGGCTGGTGCTGGGACAGATGATCGGCCGCGGGAGCGAGCGCGGCTGGGCAAGGATGTCCGCGTCGGATCATCATGCGCGCGTCTTCGGTCGCCCTGCGCCCAATCCCCGGCGCGGTGCGGCGCGTGAAATGGCGCGGCTGCTCGACGGGCGGGTTTATTTTCCCGTCTCGGAACGGCTCGATTCGCTGGTCGCGATCCTGCGCCATGCGCCGGTGGCCGAGCGTCGTCGCGCGCTGGAGACGGTGGTGCGCTCGTTCGAGCCGGGGCTGTCGCCGCTGGTCGCGCAGGTGCTGAACGATCCCGACCAGACGATCCGCGCGCTCGCCGCCGCCGCCTCGGCACGGATCGTCCATAATCTGGGCGAGCACCGCGCCGCGCTGGAGGCACGTATCGCCAGGGGCGATGCGGCGGCGGTGCCCGCGCTCGGCCGGCTGCTCGCCGAGCATGGTCGCGCCAATATCCTGCTGTCCGACATGCAGCGCGCGGCGTTGCGCGAGGAGGCCGTGCTGCTGCTGGCGCGCGGCGATCTGGTGGGCGAGGCGGAGCGGCTGGCGATCGAGATGGCCTGGGACGGGCGCGATTATGACGCGATCGACCGGATCTCGGCGCGTGTACCCGAGGACGCGGATGCCGCCTGGTGGCGCACCGAGGCCGCGCGGTGAGCGGTGTCGGCGAGGACGCCGATGTCTGCCTGATCGTCGAGGGGGCCTATCCTTACGTCATCGGCGGGGTTTCCGGCTGGCTGCAGGACCTGATCACCCATCTGCCCGACATCCGCTTCCATGTCGTGGCGATCAAGGCGGGGCCGGCGCCGCTGCCGTTCCGCATCACCCCGCCCGCCAATGTCGTGGGCGTCACCGAGATCGGGCTGGCGCCCGCCGCCGTCGCGCCGCGCGCCATACCCGACCGGCTGGCCGCCGCGATCGCCGATGCGCTGATGGTGTTCGTCGCGACCGGGCGGCCGGACGCGATGGCGACGTTGCTCGACCTGCTCGCCAGCGCGCGCCGGCCGCTCGACCCCGGCGACATCCTCGCGCATCCGGCGATGTTCGCGCGGTTGCAGCGGCATTACCGCGCGATCCTGCCGCGCGCGTCCTTCCACCATTATTTCTGGGCGATGCGCACGCTGCTCGGCGGGCTGCTGACCGTGCTGACCGCGCCGCTGCCGGGCGCGCGGGTCTATCACACCATCTCGACCGGCTTTGCCGGACTGCTGGCGGCGCGGGCACGCTATCGGACGGGGCGGCCGGCCTTCATCACCGAACATGGCATCTATCTGCTCGAACGCCAGATCGAGGTGATGATGGCCGACTGGATCGGCGATCAGGTCGATACCGGGTTGGAGCTGGAGCGCAGCGTGCGCGACCTGCGCGACCTGTGGGTGCGCGCGTTCACCAGCTATGCCGAGGCCTGTTACGCCGCCTGCGATCCGGTCATCGCGCTCTATGGCGAGAATAATGTCGTTCAACGGCGGCTGGGCGCGGCGCCCCATCGGGTGCGGGCGATCCCCAATGGCATCGACGTCCGCCGCTTCGCGCATCTGCCCGACGCGCGCGACCCCGACCGCCCGGTCGTCGCGCTGCTCGGCCGGGTGGTGCCGATCAAGGATGTGAAGACCTTCATCCGCGCCGCCGCGATCGTCCACGCCGCGCGGCCCGACATCCGCTTCGTCGTGCTGGGGCCGGAGGACGAGGACCCCGCCTATGCCGCCGAATGCGCCGCGCTGGTCGCCGAATTGGGGCTGGGCGAAGCCCTGTCCTTCGAGGGGCGGGTGCGGATCGAGGACTGGATGATGCGGATCGACCTGCTCGTCCTGACCAGCCTGTCCGAGGCGCAGCCGCTGGTCATTCTGGAGGGCGGCGCCTGCGGCATCCCCGTCGTCGCGCCCGATGTCGGCAGCTGCCGTGAGATGATCGAGGGCCGGGGCGGCGTTGACAGCGGCCATGGCGGCATCGTCACCCCGCTGGTCAACCCGGCCGCGACGGCGGCGGCGATCCGGCGGATCATGGACGACCCCGCGCTGCGCCGGACGATGGGCGAAACGATGCGCGAGCGGGTGAAGCGCGATTACGACCATCCGACGATCATCGGGGCGTATCGGCGGCTGTACGGGGAATTGGCGGCGCGGGGATAAAACCTGCCCAATCCTCCCCGGCAAGGGGAGGGGGACCACGCGAAGCATGGTGGAGGGGTGTCCCGGGTCGCGAAGACTCCTTTTCTCGCCACCGGCGACACCCCTCCGTCAGGGCTTCGCCCTGCCACCTCCCCTTACAGGGGAGGAAAGGGAGGCGTCAGCGTCCGCCGGTGACCACCGTGTCGCTTAGCTCGGCGAAGGACGGCGCGGGCAGGGCGGGGGCAGGGGTGACGGGCAGGGATTGCCCCAACGTGCCCGATGCGGCCGGTGTCGTCGCGGGGCGCAGCGTCGGGGCGCTGGCCGTCGCCAGGACGGGCGTGGGGGGGGCGGCGGCCGAGGGACGCGCGGCCCGGTCGATCGGCGCGAGCAGCGGATCGAACGGGCCGAACACCTCTTTCTTCACCGCGCGGATATTGGCCGAGGGATCATAGATCGGCACCCCGGCGGCGATCACGCCCGCCTGCAAGCGGCCGAGCGTGGCGAGCAGCCGCGCCTGCGCGACATAGCCCGAATAGAGCGCATTGGTCGCAACGATTTGCGCGTTGAGCAGCCTTTGCTCGGAATCGAGCACTTCGAAATTGGAGCGGAAGCCCTCCTGGAAGCCGCGCCGGACGCCGGTCAGCGCGGCTTCGGCGGCCTGGGTGGCGACGCGGCCCGAATCCTGCTGCTCGCCGGCGGCGACCGCCTGGTTCCATGCCTCCTGCACATTGGCCAGCGCCTCGCGCCGTGTGCCCTCCGCCTCGAACCCCAGTTGCTGGCGCTCGGCGATGGCGGCGCGGATGCGCGATCCGATCAGCCCGCCCGCGATCAGCGGCATGGTCACGCTGACCCCGCCGGTCGCCTGGCTGCCCATGTCGCGCAGCTGGTAGGAATAGGGGCTGGTATAGCCATAGCCGCCGGTCAGCGCGACGATCGGCGCGCGCTCGGCACGCTGCGCGGCGATCCGTGCATCGCCGGCGCGCGCGGCCAGGATCGCCTGCCACAGCGCCGGGCTTTCCTTTTCGGCGATCTGGAACGCCGATTCCAGCGAGCCGGGAATACCGGGCAAGGGCGGCGGCGGGGCGAGCCGGCCCGGATTGCGCCCGACAAGCGCGGCGAAGCGCGCGCGGCTGGCCTGGAGATTGGCCTGCGCCTGTGCCAGCTGCGCACGGATGATCTCGCGCTGCGCCTGCGCCTGGGCGATGTCGGTGCGGGTCAGGTCGCCGCCGCGCTCGCGCGCCACCGCCTGGTCGACCTGCCGGCCATAGCTGTCGAGCGAGCGTGTCTGGATCGCGACCAGCGCCTGATCGCGCAGGACCGAGGCATAGGCATCGACGACGCCGAACAGGATGCCGTTCTCGGTCTCGCGCAGCCGTTCGCGCCCCGCCAGCACGGTCGCCTCGGCGGCGGAGACCTGCGCGGCGGTGCGCCCGCCGTTGAGCAGGATCTGCGATGCGGTGATCGTCGCGCCCATCGTCCGGCTGCGCACCGTGGCGAACTGATCGAGCAGGTTGCGCTGATCCTGCTGACGATATTGCAGATTCAGGTTGACGCCGACGTTCAGGCGATAGGGCGATCCCGCCTGGACGATCTGTTCGTCGAGCGCGCGCAGCTGGGCGCGGCCCGCCTCCAGCGTGGGGTTGGAGCGATAGGCATCGGCGATCGCGCGGTCGAGCGTGTCGGGCGCCTCGACCGTCTGCGCGGCGACGGGACCGGCGAGCAGCAGGCCGGCGAGCGGGGCCCAGCGCTTACCGCTCATGGAAGGACCGCGCGAAGGTCTCGGTCAGCGGATCGAGCAGATATTGCAGCGCGCTGCGCGCCCGCAGCGGCACGGTGACCGCCACCGGCACGCCCGCGCGAATGCCGGTGTCGCCGCCGCGCACCGCCGCGATGCGGGCGATCTGGTCACGTGGCACCGCGATCTCGGCGGTGAAATAGCTGCGCCCCGAGGCTTCGTCGCGAAGCGAGTCGGCGGAGACCGAGCGGACCGTGCCGGCCAGGATCGGCAGGCCACGATCGTGCAGTGACAGGAACTTCACCTCGGCCGGCCGGCCCGCGACGACGCCGTCGATATCGCCCGGCGCGAAATTGGCGCGCACGATCAGCGGCGCGGCATCGGGGACGATGTCGAGGATCGGCTGGCCCGCCTGGATCACCCCGCCGACGGTGAAAACACGCAGGCCCACGATCTGGCCCGAGACGGGCGCGCGGATTTCGGTGCGCGCCAGCTGCTCGCGCGCGGCGGCCCATTTGGGCAGCATCTCGTTCAACTGGAACTGGGTGTCGCGCAGTGCGGTGGCGGCCCCCTCTACCTGCTGGCGGCGGGTCTGCACCATCTGTGCGCGGGTCTGGCCGATCTGTTCGCGCGCGGCGGCGGAGCGAGAGGTATAGTCGGCGTCCGCCCCTTCGAGCTGCTGGATCGAGCGTTCGATCGCGCGCACCGTGTTGCGCGAGACATAGCCCTCATCGGCGAGCTTGCGGGTGCTCTCCAGCTGTTGTTGCAGGCTGGCGCGCTGGCGCTCGGTGGCGCTCGCCTGCGCATTATATCCGGAGGTCTGTTTGCCGACCTCGGCCGCCTGTTGGCGCAGCACCTGATCGCTGGCGGCGAGCGCGGCGTTGCGGCTGCGCAATTGCGCGAGTTGCAGCGCCTTGGCGCGTTCGACCAGCCGGCGATCGTCGCCGGTGGCGGCGGCGAATTCAGCGGGCCAGACGATGGCGCGGCCGGCGATCTCGGCCTCCAGCCGCGCGCGCTGGGCTTGCAGGTCGATGACGCTGGCGGCGAGCGCGCGTTCGCTGGCGGCGACCTCGGCCCCCTCCAGCTGGAACAGGACCTGACCGGCGCGGACACGTTCGCCATCGCGGACCAGCATCGCCTTGACGATGCCGCCGTCGCGATGCTGCACGGTGCGGCGATTGCCCGACACCGTCACCTGGCCCTCGCCGGCGGCGGCGGCGTCCAGCCGGGCGAGCGCGGCCCAGCCCAGCCCGACGACGAAGAACAATATGGCGACGATCGCCCCGATCCGGATCGCGCGGCGGGGCGAATCGTCGAGGTGCAGCCTTTCGGCGACCTGGGCGCGGGCGGCGTCGGTCATCGCGTGCCCCCGGCGGTGACGATGCCGCCATCGGCGGGGCGGCCGGCGGCCTGCGGACGGATGACCTTGGCGCGATCGTCGAACAACTGCACCTTGCCGTCGCGCAGCAGCAGCACCTTGTCGACGATCTGGAGCAGCCCGGTACGGTGGGTCGAGACGATCACCGTCGCCTTGCGCGCGCGCAGGCCCTCGATGGTGCGCGCCAGCCGCGCCTCGCCCTCACTGTCGAGATGGGCATTGGGTTCGTCGAGGAACAGCAGGGTCGGCCGCCCGAACAGCGCGCGCGCCAGCGCGACCGCCTGGCCCTGACCGGCGGACAGTCCCGCCTCGCCGCGCTCCAGCATGGTGGCATAGCCGTTCGGCAGGCCCAGGATGATGTCATGCGCGCCTGCTTCCTGCGCGGCGGCGACCACCTCGCCGTCCAGCGTCTCGCTCTCGCCGTCGAGGACGCTGCGGAAGCGGGCGATGTTGGTGTGGACGGTGGCGGGAAACAGCGTCGGCACCTGCGGCAGGAAGCCCAGATGCCGACCGAGCTGCTCGCGATTCCAGTCGGTCAGGGACGCGCCGTCGATCCGCACCTCGCCGCTGTCGGGGCTTTGCGCGCCGGCCAGCACACGCAGCAGCGTCGACTTGCCGGCACCGCTCGGGCCGACCAGCGCGACGACCTCCCCCGGCTGCACCGTGAAGCTTATGTCGGTCAGGATCGGCCGGTCGCTGCCCGGCGCGACGACGTTCAGCCCACGCACCTCGATCCGTCCGGTGGGGGCGGGCAGCGTGCTGGTCGCGCGGTCGGGGCCGGGGCGGCTGCAAAACGCGTCGAGCGAGCGCCATGCGCTGCGCGCGGCGGTCAGCGGCTTGATCGCGCCCAATATCTGTTCGACCGGCTGTATCGCCCGGCCCAGCAGCAGCGAGGCGGCGAAGATCGCGCCGCCCGAAATATCCTGTCGCACCGCCAGCCATGCGCCCAGCGCCAGCGCCAGCGATTGCAGCAGCTGGCGCAGGAATTTGGTGACCGCCAGGAACTGGCCCGAGGTGCTCGATAGCCCCGCCTGCCGCCGCGCCAGATCGGCGCGCTCCAGCAAATGGCGGGTGACGAGCGCATCGCGCATCCCCAGCGCCTGCGCCACGTCGGAGGCGACGATCGAGCTGTCCTGCTCGCGCTGCGCCAGCGCGGTGCGGCCGCGCAAGGCCGCGACGGTCGGCTCGGTAAACCGCTCGCTGGCGATGGCGATCGCGCCGAGCAGCAGCGCGCTGACCAAGGTCAGCAGACCGATCCAGGGGTGGAGCAGGAAGGCGATCAGAATGTAGATCGGTGCCCAGGGCGCGTCGAACAGCGCGATGATGGGCGCGCCGGTCAGCGTGCCGCGCACCGTGTCGAAATCGCGCAACGCCTGCGCGCGCTCCATCGGCGTGCCGCTGGGCGAGCCCAGGATGCGCAGCAGGATGGCGGGGGCCAGCCGCCGCTCCAGCCGCATGCTGGCGCGCAGGAGGAGGCGCATGCGCACCGCGTCGAGGATCGCATAGACCGCCAGCGCGACGACCAGGATCAGCGTCAGCAACAGGAGCGTTGGCACCCCGCGCGTCGGCACCACCCGGTCATAGACCTGCAGCATGAAGATCGTCGGCGCGAGGTTCAGGAGGTTGATCAACCCCGAGAACAGCGCCGCCGCGATCAGATGCGGGCGACAGCCGCGCACCACGGGCATCAGGCCCGTGGCGGATGATCCGGAACGCGAGTCGGAAGGCGACATGCTGGCCGCCATAGCGCAAAAAACGTAAGCGAAGCGTTCACGGCCCTCACCGCGCGAGCGGGGCGAGCCGTTCGCGCATCAGCGTCACGAACCGGTCGAGTGGGCAGGGCGCAGCGACCGGACAACCGCGCACCTGGACGGGCTTCACGCTGACATTGGCCGCATGGCCGCGAATCTGTTCGGGCGACTGGGTGCGATAGGCAAGCGTGACGAAGGCGCGGCCCTGCCGGTCGTGCCAGCGCTGGATCAGGATCGCGCCGCCCGGCGCGGCATCGTTGGTGGCATAGCCCGGCGCGACCAGATCGAAGCCGAGCAGCGCGGCCAGTGCGGTGACATTGGTGTCATGCCCGACCAGCATGTCGACCCTGGCCCCCTGCGGCGCGGTCAGCGCGTCCAGCATGTGTCGGCCGAACGCCGCCGACTGGTGTGCGGCCATATAGGGCGAGCGCGAATAGACATCGAACAGCGCGGCGTGGATGCCGCCCAGCCGCGCCAGCATCGCGCCATCGACGGGCACGCCGCCGACCGAGGGCGACAGCCCCTCGGCATATTGCAGCAGCAACACCTGCGCGGTGCCCGATGCGGTGCGGATCGGACCGCTCAGGTTGATGCCATGCCCGTCCGCCGATGGCGTCAGCCGCGCCGGGCCGGCGGGGTCGCACCCCTTGGCATCGCCGCAGCCCAGCACACTGTCGAGCAGGCGCAGCGCCGGCCGGTGGCGGGCGACCAGTGCGTCCATGCCGCCGGTGAAGCGGTTGATGTCCGCCACCGCCGCCGCCGCGTCGAACCGGGTCGCGCGGGCGCGCAGCGGCTCGAACCGGGGATCGACCTGGCCGATGGGCAGATGCGCGACCGCCACCGGGCATTGCGGGGCGAGGCCGCGCGCATAGGCCTCGCCGCTGGCGATGGTGCGCGAGGACGTGTTCGTGGCGATTCGCACCGCGCCCTCGACCGGGCAGCCGGTGGCGGGCAGCAGGCCTTGCGCGATCCAGCGAGCGCGGTCGGCGCGCGCCTCGGCCATCAGCGCTTCGGCGCCGTGCGGGGTCAGTTCGCTTTCCGGGGTGGTCCAGCGTGGCCAGGGCTTGGCGGTGCGGGTGCCCTTGGGCACCTCGCCATCCAGCGGCGCGCGCACGCCGTGGCGCATCAGCCCGACGACACGGTCGAGCGTCAGCCCGGTCGTGCGGGGGGTGGTCCGGGCGGTGGCGGAGGACGCGGCGCAGGCGAGGAGTGCGAGCGCACCGAGGGGAGCGAGACGGGATAGGATCATGCGCGCGCCTTGCACGCTTTCCGCGTCACCTTGGTGACATTGCCCGAATGATGACGCTGCGTAGTGCGGTCTGAACGTAATTTTCAAGATTCATCAAAATTCGGTCAATAAGTCATCGGACTGTCACAGGGCATCTCTAGCGGGACCGGCGAAGGCGCCCGGGGGCGTCGCCAATCAAGACTGTTCCAGGGGGAAATCATGACCGCTTCTGCCAAGCGGGCGCATGTCGTGCGCCTGTTGTGCGGCACCGCCGCCACGCTGCTGATCGCCGGCCCGGCGTTCGCCAACGATCCCGTCGCGCCCGTCGCCGCGCCCGCCGAACCCGTGCCCGCCACCGATCCGGCGGTCGATCCGCAGGTCGGCGAGGAAGTCGTCGTCAAGGGCCACCGCCAGGCGATCGTCGACGCGCAGGACGAACAGCTGCGCAGCCAGTCGCTGGCCACCGTCGTCTCGGGCGAGGAACTGCGCGTCCTGCCGCAGCAGAATCTGGCCGACCTGCTCACCCGCCTGCCGGGCATCAGCTCCTCGGTCGACCAGTCGCGCAACGCGGCGGCGACCGGCGAGGCGCAATATGTCTCGATCCGCGGCCTCGACACCTCGTACAACGCCTATTCGCTCGACGGCGTGCGACTGGCGCAGACCGATGCGCGCACCCGCGCCATCTCGATGAACCTGCTGTCGCCCTTCTCGCTGCAGACGGTGCGCGTCGACAAGGCGCCGACCGCGCGCTTCGATGGCGATGCGATCGCGGGCATTATCGACATGGTGCCGATCACCGCGTTCGACCTGCCCAACCACCGCACCCAGATCCGTCTTCAGGGCCAGCTCGCGGGCCGCGCCGATGCGCGCCGGCAGGACCCCTGGGGCGGCACCGTGCAGGTCGAAACCGCGCAGCGCGTCGGCGATCTCGGCGTCTATGCCTCGGCCTATTACGGCCTGAAGCATGTGCTGGGCGAATCGACCGCGATGCAGCACGACTGGGAGAAGTATAACAACAACATCCCCGGCATGATCCGCGACAATCTGGACAATCTGTTTCCGCGCGGCGTGCAGTGGCAGTCCTTCCGCAACCGGATCGAGCGCGTCGGCGGCACGCTGAACCTCGACTGGAAGGGTGAAAGCACCGACCTGTACCTGCACTCCACCTATGGCCGGTACAATCTCAAGAGCTGGATGGACCAGACCGCGCTGCGCCAGACCAGCCTGGCGCCCGATCAGATCAATCCGAACCCCAACAAGGGGTCGTACGACGCCGCCGGCTTCCGCGCCGATTACGGCCTGACCGCGACTCACTATTTCCGCACCGAGCACAGCAAGCAAGAGCTGGTGACGACCAAGCTGGGCGGCCAGAGCCGGTCGGGCGACTTCACCTTCGACTATCACGGCGCCTATTCGCGCGGATCGCAGGACTATCCGCTGCGTATCCAGTCGGGCTTTGCCGGCCGTCCCTATATCGGCACCGCGACCAACAGCGGCACGGCCGCTTACCGCATGGTCACCTCGATCGGCGACCGTACCTTCCCGCAGGTCGTGCTGACCGACGCGGCGCGCGCCTATCTGGCCGATCCGTCGAAGCTGAAGCAGTGGTACGTCACCCAGCAGTTCGAGAACACCTGGGAACGCCGCCTGGAGGGCCAGTTCGACACGACCTGGCATCATGCCGACCAGGGCCTGGTGTCGATCGCGGCCGGCGCCAAGGTCGAGGATGCCAAGCGCTACGCCAACGCGCTGGGCGATGACGGCGCGCTGCAATATACCTTCCCCAATGCGGACGGCAGCAACTCGCCGCGCTATGCCGCGACCGGCCCGGCGCTGACCTCGCTGCCCGGCCGCTTCCTGGGCGGGTTCATGAACAACGCCGCGCAGGTGCCGATCTATCTGATCGACACCGATTATATCGAGAACCAGGTCCGCCAGCTCTCCTCGCCCAAGCTCGCCAATCTCGACCCCGTGAAGCTGAAGGAAAACCGGCTCGACGGTCGCGAGAACCGGCTGAGCGGCTATGTCATGGCGACGCTGCAATTCGGCCAGCTTCAGGTCGTGCCGGGCGTCCGCTACGAATATAACCGGTTCAAGGGGATGTATTTCCAGGATCAGGGGAATGACACCGGCAAGTTCGTGAACAGCTCGCGCAACTATGACCAGTGGCTGCCCAGCGTCATCGCCAATTACCGGCCCAACGACGACATGGTCATCCGCGCCTCGATCCGGAAGAGCTATTCGCGGCCGGCCTTCGACCTGCTGCTCGGGCCGACGCAGGTGACGCGCAACGATCTGGGTGAGGTGACGGGGGTGTTCATCCCCAACCCGAACCTCGATGCGCAGACCTCGTGGAACTATGACACCTCGCTCGAGATCAAGGGGCAGGGCACCGACTTCTTCTCGGTCAGCCCCTTCTACAAGAAGCTGAACCATGTCCTGTTCGCGACCGGCACCACCAATGCCGGCGGCGATTACAACATCTGGGGCAATCCGCAGCCGGAACAGCAGGGTGGCGTCGAGGTGTCGGGCCTGACCACCGATGCGACCGGCCAGATCTACGGCGTCGAGCTGTTCGGCCGTTACACGCTGAAGGGCCTGCCGGGTCTGCTCAGCGGTCTGGGCGTCCAGGCCAATGTCACGCTGCAAAAGGCCAAGGCGAACGTCTTCGTCAACGGCCAGATGCGCGAACAGCGCATGACCCAGGCGCCCGAGGTGATGTACAACGCCGCGCTGTTCTACAGCCATGGCGGGTTCGCGGCGGAGTGGAACTACAATTATACCGGCGACCGCCTGTATGATCTGCGCTCCAGCCGGCCGGACACCTATATCCAGCCGACGACCATTTCGAATCTGATCGTCAACTACACGATGCCCTCTGGCCTGACGGTCGGTGCTTCGATACAGAACCTGTTCAACGAACATAGCTATTGGGCGACGACCAGCGAGCGTAAGGCGTATCTGTCGAACGACCGCAAGGGTGGCTATGTCGAGACGGGCCGCATCTACATGCTCAACATGACCTACGCCTTCTGATCTTACCCTCTCCCCGACCCGGTATCTGCGACCCCCGCAGGTATCGGGGCGCAACTTCACGCCGATGGTCCCGTGGCCATCGGCGTTTTTTTGTGGGGGAGGCGACGATTCGGACCGGATAACCCACCCGATTGACCGAAACGTGAGGGCGGTTAGCATGCCCCCGACGAGAGGAAGCCAAAGATCATGATGAAACGTCAGCGCCGCCAGCACGAGATCGTGGCGCTTCTGGCCGAGGGGCATTTCCGCGGCATCGGCGACCTGGCCGAGGCGCTGTCGGTGTCGGAGGAGACGATCCGCCGCGAGCTGCGCGTGCTGGAGGCGTCGGGCGCGGTGGTGCGTGCGCACGGCGCGGTGCGGCTGGCCAAGGTGGAGACCGAAGGGTCGTTCGCCACCCGCCTGCAACGCCATGCCGAGGCCAAGCAGCGGATCGCCGGCGCGGTCGCCGAACTGGTCGCCGATGGCCAGACGCTCTACATCGATGCCAGCACCACCGGCCATTATGTCGCCCGCGCGCTGCGCGATCACCAGCGGCTGACCGTCATCACCAATGCGGTGGGCGTCGCGGCCGAGCTGGGCGGGCGCAACGAGAATCGCGTGCTGCTGGCGGGCGGCGAGCTGGATTACGAATATCGCGCCTGTTTCGACGCGACCGCGCGCGACTATCTCGCCGCCTTCACGCCGTCACTGGCGATCCTGTCGGTCGAATCGGTCAATCTCGACCATGGTTTCGCCGATTATCATGTTGGCGAGGCGGCGGTGTGCCGGATGATGATCGACCGGTCGCGCCGCACGCTGATCGCGGTAGACCAGAGCAAGTTCGACCGCCATGGCACGGTGCAGGTCGCGCCGCTCGACGGGGTCGACATGCTGGTCACCGATGCGGCGCTCGATCCCGATTATGCGGCGGCGCTGGGCGAGGTGGAGGTCGTCATCGCCTGACCGCGCGGAATCAGGAGCGCCACGGCGGCGCCCGCCAGCGCCAAGGCGGCATGGATCATCCAGAAACCCGGCTGGCTCATCCCCGGATAGAGGGTGCCGAGCTGGCCGACCGCCAGATGCGCGACGAAGCCGTGGAGATAGAATAGCCCGGTCATCGTCCCCCGCCGGGCGGGCGGGGCGGCGGTCGTGACGATCGCCAATGCCGCCGGCCAGGCCAGCACCACGCCGATGTCGAGCAGCAGGATCGCCGCCAGCGGCCCGCCAAGGCCGATCCGCCCGGAACCCGTAGACACCCCCGCCGACAGCAGCGCGAGGACCCCGTAAGCCAGCATGATCGCCACCCCGCCCAGCGCCAGCTTGATCCCGCTCGACGGCTCGGCCCCGCGCGCGGCCAGTCGGGGCCAGAGCCGATAGGCGGCGAGCGCCAGGATGATGGTGAACAGCCCGTCGGCGGCGATCAGCCAGCTGGGCGGAATGGCGAAGCCGTGCACGCTCAACGCGACACGTGCCTTGGCCCAGACCAGGACGATGTTGCTCAACTGCTCATAGGCGCAAAAGCACAGGGTCACCGCCACGATGGCCGGTATCACGCGCGCCCAGTCGACCCGCCGATCTCCGCCGACCGGCGAGGCGGCCGGTGCGACGCGCGGCGCGGTGCGCAGCAACAGCATCGCGACGATCATGCTGCCCGCCATCGCGGCGAAGGCGGTGGCGAACCCCATGCGCGCCGTCAGCCAGCCGCCGAGCAGCGGCCCCAGCATCGCGCCGCCATTGAGGAACGCCAGATAGGCCGCGAACAGCCGCTCGCTCCCCGATCGTCCGCGCAGCGTGCCGACCTCGGCCGCCAGATTGCCCTTGAGCAGACCGATGCCGCCGATCATCAGGCAAAGGCCGATCAGCGCGCCCTGCCGGCTGGCCAGCGCGACCATCCCCGCTGCCATCAGCGCGGCGCCGACATACATGGCCGGCCGCCGCCGCTGCCCATGATCCGCGATCCAGCCGCCGAGCGGCAGCACCAGATAGGTCAGCGCGCCGTACAGGCCGTAAAGCTGCGACGCGAAGGCGAGATCGGTCGTCGTTCCCGTCACTCCCTCGATACCGGCGCGCAACGTCGCCAGTCCGGCGACCGGCAGGCCCGGCCGCGCCAGCAGATCGGTCAGCAGGAACAGGGTCAGCAGCGACTTCGTGCCGTGAATCGCAAAACGCTCCCATCCCTCGACGCCGGCCAGCGTCCAGAATCCGGGGGCGGGCGGGGCGGTGTCCCTGTCGCGCATGATGCTGATGTCGGTCCGTTTCGGTGCTTTTGCAGAAGCCCCGGCTCCCTAGCGCCGGTTTGTGACGGGTTCGCGGCGGCTCGACAAAGGCGCGTGCGCACGGCACCACGGGGCCATGGACCTGTCCGCCATCGTCGCCGACATCGCCGCCGAAATGGCGGACGCGCCCGACCGGGGGACCCCCGCCGACTATATCCCCGCGCTCGCCGGGGTCGATCCGGCGCATTTCGGGATGGCGATCGTCGAGGCGGACGGCAATTGTCATCTGGCCGGCGATGCCGACAGGGCCTTTTCGATCCAGAGTATTTCCAAGGTCTTCGCGCTGACGCTGGCACTGGGCGCGGTCGGCGACCAGCTCTGGCGGCGGGTGGGGCGCGAGCCATCGGGTACCGCATTCAACTCGATCGTTCAGCTGGAGACCGAACACGGCATCCCGCGCAATCCCTTCATCAACGCCGGCGCAATCGTCGTCGCCGATGTCCTCCTTGGCAGCCATGAGCCGCGCGAGGCGATCGGCGAGATGCTGCGCTTCGTGCGCGCGCTGGCCGGTGAGGAGGACATCCGCATCGACGCCGCGGTCGCGCATGACGAGATGGAGACCGGGCACCGCAACCAGGCGCTGGCGCATTATATGCGCGCCTTCGGCAATCTGCATCACCCGGTCGAGCGGGTGCTGGGCGTCTATTTCCACTTTTGCGCGCTGGCGATGAGCTGTCGGCAACTGGCGCTGGCGGGACGCTATCTGATGGCGCGTGGGGTCAATCCGGGGCCGGGGCGCTCGGTCGTGTCACCGCAGCGGGCGCGGCGGATCAACGCGCTGATGATGAGCTGCGGCCATTATGACGGATCGGGCGAGTTCGCCTTTCGCGTCGGCCTGCCGGGCAAGTCGGGGGTGGGGGGCGGCATCCTGGCGATCGTGCCCGGCCGGGCCTCGATCGCCGTGTGGTCGCCGGGGCTCAACGCGCGCGGGAATTCGCAGCTTGGTACGCTGGCGCTCGAACGGCTGGTGCAGCGGACCGGCTGGTCCGTGTTCGACCCGCAAGCCGGTTGACCGCGCGCAAGGGGGCGAAGGCGGCCGCAGCGCGCACCGACAGGATCAGGTTCAGCGCGACACCCGCGATCGACGCCGCGCCGGCCAGCCGCACGATCCGCTCGCCGGTGACCGCCGTGCCGCAGCCCGACAGCGCCAGCAGCAGCACCGCGCCGCCCAGCAGCTTCAACCCGCCGCGCAACCGCGCATCGTGCAGCGTCCCGGCCTCGCGCGCATGGCGATAGGAGCCGGCGGCGAGCAGCCAGAAGCCGATGAAGCACAGGACGATCGTATCAAGCATGGGCAGGCTCCGAAAAACGGCGGATGCGGTTGGGTGCGCGCGGCGCGGGGCGGGCGGATAGCCAGGCGGCGGCGGCAAAGCCGATGCCGATCGCCAGGCAGGCGAGATCGAAGGCGAGGAACAGGTGATCGCCATCGAGCAGCGAGGGGATCAGCCAGCGCGAGGTGGTCAGCGCGTTGACCACCGGAATCGCGGTCCAGCTGATGGCGGCGATGGCGAACAGGCTGGTCCAGGCACGTCGGGCGGGCAGGCCGAGCTGGACGAGTGCGAGCAACCCCCAGGTCCAGAACATCGCCGACACCTCCGCCTCCGCGCGGCCGCCCAGGTCGGCGGGGATCAGGCGGTTGGCGAGCAGATAGGCCGCCATGCCGCTGGGGAAGGCGGCGATCACCGCGATGTTCAACCGCTCGGCCAGGCGCAGCCCGAAGAACGGCGCCGCCCCCGGCTTGCGCCGCTTGGCGGTCCAAAGCAGCAGGCCGGTGCCGACCATCGCCGCGCCGGTCAGGCCCATGACGAAATAGGCCCAGCGCAGCCCGGTGCCCGCGAACGACGCCAGATGCAGGCCCAGCATCACGCCCGCCGTCTCGATCGCCGAGGCGGGGTCGCCGCTCTGGCTGACGAAGCGGCCGGTCGCGCCTTCATAGACGATGGCGGGGGTGCGCGAACTGATCGCGCCGTGCTTGGCGAGCGCGATGGAGACGCGTGCGGCGGCGTCGCCCGGATTCTGGATGATGACGCGGGTGGCGGGGCCGCCCAGCCGCCGCTCGGCGTCGCGGACCAGCGGTGCGATCGCGACCAGCGGCTGCCGCGTGCCGCTGGCGGGCACATCGGCGGGCGTGTCATAGGCGGCCTGCAGGAACTGGGCGGGCTTGGCGTAGTTCATCATCGCCGGCCAGGGCATGTACATGGTCACCAGCGTGATCAGCCCGGTATAGGTGATCATTGCATGATAGGGCAGGCCGAGCACCGCCGAGACATTGTGCGCGTCGAGCCAGCTGCGCTGTCCCTTGTTCCAGCGCAGCGTGAAGAAGTCGGCGAAGATGCGCTTATGGGTGATCACGCCCGAAATGATCGCGCCCAGCATCGCCATCGCGCATAGCCCGGCCAGCCAGCGGCCCCAGGGGTGCGGCAATTGCAGCTGGAAGTGGAAGCGATAGAAATGCTCGCCCCCGCGCGTCGCGCGCGCGGACAGGGGCGCGCCGCTGACGGGGTCGAGCTGCAACTCGCCGCCGCGTGCCTTGGGGTCGGGCTTGGCGGGGATGCGGAAGACGCGGGTGGCGACCGTCCGTTCCTCGGGCAGATAGATATACCATTGCAGGTCGTCCGCGCCGGTGCGCGTCAGATAACGTACCGCCGAGGCCGCCGCCTGTGCCGGCGACGTCCTTGCGGCATGGATCTCGGGCTGCATCCACTGGGTGATCTCGGGCCGGAAATAGGCCGAGGTGCCGGTCAGGAACATGGTGAAGAGAATCCACCCGGCGATCAGCCCCAGCCAGCCATGCGCCCAGGCCATGGTCTGGCGCAGCGCGCGCTGTTCGGGTGCCGCGACGCCGCTCATGCGCGCACGCCCAGCGACCAGAGCAGCCCCGCCATGACGATCGCGCCGCCCCAGATGACCGCGCTGACCCGGCCGAGCCGGATGTCGTGCAGCGCCCACAGGCCCATCGACGCATAGACCAGGAAGGACAGGATCATCGGCCATCCGGTCGCCTCGACCCGGGTGAGCGCGTCCGACACGGGGAGCAGTCGCGCGGCCAGCATCGCCGTCGCCACCGCGAAGGCATAGCCGCCGACGATCGCGGTCAGCCAGCGCCACGCCATGGCCAGCGGACCGCGCCAGCGGGGCGTTGCAGCGGCAGTGATGGCCCGGCTTTGCGCCACCTGGTCTTTCCCCTTGTCATCGTGACGGCCTCGCTTTAGCAGCATTTGAGAGTCACTATCAATAGCAAGGTTAGGGAAAAACATGCGGGGGTTTCGCGCAATGCTGCTGGCGGCCTGTGTCACGGGGGCCGTGCTGGGATGGGCCTCGCCGACCCTCGCTCTGGGCCTGCCGACGGATGGGTCGGCAGATGGTTCGGCGGCCGGGAATGACGACGATCCCCAGCGGCTGCGCAACGAGGAGATCGTGGTCGAGGGGGAACGCGCGAAGAAGAGCGCGGTGTCGGGGACCAAGACCGACATTCCGCTGATCGCCACGCCGCAGACGATCATCGCGATCGATCAGGAGGAGCTGACCCGGCGCAACGCGCTGTCGATCAACCAGGCGCTCGGCTATGTCGCGGGCGTCGCGCCCAACCAGCGCGGCAATGTCGCCACCCGCTATGACCAGCTATTCCTGCGCGGGTTCCAGCCGGGCATCTTCATGGACGGGATGCGGCTGCTCGGCGGCGTCTATTCCAGCCCGCAGATCGACTTCCACCTTGTCGAATCGGTCGATGTGGTGAAGGGGCCGGCGGGCGTCACCTATGGTTCGGGTACGCCTGGCGGCCTGATCAACCTGACCAGCAAGCTGCCCTATGCCGGCGAGGGCGGGCGCATCGAGCTCGCGGGTGGCAATTTCGCGCTGCTCCGCTCGTCGATCGACGTGAACCAGCCGCTGGATGCGGACAATCGCTGGCTGTTCCGGATGATCGCGGGCGCCGAGGAGTCGGATGGCTTCATCCAGCGGACCGCCAATCGCCGCTATTACGCCCGCCCGATGCTGCGCTTCGCCCCCGATGGCGCGACCAGCGTGACGCTGATCCTGAACTATCAGCGTGATCCCGAATCGGCCTCCTATAGCGGCGTGCCCGTCTATGGCTCGGCGCTGCCCAATCCGTTCGGCGTGCTGCCCGTCGATTTCAACACGTCCGAGCCGTCCTATGAGGCGTTCGACCGGACCCAGAAATCGGCGACGATCCTGTTCCGCCACGATCTGAACGACCGGCTGAGCTGGACCACCAATGCCCGCTATCTGGCGATCGACCTGCATTATCGGCAAATCTATGGCTCGGGCTATGTGACGCGCGGGACGGGCACCAATGCGAACAGCGACTTCTCGACGCTACAGCGCGGCGGCGGCGGTTCGGACGAGGCGTTCCAGACCTTCACCGTCGACAATCATCTGGTCGGCAAGCTGGACACCGGCCCGGTCGCGCACACCATCCTGGCCGGCGTCGACTGGCAGCATAATCGCGGCGAGAATTACCAGGCCTTCTACACCGGGCAGAATGCCAATCCGGTGTTCAACATCCCCGATCTGAACCTGTTCGCGCCCGTCTATGGCGTGCCGCTGCCGACCTTCCCGGTCAACCAGACGCACAATTACACCAAGCGCGATCAGGTCGGCCTGTATCTTCAGGATCAGATCGCGATCGGCGGATTGCAGCTGATCGCCAGCGGGCGGTGGGACAGCTATGGCCAGACGACGCAGAATCGCGTCACGAACCGCGTGACGCGGCTCAGCCAGAACGCCTTCACCACCCGTCTGGGCGCGCTGTACGAGACCAAGGTCGGCCTGGCCCCCTTCGTCAGCTATTCGGAGAGTTTCGAGCCGCAGGCGGGCAGCACCTGGGACGGCACGAACTTCATCCCCGTCACGGGTCGCCAATATGAGGCGGGGCTGAAATACCAGCCGCGCGGGACGACCGCGCTGTTCACCCTGTCGGCCTTCGACCTGCGCCGCCGCAACGTGCCGGTCGCCGATCCGCGCGCGGGCACGGGCAATATCCCCAGCAATTCGCAGGTGCAGATCGGCGAGGTTTCGGTGCGCGGGATCGAGCTGGACGGGCGCGGCACGGTAGCGCCCGGCTTCGACGTGATCGTCGCCGCCACCTATAACGACCCCTATGTCCGGCAGGGGACGCCCGTGGTCGGCACCGGCGACCAGATGAGCGGCGTCACCGGCACGCGGCCCTTGGGCGTGCCGCAGTGGAGCGCGTCGAGCTTCCTGTCCTATGATCTGGGCAAGGCTGGCGTCGGCAGCGCGCTGGGCGGCCTGAGCCTGGGCGCCGGGGTGCGCTATGTCGGCGAATCGGATGGGACCGCGACGACCATGGCCTCGGGACGCACCGTCGTGCGTCGTTTCCAGTCGCCCGATTACTGGCTGGCCGACCTGATGCTGGGCTATGATCTCGGCCGGGTCAGCCCGGCGATGGAGGGGCTGAGCTTCACCGCGAACATCGCCAATCTGTTCGACAAGCGCCACATCACCAGCTGTTTCTTCAACAATGGCTGCTATTACGGGGCATCGCGGACCTTTGTAGGCAGCCTGCGCTATTCTTGGTAAGGGCGCATCCGATTCACTCGCATATGACGTATTCGCCCCCTTCGCCGGACGCTCGGCGGGTGGGGGCGCAAAGGAGTTTTGAGGTTTGTCGACCGATACTGCCCTGCCCGAACTGACCCCGACCACGGCGCTGAGCGTCGAGACGGTTCAGAGCGTCCATCACTGGAACGAGCATCTCTTCTCCTTCTCGGTGTCGCGCCCCGACAGCTTCCGCTTCCGCTCGGGCGAGTTCGTGATGATCGGGCTGCAGGGCGACAACGGCAAGCCGCTGCTGCGCGCCTATTCGGTGGCCAGCCCGTCCTATGACGAGAAGCTCGACTTCCTGTCGATCAAGGTCGAGGACGGCCCGCTGACCAGCAAGCTGCAAAAGGTGCAGCCGGGCGACAACATCTATCTGGGCCGCAAGCCCACCGGCACGCTGGTCGCCGACGCGCTGCTGCCTGGCAAGCGGCTGTTCATGCTGTCGACCGGCACCGGCCTCGCGCCCTTCCTGTCGGTCGCGCGCGACCCGGACATCTACGACATGTTCGACGAGGTGGTGATCGTCCACTCGGTCCGCCGGGTCAGCGACCTGGCCTTCCACGACGAGCTGGCGGGCAAGCTGGCCGACGATCCCCTGGTCGGCGATGTGGCGCAGGAGAAGTTCCACTATGTCCCGACCGTCACGCGCGAGCCGTTCCATACCACGGGCCGCATCGACGCGTTGATCGAGGATGGCCGGTTGTTCGCAGGGCTGCCCAGCCAGCACGGCTTCAACCCGGAAACCGACCGGATTATGATGTGCGGCAGCATGGAGATGATCAAGTCGCTGGGCGCCAAGTTCGAGGAGATGGGCTTCCCCGAAGGCTCGAATGCGCAGCCGGGCGCCTATGTGATCGAAAAGGCGTTCGCGGGCTGAACCTCTATCCTCCCCTGCAAGGGGAGGTGACCGGAGGCCTGACGGAGGGGTGTCCCGGCTGATGGCCGGGACGATCGCTGGCGGTGACACCCCCCCACCATGCTTCGCATCGTCCCCCTCCCCCTGTGGGGGAGGAAGTGCTGCCTCCCGAACCGCGACATTTGTTACGAATACGCGGCACATTTGTGCGACAATTGCGTCCTAACGCCCGGAGCCTCGATTTCAGGTAAAGGGACGGACATGCGGCTGTGGGCGAGCTTGATGCTGGCGAGTGCGATGCCGGCGATCGCACAGGCGCAGGTGGCCCCGGCCCCCGCTGCCCCGTCGGAACCACCCGCCGCGGCACCCGAACCGCCGGCCATCACGACGACCGTTACCGCTGCCCCCGCCACGGCGCAGACGACGCCGGCCCGCACCCCGCCCGCCGCGCAGGCCGAGCCGGAAGAGGAGGAGGGCGCAGAAGAGGGCGATGTCGTCGTCACCGCGCGGCGGCAGCCCGGCACCGTGCCCGGCGACATCCCGCCCGAGCAACAGCTCAGCCCCGCCGACATCCGCTCCTACGGCGTGTCGAGCGTCGCCGACCTGCTGACCGAACTCGCGCCGCAGACGACCAGCGGGCGCGGTGGATCGCCCGTCGTCCTGCTCAACGGCCGGCGCATCGCGGGCTTCCAGGAAATCCGCGACCTGCCGACCGAGGCGATCCTGCGCGTCGACATCCTGCCCGAGGAGGTCGCGCTGAAATATGGCTATAGCGCCGACCAGAAGGTGGTGAACTTCGTCCTGCGCCCGCGTTTCCGCTCGCTGGCGACCGAGGCGATCGCGCGGGTGCCGACCGAGGGCGGCTCGGCCATGGGGCAGGGGCGGCTCGACTGGCTGACCATCCGCCGCGACAAGCGGTTGAGCATCCATACCGATTATCAGGAAAGCTCGCGCCTGACCGAGGCGGAGCGCGACATCCTCGCGCCCGCCAGCAATGCGGCGCTGGGCGGCAATATCGTCACCACCGACCCCGGCCTCGCCGCGCTGACCGGTTCGAACCCCAGCGTGGTCGGCCTTCCCGCAGGGCTGGCGGGCGTCCCGACGCTGTCGGCGCTGGCCGCCACGCCGGTCAACGGCACCGACGTCACCCGCTATCGCACGCTCCAGAATGCGCAGCGTCAGTGGGACGCCAATATCGTCTATGCGCGCAACATCCTGGGCAATGTCGCCGCCTCGTTCAACGCCGAGGTGCAGGCGACGCAGAGCAACAGCTGGAACGGCCTGCCGTCCGCCAATCTGCAACTGCCGGTCGGCAATCCCTATTCGCCGTTCGGCACGACCGCGACCATTGCGCGGCTGACCGACGCCTATGGCCCGCTGACCCAGGACAATACCGGGCTGACCGCGCATTTCGGCACGGTGCTCAACGGCCAGATCAGCAGCAAGTGGCGCTGGTCGGTGACGGGGGCCTATGACCGCGCCGAAAGCCGGGTGGCGACCGATACCGGTCTCGACACGGCGGCGTTCCAGGCGCGGTTGAACGCGAATGATCCGACCGCCAATCCCTATGGCCCGATCGAGGCGATCGGCCTGTCGCCGCGCAATTTCGCCCGCTCGACCTCGTCCACCGCGCAGGTCGATGCGCTGCTCAACGGCCGCGTCTTCGCACTGCCGGCAGGCGATGCGCAGGCGAGCGTCAAGTTCGGCGGCCAGACCAGCGACTTTTCCAGCCGTTCGTTCCGCTTCGGACAGGAACAGAGCGGCGAAGTGTCGCGCGACATCGTCAACGGCCAGCTCAACCTCGACCTGCCGATCGCCAATCGCGATCGCTCGGTGCTGGGCGCGATCGGCAATCTGTCGCTGAACCTCAATGCCGCGGCCAATCGCCTGTCGGACTTCGGCACGCTGACCACAGTGGGTTACGGGGCCAACTGGGCGCCGCTGGAGGGGGTGCGGATCATCGCCTCCTGGACCGATCAGGAGGATGCGCCGAGCGCGCAGCAGCTGGGCAATCCGACGATCACCACCCCCAATGTCCGCCTATTCGACTATGTGCGCGGCACCACCGCGACGATCACCGCCGTCACCGGCGGCAATCCGAACCTGATCGCCGACAACCGCCATGTCATGAAGCTGGGCCTGACGCTGAAACCCTGGCGCGACCGCGACATCAACCTGACCGCGAATTATTACCGCATCGGCACCGACGATCCGATCGCGTCCTTCCCGACGCCGACCGCCGCGATCGAGGCGGCCTTTCCCGATCGCTTCACCCGCGACGCCGCCGGCAATCTGCTGCGCGTCGATTCGCGGCCGATCAATTTCGCGCGGACCGAGCGGCAGCAGCTGCGCTGGGGCTTCAACTTCTCCAAGCCGATCAAGTCCAAGATCCAGAAGGAGATCGAGGCGTATCGTGCAGGGACCGGCCCCAATCCCTTTGCGGGCATGACCTTCCCCGGCCGACGCGGCGATGGACCTCGGGGCGAAGGGCGGGACGGCGAAGGACGTGGCGGTGACGCCCCCCGTGGCGATGGGCCGCGCGGTGACGGGCAGGGCGGTGCGCCGGGGGCGAACGGACCGGGTGGCGGGCGGGCCGGTGGCGGCTTCCGGGGCGGCGGCTTTGGCGGCGGGCGCGGCGGCGGCCGGTTACAGTTCGCGCTCTATCACAGCTGGACGCTGGCCGACCGGGTGACGGTCGCCGATGGTGGCCCGGTCCTCGACCTGCTGCGCGGCGATGCGATCGGGGCGAGCGGCGGCAGCTCGCGGCATCAGCTGGAGGCGCAGGCGGGCTATACCAATAATGGCATCGGCGTGCGTATGTCGGGCAACTGGCGCAGCGCCACCCGCGTCAATGGCGGCACCCCCGCCAATCCCGAACCGCTGGCGTTCGGCAGCTTGGCGACGATCGACCTGCGGCTGTTCGCCGATCTGGGGCAGCGGCTGGATTTGGTCCGCACGCGTCCCTGGCTGCGCGGCACACGGATCAGCCTGTCGGTCGACAATCTGTTCAACCAGCGCCAGCGGGTGACCGACGCCACCGGCACCGTGCCGATCGGCTATCAGCCGGGCTATCTCGATCCTCTGGGCCGCACGGTCCGGCTGTCGATCCGCAAGCTGTTTTTCTGATCCGATCCCGTCCAAAAAAGCCGGATCGGTGCAAACGAATTTAGTTTCAATCGGTTATGAAACTTCGATAGTCTCGAACACTATGATGGACATGTCCTATGATTTCATGCGGCACGGCGATGTCAGGGAGCGTCGGCCAAAGCGTTGAAGGGCTGTCCGACTGTCGGGGGAATGGATGATCAGGGGCCTAGCGTGGATTTCGTGAGCGATCGCTATACGGACGGGGCGGGGTCCGATCCGTCGGGGATCGATGACCGGCTGCGGCGGATTCGCGATGAGCTGGATGTAGTCGAAACCCTGGTCCGGGCCGAGAGCGAGGCGCGGCTGACGCCCGGGGACATCGGCAATGTCATCCGCTCCGCGCGGGAGGGGATAGGCCGCTTCTTCGACCGGTCGCTCTTCGCCGACCCGGCCTTCGACATGCTGTTGTTCGTGTTTCTGGAAGAGGAGGAGGGGCGGCAGGTCGAAACCAGCGCCTGCTACCGCGCCTCGGGCGTGCCGCGCACCACGGCGGTGCGCTGGATCAACATGCTGATCGGCATGGGCCTGTTCCACAGCGCGCCGCATCCCACCGACCGCCGCCTGGCGTTGCTCAGTATGAGCGACGAGGCGCGCGAAGGGATGCGTCAATGGTTGGGCGGCCTGCGCCCACTCCTCGAACGGGTCGAGGCCGCACGGGCGACCCCGCGCGGCTGATCGGCCTATGCCTCAGGCCAGGACGACATCGTATCGAATTCATGCGAGCTCCTCCCCTGAAGGGGAGGGGGCGAAATCAGAGTTTCCTCGCTCTTCACGTTCCATCCCGGTCTGCGTCGGGACGGTGTGAAGAGTTCGCAACGATCCCCCGAAGCGGGGTGGGTTCATCCCTGCCACCCTGCGCCAAGGACGGCGGCGGTCAGGCGTTGCCGGCCACCCGCTCGCGCAGGCGATCGGCCAGCGTTTCCAGCGTGACCCCGTCGATCCGCGCCGCGACCGGCGCGTCCGAGCGCAATATGTCGGCGATCGCCAGTTGCGCCTGGGTGATCCGGTCGACCGACTGGATGCTGACCATGTGTCGGCGCAGCGTGTCGCTGTCGCTGCCCAGGTCATAGGCCAGGTCGGCGAGCGAGCGGGTCAGTTCGACCAGCTCGTCGGCCAGCGCATGGGCAAGCTGTTGATCCATGCCAAATTCCCTTCCCACCCGCTGGCCCCTCGCGCTTATTTCGAGCAGAGCTTGAGGATATTGGCCGAAATCGCATCGCGTGCGACCGGCTGCGTGACCGCGCCCTTCATCAGGGTGAAGTCGGTTTCCGAACGGCCGATGGCATAGGCGCCACCCGCCAGCATGGCGCGCAGGCCCGCCGAGCCGTCCTCGTCGTCGAGCGCCAGCAACACGCCCAGGCCGTTGCTGCCCGCCGCCTTGGCGACCGAGGCGAACAGCAGCGAGATCGACGGACGCTCGCCCGCCACCGGCTCGCGCGCCAGCAGGCGCAGGCTGCCGTTGGGCCAGGTGTCGACGACCATGTGGTTCTCGCCCTGCGGCGCGAAATAGATGGTGCCCTGCTCTACCTTCATGCCGTCGGTCGCCTCGACCACCTTGGGCGCGATCTGGTCCTTCAGCTGCTCGATCATCGGGGTCAGCAGGCCGGGCGACATCTGCTGCACGACCAGGGTCGGCGGGCAGTTGGCGGGGAAGGTCGCGAACAGGTCGAACATCGACTGGGTGTTGGCGGCGTCGGCGCCGATCGCCAGCAGGCGGCCGTTCCAGTCGATCGGCGTAGCGGGGCTGCCCTTCTTGGACTTGGCGGCGCTCGTCTTCTTCAGGTCGGCGTTGCGCGCGGCCTTGATCCGCTTGCCCAGCTTGCCGATGATCTCGTCCAGTTCGGCCTGGACCGCGACCTTGGGCTTGGGGAAGCAGTCGATCGCGCCGAGGCGCAGCGCCTCGATCGAATCGGCGGCGCCGGCGGCGGTCTTGGTCGAGAACATGATGACCGGCATCGGCCGCTCCTCCATGATCTCGGCAAGATATTCGAGGCCGCTCATGCCCGGCATCTCGACGTCCAGCGTCATCACCTGGGGGCGATATTGTTCGACCATCTTGCGCGCTTCCGCCGCGCCGTCGGCGGCGCCGACCACGGTGACGCCCTTGATCCGCTCGAGCGCGCCCGAAATGAGCACCCGCATCGTCAGCGAATCATCGACGACCAGAACCTTAACGTCCGCCATTACGCATTTACCTTCCAACGGATACGCCGTTACGTATTGAAAAACAGGGTGTTACGCGGCTTCCGCCGTCAACGCCACGCTGTCCGACAGGCGATCGAGCGCCAGGATCAGGATGAGGCGCTGTTCGATCGTCGCCAGCCCTTCGAGATAATGAGCGGCGGTCGCATCGCCCATGTCGGGCAGCGGCTGCATCGATTCGGGCGGGATGGTGACGATGTCGTTGACCGCATCGACGATCAGGCCCTGCAGCTGCTCGCCGATCCGCACCACGATGATGACGTGGCGCGCGCTCGGGTCGGTCACGCCCCAGCCCAGCCGGTGGCGCAGGTCGAGCACCGGCAGGACCACGCCGCGCAGGTTGACGACGCCGCGCACATGCGCGGGCACGTTGGGCAGCGGGGTCGCGGGCGACCAGGCGCGGATTTCGCGGATGGCCATGATGTCGACGCCCAGGATCTGGTCGCCGAGCTGGAAGGTGATGAGCTGACGCGACATGGTCGGTTCCTCTCTGGATGGGATCAGTGCAGCACGCGGCGGATCGCCGCGGCCAGCTTTTCGGGGTTGAAGGGCTTGACGATCCAGCCGGTCGCGCCGGCCTCGCGCGCGCGGGCCTTCTTCTCGTCCGAGCTTTCGGTGGTCAGCACCAGGATCGGCAGGTTGCGATGACCCGGCTGGCGGCGCAGCGCCTCGATCAGGCCGAAACCGTCCATGCGGGGCATGTTGATGTCGGTGATGACGAGGTCGGGCACGGTATCGGCCGTCACGCCGTCGAGCGTATCGAGGGCATGGACGCCGTCTTCGGCCTCGAGCACCCGATATCCCATATCGGTGAGCGCGGCGCGCAGAAGCATTCGCATGCTGGGCGAATCGTCCACGGTCATGATGAGTTGGGACACGAACTGGCCTTTCCTGGAAGGATCGAGAGACATTAGAAAAATTCGACGTCGCCGGTCGCGGCGGGCGGCGGCGGCGGGGCGGGGCGGGCGATCCGCGGCATCGGCGCCACGGTATCGGTGACGTGGCGACACCGGGCGAGGCCCAGCGCGGGGCGGAATTCGACGCGGCGCGCGCTGACGCCGCCGACATCCTCGCCGACCAGCGCGATTCGCTCGTCCGCCAGGAAACGCCGCGCGAACTGCGCATTGGCGCCGCCGATGTCGCGGAACCCGTCGCGCATGGTCGCGCCACCGAACAGCCTGGCTTTCAGGCTGTGTCGCTGGGCTCCCAGGGCCATCATGGCGTTGATCAAGACTTCCATCGCATAGACACCGTAGCGCTGCATGGATTTAGGATCGGTTTCCGCCGCGCCCGGTTCGGCCAATAAAAAGTGATTTAATCCGCCCACCCCGGCGATCGGATCGTACAGGCACGCGGAGATGCAGCTGCCGAGCACGGTCGTCAGCACGACATCGCGTTCCTGCGACACGCGCGTCTCGCCCTGGATGATGTTGATTCGTCGCAAGCCATCGCTGCGCGCCATGCCGGCGGGTGACGGGGTCATGCGCGACACCGTTCGATGATCGCCGGCGCGACGCGGGTCAGCGTCAGCTGCTTGGTCACCGCGCCCACCTCCTGCGCGACGCCGGGCATGCCATAGACGACGCAGCTTTCCTGGTCCTGGCCGACGGTGAAGGACCCCTTGCGCCGCATCGCCAGCAGGCCGTCGGCGCCGTCGCGGCCCATGCCGGTCAGGATCGCGCCGACCGCCTTGTCGCCGACATTCTTGGCCACGCTGTGGAACAGCCGGTCGACCGAGGGGCGATGGCCGCTCATCGGATCGTCGGGGATCAGCCGCGCGCGATACTGGCCTTCGGTGCCGCCGACTTCCAGATGATGGGTGCCGCCGGGCGCGAGATAGACATGGCCGGGCAGCAGCGGCTGGCCGTGACGCGCCTCGGCCACGGTCGGCTTGGACAGCCGGTCGAGCCTTGCCGCGAAACTGGTCGTGAAGGTCGCGGGCATGTGCTGGACGATCACGGTCGGCGGGCAGTTCGCCGGAAAGCCGCTGAGCACCTGGATCAGCGCCTCGACGCCGCCGGTCGATGCGCCGATCGCGATCAGCGAGCCGGCGCGGGGCGTGAAGTTGGCGGCGGCCACGGGCGCGGGCGGTGCGGACATGTCGCGTACCCGGATGCGCCGGCTGCTCGCCGCCGCCTTGACGCTTTCGGCCAGGCGCGGGTCGAGGCAGTTGGCCGCCGGCTTGGCGCAGCATTCGACCGCGCCCAGCTCCAGCGCGCGGATCGTCGTGTCCGCGCCCGCCTGGGTCAGTGTCGAGAGCATGACGACCGGCATCGGGCGCAGGCGCATGACCCGCTCGAGGAAATCCAGCCCGTTCATGTCGGGCATCTCGACGTCCAGCGTGATGACGTCGGGATCGAGCGCCTTGATCATCTCGCGCGCCTGGTGCGGGCCGTTGGCGGCGCCGACCACTTCGATATCGGGATCGCGACTCAGCATCCCCGCGATCAGCGCGCGCATGGTCGGGGAATCGTCGACGATCAGGGTACGAACGGCCATCAGGAAACTTTCTGGAAAGCGGTGCGACCGATGCAGTGAAAGCGCGCCGATACTTCCGGCGGGATGCGTTCGGCATGACCAATGTAGAGGATGCCGCCAGCCACGAGCTGATCGGCGAAACGGGCCAGCAACTGAGCCTTGGTGGGCTCGTCGAAATAGATCATGACATTGCGGCAGAAGATGACGTCGAACGGCCGCCGCATCGGCCAGCTGCGCAACAGGTTGAGTTCGCGGAACGCGATCGGCGCGCGTAGCGCTGGGGACAGCTCCTCCATGTCGCCCGCCGGCTGGCACCAGGCCTGTCGCATCGCCGGCGGCATGGTGCGCGTGGTGTCGACCGGATAGCGGCCGGCGCGCGCGGCCGCGATGACGCTGGGCGACAGGTCGGTCGCCAGTATCTTGAAATCCTGACCCGCCAGCTTGGCCGCCGCGCGGGTGTCGGTGCCCAGGATGGTCATCATCAGCGAATAGGGTTCCTCGCCGCTGGAACAGGCGGCGGACCAGACGCGCACCCGCCCGCCCGAGGCGAGGCGATCGGCGAAACCGGGCCAGAGTTCGTCGCGAAAATGCTCGAAATGATGATTTTCGCGAAAGAAGAAGGTGTGGTTGGTGGTCAGCGCATCGACGGCGCGCGCGCGTTCCTCCGTGTCATTGGCGATGAGCGCGAGATAGTCGGGAAAACTCTCCAGCCCGCACGCCCGCAGCCGCCGCGCCAGCCGGCCATAGATCAGCTTGGCCTTGTTGTCGGGCAGCAGGATGCCCGACTCGGCATAGATCATCTCGGCGATCGCGCGATGGTCGGCCGCCGAGAAGGCGAACTCCATCTCGCGCTGGGGGATGGCGGCGGGGGCGTTCATGCGGCCAGGTCTTCGATGAAGGCGCCGCCGCTGCGGCCGTCACGGCGCCAGCGGCCGATCAGCGCATCGACGTCGAGGATGAGGGCGACGCGGCCATCGCCCAGGATGGTCGCGCCGGCCAGGCCATGGATGGCGCGGTAATTCGCTTCCAGGCTCTTCACGACGACCTGACGCTGGTCCTGGATCGAGTCGACCATCAGCACCGCCTGACCCTGGTCGCTCTCGACCACGATCAGCACCGCGTCCTCGGGCTTGCGGGTGGCACCGCCGACGCCCAGCTGTTCGCCGACGCGGTGGACCGGGACATAGGTGCCGCGCACGTCGAGCAGCGGCGACTGGCCGCCGACGAAATGGACCTCGTCGATGCCGGGGCGCAAGCTCTCGACGATATGGGTCAGCGGGATGACGAAGGTCTGGTCGCCGACGGTGACGATCATGCCGTCGAGCACGGCCAGCGTCAGCGGCAGACTGAGCGAGAAGCTCGACCCCTTGCCCAGTTCGGACTGGATGCCGATGCGGCCGCCCAGCGCCTGGATGTTCTTGCGCACCACGTCCATGCCGACGCCGCGACCCGAGATGTTGGAGACGACGGCGGCGGTCGAGAAGCCGGGGGCGAAGATCAGATTGTCGATCTCTTCTTCCGACAGCTGCGCGTCGGGGGCGATGATGCCGCGCTCGATCGCCTTGGCCTTGACGCGCGCGCGGTCGATGCCGCGGCCGTCATCGGCGACCGTGATGACGATCCGCCCCGACTGGTGCGCGGCCGACAGGGTGACGACGCCCTCGCCGTCCTTGCCCACCGCCTTGCGATCGGCCGGGGTTTCCAGGCCATGGTCGACGGCGTTGCGGATCAGATGGGTCAGCGGCTCGCCGATGCGTTCGACCACGGTCTTGTCGACCTCGGTCATCTCGCCCTCGACCTCCAGGCGGACGCGCTTGCCGGTCTCGACCTCCAGTTCGCGGATGATACGCGGCACGCGGCTGAAGACGGTCTTCATCGGCTGCGCGCGGATGGCCATCGTCGAATCCTGAAGCTCGCGCGTCAGGTGGTCGAGGTCGGACAGCTCGGGGATCGAGCCCATCTCGTTCTCGGACAGGCGCTGCGCCAGCATCGCCTGGGTGATGACCAGCTCGCCGACCAGGTTGACCAGCCGGTCGAGCTTGTCGAGGTCGACGCGGATCGTCTGCGCGGCGGCCGCGGCGACGCGCGGGCTGTTGGCCACCTCGGCCAGTGACGGGGCGGCCGGTTCGACGGGCGCGGGCGCGGCGGGAACGGCGGCCAGAGGGGCGGGCGCGGTGGCGACCGGTGCGGGGGCGGCGACCGGCGGGGCGGCCGGCGCGGGCTCGACTGCTTCGGGTTCGGGCGCGGGGGCGGCCGGAACCACCTCCTCGGTCGCGCGCGTGACGGTCAGGCGGCATTGCGGATCGGCGAAGTCGAAGACCGCGCGAATGTCGTCCTCGTCGGTCGTGCCGGGCAGCGCCAGGGTGAAGCCCATATAGGAGCGTTCGGCGTCCAGCCCGTCGAGCAGCGGCAGGTCGGACAGATCGGCGGACAGCGTGCGGGCGCCCATGCGCGACAATTCGCGCAGCGCCAGCATCGGCTCGGCCCCGTGATCGAAGGCGCGCGGGCCGGGATGCACGGTCACGATCCATTCGGCCGGTGCGGTCTCGGCCGCCGGTGCGGCGGGTTCCTCCAGCATCGCGAACAGCGCGTCGAAATCGTCCATCGGGGCGGGTGCGGGCGCGGGCGTGTCGGCGACCGCCTCGACCTCGGGTGCGGCCTCGGCCCCGCCCTCGATCTTGCCCTCGGCGGCGGCGGCCAGACGGTCGAGCATCGCCTGGTCGGCGGGCATGCCGCCTTCGCCGCGCGCGGCCGCGACATGGTCGGTCAGCGTGTCGAACGCCGCGACGATCAGGTCGATCAACGGCTCGCTGAGCGGCAGCGTGCCGTTGCGGATCAGGTCGAGCACCGTCTCGTAATGGTGCGAGAAATGCTGCAACCGGTCATGGCCGAACGCACCCGCGCCGCCCTTGATCGAGTGGACCGAGCGGAAGACGGTGTTGATCGTCTCGTCATCATGCCGCCCACGCTTCAGATCGGCGAAGGCGCTTTCCAGGGCGCCGAGGCCTTCTTCGCATTCCTGGAAGAAAATCTGCTGGATCTCGTCGAGATTCATCGGGTCGGGCCTTTCAGGCGGCGGGGGTGACGAGGCGGTCGAGGCCCGCCAGCGTGATCATGGAAGCGAGCGCTTCGGACGGGTTCTGCAATTCGAAGTCCGTGCGGATCGAGGCGGCCATCGCCTGCGCGCTGGCCAGCACCTGGAGACAGGCCTGGCCGGCCTGGGTCACCTGACCACCGTCCAGCGCGATGGCGTCGCCCGACGCGATCAGGTCGAGCAGCGCCTGGCGCAGCGGCGCGGCGGCGGTGGTGTCGAGCACGGGGGCAAGGGACAGAGCGGTCACGGTGAAACTCCAGTCGGCAGTTCGAGGCGGCGGCAGGAAGGGAAGAAGCGGTCCCGCCCCGGTTCAGAAGGGCGGGGCCGGCATCAGAATTCGGTCCAGTCGTCGTCGCTGACCGCCAGCGCGGCATTGCCGCTCGACTGGGGGGCGCTGGACGCGAAGGACGGGGATGGCGCGGCCACCGGCGGACGGGCGGCGCGTGTTGTCTGCGCGATGCGACGACCGGCGGCGGCGGCGCGCTGCTGCAACTGATGGACCGGCAGCGACGAGGCGGCGGGTGCGATCGGTGCGGCCGGCGTCGCGACGAAGCCGTCATGATGGCCACCGCCATGGGCGATGCGGAAGCGGGCGACCTCGCGTGCCAAGCCATCGGCCTCAACCGCCAGCGAGCGGGCGGCGGCGGTGGCCTGTTCGACCATCGCGGCGTTCTGCTGGGTCACGCCGTCCATCGCGGACACGGCGGTGTTGACCTCCTGAAGCCCGACCGCCTGCTTCTCGGCGGAGCTGGCGATGTCACCGACCAGCCCGCTGATCTCGGTGATGCGCGCGATGATCCGCTCCAGCGCCTTGCCGGTCTCGCTGACCAAGCCGACGCCCGATTCGACCTGTTCGGAGCTGGCGAGAATGCGCGACTTCACGTCCTTGGCGGCATCGGCCGAGCGCTGCGCCAGCGCACGCACCTCGGAGGCGACGACCGCGAAGCCCTTGCCCGCGTCACCCGCGCGCGCCGCCTCGACACCGGCGTTCAGCGCCAGGAGGTTGGTCTGGAAGGCGATGCCGTCGATGACGCTGATGATCTCGGAGATTTCGCTGGAGGCGCGCTCGATGCCGGCCATGGCGTCGACCGCGCGGCGCACGACGTCGCCCGACTGTTCGGCCTCGACCCGCGCATCGGCGACCGCGCGGTTGGCGCGGTTGGCGCCCTCGGCGGTCTGGCGGACGGTCGAGGTGATCTCGTCCATCGCGGCGGCGGTTTCCTCCAGGCTGGCGGCCTGCTGCTCGGTGCGCTGCGACAGGTCGTCCGAGGCCTGGCGGATGTCGCTGGCGCCCGAATTGATGCCGTGGGTGGAGGCAATGACGGTGCCCATCGTGCTCGCCAGCGCCCCGACCGCGCGATTGTAATCGGCGCGCAGCTTTTCATACTCGGCCGGGAAGGGGGTATCGATCGACTGGTCGAGATTGCCTTCGGCCAGTTCGCCCAGGCCCTTGCCCAGCGCGGTCACGACGACCTGCTGCGCCTGCGCGGCCTGTTGCACGCCGACGGCATTGTCGCGGAACACGGCCACGGCCTTCGCCATCCGACCGATACAGTCGCGATAGTCGGTATAGGGCACATCGGTGTGCACATTGCCGGCGGCCAGGCGTTCCATGGCCTCGACGCTGCCCACATAGGGGTTGCAAATCAGTGAACGGCTGACGCGCGATACGGCCAGCGTGATCGGCAGCACCGCCGCCGACAGGATGATCGGCAGGGTCGGCGCGACGCCGCCATGTGCCATGATGGTCGCAATCAGCCCGGCGGTCGCCAGTGCGCCATAGACGACGGTCAACACGTCGAATTTCTGGCGAACAGGTGCCGTTTTGGCGAACCAGGTAATCATGATGGTCCCTCCATCGACCGCGAGTGGGAGACTCGCACTTGGTCGGGAAGGGGCTTGCGAATCCCTTCCCTTCCTCTCCGATCTGCCCGTTATGGTCCGAACCGGTAAATATCCGGTTGCGGAACCATTTTTCGGTCGGGAAGGGACTGGGTCGTCAGCGCGGCGGCAGGCTGTCTGTCATACCGGCGGCCGAGAGAATCTCGATCCAATAGCCGTCGGGGTCGGTGATGAAGGCGATATCCTTCATCTTGCCGTCCTGCGGCCGCTTTTTGAACGGCACGCCCAGCGACTCGAAGCGTTCGCAAGCGCCCGTCACATCGGCGACGCTGATCCCGATATGACCAAAGCCGCGCGGATCGGCATTGCCGTCATGATAGCCCTTGAAATCGGGGTCCGACTCGGTGCCCCAATTGTGCGTCAGCTCCAGCGTGGTCTCGCGGTCGAAGATGAAATGCGCGCGTTCGGCCGGGTCCTCAGGGATCGATTCGCCATCGGTCAGATAGGCCAGGAAATAGAGCGAGAAGCGCATCTCCTCGAAATCCAGCTGCTGGAGGAGCGTCATGCCCAGCACGTCCTGATAGAAGGCGAGCGATGGCTTGGGATCGCGGATGCGCAGCATGGTCTGGTTGAGCGCGAAGGATTCGGTGCCGGCGGGGCGGGTCATGAAGGGTCCCTTGTCAAAAAAAGGAGGCCCCCCGCTTCGAAAAAGCGAAGGGCCTGGAGGTTTCACATGCGGTCGTGGTCGGCTCAGGCGAGCGTCAGGCCGACATCGACATTGCCGCGCGTGGCGTTGGAATAGGGGCAGACCTGATGCGCGGCGTGCATCAGCCGCTCGGCATCGGCGCGGTCGACGCCGGGCAGGTTGACGGTCAGGTCGGCCGTGATGCCATAGCCGCCCTCGTCACGCGGACCGAAGCCGATCTCGGCGGTGACGGTCGCGTCCTGCGGCACCTTCACACCTTCCTTGCCCGACACCGCCTTCATCGCGCCCAGGAAACAGGCCGAATAACCCGCCGCGAACAGCTTTTCCGGATTGGCGCCCTCGCCGCCCGGACCGCCCATTTCCTTCGGGACGACCAGCTTGACGTCAACCGAGCCGTCTTCGCTGCGCGCCGCACCGTCGCGACCGCCGGTCGCCGTCGCTTTCGTCTTGTAAATGGCTTTCACGCCCATATCGGCTCTCCCATGCTAAACGAGTCCGGGGGCACAAGCGCGTCAGCGCGGATGGCGTTCCCTTTTCCCGGTGTTCAGCGCGCGGTCGCCTGGATCGCCGCGTCCGACCAGCCGCCACCCATCGCTTGATAGAGGGTGATATACGCGGTCAGCTGATTGGCCTGCGCCTCGGCGAGCGCCAGTTCGGCGTTCAGCAGGCCGCGCTGCGCATCGAGCTGTTCAAGATAGGAGGAATAGCCCGCGCGGTAGCGGTTGGAGGCGATGCGCAGCGCATCGGCCTGCGCGGTCCGCTGTCCGGCCAGCGCCACCGCCTGCTCGCCCGAGCGGCGGACCGAGGCCAGGCTGTCGTCCACCTCGCGAAACGCGGTCAGCGCCGCCTTGCGATAGGCATAGGCCGCTTGGTCGCGCCGCGCCGCGCTGGCATCGGCCTGCGCGCGCAGGCGGCCGGCGTCGAAGATCGGGGCGAGCACGCTGCCGCCGATCGAGAAGATGGTGATCGGGTTCTTGAGCGCGCTCGACAGGACGACGCCCGCCGTTCCGGTCAGCCCCAGGCTGGGCAGCATCGCCGCGCGCGCGCTGTCCAGCGAGCGGTCGGCGGCGACCAGCGCCTGTTCGGCCTGAAACAGGTCGGGGCGGCGGCGCAGCAGGTCGGCGGGCAGGCCGTCGGGGATGGCGGGACGGACCAGCCGGTCGATGGGTAGGCCGCGCGTGATCGGCCCCGGCGTGCCGCCGACCAGCACGCTCAGCGCGTTCTCCTGTCGCGTGACCGCCAGTTGCGCGGCGGCGACCAGCTGTTCGGTCGAGCGATACTCGCCTTCGGCCTGCCGCAGCTCCAGATGCGAGGTATAGCCGGTTTCCGCGCGCCGCCGGGCGATGCGCAGCGCGTCGGCGCGGGCGGCCAGCGTCTCGCGCGCGATGGTCAGCCGGTGATCGAGCGCGCGCAACGTGACGTAACCGCTGGCCACCCCGCTCGCGAGCGCCAGCCGGACGGTATCGCGTGCCGCCTCGGTCGCCAGCAACTGCGCGCGCGCCGCCGCGCGGGCGCTCCGCAACCGGCCGAACAAGTCGAAATCATAGCTGGCCTGGACCAGCGGCTGCGTCCCGAAGGCGTCCAGCCCGGTGCCGAGCGCGGTGACGGTCCGCGCCTCGCTGACCGGCAGTCCGGCGGTGATGTTGGGGGACAGCTGCGCCCGCGCCAGCCGCTCCTGCGCGCGCGCCTCCTCGACCCGTGCGGCGGCGCTGCCCAGATCGGGACTGTTCGCCAGCGCGGTGGTGACGAGCGCGGTCAGTTGCGGGTCGCCGAACGCCTGCCACCACTCGGTCGCGATCGGGCTGCCCGGCCCCAGCGTCGTGCGCCAGGCAGGGGGCGCGACGACCGCGCTGGCCGCCGGCCGTTCGGGGCGCGGGCCGATACAGCCCGCCAGCAGCAGCGCGGCGATCAGGGAAGGGGCGGCGCGCCTCATCGCACCACCGGTCCGCCGGCGGTATCGACACTGGCCTGTACCGACATGCCGGGGCGCAAGCGCTGGCTGAGCGGCTGGCCCGGATCGACGCGGATGCGCACCGCGATACGCTGCGGCACCTTGGTGAAGTTGCCGGTGGCGTTGTCGGACTTGAGCACCGCGAACTCGGACCCGGCGGCGGGCGAGATGCGCTCGACCCGGCCGGTCAGCCGGGCATTGTTCAGGCCGTCGACGGTGAAGCTGGCCGGCTGGCCCACCGCCATGCGCGCGGTCTGCGCTTCCTTGAAATTGGCGATGACCCAGGTTTCGGGCGGCACCAGGAACATCAGCTGCGATCCGGCGGTGACATATTGGCCCAGCCGCACGCCAACCTCGGACAGGCGGCCATCCTCGGGCGCGCGGACGATGGTGTTGGCGAGGTCGATCTGCGCGAGGCGCCGCGCGGCCTCCGCCCCCGACACGCCCGCCTGCTGCCCACCGCGCCCGACGACGACGGTGCGGACGTCCTGCTGCGCGATCTCGCGCGCCGCCTTGGCCTGACGCAGCGCGGCTTGCGCCTGGCGTAGCGCCGCCAGCGTCTGGTCGCGTTCGCGCAAGGACACCGAGCCGTCGGTGACCAGGTCGTTGACGCGCGCCATGTCGGCCTGCGCGCGCATCAGCTGCGCCTCGGCATTGGCGACGGCGGCGTCCTGCGCCGACAGGCTGGCGGTACGCGACGCCTGCGCCTGGCGGCTATTGGCGAGCGTCGCCTCCTGCGCCGCGACCTGCGCAGTCGCCTGGTCGACGCGCTGGCGATAGATGCGGTCGTCGATGCGTACCAGCGGCTGGCCGGCGCGCACCGTCTCGAAATCGCGGACGAGGACGGCGGTGACATAGCCGCTGACCTGCGGCGCGATCACGGTGGTGCGACCGCGGACATAGGCGTTGTCGGTCGACTGGATGCTGCTGGAAAAGGGCGGCAGCCGCCACGCCGCCAGCACCGCCGCGATGCCGCCGACGACCAGCACCAGGATCAGCGCGCGCGACCGCCATCCGCCCGAGGGCGGCCGCCATCCCGAAGCCGGCGGCGGCGCGGGCGGGGGGACGGGGGCGGCGTCGACCGGCCCGGCACCGGCTTCGGCGGCGGCCTGTTCGGTCATCGGGGTGGGGGAGACGGGCGAGCGGGTGTCGGTCATGGCTCAGGCCTTGGCAGCGGCGCGGGCGCGCCGGTTGCGCCGCCAGGTCAGCAGCGCGAGGAACAGGGTGACGGCGGCCGCAAGTGCTGCGACCAGGCGGAAGACATCGTTATAGGCGCGGATATTGGCCTCGCGCGTGGCGGCCTGCGACAACAGCGCGCCGCCCTCCGCGCGCGACAGGGTCGGGTCGGAGACGACGCCCGACACGCGCACGCCGCCGGCCTGGATACGCTGCGTCACCTGCGGGTCGGTGGGGTCGATATTCTGCACGATCGCGGCGCTGTGCGTCTTTTCGCGGACCACCTGATAGGTGCCGAGCAGGGCGGTGCCGCCCAACCCGCCGACCGAGTTGAGCATTCCGAACAGCGCGATGAAGCTGATCACATGCCCCGCCCCCTGTTGCAACGCGCGGGTCATGCCGAACAGCAGCGAGGGGCCGAGGAAGAAGGTCGTCGAAAAGGCGATCAGCGCCTGGGTCGCATAAAGCTGTGGCGCGCGGGTGAGGTTCGTCGAGAAGCTGTCGGCAAAGGCCGCGACGGCGACCAGCGCGATCGCGAACATGACGGGATGGGTCAGCCGGGTCACGTCCAGCGTCACCGCGCTGGCGACGACCCCGGCGACCGAGGCGATGAAGACGATGGTGAACAGCGTCCCGAACTGGTCGTTATTCTGGCCCAGCGTGGTCAGCAGGCCGACCGCGGCGTAATTCTGTTCGGACAGGACGATACGTGCCATCAGCGTGACGATGGCGAAGCGGATGATGTCGACCGACCCCAGCCAGCGGGTGTTGAGCAGCGGATTGACCCGGTTATGCTCGATCCACAACGCGGCGGCGAGCAGCGGGATGGCCAGGACCAGCGCCCAGCCGATCCATTCCGCCTGCGTCCACCACACCAGCCGCCCCTGGCCCAGCACCGCGCAGATCAGCCCGATGGCGGGCGCATAGAGCGCGAAGGTCAGGAAATCGAGCGGCTCGAACGCCTTCAACCGCTGAGTGGGGGGCAGGCGGAGCGCGACGATCGCGGCCAGGCTGATCGCGGCCAGCCCGAACTCGAACATATAGAGCGTGCGCCACTGCGACATGGCGAGCAGCTCGGGCGAGAACAGGCGCGCCAGCGGCGTCGCGCATTGCGGCACGCCGATGCCCAGCACGATGGCCTTCAACCGCCATTTCGCGGGCAGCGCCTGCATCATGTAATAAAGGCCCAGCGACGACAGCGCCGCCGCCGCCATGCCGCTGGCCGCGCGCACCGCGATGGCGGTGCCGAAATCGCGCACGAACAGATGCGCGAAGGCCAGGACGGTATAGAGCCCGACGAACAGCAGCGCGAACGGGCGCAGGCCGAATTGCTGGCGGAACTTGATGAGCAACAGGTTGATCGACGCGTTGGTCATCACATAGGCGATCGGCAGCCACGCGATCTCGGTCGGGTCCAGCCCCAGCGCGCCCTGCAACTGCAAGGTGTTGACCTGGACCAGCGCATTGCCCAACCCGCCGGTCAGCCCGATCAGCACCGCGATCAAACCATAGGCCAGCCGGCGGCGCAGCGGGTGGTCGAAATTGCCGGGAGAGCCGGGAATGGTCGGCCGTTCATGGGGAGCGAAGGACCATTCCTCCTCGCTCCAAAATTGCCGAAACCGCGTCGCCATCCCTGTCCTTTCGACCCGCTGCGCCGAACGCGCAAGTCGTTGAATCGGGTGCGTGACGATCGCACGCCGCACAAGCCGGGGACAGATGCCCGCGAGTGACCCTAGCAAACCCCTGCGGGATTTCATTCCTCCCCTGTAAGGGGAGGGGAACCATGCGAAGCATGGTGGAGGGGTGTCACCGGTCGTTGGTTAGACTGACCTTGCCAGCCGGAACACCCCTCCGTCAGGCCTGCGGCCTGCTACCTCCCCTGCAAGGGGAAGAATGGGGTGAATGTCGATCGGCCCTAAGCGGTCAGCCCTTGATCGAGTTCGACCAGCCGCGCCTCCATCTCGGCCTGTTGCAGGGCGAGGAGCGTCTGCAGATCGGTACGTTGCCTGGCGATCTGCGCGCGCGCATCGACCAGGCTGACCTGCTGGCCATCGACCTCGGTCATGATGGTGGCCGGATTTTGCCCGTTCTTCGCCAGTTCGGCGATACTCTTGTCCATGTCCGCCAGCGCGGCGGCCATGTCCTGGTCGGCCACCATGGCCGATCGCGACATCTCCGCAAGGCCATCCTGAATCTGCTTGCGCAGCACGGGCCGTAGTTCGGCCATGTGGTTCTGGTTAGTCTCTTCGGTCTGCTTTTGAATCCTGATGCCTTCGCCTTCAAGCTCCTTGCAGGGTGCCGAAATCGAATCCAGGCTCATGATCTTGAGCATGTGATATTTCCATTCGATCCGCTTTTTGCGGAATTCGGGAATGTTGAACGAGAAATCGGTTCGTGCTTTCCGAAATTCGGGAATTTTCGTGCTGAAGTCCTGGCGCTTCATGCCGCATGACCACAGTTTCGTCTTGATGCCGAAACCGATGTTCCGGATTTTCCACCGACAATCCGGAAGGTCGAGCGAAAAGCCACGGTTCTTGAACGTGGTCTTGATGGTGTCGAAGCTGAATCGACGCGTTTTCATCGTGACTTCGGGAACGTCGAAGGCGGTCGTCGTGACATCCCACTTCACCGTGCCCGAACCGCAAATGTCGCCCTTCTTCTCCAGATCGTCGGTCTGATTTTCGATCTGCTGATATTCATCTTGATATTTTTGGTTGATACGGTCGATCTCGACCTGTTCGGCACTCGCGGGCTGTTCGGCGACGACGGCGCTATCGTTTTGCGGCGGCGGCGCACCTTGCGCCGTTGCAGCGAAAGGCGCGGCGATACCGATAGCGGCATGTAGAAACTTTTGCATGATCCCCCCATGGAAATGGATTGAGAATGACGCAAAGCAACAAGCCGGCACGAACCCGGGAAGGTATCCGGCAACACCATCGATCTCAACGGATCGTGAGAGGAGCAATCGTATTTTCGATCCGCAATGCCGAAGACTGATCGAAAACGGAGGTAATCGCGATCGGCGACACCTTTCCGGTGTGCGGTTTACCCGTCCAGCATCGCCCGTATCCGCGCCGCCAGGTCGGCAAAGTCGAACGGCTTGGTGATCAGCGCGACGCCGGCGTCGAGCCGCCCGCCATGGACGATCACATCGCGGGCATAGCCGGTGGTGAACAGCACCTTGAGCGCCGGGTGGAGCGACCGCGCGGCCGAGGCCAGGTCGGCACCGGTCATGCCGCCGGGCAGCACCACGTCGGAGAAGAGCAGCGCGATGCGCGATGCCTCGGGGGCCTCCAGCAGCGCGAGCGCGCTGGCGCCGTCTTCCGCCTCCAGCACGTCATAGCCCAGTTCGCGCAGCGCCTCGGTCGAATAGGCGCGGACGTCCGCGTCATCCTCGACCACCAGGATCGTCTCCGACCCCTGGACCGCGCCGCCGGGTGCGGCGGGGGCCTCGACCGGCGCTTCGACCGCACCCTCGAAGCGGGGCAGGAACAGCGAGACGCAGGTGCCCTGGCCGGGCTTGGAGTCGATCTGGACCTGTCCGCCCGATTGCTTGGCAAAGCCATAGACCATCGACAGGCCCAGACCGGTGCCCTTGCCCACTTCCTTGGTGGTGAAGAACGGCTCGAACACGCGGCCCAGCGTTGCGCGGTCCATGCCGGTGCCGGTATCGCTGACATCGATCGCGACATAGTCGCCCGGATCAGTGGGATAGGGGACCGGCCCCGCCACCATCGTCGCATGACCGTCCAGCCGGGCGTTGCGCAGCGTGATCGACAGGGTGCCGCCATGCGGCATCGCGTCGCGCGCGTTGACCGCCAGGTTCAGGATCGCGCTTTCCAGCTGGTTGGGATCGGCCTCGGCCCGCCACAGTTCGGGCTCGGCGCGGATGTCGAGCGTCACCTGCTCGCCCAGCGTCCGGGTCAGCAGGTCGGACAGCCCGTCGACCAGCCGCACCGGGTCCACCGATTGCGGCGCCAGCGGCTGGCGGCGTGAAAAGGCGAGCAGCCGCTGGGTCAGCGTCGCGGCGCGCTTGGCCCCGGTCATGGCGTTGGTCGCGGCCCGCCTGGCGCGCGGTTGCTCGTCGGTGGGCAGCAACCGGTCGAGCATTTCCAGATTGCCGACCACGACCTGGAGCAGGTTGTTGAAGTCGTGCGCGATGCCGCCGGTCAGCTGGCCGACCGCCTCCATCTTCTGGCTCTGGCGCAGCTGCGCCTCCATATCGGCCAGCCTTTCCTGCGCGGCCAGCCGGTCGGACACGTCGGTCGCGAACTGGTACGCGCCGATCGGCGTACCGTCGGCGGCGACCAGCGGGCTGAAGCGCAGCTCATAATGCCGCTTCTCGTTCGCACGGTCGGTCAGCGCCTGGATGACCGAGAACTCCTCGCCCGCCAGCGCGCGGGTCCAGTAATCGCGCATGACCGACAGGATTTCGGGGCGCCCGGCCATCGCGTCGCCCTTGTGCTGGCCGATATGCGGGCGCAGGCCGAAGATCCGCTCGAAATCGTCCGCCGCGGCGCGGTTGATCGCCAGATAGCAATGGTCGAAGCCCAGCACCTGCACCATCGTGCCGGTCGAATCGATGATGTCGGCGAACAGCTTGCGCTCGGCCAGGGCTTCGGCGACGCGGCGCTCCAGCACGGCGTTGACGTCGCGCAGCGTCGCCTCCGCCCGGCGGCGCTCGTCGATGTCGAAGACCGAGCCGACCATGCCCAGATAGACGCCGTCGTCGATGCGCGGGATCGCGGTGACCGTCGCCCAGTGATAGCCGCCGTCGCGGTGGCGCAGGCGGAACTCCAGGTTGAACGCCACCTGGTCGCGGGTCGCGGCGCGAAAGGCGTTCTCGACCAGCGCGCGATCCTTGGCATGGATGGCCTTGATCCAGTGGAAATCCAGCCCCTGGTCGATGTCGAAACCGGTCTGGGTGGTCCAGGCGCGGTTGATGTAGACGCAGCGGCCATCGGCCTGCGTCACCCACATGATGATCGGCGCGTGATCGGCGACGTTGCGGAACCGCGCCTCGCTCTCGCGCGCGGCGACGATCGCGATCTCGCGCTCCTGCCGGTCGCGCATCCGCGCGCTGCTGTCGATCACCGTGGCCAGCACGCCGGCGGGCCGCCCCTGTTCGTCGGCGATCGGCGTATAGTCCAGGTCCAGCCAATGCTGCTCGCTGCTGCCCCGATGCTCCAGCATCATCGCCTGGTCCCGATAGGCCAGGCTCTGGCCGTTCATGCCCGACAGGACGACCTGCTCGTTGAACGCGCGCGCCTCCGGCCAGGCGTCGAGCAGGCGCGCGCCCAGAATGGCCGGATGGCGGTTGCCCGAAAAGGCGGCATAGCCGGCATTGTAGATCAGGATGCCCTCCGGCCCCCAGATCGTCGCCATCGGAATGGCCGACGACAGGGCGATGCCGATCGCCGTCATGCGGCTCTGCGGCCAGGACGCGATCGGGCCGAGCGGCGTCGCGGCCCAGTCATGGCCCGCGATCAACCGCCCCATCTCGCCGTTGCGCGCCAGAACGGCGGCAAAACCGGCGGGTATGTCGGCATGGGCAGTCGCGGTCATGCTTCGTCCGTCTCCCTCGAACGTGGCGCAGCCATCGCTGTAGCGTTGCTTTGTTACGAGGAACAGAGGGGGATGGCGTGATCTTGCGGCCGATCACGCGCAATTGCTCCGACAGGCGAAAACTCTGTTTTTATTGTGTTTACACTTGCCGTTGCGCGATAGGGGCACCTGGACCAGCAAGCCGCCCCAACAGGTGACGGGGAAAGCCATCCCCCCCGTCGTGTCAGGGCACCTTGCGAACCGGTGGCAGGGCCGCGCAGATGTCCACGCCCCCGGCCGGCACGGTGAAGAAGTCGTTCTTGCGATTCTCGCGCGACGTGATCCAGGCGGCGAAACGCGGCGACACCGTCTCGCGATACTGGAAGCGGGGCCGTTCGCCCGCCGGCAATTCGCTCGCCAGCCTGGCCGAGACGATCGGCAGTCGCTGCGCCTCGTCCTTGTAGAAGCCCAGATCGCCCGTCCCGCGCGGCAGGGTGGACAGCGCCTCCATGCCGTCGATCACGCGCCCCGCCACCGCGATATTGCGGTCCAGACCGCGCGGCGAATGGCCGATGATCGTATAGAGTTCGGCCCCGGTCCCCGTGCTGGGCGCCAGATCGCGCGCGACGCCGACCATGCCATAGCAGTGCGGAATCCATTCGCCGGTTGCGTTCCCCGCCAGCGGCCAGCCGTCGCGGCTATAGCCCGCCCAGGCGGCATAGGGATCGGGCCGGCTCAGCCGCGCGACCGCGCTGTTGCCGGAGCGGACATATTCCGCCGGCGGATTGGCGACGATGCCGGTGGGCAGCGGCTTCTTCTCGGTCGCGTCGCCCCATTGCGCGACGTAATTCTCCTGCACGCGGTAGACGCTGGTCCCCGCATCCCACCAATGCGCCCGTGCCAGCGCCCGGATATTGGCGACATGCACCGGCGCCTGCGCGGCGGCGAGGCGGACCGTCACCGTCCTGCCGTTCGACAGGGTGAAGACCAGCACCTCGTCATCGGGAACCGCGATCCAGTCGCCGGGCAGCGGATCGCTCGCCTGGGCGGCGGGAGCGGGGGCGGGCGAGGCCTGCGTCAGAAGCGCGGCGAGCAGAAGCGCGATCGTCATGACGCATGAGACTGCCCCAGCCGCCCGCCCCACGCAATCGCTTGCGCGAGGCCGAGAAGCGCATTAGGGGCGCGTGTTCCAGGCATGAACACATGCGGAGCGGTGGCCGAGTGGTCGAAGGCGCTCGCCTGGAAAGTGAGTATACGGCAAAACCGTATCGAGGGTTCGAATCCCTCCCGCTCCGCCATCTCTGCCCCTCATCACCGCGTCGGAAAGGTCCGGCTGCTCTTCACCACGCCATAAGCGAAGGTCGTGTCGAGGCTGGCGATGCCGGGGATGGCGTGCATCTCGCGGCGGATGAAGATCTCATAGGCTTCCAGGTCGGCGACGATGACGCGCAGCAGATAGTCGGCGTCGCCGGTCAGCAGGTGGCAGTCCATCACTTCGTCCAGCTGGCGGATGGCGTCCTCGAATTGCTGCACCAGCGCGCGGCCGTGGCGTTCGAGGCGGACGCGGATGAAGGCGGTGACGGGCAGGCCGTATAGCCGCTGGTCGACGATCGCGGCATAGCCCTGAATCACCCCCGCCTCTTCGAGCAGGCGCACGCGGCGTAGGCAGGGGGAAGGGGACAGGTTGACCTGTTCGGACAGGTCCTGGTTGGTGAGGCGACCGTCCTGCTGGAGCAGGCGGATGATCTGCCGGTCTTTCGCGTCCATGACCGACCTTAGCAGATTCTGCCAAGCCAGGCGCGATTTCTGGCGGAAAACGCAATTTCGGCGGGGACGCTTCGTCATAGGATGCGGTCTTGGCGGACAGGAAGGCCCCGATATGACCAAGCATGCCGAACTCAGCTTCGCGACGGCGGCGATCCATCATGGCTATGACCCGCTCGACCATGACGGTGCGCTGACCCCGCCGCTGCACCTGACCTCGACCTTCGCCTTCGAAAGCGCGGAGGACGGCGCGGCGCGGTTTTCGGGCGAGCGGCCGGGCCATGTCTATAGCCGCATCTCCAACCCGACGCTCGACCTGCTGGAGCGGCGCATCGCCCATCTTGAGGGCGCGGAGGCGGCGCTGGCGACCGCGTCGGGCATGGGTGCGATCACCGCGACGCTGTGGACGCTGCTGCGGCCGGGCGATGAGATCCTGACCGACATCACGCTTTATGGCTGTACCTTCGCCTTCATGCAGCATGGTCTGGGGCGCTTCGGCATCCGCGTGACCCATGTCGATATGACCGATCTGGCGGCGGTCGCGGCGGCGTTCGGCCCCGACACCCGGCTCGTCTATTTCGAGACGCCCGCCAATCCCAATATGCGGCTGGTCGACATCGCGGCGGTCTGCAGGCTCGCCAAGGCGCATGGCGCGTGGAGCGTGGTCGACAACACCTATTCGACGCCGGTCATTACCCGCCCGGTCACGCTGGGCGCGGACTTCGTCGTGCATTCGGCGACGAAATATCTGGGCGGTCATGGCGATCTGGTCGCCGGGGTCGTGCTGGGTCGTGCGGAGGACATTCAGCAGATCCGATTGTTCGGGCTGAAGGACATGACGGGCGCGGTGCTGTCGCCGTTCAACGCCATGCTGATCCTGCGCGGGCTGAAGACGCTGGAGCTGCGGGTCGAGCGCCATGCCGCATCGGCGATGACGATCGCAACCCGGCTGGAGGCACATCCGGCGGTCAGTGCGGTCCATTATCCCGGCCTCGCCAGCTTCGCCCAGCGCGATCTGGCCGCGCGGCAGATGGCGTTGCCCGGCGGCATGATCGCGTTCCAACTGCATAGTGGTTATGAGGGCGGCAAGCGCGTGATGAACCGCCTGACGCTGATCACCCGCGCGGTGTCGCTGGGCGATGCCGAGACGCTGATCCAGCATCCCGCCAGCATGACCCATTCGACCTATCCGGTCGAACAGCTGATCGCGCATGGCGTGATGCCCGATCTGGTCCGGCTGTCGGTCGGGCTGGAGGACCCCAAGGACATCTGGGCCGATCTGGAGCAGGCGCTGGTGGAGGAGTGAGGCCGCGCGTCGAGCGAGTCGGTGCCGTGGCTTTACGGGGGGCGATCATCCTCGATCTGGCCCGCATTTTATGCCGCGGAACAAGGTGGCAATGATAAGTCCTTGTAATGCTTACGCTATCAAGCCGATTTGGTATTGGCAAGAAACAGGTAAGAAATTGATGGGTTATAATCAAGACATTGAGAAGATGATGTCGTAATGAAGTAGTTTTAAGATTTAAGAATATTTCAATCGAGCAAGTGTATCCCCCAGATCAACAATAGCCATCGGGGGGTGCATGAAGGTTAATTGGATTTTACTGGCCGCCGCATCGGCGATCGCCATGCCCGCTCAAGCACAGACCGCGCCGGAACACGCCAAGACGGCTGAACAGGATGTGGTGACCACCGGCGTCGCCAAGGGCCGCGACCGGTTGGACAGCGCGACATCGACCAGTTCGCTGCGTGAGGCGGAGATCGCCCGACTGGCACCGCGTTCGATCGGCGAATTGCTGCGCGACATTCCCGGCATCTTCGCCGAGGCGCCCAATGGCGAGAGCATCGCCAACATCACCATCCGCGGCCTGCCGCTATCCTCGTCGGGCGCCAAGTTCGTCCAGCTGCAGGAAGACGGTCTGCCGGTCATGGAGTTCGGCGACATATTGGGCGCCAGCTCGGACAGCTTCATGCGAGTCGACCTGAACCTGGCGCAGGTGGAGGCGATCCGGGGCGGTTCGGCCTCGACCTTCGCGTCCAATTCGCCCGGCGGCATCATCAACTTCATCTCGAAGACCGGCGAGCAGGAAGGCGGCGCCGTCGCGCTGACCGCCGGACTCGATTTCGACCAGTATCGCGCCGACTTCGATTATGGCGGGCGGCTGGCGAGCAATCTGCGCTTCCATATCGGTGGCTTCTACCGCCAGGGCGAAGGTCCGCGTCGTACCGGCTTCGACGGGCAGAAGGGCGGTCAGATCAAGACCAATGTCACGCGCGAGTTCGCCGGCGGCTATATCCGCTTCTACGGCAAGTATCTGGACGATCGTTCGCCCTTTTACGAGGCGGTGCCGTTCCGCGTGACGGGCACCAACGAAAAGCCCGCATTGTCCGCCATCCCCAATTTCGACCCGACCCGCGACACGCTGTTGTCCAGCCGGTTCCAGTCGCTGCTGATCATGGACGGCGACAATCGCCCGGTGCTGGAGGATATGCGCGACGGCCAGCGGGTGAAGGAGCAGGCGTTCGGGCTGGAAAGCCAGTTCGGCCTGGCCGACTGGACGATCACCGAGCGCTTCCGCATCGCCGGTCGCTCGGGCGGGCTGATCGGTCCGTCGGGCAGCCAGATCCTGTCGCCCGCCGCCGCGCTGACCCGGCTGGGGGCGACCGGCGGCACGTTCCGCTACGCCAATGGCCCCAATGCGGGGCAGGTGATCGCCGATCCGAGCGCGCTGAACGACAACGGCCTGATCGGCGTGCTCGCGATCCGGGATCGCCACCAGCAGGACATCGGCAACATCACCAACGACATTCGCGCCAGCCGCGTCTGGGAGGTCGCGGGCGGCAGCCTGACGACGACCGCCGGCTGGTATTCGGCGCGCCAGTCGATCGACACGACCTCGATGTACGCGGTCGCGGTGTCGGAAATCCGGGGCGGCGGCGATGCGGCGCTGCTCGATGTGTTCGACGGCACCGGCATCGCGCGGACGCAGAACGGCATCTATGCCTATAACGCGCTGTCGGGGACGCAGCGGCGGACGACGCGCCTGCGCTATACGGTCAATGCGCCCTTCGCCTCGGCCAATTTCCGCACCGGCCGCCTGTCGGTCGGTGCCAGCCTGCGCTATGATCGCGGCACGGCGCGCGGCACGCTGTATGGCGTCGAGTTGGGCCAGGGAAGGGTGGGGCAGATCGCCTTCGACCTGAACGGCGACGGCACGATCAGTTCGCCCGAACGGCGCGTCGGCGTCACGCCCAATGATGCGCCCGCCTTCGTCGATTATGACTATGGCTATCTGTCCTATTCGGCGAGCGTCAATTTCCGCGTGGCCGAACCCTTCTCGGCCTTTGCCCGCTATAGCCGGGGTGCGCGTGCCAATGCCGATCGCCTGGCTTTCGGCACGGTGATCGACGCGGCGACGGGCCGGCTGACCGATCCCAGCGCCGCCTATGATCCGGTCAAGCAGGCCGAGCTGGGCGTGAAGTTCCGTCAGGACTGGATCGCGCTGAACCTGACCGCCTTCCATGTCGAGAGCAATGACACCAATGTCGATAACTCGACCAAGCTGGCGCTCTCGCGGCGCTATCGCTCCAAGGGGCTGGAGTTCGAGGGGCGGGTCAGCCAGGGGCTGTTCAGCCTGGCGGGCGGTGCCACCTATACGACCGCCGAGATCGTCGCCGATCGCCTGAACGCCGCCGTGGTGGGCAACACGCCGCGCCACCAGGCCAATCTGATCTTCCAGGCCACGCCGCAGATCAGCAATGACCGGTTCGCGCTGGGGGCGGTGTTCATCGGCACGACCAAGAGCTTCGCGCAGGACAGCAATCTGCTGCGCATGCCCGGCTATGTCACCACCAATGCCTTCGTGCAGGTGCGCCCGGTCGACCGGCTGCTCCTGTCGCTGAACGCGACCAACCTGTTCGACGTCGTGGCGGTCACCAGCATCGAGGAGGACCGCATCCCCGCGACCGGTCTGCTGCGCGCCCGCCTGCTCAACGGCCGGGCGATCTCGGCCACCGCACGCTTCGACTTCTGAGGCCGCGCCTCACGCTCCCCCAAGACCGGGGGAGCGTGAGGATCGCCCGTCGCGGGCGTCCGCCGGGCCGGGTTCGGCCCCAAGTCGTTCGCGCATATGGGCTTTTGGACTGATCCCGGTTAGGTTGGCGCGATGCCGACTTCTCGAATGAACCCGCGCGTCTTCTGGGGCGCCAGCGCGATCGTCGCCACGATGCTGATCGCCACCCTGTTGATGCCCGGCACCGCCGACACCGCGTTCAAGGCCGCGCAGGACTGGACCATCGATACCTTCGGCTGGTTCTACATCGCCTCGGTCGCCGCCTTTCTGGCGATCGTGCTGGCGCTCGGCTTCGGGCCGGCGGGCAAGCTGAAGCTGGGGCCGGACGATGCCGAGCCCGATTTCCCCTATCTGTCCTGGCTGGCGATGCTGTTCGCCGCCGGCATGGGCATCGGCCTGATGTATTTCGCGGTGGCCGAGCCGATCCAGCATTATATCGCGCCGCCCGATGTCGAACCGGGCACCATCCTGGCCGCGCGCGAGGCGATGGCGATCACCTTCCACCATTATGGCGTCCATGCCTGGGCGATCTATGCGCTGGTCGGTATCAGCCTGGCCTATTTCACCTATCGCAAGGGCCTGCCGCTCACCATGCGGTCGGGGCTGTCGCCGGTGCTGGGCAAGCGGATCAACGGTCCGCTGGGCGATGCGATCGACATCTTCGCGGTCTGCGGCACCGTCTTCGGCGTGGCGACCTCGCTGGGCTTCGGCGTGTCGCAGATGACGGCGGGTCTGAATTACGAATATGGCGTGCCCGATACGATCACGGTGAAGATCGGGGTAATCGTGCTGGTCATGGGGGCCGCGACCCTGTCGGTGCTGAGCGGCGCGGATCGCGGCGTGCGCCGCCTGTCCGAGCTGAACCTGGTGCTGGCCGTGCTGCTGATGCTGTTCGTGATGGCGGTCGGCCCCACCCTGTTCCTTTTCCGCGCGCTGGTGCAGAATTTCGGACTGTACCTGGACCATTTCGTCAAGCGCACCTTCACCCTCTACGCCTATGAACCGCGCGCGTGGATGGCGCATTGGACGCTGTTCTATTGGGCATGGTGGATCGCCTGGTCGCCCTTTGTCGGCATGTTCATCGCACGCATCTCGCGCGGGCGGACGATCCGCGAGTTCGTCATCGGCGTGCTGTTCGTGCCCACCGCCTTCACCTTCCTGTGGATGACGGTGTTCGGCAACACGGCGATCTCGCTCGATCTGGGCGGGGCGGCGGGCGGCATCGCGCGGGCGGTGCAGGACAATCTGTCGACCGCCTTGTTCAAGTTCCTGGAATATCTGCCGGGTGCGGGCTTCACCTCGTCGCTGGCGATCCTGCTGGTGGGCGTGTTCTTCGTCACTTCGGCCGATTCCGGCGCGCTGGTGATCGATACGCTGGCATCCGGAGGCGAGGACGAGACGCCGCGCTGGCAGCGCATGTACTGGTGCGTGCTGCTGGGCGCGACGGCGGCGTTGCTGCTGGTCGCGGGCGGGCTGGGCGCGCTTCAGGCCGCGACGCTGCTCGCCGCTCTGCCCTTCTGCTTCATCATGCTGCTGCTCGCCTTCGGGCTGATCCGCCAGACCAAGGCCGATCTCGCCGGCGTCTCGCTCGATGGGGACACGCCGGCGGTGGGCGAGCGACTCAAGCGGCTGTTCGTGCCCGCCAGCCGCAAGGACATCCTCCGCCAGATCGAGGAGCGCGCGCTGCCCGCGCTGCGTTCGGTGTGCGAGACGATGGTGCAGGAGGGCTGGGCCGACAGCCAAGTCGAGCATGACGAGGGGACCGCGACGCTGACCATCACGCTCAGCCCCGATCATGTCCTGGTCTATCGCCTGACCGCGCGCTCGCGCCCGCTGGCGGCCTTCACCGCGCTGGAGGCGTCGGAAAAGCGGCGCAGCCTGACCTGGATGCTGACCGCCAGCACCGACGGGGTGGCGGGCACGCGCGACCTGACCGGCTATTCGACCGATCAGATCGCCAATGACGTGCTGGGCCAGCTGGAGCGCTGGCGGCGGCGCTAGGGCGTGATGACTAAGACGGACTCCCCCCTCCCCTTCAGGGGAGGGGCCGGGGGTGGGGCAGCTCCGCAAGCATGGGGCCCGTGGCGAGGGGCCCCCCCCCCCCCCCCCCCCCCCGGGGGGGGGGGGGGGGGGGGGGGCCCCCCCCGCTCCGCAAGCATGGGGCCCGTGGCGAGGCCCCACCCCAACCCCTCCCCTGAAGGGGAGGGGCTCGTCTTGGCTTCCTGCAGTGTCATCATGGTCCAGGCCGGATCGACATTCCTCCTATTCCTCCCCTGGAAGGGGAGGTGGCAGGCCGACAGGCCTGACGGAGGGGTGTTCCGGGCGGAGAGTTTGGGACTATAGCCATGGCCGGGGACACCCCTCCACCATGCTTCGCATGGTCCTCCTCCTCTTACAGGGGAGGAAAGATAGGGGGCGGTCTGAACGTCTATCCGGGCCCAGGCCCTGAAAACGGCGTCAGGGGAACCCCTTGCCGCCATGCGCGCCGACGGCGGTGCCGGTCGAATAGCTGGCCTCGTCCGAGGCCAGTGCGACGAACAGCGAGGCGAGTTCGGCCGGCTGGCCCGCCCGGCCCAGCGAGGTGTCCTGCCCGAATTCGTGCATCTTGCCGGGCAACTGCCCGCCCGCGACCTGTAACGGGGTCCAGATCGGCCCCGGCGACACCGCGTTCACGCGGATGCCCTTCTTGGCGAGCTGCTTGGCCATGCCGCGCGTCAGATTCTGGATCGCCGCCTTGGTCGAGGCATAGTCGATCAGGTCCTCGCCCGGATCGTAGCTGTTCTGCGAGATGGTGTTGATGATCACCGCGCCGGGCGGCATCGAGGGGATCGCCGCCTTCGAAAAGCGGAAAACGTGGAAGACATTGGTCTCATAGGTGCGGACGAACTGTTCGTCCGAAATCTCCATGATGTCGGCCTTGGACTGTTGATAGGCGGCGTTGTTGACCAGGATGTCGAGCCCGCCGAGCTGCGCGATCGCCTTGCGCACCGTCTCTTCACAGGCCTTTTGCGTGCGGATGTCGGCGGGCAGCAGCACCGCCTTGCGCCCCGCCTGGCGGATCAGGTCGGCGACCTCGCGCGCATCGGGCTCTTCGCTGGGGTGATAGTTGATCGCGACATCGGCGCCCTCGCGCGCAAAGGCAATGGCGGCGGCGCGGCCGATGCCGCTGTCCCCGCCGGTCAAGAGCGCGCGGCGCCCGGTCAGCTTGCCCGATCCGCGATAGCTGGTTTCGCCATGATCGGGGCGCGGCGTCATCTTGCTGGCGAGCGCGGGCCAGGGCTGGCGCTGTTCGGGGAAGGGCGTGCGGGTATATTTGGTGCGCGGATCGCGCAGGCTGGGCGCGGGCGTATCGCCGCCCGCCTGGGCCATCGCTGCGCCGGGGGTGGCGGCCGCCGCCAGCCCGATCGCGGTGCCGCTCAATATGCCGCGACGGGATGTCTCGATATCGCCCATGGTCCGGGTCCTTTCCGACGCAAAACCAACGGGATCGTCGGTCCTCACACCTTGCAACCCCGGACGCGCCAAGACGATCCGTGGCCCGTTGCCGGAACCTTGCGCGTCGCCCGCGCGGTATAGGGGCGGAACGGGGCGCTGGCGGCCCCGCATCAGGGGATGGACGACATTGACGATGACGGGGCCGGCGCCCGGCGGACGGGGTGGGCGATGAAGCAATGGTCCTGGATTCTGCGTCGGGTCGTGCAGCAGATCTGGTTTCGCGCCGCGCTGATCAGCGCCGGCGGGGTGGCGCTGGCGATCCTGGCGGCGATCGTCACGCCCTATCTGCCCTATAGCTTCTCGGTCGAGATCGGCCAGACGTCGGTCGGCACCATCCTGGAGATCATGGCGTCCAGCATGCTGGCGGTCACCACCTTCTCGCTGACCGCGATGGTCAGCGCCTATTCCTCCGCGACGCAGCTGGCGACGCCGCGCGCGACCCAGTTGATGGTCAGCGACCCGACCTCGCAAAACGCGCTGTCGACCTTTCTGGGGGCGTTCGTCTTTTCGATGATCGGCATCGTCGGGCTGAATACGGGGGCCTATGGCAATAGCGGCCGCATCATCCTGTTCGCCGCGACCGTGCTGATCATCCTGCTGGTGGTGGGGACGCTGCTGCGCTGGATCGGGCATATCACCGCCTTCGGACGGATGGCCGATGTCATCGACCGGGTGGAGGATGCCGCGACCCGCGCCATGGCCGGTTTCGCCGCACGCCCGCATCTGTGCGGCCGCCCCGCCACCCCGGTGCCGGCGGGCGCAACCGCGATCGTCGCGACCGAGACGGGCTATATCACCCATATCGATGCCGAGACGCTGGGCCGCCTGGCCGAGGATCACGGCGTGTCCGTCCATGTCGCCGCGCTGCCGGGGGCGATGATGCATCCGGCGCGCCCGCTGCTGCATGTCGTGGGCGCGGTCGACGACGCGCTGCGCACGGCGTTGGTCCGGGCCTTCACCATCGAACGCCATCGCCGTTTCGACCAAGACCCGCGCCTGGGCCTGATCGCGCTGGCCGAGATCGGCAGCCGCGCGCTGGCGCCGGCGACCAACGATCCCGGTACGGGGATCGAGGTGCTGAACGCGCTGTTGCGCGTCTTCCTGACGCTGCGCCCCGACGCGACGCCCCGGGAGGAGGCCGCACGCACCTATCCCGTCCATATCGGCCTGCCGTCGATGGACGATATGCTGACCGACGCTTTCGGTCCGATCGTGCGCGAAGGGGTGGTCGAGATCGAGGTGTCGCTGCGCCTGACAAACACGCTGCGCGCGATCCATGCCGCGTTGCCCGATGCGCGCGATGCGATCACCGTCTGGGCCGAGCGTCATGCGCGGCGCGTCGCCGAAACCGTCGAGGACGCCGCCGACCGGGCCGCGTTCGACGCGACCTATGATCGGCTCTGGCGGCAGGGATAAGGCCGGGTCAGAGGCCGTCCATCGCCTCGGCATTCAGCCGCGCGCCGAGCAGCAGCGCCCAGGCGGAGACGAGCAGCCACAGTAGCAGCACGATGACCGCCGATAGCGAGCCATAGGTGTCATCGAACCGCGCGACATGCGCGACATAGGTGCGGAACAGCGTCGTCGCGGCCAGCCACATCGCCACCGCCGCGATCGTGCCGGGCACGACGCGACGCCACGGGATCGCCTCCTCGGCGGCGGGGGCGTAGCGATAGATCAGGAGGAGGCCGCCGCCCGCGCCCAGCGTCAGCGACCCGAACAGGATGATCGTCGAGGCGGTGCGTGCGCCGGGCAGCCCATCAGGGACATAGCTTTTCAGAAAGGCCAGCACCGACAGCGAGATCAGCGCCGTCAGTACCAGCGCCGCGCAGCCCAGCACCAGCAGGGTCGAGGCGATCTGCCGCTTCAGCCCCCGTCGCTCGCCATCGATCCGATAGGCCAGGTTGATGCCGTGCAGCAGCGACCGCCCCGCCCGCCGCGCGCTGAACAGTGCGATGCCCAGCGCGATGACGAGGGTGACGAGATCGCCGGGGTGCGAGGCCAGCGTGCTGTGCAGCCCGCCCACCACGATCTGCCGCGCCTCGGCGGGCAGGATGGCGGCGAGGGTCTTGAGATTGCGGATGACGCTGGCGGGCGGGGCGAACAGTCCATAGGCCCCGGTGGTCAGGCCGATGACCGGGATCATCGCCAGAAAGGCGGCGAAGGCGATCGAGCTGGCCGCGATGCCGAAATCGTCCCGCAACGCGCTGCGCACCGTACGGACCAGTAGCTTTGCCCAGTGCATTACCGGCGACGCGCTATGCGGCCTTGCCCACGTCGCGGCGAGATGCCGAACGATCCGAAACCCCCTGTCAGCCAATGCCACGTTGAACAGCCCCCTTCCGATCGGAAGGAAACGCCCGTGCCGGCTATCGGGATCAATAGTGCCGGCCGCTTTTCGTCATGCGCCGCGCCCGATCATATGTCGGCGGAAAGCGTACAATTTTGATCAACTGGCCCCGCGCATTAACATTTTTCCAAAGCATCGCGCCATAGGGACGGTCCGATCAAGACCGGGGGACTGTCATGCTTTTAAATGGTTTGCTGATCTCGACCATGCCGCTTGCCCTAATGCTGCCCGCGCAGGCGCTGGCGCAAAGCGGCACCGCCGACAAGGCGGCGGGCGAGGAGGCCGCGTCGCGCGGCACGCTGAACAAGGATGTCGTGGTGACGGCGGTGGCGCGGGGGCGTGACCGTCTGGACAGCGCGATCTCGACCAGCTCGCTGGGGCAGGACGAAATCCTGAAGGCGGCGCCGCGTTCGACCGCCGAAATCTTCCGCAACATTCCCGGCCTGCGCTCGGAAAGCTCGGGTGGTGACGGCAACGCCAATATCTCGATCCGGGGCCTGCCGATCGCCTCGGGCGGCGCCAAGTTCCGCAGTTGCAGGAGGACGGCCTGCCGGTGCTGGAATTCGGCGACATCACCTTCGGCAATGCCGACATCTTCCTGCGCGCCGACATGAACGTCGCCTCGGTCGACGCCATTCGCGGCGGCTCGGCCTCGACCTTCTCGTCCAACTCGCCCGGCGGCGTGGTCAACATGATCTCCAAGACCGGCGACGTGACCGGCGGTGCGATCATGGCGACCGCCGGCCTGGACTATGGCGAATACCGGCTCGACTTCGACTACGGCGCCAAGGTTTCCGACACGCTGCGCTTCCACTTGGGCGGCTTCTATCATCAGGGCGAAGGGCCGCGCCGGGTCGGCTATGACGGCACCAAGGGCGGCCAGATCAAGCTGAACGTCACCAAGGAGTTCAGCGGCGGCTATATCCGCTTCTACGGCAAGTTCCTGAACGACCGCTCGGCCGCCTATCTGCCCAATCCGGTGCGCGTGACCGGCACCGATGCCGATCCGCGCTATGAGAGTGTGCCCGGCTTCGACATCGCCCGCGACGCGCTGCTGTCGCGCTACGACACCAGCAATGTGACGCTGGACGGCCAGAACAATCCGGTCATCCACGACAAGCGTGACGGCATGCATCCGGTGGCCAATTCCTTCGGTGTCGAGACGCGGTTCGATGTGGCCGGTTGGACCGTCACCGACCGCTTCCGCTATGCCGACATTTCGGGCCGCTTCATCTCGAACTTCCCCGCCGCCGTCGATGGCGCGGCGGCGACCGCCATGGCGCTGGGGGGTGCGGGCGCGACCCTGCGCTATGCCAGCGGGCCGAGCGTCGGGCAGGTGATCGCGAACCCGGCGGGGCTGAACGGCAATGGCCTGCTGGCGCGGGTCGTGGTGTTCGACGTCAATCTCAACAGCCTGGACAATGTCGCCAACGATCTGCGCGCCAGCCGCGTGTTCGATGTCGGCGGCGGCGAGCTGACCACCACCGCCGGCTTCTACAAGTCGCGCCAGACGGTCGATACCGACTGGCTGTGGACCTCGACGCTGATGGACGTGCGCGGGCAGGGGCGTGCCGCGCTGGTCGATGTGTTCAACGCTGGCGGCGTCGCGCAGACGCAGAATGGCTATTACGCGTTCGGCGCGGACTATTTCGGCGGCTGCTGCCGGCGCAGCTACCGCGTCGATTACGACGTCAACGCACCGTTTGGCTCGCTGAACTACAAGATCGGCCGTGTCGCGCTGGGCGCCAGCATCCGCTACGACTTCGGCAGCGCGCGCGGGGCGATCTTCGGGTCGGACCTGGGCGGCGGGCGTGTCGGCACGACGGTGCGCGACATGAACGGCGATGGTGTCGTCTCGGCGGCTGAACGCCGCGTCAGCGTGATCCCGCTCAGCAGCCCGGCCCCGGTCGATTATGACTGGCACTATCTGTCCTATTCCTCGGGCATCAACTTCCGCGTGTCCGAACCGTTCGCGATGTTCGTCCGCTACAGCCGGGGCGCGCGTGCCAATGCCGATCGCCTGCTGTTCGGCCCGGCGGTCAGCACGGTCGACGGCCATCTCGTCAATGCCGATGCGGCGGTCGACTATGTCCAGCAGGCCGAGGCGGGGCTGAAATACCGCCGGAACGGCATGTATGTGAACCTGACCGGTTTCTGGGCAAAGACCGAGGAGCAGAATTACGAGGCGACGCGCCAGGTCTTCATCGACCGCAAGTACCGGGCCTATGGCCTGGAACTGGACGGTGCCTATACCTACGGCCCGTTCAGCCTGACGGGCGGCGCGACCTGGACCGATGCCAAGATCGTCAGCGACGCGCTGAACCCCGGCGTCGTCGGCAACACGCCGCGCCGCCAGGCCCGGCTGATCTTTCAGGCGACGCCGCAGGTCGAGGTCGGCCGTCTGACGGTCGGCGCGAACGCGATCGGCACGACCAGCAGCTATGCGCAGGACAGCAACCAGCTGAAGCTGCCCGGCTATACGGTCGTGAACGGCTTCGTGCAGTTCCGCGCGACCGACCGCATCCTCGTTTCGTTGAACAGCAACAACCTGTTCGACAGCAAGGGCTTTACCGAGGCGGAGGATGCGGTGATCCCCGCGAACGGCATCGTCCGGGCGCGGTCGATCAATGCGCGGACGACCTCGCTGTCGGTGCGCGTCGGCTTCTGATCCGGCGGCGGTCGGCCATGCGTCGCGCCCGACGGTGGCGCGGCGCGTGGCACGCCTGTAATTATTAACCCGTGCGGCCCCATGAAGGGGCGATGCAGCCGGAGCGTTCGACAGTGATGTGCGTGAAGTCGGATAGTCCGTCGTCGCCGGGCATGCCGCCCCCCATCGATACTCCAACCGTCAGCGAACTGGCGCGCCAGTCGCAGGTCATGCGCAGCATCGGGACGCCCTTCGTCGCCGACCTGCTGGCGGCGGTCGACCGCCAGCTGGACCATGCGCCGCGCACCGCGCGGCTGATCCGCTCCTGGGGCAGCGGGGCGGCCTCTTCGGCCATCGCCATGCGGATCAACGCCGCGCTCCACGCGCTGGCGCGGCAGCGGCGGGTGCCGCTGCTCAGCGCGCTCTATGCCGGTGAGCATCGCCGCTTCGACGACGCCGTCGCCCAGGCCCTGGCGGGACATGACGATGTGCTGGTCGAATGGCTGCATCAGGTGCCGCAGACCAACGAGGTCGGGCGCGCCGCGGGCTTCCACGCCGCGCTGATGGTGCTCGCCCGGCGCTATGGGCACCCGTTCGAACTGTTCGAGATCGGCGCGAGCGCCGGCTTGAACCTGAACCTGGCGCGCTATGCCTATGATCTGGGTGGCGTCCATGCCGGCCTGCCCGGGTCGCCGGTGCGGATCGCCCCGGCCTGGCACGGATCGCCACCGCCGATCGCCCCGGTGGTCGTCCAGGCCGCCCAGGGTGTGGATCTCAACCCGATCGATATTCGCGATCCGGCGGCGTGCGAGCGGCTGGCCTCCTTCATCTTCGCCGACCAGCCCGACCGCAGCGAGCGACTCGATCGTGCGCTCGGGATTGCGCGCGCGCATCCGCCGCAGGTCGCGACCGGACGCGCGGCGGACTGGCTGGCGGCGCGACTCGCCATGCCCGCCCCCGAAGGCCGACACCGCGTCGTCCTGCATTCGATGGTGCTGCAATATGTCGGCGCGGACGAACGCGCCGCCATCGAATGCACGCTGGCCGCGACGGCCAAGCAGGCGGACGCGGCGCGCCCCTTCGCCTGTATCGGATTCGAATGGAATGCCACGCGTACCCAGGTCGAGTTGCGGCTACGGTCCTGGCCGGACGGGGAAGACCGGATATTGGCGCATTGCCACCCCTATGGCGGCTGGTTCGACTGGAAGCCTTTGTAACCATGGTGCAAGCAAAATTATGGGTGGTTTCACCTATAATTAACGGCGCAATCCTATCGTCCCCGGGACAAGAATCATAAGATTATTCGGGGGACTATGTTCGTTCATTCGTTGCTGGCGACCGTCGCTTCATTAGGCTTCGTACCGCCCGCCATTGTCGAAGACGTGGCGGCCAAGGATGCCGCGCCGCAGGCGCCGGTGGCGTCGCGCGACACGATTTCGACCGGCGTGGCCAAGGGACGCGATCGACTCGACAGCGCGACCTCGACCAGTATCCTCCATCCCGAAGAGATCGAAACCTTCGGTCCTCGCTCGACCGGTGATCTTCTGCGCATCATTCCGGGTATCCGTTCCGAGGCGTCGACCGGCGAGGGCGGGGTCAGCCTGTCGGTTCGTGGCCTGCCGATCGCCAGCCAGGGGCTGAAATTTGTGCAGTTGCAGGAGGACGGACTGCCCGTCCTGGAGTTCGGGGACATCCTGGCCGCCGGACCCGACCTGTACCTGCGCACCGACCTGAACATCGCGCAGGTCGAGGTGATTCGTGGCGGATCGGCCTCCACCTTCGCATCTAATTCGCCCGGCGGCCTGATCAACTTCGTGTCGAAGACGGGCACGCAGGAGGGCGGCGCGGTCGCGCTGACCGCCGGCCTCGACTATCGCCAGTACCGCGCCGATTTCGACTATGGTGCCAAGCTGGGCGACGGCCTGCGCTTCCATGTCGGCGGCTTCTATCGCCAGGGCGATGGTCCGCGTCGCACCGGCTATGACGCGCAGAAGGGCGGTCAGATCAAGCTGAACGTCACCAAGGAGTTCGCCGGGGGCTATATCCGCCTGTACGGCAAGTATCTGGACGACCGCACGCCCTTCTACGACGCGGTGCCCTATCGCGCGACCGGCACCAATGCCGATCCGCAGGTGCGCCCGGTGGTCGGGTTCGACGGCATCCACGACACCATGATGTCGCGCTATATCCGCAACAGCCTGGTGCTCGACGGCAATAACAACATCGCCGCGCACGCGGTCGATGGCCTGCGCAGCAAGGCGACGACGATCGGGCTGGAGACCCAGATCGACCTGTCGGGCTGGACCGTCACCGAACGGTTCCGCTACGCCAAGATGTCGGGCGCGTTCATCGCACCGTTCAGCAGCGCGTTCCTGCCGACATCGGCCCTGCCGCTGATCGGCGGCGCGGGTGCGACCCTGTCCTATGCCAATGGTCCGCTGGCGGGGCAGGCGATCGCCAATCCGGCGACGCTGAACGGCAACGGCCTGTTCGCGATCGTCAACCTGCTCGACCTGCAGAACAACAATCTCGACAATGTCACCAACGACATTCGCGCCAGCCGCGTCTGGAATGTCGGCGGCGGTGAGCTGACGACGACGGCGGGCTTCTATGCCGCGCGCCAGACGATCGCGCGCGATGCGCTGTGGTCGACGCTGATCGCCGATGTGCGCGGTGACGGCCGCACCGCGCTGCTCGACATTCGCGACCGGACCGGACGGTTGCTGACGCTGAACGGCATCTACGCCTTCAACCTGGCGCTGGCGAACGGCACGCGCCGCCGCTCGATCGATGTCGATTATGCGGTCAACGCGCCCTTCGCCTCGGTCAATTATCATATCGGCCGCGTCGCGATCGGCGCCAGCGTCCGTTATGACTTCGGCTCCGCCAATGGCCGGATGATCAGCGCGGATCTGGGCGGTGGCCGGATCGGCACGGTCGCGCGCGACATGAACGGCGACGGCGTCATCTCGCCTGCCGAGCAGAAGGTCGGCGTCTCGCCGCTGACCGCGCCCGCGCCGGTCGATTACGACTATCACTATCTGTCCTATTCGACGGGCATCAACTTCCGCATCGCCGATCCGCTCGCGGTCTTCGCGCGCTACAGCCGGGGCGCGCGCGCCAATGCCGATCGCCTGCTGTTCACGCCGGCGGTCAGCAACACCACCGGCGCGCTGCTGATGCCATCGGCCGCCTATGATCCGGTCAAGCAGGCCGAGGTCGGGGTGAAGTACCGCACCGACCTGCTGACCCTGAACCTGACCGGATTCTGGGCCAAGAGCCAGGACAGCAATGTCGATCCCGTCACATCGCAGTTCATCTCGCGCGATTACGAGGCCAAGGGGCTGGAGTTCGAGGGCGGTCTGCGTCGCGGCGTCTTCGGCCTGACGGCGGGGGCGACCTATACCCATGCCCGGATCGTCAAGGACCGCGTGAACCCCGCGTTCGAGGGCAACACGCCCCGGCACCAGGCCGCCTTCATCTTCCAGGCCACGCCGCAACTGATGATCGAGGACTTCACCATCGGCGCGACCTTTGTCGGCACGACCGACAGCTATGCGCAGGACAACAACCTGCTCAAGGTGCCGGGCTTCGTCACCACTAACGGCTTCGTCCAGGCGCAGGTCGCGGATCGCATGACCCTGCTCTTCAACGTCAACAACCTCTTCGATGTCGCCGCCTTCACCGGCTTCGACGAATCGAGCATCCCCGCGTCCGGGATCGTCCGGGGGCGCCCGCTCAACGGGCGCACCGTGTCGGCGACCGTGCGCTTCGACTTCTGACCGTCCGTCTGCCTTCGCTCCTGGCCCCGATCTGCTGAAAGAACCGCGTGATGCTCTCGAACATGAACATTCCCAAGAAACTGGGCGTATCGTTCCTGGTGATCAGCATGTCCGCTGCGGTCATGACGATCGTCTTCTTCGCGAACATCTGGGAAATCCGAAACGCGGCGGAGCGGAACAATCATGCGCGTGAGGTCTATGCCAAGGCACTGACGCTGGAGACGTCGATCCTGCGCGAGAACAGCCAGCTGCGCGGCTTCCTGGTCACGGGCGACAAGAGCTACCTCAAATCCTATGACGAGGCGCGCAAGGAATATGACACCACCAGCCGCGAGCTGACCGCGATGCTGACCGATCCGGCCGAACTGGCGCTGGTCGCCAAGTCGCGCGAGGAGACCACCAAGTGGCGGCGTCAGTGGAGCGACCGGCTGACCACCTGGGTGAAGGCGGGCCGGCGCGACGAGGCGCAGCAGGCGGTGCGCGATGCGGGCAAGGCGGTGCTGACCAGCGCGATCGTGCTGCCGCTGCGCGACATTCGCGATCAGGAAACCGCCGCGATCGAGGAGAATGCGGCGTCGCAGAACCATGCGATCGACACCGCGATCATCGCGCTGGTGCTGGGCGGCATCATGCTGATCGGTATCGCCATCTCGCTCCAGATGCTGCTCAGCCGCAGCATCGCCCGGCCGATCACCATGTTGACCCAGCGGATGGCGGACTTGGCGCAGGGCCAGAACGACATCGCGGTGCCGGGCAGCGAGCGCGGCGACGAACTGGGCGACATGGCGCGCGCGGTGGTCGTCTTCCGCGACGCGGCCAAGGCCAAGGTCGATGACGACCGCGAACGCGAACTGGCGCTCCAGGCGATCGGCACCGGGTTGCACAGCCTGTCGCAGGCCGATCTGACCGCGCGCCTGACCGACCTGCCGCCGGCCTTCCATCAGCTGGCGCAGGACTTCAACGGCGCGGTCCAGAACCTGTCCAGCCTGACCAGCGACGTGCGCGGCAGCGCGGGCGCGATCCGCACGAATATCGAGGAAATCCGCCAGGCGACCGATCACCTCTCGGCGCGCAGCGAGCAGCAGGCCGCCAGCCTGCGCGAAACCGCCGCCGCGGTGGGGGAGATCACGCAAGGCGTGCGCGACGGCGCGATCAATGCCAGCCAGGCCAATCGCGCGGTCACCGAGGCGCGCGACGAAGCCGAAAAGGGTGGCGAGATCGTCGCCAAGTCGATCACCGCGATGAACGGCATCGACCAGGCCAGCCGCGAGATCGTCGACATCATCTCGGTCATCGACGGCATCGCCTTCCAGACCAATTTGCTGGCGCTGAACGCGGGCGTCGAGGCGGCGCGTGCGGGCGACGCGGGCAAGGGCTTCGCGGTCGTCGCCTCCGAAGTGCGCGCGCTGGCGCAGCGTTCGGCGGACGCAGCCTCGGACGTGAAGTCGCGCATCGTCTCGGCGATCGAGCATGTCCGCTCGGGCGTAACGCTGGTCGACGAGACCGGCAACGCGCTGCAACGGATCATCGGCAAGGTGTCCGACGTCAGCGCGGTGGTCGATGTGATCGCCAAGTCGTCCGAGCAGCAGGCGCACAGCCTGAGCCAGGTGAATATCGCGATCGGCGAGATCGACTCGGTCACCCAGCAAAATGCCGCGATGGTCGAGGAATCGACGGCGGCGGCGACGATGCTCGCCAAGGAGTGCGGCACGCTCGTCTCCTCGGTGATGCGCTTCAACGTCGATGGCGCGCCGAGCGGACGCGCGGCATCGCCGCAGGCGCATGGGCGCGAGACGTACGAGCGACCGCAGCTGCGCCGCGCCTCCTGACCGGCGGGTCTATCCGCGCGAGACGCCGGGCCGCGTGACCTGCTTCGCCCAGTCGGCGATGCCGAGCCGCGTCGGCAGGGTGCGCAACAGCGCGCCGAGCGACTGGCCGGGGCCGCCGGGACAATGGTCCTGCACGGTCGCGACGGTCTTGCCGCCGTCCCGGGATTCCCATGTCACGGTATAAGAGGAGGTGTCGGACACGGTCGCGGTGCAGGCGACCTGCGTCTCGCTGCCCGTTGCGGGGCGATAGGGGGCGAGGTCGCGGATCAGCGCCTGCGATGCCGCCGCGCCGATCGTCTTCGTGCGCTCGCCGATGACCGTCGTATGCCGCTCGCCGACGAAGCGCAGCATGCCGTCGGGCGCGACCGAGACCTGATAGACGGGGCAGAAGCCGAAGCACGGACCGACCGCCACCGTCACCGTCTCTGCGGTGGGCGATGACGTCGAGTGGCCGTCCGCCGCCATCGTCGTGCACCCGGCGAGCACGCCGCCCGCCGCCGCCACCATTGCCCATCGTTTCAGCATCGCCGTACCTTTCCCTTGATTCATGCCGGCATAGACCGGCTCAGCTGAATGCAAGACGGACCGGCTGGAACGATGCCTTGGCCGATGGCCGGACACGGTGTCACGGGCCGAGGGGCTCGTGACACACGTCATCCGTCTGCGATCAGTTGCGCAGGCTGTCGGGCACGATGCCGCCATTCTCGGCGAGCTTGGCCATCACCGCCTTGTGCAGCGCGATATTCTGCTCGGCGCTGCCATCCTCGCCGGCATGGACGCCCAGTTCGTTCGCCAGTTCCTTGCGCGCGGCCAGGCTGGAATCGAGGTCGAGCAGCTTGAGCAGGTCGACGATCGAGCTTTGGTAATTGCCGCCGCCATTTTTCATCGACGCCATTTCCGACAGGACCGCGCCGACATCGACACTCTGGGGTGCCGCCTGCGGTGCCGGGGCCGGCGTGGGGGCGGGCGCTGCGACGGGCGCGGGCGTCGGTTGTGCAGGCGCCGGGGCGGGGGCGGCCGGTGCCTCGGCCTTCTTGCCGCCATGGTTGAAGATCTTGCCCAGGATATTGCCGAAGATGCTCATGATGTCCCTTTCCTTCGCTATCGTGGCGTCGCGGACGCTCGGCGTTCCAACGATGCGGGGCGGGGTCGGGTCCATCAATGGAACGTCATGGTGGCTGGCGCGCTTATGTAAGACGTTCGCATGCAATTTCCGGGAGTTGCCGATATGAAGATCCGCGCCACCATCCTCGCCACCACCGCGCTTCTCGCGCTCGCCGGTTGCGGCCGTGGCAACGAGGCCGCGCAGACCAACATGGCCAACGACACCGCCATGACGACGCAGCCGGATGCGACGTCCGCCACCCCGACGGCGGCGGTCAGCGCCTCGCAGACCTTCGCCAATGCGGTCGCCGCCAGCGACGCCTTCGAGATCGAGACGTCGAAGCTGGCGCTGACCAACGGCGCATCGGCCTCGGTCAAATCCTATGCGCAGAAGATGATCGACGCGCACACCGCCTCGACCGCCAAGCTGAAGACGACAGTCGCCGGCCTGATGCCCGCCATCACCCCCGATGCGACGCTGAATGCCGAGCAGCAGCAGAAGCTCGATCGGCTGAAGACGTTGAACGGCACCGCCTTCGACCAGGCCTATATCGCCGAGCAGACCGCCGGGCATCAGCAGACGCTCGACACGCTGAAGGCCTATGCCGCGTCGGGCGACATGCCGGCGCTGAAGGACTTCGCCACCGGCCTGATTCCGACGGTCACCGCGCATCTGAACATGGCCAAGTCGCTCAAGGCCTGATCGACCGACCCGCCCGGGTGCCGGTCGCCTGGGCGGGGCCGTTCATGGTCAATGCGCTTTCCGCCGGCTAGGATCGCCGGCGGAGACCCATGATATGAACACATCCCGTCAGCGCCTGTCCTTTGCCTGTCTTGCCATCGCCGCCGGAATGACCGTGTCCGCGCCGGCGGCGGCGCGCGACGATCCGCCGCGCGGGATCGGCGGCGGCTGGACGGTGGCGCCCAGCAAGGACGGGCAGGGTTGCTTCCTGACCAAGGTCTATGACCGCCCGGGTGAGACGACGCTGCTCCTCGGGCTGGACCGGGACGGCACCAACCATCTGACGGTGCTCAACGTCAACTGGTCGATCGAACCGAAGCAATCGCTCAAGCTCGATTTCACTTTGTCCAAGGGCGGCTATGCCAGGCATTTCGCGGTCGGGCTGGCGGCGGACGGCAAGCGCGGCTTCGTGACCAGCTTCGAGCCGAAATTCCCCGCCTATTTCGCCAATTCGCGTCAGTTGGCGATCGCGCGCGGCGATACGCCGGTCGAGCGCCTGCCGCTCGATGGCAGCGGTGCGGCGGTCACCGCGCTGCGCCAGTGCGTCGCCCGATCGGCCGCGACGCCGCGCGTGTCGGGCGACGAAAAAGCCGGTTCGGACGACATTCCGCGCGATCCGTTCGCCAGCGGTTCGGGCCGCAAGTCGCGCAAGTAATCCCGGCGGGCCAAAGTGTCATGCGACGAACTGCGCCAAATTCACGGCCTGTTACGCGGCCGTATCGACTGGTCGAAGATGCGGCACGGTCGAACAGAATGCGGATTGTACGTTTCGTGCGGCTCGGCTTGCTTGTTTCAGTTGGTCAACGACTGAAAGTCCAGTAATGTCTGCTTACGCGTCCAAATCCCTGCTTGCTCTGGCAACTTTGGCAGGTGCCGTCAGCCTTGGCGGTTGCGCCACCAAGTCCTTCGTCCGCGAACAGATCGCGCCGGTCAGCCAGCGCGTCGACACGCTCGAGGCCCGGTTGCAGGAAACCGATGGCACGGCCAAGTCCGCGCTGGCCGAGGCGCAGGCCGCCTCGCAACAGGCGCAGAATAACGGTCAGCGGCTCGACCAGCTCAATGGCCGGGTCGATGGCATGGACCAGCGCCTGACCGTTCAGGAACAGCGTCCCGCCAAGCGCGCGCGCCACTGATCGCGCAAGGCGTACCGAATATATCCCCTTTCAGCCTCTCGGCCGTCCCCTCGCGGGGCGGCCGATCTTTTGTGAGCATGCCCCAACGATGACTCCGATCGTGCGGATCATGGCGGGATTGGCGTTGATCCTGCCGACGACGGCGATGGCGGCTGCACCGCCGCCCAAGGCCAAGTCCGCCAAGACCAAGACGAGGCCCAAGACCGCCGCCACACCGGTCGCGCCGCCGCCCGTCCTGCTGCCGTCCGAGGCGGCGTCGCGCGTCATGACCTGGGTCGGCGGCGCGGGCGACAATCACGGCCTGCCCTGGGCGGTCATCGACAAGACCCAGGCGACGATGTTCCTGTTCGACGGCAAGGGCAAACAGGTCGCCGCCGCCCCCGTCCTGATCGGCATCGCGCCCGGCGACGAAGCGAGTCCCGGCGTCGGCAGCAAGAAGCTGGCCGATCTGGGACCGGCCGAAAAGACGACGCCGGCGGGCCGCTATCTTGCCAAATTCGGGCTGCCGGTGGCGGGCGAGCGGGTGCTGTGGGTCGATTATGCGACCTCGGTGGCGATCCATCCGATCCCGACCGATGCCGGCGCGCGCGAGAAGCGGCGCGAGCGGATGTTGTCGCCCGACCCGGCGGACAACCGCATCACCTTTGGCTGCATCAACGTGCCCAAGGCGGTCTATGCCCGCCAGATCCAGCCGCTGTTCCGGCGCAAGGGCGGCTATGTCTATATCCTGCCCGATACCAAGCCGGTCGAGGCGGTGTTCCCGCGCCTGCGCGTCCAGGCGGTCGCGGCGGGGCTGGCCGGATAAGCGATGGGGTGATCGGGTCGATGCACCCCAAAGGCGCGTCGCGCGTTGGGCTGGCGGGGATAGGACGCTGTCCCATCCATTTGCCAAGGAGACGATCGATGAACACCGATACGCTTACCGGTTCGGCCACCAACATCGGCGGCCAGGTCAAGGAAGGTCTGGGGTCGGCGATGGGCGACAAGTCGCTGCAGGCCGAGGGCAAGTCCGATCAGCTGGCCGGCACCGCGCAGAAGACCTTCGGCGACGCCAAGGACGCGGTGCGCAATTTCGTGCAGGAGCGTCCCTTCGCGGCCGCCGCACTGGGCGGCGTGCTGGGTCTTGCCCTGATCAACACGCTGCGCGGCAAGTAACGTCATCGCGACGGCGGGCGGGGTCATGCCCTGTCCGCCGGAGCACCCATTTCGACCGATCGCTCCTCTCCGCATCCCGACCCTTTGACGCCCGACCCTTTGACGTAAGCGTCAACCGCGCTATGCCCGTCATGGGCGGGGGCCAGACGGGGAGTGTCGATGTGAAGACGGTCGGTTCGCCGCGTGGTCCCACGCGATGCCTGTTTGCCCTTGCCCTGATGGGGTGGCCGGCGGGCACGATGGCGCAGGATCGACCGATCGCGCTGAGCTATGACGCGGCCGCGCACCGGTTGCAGACGGTATCGCCGGCACTTTCCGCCGCCGATCATGCCGAAACCGCAGCGCGCGAGACGGCGGCGGCTGTCGCGACGCTCCGCCGCCCGATCATCACCGCCTCGGCGCAATATCTCGAATATCAGAAGACGCTGTCGGTCGATCTTACCGGGTCGAAACAGTCGGCGAGCGATGCGACCCAGGATTTCCTGTCGGGCATTCCCGGCGCGGTGCCCCCCGCCTTTCAACAGATCGCCGGCGACATTGTCGGCCGCATCTCGCAGGCGCTGCCCGGCCTGTTCGCGATCATTCCCGACAGCCTGTCCTATCGCTACCGCGACGATGTGTTCCGCCCGACGGTGCAGGGTGTCCTGCCGCTCTATTCGGGCGGTGCGATCCCGGCCATCCAGCGCGGGGCCAGGGCGGGGGCGGACATGGCGGCGGCGCGCGCGGCGCAGGCGCGCGACCTGACCCGGCTGAACCTGATTCGCGTCTATTTCGGACAGATCATGGCGGCCCAGCTTGCGGCCTCCGCGCTGGAATCGCGCGAGGCGCTCGACCGGCTGCTGTCCGATGCGCGCAAGCTGGAGGCGGCGGGCGTCATCCCCCATGCCCGCACGCTGGAAGCGCAGGTGGCGCGTGACACCGCCGACCGCACATGGCAGCGCGCGGCGATCGCCGCCGACAGCGCGCGGGGCGATTTGTCGCGGCTGCTGGAGGTGGAGGCGGTCGCGCCGCTGACCCCGCTGTTCGTCGCCAGCCGTCCGCTGGCCCCCGCCGCCAGCTTCCTGGGCGGCGAGGCGAGCCTGCCCCAGACGCGCCAGGCGGAGGCGACGCGCGGCGTGGCCGATGCCGGGGTCGACCTCGCCCGGTCGCGCTACCGACCACAGGCCTTCGCGTTCGGCGAATATAATCTCAATCGCGGCAACAGCCTGCCGACCGAGCCGGACTGGGTGGCGGGCGTGGGCGTGCGCTATACGCTGCTGTCCAATGTTGATCGCCGCCACGCGCTGAACGCCGCGCAGGAAAATGCCGCCGCCGCCGCCGATGCCGCGCGCGAGTCGCGCAAGGCGGCGACGGGGGCGACGCTGAAGGCGTGGGATCTCGTCGAAAGCGCCCGGCGCGCGTTCCTGTCGCTCGACAGTTCGATGGCGGCGGCGCGCGAGAATCTGCGTGTTCAGCAGGTGTCGTTCCGCGAGGGCGAGGGGACGTTGACCGCCGTGCTGGGGGCCGAGGCCGTGTTGGCGGCCGCGCGCACGCAAAAGGCGGCGACCGCCTATGAATATGATCTGGCGCTGGCCGGGTTGCTGGCCGCGTCGGGGCGGCTTGACGATTTTTCCGATCACCTGGCGCGGGCCGACATCCGCCTGACCGAGGAGCCGCGCCGATGAGCGAGATCGAAACCCCCGCCGACACGCCATCGCCGCCGCCCGAGCCTTCGCCCACGCCGTCACGCCGGGCGCGGGTGTTGCTGTGGGGCGGGCTGGTGCTGGTCGCGGTCCTGATCGGCATCGGCCTGTGGCTCGCCAGCCGCCCCGCGCCCGAGCCGTTGCAGGGCGAGGTCGAGGCGGAGGAGATCAACATCGCCACCAAGACGCTGGCGCGTGTCGACCATCTGCACGTCGATGAGGGCGATCGCATCCGCCGGGGACAGGTGCTCGCCACGCTGTCCGCGCCCGAAGTCGCCAATGGCCGCCAACAGGCGCAGGCCGCGCTCGACAGTGCGCGCGCGCTCCAGTCGATCGCGGTCGAGGGCGCGCGCGGCGAGGATGTCGCCTCGGTCCGTGCGACATGGCTGGCGGCGCAGGCGACCGCCGACCTTGCCGCCACCTCCAGCCGGCGCGCCGACCGGCTGTTCGCCGAAGGGGTCATCGCCGCGCAACGCCGCGACGAGGCGCATGCCGCACGCGACAGCAGCGCGCGGGCGGCTCAGGCGGCCAAGGCGCAATATGACAAGGTCGTCGCCGGCGTCCGCCCCCAGAATCGCGCCATCGCCGATGCGCAGGTGCGCGCGGCCACCGCCGCCACCGCGACCGCCGATGCGCTGCTGCGCGAGACGAAACTGGTGTCGCCGATCGATGGCGAGGTGTCGCGCCGGCTGTTGCGCGACGGCGAGATCGTCAGCCCGATCCTGCCCGCCTTTCAGGTGATCGACATCGATCATCCCTGGGTGACGCTGAACGTGCGCGAGGATGATTATCGCGGCATGGCGATGGGCCGCGAGCTGATCGGCCATGTGCCCGCGCTCGACCGCGACGTGCGGTTCCGCGTCGCACATGTGGCGGCGCAAGGCAGCTTCGCGACATGGCGCGCCACCCGGCAGTCGCGCGGCTATGACGTGCGCGCCTTTGCGGTGAAGCTGAAACCGGTGACGCCGGTCGCCGGACTGCGGCCGGGGATGAGCGTGCTGTTCGACTGGCCGCAATGAGCGCGGTCGGGGCCGGTTTTCGGGCCGAGATCGCGCGGATCGGGCGGACGCGGGTCGACCTGATCCTGTTGACGCTGATGCCGCTGATCCTGTTGGGGTCGATGGCGGCGATGCTGTTCGCGGGGTCGCCCTATGGCCTGAAGACGGTGATCGTCGACCATGACGGCGGCGCGCTGGGGCGGGCGATCGCGCGCGACATCGCGGCCTCGCACGGCCTTCGCATCGTCGCGCGCAGCGCCGACCTCGACAGCGCGATGGCGATGATCCGCAGCGAGCGGGCGGTGGCGGCGGTGGTCATCCCGCACGGCGTCGGGAGCCGTGTGGCGGACGGCGCGCCGGTCGAAATCTTCCATCAGGCGGTGTTCCTGTCGACCGGCGCACTGGCCGCGACCAATTTGCGGGCGGTGATCACCGCGACGCTGCTGCGCGCGAGGGCGCGGGACGCGGGGCTGGGCCAGGTGGCGGGCGCGCGCCTGCCGCTGCCGGGTATCGCGGTCACGATCCTGGGCAATCCGACGACCAGTTTCGAATGGTATCTGGGCCTGTTGCTGGGGCCGGGCATCCTGCACCTGATGATCGCGGTCACCTGTGTCTCGAGCATCGGCGCGCTGATGGAGGATCATGGCTTCGCCGCCTTTGTCCGGCGCACCCCGGCCCCGGTCGCGACGCTGGTCGGGCGGCTGTTGCCGCATATCGCGGCGGGGACGTTGTGGGGCATCATATGGATGCTGTGGCTGACGCTGGCGCGCGGCTATCGGCCCGAGGGCAGCCTGATGCTGATCATCGTCGGGCTGGTCCTGTTGTTCGCCGCCACCGCCGCGCTCGCGCTGCTGCTGGTCGCGGCGACGCGCGAGGTGTCGACGTCGCTGTCGGGCGCGGTGATCCTGGCGGGGTCGGCGCTGGCCTATTCGGGGGCGTCGCTGCCGCTGACCGGCGCGGGACTGTTCGCGCGGGTGTGGAGCCAGATCCTGCCGCTGACCCATTTCATGACGCTGCAGATGGATCAGGTGATGGGTGTCGCCGCCATGCCCTTCCTGCGCAATGCCGCCGTCCTGCTGCTCTATCCGCTGGTCGCCGGCGGGGCGGGTGTGTTGCTGATCCGGCGGGCGGAGGCGCGGGCATGAGCGTGCGCGCGGCGTTCGAGCAGACGCTGCTGACCATCTTGACGACGCGCGATCTGGTCGCGGTCGCGGTGCTGTCGGTCCTGCTCTATGCCTTCTACTATCCCGCGCCCTATGCGCACCAGACGGCGACCCGTCTGCCGGTGGTGGTGGTCGATGGCGATCACAGCCCCCTGTCGCGGCGGCTGGTCGCGCATCTGGGCCAGACGCGGGCGGTGGCGGTGGTGGGCGAGGTGGCGGACATGCCCGCCGCGCGCGCGGTGATGCGCGAACGCGGCGCGGAGGCGATCCTGATGCTGTCGCCCGATTTCACCCGCAACGCGCTGTCCGGGCGGGGGACGAGCGGCGTCGCGCTCTGGCTCAACGGCACCTATCTGCTGCGCGCCGAAAGCGTCGGCGCGGGGCTGGCCGAGGTGGTCGTCGACACGATCGAGGAATGGCGCGCGGCGCGGGGCGGCGTGGCCGCGCGGCAGGCGGCGATGCCCGTGCTGGTCCACCCGCTGTTCAATACCACCGGCGGCTATCGCGACTATATCTTCCCGGCGGTCGCCAATATCATCCTGCAACAGACCCTGTTGTTCGCCAGCGCCCGGCTGATCGCGGAGCGGCGACGGCGCAATCCCGCCCCCGTCCGCCTGCCCGCCGCGCTCGGCATGTGGATGGCATGCACGGTGATCGGCATGCTGGCGGCATTCTTCTATTTCGGGTTCATCTATTGGGTGCAGGACATGCCGCGCGGCGGCAACATGCCGATGCTGCTGGTCGCGGTGCCCGCCTTTGCCGGGGCGGTCGCGGCGCTGGGGCTGGCGGTGGGCACGTTCTTTCGGAATGGCGACGACGCGTTGAAGATCCTCCTGCCGACCTCGGTCCCGCTCGTCTTTCTGGCGGGGTTCGCCTGGCCGCTCGACGCGATGCCGCGCTGGCTGGCGACGCTGGCCTGGGCCTCGCCCGCGACCGGCGGCATGCATCTGTTCATCCGGCTGAACCAGATGGGTGCACGGGCGAGCGAGGTGGTCGGGCCGCTCGGCATATTGCTCCTCCTGACCCTGGTCTATCTGGGCGTCTTCGTGTTCCGGATTGGTCGTGTTGCCCGGATGCGGGCCTGACGCCGGTGTTGGCGGCGTGACAAAAGCTGATAGGCAGGGGGCCATGTCCCCGTGCGATCCGCCCGCCGCATCTCAAGTCGCGCCCCAGGGCGATGCGGCGCGGACGGCGACCTTGCTGTTCCGGCTGTCGATCGGGGTATTCTTCATCGGCGGCTTCGTCGCGTCGTCGATCAGCCTGCTGGTGCCGCGCGTCCGCCTCGCCTGGGGGCTGGGCTATGGTGCCGCGAGTGCGGTGCAGTTCGCCTCCTTTTCCAGCTATCTGCTGTTCGCCTTTCCCGCCGCCGCACTGGTCGCGCAGGCCGGCTATATGCGCGCCAATGCGACGGGCCTCGCGATCATGGCGCTGGGCAGCGGGCTGCTGATCCTCGGGCTGGGGACGCAGGTCTATGCGGCCGTCCTGCTCGCGCTGCTCGCGCTGTCGACGGGGGCGACCTTCCTCCAGATCGCCAGCAACAATGCGGTGACGATGGCGGGCGATCCCCGGCTGGCGGCGACGCGACTGAACCTGCTTCAGGGATTCAACTCGCTGGGCACCGTCATCGGCCCGGTGCTGGGGGCGAGCACGCTAATCCCGGCGACGGGGCGGGCCGGCGGCTGGCTGCCCGCCTTGCCCTTCGGACTGGCGGCGCTGGTGCTGGCGGGGCTGGCATTGGGTTTTGCGCGTTACCGCGACCTGCTGGCCGGGCTGGCACCCAAGGCGCATGCGCGCGGGCGATGGATGGCGGCGCTGCGCAACCGGCGGTTGCAGGGCGGGGCGCTGGCGATCTTCGCCTATGTGGGGGCGGAGGTCACGATCGGCGCGCTGCTGACCGACTTTCTGATGACCCGTCATGGCGGGGGCTGGTCACCCGTCGCCGCCGCGCGGCTGGTCGCGCTGTACTGGGGCGGGGCGATGGTCGGGCGGTTCGCGGGCGCGTGGCTGTTGCGGCGGATGGCGCCGGCGCTGCTGCTCGCCGCGGCGGCGACGCTGGCACCCTGCCTCGTGCTGGCGGCCTTGCTGGGGCAGGGCATGGCGGCGACGGTCGCGCTGCTGGCGGTCGGGATCGCCAATTCGATCATGTACCCGACCATCTATGTCCTCGCGCTGCCCGCCCGGCCGGAGGAGGCGCCGGCCGGCGGCATGGTGCTGTGCGTCGCGGTGGTGGGCGGCGCGGTCGTGCCGCTGCTGACCGGGCTGCTCGCCGACCGAATCGGATTGCTGCCCGCGTTGCTTTTGCCCGCCGCCTGTTACCTGCCGGTCTGGGGTTTCGGCTGGACCTCGCGCGCGTCCTCGACGCGCGAGCTGGCCCTGACGACCAGTTCATAGGGAAGCTCCAGCGCGGGCATGACGCCGTCATCGGGTGGCCGGTCGACCAGCAGGTCGATCGCGGCGGCGGCCATTTCGACATTGGGCTGGCGGATCGTGGTCAATTGCGGCCAGGCCATGCGCGCCAGTTGCGCATCGTCGAACCCCGCGATGGCGAGCGATTGCGGTACCGCGATCTGCGCGGCACTGGCGGCGGTCAGCACGCCCAGCGCCATTTCGTCATTGCTGGCGAAGATCGCGCTGGGCGGGTTGGCCCCGCGCAACAGCGTCTCGGCGGCGAGCAGGCCGGAGCGGAAGGTGAAGTCGCCCTGCGCCACATGCGCCATGTCGGGCACGATGCCGAAATCGGTCATCGCCTCGTAAAAGCCCATCCAGCGCCGCTCGGACGCGGTGTGCTGCGGATTGCCGCGCACGAAGCCGATCCGGCGATGCCCCTGCGCCAGCAGATGCTCGGTCATCGTGCGCGCCGCCGCGCGGTCGTCCATCCAGACGCGCGGGGTGCGCGCGGTGTGGGTGCCCGGCGCGATCCGCACGACCGGCACGTCATGCCGTTCGAAGATCGCGATCAGGTCGTCGCGGTCGCCAATTGGCGGCGTCAGGATCGCCCCGCCCAGCCGCAGGCCGCGCAGGCTTTCCTCCAGCCGCTCGCGCCAGTCCGCCCGGTCGAACGCCACCGTCTCGATCACCAGATGCCGGCCCAGCGCCCGCGCCCGGCCCAGCGCGCCTAGCAGCACGTCATTGGCATAGCTGCACGCCGGATCGTCGAAGAACAGCCCGATCAGGAAGGAGCGCGTGCTCGACAGCCCGCGCGCAAAGGCGTTGGGCTGATAGTTCATCTCGGCGACGACGCGCGCCACCGCCTCGCGCACTTCGGGGCGGACATGCGCCTCGCCATTGATGACGCGCGACACGGTCTTGGGCGAGACGCCCGCCTGACGCGCCACGTCCTTGATGGTCAGCGGCTTCATCGCGGCGCACCGGAGGGGAGGGGAATCGGAGAAGGCCGCATATTCTGTCCATTTTAGCCAGGGCCGACCCGCCCGCAACGCGTGAGGCGGCACGACCCTGTCCCGGCCTTGGGCAGACATCGCCCACGCCATCATCACCGATTTGGCGTTGACATCGATGTCATACACGCCGAACATCGATGGCGAAACGGGGTTTCACCGGGAGAGGATCATGTGCGGGCAGGGGGCTTGGCCTCCGTTCGCCATGGGCCCTTGCGCTCCTGTTCGACCCCGACTGCCAGGAGCCGTTCATGACCTATCGCCTCGCTTTTGCCGCCGCCCTTCTCGTCGGCGCCGCCCCCGTCGCCCTGTCGGCGCAGCAGGCGGCCCCGGTCGATGGCGTGTGGCGCAACACGGCTGCGCCCGCCGCCGAGCGCGCGCGTGCGCTGGTCAAGGCGATGACGCGCGCCGAAAAGCTCGCCTATGTCCATGGCCTGTTCCCGCCGATGACCAAGGAACGCCATGCCGACATGATTCCGTCGGCGGGCTATGTGCCGGGCGTCCCCCGGCTGGGCGTGCCGACGCTGCGGGAGAGCGACGCCAGCCTCGGCGTGGCCAACCAGGTCGAACAGCGCAAAGGTGATACCGCCACCGCCTTGCCCTCCAGCCTGGCCACGGCGGCCAGTTTCGATCCCGCCATCGCCTATGCCGGCGGCGCGATGATCGGCGCGGAGGCGCGGGCCAAGACCTTCAACGTGCTGCTCGCGGGCGGGGTCAACCTGACCCGCGACGCCTGGAACGGCCGCAACTTCGAATATCTGGGCGAGGACCCGCTGCTGGCCGGCATCATGGCGGGCGAGTCGATCCGGGGTGTCGAATCGAACCACATCGTCTCGACGGTCAAGCATTACGTCCTCAACGCGCAGGAGACGGGGCGCAACATCCTAGACGCACGGATCGACGAAAAGGCCTTGCGCGAGAGTGACTTGCTGGCGTTCAAGATCGCGATCGACCTCGGTCGGCCGGGATCGGTCATGTGCGCCTATAACAAGATCAACGGCGACTATGCCTGCGAGAACCGCTTCCTGCTGACCGACATATTGCGCGGCGAATGGCGCTATCCGGGTTTCGTCATGAGCGACTGGGGCGGGGTCCATTCGACCGAGAAGGCCGCGCTCGCCGGGCTTGATCAGGAATCGGGGCAGGAACTCGACAAGCAGATCTATTTCGGCCAGCCGCTCGCCGACGCGATCGCGGCCGGTCGCGTACCCGAGGCGCGGCTCGACGAGATGGTGGAGCGCATCCTGACCGGCGTCATCGCCAGCGGGCTGTACGACGATCCCACGCCCGCGACCGCGCAGGCCATCGACTATGCCGCGCATGCCGACGTCGCCCAGCGCACCGCCGAGGCCGGGATCGTCCTTCTGAAGAACGACCGCGACGTCCTGCCGCTGGCGGCGAGCGCGAAGCGGATCGTCGTGATCGGCGGCCATGCCGATGTCGGCGTGCTGTCGGGCGGCGGGTCGAGCCAGGTGCGCTCGGTCGGTGGCGTGCCGATCGAGATTCCGCTGACCAAGGGCGCGGCGGCGTCCTTCGCGCGGATCACCTATCACAATTCCTCACCCCTTCGTGCGATCCGGGCGGCGGCACCGAGCGCGCAGGTGAGCTTCGTCGACGGGCGCGATCCGGCGGCGGCGGCCGCTGCCGCCAAGGCCGCCGATGTCGCCATCGTCTTCGCCACCCAGTGGCAGACCGAGGCGCAGGATGCCCCCTCGCTGTCGCTGCCCGACAATCAGGATGCGGTGATCGCGGCGGTGGCCACGGCCAATCCGCGCAGCGTGGTCGTGCTGGAGACGGGCGGCCCGGTGCTGATGCCCTGGGTGAATGATGTCGCCGGCATCGTCCAGGCCTGGTATCCCGGCCAGCGCGGTGGCGAGGCGATCGCGCGCGTGCTGTTCGGACAGGTCGACGCCTCGGGCCGCCTGCCGATCAGCTTCCCGCGCACCATCGCGCAACTGCCGCGTCCGCGCCCGGTCCTGCCCGCCGGCGTCACCGCGTTGACCGATGCGTCGAGCAATGCGGGCGTCGTCGACACCGGCGACCTCGCCCCCTTCCCGGTCGATTATCAGGAAGGCAGCGATGTCGGCTATCGCTGGTATGCCGCGCGGGGCGACCGGCCGCTATTCCCGTTCGGCCATGGCCTCAGCTACACCCGATTCCGCTTCGGCAGCCCACGCTTCACCGGTGGCGCCGCCCCGGCGGTCGCGGTGGCGGTCACCAACAGCGGCAAGCGCGCGGGCGTCGTCGTGCCGCAGCTATACGTCACCGGCCAGGGGCAGGGGCCGCTGCGGCTGGCCGGGTTCCAGCGGGTGACGCTGGCGCCGGGCGAGACGCGGCAAATCTCGATCGCCGCCGACCCGCGCATCCTGGCACGCTGGACCAAGGGCAAAGGCTGGGCGACCGCAGCCGGGTCCTATCGCCTGACGCTGGCCATCGATGCCGAACATCCCGTGGCGTCGGGCGATTTGACTGTGGCGGCGGAAGCACAGTCGACCAACTGATCGATCCGACCGGCATAGGTGAAGGGCAATTTCGTTGACACCGATGTCGGTCGGTATAGCAAGGCTTTGATACAAAGACTTGGCCGATGAACGGCCGGGCAGAACACAGCGGCGCCATGACGTCGTGAACAGGGAGAGGTGGGATGAAGGGGAAGACGCTTGCGCGCGCACTCGTGCGCTCGACATCGATACTGGGGCTGAGCGCCGGGCTGTTGCTGGCCGGCCACGCCCAGGCACAGGTCGCCGCCGGCGATCCGCAGCAGGGCACGCCGCAGGCCGATACCGGCAACCCGCCGCCTCCCGCCGGCGAGGCCAGCCCCACCAACGCCCAGCCCGAAACCAATAGCGGCGATATCGTCGTCACCGGCGTGCGCGCCTCGCTGGAACGCTCGATCGCGATCAAGCGCGACTCGAACGGCGTCGTCGACGCGATCAGCGCCGAGGACATCGGCAAGTTCGCCAACACCAACCTGGCCGAGTCGCTGCAGCGTATCACCGGCGTGTCGATCGACCGGCGCAACGGCGAAGGCTCGACCGTGACGGTGCGCGGCTTCGGCGCGCAATACAACCTCGTCACGCTCAACGGGCGTCAGCTGGCCACCTCGAACATCGTCGCGGTCGGCGGCGACCAGGGCGGCGACGGCGCGGGCGGCTTCGGCCGGTCGTTCGACTTCTCCAACCTCGCCTCCGAAGGCGTGAAGACGCTGGAGGTCTACAAGACCGGCCGCGCCGCCATCCCCTCGGGCGGGATCGGCGCGACGATCAACGTGGTCAGCCGCCGTCCGCTCGATGCGGCCGATACCGGCTTCATCGGCTCGCTGGGCGTCAAGGGCAGCTATGACAACAGCTCGGCCGACTGCATCGACTGCGGCGCACGCGTCACGCCCGAGGCGTCGGGCACGGTCGGCTGGTCCGACAGCGAGCAGCGCTTCGGCGTGTCGCTGTTCGGCAGCTATCAGAAGCGCAATTTCAGCTTCGCCAGCGTCGCGCCGGATAACTGGAACATCCGCTCGCTGAACGACTTCCTGAACCCGTCCAACGGCTTCGTGAACGCGGCGACCAAGATCAACAACCGCCCGACCGGCAATCCGCTGGTCTCGGTCCCCAACGACTTCCGCTATCACTTCTCGGAGGCCAGCCGCGAGCGCGTCAACGGCCAGGCGATCATCCAATTCCGCCCGACCGACACGCTGACCTTCACCGCCGATGGCCTCTACGCGCAGCTCCGCCAGTCGGAGCGCCGGTCGAGCCAGTCCAACTGGTTCAACCGTCCGTTCGGCGAAGTGACGTTCGACGACGCCAGCAACGGCATCGCCACCACGCAATTCCTGGCCGAGACGATCAACGGCGTGAAGGACGCCGCGTTCGAGCAGGCGTACCGCGCGCAGAAGAACAAGCTGTACGATTTCGGCGGCAATATCGAATGGAAGCCGACCGACCGCTTCAGCCTGTCGATCGACGGCCATATCGGCGAGGCGCAGAGCGCGCCGGACAATCCCAACGGTCAGACCTCGACCACCGTCGCGATCAACGCGCCGGTCGTGGCGTCGCACAGCCTGTTCTGGACCCCTGACGGCTTCCCGCAGCAGACGCTGACCATCAATGACGGCACGCGCAGCACGACGCCGACCGGCCAGAGCTTCATCAAGGGCAATGGCAACGGCATCCTCGATGTCGGCGATCTGTCGAGCGCGGTGCAGCGCCAGTTCGCGTCGAACCAGACGCAGCGGATCAAGGAAATCCGCGCCGATGCCGGGTGGGAGCTGAACGACCAGTTCCGCTTCGACGCCGGTGGCGACTATCGCACCACCACCACGCGCCAGACCCAGTACAATACCCGCCAGGTGCTGGGCGACTGGGGCAACTCGCTGCCGCCCGACGTCGCGCAGCTGGCCCCGGGCCAGGTCTTCCAGTTCTGCAACACCTGCAAGTTCGAGCATAACAACCCGAACGCCGACGCGAACACCCAGATCGCGTTCCGCACGCAGGACGCGACCAAGCTCTACAACACGCTGTTCAACCATTATATCGGCGTGACCAACGACGGCGTCGACCATCGCAACAATATCGACGCCAACAGCGACAATTCGGTACGCGAGAATATCTGGGCCGGCTATCTCCAGGGCACCTGGAACGGCACCGTCTTCGGCCGCACCGCGCAGATCGTCGCCGGCCTGCGGTACGAGAATACCAAGGTCAGCGCGGTCTCGCTCCAGCCGGTGCCGCTGGCCATCGTCTGGACCGCCGACAACGACTTCGTCGTCCAGAACAGCACCGATCGCCAGGCGATCACGGCGCGCGGATCGTACAGCAACTGGCTGCCCGCGATCGACGCCAAGCTGGAGGTGATGGACAATCTGTTCGCCCGCGCCTCGTACAGCAAGACGATCTCACGTGCGCCTTACGGCAATCTGTTCGCCTCGACCGGTGTCGGCGCGCCGGGGCGGCCGACCGCGATCGGCGGCATCGCCACGGGCTCGGCCAACAATACCGGGCTGTTGCCGCTGTCGGCCGACAATATCGACGTCACGCTGGAATGGTATCCGCGCAAGGACGTGTTCCTGTCGGCGGGCTTCTTCGACAAGCGGGTGCATAATTTCATCGGCAACACGGTCGTCAACCGCAACCTGTTCGGCCTGCGCGACGCGACCTCGGGTGCGGCGGGCACGCGCTCGGGCGTGGCCAAGGAGCAGCTGACCGGCACCTTTGGCGCCGACATTACGGACGTGAACCTGTTCACCTATACCGCGCTGCTCCAGCAGAATGGCGGCAATGTCGCGGCGACCAATGCGCAGTTCGGGGCGAACTACAACACGCAGAGCCGCGCGCTGAACCAGGGGTTCGTCGACCAGGTGCTTGGCGCGCTCGACGTCAGCCCGAACGCCAGCGATCCGCTGTTCAACTTCGCGGTCAACACGCCGATCAACAACCGCGACGCGCATATCTATGGCGTCGAGCTGGCGGGCCAGTATTTCCTGGGCGAGACCGGCTTCGGCCTCGCCGCCAGCTACACGCTGGTGCGCGGCAATATCGGCATCGACATCGCCGCCGATCCGACGGTCAACACCTTCGCGTTGGTCGGCCTGTCGGATACCGCCAATGCCACGCTGATCTACGACAAGCACGGCATCTCGATGCGCCTGTCGTACAACTGGCGTGACAAGTTCCTGAGCGACATCAATCGTGGCGGCGACCGCAACCCGGTCTTCACCGCGCCTTATGGCCAGCTCGACCTCTCGATGAGCTTCGACCTGACGCCGCGCTTCGCGCTCGGCTTCGAGGCGATCAACCTGACGGAGGAGGGCGTCCAGACCTATGGTCGCGACCGCATGAACACCTGGTATCTGGCGGAAGGCTCCGCCCGTTATCTGGTAGGTGCGCGCTACCGCTTCTGATGCCGGAACTCGGAAGGCCGCTGCCCCCCCGGCGGTCTTCCGGGTATAGAGGGCGATCATGACCTTCGTGCTGCTCAACAATGTCGACCACCGCGACCTTCGCGTCGCGGTCGGTCATCACGCGCGTTACGGCGACGCGATCAACCAGACGCGCGTCTTCCCGCCCGAGTTCGAGGAATTGCAGCGCGACTATGCGATCCTGCTGCGCCGGGACGAGAGCGACAGGCTCTATGCCACGGTGCTGCTGGGCCTCGACCCCGACGAGAATCTGTTCCTCGACGAGGAGCGCTGGGACGCGCGCTATATCCCCGCGACGCGGGCGCGCGGGCCGTTTTCGATCGGGCATGACGCGGACGGCGCGCCGATGGTGTTCGTCGATCCCGATCATCCGCGCCTGACCCCGGACGGCATGGCCGTCTTTCGCGACCATGGCGGCAACGCACCGCTGCTCGACCATGTCTCGGCGATGCTTCAGCGTATCTATGTCGGGGTGCAGACCGAGGCCGAGCTGTTCGACGCGCTGGAGGGGGCGGGGTTGCTGACGCCTGCGCTGCTGCAACTCGATCTGGACGAGGGGCGGCGCTACAATATCCCCGATTGCCTGACCGTCGACACCGACCGGCTGGCGGCGCTCGACCCTGAGACGCTGGCGATGTTGCACGCGCAGGACCATCTGCGCCCCGCCATCTGGATCGCCTCGTCGCTGGGCAATCTGCGCCATCTGATCGATCGCAAGATCCGGAAGGACGCGCATGGCTGACCGCCTGCCCGTGACGGCGCGAGTCCGCGAAATCGCGGCGGACGGCGCGCCCGACCTGGCGGCGCTGGTCGCGGACGGCGTGCCGGTCATCCTGCGCGGCCATGCCGCCGACTGGCCGCTGGTGCGCGAGGGCAAGCGCTCCGATGCGGCGGCGGCGGACTATCTGCGCCGCTTCGATCAGGGACGGCCGGTCACCGGCTATATCGGCGACCCTGCGATCCGGGGGCGTTTCCATTATGACGCCGGCGCCACCGCGCTGAATTTCCAGGCGCGGCCCTTCGCCTTGCCCGAATTTCTCGATCGGCTGCTCGGCGACCGGTCGGGTACGGCCTATTATATGGGGTCGACCGACCTCGACACCTATCTGCCCGGCTTTCGGACCGAGAATGAACTCACGCCGGCGGGGGGATTGTTCGCGCAGCATCCGCCGCTCGCCAGCATCTGGATCGGCAATCGCACCATCGCCTCGGCGCATTACGACATGGCGAACAATGCCGCGATCTGCGCGGTCGGGCATCGCCGCTTCACGCTGTTCCCGCCCGACCAGATCGGCAATCTCTATCCGGGGCCGCTGGCGCCGACCCCGGGCGGGCAGGTGGTGAGCATGGTCGATTTCGCCGCCCCCGATCTCGACCGCTTTCCCCGCTTTGCCGAGGCGGTCGCCCATGCGCAGGTGGCCGAACTCGGCCCCGGCGATCTCCTCGTCTATCCGGCGCTCTGGTGGCATCATGTCGAGGCGCTGGACGATTTCAACGTCCTGGTGAATTACTGGTGGAACGCCGCGCCCGACTTCCTCGACAGCCCGATGGACACGGTGATGCACGCGATCCTCTCGCTGCGCGACCGGCCGGCGGCGGAGAAACAGGCCTGGCGCGCGATCCTCGACCATTACATCTTCGGCCCCGACGAGGCGGTGACAGGCCATCTGCCGCCGGCGGTGCACGGGCCGCTCGCCCCGCTGGACGATCAGGGTGCGCGGCGGTTGCGCGCCTATCTGCTGCACAGGTTGAATCGATGAGCGACAGGCCCCCGCCCACCCGTGTCGTCATCGCAGGGGGCGGCACCGCCGGCTGGCTGGCGGCGACCGCGCTGGTGCGGCAACTGGGGCCGCTGGTCGACGTCATGCTGGTCGAATCGGATGAGATCGGCACGGTCGGCGTCGGCGAGTCGACCATCCCCACCGCACGCAGCTTCCACGCCTTTCTGGGGGTGGACGAGGCGGCGTTCATGTCCGCGACCCAGGCGACGTTCAAGCTGGGCATCGCGTTCGAGAATTGGCAGGACGTGGGCGCGCGCTATTTCCACCCCTTCGGCACGGTGGGCCGGTCGATCCCGATCGCCGATTTCCAGCATTTCTGGCTGGAGGCGCGCGCCCAGGGCTTCGGGCGCGACTATACCGACTATTCGCGCGAGGCGCGCGCGGCGGCGGCGGGGCGGTTCGCGCGCGATGCGAACGAGACGCTGGCCTATGCCTATCATCTCGATGCCACCGCCTATGCGCGCTTCCTGCGCGCCATCGCCGAGCCGGCGGGGGTGCGTCGGGTCGAGGGGCGGATCACGCGTGTCGAGCGCGACGGTGAGGGCGGGGACATCGCCGCGCTGCATCTCGAACGCGGTGAGCGGATCGCGGGTGACCTGTTCATCGACTGCACCGGCTTTCGCGCGCTGCTGATCGAAGGAGCGCTGGAGACTGGGTTCGAGGATTGGAGCCAATGGCTGGCCTGCGACCGCGCGCTGGCGGTGCAGACCGAGGCGGTGCGCGAACCCGTGCCCTATACCCGCGCCATCGCGCACCGTGCCGGCTGGCGCTGGCAGATCCCGCTTCAGACGCGGGTCGGCAACGGCCTGGTCTATGCCGGCGATCATATGAGCGATGACGAAGCCACGGCGACCCTGCTCGGCGCGGTCGAGGGACGGCCGCTGTTCGATCCGCGTCCCTTGCGATTTCGCGCGGGCATGCGGCGGCGGGCCTGGAATCGCAATTGCGTCGCGCTGGGGCTGGCGGCGGGGTTCATCGAGCCGCTCGAATCGACCAGCATCCATCTGGTGATGATCGCGGTGATGCGGTTGATCCAGTCCTTCCCGTTCCGTGGCGGCGATACGGGTGCGCTGGCGGCGAGGTTCAACGCCCAGTCGGCGCATGAATGGGCGCATATCCGCGACTTCATCATCCTGCACTACGCCCAGACCGAGCGCGACGATTCCCCCTTCTGGAAGCGGTGCGCCGATATGCCGCTACCCGACAGCCTGAAGGAACGCATCGCGCTGTTCGTCGAAAGCGCGGGCGCGTGGCAGGGGCAGGACGATCTGTTCCGCATCGATTCCTGGGTGTCGGTGATGCTGGGCCAGGGGCTGATGCCGCGCGCGCATCATCAGATCGTCCGGATGCTCAGCCCCCAGGCGTTGCGGGAGTCGCTGACGGGGCTGGATCGCCAGATCGAGGAGGCGATCGCGCCGATCCCGCCCCATGCGGCGTTCCTGCGCAGCTACTGCCCCGCCGCCTGACGGCGGCTGCCGACGATCCCGGCGACCGCGACCGCCAGTCCGATCGCGGCGACGCCCAGCGCCAGCGACACCGGCTTTGCCGGCACGGCTTCCGCCGGGAACAGGCTGGCGTCACCCGTGAACAGGCGGCGCAGTGCCTGCGCCACCGCGTCGGGGCGCTCGCGCTGCGGGAAGTGACCGACGCCGGTCAGCGTGATCCGGGCGAACGGCCCGGTGAATTTGGCCGCCACATCGTCCGCCGTCGAGGGCGGGTTCACCCCGTCGCGGTCACCATGAATATAGAGGGTTGGGAGCGACAGGCTTTTCTTCGCCTTGACCCGTTCGGCCAGCCAGCGCCCGGCGGGATCGGGCTTGGCCTCGTCCCAGCGCGCGCGATAGCTGTGGATCGTCACCGCCGCCCAGTCGGGATTCTCGAACGACTTCGCGACCCGGTCGAAGGTCGCCTGATCGAACCAGCCCGGCGGCGACCAGTTGGTCCAATGGATATGGGCAAAACCCTTGCGATCGTCGCGCACCGCCTGCGCGCCGCGCGCGGTCGCCATGAACCAGTGATACCATTGGCGCTGCGCCTGCGCGAAGGACGGTGTGGGCATGCCGCCCAGCCGGGGCGGGGTGCTGAGCATCGCCATCCGCTCGACCCGCGTCGGCCAGCCGACCGCCAGCGCCTCGGCGATATTGCTGCCCCAGTCATGCCCGGCGACCTGGAAGCGGGTGATGCCCAGCCCGTCCATCAGCGCGATCGCATCCAGCGCCAAGATCGCGCTGTCGCCGGTGCGGGGGATGTCGGCGCGGCGGAATCGCGTTTCGCCGACGCCGCGCAAGGTCGGCACGATCACGCGAAGGCCCGCACCCGCCAGCACGCTGACCACCGCATCCCAGGTCGAGGCATCGTCGGGCCAGCCATGCAGCAACAGCGCCGCCGGGCCGTTGCGGGGACCGGTATCGGTATAGGCCATCTCCAACCCGTTCAGCGTCATCCTCGCCATTCTGCCTCGTCTCCTGATCTGGAGCAGACAGAACCGATCGCCGTCGCGGTTGGTTCAGCGGTGCTGCGACGGGTCGAGCGCGGCGTACCAGTCGGCATAGCGGGTGTTGTGCGCCATGTGCCGGTTCAGATCCTCGACGCCCGGCCACCAGGTCGGCCCCCGCTCACCCAGCGCCACTTTGGCCTCGTTCACCGCCGCCCGCGCGGCGCGAAGCGCCTCGGCATCATCCCCCGCCAGCGCGTCGCGGACGGCCCGGCGCGCGCGCATCAGCGCATCGACATGCGCCTGACGCTCATCCTCCGGCAGGTTCGGGTTGGCCCGCCGCCACAGCCGGCCACGCACCACGATATAGCGGCCATCGGGCGTCACGGGGGGAGTCATGGGCCATCTCCTTTCGGCCGCCGGTCAGGGGTGGCGCGCGGGCGCCGCGTCCAGCAACCGGCCGAGCGAACCCAGCAGCAACGGCTTGCTGAACGGCTTGTTGCACCGGTCGACCCCCGGATAGCGGGTGCCGATGACCGTGTCGTCATAGCCGCTGGCGAACAGGAACGGGATGTGCCGCGCCGCCAGCGCATCGGCGACCGGAAAGGCCATTTCGCCGCGCAGGTTGATGTCGAGCAGCGCGGCATCGATCCGCGCCTCCCGGTCGATCCGCGACAGCGCGCGCGCGACTGACGGCTCGGGGCCGATGACCACCGCCCCGGCGTCTTCCAATTCGGTCTGCAGGTCGAAGGCGAGCATATATTCGTCCTCGACGATCAGGATGCGGCGATGGTGGAGTGGCACGACGTACCTCCTTGCCGATCCGAGTAGAGCGACAGGCGAGGCGCGCCGCCATAACATGGATGGAGGCCGGCGCATTCCGTCATGGCCCGGTCGATGATCCGTGCCAGCCGGGGGGGAGGGTCGTGCCGCTGGTCACGACGCGGTCGCCGCCGTACAGCCGGAGCATGGCCGAGTCGCACCCGCCCCGCCCCGGATACCGGACCTGGACGCCCGCCCGTTACCGCGCGCTGCTGCGCCGACAGGGGCCGCGCTCGGTCAAGTTCCGGACGCGGCTGGCGATCCTGATCGGCGCGGTGGCGATCGGCCTGGCGGCGACCCTGTTCGCGAAGGGCGCGGACATGGCGAGCGAGATGTTCGGCCATTTCGCCGCGCGCTACCACTGGGCGCCGCTGGTGATCACGCCCCTGTTGTTCGCCGCGCTGGTGTGGATCACCCGCCGCTATGTCCCGCTGGCGCGCGGCTCGGGCATTCCGCAGGTGATGGCGGCGCAGGCCGATCCCGAACGCGCGACTCAGGGGCTGGTGTCGGTCCGCACCGTCGTCGGCAAGGCCGGGCTGACGTTGGCGGCGGTGCTGGGCGGCGCCTCGGTCGGGCGCGAGGGGCCGACGGTGCAGATCGCCGCCGCCATCATGGGGCTGACGCACCGTATCCTGGGGGTGCCCTTGCGCGGTGCGGTGCTGATCGCGGGCGGCGCGGCCGGCGTCGCGGCGGCGTTCAACACGCCGCTGGCAGGGCTGCTCTTCGCGATCGAGGAACTGGCCTCGGCCTATGAGCAGAAGGTCACGCTGCTGGTCATCGCCGCGATCGCGATCGCGGGCATGGTCGCGCAGTCGGTGCAGGGGGACTATGTCTATTTCGGGCTGATCGGCGCACATATGCCGATCCTGACCGCGCTGGTCGCGGCCCCGGTCGCGGGCATCGTCGGCGGATTGGCGGGGGGCGGTTTCGCGCGGCTGATGCTGGCGATGGCAACCGGCACCAACGGGCTGACCCGGTGGAGCAAGCAGCGCCCCGTCCTGTTCGCCGGCATCTGCGGCCTGGTCGTCGCGGGGCTGGGCGTCGGCACCGGGCTGACCTGGGGCACCGGTTACGGCGCGGCGCGCGCGATGATCGTCGGGGTCGATGCACCACTGTGGTTCGGGCCCGCCAAGTTCCTCGCCACGCTGGCGACGGCGGTCGCGGGACTGCCCGGCGGTATCTTCGCGCCGTCGCTGTCGGTCGGTGCAGGGCTGGGCAATCTGCTCTGCTCGATCTTTCCCGGCTCGCCCGCCTCGGCGATCGTGATCCTCGGCATGGTCGGCTATTTTGCCGGGGTGGTCCGCGCGCCGCTGACCGCCGTGATCATCCTGTCGGAGACGACCGCCAGCCGTGGCCTGATGTTGCCGATGTTCGCCGCCGCCTTCATCGCCGACGGGGTCAGCCAGCTGGTATGCCGCGAAAAGCTCTATCACGGCCTGTCGCGTACCTTCGCGATGCGGTGACGCTCAGCCGGTCGACTGGCGAAGCGCCGGCCGGGCAAGCGCGATGCCCGCCAGATTCTGCGTGCGTTTGATATGACGCAGGCGGAAGCGGCCGGGCGGGCGGGGGAGGTCGGACCAGAGCTGGAACTGCGCCCGGTGCGCCGGCGGCACGCGCACCTCGCCCAACGCCTGCGCGATCACCGCCGCCGCATCGCCCAGCAGCACCGCATCGGCCAACCCCGCCGCATGCGCCAACCGCGTCGCGGCGATCAGCGCCAGCCATTCGGCGGTCATGCTGGTCCCCGGCCCCAGGTCGCGGACGATATGGACCTGCCCACCCAGCACCACGGCATATTCCATGCCGCCGGGGCGGTGGCCGCCGTCGAAGAAGATCTTCACGCGGTGCCGATGCTGCGCGCCACCGCCTCGGCCGTCTTGATCCCGTCCACCGCCGCCGACAGGATGCCGCCGGCATAGCCCGCGCCTTCGCCCGCCGGGAACAGCCCGCGCGTGTTCAGGCTGTGCCCGTCCTCGCCGCGCGTGAAGCGGACCGGCGAGGACGTGCGCGTCTCGACGCCCGTCATCACCACATCGGGATGGTCGTAGCCCGCGATCTGCCGGCCAAAGGCGGGGATCGCCTCGCGCATCGCGGTGATCACGAAATCGGGCAGGCATTGCGACAGGTCGCTCGGCGTCACGCCGGGGCGGTAGGAGGGGGTGACCGATCCCAGGCTGGTCGAGGGGCGCCCCGCCAGGAAGTCGCCGACCCGTTGCGCCGGCGCCTTGTAGTTCGAGCCGCCCGCGACGAAGGCCTGCTCCTCCAGCACGCGTTGCAGCTTGATCCCGGCCAGCGGATCGCCGGGATAATCGCGCTCCGGATCGATCGCGACGACGAAGCCGGAATTGGCGTTGCGCTCGTTGCGCGAATATTGGCTCATGCCGTTGGTCGCGACGCGGCCTTCCTCGCTGGTCGCGGCGACCACCGTGCCGCCGGGGCACATGCAGAAGCTATAGACGGTGCGCCCGTTCGAGCAGTGGTGCGAGATATGATATTCGGCCGCGCCCAGGATCGGATGCCCCGCCTGATGCCCGAAACGCGCCCGGTCGATCCACCCTTGCGGATGTTCGATCCGCACGCCGATCGAAAAGGGCTTGGCCTCGACATGGACGCCCGCCGCCTGCAGCATCTCGAAACTGTCGCGCGCGCTGTGGCCGATGGCGAGGACGACGTGATCGGCCTCCAGATAGCCGCCGCCGTTCAGATGCAGCCCGCGCACCCGCCGTTCGCCCGATCCGTCGGTCTCGACATCCAGTCCGTCGACGCGGGTGGAGAAGCGATATTCGCCGCCCAGTTCCTCGATCGAGGCGCGCATGCTCTCGACCATCGTCACCAGGCGGAAGGTGCCGATATGTGGATGCGCCTCAGTCAGGATTTCGGGCGGCGCGCCGGCCTTCACGAACTCGGTCAGCACCTTGCGGTTCAGGTGGCGCGGGTCCTTGATCCGGCTGTAGAGCTTGCCGTCCGAAAAGGTGCCGGCACCGCCTTCGCCATACTGCACGTTGGATTCGGGGTTCAGCACGCTGCGCCGCCACAGGCCCCAGGTGTCCTGGGTGCGTTCGCGTACCACCTTGCCACGCTCCAGGATGATCGGGCGATGCCCCGACTGCGCCAGGATCAGCGCGGCGAACAGGCCGCACGGGCCGGCACCGATCACCACCGGACGCCTGGCGCCGGCCGGCGGTGCGCTGGGCAGGTGATAGCGCTGGTCGGGGGTGCGCTGCACATCGCGGTCGCGGCGGAAGCGCTCCAGCACCGCGGGTTCGTTCTTCAGCGTGACGTCGACCGAATAGACGAGCTGGATATTGTTCTTGTCGCGCGCGTCATGGCCGCGCCGGGCGATGGTGAAGCGGATCATGTCGCGCGGCGTCACGCGCAGGCGGCGACAGATGGCGGCGGGCAAAGCCTCGTCCGCATGGTGGAGAGGCAGTTTCAATTCACTGAGACGGATCATGCCTGCGCCATACATGCTCCGCCGCCCCCGCGCCATCGCGCGAAAGGCGTGTCGCCCGGTGGATCAGGCGGTGCCGCCCGCCAGCCGCCGCCGGGGCGGATCGGGCAGCGCGGCCTGCGCCATGATCTCGTCATAGATGGCGGGCCAGCGCTCGCCGAACCAGTAATCGCCGCGCTCACCGCGCAGGATCGGATCGGCGGCGGTCGCGACATCCTCGGGCGGCAGGGGCTGCTGGTCGGGGATGTGGAAGAAGGTGCGCACGATCGGCGTCAGCGGGCAGTCGCCCTCGCGCACCACCAGCCCCAGCCGGTTGGAATGCAGCCGCACCAGCGCGCCATAGGGCTGGATGCCCAGGCTGGCGATGAAGGCGCGCAGCATCTCGGGATCGAGATGCCCCTGCCAGGACGCCATGCGCGCCAGCGCCTCGTGCGGCGACCAAGCGCGCTTGTACGGGCGGATCGAGGTCACCGCGTCATAGACGTCGCAGATCGCCGACATGCGGACGAAGACGCTGAGCTGATCGTCGCGGAGCCCGTCGGGATAGCCGGTGCCGTCCATCTTTTCGTGATGGTGGCGACACACGTCCAGGATGCGCGGGTCGAGATCCTCGATCCCCACCAGCACGTCATAGCCCCAGCGCGGATGCTGGCGCATCTCGGCCAGTTCGTTGATCGTCAGCTTGCCCGCCTTGTCGACGATCGCGGGGGCGACCTGCATCTTGCCGATGTCATGGAGCAGGCCGGCCATGCCCGCCACGCGAATATCTTCCTTGGGCAGGCCGAGATGCCGTGCCAGCCCCATCATCAGCGTCGCGACCGCGACCGAGTGGAAATAGGTATATTGATCGCCGTCCTTCAGCCGGGTGACCGCCAGCATGGTGGCCGACCCCTTGGCGATGAACTGCGCGATCTCCTCGACCACGGGCGTCAGGTCGGGGACATGGATCGAATGACCCAGCCGCGCCTCGCCGTACAGGCGGGAAACGGTGGCGGTCGCATGCTCGGTCAGCGCGGTCGCCATCTCGACATCGGTGCGCGGCTTGCGCCGGGGCGGCCGGATGCGCGCGACCTTGGCGGGCGGGGGCGGGCTGTCCTCGGCGATGGCGGCGGCGCGGGTCAGCGTCAGGCCGCGCCCCTTGGTCAGGTCGATGGTGACATGCGGGATCGACTCGTGAATCTGCTCGCGGTCGGCCTGCTCGGTGAGCAGGAAGCTGGTGCGCCAGAACGGATTGTCCAGCCACGAACAGTGCAATGCATGGATATACATGCCCAGTTCCGCCTGCCGCCCTTCAATGCGGAGATAGCGATTCGGGTCGGAACGGTCGGTCATATCGCCAGCCGTAGCGGAAAGGCGGTAAAGGCTTCGTTGAGCCTCGAAAACGATTTAGGGGGCTTGTGTCTCTCTAACCTGCGGGAAAACATATATATTTCAGTTTCGGACGCACGGCGTGTCTGTCCAGAAGAGATAAGATTTGCCCTCGCCGGCGGAAAAATTTGTCGAATTTGGTCAGTCGCGGCGCTTCAGCCCGAGGCAGAGGACATGTCCGCGCCGATCGAGGGGCATGTCGAACAGCTCGCCGATCAGCGTCAGGCTTTCGACCGGTCGATCGAGTCGGAAACGGCCGTTGAACGTCTCGTCCGCCAGCGCCGGGTCGGCGAGCCGGATCGGACGGTCGCTATAGCGGCCCAGCCGCGCGATCGCGTCGCCCAGGCGGATGCGGTCGCCGCTCAGCCAGCGGTCCTGCCAGCCCTGATAGCCGCCGACATCGAAGTCATGGACGATGACGGGGCCGGCGCCGGCCTCCGCCCAATGTCCGGCGGTGACGATGACGGACGGCTGGCCGGGCACGGTCAGCCGAACGCGGCCGCGAAACACGCGCAGCTCGCTATGCCCCGCGCCGCGATCGACGCTGAAATTGGTGCCGAGCGCAACCATCCGTCCCTCGGGCGTGGATACGGCGAAGGGGCGGTCGGAGTCGTGCCGTACTTCGAATCGCGCGGCACCCGATCGCAGCGTCAGGTCGCGGGCCTCGTCCGAAAAGGCGATGGTGACGCGCGATGCGGCGTCGAGCGTCATGTCCGATCCATCGGGTAAGGCCACTTGCCGCTGTTGGCCGATGGCGCTGGCGTAGAGACGGACGGTCGCGGCCTCCTCCAGTGCGGCGGCGCGCCATATCAGCGGCGTCGCGACGGCGGCGGCCAGCGCGGCGGCGATGCCGACCGCCACCCGCCGGCGAACCGGACGGGCGGTCCAAGCCGGCCAGCGTCGGGCGGGCCGAGGTTCGGTCATCGCGGGCAGCGGCGGGATCGCCTCGCGTCGCGCCTGCTCGACGACCTCGAACAGCGCGGGGTCGCCCAGCAGCCGGACCATGCGCGCCAGCGCCGCGCGATGATCGGGCGAGGCGCGCAGCCAGCGGCCCAGTTCGCCGCGTTCGTCGGGCGACAGCGTGTCGAGCCGATCGGCCCAGTCGGCGGCCTGCTCCAGCTGCGCCTGTGTCAGGGAATCAGTCATGCGCCACGATCCCGCCGAGGCGCACGGGCAGGTCGTCGATACAGCCGGCCAGATCGATCATGGCGCGGACCAGATGCTTCTTCACGGCCTCGACGCTGATATTCATCTCCTCGGCGATCTGGCTGCGCGACTTGCCCTCCAGATGCCGTTCGACGAACACCGCACGGCGTTGCGGCGGCAGGGCGGCGAGCGCGGTCTGGAAACGGCCGAAGCGCTGGCGATAGTCGAGCACCTCGTCGGCCAGCGGCAGCGCGCAGGCAAGGTCGACATCGACCGGCCCTGTATCGGGCGCAGGCCGCCGGGCGCGGCCATGGATGACCGAATCCGCCACGCGAAAGGCATAGGCGAGCGGCTGTTCGATTACCTGTTTGCCCTCCTGTTCGATGACGCGCATGATCGCCTCCTGCACGATATCCTCGGCCTGTTCGGGCTTGCGAATGCGCCGGCGGACATAGGTCAGCAGACGCGCCCGCCCTTCGACGACCCAGGCCGCCGACCCGGTCATTCGGTCCCGTCCATGAAGAGCCGGTTGCAGGGCATCCGGGGACATTCCTTGTCGAAAAACGGCGCGCGCCGACCCCGTCAGGGGCCGACGCGCGGTGATTTCGATACCCCGCAACGGCGGGACATCAAGAGGCATCGGGATCAGAAGCTGACCCGGATACCGCCGAGCAGCGTCGTGCCCGAACGGGTCACGACATAGAGCCGCCTGGTGCTGTTCGAATATTGCCGCTCGCGCTGGTTGGTCAGGTTGATGCCGTTCAGCGTCAGCTGGACGTTCTTCGTGAGCGCATAATGCGCCGACATATCGACATAGACCGTGCCCTCGAACCCGGTCACGTCATGATCGGGGCCGAGCGCGGTCAGCACCGGCGAGGCGCTGAAGATATAGCCGCTGCGATAATTGGCCGAGACGCGGGCGTCGAACGCCTTGTCCTGGTAATAGAGGGTGGCGTTGGCGTTGTACTTGCTCAGCCCCTCCAGCGTGGTCGCGATGCTGCCGGTGTAGATCTTCGAATAGTCGAGCCGCGAGTCGACATAGGTGAAGTTCACCGCCGTCCCCAGCCGGTCGAAGGGCGCGGGCAGGAACTTGAAGTCGGTCTGGCCGGACAGCTCGACGCCGAACAGGTTGGTCTTCAGCAGGTTGACGGGCCGCGAATAGCTGTCGACGATCGTGCTGCCGGTGACGCCCGGATAGAGATTGTCGGGCAGCCCGGTCTGCGCATAGGGCACATTGTTGACCGTCTGGGTCGAGATATAGCCGTCGAGCGTCTTGTAGAAGAGCGCAGCGGCAACATAGCCGACCGAGCCGAAATAATATTCGGTCGAGATGTCGAAATCGGTCGACTTGTAGGGACGCAGATTGGGGTTGCCCAGCGACACGGTGATATTGCCATTGTCGTTGTTGACCGAGCCGTTGACCGCCAGCGCGCCCAGCGAGGGGCGGTTGATGTTCTTCGACGCGGCGAAGCGGACCATCAGGCCCTGATCCAGCTCGAAGATCAGGTTGGCGGCGGGCAGCACGCCTTCATACTCGCCGCGCACGGTGACCGGGCCGACGCTGGCCAGACCGTCCGAGGTGACGGTGGTCCGATAATAGCGCGCGCCGATATTGCCGCGGAACGGCACGCCGGCCAGGATATGGTTCCAGTCATATTGGACGAAGGCGGCACCCGTCCACTCCTCGACCGCGAACACGCCCAGCTTGTTGGTCAGATATTGCGACCGGTTGATGCCCAGCGTCTGGAGCATCTTGGGGAAATCGACGATCGTCCAGTCCTGGCCCGAATAACCGGTATAGGTCTGCGCATAGGCGCTGGGATTGGCGTTGACCTTGCCCGACACGAAGCCGCTGGTCAGGATATTGTCCTGTTCGGCATAATAGCCCGAATTGCCGAACCGCCGCCATTCGCCGCCGACGCTGATCGTGTCGTCGGCCGTGACCTTGTAGTCGAAGCGGCCCTTGACGTTATCGAACGCCGTGTCCTGATAGGTCTTGTTCGCATACAGCCGCTTGGCATGCCAGAAATTGGGATCGGCGGTGTTGAACTTATAGGTGTTGACCATCGAATAGGTGCCGCCGCGATAGTCGGAGATGACGTCGCCGAACCCTTCCAGGGTGAACTTGTCGTTGACCGGCATCGCATAGCCCGACCGCTCGACACCGCCCAGCCAGGTGAAGGTCAGGCCGTCGGCCAGCTCGGCATCGCCCGACAGGACCAGCTGCTTGAAGATGTTCTTGGTGTTCTGGACGCGGGTCTCGGTCGATGCCTTGCCGCCGCTGACGTCGAGATAGACCACCTCGTTGCGGTCGTTCCACTGGATCGCGTTGACGCGCGAGTTGGGATAGACGGTGCCGGCAAAGGTCTCGCCGCCGCCCAGCCAGGTCGAACTGCCGCCGCCGCGCGAGGCGAGATGGGTCTCGAACCGGTCGCCCTTGAACTGGCCGTACAGCCCGTCGAGCGTCAGATGCACCTTGTCGGTCGGGTTCCACTGGACCGAGCTGGTGAGGCCGATCCGCTCCTGCGTGCTGTCCCACACCGACAGGCGGTTGCCGCGCGGGAACAGCAGGTCGCCCGAATTGATCTTGGCCCGCTCGGCGGCGGTCAGGCGCGACAGGTCGCTGCCATTGGCCTTGTTGCGGCGCCAGCGATAGGTGTCGAAGCCCTCTTCGCGGGTGTTGCGGCGGCTATAGGCGGCCGAGACGAGGATGCCGAAATCACCCCAGCTCTTCGAGATCAGGCCGGTCAGCCGCGGCTGGAAATCGCGGGTCAGCGAGTTGGTGCCGCCCTGCGCCGAGAAGGCCACCTTGTCGCCCTTATGATCGAACGGCCGCGCGGTATAGAGGCCGACCGTGCCGGCCAGGCCGCCCTCGGTCTGCCTGGCCTGGTAGGACTTCTCGACATCGACATGGTTGAACAGTTCGGCGGCGAACAGGTTGAAGTCGAAGGCGCGGTCGCGTGTCGTCTGGCCACGGCTGTCCTGCGGCGAGTCGACATTGCCCAGCACTTCCATGCCGTCGAGCTGGACGCGGGTGAAGTCGGGACCCAGGCCGCGCAGCGAAATCCGGCGACCTTCGCCCGCCTCGCGGTTGATCGCGACGCCGGGCAGGCGCTGCAGCGCTTCGGCGAGGTTCAGGTCGGGAAAGGCGGCGATGTCGGAGGCCGAGATCGAGTCCTTGATGATCGTCGCCTCGCGCTTGGAATTACGCGCGGCGGCCAGGCTGGTGCGATAGCCGGTGACGACGACGTCGCCCGCCGCATTCGTCGGGCTGCCCTGATCCGGCGCGGTGGCGTCCTGCGCCCCATCCTGCGCCTCCATATCCTGCGCAAGCGCCGGCTGCACCGCGAACAGCGTGCTCGACGCCAGCAGCAGCGCCCTCTTCGTCCACTCCGTCACGAAATACCCCCCAAGGAAATCCAATAGCTCGCCCGGCCATGCGGACGATCGCGGGGGAAGACGGGGGCGGCCGACAAACGGGGACAAGGATTTTTGTAAAAGTTTTAAGACATTTATGGCGTTTTTGTTACATCGCTGGCGATGTCGGACCTTTCGCAAAATTGTCGGGCCATGGCTGTCCCCGTTACATCTTTGCGATACTCTTGGGGACACGGATCACATCTTGGGCATGGGGTGGAATATGCGGGCGATGGCATGGCGGGCGGGTCTGGCGGCGATCATGATGCTGTCGGCTCCGGCCGGGGCGCGGGACACGAACGGCTATCTGCGCGCGGGCGAGGGGCTGGACCTGGCGACCATTTTGCCCGGGCCGCCCGCCGCCGGCTCGCCGCGTGCGCGGGCGGACGCACAGATATTCCGTGACAGCCGCGCGATGCAGGGCTCGCCGCGCTGGCAGCAGGCGACGGCGGACGTGTCGAGCGACCTGGGTGAGCGTTTCGCCGGCGCGCTGGGCTTTCGCCCGGACTGGGCACGGCTGCCGGTGACCAGGGCGCTGATCGCGCGCTTCGATGCCGATCGGTCGGCGGCGATCCGGGCGGGCAAGGCCTATTGGCAGTCCGCGCGACCGTTCATCGGCGCCGACCTGCCCATCTGCGAGCCGCGCACGCCCTCGCTGATCGCCAATGGCGACTATCCCTCGGGGCACACCGCGCATGGCTGGGGCTTCGCGCTGATCATGGCCGAACTGTTGCCCGACCGGGCGCAGGCGATCCTGGCGCGTGGCCGCGACTATGGCGACAGCCGCTGGATCTGCGGCGCGCACAGCCTGAGCGCGGTCGAGGGCGGCTATCTGGCGGCGAGCGCGGTGGTGGCGCGCGAGCATGGCGATGCCGCCTTCCGCCGCGACATGGCGGCGGCGGCGCAGGAGCTGTCGGCCTATCGCCGGACGCTCACAGCCGCCAATCCGCGCTGAGCGCGATGACGCGGCCCTGCTGGGCGCGAACAGTGATGACGCCGCCGGCATCGCTGGCGCGGACCTCGCCGCCCAGCGCGTCGCCCTGCATCACCGCGATCCGGTCGAGGATGTTGGTGGCGCGTAGCCGCATAGTGAGGGCGGGCGTCGCCGCCCAGCTCGCGCCCAGATCGATAACGGCGAAGCCGGGCAGCGCCAGCGTGTTGGCATCGTCGGCGAAGCGCCGGCCCATCGCCGACACATCGCCGTCGAGCGTGACGCCGGCGCCGGGCGCGATCCAGCTGGCGGACAGGCGGCCCATCCATTGCGGTACGCGGCGGGGCAGGCGGCCGCTGAGGTCGGTGACGACCGGGCGGCCGTCGATGATGCGCGACAGGCGATAGGAGAGCAGGCGCGGGTCCTGCCACGTCGCGGTGCCGCGCAGCGACAGGCCGGGGATCGGCTCGACCCGGCCGGCGAGTTCCAATCCCAGCGTCCGCGCGGTCGCGTCATATTGCCCGACTTGCACCCCGCCGGTGGCGGGATCGAGCGACAGATTGGGCAGGCCGATATTGGGAAAGCGGCTGGCGAAGGCGGTCGCGTCGAGGCCGAAAGCGCCGCGCCGCCAGATCAGGCCAAGCTCGGCCTGTTCGATGGTCAGCGCGCGCGGGGCGTCGCCGCTGCCGATGCGAAAGACGCCGGGATCGGGCAGCCGCATCGCGCGGGTCAGCCGCGCGAAACTCCCCAGCGTTTCGCTGGCACGCCAATGCAGCGCGACGGTCGCGGCGGTCCGCGCCAGCGGCTGGCGGCGATCGTCCCACAGGCTCGATCCGATCATCAGCCGGTCGTCGGCCAGTGTCTCCGGATCGCCACCGTCGCGGATCGCGGGCCGCTCGATCCGGGCGGACAGGCGCGCGCGTTCGTGACGCAGACCCCAGTCGATCCGCCAGCGCGGCGCGACCTGCCATTCGTCCGCCGCATAGAGCGCGACCATGCGCTGTCGCCCCTCCAGCGCCTCATAGGTCGAACCGGCGGTCAGCAGGCCCCGATCGGTGAGCCGGCCGATCGCCCGACCGTTAACATCCAGCGCGACCAGATCGAGCCGCCGCCCCTGCTCGCGCGCCTCGACCAGCGCACGCGCGACGGCGCGGGCGAAGTGCCAGTCATAGCCGACGCCATAGACGCCCAGCGTCAGGTCATGATGCCCCGCCGCGTCCAGCGCGCGCGAATAGGACAGGTCGGCGATCGCCTCATGCAGCCGAGTATCGGCGGCGACCGGGTTGAGGATGGTGACGCGGTCATTGCCCGGCAGCGCGGCGAAGGGCGTGCCGTCGCCCGCATGGCGCAGCGCGACGCTGGCCGTGTCGGGAAAGGCGGCGATCAGGCGGGGCAGGGCCTGGGTCAGCATGTCCGCCGCCGGCACCGCGCTGCCCGAGGAGGACAGAGCGTAGCGCTCGGTATGCGAGGCGCGGTAATGCGCGCGCAGGGTCAGCTTGCCCGCGCCCAGCGGCTGGCTCCACGCAAGCGAGGGCATGGCCAGGCGATTGCGGTTGTTGCGGCCCAATGGTCGCGTGCTCAGCGCCGCGAAGTCGAGCGTGGCGAAATCGGGTCCGAAGAAGCTCCCCCGCCGGGGATCGAAACCGGGCAATGGCGACAGGCGGCCGCGATCATAGCGCATCGGAAAGGACGAGATGTTGAGCGTGTCGTCGTCCAGCAGATACAGCGCCAGCGTCAACGTGCCGCCCTGCGGCAGATCATGGTCGACCCGCGCCCGCACCTGCCCCCCGCCCAGCGTCGAGGCGATGCGGCGGACGCTGGGGTCGCGGGTGGCCATCCCGCCGACGATCGCGCGCCAGCCCGGCGCGATGGGGCCGGCGACATAGCCCTCCCACCGCGCCAGGCCGTAATCGGTCAGGGTGAGCCGGGTCTCCGCCGATCGCCGCCTCGTCGGCGCCCGGCTGCGCAGGTTCAGGATGCCGCCCGGCGCATTGCTGGCGAACACCGCCGAGGGGCCGCCGCGCACATAATCGGCCGTCTCGATCATCAGGTCGGGGCGGACGAACTGGTCGATATCGGTCCAGGGCAGCGTGTCATGCTGCACCGGCAGGCCGTCCTCCTGCACCGCGATCGCCTGATACCCGTCGAGCGGGATGCCGCGCACGCGGATCGTGTTCGCCGCGACGCCGGCCGAATTGTCCACCCATAGCCCCGGCAGGCCCGACAGCAGCTCGGCCAGACTCTGCGGCGCGCGGCGGGCCAGCTCCACGGTCGCGATCTGTGACGCGGAATAGCTTCGCTCCAATTCCCCCTGCACGCTGGTGCCGCGCCGGCCGGAGACGATCACCTCCGTACCGATAACGGGGGGCGGACCGGCCGGGGCGGGGCGCGCTTCGGGCGGTCGTGGAATGGCGCGGCGGACGACGATCCCGCCGGCACGCTGGCGGCAGGACAGTCCCGCCGGCCGGCACCAGCGATCTAGCGCGGTCGACAGCCGCATCGCGCCGCGCAATCGGGGGGCGTGACGCCCCGCCAGATCGGCGGGCCGCGCGACCAGCGCCTGTCCCGCTTGCCGCGCCAGCCGGTCGAGACCGGCGGCGACGGGGCCGGCGGGCAGGTCGACCGCCAGGACGGGATCGTCCTGCACGCTCCCGGCCAGAGCGATCGCCAGCAACAGCGTCATCCCCGCACCCGACCCGTGCCGGTGCGGCGGCCCTTCGCCCCGTCTGTCATCCGTTATCCGCGCCCGATCCCCCAGATCCGGCGCATGGGTGCCGGTCCGACGCGGGCGCGCTTAGCGGGCGATTATGTAGCCCGCATGTCAGTCGCGCCGACCGGATCGTATCGACATCCCGATGCACCATCGCGCTCGCACTCATGTGGAGCATGCCGATGAGGCGTACGCGGTCGTGAGCGGAGGCGGATCGTAACAATGGGGGGCACCCCTCCGTCAGGTCTGTGGCCTGCCACCTCCCCTCGCAGGGAAGGAAAAGAGGGAATGTTGGATAAATGAGAATCAATATCAATAGCATTGACAGTGCGATTGTTTCGCAATAGCGACTGGATCGAAGGGGAAAAGATCATGTCGCATTCGTTCATCGCGCTATCCTGCGTGGGCTTTCTGGCCACCGCGCCACATGTCGCCGCCGCCGAGGAGGCGCCGCGCGTCGAACCCGCCGAACGCGCGCAGGACGCCGCCGGTCAGCGCGATACGGTGATCGTCACCGGACAGCGCGCGCATGCCGCGACGCTGGAAAGTCCCAAGGCGACCGCGCCGCTGCTCGACACGCCGCAGACGATCACCGTGGTCAGCGAACAGACCATCCGGAAACAGAATCTCCAGACGCTGCGCGACGTGCTCCAGACGATACCGGGCATCACCTTCGGCGCGGGCGAGGGCGGTGGCGGCTATGGCGATTCGATCAACCTGCGCGGCTATTCGGCGAACAACGACGTCACCATCGACGGCGTCCGCGACAGCGCACAGTATAGCCGCACCGACCCGTTCAACCTGCAACAGGTCGAGGTCTATAACGGCGCCAACAGCGTCTTCAACGGATCGGGATCGGTCGGCGGCACGATCAACCTGGTTTCCAAGGTGCCCACGCCTGAGACGCTGACCATCGTCCAGGGATCGGCCGGCACCGACAATTACTATCGTGGCGCGATCGACAGCAATGTGCGGGTGTCCGATCTCGTCGCGGTGCGGCTGAACGGCGCGTACCACCATAATGACGTACCCGGCCGCGACGTCGAGACGATGGAGCGCTGGGGCATCGCGCCGTCGGTCACCATCGGCATCGGCGGGCCGACCAGCCTGACGCTCGCCTATGTCCATCAGGAGGATCGCAATACGCCGGTGTACGGCGTGCCCTGGTTCGACAATGGCCTGATCGACGGCTTCGTGCCGGGCGCGCGGCGCGACAGCTATTTCGGCATGGCCAATCTCGACCGTCAGGCGATCACCGTCGACCGGCTGACCGCCACCTTCCGCCACGCGATCGACGATCATTGGAGCGTGCGCAACCTGACCCGCTGGCAACAGGTGAAGCAGGACAGCGTGACCTCGGCACCGCAGGGGATTTTCTGCCTGGCATCGACCAACCGACAGCCCAGCGGCGCGGCCTGCCCCGCTAATGTCCCGGCCGGCTTTTATCTCCCCTCGGGTCCGCGCGGGCTGGTGCGGAACCAGGAGAACCAGCTGCTCTACAACCAGACCGATCTGCGGCATGAGGCCGGCGCGAAGGGCGGGCTGCACAATGTCCTGAACATCGGCGTGTCGGGGATGGTCGAGAATTACCGGATCACCCAAGGCTCGCTGCCGCGCAACGCCGATGGCAGCGCGGTGACGCTGCCCCTCATCAATATCGCCGCGCCCGACACCAACTATGCCGGGCCGATCAACTTCGTCACCACCGCCCAGTCGCGCAGCGAGACGCGCAACATCGCGGTCTATGCCTTCGACACGCTGGAGCTGAACCGCTTCTTCGAGCTGAACGGCGGCGTGCGCTGGGAGTATCAGGAGGCGAACTTCCGGTCGCTGCCGCTGGCTGCGGCGGCGGTGAACACGCTGGCGACGCAGCCGCAGGTCAGTCGCGAGCGGCTGTTCTCCTGGCGGGTCGGGGGCGTGTTCCACCCGGTCGAGCATGTCAGCGTCTATGCCGGCTATGGCAATGCCAGGACGCCGTCCTCGACGACCGTCCGGCTGGGTTGCGGCGTGCCGGCCTCGGCGACCGCCGCCAACCCGTGCGCGGTCGCACCCGAAACCGCGAAGAATTACGAGGTCGGCGTGAAGGCCGGGCTGTTCGACCGCCGGCTGGAGCTGACCGCCGCCGTCTTCCGCAACGAACGCACCAATTACCGCGTGCCCTCCAACGATCCGTCGCTGCCCGCCAATCTGCAGGTACTCGACGGACGCAGCCAAGTGGACGGCATCGCACTGGGCGCATCGGGCGCGATCACCCCGGCCTGGACGATCTTCGCCAACTACACCTATCTCGACGGCAAGGTCCGGCAGAGCATCTCCAACCGCGACAAGGCGGCCGGCATCGTCGATCCGCAGGCGGGCAGCCGGCTGATCCAGACGCCCGAACATTCGGGCAGCCTGTTCACCACCTACAAGCTGCCCTTCGGCCTGGAGGTCGGGTATGGCCTGACCTATCAGGGATCATTCGCGACCAACGCGCCGGTGGGCCTGAACCTGGTGCAGTTCCGGGTGGACGATTATCTGATCCACCGCGCCTATCTGGCCTATACCATCGCGCAGCGCTGGACCCTGCAGCTCAATGTCCAGAACTTCACTGACGAGACATACGTCACCGGCGTGCGCAACAATGTGAATGCGACGACCGGCATGGTCACCGGCGGCTGGGCGGTGCCCGGCGACCGGCGGCAGGCGACGCTCAGCCTGTTCTACAATTTCTGAACCGGATAGCGTTGCCGCCATGCTGATCGCGATTCCGAACATACTCGATCCCGCCGGCGTCGCCGCCATTCGCGGGATCATCGACGACAGTCCCTGGGTCGACGGCAACGCGACCTCGGGGCCGCAGGCCGCGCTCGCCAAGCGCAACGAGCAATTGCCGGAGGATAGCGCCGCCGCCATCCAGGCGGGGCGGATGGTCCTCGACGCGCTGGGCCGCTCAGCCCTGTTCGTCGCGGCGGCGCTGCCGCTCAAGGTCTATCCGCCGCTGTTCAACCGCTATGCCGGCGGCCAGGCGTTCGACGTCCATGTCGACAATGCGGTGCGACTGAAGCGCGGCAGCGATTTCCGGATGCGCGCCGACCTGTCGCTGACCCTCTTCCTCGAAGACCCGGCCGCCTATGACGGTGGCGAACTGGTGGTCGAAGATCTGTTCGGCGAACAGCGGGTGAAGCTCGGCGCGGGCGACGCCGTGCTCTATCCCGCCTCCAGCCTGCACCGGGTCGAGGCCGTCACGCGCGGCGCCCGCGTCGCGTCGTTCCTGTGGGTCCAGTCGATGGTCCGCGACGATGGCGAGCGGCGCATCCTGTTCGACCTGGACCGGGCGATCCAGCGGCTGGGCGCCGACAAGGGGCAGGGCGATCGCTCGGTCGTCGAGCTGACCGGGGTGTATCACAATCTGCTGCGCCGCTGGGCCGACGCCTGAGCCTCCACCCTCACCCTTCCGGCGCTTTGCGCCTCCCTCCCTCTCCCAGCGGGAGAGGGAAGGGGCCCACCCGCCATAGGCGGGTGGGAAGGGTGAGGGCGGGGAGCTTAGAACCGCCCCCGCAACGTCACCCGCACATTCCTCGGCGCGCCCGGCATCGTCCAGACATCGGCATAGCTGCTGGCGATGTAATAGGTGTCGAAGATATTCTCGAGGTCGACGCGCACGTCGAACTGCGGATTGACCCGCCACGTCGCATCGGCGCGCAGCGTCGTATAGGCGGGCAGGCGATAGCCCGAGGCGAACGGATCGCCGTTACGCGCGCCGACATGGTTCACCCCGCCGCCGATCGTCACCGCGCCGATCCGCTGATGCAGGTCGAGCGCGCCCAGATAGCGCGGCACGTTGGACAGCATCGTGCCGATCAGCGCGGCATTCTTGTCGTTGCGCACCGTTGCGTCGGTATAGGTGAAGGTGCCGGTCGCGGTCAGCCCGCCGGTCAGTGCCAGATCGGCGACCGTCTCCACGCCGCGCGAGCGCTGGCGGCCGATCTGCGTCTTGACGAAGACGTCGGTGGCGTTGGGGTTCAGCACGTTGCGCTTCGTCATGGTGAACAGCGCCGTCTGACCGGTCAGCGCGCCGCCGAACAGCGTGTATTTCGCGCCGACCTCGGCCGAATCGCTCTTTTCCGCATCGAAGCTGGCGACGCCGTCCGACGGGTTGAGCCGCAGCGACTGACCCCAGCTGGTGAACAGCGACAGGTTGGGCGTCGCCGCCCAGGTCAGCGCGGCGCGCGGGGTGATGCCGCGATCCACCGTCTCCAGCCGCAGATCCCGGATGCGGTTGAGCATCGACTCGCGGAAATTATTCCAGCGCGCCCCGATCAGCGCGGTAAAGTCTCCGAAGCGGATCAGGTCCTGCGCATAGAGGCTCTCGCTGCGGAAGGAATGATGCCGGTCCTGAAACGGCGTCGGCACCGGCAGCGGCTGGCCATAGACGGGGTTGAAGGCGTCGATGGTCAGGATCGGCGCGCCCGGCCGCCCGCGCGCCTGGTCCATGCGGAAGTCCATGCCGTGCCGCACCCGGTCCGCGCCGAAACGCAGCTCGTGCGAAAGGCCCAGCCAGTCGAGCTTGGCGGTCATCTCGATCCGCGCGGTCAGGTCCTGCCAGCGGAAATCATGGAAACGCCGCGACCGCCCGATCGTCCTGCCATCGGCCTGCACCCCGCGCGCGCCGAAATCGACTTGCGTCGCATAGCCGGTCAGGAAGCCGTCGCGGCTCGACACCCCGCCCTCCAGCGAGACGCGGTCAGAGAGCGCGGCGAAGACGCTGCCCTGTTGCCACAGCATGCGCTGGGTCATGCGGCCATCGGCGGGCTCGCCGAGATATGTGGCGCGGTCCATCGCGCGCGCATCGCCCCGGATCGCCGCCACGCCGCGATCGATCGGCGCGCGGTTGCGCATGAACTCGGCCTGATAGAGCAGGCGCAGGCTGTCGCTGGGCGTGAACGCGACCGAGGGGGCGAGCAGCAGTCGGTCGGTATGGACGTAGCGGCGGAAGCTGTCGCCCTCCTCCGCCACGCCGATCATCCGCACCTCCAGCGTGTCGGTGACGGGCCCGCCGATGTCGCCGGTCGCGCGCACCCGGTTCCAGCTGCCATAGCTGAGCGAGGTTTCACCCTGGCGGGTGGCGGTCGGCGTCTTGGTGACGATGTTGAGCGAGCCCCCCGGCTCGCCCAGCCCCGACAGGGCGGCGGCGGCACCCTTCAGGAATTCGAACCGCTCGACCGTGGCGGTGTCGATGGGGGCGTTGAAGCCCAGATTGCTGCTGAACCGGTTGATGAGGACATCGGGGCCGCTGTTTTCGTTGCCGGCAAAACCCCGGATCGAATATTTGTCCCACAGCCCGCCAAAGTCGTTCTGGCGGGCGACGCCGCCGGCCAGCTCGACCGTATCGTCCAGTCGGGTCGCACCCAGCCGGTCGATCAGCGCGCGATCGATGATGCGCAGCGACTGGGGATAGCGGCGCGCGGAGGCGTCGGTGCCGGTGATGCTGGCGCTCGCCTCGCGCAGGCCTTTGACGACAATGTCGCTCTGCGCGTCGGTCGCGGCGGTCTTGTCGTCGACGGGCGAAAGGGGGGCGGTCGGCCGATCCGCGGCCCAGCCGGGTTGCGCCATGACGCATCCGGCCAACAGCATGACGCGGCCCATTGTCTTCGACATTTCCGAGCGACCCCCATTCAATCGATTTGCACGGCGCCAATATCGATAATGCTAATAACTCTCAATCAAAAATTGGATCGATTTTGGTCTTGGTGTGTGTCACGACGCTGCCATGCTCGCTTGCCAAGGGGGTCCGGCTCGGGCGGCGGCCGGGCGGGTTGGTGTAAGGGACGATGATATGACCGGGTTTCGACGCGTGTTGCGGATCACGGCGATGATGGCGGCGGTGCTCGCGCCGCTGGGTGCGATGGCCGATCCGCTCAAGGTCATGACGTTCAACGTCCGCTATGCCTCGGACGAGGGGGCGGAGCGCTGGGCGGTGCGGTGGCCGGTGATGGTCGAACTGATTCGTCGCGCCGCGCCCGACGTGATCGGGACGCAGGAATTGCTCCAGCGGCAGGGCGACGACCTGACCAAAGCGCTGCCCGGCTATCGCTGGTTCGGCCGCGACCGGATGGGCGGGCATGCCAATGAGCATATGGGCATCTTCTATCGCCCCGACCGGCTGACGCTGGTCGAGCATGGCGATTTCTGGCTGTCCGATACGCCCGAGGTCGTCGGCAGCCAGAGCTGGGGCACCGACCTGCCGCGCATGGCGAACTGGGCGGTGTTCGAGACGAAGGAGGCGAGGCCGCACCGCTTTCTGTTCCTCGACACGCATCTGGCGCACCGCGACGAGGATGCCGAGGCGCGCGACAAGGCGGCGGCGCTGATCCTGTCGCGGCTGCCTGCGCTGGCGAAGGACCTGCCGGTGGTGGTCGCGGGCGACATGAACGCGCGGCCCGATACGGCGGCTTACCGCCGTTTCGCCGGCGCGCTGACCGATGCCTGGGGTAGCGCAAAGCGGCGTGAGGGGCCGGCGATGACGTTCCACGACTTCACCGGCACGCCCGACCGGCGGATCGACTATCTGTTCCTGCGCGGATTCAAGGCGGGGGCGGTGACGACGGACACCTATCATCAGGGAAAGACCTATCCATCAGATCACTTCCCGGTTCAAGCGACGCTTATGTTCGATCGCTGAAATCCTCCCCGGTACGGGGAGGTGGCAGGGCGAAGCCCTGACGGAGGGGGGCTTCCATAAGGGGTGTCCTATGCGGCACGCCCCCTCCACCAGCTTCGCTGGTCCCCCTCCCCGTTCCGGGGAGGATCGTTTCCCGATAGCGTTATCATTTGGGCCCTCCTATGATCGGTGGACAGCCGATCGCGGCGCGGAATGGCGCGGTCGCGGGCATAGGAGAGGGATGGCATGCGGATGGGGCATTCAGGGTCCGGCGCCGGGCGGCGCATGGGTTTGGCACTGTTGCTGGGCACGGCGGCGGCCTGGCCCGCCATGGCGGAGGCGCGGCCGCGCATCCTGACCCCGATGAGCGCGCATGCCGTCCTCCAGCGTGACCGCCCGATCATCGTCGAGGGCTCGGCCGATGCGGGTGAGGGCGTCACCGTGACGCTGGGCGGCAACAGCGCCACCGCGACCGCCAATGCCAAGGGCCGCTGGCGCGCGACCCTGCCTGCCATGACGGCGACGGCCACCCCGCTGACCCTGACCGCGACGGGGAAGGACGGCGCGGTCGACACGATGGACGATCTGCTGGTCGGCGATGTCTGGCTGTGTTCGGGCCAGTCTAACATGGAATATCCGACCAAGCAGGCGCTGAACGGCGAAGGGCTGGTCCGGGGTGCGACCAATGACCGTATCCGCCTGTTGGACATCGCCCACCATGTCGGGCTGTCCGCCGACGAGCCGCTGGAGAAGCGCCCGGTCTGGGCCGCCGCCTCACCCGCCAGCGTCGCCGATTTTTCCGCCGCCTGCTATCTGATGGTCAAGGATCTCGCGGCCAAGGCGAACGTACCGATGGGCGCGATCGATTCGAGCTGGGGCGGAACCAAGATCCTGCCGTGGATCGACGCCACCGATGCGCGCAAACTGCCCGGCCTGTCCGCCGATGCCGATCTGCTGGCGCTCTATGCCCGCGACCATGCGGCGGGGCTGCGCAGCTTCGGTGATCGCTGGGGCGACTGGTGGCGCAAGGCGAGCGGGGCGAAACGCGGGCAGGAACCGTGGAACGCACCCGATCGCCTGAGCTGGACGCCGGTGCCCAAATTCTCCCCGTGGGAGGAATGGGGCGTGCCACAACTCGCCGACTATAACGGGCTGGTGTGGTTCCGGCAGGGCTTCGACCTGCCGACCGCCCCCACCGGCGACGGGGTGATCGAACTGGCGGGGATCGACGAGCTCGATACCGTCTGGGTCAATGGCGTGGTGGTCGGCGCGACGTTCGGCTGGGGCGACTGGCGGCGCTATACCGTGCCGCGTTCGGCGCTGAAGAAGGGGCATAACGAGATCGTCGTCGGGCTGGGCGACACCTATGGTCCGGGCGGCATGTTCGGCCCCGCCGACCATATCCAGTTCACGCCCGCTAGCGGCCAACCGATCCCGCTCGGTACAGGCTGGCGCTATTCGATCTACAAGCGCGACGACCAGAGCTATCCGCGCAGCCCCTGGGAAAGCCATGCCGGGCTGGGCACGCTCTATAACGGCATGATCGCGCCGCTGGGGCCGATCGGGCTGAAAGGCGTCGCCTGGTATCAGGGCGAGTCCGATGTCGGTCGCGCCGATTATGGCGACCGGCTGGCGGCGCTGATGACCGGCTGGCGGCGGCAGTTCCAGAACCCCGAGCTGCCCTTCCTGATCGTGCAGCTCGCCAATTTCGGATCGCCGCCGGTCAAGATCGGTGACAGCGGCTGGGCGGCCTTGCGCGAGACGCAGCGTCTGGCAATGCTGCGCGATGAACATGCCGCGCTGGCGACGACGATCGATATTGGCGTGCGCAACGACATCCACCCGGCGGACAAGAACGAACTCGCCAAGCGGCTGGTATTCGCCGAACAGCATCTGATGGCGGGCGACCGCGCCAATGCCTCCGGGCCGATGATCGCCTCGGCGACCCGTGCGGGGAGTGAGGTGGTGCTGCGCTTCAACGGTGTGCAGGGCACGCTTCATGCGTGGAGCGCGGCGGCGCCGATCGGGTTCGAACTGTGCGATGCTAGCGCTTGCCATTATGCTGATGCGACGGTGAATGGGGCGGAGGTGCGGCTGGCCGATGCCCGCCCGAGCGATGTGCACGTGCGCTATGCCTGGGCCGATGCGCCGGTGGTCAATTTCTACGACGAAGCCCCGCATCCGGTGGTGCCGTTCGAGATCGCGATTACGGGGAACTGATTGAAACGGCCCTCACCCTTCCGGCGCTTCGCGCCTCCCTCCCTCTCCCAGCGGGAGAGGGAAGGGGTCCGCCCGCATCGCGGGTGGGAAGGGTGAGGGCAGGTCAGTTCACTGCAGGGGAAAACGCCACCACTCGACGCGTTCAACCGACCAACGCCCCGAAAAGGCGCTTGAAATAAAATTCCATCCGGTTGAAAGATAGCAACGACCCGAGCAGAATCGGGCGAAGCGTTGAGGAGAGAGCATGGCCGTGCCGCCAGAAGGCATTTCGCGCGCCAACCTGGCCCCGTTGCAGCTGCATGTCCCTGAGCCGAAGTTCCGGCCGGGCGATGCGGTCGACTTCGCCAGTGTCGAGGTTCCGCCCGCCGGTGCCCAGCGCCGCCCGGACACCGCCGCGCCTGCCGACAGCTTCCACGAACTCGCCTATACGCTGGTCCGCGTGCTGGATGACGAGGGCCGCGCCGTGGGTCCCTGGGACCCCAAGCTATCGCCCGATCGACTCCGCCGGATGCTGCGCCACATGGTGCTGCTTCGCGCGTTCGACGAGCGCATGTTCCGTGCCCAGCGCCAGGGCAAGACCAGCTTTTACATGAAGGCGCTGGGCGAAGAGGCGGTCGCCGTCGCCGCCGCCCATGCGCTGGATTATGAGGATATGTGCTTCCCCTCCTATCGCCAGCAGGGGCTGCTCATCGCGCGTGACTGGCCGCTCACCGACATGATGAACCAGATCTATTCCAACAGCGCGGATCGGCTGGGCGGCAAGCAGTTGCCCATCATGTATTCGGCCAAGGAAGCCGGGTTCTTCTCGATCTCGGGCAATCTGACGACGCAGTACCCGCAGGCGGTGGGTTGGGCGATGGCCTCGGCCGCCAAGGGCGATACGCGGATTGCCGCCGTGTGGTGCGGCGAGGGCTCGACGGCGGAGGGCGATTTCCACTCGGCCTGCACCTTCGCCGCCGTCTATCGCGCGCCGGTCGTCATGAACGTCGTCAACAACCAGTGGGCGATCTCCAGCTTTTCCGGTTTCGCAGGCGCGGAGGCGACGACCTTTGCCGCGCGGGCGATCGGCTATGGCATTGCGGGGTTGCGCGTCGACGGCAATGACGCACTCGCCGTCTATGCTGCCACCCAATGGGCCGCCGAGCGGGCGCGGACCAACCAGGGCGCGACGCTGATCGAGCATTTCACCTATCGCACCGAAGGCCACTCCACCTCGGACGATCCCACCCAATATCGCTCGGCGGGCGAGCCGACCGCTTGGCCGCTGGGCGATCCGATCCGGCGGTTGAAGGATCACCTGATCGCACTGGGCGAGTGGGACGAGGAGCGCCACGCGACCCAGGACCGCGAAGTCGCCGAGGAAGTCCGCGCCGCGCAAAAGGCCGCCGAGGCGAACGGCATATTGGGCCATGGCCTGCACCAGCCGCTCGACAGCCTGTTCGACGGTGTGTTCGAGGAGATGCCCTGGCACCTGCGCGAGCAGCGTCAGCAGATGCTCGACGAGGAAGAAGCGAGCGGACGGCCATGGGCGCGGAAATGAATGTCCCCTCTCCCATCGGGAGAGGGAGGGGCCCGCTCGGTAACGCTGAGTGGGAGGGTGAGGGCATCCTCGCCGTATTCCCTGCCCTCACCCTCCCGGCGCTCTGCGCCTCCCTCCCTCTCCCGATGGGAGAGGGACAGTGAGCGACACCATGACTGAGACTGTCGAACAGGCGGGCGAAACCACCCGCATGAACATGATCCAGGCGATCAACTCCGCCATGGACGTGGTCATGGCGCGCGACCCGGACGTGGTCGTGATGGGCGAGGATGTCGGCTATTTCGGCGGCGTCTTCCGCGCGACCGCCGGCTTGCAGAAGAAATACGGCAAGACCCGCGTGTTCGACACGCCGATCACGGAATGTGGCATCATCGGCGTCGCGGTCGGCATGGGCGCCTATGGCCTGCGCCCGGTGCCCGAGATTCAGTTCGCCGACTATATCTACCCCGCGCTCGACCAGTTGGTCAGCGAGGCGGCACGGCTGCGCTATCGCTCGGCGGGCGAGTTCACCGCGCCGATCACGGTGCGTTCGCCCTTTGGCGGCGGCATCTTCGGCGGCCAGACGCACAGCCAGAGCCCCGAGGGTATCTTCACCCATGTCTCGGGCATCAAGACGGTGATCCCCGCAACGCCCTACGACGCCAAGGGCCTGCTGATCGCCGCCATCGAGGACAATGACCCCGTCCTCTTCTTCGAGCCCAAGCGCATCTATAATGGCCCGTTCAACGGCCATTGGGATCGCCCGGCCGAGAACTGGTCGAAGCATCCCGGCGGCGAGGTGCCGACCGGCTATTACCGCATCCCGCTGGGCAAGGCGGCGACGGTGCGAGCAGGGGAAGCGGTGACGATCCTGTGCTACGGCACGATGGTCCATGTCTGCGCCGCGGTGGTCGCCGAGATGGGGGTCGATGCCGAGATCCTCGACCTGCGCACCCTGATCCCGCTCGACATCGAGGCGATCGAGGCATCGGTCAAGAAGACCGGGCGTTGCATGATCGTGCACGAGGCGACGCGGACCGCAGGCTTTGGCGCGGAGCTGTCCGCGCTGGTCCAGGAACGCTGCTTCTATCATCTCGAAGCGCCGATCGCGCGCGTGACCGGCTTCGACACGCCCTATCCGCACAGCCTGGAATGGGCCTATTTCCCCGGCCCGGTCCGCATCGGCCAGGCGCTCAAGACCCTGTTGAAGGACGCCTGACATGGCTCGTTTCACCTTCCGCCTGCCCGATATCGGCGAAGGCATCTCCGAGGCCGAGATCGTCGCGTGGCACGTGCAACTCGGCGACCGGGTCGAGGAGGATCAGTCGGTCGCCGACATGATGACCGACAAGGCGACGGTCGAGATGGAATCGCCTGTGTCGGGCACCGTCGTCGAGCTGGCGGGCGAGGTCGGCGATCAGGTGCCGATCGGATCGGCGCTGATGGTGATCGAGACCGATGCAGCCGAGGAGCCTGCGTCGCCCGCGACGGAAGAGGCGGTGTTGGAGGCCGAAAACCCCGGCGTCGAAGAAGCGCAATCTCCCTCTCCCCTTGTGGGAGAGGGGCGGGGTGAGGGGGCGGTGCCGCAAGCCGAAGCCCCCGTGGCCACCCCTCACCCCGACCCTCTCCCACAAGGGGAGAGGGAGCAGAAGAAGGTGCTGGCCTCGCCGGCCGTCCGGGCGCGGGCGCAGGATCTGGGCATCGATCTGGGCAGCGTGAAGCCTGCCGAGGGCGATCGGGTGCGCCATTCGGACCTCGACGCGTTCCTGCGTTATGGTTCGGGCCAGGGCTACACCCCCGCCCGCGCCCCTCGCGCTGATGAGGCCGTGCGCGTCATCGGCATGCGCCGCCGCATTGCGGAGAATATGGCCGCCTCCAAGCGCGCCATCCCGCACTTCACCTATGTCGAGGAAATCGACGTCACCGCGCTGGAGGAAACGCGCGCGCAGCTGAACGCGGGGCGGGGCAACCGGCCCAAGCTGACCATGCTGCCGCTCCTCATCGTCGCGATCTGCAAGACGCTGCCCGACTTCCCGATGCTCAACGCGCGCTATGATGACGAGGCGGGCGTGGTGAACCGTTCGGGCGCGGTGCATATGGGCATGGCGACGCAGACCCCGGCGGGGTTGATGGTCCCTGTCATCCGCCATGCCGAGAGCCGCAATGTCTGGCAGCTGGCGACCGAGATCGGCCGTTTGGCGGAAGCGGCGCGCGCGGGCAGCATCGCCAGCACCGACATGGGCGGCGGTACGATCACCCTGACCTCGCTCGGGCCGCTCGGCGGCATCGCGACGACGCCGGTCATCAACCGGCCCGAGGTGGCGATCATCGGCCCCAACCGCATCGTCGAGCGCCCCGTCTTCCGCTCCGACGGGCGCGGCGGCGAGACGATCGCGCGGGCCAAGCTGATGAACCTGTCGATCAGCTGCGATCACCGGGTGGTCGATGGCTATGATGCGGCGAGCTATGTCCAGGCGTTGAAGCGGTTGCTGGAAACGCCGGTGATGCTGTTCGCGGATTGAGGTTGCGCGCTGGGCGGGGGCGGGGGCGGGGCGTGCGCTTCGACTTCGCTCAGCGTGAACGGCTGTTGGTGTTGTTTCGCGACCTCCGTTCAGCCTGAGCGACGTCGAAGGCCACGTTCAGGCCTTGAACCAAATCCCGCCCCCGGCGTCCTGTCTTCGGAGACAGGAGGATGCCATGCGCGGAATGACGGCGGGATCGGTCGAAGTGACGTCGGACGGAACGGTGCGCGGGATGGTCGGCGGGGACGTCATCGTGGCGTCCGGTGTCGATGCGACGATCAGGGGCATGATCGCAGGGGACGTCATCGTCGAACCCGGCGCGCGGGTGCGGATCACCGGCATGGTGTCGGGCCGGGTCGTCAATCATGGCGGCATGGTCGAGGTGGAGGGCATGGTCGCCGGCTGACCCCAGCCTTGCCTTCCGCGCGCCAAGCGTGAACAGGGGGCGGCATGACGACCGCTCAACCTGCTCGCACCGGCCTTTTGCTCGGCATCGGGGCCTATGTCAGCTGGGGCATATTGCCGCTCTATCTCAAGCTGTTGAAGGGCGTGCCCGCGCTTCAGGTGCTGGCGCATCGCATTCTATGGTCGCTCATCCTGCTGGCGGCCATCGTGCTGGTCCTCAAGCGTGGCAAGGCGATCATGGCGGCGGCGCGAGGGCGAACGCTGTTGCTGCTCTGCGCCAGTGCGGCGCTGATCGCGGTCAACTGGATGGTCTATATCTGGTCGGTGCAGAACAACCATGTGCTGGAGGCGAGCCTCGGCTATTTCATCAATCCGCTGATCAATGTCGCGCTCGGCGTCGCGCTGCTGGGCGAGCGAATCCGCAAAGGGCAAGCGATCGCGGTCGGCATCGCCGCCCTCGGCGTGGCGATATTGGCAATCAGCGGGGGCGGGGCGATCTGGATTTCGCTGGCACTGGCGCTGTCCTTCGGTTTCTATGGTCTGGTCCGCAAGATCGCGGCGATCGACGCGCTGGGCGGCCTGACGGTCGAGACGCTGTTGCTCGCCGCGCCCGCGCTGGCGGTGCTGCTTCAGGCGAGCGGGAATGGTACGGCGGCGTTCGGCGTCGACCGGCATCTCGACATGCTGCTGATCCTGGCCGGGGCGGTGACGGCGGCACCGCTGCTGATGTTCGCGGCGGCGGCGCGGCGGATGCGCTATTCAACGCTGGGGCTGCTGCAATATCTCGCCCCGACGCTGCAATTCGCGCAGGCCGTGCTGCTGTTCGGCGAGCCGCTGAAGCCGGTCCATATCGTGACCTTCGCGCTGATCTGGGCCGGGTGCGCACTCTATGCTTTCGACAGCGTGCGGGCGAGCCGGACGCCGGTTGCGGCCTGATTAACTCGCGCGGAGACGCGGGGGGATCGGCCTAGCCGCAGGCTGCCTCCACCCGAGCAGCGCGATTTGCTCGCCCGGACTATAGGTCAGATCAATATTTTCCTCCCCTGGAAGGGGAGGTGGCAGGCCGTAGGCCTGACGGAGGGGTGTCCCGCTCTCGATGGGCTGACACCCCTCCACCATCCTTCGGATGGTCCCCCTCCCCTTACAGGGGAGGAATAAGATGGATGGCGATTCGGCACAGTGCGGCACGTCCAGGCAGCTCCGCGCCTCCGCGTCTCCGCGCGAACCAATCTACCGCCGCCCGCTCTGCAATTTCGCGACAGCCCGCCGCAACACCCCGCGCGGGGCGACGCGCGTACTCGCGGCGGTCAGCCGGTTGAGCAGCCCCGACACCATCACCGCCTGGCCGCGCTCCAGCGCCTCCAGCCCGTCGCGCACCACCTGCTCGGACGTACCGGCGAAGCGCTCGAACAGTGGCGTCTGCGCCATCCCGGCGACATCGGCGAATTCGGTGTTGGTCGGCCCCGGGCATAGCGCGGTGACGGTCACGCCACGTTCCTTCACCTCTTCGTGCAGCGCCTCGGAGAAGTGCAGCACGAACGCCTTGCTGGCATAATAGACCGCCATATACGGCCCCGGCTGAAAGGCGGCGGTCGAGGCGACGTTCAGCACCCGCCCACGTCCGCGCGCCAGCATCGGCGGCAGCAGCGCATGGGTCAGCGCAACGAGCGCACGGGTATTGAGGTCGATCATCCCCAGCTGCGTCGCCAGATCGCCCTCGGCGAACGACCCCAGCGCGCCGTAACCGGCATTGTTGATCAGCGTGTCGATATGCAGCCCGCGATCCGCGATACCGTCGAGGAGCGCCTTCACCCCTTCCGCCTGCCCCAGGTCGGCGGAGACGACATGCACTTCCACCCCCGGGCGCTGGCCCAGCTCCTGCGCCAGTGCCGCCAGCCTGTCGGTCCGCCGGGCGGTCAGCACCAGCGTTACCGGCTTCTTTGCCAGCGCCCGCGCGAAGTCCGCGCCCAATCCGGCCGATGCGCCGGTGATCAGGATGGTATCGGTCATGGCCGCCTTCCCAAAAGGGGGCGGCCGCTATCCGTTCAGCCAGCCGCCGGTGAATCCTGCCCTTAGCAATCCGCGCCGGAGATGCGGGTTCCGCCGCATCGTCTTCCAGATCAGGCCGGTGCGGTGATTCTCGATCATCGTGACGATCGGGCCCTGGTCGATCCCCAGATAATCCTTGTCGACCCAGCCAATGCCCGGGACGATCTCGCCATGCTTCAGCGGCTCGGGCGGGGCGGTCAGCGTCGGGTTGAACGCATCGAGAAAGCCGTATTTGCCATAGATGGCCGAGCCATAGCGGTCGTGCATCGCGCGCACCGCGGGGATGGCGATGTCGGGGGCGAAGGCGATCGATCCCGCCGCCGCGGTCGGGGCCAGCGTACCGTCGTCGCGGTCGCCGGGGCCGCGCGCGGAATAGCTGTAGAATTGCCGGCGCACCCCGTCGATCGTCAGGCCGAAATCGCCCGGCCCGTCACAGGCGGTCAGCCCCCAGACATCCGCGCCATAACCCCGCCAGCGTCCGGCATTGGCGATGGCGTAACGCTGCTGCGCATAGGCGGCGCGGCGGCTGTTCTCGAAATAGTCGATGCCCTTGGACGCGATATAGGGGTCGCGGATGCCTTTGAAGTCGACCCAGACATGGCTGTACTGATGGCCGAACAGCGGCGAGAAGTGCAGATGCGGCTCGCCCCAGCGATCGGTCCAGCTGCTCTCGAACCGGCTCGACCAGGCGGCCCAGGTCCCCTCGGGCAGCGGATGGGTCGGGGAGCCGAGCGCCAGCAGATAGAGCAGCATCCCCTCGTTATATATGTCCCAGTCGGACTTGATGAATCCGCTCTCGGGATGCCAGCCCATCGAGAGGAGCGGCGCGCGCGGGGTGATCCAGGTCCAGTCGACCGCGCCGTAAATCTGGTCGGCGAGCGCCCGGATGCGCGCCTCATCGGGATGGTCGGCGTCATACCAGCTCTGCGCGAAGAGGATGCCACCCAGCAATAGCGCGGTGTCGACCGTCGACAGCTCGCACCGGGCGAAGCGCAGTCCCTTGGTCACGCCGAGGAAATGGTAGAAGAAGCCCTTATAGCCGCTGAACCCCGTCTCACCCGGCCCCTGCGGCGCGTCGGCGAAGAATTGCAGCGTGGTCAGCGTGCGGGCGCGCGCCTCCTCGCGGGTGATCCAGCCATTGACCACGCCGACCGGATAGGCGGTCAGTGCGAAACCCACCGCCGCGATCGAGGCGAAGGAGGGTGTGGGCCAGCGATCGGGGGCGAGGCCGGTCTGGGCGTCGGTCGTCTCCCAGAAGAAGCGGAAGGTCCGCTCCTGCAAATCGCGGATCAGGTCGGGCTGGGCGGCGGGGATGATACGCGGCGGTGCGACGCGCCCCTGCCGGTCCGTGCAGCCCGTCATCAACGCGGCCAGGCTCAGGCCGCCCAGACCCAGCAAGCGGCGGCGATCGTACATGGTCCGTCCTTCGTAATCAGAGCCTCGCCGGGCCGGGGGATCGCTCCCCCGGCCCGGCCGATCGTCAGAAGCGATAGCCGACCCGGAACTGCACCCGGCGGGGCAGGGTGATCAGCTCGCGCGGCAACTGCGTCAACGGATCGGTGGCGTTGGTGAAATCGTCGAAGCCACCGAAATTCTTGCTGTTGAACGCATTGAGCAGGTCGACCGCGACGTTGAGCTTGTGGCCCGAGAATATCTCGATGTCGTTCTGGAGGGTCATGTTGACCTCGCAGAAGGCGGCGATGCCCTTGATGCAATTCTTGGGCGGATAGACGGTATAGACCTGCACCTGGCTGGGCGTGCTGCCCAGCGTCTCGTCGGTCACCTGATAGGCGCTGCCGCTGCCCAGCGTGGTGATGGTCGAGAATTTGAAGCCCAGCGGCAGGTCGACGATGCCCGAGAGGACCAGCCGGTGCCGCTCGTCACCCGGGCGCGGGCGATAGCCATAGGCCTCGGGCGTCGCATATTGCAGGCTGAACAGGTCGTTGCCGTTCTGCTCGCCCTTCGACAGCGTATAGGCCAGGTTGAAGCCCCAGCCCGAGCTTTGCGTATAGGTCTTGTCGAGGGTGAAGAAGAGCGCCTTGTAGCGCGTCTTCAGCCCGTCATAGCCGATCAGCACGTTGGAGAAGCCCGCGTTGCGCGTCGGGCTGCCCACCCCGACATTGCAGCAGGTGCCATCGGCGTTGCGGGTGGCGAACAGATGCGTGTAGCCGTTGCGCCCCGCGACATAGCTGCCGCTCAGGCTCGCCTGGAAGATGCCGACCCGCTGACGCACGCCCAGCGTGAACTGGTCGGTGACGGGCGGACGGGCGTTGTTCTTGACCGCGAACAGCTCGGGCTGGCCGGTCTGCGCATTGGCGATCAGCGAGAGCAGGCCGTCGCGCGTCAGATAGCGGTCGTTCCACACCACGGTCGGCGTGCCATCGGCACGCGGGCGGCCATCGCGCGAGAAGAACAGCGAGCCATAGGCATATTGCAGGCGGAATTGCTCATCCAGCGTGTTGTTGAACACGTTGCGATCGTAATAGCGGCCATAGCCGCCGAACAGCACCGTGCTCTGATCCCCCTTGAAGTCATAGGAGAAGCCGGCGCGCGGCTGGAACGCGCCCAGGAAGGGCGGGCGGTTGGTGCCGTCGGTGATGTAATCGGCCGAGTTGAAATAGGAGGTCTGCGGCAACTGGCGCAGCAGCGCGGCGGCGGCGTCCGGCGTGCGATAATTGTTGTTGAACAGATTGCTCTCATAATCCCAGCGCAGGCCGACATTGACCTGCAGCTTGTCGGTCACGTCCCAGTCGTCCTGCAGATACAGGCCGAGCTGCGAGTTGGACGCGGCGATGCGTGGATTGCCGATGCCGATCTGCGCGGTCGCGGGGAAGGAGAAGTCCAGCCCGTTGGTCGGATCGTTGCGGAAGTCGTAGAAGGGCTGAACAAAGAAGTTCTTCAGGAACGTATAGTCCTGGAAAGCGAAGCGGATGCCGCCCTTGATGACGTGGTTGTCGATCCCGGTCCAGGTCAGGTCATTGCGCAGCGTATAGCTGGACTGGTTGATCCGCTGCGTGCTTTCCTTGCCGCCGAAGCGGATCACGCCCTGATAGTTGAACGTGCTGCTGTTCGGATCGAGCGAGGTCGGGTTGTAGGTATAGTTCAGATAGCTGGCGTTGAACTCGTTGATGAAGCTGTCGCCGCGATAGGTCCAGCGATAGATATAGGTGTCGACGTTGTTTTTCTTGTTCAGCGCGTTGGAATAGGCGTTGGTCGACGCACCGCCAAAGCCGGTGATGTCGGTTTCGACGCGCTTGCTGACGATCAGGTCGAAGGTCTGGCGATCGTCGGGGACGAAGGTCAGCTTGCCGAAATAAAAGTCGCCGCGGAACGGGCTGACGAACGCGCCCTCATACTGACCGAAGCGCGCGACGTTTTCGGGCGTGCGGTTCTGAAGACGGACGTTGAACGCGCGGTTCTGGTCGTTGCCTTCATAGGCGGCGAAGAAGAACAGCTTGTCCTTGATGATCGGACCGCCCAGCGAGATGCCATATTGCTTGCGCTCGAAGGCGGGCTTGGGCAGCCCGGCCTGCTTCACGAAATAGTCGGTCGAGGACAGGTTGCGGTCGGTATATTGCGCGAACGCCTCGCCATGGAATTCGTTGGTGCCCGACTTGGTCGTCGCGGTGATGATCGCGGCGCCGGCCTGTTCATACTCGGCCTTGTAATTCTGGGTCAGGACGCGGAACTCGCCGACCGCCAGCTGGCCGAAGGGATTGCCGCGGCTATCCTCTTGGCCCGCGACGCCGCTGTCGAGCACGTTGTTCTTGTAGCTGACGCCGTCGATGAAGACGTTGACCTGGCCGGCGGGCGAGGCGCCCGAGGAGAAGCTCTTGTCGGTTTCGCTGTCATTGTAGCGGACGCCCGGCGCAAGCGCGGCGAAGCTCAGGAAGTTGCGGTCGGTCTGCGGCAGGGTGCGGATCTGCTCCTGCGAGATGTTGGTCGCGATTTCACTGGTCTTCGTCTCGACCAGGCGACCGCCGGTGACGACGATCTCGCCGCCCTCGACATTGCTGCTGCCGCCGGCGGCGATGTCGGCCGTGTCCGCGCCGCCCGCTTGCGTCGCGGTGCCGATCGTCAGGTCGAGCGTCGCCGACTGGCCGATCGCGACGACCACGACCTGGGTCACGGTCTCGCCCGAGGTCGCCGTCGCGGTGATGCGATACTGGCCGGGGCGCAGGCCGCCCAGCACATAGCTGCCCTGCGCGTCGGCGGTCTGGCGGAAGGTCTGGTTGGTGCCGGTGTTGACCGCGGCGATCTGCGCGCCGGTGGCGGGGCCGCCATCGGCCGTGCGCACTTGCCCTCGCACCTGCGCGGTCGTCGTCTGCGCGGCGGCGGGCGCAACCATCAGCGTCGCGGCGCCCAGAATCGTGGAGGTGGCCAGCGTTGCGCGCAGCGCAGCCGTCATCATCGTCTTCATCATTGTTCCCCATATGCCGGCGGCCCCAAGCGGTTATCGGCGCCGGTCCCGTGTTCAGGTGCCATCCCGGATGGGCTTCACGCATCGACGCGAAGGGCGGGTCGGCGAGGGGGGGAAGGGGCGGCCCGCCTCCGGGCCGCCCGGCATCCTCTCCGGGCACGGAGCCCGCCGGCTCCTGATGCCGATGCCAGCCTGTGGTCGGCCGGTCATTCTGACATGGCGCTCATCTACGCGCTGTGATGGCGTCGGCTCAAGCATCTGTTGGCGCAGCACAGCGGGATGCTCGAACACTGTGTCTTTCGAGCAACGGGTATGGTGCTGGCGTCGAATGGCAAATGTCGGCAAAGAGGCCGATATGACGGTGAAATTGGATCGCGACGGCTATGTTTCCGTCATTACGCTACGGAATCCGCCAAATAATCATCTGGGGCTGGGAACCATTTCGGAACTCGCCGATGCATTCGATTCGGCGGATTCCGATTCCCGGGTGCGGGCCATCCTGCTTCGATCCGAAGGTCGGGTCTTTTGTGCCGGCGCCGATCTGGTCAACGCCAATCCCGTGGCCGATCCCCTGCCACCGGGGACGCGCAGTCCTTTCTATGTCGCGGCGGCGCGACTCTATGGCGTACGGACGCCGGTGGTCGCGGCGGTGCAGGGGGCGGCGGTCGGGGCCGGCTTGGGGCTGGCGCTGGTCGCCGACTTCCGCATCGCCACGCCCGAGGCGCGCTTCGTGGCCAATTTCGTCCAGCTCGGGCTGCATCCCGGTTTCGGTATCTCGGCGGTGCTCGAGCGCGTGATCGGGCGGCAGCGCGCGGCGATGATGCTGCTGACCGGGCGACGGATACGCGGCGAGGAGGCCGAGCGCTGGGGCCTGGTCGACCAGTTGGTTCCGGCCGAGTCGCTTTACGACACCGCGATGGCGCTGGCACAGGAGATCGCGGCGGCCGCGCCGCTGGCGGTCGCGTCGACGCGTGCGACCCTGCGCGGCGACCTGCACGCGCTGGTTGCGGCGGCGACCGATCATGAGCTGGCCGAGCAGGCGGTGCTGATGCGGACCGAGGATTTCGCGGAAGGGGTACGCGCCGTCACCGAACGGCGGCCGGGGCGGTTCCTGGGGCGGTGAGAGCTCCCGACCTCCGTTCGGCCTGAGCGGTTCCGATCGAATTTAGCCCCTCCCCTGAAGGGGAGGGGCGCGCTCTCGTCGATGGCTGGGTGCCCGGCGGCTATGGCTTCCCTTGGCCTTCGACTACGCTCAGGCGGAACGGGGGGTCGGGTATGGGAAGCGGAGGTTAAGCCCTCAACCCTTGCGCGACGCCAGTTCGGCCTTGCGCGCGGGCAGCGCGGCCAGGATCGTACGGCGTTCCTCGGCGGGCTTGGCGCTCCAGTTGGAGATTTCGCGGATCGTCCTGGCGCAGCCCAGGCACCAGCCCGTCGCCTTGTCCATGGTGCAGACATTGACGCACGGACTGGCGATGCTCGGCGACTGGGGTTCGACGAAGCTGATGATGTCGAGCGACATGGGCCTCAGACGGTCAGCGTGACCTTGAGGAAGTCCGGGATCGGGCCGTTCCAGCCGCCATCGTCCGGTGCCTCGCCGGCGTTCGGACGGCGACGGTCGCGACGGCGATCGCCACCACGCGGTTCGTCGCGCGGTGCCTCGAAACGCGGCTCGTCCCGGCGCGGGCGCGGCGCACGCGCGGGCTGTGCCTCCACCTCCGCGTCGGCCGGCGCGGCCATTTCGACCGTCTCCTCGCGCGGCGCGCGTTCACGACGACGGCGGCCGGGGCGCTCCTCCTCGACGACGGCGGGCAGTTCGAGCCGGTCGATCTTCTGGCCGGTCAGCTTCTCGATATTGTCGAGATTTTCGGCGTCATCGGGCGCGACGAAGGTATAGGCGACGCCGGTCGCACCGCCGCGGCCGGTGCGGCCGATGCGGTGGACATAATCGTCCGGATGCCAGGGCGCGTCGAAGTTGAACACATGGCTGACGCCCTTGATGTCCAGTCCGCGCGCAGCCACGTCGGAGGCGACCAGGATGTTGATCTCGCCGCGCTTGAACAGGTCCAGCTCGGCCAGACGCTGCGGCTGTTCCATGTCGCCGTGGATCTCGCCCGAGCGGAAGCCGTGCTGCTTGAGCGACTTGTTCAGCTCGCGCACCGTCGTCTTGCGGTTGCAGAAGATGATCGCGGTGCGAACCTCGTCCTGCTTGAGGAGCTGACGCAGGCGCTTGCGCTTCTCGAACGACTGGGCCGCGACCGGCACGACGAACTGGGCGATGTTGATATTGGTCGAGGCGGGACGCGCAACCTCGATCGTCTTGGGGTTTTCCAGGAACTTGTCGGCCAGCTTCTTGATCGGCGGCGGCATCGTCGCGGAAAACAGCAGCGTCTGGCGCTGCTTGGGCAGCTTGGTGCAGATTTCCTCGATATCGGGGATGAACCCCATGTCGAGCATCCGGTCCGCCTCGTCGATGACCAGCATCGAACAGCCGGTCAGCAGGATATTGCCGCGCTGGAACAGGTCCATCAACCGGCCCGGTGTCGCGATCAGCACGTCGACGCCCTTTTCCAGCGCCTTGACCTGGTCGCCCATCGACACGCCGCCGATGAGGAGCGCCATCGAGAGCTTGTGGTTGGCGCCGTATTTCTCGAAATTCTCGGCCACCTGGGCGGCGAGTTCGCGCGTCGGCTCCAGGATCAGACTGCGCGGCATGCGCGCGCGGCTGCGGCCATGGGCCAGGATGTCGATCATCGGCAGGACGAAGGAGGCGGTCTTGCCCGTCCCCGTCTGCGCGATGCCGATGATGTCGCGCATCATCAGCACGGAGGGGATGGCGGAGGCCTGAATCGGGGTCGGCTCGGTATAACCGGCGTCGGTGACCGTCTTCAGGAGTTCGTCGGAGAGGCCGAGATCGGCAAAGCTCATGCAGTTTTCCGGAATATGGCGTGGAGTGGGAATCGCCCCGCGCTCGCCCAGCACTCTACGGGCGCTTGCGGATTTGGCAGGAAAAGTCAAGTTTTGCCCCAAATCCGGGGTGGCGCATCCGAACCGAATATGGACCGGATGTCAGCGTGGGGAAAGCGCGCGGAACTTCTCGATTTCGCACACCGCGCCGCCGCGCGTGCGGATCGGATCGCGGTCCGCGCAAATCTGTCCGTCGGCGCCGGGGCGGATATAGAAGCTGGAATAATAGTCGATCTGGCGACAGGCCCGCGCCAGCTTCGCGCGCACCCGCTTGCCGCCGGACAGGACGATATCGACGCTGCCCGCCTCGCCCGGCAGCGCGCCGGCCAGCGCCTGCGCGGCGATGCAGCGGGGGCCTTTGCGCTCTTTCCACCGGCTGGCGGTGACGGCGGGCATCGGCGAGCGCGGCACGCGCAGGATCACCCGTTCGCGGATCGTGATCTGGGCATATTGGACCTGCGACGGCGGATCGCCCGACCCCAGCAGGATCGGCGTCGCCAACATCGTCAGGGCGGCGGGGAGAAGGTTCGGTCCGGGGCGAGCCATGTCTGTGGATGCGGATTATAGCCGCCGAGATTGAACGCTTTATGAACCTGATCTAGCGCGAAGGACATGAACGCTGCCCAGACCGCCCTGCTCGCCGCGCTGCGCCCCGTCCTGGGGGATCGCGGCATCGTCACCGATCCCGATCTGATCGCGCCATGGGAGATCGATTGGCGGCGGCGCTTCCATGGCCATGCCCCCGCCATACTGGCGCCCGCCGACACCGCGCAGGTGCAGGCGGTGCTGCGCGCGGCGGGCGAGCACCGCGTGCCGCTGGTGCCGCAGGGGGGTAACAGTTCGATGGTCGGCGGCGCGACCCCGCCGCAGGACGGTGCCGCGCTGATCCTGTCGACCCGGCGGATGAACCACATTCGCCGGATCGATGCGGAGGGCGGCGTCGCGGTGGCCGAGGCGGGGGTGATCCTCGGCGACCTGCACGACGCGGCCGAGGCGCAGGGGTGGCGCTTTCCGCTGACCCTGGGGGCCAAGGGCAATGCGACGGTCGGCGGTCTGGCCTCGACCAATGCCGGGGGTACGCAGGTGCTGCGCTTCGGCACGATGCGCGGGCTGACCCTGGGGATCGAGGCGGTGCTGCCCGATGGCTCGCTGCATGACGGTCTGTCGGCGCTGAAGAAGGACAATCGCGGCTATGATCTGGGCCAGTTGCTGATCGGGGCGGAGGGGACGCTGGGCGTGGTGACGGCGGCGGCGCTGCGGCTGGCGCCGGCGATCGCGGGCCATGCCACGGCCTGGGTCGGGCTGTCCGACCCCGCCGCCGGGCTGGCGCTGCTCCGCCGTTTGCAGGCGGCGAGCGACATGATCGAGAGCTTCGAGATCCTGCCCGCCGAAAGCCTCGCCGCCGCCGTCGCGCATCTGCCCGGTGCCCGCGCGCCGCTCGAGGGCGCGCATCCCTGGCATGTCCTGATCGAGGCGGTGACCGGCGATCCGGCGGTCGATCCGTCCGCGATGCTGGAGGCGCAACTCGGCCGCGCGCTGGCGGATGGCGTGATCGCCGATGCGGTGATCGCCGCCTCGGATGCGCAAGCCGAAGCCTTCTGGCTGCTCCGTCATTCCTTGTCCGATGCCGAGCGCGCGCTGGGGCCGGCGGTGCAGCATGACATCGCGGTGCCGGTCGACGCCATGCCGCGCTTCATGGTCGAGGCGGCGGCGGCCTGCGACGCGCGCTTCCCCGGCACCCACGCCTCGGGCTTCGGCCATCTGGGCGACGGCAACATCCATTTCCACGTCCGCGCCGCACCCGGCACCGATCGCGACCGCTTCTATGCGGAACAGGCGGCGACGATCACCCGCTTCGTCCATGATCTGGTGACGGCGGCGGGGGGCACCATCTCGGCCGAACATGGCATCGGGCAGATGAAGCGCGACGAACTGGCCCGACTGTCGCCGGAGCGGGTCGCGGCGATCCGCGCGATCAAGCGGGCGCTCGATCCGCACGGCCTGTTCAATCCGGGCAAGCTCATCGCTTGCGCATGACGCCCCGGCCCCATAGACACGGGGGCACGACACGCGGCCGGGGGGCTCGCGTGGATAAGGTTTTTTGGAGATCATCATGGCCAGCGCGCCGTCGCTTCCGCTTTTCTATAATGGCCTGGAGCCGCTTTCGAGCGAGGCCCACGCCAATTACAAGGTCCGCCCGCAGGACACCGCGCCCTTCCTGGTCGGCCAGCATGCGATCCCCGTGACCGTCGATGAATTTCCGCTGGTGCAGCGTTTCATGCCGATCGTCTTTTCGGTCGGCGAACAGCCGATCCCGCTGGCGCTGATGGGCCTGAACGAAGGCGTGAACGTCTTCGTCAGCGACGAAGGCCGTCTGACCGAGACGAACTTCTACGTCCCCGCCTATGTCCGCCGCTATCCGTACATGCTGGCGCGCCTGCGTCCCGAGGCGGAAGAGCTGTCGCTGTGCTTCGACCCGACCTCGCCGACGATCGGTGCGTTCGACGAGGGCGATGCGCTGTTCGAGAACGGCCAGCCCAGCGAGCTGACCAAGAACATCCTGTCGTTCAACGAATCGTTCGAACAGGCGGGTGCCCGCACCCAGAACTTCATGACCGAGCTGACCGAAATGGGTCTGCTGATGGACGGCGAAGTCTCGATCCAGCCCGATGGCGCGGATCAGCCCTTCGTCTATCGCGGCTTCCAGATGGTCAATGAAGAGAAGCTGGTCGACCTGCGCGGCGACCAGCTGCGCAAGATGAGCCAGTCGGGCATGCTCCCGCTGCTCTATGCGCACCTCTTCTCGCTGTCGCTGATGCGCGACATCTTCGCCCGCCAGGCGCAGCTGGGCAAGATGCCGCAGCCGCAGCTCCAGCCGGTCGGCTGATCCGATGCGCGGGCGGGACTTTGCCGGTCCGCGCTACAGCCGGGTCGCGATCGTCTTTCACTGGACGATCGCGGCCCTGGTCGTCGCTAATCTGGCGATCGGCCTGCTCCATGAGAGCCTGTTGCCGGGCACGATCCCGCTGCACCAATCGATCGGGCTGACCGTGCTGGCGCTGACCGCCGGCCGTATCCTGTGGCGGCTCGGCCATCGTCCGCCGCCGCTGCCCGCCGAGATTCCCGCCTGGGCACGCGGCAGCGCCCATGCGCTGCACATGACTCTGTATCTGCTGATGATCGCGATGCCGATGACCGGCTGGGCGATGGGATCGGGCCGCGCGGTGCCGCGCCCCGTCAGCTGGTTCGGCCTGTTCGACGTACCGCCGCTCCCGATCGGCCGCGCCGCCGGTGGCGTGGGGCATGAGGCGCACGAGATCCTGGGCTGGGTGATGCTGGCGCTGGTCGCCATCCATGTCGCCGCGGCGCTGCGCCATCACTATCTGCTACGCGACGGCCTGCTCGCGCGGATGAGTCTTCGCAAAAGCTGATCCTCCCCGGCACGGGGAGGGGGACCACCGCGCAGCGGTGGTGGAGGGGGCGTGCGACAAGGGTCATGCCATGAGGTGGCCCCCCTCCGTCAGGCCTTCGGCCTGCCACCTCCCCGTGCCGGGGAAGATTGTTCTTCCGCCTGCCCACCACCCGTGACGAAAAAATGACGAATTGCCGGGCCTGGGGTTGAACCAAATAGGCCCCTTCCTATTTATACCAGTACGACATCGTGTCCCCCCTTTCGCGGTGTCGTATGACACGCTTTCAGCGTGTCTCCTCCCTGAACCTTGGCCACCTCGCGCTCTCCCCCTTGCGCGAGGTGGTTTTTTATTCGGCGGCGAGCGGCAGGGGCTGGCCGAGCGCTTCGGCGGCCAGCGCGGCGATGATCCGGCGGACCAGCAGGACCGTCGCGTCGAAGCCGGGGCCGGGGGCCTCCAGCGCGGCGTCGAGATAGAGCGAGCGGTCGAGCTCCAGCTGGATGGCATGGATGCCACGCCACGTGTCGCCATGCCGCTCGACGACATGGCCCCCCGCATAGGGCGCATTGCGCGTCACCGCGATGCCGGCGGTGCGGACGGTGGCATCGACCCGGCGGACGAAGCGCATCGCCGCCGTCGCACCATGCCGATCACCGATCACGACACGCGGATAGCTGTCGGCCGCGCCCAGCGGCGGCATGGAATGAAGATCGAGCAGCACCGCCACCCCGAACCGCGCACGCACCGCCGCCAGACAGGCCGACAGGGCGGCGTGATAGGGGCGATGATCGCTGGCGATCCGCGCCACCATCTCCGCATCGGTGAAGCGCCGCGCCCAGATGTCGCCATGCCCGCCGATCCGACGCGGGACGAGGCCGAGGCCGCTGCGCACCTTGCTCGATCCCCGACCGCTCGCTCGCGCGCCCAGATCGATGAGGGGATCGCGGTCCCGCTCATCCCGGTTCAGGTCGATCCAGGCGCGCGGGCGGGTCTGCACGATCATCGGCTCGTCGCTGCGCGCGGCATGGCCGACCAGATCGATCAGCCGGTCCTCCAGCCCCATGATGGCGGACAGCGGCACGCGCAGCGCCTCCAGCAACGCCGGCGGATAGTCGCGCCCGCCATGCGGCACCGAAATCACCACCGGGCCGTTGGGGCTGTCGGTGCCCAGGCATTCGTAGCTCGCGCCGGGAAAGGGAGATGCCATCGCGGCCGATCCTATGGCGGGAAAACGGGGGCGGCAATGGTCTGGAAATCTTAACCGCCGCCTCGCTAGATGGAAGGCACGATGAATCGGGATCACGACATGCTTCACATCCTGCTGGCCGAAGATGATGAGGTCATGCGCGAATATCTGACCCGGGCGCTGACCCGTTCGGGCTACCGTGTCACGGCGGTGGATCGCGGCACTGCCGCGCTGCCGCTGCTGGAGACGGAGGTGATCGATCTGCTGCTGACCGACATCGTCATGCCCGAGATGGACGGCATCGAACTCGCCCAGCGTGCCGCCGCGCTGGTACCCGACCTGCGCGTGATGTTCATCACCGGCTTTGCGGCGGTGACGCTGAAGGCCGGCGAGGCGATGCCCAACGCCCGCGTCCTGTCCAAACCCTTCCATCTGCGCGACCTGGTGATGGAGGTGGACAGACTTTTTCACGCCAATTCGCTCGATGGTGCAATTTAGGGCTTGCCAGCCCCCCACCACCCGGCTAATTGGCCGGCCTCCGGCGGGCGTGTAGCTCAGTGGTAGAGCACTGTGTTGACATCGCAGGGGTCGCAAGTTCAATCCTTGCCACGCCCACCATCGAAAACCCCGCTAGGCCAATGGCTTAGCGGGGTTTTTGGTTTTCAGACCCCCGAGTTGCGCGTCACGGTTTTGCGTGCCTTTTGCGTGTCATGCCGAGTGGAACATCCGGGCTCACGGGGGCCTCGGAGGCGCTAGGGCGGCCGTGCCAGCGGATTGGGACCGGTAGCGATGGTGTGAAAGCGACTGGCCATCATACCTGCCGCCGCCGTCCATCGGGACCGACTTGCGTGGGTTTTGCGTGAAGCGGCGTCGCCATCTTCCGCGCCAGCTCGGAGGCAATGTCCTCCAGCCCCTGTCGGGTTTCGGAGAGATAAGCCGGGCTGAAGATCACGTAGCGTCGCGTCGACGGGGGCAGCACCACGTGACCGAGCGCCAGCGGGATCTCCTGCTGCGAGACGCCGCGCTGTGCGATCAGGGTCGCCATGCTATGGCGCATCAGCTTGGGGCCAAAGCCAACCGGCACCCCGAACCGCCTTGCCATGACGCTCCACGCCTTCTTGACGTCCGCCACGGGCCGCTGAACCACCCAACGGTCCTCATCCTCCTCTGCCACGCTCTCGTGACAGACCAGCCGGTCGTCCGTCGCCTCCAGCCAGTTCGCCAGAAGCGATGTGACGGGGAGCGCCGGTCGGTTCTTGCGCGTCTGGATCCGCCCCGCCGGGTTGAGGTCGAGCACGCCGGCGTCGCGGTGCCATTGCTGCCGGTCGGGCCGCACCGAGATATCGTAGAGCGCGTCCGGCCGCGCGAGCGTGCAGGTCGCACCGATCAGGTAGCGGCGCAGTGGCATCAGTCGTGGCGGATGCGCCGGGCTGCGCTCCGGGTCTCCTTCCGCCGTATAGTCGAGCATCTCGGCGATCTGGTCGAGCGAGAGGCGGAAGTTGCGCTCCGGCGTCACGGCGGCGCGGGGCAGGTGCTTCAGTTCGGGCACCGCCTCCATACGCTTCACGTTGAACCGCAAGGCTGCCTTCAGCTGGATGATGCTCTCCTCGACCGTCGACTTCGCCCGTTTGCGGGTCGACACGGTCCATTCGCCGGTCTCCGGGTCACGCCGCCGCTGGGTCACGGGATCGATCTCGGTCCCCCATTTTCGAAATCGCATGAGCCATTCGGCGTCCAGCACCGTCGGCAGCACAGGTTCACGCAGTACACCGATCGCGATCTCATGGTCGATGAACCGGTTTACCAGTTTCAGCCGGGCATGGATCGCGTCAGCGCTGGCCTTCTCGGCGCCGTGCAGCGTCCAATAGTCTGTCATCGCCTGATGAACCGTATAGGACGCCTTGTCGTCGTCCGCAGGCTGGTGGAACGCCAGATAGTGACGATCCAGCATCTCAATCGCTAGGCGAAGATCAGCCGTGCGCGTGCTGCGCCGCTGCATCCGGCCGGTGACCGGGTCGTACCAGCAGATGTAGAGGTTCGGGCTGACGACCTCGCAGTCCTTGCCACGGACGCGGTCGAGGTAGAATTCGCCGCGGCGATAGAGGTCTTCCGGTGACGGCACTGCGCTTTTTCCTTCAGGATTTCGCTTCGCGCCTCTCCGATCAGTTTTACTGCGCCTACCAAGGTGAGGAGGTCGAGATCCTCCGACTTCAGGTTGATGCCCCGGTTCGTCTGGATCGCGCGAACGATCCTGCGGTCGAGCTGCAGGAGGGCGTCGGCGGTTGCCGCGTCGATCATATCCTGGGGGAGGACCGAGCCGGTCCCCGGGGTCATCGTGACGGTGCCGCCGGCGTCCGCGTCGATGCTCGTCATGTCTTTTCCTTCCTGGCGTGGGTTACCCCACGTGCAGGGCCTTCTTCTCATTCGAAGCGGTCGTCGGTGGCCTTCAGACGATCCGCGATCTCCCTTTGCGAGACGGTGACGCCGACATCGGCGGCGATGACGGGCCATTCGGCCAGCGCGCCGCGCGTCCGGTCGATGATCTGGGCGATGACGCGATCCGAGAGTCCATGGCGACGGCCCAGCGCGAGGACGTGCGCGCGGGTCGGCGTGCGGCCTTCGCCTTCGACCGCGAGATAATGTTCGCCGCCCGGACCGACGGAGAAAGTCAGGTCATAGGCCGGGGCGAGGCGCCACTCGCCGGTGGTGCCCATCAGATAGCTGTGCTGCCGGGTGTGATCGTCGCGGTTGTGCGACAGGACGTTGAAGACCATGCGGCGGAAGGCCTGCTCGACGTCGCCGGCATGGCGGGTGATCGCCATGGTCGCGCGCAGGAACCCGTCATAGTCGAGGCTCGGCATCTCGGACGGGGCTTCGGCCGCCCCGGCGAGCGATACCATGTGCAGCCGGCGTCCGGGGGACGGCCGGTCGAAGCGGCGTGTCGCGAAATAGCCCGGTCCGTCGCGCTCGGGCAGGACGCGAGACTCCGCGATCGTCAGACCGGCCGCACGGGCCATGCGCGCATAGGCTTCCTCGACCGGGCCAATATCGACGGGATCGCCGGTCGCGCGGAACTTGACGATCCAGGCGTCATGGCCGTCCGCAGCCTCGCCGACGCTGATCGCGCCGTCGGGGGCGAAGCCGACATGGACCTTGGGGCGAGCGCCGCCCGATGCCCCGCCCAGCGCCGCCAGCGTGTCGACCAGCGCGCCCTCGTCCCCGGCGAGGAGCAGCCGCGATTCCTCGGCCAGGGCATCGAGATCGATCATCCCGATCTCGTCGTCGGGTGTGGCGGCTGGCTGATAGACCAGCGCGCCACGCCCGCCAGCGCCGATGATGGCCAGCTGATCGACCGGGTTCAGCGTGTCGAACTGGACGTCGATCCTGGCGAGGCGACGCCGCAGCAACAGCCGTCCCCAGGCGTCGGGCAGGCTGTCCGCCAGGAAGCCGTGCAGTCCGCCGAACGACCGGCTCCGTGCAGCATGCAGGCCCGGCTCGGGAGGATAGAGCAGCGGGGCGACGAGCAAGCCGCTGCGGATCACGTCGGGCGACCATTCGAGCTGGGCGACACCACCGGCCATCACGACCCGGCAAGCTGGCGCAGCGGGCGCGGAGTCGTCGAACGCCAGAGTGAGCCCCAACGGTGCCCCCGGCCTCAGCTTCACGATGGGATCCTTGACACTGCACGGCGGCGACGCTTCGACGCGGTGCGTTCGGTCATCCGGTTTTGCTCCAGCAGAGCATCCATCGAACTGGCCACCGGCTCTGGGAAGAGGGTGAACAGATCCTGCTCGCACCGTAGCGCCACGGCCGCGCGGACGAGGTCGTCGATCGACGCCTTGCCCTCGGTCTCCAGGCGTCGCCAAGTGCGATAGGAGACCCCGGCGCGGGCTGCCGCATCGACCTGTGTCAGGTTCATCGCCAGTCGGCGGCGCTGGACCTTCTGCCCGATTTCAACAGAGATCTCGCTCGGCGCATACATCATTGTCCATATATGGCCCGTAATTGCCATTTCGGCAACTTTAGAGGCCATATACGGACGACCCGATGAGCCAGTATAGCGGTGCTATTCAGCAGCCTCTGCAATCGGCTCCGGTGGGTTGAAGCCGAGGTTGACGATCCGGATTTTGCCCCGGCGCGTATCGATCAGGCCGTCCTTGCTTATCAGCGCCAACTCCCTGGCCAGAGTGCCTGGCGTTTTCGCCTTCTCGCCGTCTACCTCGTCGGTGATCGTGGCCAGGACCGCACAGGAGGCCTTCGTCGTGTTGAATGCGGCACGAAGCGCATCCCGTTCGATGACCGTGTTGGGTTTGCCGCCGTCGAACGATGCCAGAAGCGAGAGCACTGCTTTCCGGAGTTCCTCCGTATGCACGCCCTTCTTGCCACGTGGCTGGAGCAACGCCGTACCGAAGATGCCGGGGAAGTCGGCCGTGATGTGATCATAGGCGCCGTCCTTGCGCCTCAGCAGCGCGCGAGGTCGAAGATCCGCCCCGAGCGAGTTCGCCTTGGCCACCTCGACGATGACGACATCGCGGTCCGTCAGACCCGGATGAACGGCGCGGACTGTCTCGAGGTTTTCGGACGCTCCGGCGAGCCGCACTTCGACCACGGAGCGTGGCGTGGTAGACCACATGGCTGATCCACGAAGTCGTTCGATCGCGGCGTCCTCGGTCTTCCGAGCGGCATCCTTGGGCGTATGACCGATCACCGCCCAGAACATCTTCTGCCGGTACGACAGTCTGTTCAGATGGAAGAGGAAGTTCGTGGCCGCCTCCGAGTTGGCTAACTCGAAGCCTGCCATCGATACCGCAGAGTCGAGGATGACGCCCACGATGCGATCCTCCGGCCGTCCGTCCTCTTCGACTTGCTTGTTCCACTCGTCGAGAAATGCCTCGATGCCGTTCAGAACGGGGCTTGGCTGCCAGCGGCCGCCAGGACCGTGCTGGAAAAGGCACGCGTTCGGCTCCGGGAACTCGGTTTGCGTCATGCTCAGGAACGCCATGACGTGGATGCGCTGGCATAGAGCGACGGCATCCTCCTCGGTACCGCCGTTCTCCCGCATCAGGCGGCGTGCGATCGAGCCGATGCGCAGCAGAAGATGCTCCCGCAAATCTTCTGCGGTCAGGACGAGGATGTTCCCGCGAACGCCAAGGTCAGCACCGAGCCACTGGCGTGGTGCGGCATCTCCGGTCGCGGCCATATGGGCGGCCATCCAGAGCAGTAGCTGCGTCTTCCCGGTCGATCCGGCTCCGAACCATATGGTCGCACCGGTCGCTGGCATCAGGCCATCCACGGCATAGTCCATCTGGCGGTTCTGCGACGCGGCATCGATCGCCCGATAGTCTCCCTTGCGCGCCCGAACCGTCCAGCTTTCATCGGTCATCTGTCATTCTCCCTTTGATGCGCGGTTCTAAGGGCACGGGCTTAAGGGGATATGACGATCAACGGCCGATGATAGGCCGCCACCGTTCGTCGCAAAACGGCGATGGCGTTAAGGAAAACGAAAGATTCGTTTCAGATATAGAGGGAGGTGGGGTGGAGGCGAAGGACTCGGGTCCAACGACTACACCCCACCTCCTCTCTAATCCGACCTGCGTCCGATGCGCGTCGCTGACGGATGGGGGCGTCACGCCCGTTCGGCATGATCCAACAGGTCAGCCCTGAAACCCTGCAAACCCCTTTGCGCTGGTGCACGATTTCGTTCGCGCGGCCTGGCACCCCCGAGCCTGGTTGCAGGACCGCCGTGCCCATTCAGCTGCCACCCGGTCCTCTACACCTTACCCAGAGAAGGTGACCCCTCCGTTCTGTGATGCACGCGTCGCGGTAACCACAGGAGGGGAGTGAAGGCTCTGCCTGCGGTGAGGATGGGATCTTCAAAGGAGCAACTATCCTTTGGAGGAAAAGATGAGACTGAATGCAAAGCAGGTCGACGCAGACCGCCGCCAAGCCCGTGCGTATGCCGACGACGCGCTTCGAGAGGCTGTTTGCCGCTGGATCGTCGACAACAAGGCCAGCCGCGCCCGAACCGCACGCGCGTTCGGTATCTCTGTTGAGCGCGTTGGTAACTTTCAGTTCCAGATGCGGATTAAGGAGCAGACGGCGAGATACTGGGCCAAGATGCGGGGCCAGCCCATGATCCAGCTGCCAAGGCGCTGAGGCTTGCTGCCCGTGCGACGCTGTTCAGAACTTGGAGCTTTTGCACCAGGACTTCGAACAGCGCCGGCTTTGGTGCAGAAGGTAGGAAGAAGGCAATTGAGCCAGGTTTGGAAGTGCTGGGGTACCTTTCACCCCAGGATGAAAAAAGAATGAGTGATATTGCCTACTACCGCGTGTCGACCGGAGGCCAGACGATCGCGGCGCAACGCGGCGCACTGACTGGGCCGATGGGCCGTCCCTTCGACAAGGAGTTCGAAGATCAGGGCGTCAGCGGCTCGGTCCTGGCCCGGAGCCGGCCGGGCTTCTCTGCGATGCTCGAATATGCCCGTGAGGGCGACAGGCTGCACGTGTCCGCCATCGACCGGCTGGGCCGTGATGCCCTGGATATCCAGGCGACGGTCCGCGCGCTCATGGACAAGGGCGTCGAGGTCGTGGTATGCGGGCTCGGTTCGATCACGTCGGGCGCGGGGCTCCTGATCCTCGCGGTGCTGGCGCAGATCGCGGAAATGGAGCGCGAGGCCATCCGCGCCCGTACCCGGGCCGGACTGGACGTCGCGAAACAGTCGCTCGCAGCCACCGGTCGTACGCACCGGGGCAAGACCAGCCTGGGGCGGCCGCTCAAGGCGGACCCCGCCAGCGTCGCCGCCTGGCGCGTGGCCAACGCGGCGAGCCTGTCCGCCACCGCGAGCCATTTCGGCATCAGCGCGGCGACCGTGAAGCGCTATCTAGCGCCCACGGTCACGTCCCCGCCAGTCGGTGATGACGGTGGCGAAATCGTCGCTCGGCATGTCGCTATGGCTGACGGCGAGATCGCCGGCGCGGCTGACCACGTCATCGCCGACACCAGCGCGGGTGGGTTCCTCCACGACATATCGGTCGGTCCCGGATCCGTGCCGCTGACGATCGACGTCGGCGAGCAGGTCCTCCAGGCGCCTGTACCCACGCCACGCGGTGACGAGGGTGGCGAGCCGTTCGTCGGCGAGGTCGACCTCCCACTCTTTCCCGACCTTCCGGAGTGGAGACCGGGCGGCGCTCATCAGGGCAGCGCGCAGATCGGCCAGCAGGCGGTTCCGCTCGACGACGCTGTTGTTAAGCCACGGCGACGCATGACGCCGCCGCATCGCATGGGCGACGGCAGGCTCGTCGGCGAAGGCGTTGGCGGCAAACCGCCAGTCGGGAGCGTGGGTAGCGTCGATGACGAGCCCATGCTCCCCTTCGACGACCCGCAGGGCGGGTTCGGAGAACAGCGCGGCGGCTAGCGCTGCCACGGCCTCGTCGCGCTGGGACAGCACCGCATCCTTCGCCGGTTCCGGCATCGGATGCGGCTGCGCTGGCTCGATCGGCGGACGCGATTGGATTGGCGGGCTCCGGCCCAGCAGCCCTCCGACCCAATCGCGCCATCCACGACCAGTTTCCGATGTACCGACGGCGAAGACTCGCTCGACGGATCGCTTCTCGGCGAGGACGCGCCGATAGACGGGATGCTCGCCATAGGCGCGAACATGTTTCAGCGTTCGCGCTGCACTCGCGTCACCACCTGCGGCGGCGCGTTGCAGGCTGTCGAGGCCCACCGATGCCACGTCCGTTGCTGCGGCGATCATCCGTTTTGCCTGGAGGTCGGCGAAAGCGGCGAGACGCCTCTGCGCCATTTCTGCCAGTGCGGGTGTGGTCAGGGCGGTGAATTCGGCCCGAGTTACGCCGGGAACCCTATACTCGGTCACGGGCCCCTCCGGCGGCAGGACCGGGATGTCGTCTTTCATGATCCTGTCGAACAGGGCATCGAGCGTCGACCGCGCGTCTAGGCGGGCGGGCTTGGACGCGCGCCGAGGCTCCGGGCGGTCTATCAGCGCCGTCGCCGCTGACGTGATCTCGTCGATCGCCGCCTGTGCCTTCGCGACGGCGGTTCGATGCTCGGTCAGGACCGGGGCATGGTCGCGCTCGATCGCAGTGATGCCGGCGAGAAATGCCTCTGCCTGGTCTGCGCGCGCGACGATCGCTCCTTTCGCTTGCTGCTCCGCCCGGTCCGCCGTCCCGCCCTTGATAGCCTCCAGCATCCGGCGGCATACGGCGATCGTTTTGTCCGGCCGAGCCCGCGCCATGGCGAGCGTGACGTCATACTCGGCGCATTCGGCATCGTGCTGTTGCAGGACCACGCTGGCCGCATCGAACCGGGCGATCAGATCGCGGATGGAGGCCGTCCGAGCCTGATCGATGACCGATCCCTCCGCGCAGAGGCGCTCCGCCTCTAGCAGCCGACGCCGAAGGTCCGCCCGGGCTTTCGCCCGCTTCTCGGCTGCGATCCACGCCTCGCGTAGCAGCGCGGACCAGAGTATCTCGGCGTTCTCGATGCCGCGGCTGGTCAACACGCCGACTGCGTCGAGTGGAGCCGCGCGGGTGCCAAGCGGCTTCTGCGCCTGGCGCTCGCAACCCAGCGAGCGGAGATCACCCGGATGGAGCTGGCGGGTAACGCCCAACCGGTCGAGTTCTTCGTTGCACCGCTCGGCGAAGAAGCGGCGCATGTCGGCGATCGAAGCGGTGCCATAGGCGCGGTAATTTCCGCCATCGCTGTCTCGCGACCATTCCGCGATCTTCTTTTGCGCGTACGGATAACGCACCCGCTCATGCTGACCCTCAACCGGCTCGGCGATCTCGAAGTCCCATCGGTCCCCCATCCTCCTGGCCGGTCGGTCATGACAGGCGACGTGCAGATGATGATTGCGGCGGTCATTATGGTGATCGGGCGCATGGATCGCCGCGACGTACATCATGCCGATCTCTTCCAGTTCTGCGCACATCGCTTCGGTCACCGCCCGCCGACCAGCGGCATCAAGGCCATCTGGAAACTCTGCCGTTAGCCGATACTGCGACCGTCCACCGCGCGCCTCCGAGAGCCGAACCGGCAGCTTGCCTTTCGTGGTCCCGAGAATGCTGGCAAGCGTCTTCGCCAGCTTGCGTGCGGCAACACGGTTGATCGCCAGCTCATCGAGCGGGACCGTACGGGGCCTGCGCTTGCCTCTGTCATTCGCGAATTTTGCTGCCACGTCACGCACGGCACAGGGAACGTCCTGTGCATCTGCCAGTACACGCCACGCCGCACGCGACGCTCTCTCAGGCACCAGCGTCAGCCGGTCTGCGCCTGGCGTGCGTTCATGGCGATGCACGGCGCGCCAATAGGCTTGCCGTTCCTGGGGATCGTGCGAAATATTTGAGAATACAGCGCGGTCGCCATCGATCGCCTCGGTGGCGGACGGCCGTACGGCATAGCGGTCGAAGCCGTCCGGCGAGATCGTAACCTCCACCGCTTCCGGACGATCGATATAGGCGTCATGCGCCGCCGGCGCCCCGACCGCCAAGCGCTTGCTTCCCTCCGGCGTCGTGATGCGGCACCCGCCGTCGTTCGTCTTGCTGATCGCCTGAAATTCGAAATGGAAGGTGACCTTGCCGCCCGCAGAGACGAAACGTTCGTGAAAAGCACCGGGCACTGCGAAGTTGGGGGACCGCGACCAGCGATTGCCACCGGCCTTCCGGTCCTTGACCTGATCACGAACATCCTTGCGGACGCGCACCGCGCGACCGAGCGCTTCTTCCTCTTCGATCGCGAGCGCGCGTCGCAGCCGTGCGGAACAATGACCTATTGGACCGAGGGGACGCTGGATCGACATGGCCGGGCTCCTATTGCCGGCATCATGGTACAGGACGCGAATCACCGGGTGAATCACCCCCTCAATTTTTCCCCGAGGGGGCTCAGCCGCCGACGGGCCGCGCCTCAGCGCGCCCTTGAGGACGCCGACCCCGGCGTCCCGGAACCGCCTCGCCGCACGGCGGCGCACGCAAAGCTGAAGGATTCACGTTTGCGGAATTGCGCCTCAACAAATCATCCTGCTCACTACTCCACCTCGACGGATCAGTCGGGCTGACGCCAGCTACTGTTTGAAGCGGTGCTCTCGGTGCCAGCGCACGAATTCCGGGTGCGGCCGGCTTGCCAAATGTGCGGGCAGGATCGCGCATTCAGACGGGTTGATGATCGAGCGGACACTGTCTGGATCGTTGACCTGGCGCGACACCAGAATCCGCATGTCGTCGTCGAAACCGATCAGCCCCCGGTCGAACATCCAGTGTGCCGTGCCCGACAGCGCCATGCCGTTGCTGATGATGTCGGGACCGTTCGCTTCGACCGGCCGGATATGGGCGGCTTCGACCTCTGCGCGGCCGCCGCCGTTGATCAGCTTCAGCCCGGTGACGGCGCAGCGTTCGTCATACGCGCGCAGAACGATGCGGCGGAACACCCGGTCCCGCACGACTCGTGAAACCAGCGTCGCGACACGTTCGCGTGCTTCGTCGAAGATGAAGGGCGCGCGCTCTTCCTGCACGGCAGTTGGCACGCCGACGTCGCCAGTGCGTGGCAGGAGCGGGCTGATGTCCTCCAGTCCTGCGGACACGATCCGATTGAAGTCCGCTGGAGACAGCGATCGTACAGCGGCCTGAGCACGACCAGAAATCCTGCCGGCTTCGTTGAGAACGCCACGCTCGATAATTTGGCCATCGGCATCCGCGAAGGGGACCGGCATAGCGAAATCGAGATAGCTGCCCGGCTCAACCAGCGCGAGATACATACCGGGCGCCGTCGGGTCCGGTACGATCTGCTCGATCTTGGCGACCGCGAAATAGCCGCGCGTGTCTCGGACTTTGCGAGGCTCGTAATAGATTATCCAGTCACCGAGACAGGCCTGGGCCCGGCTCAGATACTGGGCCGGAAACTGGTAACGCTCCGCTGGCGTGTCGTCGTAGATCGAGTCAAACCGATGGATGAAAACGCCGAATGCCATGAGCATGGCTTAGCGGGGCCGCCGATCCGTGCAAATCGGTATCAGCCTTTTGCTTCCGGGGTCAGTTGCGGGAGCTAACGATTGTGCGGTCACGATTGCTGTCACCACGACCCAAAATTGGCCGTTCAAACCGCGAATTCCGCTCCCCAACTCCTGCCACCCATTCCTGTTTTACATCGGGTTCGAAGGCCCAGGTGCTTCCGATTTTGGGACAAAGCCGCCATTCCCGAGTTCCGGGCTGAACGTCAGGTCTCGCCAGGAGCCGACATTTAGCGTCTGGTGGATCGCCCTCGCACAGCAGCTGCAATTGGGCCATCAGCAGAATGTCGGCTTCCAATTGCAAGGACTATAATAGCAGCCATCAATTGCTCCTGAGCAACGCTCTCCGAAGGCGAAGGTCAAAGGTCTGAATCCTGTCGGATGCGCAAATTTTTTTGAAATTCAGGCTTTTATCGGGTCGGCGCCCGTGAGGCATGAGATCTCGGCGATCAGTGCGTCCAGCAATTGGGTCAGCTTCGAGATATCGTAGCCGCCGCCCGCGAGGGTCTCTGTGTCCTGATCGAAGAAGTGGCGCATATAGGATTCCTTATGCTCCAGCGCGCCGTGCCACGAATCCAGCTCCTTCTTGTAATTGCTCCAAACGATCTGGGCGGGGGGATATTGGGGCAACTTCAGGTCTAGATAGCATTCGATTGCAGCCGCTCTGCCGTTGATGTCGCAGGCCCGGACACCGTCCGGTCCACGTGCCGGGAAATCGCGGAACGCTTCCAACGCCGGCAGGACCATCGCCCGCATGTTTCCTGGGAGCTTGAGTTCCTCGAGCTTGCGATAGGCGTCGACGCCCTCGGCGTCATTATCGAGCAGAAACAGGACCCGGTTCTGGACGTCGATCCGCATCAGCCCTTCGGCGAACTTGACCAAATTGCCGGTGCCCCAGAAATGATGGCGCTCCTCGCCGTCGATGAACCGGAAAAAGTCGGCGACATCGGGCCGCAAGAGGTCGAGTGCGCGGCGCAGGATTCGTGCGTCCGAAGCGCCCTCCGTTGCGACCAGCAAGGTCTGGCTTCGCCTTGCGCCCGCTTGAAATGCTTCGCGCGTGGCCCATCCGGAGGTCACGATCGGACCGAACTGCCAGATAACGGGGGCATGTGCGTTCGCCGGATTGAGCGCGAAGACTTCCAACATCGAGGCAGGGCTGAGGATGCCGAGCTTTGCGGCCAGATAGCTCGCCTCGGACCAATAGAGATCTGAATTGTCGGTCCATGGTAGGCGCTCGAATAGAGCCGCATCGGCCGCGAACCTGCCTTGGGCGATCGTCTGGCGAACGTCCGTATCGTAATCGATATAGGCGTCAGCGAGGCTGGCGACCGGATATTTGCAGATCAGTGCGCAGAATTCATCGAAGCTCAAATAGCGCGATGCCGCATCTTCCTCATCGCCGTCATCGAGTGACACCGCATCGTCAATGACGGCCTGATACTCGGCGCGTGCACCCTCAATCGAATGGCCGAGCACGCGCAGCCGCGACAGAACGCGGGAGAGCGGCCGGACGAAGGCCTCTTCGCTTTCGCCCATTTCTTCGGAATCGCCGCCTGGCGGGACATCCGCGTAATTGATCTGGTCCGAGCGCCGATGGCAAAGGTCGGCTTGCTGGAACAGATAGCCATAATCGGTGCCCATATGATTCTTGGCATAATCGAGCGACACCGCGCCGATTTCCAGTTCGATCGAAGTGCCCATCGGATTTGGTCGCCACCTGTGCTGCGGATGCTGCTTTGCGTGCTGCTTATCGCAACCCGGGCGGTCCCGTCAGGTCCATATCGGACCGGATGGCTGAGCGTGCACCGCGCCAGGAAGCATAAATGCCAAATCGGATAATGGGCGTGCCCGCAATGCGCTTCGACGACCGGGATCAGGGCGTCGGTCCGAGCCGACGACATCTTCGTCTATTGCCTGAGCACCGAGCTTTCGGCTGAGATTGCCGCGAAGTTCGAATGCCCGTTTTGCGTGGAGATTTCGGAGCCCGTGCGCTTGCTCAGCAGGATTTCGAGCCATGTTCGGCTGTGCTCGAGGCTCGATCGCCACGTCTATAGTCACGCAATTAATTATCGTGACCTGGACGCGGCGCCCGGCATCGATTGGGCGCTTCCCAAACGCGTGGCCTTTATCAAGCCGGATGGCTAGGCGTGGCAGAAGGAGCATCGCATCGTCGTTGGGCGCAAGGGTGCCTTCGCCGTCGAGAATGTTGACCTAGCGCTCGAAACCGGGGGTGGGGTGCCGATGCTCGCGGTGAATGTGGCCGACCCGCTCGTGCTGCATGTCGGCAATTTGTCGAAAGTAACGACCCTCCATCGCCTTTAGCCGATGTCGGGCAGGCGCGCCGCAAAGCTGATTGCCTGCCTCTGGACCACCGACTAGACAGGTCGCGATGGCACGGATCAACCTCAAGAAATTCATTGCCGAGCACTATAAGGGGGGCGTCACCGCGCGGGATGTCATCCGCGAGGGTGTGACCAATTCGATCCATGCCGGTGCGAGCGCCATCACCGTCGATCTGTGGTTCGATCGCCAGCCGGGTCTGTTCGGCGACGAGGTTCGCAATGTCCTCGAGAAGATCACGATCACCGACGACGGCGAGGGCTTCACTCAGGACAATCTCAATTACTTCGATGAAATCTGCACCGGGCATAAGGACGATATCGGCGGCAAGGGCGTGGGCCGGCTGGCGTTCCTGAAATATGGGAACCGCGTCGAGGTTCGCAGCCAGCTGGACAGCGAACTGGTCGCCTTTCGCTATACGCCGGATTTCACTCCGGACGACGTCCAGCGGAGCACCTTGGCCGGTCGCCGGGAAACGACGATCACGATTTCGGAGCTCAAGGAGAAGATCAACACCCAGGTCACCAAGCTCGTCAATGCGATGTGCGACGACCTCCGGCTGCTGTTGTTCCTGAAGAAGCAGGCTGGGCGGATCATCTCGATCCGATTCACCCACAACAGCAAGCAGCCTTTCGCCGACGACTTCACCTTCTCGGGCGAAGCGATAGAGGCGCAGAAGACCCGGTCGTTCGAGCTCCAGGGCGAAACTTTCGACTGCTATCTTTTCCGCGACGAGGCGCCGCGCCGCGGTATCGTGGCGATGCTCTGCGCCGACGAACTGTGCGTCGAGGAATATCAGATCAGCAAGCGGTTCGACATTTGCCGATATCTCATCTCCGTTACGTCGGCCTATCTGAACCGAAGCTCCAACATCGAGCGGCAGAAGCTCGAAATTCCCAAAACCGAAGCCGATACCGACATGGCCTCGCCGATCAGCCGCGAAGCGCTGATGCCGCGCGTTCACGAGGAATGCCTAGCCATGATCAACGAGGCGGCTGAAGGCGACATCGAGGCGTTCAAGCTCGCCAACCTCCACAAGCTCAAGAAATATTATCCCTTCATCCAAGTCGAATCGCTGAGCGGCGAGGCCGCGATGCTCGATGCCGATGAGATCGTCAGAACCTATCGTGCCCAACAGGCGCGACGCGAAGACCAGCTGGTGGAAGCGATGGAGGAAGGACGCGCCGTCGCCTTCGACGATATCTCGCATCTCGCCAGCGACGACCTGGCGCGCTTCATCGTCCACCGCGCGTTGGTCATCGACTCGCTGGCGAAGATGCCGCGCGATTCGGCCGAGGACGTCCTGCACAATGCGATCTTGCGTAAACACAGCGACGGCAGCGACATCCGCGAGAATAATGTCTGGCTCGTGGACGACAAGTTCCTGTCCTACAGCAACATCTACAGCGACGAGACGTTGGCGCGGATCGTTCGCGAGGTCGGGATCGAGACCGAGTCGAAGCAGCAGCGGAAACCCGACGTTGCCGCGTTCTTCTCCAAGGATAATGAGGGGCGCCCGAACAAGCTCGTCATCATCGAGTTCAAGAAGCCAGGCGCTGACATCTTCGAGAACAACAAGGCCTTGGTGCAGTGCCGGCTCTACGCGAGCGAGCTGGTCGATCGCATCGCCACGGTGCGGGAGGTGTTCGCTTTCTCCGTCGTCGAGATCGATGACGAATTCTACAAGGACATGAAGCGCACCGGCTTCAAGGACGTGTTCTCGCTCAGTGAACGGGTGGTCTATGATGATTTCGTCATCGGCGCCTCCGACGATGTCCCGCTGCACCTCTATGTGATGCCTGCCGCCTCGCTCATAACTGACGCCAAGGCGCGCAACCGAGTCTTCGAGGAAGTGCTGCGGTTCAACATGGACAAGGAGATACCGGCTGCAAACGAACCGCAGCCGCATCCCTGACGCTGAGCCGCTGGCGGCCAAAGCGGACCAGGTAGCGCCGGGCATTTGGCTGGCGCATGTTGAACCAGCGAGGCACTTACGCCGATCGCGGCTTTCGCGGAGTCTCAGGCCAGGTCCGCCGCCCTCAACATCTCTGTCTGACGGCTTCGCGCTGGGCGAATGGCTGATTTTAGCGGGAACAGCCGTTCAAAAAACAATAGGCGAACGACTTAAGCTGGTCGGGAGCTGCCGCCCTTCCCTTCTGTTCCGCCGACCAAGTGCAGACGCTGGCGGCCCCATTTCCGCAGGCGCAGTTTCTGCCGCTCGCTAATTTCGCGTTGGCGCAGCTTACTAGTGTCATAACCGCTCGGTTGTGACACATGCTACTTCGTCAGAATCAGGCGTTAAATGGTAGCCTATGTAGCAATTTTCACTTGGGACTAGAACCACCCAGAAAGCTGAAGATAGCATCGCTCTTCCAAATCTGGCGCATCATCTGGGCGCCACCAACGCGCCAGAGATACACGAACAAGAGTTCCAGCAGCTATTACTGGGATAGGTGGCACTTCGCCGACGTAAGACAAACCTCTTTTGATAAAAAAGCTTTTGTAATCATAGTGCTTATTGTCGGACCTAAGCGTAAGGTCTTTATCTGGCTCCCAAAACCATGTGCTCCGATCTGGAACGCCACGGTATTTGCTTATGTATCCGTTGTTGCCGCCTGTAAATCCTAGAAGACCTTGAAATATATTTCCTATGGAGCCCTTCCACGGCGTGATTGTTGACCTAATATCAGCAGCTATATTATTTGATGTACTAACGAGTGATGCGTTTTTTACAATTACATCCTCGACATGCGGAGGGTTCAATTGGGTCGCCGCATCAAAATCTATGTCCCACACCTGACCAACCTGCAATGGGGTATTCGTATCCCAATGGCCTGTTGCCTTAGTTAGCCGAACTGAAGAGCCATCCGGCAACAGGCCGCCGATACAGCGGGCTGATCCAGACATTTTAGTCCGTCCGACTATCAAGACATTCATGGCCTGAGATGCTCTACATTTTCTTTGCTATCTAACACGCTTAGTAGGTAATTTGCAGCAAGCAAGCGATGGCATGCGGCTGGCGGGCCCTCAACGCAAAAAAATGCAACCGTTTTGGATGTAGCAAGAGATTTTAAAAGGTGTTCAGCGTCATACGCTCCAAGAACTTCCGAGTTATACCTGTTGACAAAATCCGTAGACAAATGATCTCGGTCTTGTTTTGCAACTCCGTTGATCTGATCGCTACTTTTTTGAGCCGCCCTCACCGCAGATGTGGGAGCCAGGTCTCGATCATACAAATACCTTATATTTTCTAACGCAAGAATTTTCTGGAGTTTCTGACTATTGAGAAATGCGTATTTAGGACCACGCATCCCTCTACGCTGCCGTATATCAACGAAGGTATCAACCTTAGCCTCTTTAAGGGCTTCAATGAATGACTTCTCTGTAAAGCCATATCCACCTATCGTAACAATCCTCACGGCGCTCCTTTCAGCGGTAAGCCCGTCGCGAAACAAACTGGCTCCCAAACATTTCAGATTGCCCATCCGTGAGCTCAGAGATGACATCAGCCTGTGATTTCAAGGAACCGTCTGGCAATATATGTGCAACATCAATTTTATGATCCATAAGTGCCTCACCAATTAGTTTGGATCGGTGGCACTGCGAAGGCTGACCTTCACTACATAGTAAACAAACCCGAAGCCCCTTACTATGCGCAGTTTTCAGTCTTTCTATTCCCCTTAGAAAAAAATCTTTAGACCGTGTTTTTCGATAATCGACGTGACCATCTGTATAGCAATCATGGTCTTTCGGTCTACCGCCAAGTAAATCCCCCATGAAAACGTATTTTATACCAATTTCATAAAGAGATTGAGATAAAGGCTCTTTTGAAAAATCAGGCTGGTAACGAGAAAATGGAGACGATCTGACATCGATAACGTAGCTAATGTCAGCTCCCTTTAGCTGATCCAGAATCATGGCTTGAGAATGGCTCCCGTAGCCGATCGAAAAAATGCGCCCAGCTGTCATAGTCAATCTGTCTCTGCCTCTGGTCACCATACCGTAGTTAGGACGTAGCGTCACGCGCTGGATCGTGCGCAAGACGATGGTTTTTTAGAATCGCTAGAATGCATCCAGCGTTTCTCAAAAGTGCAAGTGACGATGGGAAATTGGCGATCGACAGGCAGTGCACCGTTGCCCGGCAGTGTTAATCGCCCCCCCTTTCGACCCAGTCGGTGTTAATCTCACCCCTTTCCTGAGCTGCTACCCGTTTTTGGACCACCCTGCTGGCCGTCATCCAGCATCTGCCGGCAGCGGCGGGCCACGTGCCGCTGACCGGTTCACGAGCGATATCGGCGTCTTGTTGCCGATGGCGCTATGCGGTAGCACCTCGTTATAGTCTCTGCGCCAATCCCGCACAGGACAAGGACATGCCGCTCAACATTTTTGCAGGCCGGATCGAGGGCAGCGGTCGCGTCAGCTGAGCACGCTACACAGCGCCAAAGGGCGCGAATTTGATGCGGTGATCCTATTCGGCATGAACGCCGGCGACATCCCGTCTAACCGTGACAAGAAATCGCCCGGCTCGCTTCGCGAAGCCCGGCGGCTCTTCTATGTGAGTGTCACCCGGCCGCGCAAGGAACTCGCGATCGTCTTCCAGGAGCGCAATTATTCCCCGTGGATCGCCGACTTGTCTCGGCGCAGCAAGGGCGATGCATAACAGGCGGTGAGAAGCGCCTCAGTTCGAGGCAATCCCCGTGATGGCAAACCAAGGGCCGTCGGCCTGGAGGCCGACCGAGCGGCGTGCCAGAATTCGTGCGCAGGATTTCTGCCTACGCGAAAGCTTCGTAGCGGATTGACTTCGTAAGACCCGGCGAGTGACACCTGCTTACCCGAATACAGCCATCCCGGTTTTCACCTTTTTGAGGGTACCACGGTGTCACAACCGGACGGTTGTGATCGTGCCCGTTGACGCACGGATTCATGCCGGTTTCAAAGTGTCAAAAGGGCGCGTCACAAGTCGGCTCGTGGTTCGAGGCAACGACCCGGTCACGCCCCCTGCACTGCCGCCTGAACGAGCGTCCGTTTTGTCGTGATCGGCGCCTGGAAGCGGACTGGCCGCTCTCCTGAAGGGTTTCGGATGCCGGCAGGCGTACGAAAGTCTTGGAAGCCCGAACCCGCGGGCCACAAGCATGACCTATGGGGAATTCGGGTTTTGGCCTGCTCGGGCGTTGGTCGGCACGGCAGTTGCGGGCAGGATCCTGGATGCGGACGGTCTGTATTTAGGTCGCCATGACGGGCTCACCAGCGCGGCAAGTTCGGCTTGGGGCGAGGTAGCCACCCCGCTGATGGCGATCTGCGCAGGTGGCATCGGCACCGCAAGCACGGAAGCCGCGGAGTAGGGTGCTGCCAAGCCGTGCCGGGTCACGACGCCAGTCTCTCGGGTGACCGCGCAGCAGATGGCGGCGCGCGGGGGTGGCGCTGACGTTCGAAGGTCTCGACGACGACCATGTACCCGCCGCAGCACGGACATGCCGGACGAGTGTCGTCCAGCTCGGCCGGCGCATCGACCGTGGCCGGCGGTGCCACCCCGAGCAGCTGACGGACGTGGCTGAGCACGACCTTGCGGGTGGCTCCAGCGAGCAGACCGTAGTGGCGGATGCGGTGAAAGCCCTTGGGCAGGACGTGGAGCAGGAAGCGGCGGATGAACTCGTCGGCGGCAAGGGTCATGACCTGCTGCCGGTCGGCGCCACCCCGACGGTAGTCCTTGTAGCGGAAGGTGACGCCGGTTTGGTCGAAGCGCAGCAGCCGGCTGTTCGAGATGGCGACGCGGTGGGTGTACCGCGACAGGTAGGCGAGCACCGTCTCCGGCCCGGCGAACGGCGGCTTGGCGTAGACAACCCAGCGCTTCTTCCTGACCGGCGCCAGGTGCCGCAGGAAGGCGCGCCGGTCACCGAGGTAGGCGAGGCTGCCGTAGAACGCGAGCCGCCCGGCATCATGCAGCGCCATCAGCCGGGTGAGGAACAGACGGCGGAACAGCTTGCCCAGCACCCTGACCGGCAGGAGGAACGCCGGGCGCGATGACACCCAGCGGCTGCCGTCGGGCGACAGGCCACCACCCGGCACGATCATGTGGATGTGCGGGTGGTGAGTCATCGCCGAGCCCCACGTATGGAGCACGGCGGTGATGCCGATGCGGGCGCCAAGGTGCTTCGGGTCGGCGGCGATGGTCGTCATCGTCTCGGACGCCGCCTGGAACAGCAGGCCGTAGACTGCCGCCTTGTTCTGGAGAGCGATGTCGGCGACCTCGGCCGGCAGCGTGAAGACGACATGGAAGTAGCCGACCGGGAGCAGGTCGGCCTCGCGTTCGGCGAGCCACGTGCGCGCGGCTGCCCCCTGGCACCGCGGGCAGTGTCGGTTGCGGCAGGAGTTATAGGCGACCCGCCAGTGGCCGCAGTCGGTGCAGGCCTCGACGTGCCCGCCCATGATGGCGGTACGGCAAGTCTCTATCGCCGACATGACCTTCAACTGGTCGAGGCTGAGGTGCCCGGCGCGGGCGGCCCGGTACGCAGGACCGGCAGCGCGGAAGATGTCGGCGACCTCGAGTGAGGCGCGCAACGCCGCTCAGCCCTTGGGTACCCTCCCTTCCGCAGCAGTGGTTGCGAGCCGTTCAAACGGGCTGGTCACGTTGCGCAGGACCCGCGTGGCGACCTGGGTGTAATAAGCGGTGGTTTCCAGCTTGGCGTGCCCCAGCAGCGTTTGGATGATGCGGACGTCGATCCCGTCCTCGAGGAGGTGGGTCGCGAAACAGTGCCGCAAGGTGTGCGGCCCGACGCGCTTGCCGATACCCGCCGCCACACTTGCCTCCACGACGATGCGGTGCAGCTGCCGGGTGCTGAGCGGCTTGAGGTAGTGCTGGCCGGGGAACAACCAGCCGTCGACGTGCAACACGCGCTCCCGCCGACCGACCCGCCACCACTCTCGCAGCAACGCCAGCAGTCCCGTCGGTAGCATGGCGTTGCGATACCGCCCGCCCTTGCCGCGCTCGACCCGGAGCAGCATGCGCTCGCTGTCGATGTCACGGACCTTGAGGGCGGCGACCTCGGCCGCGCGCAGTCCCGCACCATAGGCGACCGACAGCGCCGCCTGATGCTTGAGGCACGTGGTCGCGTCGAGCAGCCGCGCTACCTCGTCCCGGCTCAGCACCACCGGCAGCTTGCGCTCATGCCGAATCCGGACCAGCTTGCGCGCCAGGTCCGGCCGGTCGAGCGTCTGCGTGAAGAAGAACCGCAGTGCCGACACGATGGCGTTCATGGTCGGCGCCGGGACATCCAGCTCGCCTTGCTCGATCTGGAAGCGCCGGACGTCTTCTGCCGTTGCAGTGTCCGGCGAACGCCCCAAGAATGTCGCGAACCGGCCGACATCGCGGATGTAGTTGCGCTGTGTCTCGCGCCCGAAGCGCCGTATGTCCATCTCGTCGATGAGACGCTGGCGCAGCGGGCTGACGGCAATTGGAACGAGTGTGGTCATGGCAGGGCTCCTTCTGGTGGAGCCCCCATGCTCTGCCTGCCTCCCGAAACGCTCAACCGGCACGCAGCGCTCGTTACATCACCTCAACCGTGCCCCGCACGCCCTCCCGCGCAGCGGGTTCGTGCTTCCACCGTGACGCAGACATGCGATTGGGGAAGACAAGGCAATCATGCCACTTCACGAAGGTTAATAAAGTTTGCGTTCACCGGTTCAGCAAACTTCGTACCCATTCGACGCTTCAGCCAAGCGTCAGCCCGCTGAATGCCATCGGCCGTATCGTCGGTCGGCTTGCCGTCGATGTGAATCAGTTCGCGCGGAGACAAGCGGAAGTGGCCACGCAATTTTGGCTGCGGCAAGATCACAGCGCGATTTCCCGCCTTGCTCAGCCAGAGGTTGCAGTTGGCGTAGACGCGGCAGAAACCGTCGCGTGGCAGGTAGATCGTGATGCCCGTTCGGCCGAATTGACCGTCTGCCGTAGTGCCAAATTCCAGCGCGACCATATCGAGGTTCGATCGCAGCACCGCATGAGCCATCTCCGTCCGCGCCTCGAAATCGAGTTCCTTGCCACCGGTGACGACGACGCCGTGTCGCATTTTGTGCTTGCCGAGCAGAAGCTGGGTTGCTGCGACGGTGTGAGCCTGGAGGATGGCGTCGTCGTCTTGAGTCATGATCACTTGCTCCTATTTTCATCCCGCAATCCGGGATCGCGTTCACCTCCTCCCCATCAAGGCGGGCGGTCAGTGACCGACCCGCCACCATTTAATTGTGGGCGCGGCGACAGTGGCGATCGCGCTGCGCAGTTCGCGCAGGTCCTCCAGGCTGCCGTCAAGTCGGTCAGCGGGTGCTGCTCCGCCCAACGCATCGAGCGGTAGGTTCATGGCATGGCGGATCGCGCGGCTGTCGTGATTGAGGCGCCATTCCAGGCGTATGAGAATGTTGATGAACAGCCGCAGTCGCTCTGCGCGAACAACACCTACGGGCGACCACAGTCGACCGAGATGGATCATATCCTCCGCCTCAGCCCTGTCGATGCTGAGCAGGCGCATGGCGTGGTCCGGATCGATACCGTGGGTCAGCATGATCCGGCCGGCAAGATCGACCAGCGCGGCGTGGGCTTCGTCCTGCAAGCCGGTCACCGGAAGCTCGCCAGGTGCTCGGCCCACATCGCCTCGATGATCGCCTGTCCGCGATCATGGATCATATCCTCGTCATACAGGCCCTGCCGGATGCCGAGGCCTGTAACGCGCCTCGGAACGATCAGGGCGTGCGCATGCAGCGGGAAGGCCGCGTTGATCGTCCCCGGCGCATGCAGGATCAGGACCGATGCGAGATCGCGGTCGCGAGCGAACCGTTCGCGCAGGAAGGCGCGTGCGCGTTCCCAGCCGATATGCACCCGGTCGACATCGCCCAGCGGCAGCGTCAGGTAGGTGAGCAACGCCTTCTCGCGCTCGACGGCATGCGCGTCCATTTGACCCAGGAGGGTTGCCGGATCGGCAAGTCCATCGTCGGCCCCCGCGGGGAGAAGCACCTCGATCCGCTCGACATTCGGCGACCAGACAGTGGTGTCTGCACTCGCGTTGGCGGGACCGAGATGCGCCTTGCGATAGCCGAACTCCAGCGCACTATTGATCCGACCGGCATATGTACGGCGCAGGACGGCGAAGACGGTGCCCGACGGGGAAGGCCCGGCCGGGTTGAGGTAGAGCCAGCTCTGCGGATCGACGTCGGTAGGCGTCGGCTTGCTTGGTAGCTTGCGGGGCTTGCGCGTAGCCATGTCAGCGGCCTCGCCGGCCGGTCACGATGCAGACGATCTCGCCCGCCGCGCGACAAACCCCGTCGCAACGCTCATCCCAAGTTACGAATGGGGGCGCCATATGTAGCGCCAGCCCTTTTCTACTGATCTCGACGAACGCGCCAGCCTGGTCTGGCACCAGCCACAGGCCGCCGTCGCATTTCCGCATGAAGGTGAGGCCCTTCATCGTGAACGGCCCGTCGGGCCCGACCAGTGCGATGTCGACCGTGACGGGGTTCATGGTTTCCGGGAACAGCCCAGTCCGTACCAGCATGACGTCACGTTTGAAGCGGACGCAGGCCGCCTCCACATTCGCGTCGAACAGCGGCGCGTCGCACGGCGTCGCTGCCATCAGGAGATTGGCCGAAGCGATGTCCAGTGCTCCGGCAGGCAGGCCGGCCAACGCGCCGATCGGCAGGGGTGCCTCGTTAAGGGCGGCGAGGGGCAACGACAGGACGCGCAACGAGGGATCAAGCGACGGCTCGATCGGGGACGTCAACATCTTGGGTACTTTCGGCGAGAGGATCACCGGCCCGTCGCGGGTCCGGATCAGGCCGCCTGACTTTTTCCTTTGCCCGGCAGCTTCGTTGCACCCCTCAATTGCCCTATATCCTTGACCGCGCTGCTGGCAGCTCGGGCCACATTCACCAACGACGTCCAGCACCAAGCGAGTGCATAAGTTGCTGATTTAGAAAGATACTGGCTCAAAATTCGACTTGCGTGTGTTTTGCGTGAAAAGGACCGCCATTCACGGCCTGTTCTCGTCGCGTTCTCTCGCGTTTGCGCGCTCGGATGACGCAAAATCAACGACTTAGGAGATCCCATCTTCGTTGACATCGCAGGGGTCGCAAGTTCAATCCTTGCCACGCCCACCATCGAAAACCCCGCTAGGCCAACCGGCTTAGCGGGGTTTTTGGTTTTCGGAGTTCCTGCTTTGCCGGCGCCTCCATTTTGCGGATATTTGTCCTTGGCGTCGCCCGACTGTCCGGCAGCCGCTCGAACCTGTGTCCGCCCGCTGTGGGTACAACCGATCACTGTCCGAGAAGCCTCTCGGACAGTGATCTCTGCCAAATGCTGTCACATGGCGCGGTAATGAACGCGCCGTACCGTCCTACGCCTGATGCGCCGCGCGGTAGCAGGCGACGGTCTGGCGCGCGGTGAGGGCGGGGTCCAGCTCGGTCAGGTCGGGCGCGGTCGCGCGGGGTGCCGCCAGCAGCGCGGCGGCGGTGGCGAGTGCGTCCCGGGGCGTGCCGTTGAACAGGGCGACCCAGTCGGCGCCGACGATCGCCTGGAGATCGCGCATCGTCGGCGTGTCGCGCACCACGATCGGCTTGCCCAGCGACAGTGCCAGGATCGCGGCCCCCGAATGCAGTGCCGAGCCTTGCGCATAGGGCAGGACGATGACGTCGGCCATGTCATGCAGCGCCCAGACATCGGCATCGGCGATGCGGTCGGGGATCAGGTGGACGCCGGGCGTCTCCGCCGCCTTGGTCAGCACCTCCTGGCGGAATTCCTCGGTCCCGCGAATCTCGCCCGCGATCACCAGCTGTGCGTCGTTTCCCGTCTCCGCGCGGGTCTCGGCGAAGTCCTGCATCAGGCCGGTCACGTTCTTGTAGCGGCGGATCTGGCCGAAGATCAGGCAGGTCGGCTTGCCCGCCACCGCGTCGCGCGCGGCGGCGAGGCCGGGATGGCTGGTCGGCGTCGCGGGGTAATAGCCCTGATAATGGCCATGCGGTACGATGTCGGCCGGCCGCCGGGCGATGGCGGGATAATGCGCGCGTACCGATTCCAGCGCGGCGGGGCTGAGGCTGATGACGCGATCGACCATCGCATTGAAGGCGGCGGTGAAGCGGGCATAGAGCCTGCCGACATCGGGCTTGTCATGCGCGCCCAGGTCATGCGCGGTCCAGACCAGCTTGGCACCGCGCCGCCGGGCAAGCCAGAGCAGGGCCAGCTCCTTGGTCGCATCGGCCGCCGCCTTGGCGGTGCCGGCGTTCCAGCGGACCAGGAATTCCGGCCAGTGGACATGGATGATGTCGGGGCGCAGCGCGATCAGCGATCGGCGCGAATAGGGGTGCACGACGACATTCTGGTCGGCCATCCCCGCATAGAGCAGCTTGGTATAGGGATTCTCCCCCGACACCGCGCCGGCGGCCTGCGCGAGGACGATCAGCGGTTTAGGCTCGGAGCGGGTAGTGGTCGTCGCCATCGTCAGGCGATCCGGCCGACGGACTGGTGCTGGACGACGTACATGGCTGTATCCCTTTTCCGACATGAACCCCGCACCCATTCCCCCGAATCGGTGACGTCCTGTCGGTCATAAGCCCGTTTGCCGCCGGCGCGGCGGGCATGTTGCGGTGCGACAAAGCGCCCTGTCCCATGGTGAAACGATGGCCGGAGACCGGGTGGAAGGGCGATCCGGCATGAGGGAAATCGGCAGCGCGCGCGTATAAGGGGGATCATGACCGATCCTCTCGACCACGATCTGGCCCTTCTGGCACGCCCCGCGCCGCCCGCCGCCCTGGATGATCTGGAACACCGGGTCGCACTCGCCATCGCCGCGGGGGGCGAGGCTGGCGGGACGTCGGGACGCGGGCTGGCGATGGCGGCGGTCGGGGCGATGCTGCTCGGCCTGGCGGGCGGCGGGGTGATGAGCGCGCGGAGCGAGGCGCGCGCCCAGCCGGAGCGGATCGCGGTCGTGCTGGATGCCGGGCTCGCCCCCTCGACCCTGTTGCTCGGCCGATGACGGGCGGGGTGCGGCGCCATGTCCTGACGCTGGTCATCGCCTTCGTCGCGGCGCTGGCGGGGGTGGCGATCGGATGCCGGTTGCTGATGCCCGCCGAGCCGCAGGCGAGCGATCTTCACGCGCTGATCCACCGCGACATCCGGCTCGACCCCCAACAGGCGGTGGCGCTCGATCGGCTGGAGGCACGGTTCGCGGCGACCCGCGCCGGGCTCGACGCCCGGCTGCGCGGCGACAATGCGCGGCTGGCGGCGGCGATCGAGGCCGAGCATCGCGACGGCCCGCGCGTCAGCCAGGCGATCGATGCGGTCCATCACAGCATGGGCGATCTGCAAAAGGCGACGCTGGCGCATGTCTTCGCGATGCGGCGGGTGCTGCGCCCCGACCAGGCGGCGACCTTCGACCGGCTGGTGGCCGCCAGGCTGACCGAAGCCGGCCGGTGAGCCGCGCTTATGCGGCGTTGCCCGATGGCGATCTGGTCGTGCTGGCCCGCGCCGGGGAGGATGGCGGGCACGCCTATGCCGCGATCGTCGCGCGGCACAAGGACGCGCTCTACCGGCTGATCCTGGCGCATGTCCGCGATGCCGACGAGGCACTCGATCTGGTGCAGGACAGCTTCGTGGCCGCGCATGCCGCGCTCGGCCGGTTCGACACCGCGCGCTCGCTGCGCGCCTGGCTCAGCCGGATCGCGCTCAACAAATGCCGCGACTGGGCGCGGCGGCGGCGGGTGCGCGCGATGCTGGCGCGGGTGCTGCCGATCGAGACGGCGGCGGCGGTGGCGGACGACCGGGTCGGCAGCGAGACAGAGGCGATCGACCGCGAGTCGCTAACCCGCACGCTGGCCGCGCTCGACGCACTGCCCGAAGGATTGCGCGCGCCGCTGATCCTCTGTGCAATCGAGGGGTTGAGCCAGAGCGAGGCGGCCGAGGCGCTGGGGCTGAGCGCCAAGGCGATCGAGTTGCGCGTCCGCCGCGCCCGCGCCGCGCTGCGCGATGCGACGGCATGAGGGGAAGGGCGCGCGGCCGCGTATAAGAGGGCATGATCGATCCCCTGACCATGATGCACCGCCGTGATCTGCTGGCGGGTGGTGCCGGCCTTGGCATGCTGGGCGCGCTGCCGGGCTGGGCGCAGACGCATGGCCATGGCCTGTCGCCGCGCGCGGAGCTTCATGGCCCCGACATCACGCTGACCATCGCGCGCCAGCATATGATGATCGACGGCAAGCCCTATCACGCGATCGGCATCAACGGATCGGCGCCGGCCCCGCTGATCCGCCTGCGCGAGGGGCAGAGGATGCGGATCACCGTGGTCAACATGCTGGACGAGGAAAGCTCGATCCACTGGCATGGCCTGCTCCTGCCCTTTCAGATGGACGGGGTGCCGGGGATCAGCTTTCCGGGGATTCCGGCGGGCGGGCGCTTTACATATGAGTTTCCCGTCGTCCAGGCCGGGACCTATTGGTATCACAGCCATTCGGGATTGCAGGAGCAGGAGGGGCTGTACGGCCCGATCGTGATCGATCCGGCCGAGCCCGATCCCATCACGGCGGATGTCGAGCATGTCGTCATGCTCTCCGACCACAGCGCGCTGCATCCGCATGCCATTTTCCGCCGGCTGAAACTCCAGGGCGGGTATTTCAACTATCAGAAGCAGACGATCGGCGGGCTGCTGGCCGGGCGCGACCAGACGCTGAAGGAGCGCCTGCGCTGGGGGGCGATGCGGATGGACCCCAGCGACGTGTCGGATGTGACCGGCGCCACCTATCGCTATCTGGTCAACGGCCATGGCCCGGCGGACAATTGGACCGGGCTGTTCGCGGCCGGGCAGCGGGTGAAGCTGCGGCTGGTCAATGCCTCGGCGATGACCATCTTCAATGTGCGGATTCCGGGGCTGACGATGACGGTGGTGCAGGCCGATGGGCAGCCGGTGCGGCCGGTGAGCGTCGACGAGCTGCAGATCGCGGTGGCCGAGACCTATGACGTGATCGTCACCCCGCCCGAGCCGCACGCCTATACGCTGGTCGCCGAGACCTGGGACCGGTCGGGCATGGCGCGCGCCACGCTGGCGCCGGCCCTGGGGATGACGGCACCGGTCCCGGCGCTACGCCCCCGGCCGCTGGCGACGATGAAGGATATGGGGATGGGGGGCATGGACCATGGGTCCGCCTGTCCGCCCGAGCATGCCGCAATGGGGCATTGCCAGCCCGCGGGGCAGGGTGCCGCGATGAATCATGGCGGCATGGACCACCGGATGCGCGACTTCGCCAATGCGCCGGGCCTCCCCAAGACGCCCGTCGTCCAGACGGTCGCGCCGATGCCGGTCGACCGGACCGGCGAGCCGCCGCAGGGGCTGGGCGATGTCGGCCACCGCGTGCTGACCTATCGCGATTTGATCAGCCGTTCGCCCAGTCCCGATCGCCGCGTGCCGTCGCGCGCGCTGACCATCCATCTGACCGGCAATATGGAACGCTATATGTGGGCGTTCGACGGGGTGAAGCTGAACGCCGTTACCGCACCCATCCCCTTTCGCCTGAACGAGCGGGTGCGGGTGACGCTGGTCAACGACACGATGATGGCGCATCCCATCCACCTGCACGGCCACTTCTTCGAACTGGTGACCGGGCATGGCGATCACGCACCCCGCAAGCACACCGTCAATGTCGCGCCGGGCGGCACGGTGACGTTCGACCTGACGGCGGATGCCGAGGGCGACTGGGCGTTCCATTGTCACCTTCTCTATCACATGCATGCCGGCATGATGCAGGTGGTGACGGTGCGACCCGACCCGGCCCAACCCGACCCGGGCCAGCCCGATGCGGAAAAGGGGGGGGCGGCATGATCCTGTTCGCGTTGATCCTCGCCGAGCCGCAGCATCATCACATGATGCCCGGCATGACGATGCCCGCACCGGCCAAGCCGAAGCCCACGGCCCGACCGAAGGCGAAGGCCCGGCGGCCGGCCGCCAAACCGCGCGCGGCGCGGCCCGTATCGCCGATGGCCGACCATCATGCGATGCCGGCCGAGGCCTCGACCTGTTCGCCCGAACATGCCGCGATGGGGCATTGCCGGCCTGCGTCCCCGCCACCATCCGATCCCTTGCCCGGCATGACGGCCCCCGCCTGTTCGCCGGAACATGCGGCCATGGGGCATTGCCGCCCGAAAGACGGCGGCGAGGCCTCCCCTGGCGGTGATCACGGCTCCATGGATCACGGTTCCATGGATCACGGGGCGATGCCCGGCATGGCGATGGCCGATACCCCGGTCGGCAACGCGCCGCCTCCGCCGGCGCCCACAACCCGTGCCGCCGATCGCTTCTACTACCCCGCCGCCATGGCCGCCGCCGATGCGCGGATGCGGCAGGAGCATGGCGGCATGCGCTTCTCGCAGATCCTGTTCAACCTCGCCGAAATCCAGGTTCGCGACGGGCGCGACGGCTATCGCTGGGACGGGGAGGGCTGGTTCGGCGGCGACATCCACCGGCTGGTCGTCAAGACCGAGGGCGAGGGCACGCTGGGCGGCCGGATCGGCACGGCCGAGGTGCAGGCGCTCTATGCCCGCGCGATCGACCCCTATTGGAACCTCCAGGCGGGCCTGCGCCAGGATGTCGGGATGGGTGCACGCCGCACCTATGCGGTGGTGGGGGTCGAGGGGCTGGCCCCCTATTGGTTCGATGTCGAGGGCGCGCTGTTCCTGTCGGACAAGGGCGACCTGACCGGCCGCGCCGAGGCCTGGGTCGACCAGCGGCTGAGCCAGCGCACGATCCTGCAACCCCGGGTGGAGGTCAATCTCGCCGCGCAGGACGTGCCCGATCAGCGGATCGCGGCGGGCGTATCGAGCATCGAGCTGGGCCTGCGCCTGCGCTACGAGATCGCACGCGAGTTCGCCCCCTATGTCGGGGTGAATTGGGAGCGCCGCTATGGCGCCGCACGCGGTGGCGGCGCGGCGCTGGCGCTGGGCATCCGCACTTGGTTCTGACCGGTCAGTCCGGCTGCTCCCATTCGGCATCGATGACGAGCAACAGGCGGTCGCCGCCGCTTTCGGCGATCGGGGGCGAGCGGTGGATGATCGCCCGGTCGCCGGCCAGGGCGCGTCCCTTGAACAGGCCGACATCGCCGGCGGCCAGGCCACGCGGCGGCGTCTCGGCATCCGCGTCCAGCGGCAGCCACTGGGTGGCCTCGCCCCAATAGGTCGAGATCAGGCGCAGCGCGACATAATCTGCATGGAATTTCCAGCAGCCATTGCCCGTGATCCGCTCCAGCCGCACCTCCACCCGTGCTTCGGCGGCGAGCGTGGCGTAGAGGGCTGCCAGTCGCGCGACATCGCGGGTCACGGCGGCGTGCCAGGGTTGTGGCGCGACCGTCGCCCAGTAGGCCGCCATCCTGTCCGCGACCTGACCAGCGGGGGCGGCGAAGCGGATCGCGGGCATCTCGGACAGATCGGGGGCGGGGATCAGCGGCGCGCGCTGCCAGATGGCGAGCGTAACGTCCGGATCGTGGATCGTCGCCAATGCATCGGCATCCGCGCCGATTCGCACATGATCGGGAAGCACGTCCGGCGAGGGCGCGAAAAGCGTATCGGGATCGGCGGGCACGCGGAACCTTTCACCAAATAGATATGGTGTAACGTAACATATGCCGGTGTGTGGGAAAAGGCGTGGCCCATGCAAAAGGGGCGGCGTCTCGCGACACCGCCCCTTGTCTGTCTGCCGGTGAAGGCCCGCGATCAGTTCGCGTCTTCGTCCGGGAAGGCGTTGGTCGGCTTCGAACCCCAGATCGCGTAGAACAGGATGTAGAGTTCGCACACCGCGGTCAGCAGGAACGACTGCTGCAGGCCGTAATTGTCGGCCAGCCAGCCATGCACCGCCACCAGCGCGCCGCCGGCGATCGCCATGATCAGCAGGCCCGAGCCTTCCTCGGTCAGCGGGCCCAGGCCGCGAATGCCCAGCGTGAAGATGGTCGGGAACATGATCGAGTGGAACAGGCCGACCAAGATCAGCGACCACATGGCGACGGGGCCGGTGGTGAAGACGGTCGCGAGCATCACGATGAACGCGCCGACCGAGAAGACCGCCAGCACGGTGCCGGCCGGCACCTTCTGCATGATCGCCGAGCCGACGAAGCGACCGACCATCATCCCGCCCCAGAGCAGGGTCAGATAGCGGCCCGCGGCCTCGGTCGTCATGTTGCCGATGTCGGGACGGCTGACGAAGTTCACGAACAGGTTGCCGACGCCGATCTCGGCGATCAGATAGATGAAGATCGCGCCGATGCCGAACACCAGGTTGCGATGCTTCCACAGCGAGTGGTTCTTGCGCTCCTCCTTGGCAACGCGGCTGGTCGACGAGCCCATGGCGGGCAGCGGGAAGCGGGCGATGACGAAGGCGAGGACGACCAGCACCACCGCGACCAGGCCATAGGGAAGGACGACGGCATGCGCGTCGGCCAGGCGTTCGGCCTGGGTCAGCGCGGCGCTGCCCGCCTCCGCCGTGCCGCCCTTGGAACGGCCGAGGATCAGATAGGCGCCGAACAGCGGGGCCAGCATCGTGCCCATCGAGTTCATCGCCTGGACGAGGTTCAGGCGCGACGACGCCGTGTCCGCCGGGCCCAGCACCGCGACATAAGGATTGGCCGCGACCTGGAGCAGGGTGATGCCGCTGGCGATCACGAACAGCATCAACAGGGTGACACCGTAGGAGGGCAAGGTCGCCGCCAGCATCATGCCGACCGCGCCCGCCGCCATGATCAGCAGGCCGGTCACCAGCGACTTCTGGTATCCGATCCGCTCGATCAGCTTGGCCGAGGGGATGGAGGCGAAGAAATAGGCGATGAACCAGACGCTCTCGATCAGCGAGGCCTGGAAATAGCTGAGGTCGAACACGCTGCGTAAGTGGGGCAGCAGCGTCCCGTTGATGACGGTGATGAACCCCCACATGAAGAACAGGCTGGCCAGCAGCGTCAGCGCGGACCGGTAATTGGTCGCCCCTCCCGCAGCGGCTGGCGCGCCGGCGGCGCGGGAAACAACGGGTGCGGCCATGGCAATCCTCTCCTTAAGAGCGGGTGCCGGCACGAAAACTTCTGTGCGCCCCGCTTGCTCCTGGTATTTTGTCTGACTATAGTGACGCAAAAGGCGCGTCAATGGCGTCTGGCGACGGAGGGATGAGGCATGTCGAGGGCGTCAATCAAGAGCTTTCTAACACTGGTAGCGGTAACGTCTGTAATGACATCGACGGCGGCTTTGGCCAGCGAGGCCAAGCGCACGCCCGCCGGGCAACTGGCGGACGGTGCCGCGATCGAGGCGGTGACCCTGACCAACAAGGCAGGCCTGTCGGCGCGCGTGCTGACATATGGCGCCACTCTTCAATCGGTTATGGCCCCCGACCGCAACGGCAAGACCGCCGATGTGCTGCTCGGCTATGACAAGGCTGACGACTATGTGAACCATCCGAACTTCTTTGGTGTCACGGTCGGCCGCTATGCCAATCGCATCGCCGGCGGCCGCTTCGCGTTGGATGGGCGCAGCTACCAGCTGACGCTGAACGACAAGACCAATTCGCTCCATGGCGGGACGAAGGGCTTCGACAAGCAGCTGTGGCGAATCGTCTCGATGAAGGACGGCCCGACCGCCAGCGTGGTGATGGCGCTGACCAGCCCCGATGGCGACCAGGGCTATCCCGGCAAGGTCGATGCCACCGTCACCTATTCGCTGGACGAGGCGGGCGCGCTGACCATCGCCTTCGCCGCGAACACCGACAAGCCGACGGTCATCAACATGACCAACCATGCGATCTTCAACCTGAACGGCGAAGGATCGCCGCTCGGCGCGACCTATCACAAGCTGACCATCCCGGCGGCGGCCTATACCCCGGTCGATGCCAAGCTGATCCCGACCGGTGAGCGCACGCCGGTGGCCGGCACCGTCTTCGACTTTCGCCAGCCGCGCGTGGTCGCCGACGGCATCCGCGACGGCAACGACCAGCAGATCCGCTATGGCCAGGGCTATGACCATAATTTCGCGCTCGACAAGGGGCTGACCGCGACGCCGCAGCTCGCCGCGCGGCTGGAGGACCCGGCCTCTGGCCGCGTGCTCGAAGTGCTGTCGACCGAGCCGGGCGTGCAATTCTACACGGGCAATTTCCTCGACGGCACCTATGTCGGCAAGAAAGGCCATCTGTACCGGATGGGCGACGGCATCGCGCTGGAGCCGCAGAAATTCCCCGACTCGCCCAACAAGCCCGATTTCGTCTCCGCCCGCGTCGATCCGGGCAAGCCCTATCGGCACACCATGATCTATCGTTTTTCCACCGTTCGCTGACCGAAAGCCTGACATGACCGACACGCCCACACCGAAGCTGCGCAGCCGCGCCTGGTTCGACAATCCCGACAATATCGATATGACCGCGCTCTATCTGGAGCGGTATCTGAACTTCGGCCTTTCGCTGGAGGAGCTTCAGTCGGGCAAGCCGATCATCGGCATCGCGCAGACCGGCTCGGACCTTTCCCCCTGCAACCGCCACCATCTGGTGCTGGCCGAGCGGGTGCGCGAGGGCGTGCGCGAGATGGGCGGCATCGTCCTGGAATTCCCGGTCCACCCGATCCAGGAAACCGGCAAGCGCCCGACCGCCGGCCTCGACCGCAACCTGGCCTATCTGGGCCTGGTCGAGGTGCTGTACGGCTATCCGCTCGACGCGGTCGTCCTGACCATCGGCTGCGACAAGACGACCCCGGCCGCGCTGATGGCGGCCGCCACCGTCAACATCCCCGCGATCGCGCTGTCGGTCGGGCCGATGCTCAATGGCTGGCACAAGGGCGAGCGCACCGGTTCGGGCACCATCGTGTGGAAGGCGCGCCAGATGCTGGCGGCCGGTGAGATCGACGATGCGGAGTTCATTCGCCTGGTCGCCAGTTCGGCGCCGTCGACCGGCTATTGCAACACGATGGGTACCGCGACGACGATGAACAGCCTCGCCGAGGCGCTCGGCATGTCGCTGCCGGGTTCGGCGGCGATCCCCGCGCCGTATCGCGATCGCCAGGAGGTCGCGTACCTCACCGGCAAGCGGATCGTCGAGATGGTGCAGGAGGACCTGAAGCCCTCCGACATCCTGACCAAGGAGGCGTTCCACAACGCGATCAAGGTCAATTCGGCGATCGGCGGCTCGACCAACGCGCCGATCCACCTCGCCGCGCTGGCGCGTCACATCGGCGTCGACCTGCCGGTCAAGGACTGGGAGACCGAAGGGCACAAGATTCCGCTGCTCGTGAACCTGCAGCCGGCGGGCGAATATCTGGGCGAGGATTATTACCGCGCCGGCGGCGTGCCCGCCGTGGTCAACCAGCTGATGGAGCAGGGGCTGATCCACGAGGACGCGATGACCGTCAACGGCAAGACCATGGGCGAGAATTGCCGTGGTCGCGCGATCGAGGACGAAAAGGTCATCCGCCCCTTCGACCAGCCGCTGAAGGAAGAGGCCGGCTTCATCGTCCTGTCGGGCAATCTGTTCGACGCCGCGATCATGAAGACCAGTGTGATCTCGCCCGAATTCCGCGAGCGCTATCTGTCCAACCCGAACGACCCGGACGCCTTCGAAGGCCCGGCGGTCGTGTTCGACGGGCCGGAGGATTATCACCACCGGATCGACGATCCAGCGACCGGAATCACGCCCGAGACGCTGCTGTTCATGCGCGGCGCCGGCCCGATCGGCTATCCGGGTGCAGCGGAAGTCGTCAACATGCGCCCGCCTGCCTATCTGATCACCGAGGGCGTGCACTCGCTGCCCTGCATCGGTGACGGGCGTCAGTCGGGCACGTCGGGTTCGCCCTCGATCCTGAACGCCAGCCCCGAGGCGGCGGCGATGGGCGGCCTGGCGCTGCTCGAAACCGGTGACCGGGTGCGGATCGACCTGAACAAGGGCACTGCGAACATCCTGATCTCCGAGGAGGAAATGGCCGAGCGTCGCCGGGTGCTGGCGGCGGCGGGCGGGTATAAATATCCGGCTTCGCAGACCCCGTGGCAGGAAATCCAGCGCTCGGTCGTCGGCCAGATGTCGACCGGTGCGATCCTGGAAGGCGCCGAGAAGTATCAGCGTATCGCCCAGACCCAGGGCCTGCCGCGCGACAACCACTGATGCCGATGGCCGGCCGGGCGGGGATCATCCGCCCGGCCGGTCCGGCCGATCCGGTCGTTCATGGGCGGCCGGTCAGTTCTTCTCCAGCCACGCCAGCGCGGCATCGCGCGACAGAAAGGCGTCCATGTGCGCCAGTTCGTAATTCTGCCGCACCTGGGCCTTTAACGGTGTGGAATCGACGACCATCGCCAGCCGGTCGTCGGGAGCATAATGGATCGCCATATCCTGGCGGACCCGGGCGACGATGTCGGGGGTCAGGATCGGTGCGCCGCGACGATCGACCATGACCTTGCCATGGCCCCAGACCCGGCGCGACTCGGCGATGGCGGCATCGAAGGCGGACCAGAAGCGGTCGAGGATCGCAGGCGTGAGACCGCTATGCACGCGGACGCACACGATGCGACGATGATCGATCGTCAGCGAAAAGGATGGGTCCTCGACGTCAAGAAGATGGGGCATCGCGGACAGGATAGCATGGTGGTCGGATCAAGGGGTTAATACCAATTCTGGTATTTTCCGGATCATAGACCAGACATTTGATGTAAGGCATATCGCGAACATGATCGGATCACCCCTGGCCCCTTGACCTGGACGGGACGGCAATCGATACCGCTAACAAAATTTGCGGAGAGGATGACATGGCAAGCAGTTCCACCACCTTGATCGCGGCCTTGCCCGACGATTGGCGCGCCGGGCGCTTTGTCGGTCGTATCGATCGCGGCGAGGGGCCATGCCCGATCCTGGTCGAGAACGGCCAGGTCTTCGACATGAGCCGCGTCGCCCCCACCGTCTCGGCGTTGCTCGCCGGGGGCGTGGTCGAGGCGTCGCAGGGCGAGGCGCTGGGCGAGCTGGCCGATCTGAACCTGTCTCCTGACGAAGGCGCGGCCAACCGGCTGCTGTCGCCGATCGATCTGCAATGCGTGAAGGCGGCGGGCGTGACCTTCGCCGTCTCCGCGCTGGAGCGGGTGATCGAGGAGCGCGCGCGTGGCGACCATGCCAAGGCGGCGGGGCTTCGCGGCACGCTGGAAGCCGCGCTGGGCGGCAATATCCGCTCGGTGGTGCCGGGCTCTCCGGAAGCGGCGCAGTTGAAGGACGCGCTGATCGCCGAGGGGCTGTGGTCGCAATATCTGGAGGTCGCGATCGGCCCGGATGCGGAAATCTTTACCAAGTCGCCGGTGCTCTCGACCGTGGGCTGGGGGATGCCGGTCGGCGTCCGCTCCGACTCGACCTGGAACAATCCCGAGCCCGAAGTGGTGCTGGTCGCCGATGCCCATGGCAAGGCGGTCGGCGCGACGCTGGGCAACGACGTCAATCTGCGCGATTTCGAGGGGCGCTCGGCGCTGTTGCTCGGCAAGGCGAAGGACAATAACGCGTCCTGCTCTCTCGGGCCGCTCGTCCGTCTTTTCGATGACGGCTTCACTATGGAAGATGTCCGGTCGAGCCAGGTCGCGCTGACCATCACCGGCACCGATGGCTATGTGCTGGAAGGCGCCAGCTCGATGGACCAGATCAGCCGCGATCCCGAGGATCTGCTCGGCCAGGCGCTCAGCGAGCATCACTACCCGGACGGCCTTGTCCTGTTCCTCGGCACGCTGTTCGCGCCGACCCAGGATCGTGACGAGCCCGGCCGGGGTTTCACCCACAAGGTCGGCGACACCGTCGTCATCTCGAACCCGCGTCTCGGCACGCTGGTCAATCCGGTGATGACCTCCGCCGACGCCCCCGCCTGGACCTTCGGTCTGGGCGACCTGATGCGCAACCTGGCCAAGCGCGGCCTGTTGTGACGGAGACGATTTCGATGTTGCAGAAGACCAGCGTGGCCGACACGGCCGCGCGCTACCCCAGCCTGATCGACAAGCGCGTCATCGTGACCGGCGGCGGCTCGGGGATCGGCGAGGGGCTGGTCGAGGCGTTCGTGGCGCAGGGCGCGCGCGTCGCGTTCGTCGACATCGCCGAGGAGGCCGCCCAGGCGGTGGTCGACCGGCTGACTCCCGATGCGCGGCATGCGCCGATCCATCGCCGCTGCGACCTGACCAACCTCGACAGCCTGAAGGCGATCTTCGCCGATCTGGAAGCGGCGCTGGGCGGGGTCGACATCCTCGTCAACAATGCGGGCAATGACGATCGCCACAGCATCGAAGACGTGACCCCGGCCTATTGGGACGAGCGCCTGAACGTCAATCTGCGCCACCAGTTCTTTGCAGCGCAAGCGGTGATCCCCGCGATGAAGCGGGCCGGGGGCGGCGCGATCCTCAACTTCGGGTCGATCAGCTGGCATCTGGGTCTGAACGACCTGGTCCTCTACCAGACCTGCAAGGCCGCGATCGAGGGACTGACCCGCAGCCTGGCGCGCGATCTGGGCCGCGAAAATATCCGCGTGAACACCATCGTGCCGGGCAATGTGCAGACACCGCGCCAGGAAAAATGGTATACCCCCGAAGGTGAGGCGGAGATCGTCGCGGCGCAGTGCCTCGACGGGCGTATCCAGCCTGCCGACGTGGCGGCGCTGGTGCTGTTCCTCGCGTCGGACGATGCGCGGATGTGCACCGGCCACGACTATTTCATCGACGCCGGTTGGCGATAACAAACCGGGCGAGAGCATAGGAGAGAGTGATGCAGCAGGCCGAACATTGCCTGACCGTGGGTGCGACGCTGGGTGAGGGCCCGATCTGGGTCGATGACGCGCTGTGGTTCGTCGACATCAAGCAGCAGCGCATCTACCGCCACGATCCGGTGGCGGGCACGCTCGATCACTGGGCCTCGCCCGAAATGGTCGGCTGGGTGGTGCCGGCGCAGCGCGGCGGCTTCGTCGCCGGGTTGAAGTCCGGCCCGCATCACTTCGATCCCGCGACCGGCGGGTTCGAGCGTATGGCCGAGGTCGACGCGCATCTACCCGCCAACCGCCTGAACGACGCTTGTGTCGACGGGCAGGGCCGCATCTGGTTCGGCACGATGGACAATGACGAGACCGCGCTGTCGGGTCGCTTGTTCAGCTGGGTCGCCGGGCTGGTCACGCCGTCGAGCGCGGATGCGGTGTGCATCACCAACGGCCCGGCCATCTCGCCCGACGATTCGATCCTCTATCACGTCGATACGCTGGGCAAGGCGATCCTGGCGCACGCTATCCTGGCGGACGGGACGCTCGGCCCCGCGACCGAATTCGCGCGCTTCGGCGATGCGGACGGTCATCCCGACGGCGCGATCTGCGATGCCGAAGGCGGCGTGTGGGTCGGCTTCTTCGGTGGCTGGGCGGCGCGCCGCTATGGCCCGGACGGGGTGATGACCGACGAGGTACGCTTCCCCGTGTCCAACATCACCAAGATCGCGCTGGGCGGCCCCGATGGCCGCACCGCCTATGCCACCACCGCGCGGCAGGGCCTGTCGGAGGAGCAGCTCGCCGAGCAGGTTCAGGCGGGCGACATCTTCACCTTCCGGGTCGAGGTCCCCGCCAAGCCGCTCCACCGCGCGGCGTTCTGACGCCTGACGGCGTTCATCTACTCCTCCCCTCGCAGGGGAGGTGGCAGGCCGCAGGCCTGACGGAGGGGTGTCTCGGTGTGAGAGGTTGGACCGCACTCTCAATCGGGGACACCCCTCCACCATGCTTCGCATGGTCCCCCTCCCCTTGCAGGGGGAGTGTTCACTTTGGACTCTGCAGGCGTTTTCTGGCGAGGAAGATGTCGAGGGTGATCTCGAGCATGTGCTGGGTCTTGGAGGCGCGCTTGGTTCGTCGGTTGAAGCGGGCCAGCATGTCGCGGAACGAGGCGTTGGACGATTCGATTAGATGCGTCTGCGCCTTGGTTTGCTGGTGAGGTTCGGGAGCGCCGATCCGCTTGAAGGCGAGGTGGTAGCAGGAGTTGGCGTCGGTGAAGATGGC
>NZ_JACIDH010000005.1 GCF_014196255.1 Sphingomonas pseudosanguinis
GCCCAGTTCGCCGTCATCTTCGGCGAACGCTTCATCAAGGCCATGGCGGCGTAATGTTCATCCGCCCGCCCGCACACGAAATTCCTGACACTCCCACGCTGAGCGAAGTCGAAACGCACTCCCCGCCATCGCCTTCGCCCTAACTGCACAACCCCGTTCGGCGTTTGAGGTGAATGCCGGGGCTTGGCCTTCGACTGCGCTCAGGCGGAACGGACGTTAGGGTTGGGTCCAAACAGCCGTTCACGCTGAGCGAAGTCGAAGCGCACGCCCCGCCCTCACCCCGGGCTCACAACCCCGCCGCCGCCTCGATGATCGGCACAAACTTCGCCGCCGTCAGGCTGGCACCGCCGACCAGCGCGCCGTCGACATTCTCGACCGCCAGCAGCGTCGCGGCATTGTCGCCCGTCACCGAGCCGCCGTACAAGATCCGCACCCCGTCCGCCGCATCGCCGATCAGCATGCGCAGCTTGGCGCGGGCGATGGCGTGGATGCTGGCGATCTCTTCGACGGTCGGCGTCCGCCCCGTGCCGATCGCCCAGCGCGGTTCATAGGCGAGCGTGAACCAGCTGCCATCGGCATTGTCGGGCACCGACTTCTCGATCTGCGCCTGCACCACCCGCTCGGCCCGGCCGGCATTGCGCTCCGCCTCGGTCTCGCCGCAGCACAGGATGACGTGAAGACCGTTGCGATGCGCCGCCGCCGCCTTGGCCCAGGCGTCCTGGCTGGTCTCGCCCTGGTCTGCGCGGCGTTCGGAATGGCCGACGATGGTGAAGCGCGCGCCCGCCTCCTTGACCATCCCCGCCGAGACGCAGCCGGTATGCGCGCCCGAATCGCGCTCATGCACGTCCTCGGCGCCAATCGACAGGTCGGGCACGCGCTCGGCCGCCGCCGCGATCAGCGTGAAGGGCACCGCCATCGCCACATCGACCTGCGGAGCCGCATTCGCCGCCGCCGCGACGGCGTCCAGCTCGGCCAATGCCGCGCGCGAGCCGTTCATCTTCCAATTGCCCGCCACCAGTTTGCGCCGTGCCATTTCAGGGGCTCCCATGAGTCGACTGTTATACGTGTTCAACACCGATAGCGGATCGCGCGCGCGGCACAAGCTTGATGCGGGCGCGCCGTCCCCCTAAAGCACATGCGTTTTTATCCTTTGCCGATCGGTCGTCCATGCTCAGCTTCTTCCGCCGGATCATCAATTCCAAGGCCGGCGTCATCGTGACCTTCATCGTGCTGGGCATCATCGCGATCGCCTTTGCCGCCGGTGACGTGTCCAATATCGCAGGGATGGCCGGCGGGCTGACCGGTTCGACCGTCGCCAAGGTGGGCGATGCGAAGGTGACCGTCGACGATCTGCGCACCGCCGCGCAGAACGAGGTCGCCGCCTATCGCCAGGAACAGCCGACGCTCGACATGGCGCAGTTCATCGCCGCCGGCGGGTTCGAGGGCGTGTTGCAGCGCGAAGTGACCGGCCTGTCGCTCGAGGAGTTCGGCAAGGACCAGGGCATGGTCGTGTCACGCCGGCTGATCGATGGCCAGATCGCCTCGATCCCCGCCTTTCGCGGCCCCAATGGCCAGTTCGATCCGGCGCTGTATCAACAGCTTCTGGCGCAGCGGAAGATGACCGACGCGCAGGTCCGCACCGATCTCCAGCGCACGCTGTTCGCACAGCAGCTGACCGTGCCGACGATCGGCGCGACCCAGATGGCGACTCAGATGGCGCTGCCCTATGCCTCGCTGCTCCTCGAAAGGCGTCAGGGTGAGGTCGGCTATATTCCGACCCGTCTGGTCGGTGCCGGCGCCGCGCCGAGCGATGCCGACATCCAGGCCTTCTACACCCGCAACGTCCAACGCTACACGCTGCCGGAGCGCCGTGTGGTGCGCTATGCGCTGGTGACGCCCGCCTCGATCGCCGGCCAGTCCGCGCCGAGCGAAGCGGAGATCGCACGCTATTACCAGACCAACGCCGCGCGCTATGCCGCCACCCAGAAGCGCGACGTAACGCAGGTGATCGTCGCCGATCAGGCCGGCGCCAACGCGCTGGCCGCGCGTGCCAAGGGCGGCGCCAGCCTGGCCGATGCCGCCCGCGCCGCCGGGTTGGAAGCCTCGGTGCAGAAGGGCGTCGACAAGGCGACCTATGCCACGCAGAGCACGCCGGCAGTCGCCGATGCGGTGTTCGGCGCAGCGCAGGGCGCGGTCGTCGGTCCGGTGCGCGGTCCGCTCGGCTTCGTCGTCGCGCGCGTCGACGCGGTGACCCAGGTCGCCGGCAAGACGCTGGCGCAGGTTCGCCCCGAGATCGTCGCCGAACTGACCAAGCAAAAGCAGACCGCCGCGCTGGGCGAGACCCGCAACGCGATCGAGGACTCGCTGTCGGGCAACGCGACCTTCGACGAGGTTGTCGCCGACCGCAAGTTGCAGGCGCAGACCACCCCCGCCGTCACCGCGCAGGGCGCCGCGCCCGAGACGCCCGGCTTCCAGCCGACGCCCGAGCAGCGCGCGATGATCACCGCCGCCTTCACCGCCGAGGAAGGCGACGCGCCGCAGATCGTGCCCGTCGGCCAGGATGGCGGCTTCGCCATCGTCGGCGTCGGTCAGATCCAGCGCTCCGCCCCGCGTCCGCTGGCGCAGGTCCGCCAGCAGGTGCTGGCCGATCTGACCGCCGACCGCGCCCGCGCCGCCGCGCGCAAGCTGGCCAATGCCGTGCTCGCCAAGGTGAACAAGGGCATGCCGATGGCGCAGGCGCTGAAGGAAACCGGGCTGGCGGTGCCGCCGGTCCGTCCGATCGCCGCGTCGCGCCGCGACCTTGCCGCCGCGCAGAACACGCCCGCCGCCGCGCCGCTCGCGCTGCTGTTCTCGATGCCGCAGGGCAAGGCCAAAACGCTGGAGGCCCCGGCCAATGAGGGCTGGTACATCATCCGCGCGACCAAAATCGATGCGGGCAACGCCACCGGCAACACCGCCGCGATCCAGGCCGCACGCCAGGACATCGGCCGCCTGATCGGCCGCGAATATGTCTCGCAGTTCGCGCGCGCCGTGCGCGACACGGTCGGCGTGAAGACCGATCCGAAGGCGGTGGCGAAGGTGCGCTCGGAGCTGCTGAACAATGGGAGCAACTAAGCCCCGCACCGACGACGCCGCGATCGCCCAGCTTCAGGCGGGTCGCCCCGCGCTGATCTGGCGTCGGCAGATCGCCGACACCGAAACGCCGGTCGCCGCCGCGCTGAAGCTGATCGAGCCGGGGCGCGGTGACTTCCTACTGGAGTCGGTCGAGGGTGGTGCCACGCGCGGGCGCTACAGCCTGATTGGCCTTGCCCCCGATCTGGTGTTCCGCGCGCATGGTCATGATGCGGCGATCAACCGTCACTGGGCGACCGATCGCGAGACGTTCGAGTCCTGCACCGCGCCGACGCTGGAGGCGCTGCGCCAGCTGGTCGCCGAATGCCGCGCCGATGTGCCCGAGGGACTGCCCGCCGCGCTCGCCTGTCTGGTCGGCTATTTCGGCTATGAGACGGTCGGGCTGGTCGAGACGCTGCCCCAGCCGGCGAGCGATCCGCTCGGCCTGCCCGACATGATCTTCGTGCGGCCGACGGTGATCCTGGTGTTCGACCGGCTGGCCGACGCGCTCTATCTGGTCGCACCCGTCTGGCCGGGTTCGGACGTCGATCCCGTGAGGGCGGTTGCCGAGGCGCAGGACCGACTGGACGCCACCGCCGCCCGGCTGGCCTCGACTCCCCTGCCCGCGCCGGTTCGCGCCGAGCTGGACGAACCCGTTTATACCCCCGCCCTGCCTGCCGGCCGCTATGGCGAGATGGTGGCGCGTGCGAAGGACTATATCGTCGCGGGCGACATTTTTCAGGTGGTGCTGGCGCAGCGTTTTTCCGCGCCGTTCGCGCTACCGCCGTTCGAGCTGTATCGCAGCCTGCGCCGGATCAACCCGTCGCCCTTCCTCTACCATCTCGACCTGCCGGGCTTCGCGCTGATCGGGTCCAGTCCCGAAATCCTCGTGCGCGTCCGTGAGGGCGAGGTGACGATCCGCCCGATCGCGGGCACGCGCCCGCGCGGGAAGACCGGGGCGGAGGACATCGCCCATCGCGACAGCCTGCTCGCCGACCCCAAGGAGCGCGCCGAGCATCTGATGCTGCTCGACCTGGGCCGCAACGATGTGGGCCGTGCGGCGCAGGCGGGCAGCGTCCGCGTGACCGACAGCTATACGGTCGAATTCTACAGCCATGTGATGCACATCGTGTCCAACGTCGTCGGCCGGCTGGCGGAGGACAAGGACGCGCTCGACGCGCTGTTCGCGGGCTTTCCCGCCGGCACGGTCAGCGGCGCGCCCAAGGTGCGAGCCTGCCAGATCATCGCCGAGCTGGAGCCGGAGCGACGCGGTGCCTATGCCGGCGGCGTCGGCTATTTCTCGCCCGATGGTTCGATGGACTCGTGCATCGTGCTGCGCACCGCCGTCGTCAAGGATGGCACCATCCATGTCCAGGCGGGCGCGGGCATCGTCGCCGACAGCGATCCGGCGTATGAACAGCGCGAATGCGAGGCCAAGGCCGGCGCGATGCTGGCGGCGGCACGCGATGCGGTCGCACGGGCGAGCGAAGGCGGTTTCGGGCAGTAAGGTCCGGGCCGTTATGCCGGGGGCGGGATCGCTGGTCCCGTGGTGCCGCCGAAGTTCAGGAAACGAACGGCTCCCCCGCGCAGGCGGGGGTCCAGTTCTTTTTCCATGTGCCGGTGATTCGGGACCTCGCCTTCCGATTAGGCCGACAAAGGAACTGGGCCCCCGCCTTCGCGGGGGAACGGGGTACCGGCCGGGTTTCTGGTGGCAAAATCTCCGCGACCCGCTTGCTCCCCATCGGCGTATGCACGCCATGTGGTGGCAAGGTTGGATAAAAATGGCTTGGAGCAGTAAGCGCAAGTCCCCGTATTGGAGGCAGGATCGCTTCGGCATGATGCCGCCAAATTTCATGCCGCGAACAGTTCCCTCGCGAAGGCGGGGGCCCAGTTCTCTTTCAAACTCCGTTTATTCGGGAACTCCCCGTCCGATCAGCCCCTAAAAAACTGGGCCCCTGCCTGCGCGGGGGAACGACGAGCAAATCAGGTTCCGGCCTACGAATACTCAGCGCCCCGCTCACTCCCCATCGGCCGCCGGCGGCGTCGCCTCGGCTTGGCGGGCGCGGCGTTCGGCCTGATATTGCTGGTTCCACATCATGCTGCATCCGGTCTGGCCGCCAGTACCGATCGGCGAGCAGGTATTGGGGATGCCCCCGGCGACGCGGCCGACCTGATCCATCGTCGCCGCGCGATTGACCCAGCTCTGGTTCTGCGCCGCGATGGGCCGATCGTCGCGCAGCGCCTTGGGGATGCGATACGGTTCGTCGTCGCGGCCGCAGACCACAACCTCCTCAGCGGTGCTCTCGGGACATTTCTGGTCACCGGTCAGCGTCACGTTGCGGACACGCTTGGGCGGTTGGCCGGTGGCCGCCTGCTGATCCTGTGATGCCGTCTGGGCATAGGCGCTCCCCGAGGACAAGAGCAGGGCGGCAATCAGGGCGGCTCGAACCATGGCGACGGGACTCCTTTGATATTCTAACGTCAGACACGGCGCATGGCTCCATGCTGAACGATCGCCCAAGCGCGCGCATTCGGGCGAAATTACGGCCGCCGGCCGCATGTCCGGCCTGTTCGACCCCAAAGGCGTGACCATAAGGGAAAGCGGGGCGTTGCACCGCCCGTACGATCGGCTATGGCGGTCCCATGATCCTGGTCGTCGACAATTACGACAGCTTCACCTGGAACCTCGTCCATTATCTTCAGGAATTGGGCAGCGAGGTGGAGGTGGTCCGCAACGACGCGATCTCGGCGGGCCAAGCGCTCTCGTCGGGGGCGCAGGCTTTTCTCATCTCCCCCGGCCCCTGCACGCCGACCGAGGCGGGCGTCAGCCTGGACCTGGTCGCCGCCGCCGCCGATGCCGGTCGGCCGCTGCTGGGCGTGTGCCTGGGCCATCAGGCGATCGGCCAGCATTTTGGCGGGCTGGTCCAGCGTGGCGGGCTGATGCACGGCAAGACGTCGCCCGTGCTGCATGACGGGACCGGGCTGTTCCGCGGCCTCCCCTCGCCCTTCACCGCGACGCGCTATCACTCGCTGATCGTCAACGATGTGCCGGACGATCTGGTCGTCAATGCGCGTGCCGAGGACGGGACGGTGATGGGCTTCCGGCACCGGACGCTGCCGATCCACGGCGTCCAGTTCCACCCGGAAAGCATCGCCACCGAATATGGCCATGCGATGCTCGCCAATTTCCTGCGCGAGGCGGGCGTGGCGCACGATCTGCCCGAACGGCTGCGGCCCCCGGTCGGACACGCCGCGTGACGACCATCGCCTTGCTGCCCGACACGGCCAGCCCGCTGTCCCGCGAAAGCGCGGCGGCGGCCTTTTCCGACATTCTGGACGGGCGCGCCGAGGACGAGGCCATCGCCGCCTTCCTGATCGGCCTGACCGAGCGCGGTGAAACCTCGATCGAGATCGCCGAGGCCGCGCGCGCCATGCGCCAGCGGCTGATCCCGATCGAAGCGCCGGCGGGCACCATCGATGTCTGCGGCACCGGAGGCGACGGACATCACACGCTGAACGTCTCGACCGCCGTGTCGCTGGTCGTCGCCAGTTTGGGCGTGCCGGTGGCCAAGCATGGCAACCGTGCCGCCTCGTCCAAGGCGGGGGCCGCCGACACGCTGGAGGTGCTGGGCCTCGACATGCAACGCGCGGGTGAGATGGCGCAGGCCAGCCTGACCGATATCGGCATCGCCTTCCTCTTCGCCGCCAATCATCACCCCGCGATGGCGCGGATCACTCCGATCCGGAAGCGGATCGCGCGGCGGACGGTATTCAACCTGATGGGGCCGCTCGCCAATCCCGCGCATGTCGGGCGGCAGCTGATCGGCATCGCCCGCCCCGACTATGCGACCGTCTATGCCGAGGCGCTCGAGCAGCTGGGGGCCGAGGCGGCCTTGGTCGTATCGGGCGAGGAAGGGCTGGACGAACTGTCGGGCGCCGGACCCAGCATTACCGTGTCGGTCGGCCAGGTCGACGCGCCCCGCACGATCACGCCCGAGGATGCCGGACTGCCCCGTCATCCCATCACCGCCATTCGCGGCGGCGACGCGCGGCACAATGCCGAGGCGCTTCGCCGTCTGCTCGCCGGAGAGCCGGGCGCCTATCGCGACGCCGTTCTCCTCAACGCCGCGGCCGCGCTGCTGGTCGCCGGGCATAGCGCCGATCTGGCCCAGGGGGCCGTGGCCGCCGCCCGCGCGATCGACAGCGGCGAGGCCGCCGCCCTCCTCGATCGATGGATTGCTTACCGATGACGATGCTCGACCGCATCCTGGAAACCAAGCGCGCCGATGTCGCCGCGCGCAAGGCGACCATGTCGCACGCCGATCTCGACGCGCGCATTTCGCAGGTCTCCGCGCCGCGCGGCTTTCGCGCCGCCCTCGACGCCAGGACCGGCCATGCGCTGATCGCCGAGGTCAAGAAGGCCAGCCCCTCCAAAGGGCTGATCCGCGCCGATTTCGACCCGCCCGCCCATGCCCGTGCCTATGAGGCGGGCGGTGCCGCCTGCCTGTCGGTGCTGACCGACGAGCGTTGGTTCCAGGGGGCCGACGCCTATCTGGAACAGGCCCGCGCCGCCGTGTCGATCCCGGTGCTGCGCAAGGACTTCATGGTCGATCCGTGGCAGGTGCACGAATCGCGGGCGCTGGGTGCGGACGCGATCCTGATCATCGTCGCCGCGCTCGACGATACGCAGATGCAGGAGATCGAGGCGGCCGCCATCGACTGCGGCATGGACGCGCTGGTCGAGGTGCACGACGCCGCCGAGATGGAGCGCGCCGCCCGGCTCAAGTCGCGGCTGATCGGAGTAAACAACCGCGATCTCAGGGACTTCTCGGTCGATTTTCAGCGGACCTATGATCTGGTCGCGCACGCTCCTGCCGGTGCGACCTTCGTCGCCGAAAGCGGGCTGACCAGCCGCGCCGATCTGGACGCGATGGCCGAGCATGGCATCCGCTGCTTCCTGATCGGCGAGGCGCTGATGCGCCAGCATGACGTCGAGGCGGCGACCCGCGCGCTGGTCGGATGAGCGGACTGACCCATCTCGACGACCAGGGCTCGGCCCGGATGGTCGATGTCGGGGGCAAGACCGTCACCCAGCGTCAGGCGGTCGCGCGGGGACGCATCACGATGACGCCCGAAGCCGCCGCCGCGATCGCGGCCGGTAGCGTCCAGAAGGGCGACGTGCTGGCGGTCGCGCGAGTGGCCGGGATCATGGCCGCCAAGAAGACAAGCGACTTGATCCCGCTATGCCATCCGCTGCCGCTGAGCAAGGTCGAGATCGACCTCGTCCTGGACGACACCGGCGTGACCGCCACCGCGACCGCCGCGACCGCAGGGCAGACGGGCGTCGAGATGGAGGCGCTGACCGCCGTGTCAGTGACGCTCCTGACCGTCTACGATATGGCAAAGGCGCTCGATAAGCGCATGACGATAGGCGACATTCGCCTGTTGTCGAAGACGGGCGGCAAATCGGGCGACTGGCACGCCTGAGCCCCGGAACTTCGGGCGCGTCGGGTGCGTCCTTCGCGTCAACAGGAGTGACCGCCATTCTCTTACCCGTCACCGAAGCCCAGCAGCGCCTGATCGCGCTGACGACCGATCGCCCCGTCACCCATGTCGCGTTGCGCGAGGCCGCCGGCCGCTGGGCCGCCGAGGATGTGCCCGCCCGCCGGACCCAGCCGGCGAGCGACCTGTCGGCGATGGACGGCTATGCGATCCGCTTCGCCGATATGCCCGGTCCCTGGACGGTGATCGGCGAAAGCGCGGCGGGGCGGCCCTTCACCGGCCGTGTTGGTCCGGGGCAAGCGACCCGCATCTTCACCGGCGCCGCGCTTCCCAAGGGCACGGACACCGTGCTCGTGCAGGAAGAGGCCGCGCGCGACGGTGACCGACTGATCCTGGCCGGCGAAGGGCCGGCGCATCAAGGGCGTAATGTCCGCCGCAAGGGGTTGGACTTCACGACCGGCGACCGGCTGATCAGGGCCGGCGAGCGGCTGACCCCGGCACGGATCGCGGTGGCGGCGACGGGCGGCCATGCCACCCTGCCCGTTCGCCCGCGCGTGCGCGTCGCCATCGCCGCTACGGGCGACGAACTGGTCGCGCCGGGGGCGGGCGATCCCGCCGCCCTGCCCGAATCCAACGGCGCGATGCTGGCGGCGATGCTGGCCGACCTGCCGGTCGACATCATCGATCTGGGGATATTGCCCGACAATCTCGATCGGCTGCGCGATGCCTTTGCCGGCGTCGATGCCGACCTGCTGGTCACGACGGGCGGTGCCTCGGTCGGCGACCATGATCTGGTCCAGCCCGCGCTCAAGGCGGCGGGCGGGAGCATCGATTTCTGGCGGATCGCGCTACGTCCCGGCAAGCCGATGATGGCGGGCCGCCTGGGCAAGGCGGTGGTGTTGGGCCTGCCCGGCAATCCCGTGTCCGCGTTCGTGACCGCTCTATTGTTCGTCAAGCTGTTGATCGCGCATCTGGCGGGGGCGGCCGACCCCTTCCCCGCGCCGATCCCCGCTGTGCTTGGGGAGGATCTGCCCGCCAATGGGCCGCGCATCGACTATCTGCGTGCTGCAATGATTGACGGGCGTGTCCATGCCGCCGCCATTCAGGACAGCTCGATGCTGCTGACGTTGGCGCGTTCGACCTGCCTGATCATCCGTCCACCGCATGCGCCGCCGGCCAGCGCGGGCGACTCGGCGGAAATCCTGATGCTCGCTTGACGCAAGCCTTTCCGTTCCATATAAGTTCCACGTCTGTTCTGGACGGAGGATCGCGATGCTCACCGCAAAGCAGCATGAGCTTGTCTGCTTCATCAATGACCGATTGAAGGAAACCGGCGTTTCGCCGTCCTTTGAGGAGATGAAGGAGGCGCTGGACCTCAAGTCCAAGTCGGGCGTCCACCGCCTGATCTCCGCGCTGGAGGAACGCAATTTCATCCGCCGCCTGCCCAATCGCGCCCGCGCCTTGGAAGTGCTGCGGATGCCCGACCGTCCCGAAAAGTCGGCGGCCGTGCCGACGGTGGCGGACAATGTCCGCACGCCCTCGCCGCATGTGCCGATCGAGGCCGCGAACGACGTGGTCGAAATCCCGTTGCACGGCCGTATCGCCGCCGGTGTGCCGATCGAGGCGTTCGAGGGCAGTTCGATGCTCGCGGTACCCGCCGCGCTGCTGGGATCGGGCGAGCATTATGCGCTGGAAGTCTCGGGCGATTCGATGGTCGAGGCGGGCATCTTGGACGGCGATTATGCGCTGATCCGCCGCACCGATGTGGCGCGCGATGGCCAGATCGTCGTCGCGCTGATCGACGAGGCGGAAGCGACGCTGAAATATTTTCGGCGCGAAGGCTCGATGGTACGGCTCGATCCCGCCAACCGCGCCTATGACCCGCAGCGTTATGCGCCGGCGCAGGTCCGGGTGCAGGGCAAGCTTTCCGGGATCTTGCGCCGCTACGATTGAGCCGCGGTGACGGCCGGGAGACGCCGTTGGGTATCGGCCGGCCATGGGGTTGCATGTGACACGCAGCTGACGTTCGGAATGACGAAGCTTGTGACCAAGATTTAGGTTTTCGCGTCAGCCCTTTGCAAACACGACAAAAACCCGCGGGATCACCGTCTCACACGCCAAGCGGCTTAATGGCTCCAGACTTGTCTGGCCGCAGGCCGTGACAACTGTCTTCATCATGGCAGCATAGGCCCCTTCCTACCGTGCGGAAGCTGGTCAAGCGCAGATTATCCCCCGCCCCATGGCTACGGATCGTTCAGCGCCCCCCATGAGACACCGATCGCCGCCAGGGATGTCCGTCGCCCGGCCGATTGACCGTCGCGACCCGGGGCGGATCGAGCCAGACCGTGACGCCGCCGGTCCGGCGTAAAACGGGCGTATCCAGCTTCAACCATCGCGGGCGGCACGCCTGCGGCAGACGCCGGTCGGCGATCATGATGTCGACGCGTCGACACAGCGTGATCAGGCTGCTCCACGGCACCGCATAGCCGCTGCGCGTCGCGGCGATCCGCCATGATCGCCCGCCCGCCATCATGCGCGTCAGGCAGACATCCTTCCCGCATCGCGCGGCGGACTGATCGGACAGCGCGGCGAGTTCCCCCTGCGATCCGCTCATCTCCGCCAGCGTGGTCCGCATATAGTCCCCCGCCCGCTCGCGGAGCAGCGCCATGCCGCCATCGGTCCGGATCGCGGCATGCCGCCCGTCGCCGGTCACGATCAGATCGGGAGCCGGCGCGACGAGCATGGCCGCCGTCCCGCCCAGCAACAGCGGCACCCCGATCCAGCGCCCCCGCGTCCGCCACAAGGCCAGCCAGAGCCCTCCGGCCACCGCCAGCGCGAACGTCCAGGCGGGCGCGACCGGCATCGCCACCGCTGCGCCTGGCCGACTGGCGACGAAATGGGCGAGGCGCAGCAACGCCTCCAATGCCCATTCGAGCATCTGCCAGAAGGGGCCCGCCAATCCCCATGGCTCCAGCAAAAGGGCTACCATCTCGATCGGCATCGCGACGAAGGTCGTCCACGGGATCGCAACGATATTGGCGAATGCGCCGTAGAGCCCCGCCTTGTGGAAGTGAAAGATCGCGATCGGCATCAACGCCGCCTCGACCACCAGCCCGGTCACCAGCAACGCCCCACCCTGTCGGGCGATCGACCAGCGCCAGTCGGGATGCGGCCCGAACCAGCGACGCATCGCGGGGTGCTCGTGCAGCGCGACAATGGCGGTGATCGCCGCGAAGGAGAGTTGGAAGCTCGCCCCCATCAGCGCCTCGGGCCGGAACAGCAGCACGATCACCGCCCCCGCCGCGACCAGCCGCAAGGTCATCGCCTCCCGCCCCAGCGCCAGTGCCGCCAGCACCAGCATCGCGGCCACGCAGGAGCGGATCGTCGGCACCTCCGCCCCCGTCAGCCACGTATAGCCGATCGCCGCCAAGGCCCCCGCCAGCGCACCGACCAGCGGCAACCGTACCCGCAGCGCCAGCCAGGGCCACAATGCCAGCAACCGGATGGTGATCGTCATGACGATGCCGACCACGGCGGTGATATGCAGTCCGCTGACCGACAAGAGATGCGCCAAGCCGGCGCGCCGCATCGCCTCGGCATCCGCCAGCCCGATCGCGCCGACATCGCCGGTCGCCAGCGCCGCCGCGATCCCGCCGGCGCTGCCCTCGACGCGCGTGGTGATGCGCCGCGACAGACGCTGGCGCAGGCCGTCCTCCCGCTGTGCGCGCCGCAGGACGGTGACGGGCGCGAAGCCCCGACCCGTCGCGCCGATCCCCTGAAACCAGGCGGCGCAGGCGAAGTCGTAACCACCGGGCGCGACGGGGCCGGCCGGCGGCATCAGCCTGGCCCGCAATTGCAGGACCGCCCCGCGCCCCAGCCCCGCTGGTACATCGCCATCGGCGATCGAGACGCGGATGCGCGGTGGCAGGGTCAGGGTACGCCCGCGTCCGTCACGCGCCGTGACCGGACGGAGCATGACCCGCACCATCTGCCGCGCCATCAATCGCTCGGTATCATCGACCCGCGCGATCATATCGGCGATGACCGGCCGCGCCAGCACCGGCGCAGCCACCGACTCGGCGCGTAGCCAGGCCAGCGACAGCCCCGCCAGCATCAGCAAGGCCATTGCCCAGACCATTCGCGCGATACGGCCGCCATCCGCCACCACCGCGGCCGCCAGAGCCATCCCCGCCAGCAGACAGGCGAAGGCGGCCCAAGCGCGCGGATCGGGCAACAGGAACCAGGCGGCGATGCCCAGCCCCAGGCCGACCGGCATCCATAATGCTATCTGGGTCCGCTCAGCCTCGGCCCAGCATTCGGCCCGGTCGCGAAGGCCGCGCGACCCCCGCTGCATAGCCACGAAGCGCGGCATTTGGCGGCGCGGGCGCTTGATGCTAGGGGCTGCGGCGGCTGAATGGGCCATCGGATTTCATGATTGGGAGTATGCGCGGTTGAGCGCAACAGATGATATCGCCGCCAATGGGGTCGTGACCCGTTTCGCGCCCTCGCCGACCGGCTTCCTCCACATCGGCGGCGCGCGCACCGCGCTGTTCAACTGGCTGTTCGCCCGTCACCACGGCGGCAAGTTCCTGCTGCGCATCGAGGATACCGACCGGGTCCGCTCGACCCAACCGGCGATCGATGCGATCCTGGACGGCATGCGCTGGCTGGGGCTGGACTGGGACGGCGAGGCGGTGTTCCAGTTCGCCCGCGCCGATCGCCATGCCGAGGTCGCGCACGAGATGATGGCGCGCGGCCACGCCTATCGCTGTTACATGACGCAGGACGAGATCACCGCCCAGCGCGAGGCCGCGCAGGCCGCCAAGCAGCCGCTGCGCATCCGCTCGCCGTGGCGCGACGCCGATCCCGCGACCGCACCCGAAGGTCAGCCCTTCGTCGTCCGCCTGCGCGCGCCGCGTGAAGGCTCGGTCACGATCGAGGACCAGGTGCAGGGCAGCGTCACCGTCCAGAATGCCGAGCTCGACGACCTCATCCTGCTCCGCTCGGACGGGACGCCGACCTATATGCTGGCGGTGGTGGTCGACGATCACGACATGGGCGTCACCCATGTCATTCGCGGCGACGATCACCTCAACAACGCCTTCCGCCAGTTGCCGATCTACAAGGCGATGGGCTGGCCCGAGCCGACCTATGCGCACATCCCGCTGATCCACGGCGCGGATGGGGCCAAGCTGTCCAAGCGTCACGGCGCGGTCGGGATCGAGGCGTATCGCGATGAGATGGGCATCCTGCCCGAAGCGCTCGGCAATTATCTGCTCCGCCTCGGCTGGGGGCATGGCGATGCCGAGATCATCGCGCGCGAGGATGCGGTACAGTGGTTCGACCTCGCCAATGTGGGCAAGGCGCCGTCGCGCTTCGACCTGAAGAAGCTGGAAAACCTCAACGCCCATTATATCCGCGAAGCCGACGACGGCCGCCTGGCCGAGCTGACCGCCAAGCGCATGGGCGTCGAGGATGTCGCGCTGCTGACCGCCGCGATGCCGTCGCTCAAGCCCCGCGCAGCGAATTTGAACGAGCTGGCGGACGGCGCACGGTTCCTTTTCACGACCCGTCCGTTGACCATGGACGACGCCGCAGCCGGCCTTCTCGATGAAAAGGCACGGAACATTCTCTTTGCCGTGCACAGCGCGCTTGACGCGGTGCACAACTGGGATACGGAGCTTTTGGAAGACGCGGTACGCAAGGTGGCCGAAGCCGAGGGCGTGAAGCTCGGCCAGGTCGCCCAGCCACTCCGCGCTGCCTTGACCGGACGCAAGACGTCACCGGGGATCTTCGACGTGCTCAGCCTGTTGGGCCGTGAGGAAAGCCTGGGTCGGATCGCGGACCAGATGACCGCAGATAGGAAGGATAATTGAGCATGAGCGACACCGCGAAATTCAACATCGCAGGCAAAGAGTTCGACTATCCGGTCATGTCCGGTTCGATCGGCCCGGACGTGGTCGACATCCGCAAGCTCTATGCGCAGACCGGCGCGTTCACCTATGATCCCGGCTTCACCTCGACCGCGTCGTGCCGGTCGGAGCTGACCTATATCGATGGCGACCAGGGCGTGCTGCTCCATCGCGGCTATCCGATCGGCGAACTGGCCGAGAACAGCAGCTTCATGGAAGTGGCCTATCTGCTGCTGAACGGCGAACTGCCGAACCAGGACGAGCTGTCGGGCTTCACCAACACCATCACGCGCCACACCATGGTGCATGAGCAGCTGGCGGCGTTCTTCCGTGGCTTCCGCCGCGACGCGCACCCGATGGCGATCATGTGCGGCGTGGTCGGCGCGCTATCGGCCTTTTATCACGACTCGACCGACATCCATGATCCGGTGCAACGCACGATCGCGTCGCACCGCCTGATCGCCAAGATCCCGACGATCGCGGCGATGGCGTACAAATACTCGGTGGGCCAGCCCTTCCTGTACCCGGACAACTCGCTGTCCTACACCGGCAACTTCCTGCGCATGACCTTCGGCGTTCCGGCCGAGCCGTATGAGGTGAACCCGGCCGTCGAAAAGGCGATGGACCGCATCTTCATCCTGCACGCCGATCACGAGCAGAACGCCTCGACCTCGACCGTCCGTCTGGCGGGCTCGTCGGGCGCCAATCCGTTCGCGTGCATCGCGGCGGGCATCGCCTGCCTCTGGGGTCCGGCGCATGGCGGCGCGAATGAGGCCGCGCTCAACATGCTGCGCGAGATCGGCACGCCCGATCGCATCCCCGAGTTCATCGCGCGCGCCAAGGACAAGAACGATCCGTTCCGCCTGATGGGCTTCGGTCACCGCGTCTACAAGAACTACGATCCGCGCGCGACCGTGATGCAGAAGACCGTGCGCGAAGTGTTCGACGCGCTGAAGGTCAACGATCCGCTGTTCGAGACGGCGCTGCGCCTCGAAGAGATCGCGCTGAACGACGATTATTTCGTCGAGAAGAAGCTGTTCCCGAACGTCGACTTCTATTCGGGCGTCATCCTGTCGGCGATCGGCTTCCCGACCGAGATGTTCACCGTGCTCTTCGCGCTCGCTCGCACCGTCGGCTGGGTCGCGCAGTGGAACGAGATGATCACCGATCCCGACCAGAAGATCGGCCGTCCGCGTCAGCTCTATACCGGCCCGACGCAGCGTTCCTACGTCCCGGTTTCGCAGCGCTAAGCGATGAACCGGGTCCGGCCGATCCTGATCGCCATCGGCGTCATGCTGGCACTGACCGGCGCGTTGTGGATCGGCCAGGGCCTGGGTTACATCCGCTGGCCCGAACAGAGTTTCATGCTCGGCCGCGGCGAATGGGCCGATCGCGGCGCGTTCACCGCAGTGGCGGGACTGGCGCTGATTCTGGTCGCACGGCGACTGCCCCGGCGGCGCTGACGGCCGGTCAGGACCAGAGACGAAAAGGGCTCCCTCGGGAGCCCTTTTTATTGCGCGCGCAGGCGGAAGGTGAAGGTGGCGCCCTCGCCGGGCATGCTTTCGACGCTCAGGTCACCGCCCATCGCCCGCGCCAGGCGGCGCGCGATATAGAGGCCCAGGCCATTGCCGCCCGGCTCGGTCGGATCGACGCGTTCGAATTTCTCGAAGATGCGGGCCTGATCCTCGGGTGCGATCCCCTTGCCCTGGTCGACCACGCGGACAAGCGCCGCATCGCCGTCGCGTTCGGCCGTCACCACCACCTCGCCACCGCGCGGGGAATAGCGCAGCGCGTTGCCGATCAGGTTGATCAGGATTTGCAGGCTGCGTCCGAAATCGCCGATCGCGCCCAGGGTTTCGGTGATGGCGGGGCGCTGGATCGTCACCCCGGCGGTTTCGGCGCGGACGCCGAGCAGGCCGGCGGCCCGGCGCGCGACATCGGCCAGGTCCATCGGCATCGCCGCAAGCCGGAAATCGGGCTGTTCGATCGCCTGAAGCTCGACCAGATTGTCGACCAGCCCCATCAGATGGCGCCCCGCATGCGCGATGTCGCTGGCATAATCGGCATAGGTCGCCGCCACCGGACCGTCGCCCTGCGCGGCGATGCTGTCGGCATTGGCGACGATCCGCGCCAGCGGCGTGCGCAACGCGCGGTCGAGGCCGTTGGTGAAGCTCTCGGTCAGCGGTAGGGTGCCGGGCGATACGGTTTCCACGTCCTCGCCCGCCTCGTCTACCAGAAAGGCCGCGCCGATCAGCCCGGCGATGCCGCCCATGGCATCGTGCCGGATCGCCGCCGACAGGCGGACCGGCGCGTCGGTCGGCCGCAGCCTGGCCCCCTGCCCGTCCAGCGGCACCGGATCGGTGAGCAGCCGCCCGCCCGCCGCCGTGTCGAAGACGAACAGCGCATGGAGGGGCTGCCCCAGCAGCGCGGTCGCATCGAACCCATGGCGGGTGCCCGACGATAGCGAAATCAGGCGGAGCGCGGCATCGGTTTCCCACCGGAAATCGGCACCGGTCGCAGCGAATTCGGGGGGTGTCGCGCTCGGCCTCCACGCGTCGCGATCACGCCAGCCGCTGACGCTCAGCCGGATCTGGCCGGTCTCGGGCCGCGCCTGCACCCACAGGTCGAGATCGCCCTCATCGTCCGCGACGACCATGCGGCGCGACACCGCGATGCCCAACCGGCGGGCGAGCTGCGCGATCGTCGCGATGGGTGCCACCGCCAGCCGGTCATGCGCCCCGCCCCCGGCGCGCATATGCAGCAGCTCGATCGGCGGATCGGCGGACAGGATGCGGTTCTCGCCGTCGAGGATCGCCCGCGCCACCATCGATTCGCCGGGGCTGTTCATCGACGTCATCGCGGCAGCGTTCCGTCGAGCCGGTCGATCGCGGTCCGGAACGCGCGCGGCAGCTTCAACAGCGCCAGCGCCTCGGTCGCGTCCGTCGCGGCGATCGCCATCACCGCATCCAGCCCATCGGCAAAACGCTCGACATCGCGGCGGCGGTCGGCCTCGCTGATCGCCCAACCGATCCGGGCGATCGTCGCCCGGTTGAGATCGAGCGCCCTCAGCGCCAGCCACAACCGGTCGCCATCCGGCTCCAGCACGATCTCGCGGACATCGCGATCGTCCAGCCGCAGGGCATGGGCGAGCAGCGCGATGAACAGGCCGAGCTGGCGGTCGGACAGACATTCGAGCAGCAGCGCCGGCAATTCGCTCGGCCGCGCATCGATCGCCGTCGCCAGCCGCAGCGCGGGCGCGCCGAAGCACGCGCCCTCATCGCGTGCGTCGAGCATCCGCTCGGCCGCCTGCGCCAGCGCACGATCCGCCGCCGGGCGATGATTAGCGCGCATCGCGGCGGCGATCATCCAGATCAATCGCTCCTGCGCTCGGTGCGACAGGATCGCATAATCCTCCGCATGGCTCGCCGGTGCCTGCGCATGGCCTTCGGCGGCCAGCACCGCGCGGGCGGCGGAGGCGACGATCCGGTCGGGCGCCTCGGTCAGCCGGACGAGCAGGCTGGGCGCGTCGCCCCCCATGGCCTCGCTGGGCAACGCATCCGCGATCAGCCGCTGCTGCGCCTGGGCGACCAGTTCGTCCACCAGCGTTGAATCGTGCAACAGGCCCGCTATTTGCAGCCGCACGACGATGTCGGAAGCCGTGGCGGGCCAAGGATCGGCCTGATCATGGCCGGTATCGGCCGCCAGCCGGCTCGCCTGATGCTTCAGATCGCGGGCGACCGCCTCGACCAGCCCGCGAAGCCGGGTGCCCACGGCCAGCCGGATCTGGTCGCTCAGCCGGGCGGCTTCGTCCAGCCCCAGTTCGACCAGCGCCGCCTGCCGCCGCCGGGCCGCGCGGCTGCGCGCCTGCGCGACGCGCGCGAACAGCGACGCGGCTGGCGGGTCAGCCTGATACGGGTCCGGTTCTACGGCCATCCGGCATCGCTAACCCCTATGATCTTAATGCGACACTAAACTTGTGCGCGTAATGTCTCGATTGCGGACGCCAATGTCGCAATCGCATACACCCCCGCCAGCGCCAGCCCCCACAGGCCGATGCCCAGCATCGTCGCGGGGAGCATGACGAGCAGATAGGCCGGCGGGCTGGCCCACCAGCGCCGGCGAAAACGATAGAGCGCGGCGCGCTCCGCCAGAATGCCGAGGATGACCAGCATCAGCGCCAGCACCGGCCCCAATTCGTCCCCGGCGACGCGGTAATATTGCCAGCCCATCCCTGCGACCACGATGGCGGTCAGCGCGGCGATGGCGGCCGACTGCGCCTTGGCCGCCGGCTGTTCGTCGCGCAGGCCTGCCAGCGTCTCGCCCAGCCCCAGCCCGAGCGTCCCCGCGATCGCCATGCACAGGCCAAGTGCGGGCAGCCCGAACAGGATCAGGATCAGGCCCAGCGCGCCAAGACCGACACCCGCACCGCCCGCAACATGCGCCGGCACCGCCCGCTCGACCAGACGCGGCAGCGCGAAGCGCGCCACGGGGGCGAGGATGTAGCGATCGAACCAGCTCCGCCGCCCCGACACCAGCCGCGCGACGACCGCCCGACCGCGCGCGTCCAGCGTCTCACCGCGATGGACGATGCCGTGCCCCGCCCGCTCCGCCTCGGCCGGCAACAGGATATGGGTCGCATGCGCCTGTGCCGCGAGACGCAGCAGCGTCGATTGCAGGTCATAGTCGCGCGGCAGCGCCGCCACCTCGGCTACGCGGCGCGGATCGACGCGCGCGACGCCGGCCCAGGCCATCTGCCCGCCGACACGCTCCAGCCCGGCCTCGGCTCCCGCCTCGGGCACGACCATCAACGCGTCATGACCGGTATCGCGCAGGACCAGCGCGATCGTCTCCTCGGTGGTGATCAGCCCGTCCGCCAGCACGATCAGGCGCGACAGCGGATGCAGCTTCTCGGCCGCCTCGACCGCGCTGCGGACCGTATCGACCACCACGCCACGCTGCGCGATCCGGGCGATGGCGCCCAGCAATTCGGGGGTCAGGCGCGCGACGACGATGATCACCTGCGCCGCGCCGGCGGCGATCAGCAGCCGCGCCTGATATTCGATCAGGGTGACGCCGGCGAATGGCAGGGTGGCCGTCAACCGCCCGGGGCGGTCTTCAGCATCGTCGATCGCAAATAATAGCCCGGACAACATCGGTCGCTGTTAGGCGCTTGACGGCGTGCTTGCCAGCCCCGACCCGCACAGGCACGTCAGAGTCGCGCGACGACCTCGCCGATCCGCTCGAGCAGGGCGGGATCGGCCTCGTCCATCTCCGCCGCCTGACCCGCCAGGGTCATCAGCGGCAGCGCATTGACGCTGGCCGCCAGCCCCTTCAGCCGCAGCGCGGCCTCGCGCCATTCAGCGCCGCCCTGGGCCTTGTGCATCGCCTCCAGCGCGCGGGTCGCACTGTCGACGAAAGCGATACGCAAATCCTGGATCACGGCCGGTTCGTCACCCGCAACCGCTGCCAGGGCAGCGTCGATCGTTCCGCGTTCATAGGTCATGATGGCTCCCATAAACCGGAAGCTCCTGCACGGAATAGCGCAATTCGCTTTCTGCCGCCGGCAAACGTGATAAACCGACCCATTGTGACACGGGGGCTTGGATGATCGTGGATTTGCGCGCGGAGCGTCAGGACAGATCGGACCTGCTGGACGAAGCGTCGATCGCTGACGACGCGCCGCAGCCCTTCGACGTCGCCGACCCCATGACGCGCCCCGCCCCCGGCCAGCCGGCGCAGGTCTGGCTGGAGGATCGGGTCGGCATCCCCGCCGAGCCGCCCGCCCCCCGCTGGCCGCTGTTCGCTGCCATCGCGCTGTCCACATTATGGCTGGTCGGCATCGTCCTGTGGGGGCTTGCCGGATCGTCGCCGGTGACGCCCGACAGCTTCGCCCCGATCCTGACGCTGGCGCTCGCAGGGCCGATGCTGGTCACGCTCCTCTGGCTGATCGCACAGCGTAGCAGCCGCGCCGAGCAGCGCCGCTTCGCGCTGACCGCGCGTGACATGCGCGACGAGGCGCTGGCGCTGGAGAGCGCGGTCGCTGCCATCGGCCGCATGCTCGAGGCCAATCGCGGCGAACTGTCGGCGCAGGCCGTGGCGCTGGCGGAGATGGCGCAAGCCGCCGAAACCCGCTTCAACGCGATCGCCCGCGACCTGGCCGACGACATCCAGATGGTCGAGGCGCATGGCCGCACGCTGGCTGATGTCGCGGGCACCAGCCAGTCCAATCTCGCGCATCTGCTCGACGCGCTGCCCCACGCCGTGGACGAAGTCGGCGAGGCGAGCGACCGGATGGCGGAGGCCGCCCGCTCGGCGCAGAGCCATGCCGCCGCGCTCGACGCGCAGCTGGTCGCGCTCGGCCGGCGCGGGCAGGATGCCGATACGATCGCCAGCGGCGCCGCGCAGCGTCTGGCCACGCATCTGGAACAGATGGAGGCGACCAGCCGCGCCGCAAGCGCGCATCTGGACACCGTCACCGCCCATGTCGCGGCGACCATCGACGCGCTGCTCGAACGCGCCGCGCAGGCGCTCGACCAGTCGCGTCAGGGCATCGCCGAACAGGGCGAGGTGTTGGTCGCGATGGTCGGCGAGAACCAGCAGGCGCTCGACAGCGCGGCCCGCGACAGCGCCGATGCGCTGGCCGAGCGACTGACCCAGGTCGACGGTGCGGTGACCCGCCTGACCGCCGAACTGGAGGCGCAGCGGATCGCGGGCGAGGCGATCGTCGACACGCTCGACGCGCAGCTCGACCGGGTAGAGACGCGCATCGCGACGCTCCATGTCCAAGGCACCGAAAAGTCGCAGATGCTCGCCGCCTCGATCAGCGCGCTGGGCGGATCGGCGGATGCGATGACCGGCGCGCTGGAGGCGGGCGAGAGCATGGCCAATCGCGTGATCGGCACGACCGAGACGCTGCTGATCGCGCTGGATGCCGCCGCGCGCGAGATCGACGAGACACTGCCCGAGGCGCTGGCGCGGCTCGACCAACGGATCGTCGGCAGCCATGAGATCGTCGTCCGGACCAAGCCCGAATTGCTGGCGCTGGTGACCGCCGCCGAAAGCACCCACGAAGCGATCGAAGCGATTGCCGAGGTCATCGCCGAGCAGCGCCAGACGCTGGAAACCCTGTCGGGCACGCTGATCGAAACGCTATCGACCGGCCGCGCCAAGGCGGATGCGCTGGGCATGATGGTCGAGGAGACGATCGACCGCACGAACCAGTTCGCCGACGAGGCCGCGCCCAAGCTGGTCGACGCGCTGCTCCGCGTCCGCGAAACCGCCGTGACGGCCGCCGACAGCGCGCGCGAGACGCTGGCCAACGTCATCCCGGAGGCGGCGAGCGTGCTCGAACATGCCAGCGCCGAGGCGATGCGCCGCGCCACCGGCAACACGGTCGAGCGCCAGGTCCATGCCATCGTCGACGCAACGCAAAGCGCGGTCGAGGCCGCGACCCGCGCGACGGAACGACTGGCGCGTCAGGCCGAGCTGATCGCGGAGAAGACCGCCGTCGTCGAAAGCCGGATCGAAAAAGCGCGCACCGAACGCGAGGACGCCGACCGCGACAATTTCGCGCGGCGTGCCTCGCTCTTGGTGGAGTCGCTCAACTCCGCCTCGATCGACATCGCCAAAATCTATGCGCCCGAAGTCACCGACAGCGCCTGGGCGGCCTATCTGAAGGGCGATCGCGGCGTCTTTACCCGGCGCGCGGTGCGTATCCTCGACTCGCATCAAGCGCGCGACATCGCCGATCTCTATGATCAGGACACCAAGTTCCGCGAGCATGTGAACCGCTATATCCATGACTTCGAGGCGATGCTGCGCGGCGTGCTGGCCCAGCGCGACGGGTCGCCACTGGGCGTGACGTTGCTGTCGTCGGACATGGGCAAGCTCTATGTCGCGCTCGCCCAGGCGATCGAGCGGCTTCGTTGACGTCTGACGATGTGTCGTGACGGCGGCCGAGACGCGAAGCCTGGCCGAGCCCTGATCGACATTCATTCCTCCCCTGTAAGGGGAGGTGGCAGGCCGAAGGCCTGACGGAGGGGTGTCCCCGTCGGCGAGATCCGCCTCAACGCACGACGGTCACCCCCCTTACAGGTAAGGAACGACGGCGGCCGTGTCCGAATGTCGACAAGGCCTAGCCCTGATCCACGTCCCGTTCATACAGCCGGTAGCGGTCATGCGCGATGTCCGGCCGCCGGCGCCATTCGCGCAACAAGACGGTCCGGCGACGGCGATAGCGATCGGCTAGCAGGCGCGCGCTAACGATGCGGTCGATGCGGAAGGTCCGGTAATCGCCGCGCAATTCGCACCAGCCGATGAGCACTTCCGCGCGGTTGTACAGGCCGGTCGCGAAGGGCCAGATGATGCGCCGCGACGGATCGCCGTCGATGTCACGATAGACGAGATGCATCCGCCGTTCCTCCCGAATGGCGGCGTCCAGTTCCAGTGGGTCACCCCCCTCATGATCCTCGGCATCCGGATCGATGCACGACAGGGTGGACCGCATAGCCATGGCCTGTTCCGGCGTCATCGCGGCCATGATCCGTGCGGCGGCATTGCGCGCCGCCCGCGTCGTGTCCGGGTCGGCATGCTCGGCGACTTCGGTCACGCCCAGGAGCAGCGCCTCGACCTCCTCGACCGGCAAATGCAACGGCGCCAGCACTATGCCGGGGGTCAGCCGATAGCCGCGCTCGGCGTCGCCCTCGATCTCGGCCCCCAGCGACCGGAGCGTCGCGATGTCACGATCTAGGGCACGCGGTGACATGCCGAGCTGCTCGGCCATGTGCCGGCCGGGCACGACACCGACCTGGCGATGCAGCAGATGGAGAATATCCAACAGGCGGGACGGGCGCGCCATGTCAGACGTCCCGGCTCACCCCGCTCCAGTCGAGCATGCCGGCGGTGATCCAACCATTGACATAGTTGAGATAGAACAGCGCGAACATCACCGTCGCGGTGATCGTCGTACGCAGCAGGAAGCGCCCGACCAGAAACACATGCGGCGCGCTTTCCGCCGTGCCGGGGATATGCTCACCCCCCGCCTCGTGCGTGGTCCTGACCCCGAAGGGCAGGACCAGGAACACGGCGAGGAACCAGAAGAGGACGTAGATCGCAAGGGCCGACGTCCAGTGCATGGTCTTATCCCTCGATCAGCAGAACGTCGACGATCGGCTTCTTGCCGGTCCAGCGCGTCGCGACCTTGCGCACCGAGAGGCGGATGTCCTCGCGCAGCTTGTCGGTCGCGCGACGCGGGCCGTCGACCGCCTTGGCCGCGGCAGCGATCGCCTCGGTAATGAAGGCATCGCGCTCGTCCTCGACCGGCACGCCCTGCACGCGAACCTGCGGGCTGCCCACCAGCCGCCCCTTGGCGACCGCGACGCCGACCGAGATCTGGCCGTTGATCGCCAGCTTACGCCGCTCGTTCATCGTCGAGCCGTCCGACGGCAGGATGACGTCGCCGTCGAGCACCAGCCGCCCGACCGGCACATTGCCGATCTTGGTCGCATTGCCGGGCAGCAGGCGGACCATGTCGCCGTCCGACTGGACGAGGGTCTGCGGCACGCCCTGCGTCGTGGCGAAGCGGGCATGTTCCATCATGTGCCGCATCTCGCCGTGCACCGGCATCAGCGTGCGCGGGCGCAGCCACTTGTACATCTGCGCCAGTTCGGGCTGGCCGGGATGGCCCGAGACATGGACATGCGCCTGACGCTCGGTGACCATGCGGACGCCCTTGCCCGCCAGGATGTTCTGGATACGGCCGACCGCCGTCTCGTTGCCCGGAATCTGGCGCGCCGAGAAGATCACCGTGTCGCCGGTGTCGAGCCGGATCGTGTGGCTGCCCTCGGCGATGCGCGACAGCGCCGCGCGCGGCTCACCCTGCCCACCGGTTGCGACGATCAGCACGCGGTCCTTGGGCAGGCGCATCGCCGTCTCGGGATCGACAACCTCGGGGAAGCCCTTGAAGTAGCCACAGGCGCGGCCGACCTTCAAAATCCGGTCGAGCGAGCGGCCGGTGACGCACAGCTTGCGCCCCGTTTCCTTGGCGACCTCGCCCAGCGTTACCAGACGCGCGGCGTTGGAGGCGAAGGTGGTGACGACCACGCGCCCCTTGGCCTTGGCAACCGTCTCGGCGATGCCGGGGCGCACGCTGGCTTCCGAGCCCGAGGCTTCGGTGTTGAAGGCGTTGGTGGAGTCGCACACCAGTACGTCGACGCCCATGTCGCCGATCGACGACAGCTGCGCAGGGCTGGCGGGCTTGCCGATGACGGGGGTCTGGTCGAGCTTCCAGTCGCCAGTATGGAAGACGCGGCCGACAGCGGTCTCGATCAGCAGCGCGTTGGCTTCGGGGATCGAGTGCGACAGCGGCACGAAGGTGAAGTCGAACGGGCCGACCTCGAACGTCTTGCCCGCCTCCATCACGCGCAGCTTGACGCGGTTGGCGCTGCCCTCTTCCTCCAGCTTGCCGCGCACCAGCCCGGCGGTGAAGGCGGTGGCGTAGATGGGCACGCCCAGATCCTCGGCCAGATAGGGCAGCGCGCCGATATGGTCTTCATGACCATGGGTCAGCACGATGCCAACCAAGTCGTCCAGCCGGTCCTCGATGAAGCTCAGGTCGGGCAGGATCACGTCGATGCCGGGATAGGCCGGATCGGCGAAGGTGATGCCGCAATCGACCATCACCCATTTGCCTTCGGTGCCGTACAGGTTCACGTTCATGCCGATTTCACCCGATCCACCGAGCGCGCAGAACAGCAATTCTTTCTTCGGAGTCATTCACTTCCTGACAATAGAAGCCCCGCCCCGCTGCAAGCGGAGGCCATGGGGCATAGGGATTGCGCCGGTCAGGGCGCGGTCATCTCATGCGTGGCTCGAACGCCCTGCGGATATTCGCGGGCTGCCCGAACCAAATTCTGTTTACCCGATATGGGCGCGTTCCCACAGGATCGCCAGCCCCTGAATGGTCAGATCGGGCTCGATATGATCGAATACATGGGTGTGCGGGCTCAGCAGCGCGGCCAGACCGCCGGTGGCGAGCACCTTGACCGGCCGCCCGACCTGCGCTTTCAGCCGTGCGACCAGACCCTCGATCATCGCGATATAGCCCCAGAAGATACCGATATGCATCTGGTCGACCGTATTGCGGCCGATCACGCTGCGGCTCTCCGGCGCCTCGATCGCGATGCGCGGCAGCTTGGCGGCCGCGGTCACCAGCGCATCGAGCGACAGGTTGATGCCGGGCGCGATGATCCCACCCTTATAAGCGCCCTGATAGTCGCTGATGTCGAAGGTCGTCGCTGTGCCGAAATCGATGGTGATCAGGTCGCCGGGATGCAGCGCATGTGCCGCGATCGTGTTGACCGCACGGTCGGCGCCCAGCGAGGCGGGTTCGTCGACGTCGATCGCGATCCCCCATTCCACTGGCGCACGGCCGGCGATCAAGGGATCGACCTTGAAATATTTCTGCGCCAGCACCTGAAGATTATGGAGCGCGCGCGGCACGACCGTGGCGATGATGACGCCGGTCACATCCTCGCGCGCATAGCCTTCCAGCGCCAGCAACTGGCTGAGCCATACCGCATATTCGTCGCCCGTCCGGCGCGGATCGGTCGCGATGCGCCAGCGGCCCTTGATCGTCCGCCCCTCGAGCAGCGCGAAGACCACGTTCGTGTTCCCGGCATCGATGGCAAGCAGCATGAAAGTCCCTCAGACCAGGAAGATATCGCCGGCATGGATGACATGGGCCGCGCCATCCGCCAAGGCCAGCCGCAGCGCGCCGTCATGCGCCAGCCCGTCGAACGCCCCCGTCAGGACCTGCCCATCGGGCAAACGCGCGGTCAGCGGCGTTCCGCGCGGATGCGCCCGCGCCTCCCAACGCCGGACGATCGCGCCCAATCCTTCCTCGCGCCAGACGGCGAGCCAGCGGGTCATGGCTTCGGCGAGCAGCGCCTGCATCGTCGCGGGCGCGACATCGACGCCATGATCGACCAGCGCGGTCGTGGCGCGGTCGGGTAGCTGCGGGGCCGACGCCAGATTGATCCCCATGCCGATGATGACCGCATCGCCGGTGCGCTCCAGTAAAATGCCCGACAGCTTGGCTCCGTCGATCAACAGATCATTGGGCCATTTGAGCATCGCGCGCGTCGTGGTGCCCGACAGGCACGCCGCCACCGCATCCTCGATGGCGACGGCGGCGACCAGTGCCAATGTGGCTGCCATCGGATCGCCGGGCCGCAGCCGGACCAGCGTCGACCCGTAGAAATTGCCCGAGGGCGAGGACCATTCCCGCCCCTGGCGTCCGCGCCCCGCCGTCTGGCGGTCGGCGCGGAGCCAGAGGCCGTCTTCACCGCCTGCTTCCGCAAGCTGGCGAAGATCGGCATTGGTCGATCCCGTCTCCGCGACGTGGAGCAATCGGCTCAGAACAGCGCTCGAGCCGCCGCCAGCGACCATGCGCCGAGCACCGGGATCAGCAGATAGCCGACCGGCGACACGAACAACGCCGACAGCGCGATCAGGCCGTTCTCGACGGGCTGCGCCTCGCTATTGTCCCAGGCACCCGCCGGCTCATCGAAGAACATCGTCTTGATGATGCGCAGGTAATAATAGGCACCGATCACCGAGGCGACGACGCCGATCACCGCCAGCGGGAACAGCCCCGCCGCGACCGCCGCATTGAACACCGCGAACTTGGCATAGAAGCCGAGCAGCGGCGGAATACCCGCGACCGAGAACATGAAGAACGCCATCGCCCAGGCGAGTGCCGGACGCGTGCGCGACAGGCCCGACAGGCTGGCGATCGACTCCAGCGGATTGCCCTGCTCGTCGCGCATACGGATGACGATCAGGAACGCACCCAGCGTCATGATGACGTAGATGGTGAGGTACGTCAGCACCGCCGCGACGCCCTGCGCCGTGCCCGCCGCCAGACCGATGAGGGCAAAGCCGACATTGTTGATCGACGAATAGGCGAGCAGACGCTTGATATTGGTCTGCCCGATCGCCGCGACCGCGCCGAGGATGATCGAGGCGAGCGCCGCGAAGGTCACGATCTGCTGCCACTGCTGCACTGCCGAGCCCATGGCCTCGACGGCGACGCGGATCGCCAGCGCCATCGCCGCAACCTTGGGGGCCGAGGCGAAGAAGGCGGTCACCGGGGTCGGCGCACCTTCATAGACGTCCGGCGTCCACATGTGGAACGGCACCGCCGACATCTTGAACGCCAGGCCCGCGAACACGAACACCAGGCCGAAGACCAGACCCAGCGAGCGCGTGCCCATCGCCGCGTCGCGACCATAGGCGCCCGCGATCTGCGCGAAGTCGGTCGAGCCCGAGAAGCCATAGACCAGCGAGATACCATAGAGCAGGATGCCCGATGCCAGCGCGCCGAGCACGAAATACTTCAGACCCGCTTCGGCCGAACGACCGTCGCGACGCATGAAGCTTGCCAGGACATAAGCCGACAGGCTCTGCAGTTCGAGACCGACATAGAGGGTCAGCAGATCGCCCGCCGACACCATCATACCCATGCCGACCGCCGAGAGCAGCATCAGGATGGGATATTCGGGACGCAGATCCTCACCCGGCGAACGCGCGAAGAAGCGCGGGGCCATGATGATCGCCACGGCGGTCGCCAGATAGATCAGCACCTTGGCGAAACCGGCAAAGGCGTCCGCGCGGTACAGACCGCCAAAGGCAAGCCCACCGGTCGTCGACGGCCCGGCGAGCGCGACGATCGCACCGGCCAGCACGAACACCGCCGCGATCGAGATGCCGCGCGTGGCGTTCGTCCCGCCCCAGGCGGCGACGAGCATCAGCGCGATCGCGCCTAGGCTCAGCACCAGCTCGGGCAGGACCATCAGAAGGTTCAACGAATAGCTCATCAGTGCGCCTCCCCGTGCGCAGCTTGGTGCTCAGGGGTGTGGGCGGTCGCGAGTGCAGGATTACCGGCGGTCGGACGGCTGTCGGAACCCGGGTTCGCCCGGTCGATCCGCTGAAGCAGGACCTGCACGTCCTTGCGCATCGGCGCGAGGAAGCTCTCCGGATAGACACCCATCCACAGCGTCACCGCCGCGATTGGCGCGAGCAGCCACAGCTCCCGGCTCGTCAGGTCGGGCATCGCCGCAACCTCATCCGACTTGATCTCGCCATAAGCGACCCGCCGGTAGAGATAGAGCATGTACGCCGCGCCCAGGATGATGCCCGTGGTGCAGAGCAGCGCGGTCCAGGTCGACACCTGATAGGTGCCCATCAGCGACAGGAACTCGGCGACGAAGCCGCTGGTGCCCGGCAGACCGATCGACGCCATGGTGAAGAACAGGAACAGCACGGCATATTTGGGCATGTTGATCGACAGCCCGCCGTACCGCGCGATCTCGCGGGTGTGCAGCCGGTCATAGATGACACCGACGCACAGGAAGAGCGCGCCCGACACCAGCCCGTGGCTGAGCATCATGATCATCGCGCCTTCGATGCCCTGCTGGTTGAAGGCATAGAGGCCGATGGTCACAATCGCCATGTGCGCGACCGACGAATAGGCGATCAGCTTCTTCATGTCGGACTGCACCAGCGCGACCAGCGAGGCATAGATCACCGCCACCGCCGACAGCGCGAAGATCAGCCAGGTCAGCTGTCCGCTCGCCTCCGGGAACATCGGGAGCAGGAAGCGCAGGAAGCCGTATCCGCCGAGCTTCAGCAGCACGCCCGCCAGGATGACGGAACCCGCCGTCGGCGCCTGAACGTGCGCGTCGGGAAGCCAGGTGTGGACCGGCCACATCGGCATCTTGACCGCGAACGAGGCGAAGAAGGCGATCCACAACCAGGTCTGCACCGACGCCGGGAAGTCATAGGCGAGAAGCGCCGGGATCGAGGTCGTGCCCGCCGTGCGCGCCATATAGAGCATCGCGACGAACATGAGGAGCGAGCCGAGCAGCGTGTACAGGAAGAACTTGTACGACGCATAGATGCGGTTCGCCCCGCCCCAGATACCGATGATGAGATACATCGGGATCAGGCCGGCTTCGAAGAAGACGTAGAAGAGGAACAGGTCCTGCGCTGCGAAGGTGCCGATCATCAGCACTTCGGTGAACAGGAACAGGCCCATATATTCGGGAACGCGCTTGTCGATCGCGCGCCAGCTGGCGCCGATGCAGATCGGCATCAGGAACACGCTGAGCATGATGAGCAGCAGCGCGAAGCCGTCGATGCCGAGCGACCAGCCGAACGGGCCGAAGATGCCGGGGGCATGTTCGACGAACTGCCACTGCGCGCCGCCCACATCGAACTGCGTCCAGAGCACGATGCCCAGGGCGAAGTCGATCAGCGTGGCGGCGAGCGCCAACATGCGCGCGCCGTTCGCGTTGAGGAAAAGGCAGGCGATCGCGGCAACAGCCGGGACCGCCAGCATGACGGAGAGGATCGGGAAGCCCTGCATCACGCGATCAACCCAAAATGGCCCAGGTGACGGCCGCGGTCAGGCCGATCAACATGACGAAGGCATAGCTGTAGAGGTATCCCGTCTGGAAGCGCGCCGCACCCCGGCTGCCCTGCTGGATAAGCCAGGCGACACCGTTGGGGCCGAAGCGGTCGATCGTCTTCTCGTCGCCACGGTGCCACAGCAACCGGCCGATCGCGAAGGCGGGGCGTACGAAGAGGAAATGGTAGATCTCGTCGAAATACCATTTGTTGAGGAGGAAGCGGTACAGGATGCGGAACTGATCCGCGAACTTCGCCGGGAACTCCGGTGCGCGGATATAGGTCAGATACGCGGTCGCGAGACCGAGCAGCATGACGATCGTCGCCGACAGCTTCACCCACACCGGCACGCCGTGCATCGAATGCATCAGATGCTCGTTGAAGGCGATCGCGCCCTTCCAATAGCTCTCGCCCGCTTCCGGCTCGATGAACCAGCCATGGAAGACGAAGCCCGCCGCGATCGCACCGATCGACAGTACGATCAGCGGGATCAGCATGACCAGCGGGCTCTCATGCGGATGATAGCCACCGGTGCCCTCGGGCAGTTCCTCCTGCGACGGACCATGGACGTGCGGCTCGTCGCCGGCATCCTCGTTCGCGGGGTGCGGGTCATGGGTATGCCCATGATCGCCATGCCCGTGCGCGTCGTGCAGCGCGTGCTGAATATGCTCCGACGCGACCCAGCGCGGCTTGCCCCAGAAAGTCAGGAACATCAGGCGCCACGAATAGAAGCTGGTCAGCAACGCGGCGATCACGCCCGCCCAGAAGGCAAAGCCCGAACCACCCGCATAAGCGACTTCGATGATCGCGTCCTTCGAATGGAAGCCCGCGAAACCGAACGCCATCGGATTGCCGAACAGAGCCGGGATACCGACGCCCGTGATCGCCAGCGTACCCATCATCATCGCCCAGAAGGTGAGCGGGATGTGACGACGCAGACCGCCATAATAGCGCATGTCCTGCTCGTGATGCATCGCATGGATCACCGAGCCCGCACCCAGGAACAACAGCGCCTTGAAGAAGGCGTGGGTGAACAGGTGGAACATCGCCGCACCGTACGCGCCGACGCCAGCCGCGAAGAACATGTAGCCGAGCTGCGAACAGGTCGAATAGGCGATGACGCGCTTGATGTCGGTCTGCACCGTGCCGACAGTCGCGGCGAAGAAGCAGGTCATGGCACCGATGACGGTGATGACGCCCAGCGCGGTCGGCGAGGTTTCGAACATGGGCGACAGGCGGCACACCATGAACACGCCCGCGGTCACCATGGTCGCCGCGTGGATCAGCGCCGACACCGGGGTCGGGCCTTCCATCGCGTCCGGCAGCCAGGTGTGGAGCCCGAGCTGCGCCGACTTGCCCATCGCGCCGACGAACAGCAGCAGGCAAAGCACGGTCATCGTGTCGAAGCGATAGCCGAGGAACCCGATGGTCGAGCCCGCCATGCCCGGCGCGGCCGCCAGGATCGCCGGGATCGAGACGGTCCCGAACACCAGGAAGGTGCCGAAGATGCCGAGCATGAAGCCAAGATCGCCGACACGATTGACGACGAACGCCTTGATCGCGGCCGCATTGGCCGAGGGCTTGCGGAACCAGAAGCCGATCAGCAGGTAGGACGCGAGACCCACGCCTTCCCAGCCGAAGAACATCTGGACCAGATTGTCCGCCGTCACGAGCATCAGCATCGCGAAGGTGAAGAGGCAGAGATAGGCGAAAAAGCGCGGCTGATCCGGCTCCTCGCTCATATAGCCCCAGCTATAGAGGTGGACGAGCGCCGAGACGCTGGTGATGACCACCAGCATGATTGCGGTCAGCGAGTCGACGCGCAGCGCCCAGTCGACCGACATGGTGCCGCTGGTGATCCAGTGGAGCACCGGCGTGACGGTGGCGACATTGGCGCCCGACAGATAGCCGATGAAGATCGGCCATGAGAGCGCACAGGAAATGAACAGCGCGCCGGTCGTGACGACCTTGGCGGGCACGTTCCCGATGGCCTTGTTGCCGAACCCCGCAATGGCGGCGGCCAGCAACGGCAGGAAGACGATAGCGAGGATCAACCCGATTACCCCTTCATCCGGTTGACGTCGTCGACCGCGATGGTGCCGCGGCCACGGAAATAGATGACCAGGATCGCCAGACCGATCGCCGACTCACCGGCGGCCACGGTCAGCACGAACATGGCGAAGACCTGACCCACCAGATCCTGAAGCGCGGCCGAAAAGGCGACGAGGTTCAGGTTCACGGCGAGCAGGATGAGCTCGATCGCCATGAGGATGACGATCAGGTTCTTCCGGTTCAGGAAGATACCCAGCACCCCCATGGTGAACAGGATCGCCGCGACGACCAGATAATGGACGAGACCGATCGTCACAGTTCCACCCCCTGCCCGATAGGCTGATTGATGTTGCGGATCGCCTCATGCGGCTGACGCGCATTCTGCTTGGCGATGTTCTGCGGACGGACGCCGCCGCGCTTGCGATGGGTGAGCACGATCGCGCCGATCATCGCGACGAGCAGGACCAGGCCCGCACCCTCGAAGATGAACAGGTAGCGCGTGTACAGCAGGTTGCCGATCGCCTGGATGTTGGACACCTCCGGCGCGATCGGGGCCGCACGGGCCGCCAGCTGCACGCCGCCGACGCTCCATGCCTGGAACGCGATGATGACCTCGGCCAGCAAGGCCACGGCCAGTGCCAGGCCCAGCGGCAGATAGCGCGCAAAGCCCGCCCGCATCGCCGCGACCTCGATATCGAGCATCATGACGACGAAGAGGAACAAGACCGCGACCGCGCCCACATAGACGATGACGAGCAGCATCGCGATGAACTCGGCCCCGCACAGCACCATGAGGCCCGCGGCGTTGAAGAACGCCAGGATCAGCCACATGACCGAGTGCACCGGATTGCGCGACGCGATCGTGAGCCCTGCGGACACGATCACCACGGTCGCGAAAATATAGAAGGCGATAGCCTGTATCACTGCCTGTCAGGCCCCTTTTCTGTCCGCCCCGAACCGTTGGTCGCGGGCTTTAACGGTACGGCGCATCGGCGGCAAGGTTCGCCGCGATCGCGCTTTCCCAGCGGTCACCGTTATCGAGCAACTTCGACTTGTCGTAGATCAGCTCTTCGCGGGTCTCGGTCGAAAATTCGAAGTTCGGCCCCTCGACGATGGCGTCCACGGGGCAGGCCTCCTGGCACAGCCCGCAATAGATGCACTTGGTCATGTCGATGTCGTAGCGCGTCGTGCGGCGGCTGCCGTCGTCGCGGGGTTCCGCCTCGATCGTGATCGCCTGGGCAGGGCAGATCGCCTCGCACAGCTTGCACGCGATGCACCGCTCCTCGCCATTGGGGTAGCGACGCAGCGCGTGCTCACCCCGGAAGCGTGGGCTGATCGGGTTCTTCTCGTACGGATAGTTGATCGTCGCCTTCGGCTTGAAGAAGTAGCGAAGGGTCAGCGCATGGCCCTTCACGAACTCCCATAGCGTAAAAGCCTTGACGTACTGAGCGACGCTCATGCCGGAACTCCCACGCGCGCATACATCAGCACGCCAGACACCAAGAATACCCAGAACAGCGACACCGGCAGGAACACCTTCCAGCCCAGCCGCATGAGCTGGTCGTAGCGGTAACGCGGTACGGTCGCCTTCACCCAGGAAAAGACGAAGAAGAAGAAGCACATCTTCAGCAGCAGCCAGACGATGCCCGGCACGACATAAAGCGGCGCCCAGTCGAGCGGCGGCAGATAGCCACCCCAGAACAGGATCGCGTTCAGCGCGCACATCAGGATGACGTTGGCGTACTCACCCAGCCAGAACAGCGCGAACGACATCGAGCTGTATTCGGTCTGGTAACCCGCGACGAGCTCAGACTCCGCTTCGGTCAGATCGAACGGCGCGCGCTGCGTCTCGGCCAGCGCCGAGATGAAGAACATCACCGCCATCGGGAACAGCAGCGGGTTGAGGAAGAAGCCGTTGACCGGAATCCCCAGCACGCTCTTCTGCGCCTCGACGATCGCGGTCAGGTTGAAGCTCCCCGCCCACATCACGACCGAAATCAGGATGAAGCCGATCGCGACTTCATAGGACACCATCTGCGCGGCGGCACGCAGCGCCGAGTAGAAGGGATATTTCGAGTTCGACGCCCAGCCCGACAGGATCACGCCGTACACGCCCAGCGACGAGGCGGCGAGAACATAGAGCAGGCCGACATTGATGTCGGCGACGACCACACCCGGCTGGAACGGCACCACCGCCCAGACGATCAGCGCAACCGTGAAGGTGATGATCGGTGCCAGCAGGAACAACCCGCGATTGGCGGCGGCTGGAACGATGGTTTCCTGAAGGAAGACCTTCAGACCGTCGGCAAAGGACTGGAGCAGACCGAAGGGACCGACCACGTTCGGACCCCGGCGCAGCGCCATCGCCGCCCAGATCTTGCGGTCGACATAGATGACCATCGCGACGGCCAGCATCAGCGGCAGCGCGATCGCCAGAATCCCGACCAGCGTCGCGATCGTCCAGGCCCAGCCATAGGGAAGGCCGAGCGTCGAGTTGAAAAACGCGGTCACTCCGCTGCCTCCGCATAGCTCTCACCATGGACCAGTTCGGCCGAGCAGCGCTGCATCGTCGGGCTGGCGCGGCAGATCGCGTTGGTGAGGTAGAAGTCCTTGATCGGATAACCGTCCATCGTGCCGGACGCGGTCGCGTTCAGCGACGGTGCGGCCCAGTCGAAGGTCACGAGGCCGACCTGGCCGAGCGCCGGAACCTCTGCGGCCATCGCGGCGCGCAGCTCTTCCAGCGTGTCGAAGCTCAGGGTCTGACCCAGCACTTCGGACAGCGCGCGGAAGATCGTCCAGTCGTCGCGCGCGTCGCCCGGTGCGAACACCGCACGGTCGCCGCGCTGCACCCGGCCTTCCAGATTGACCCAGGTGCCCGACTTCTCGGCAAAGGTCGCGCCCGGCAGGATGACATCGGCGTGATGCGCACCCTTGTCGCCATGATGGCCGACGAACACCTTGAAGCTGCTGCCGAACTTGGTGAAGTCGACCTCGTCAGCGCCCAGGAAGAAAGCGAGCTTCGGCGCGGCCGAAACCACGTCGGCGATGCCGCCCTTCTGCGCGTAACCGAGCATCAGGCCACCCATGCGCGCCGCCGCCATGTGAACGACATTATAGCCGTTCCAGGCCGAGCCATCCTCCAGCGTCCGCACCAGATTGAACTGGTCGACCAGCTTCAGGCTCGCGCCGTGCGCGCCCTTCAGCGCACCGCCACCGACGATCACCATCGGACGCGCGGCCTTGCCGAACAGCTCGGTGACGCCCTCGGGCAGGTTGCCCAGCACCGACAGGTCGGCGCCCAACCACTCGACCTTGTAGGTCAGGTCGGTTTCGGGGCCGATCGCGAAGACCTTGGCGCCCTTCTTGATCGCCTTGCGGATACGGGTGTTCACCAGCGGCGCTTCCCAGCGCAGGTTGGTGCCGATCAGCAGGATCGCATCGGCCTTCTCGACGCCCGCGATGGTCGTGTTGAAGTTGACCGCGGCCAGGCTCGACGTGTCGTAATCCATGCCGGTCTGACGACCTTCGAGCAGGTTAGAGCCCATCTTGGCCAGCAGCGCCTTGGCGGCGAACATCGTCTCGCAATCGACCAGATCACCGGCGATGGCGGCGACGCTCGAACCCGCGTTCACGTCCCGGATCGCGGCGAAGGCCTCGTCCCAGGTCGCGGGCACCAGCTTGCCGTCGCGGCGGATGAACGGACGGTCGAGACGACGACGGACCAAGCCGTCGATCGCGTGACGCGTCTTGTCGCTCGCCCACTCCTCGTTCACCTCGTCATTGATGCGCGGCACGCAGCGCAGCACCTGACGACCACGGCTGTCGAGGCGGATATTGGTGCCGACCGCGTCCATCACGTCGATGGCGAGCGTCTTCTTCAACTCCCAGGGACGCGCCTCGAACGCATAGGGCTTCGACGTCAGCGCGCCCACCGGGCACAAATCGACGACATTGCCCGACAGCTCGCTCGACACGGCCTGTTCGAGGTACGAGGTGATCTGCATGTTCTCGCCGCGATAAATCGCGCCGATCTCCTCCACGCCCGCGACCTCTTCGGCGAAGCGGACGCAGCGGGTGCACTGGATGCAGCGGGTCATGACCGTCTTGACGATCGGACCCATATACTTCTCGGTGACGGCCCGCTTGTTCTCGTCATAGCGGCTATGGCCCTTGCCATAGGCCATGGACTGGTCCTGCAGGTCGCACTCGCCGCCCTGATCGCAGATCGGGCAGTCCAGCGGGTGGTTGATCAGCAGGAATTCCATCACGCCTTCGCGCGCGGCCTTCACCATCGGAGTGGTGGTGAAGATTTCCTGATTGTCCGCCGCCGGGAGCGCGCAGCTTGCCTGCGGCTTGGGGGGGCCAGGCTTCACCTCGACCAGGCACATGCGGCAATTGCCCGCGATGGACAGCCGCTCATGATAGCAGAAGCGCGGGATTTCCTTGCCCGCAAGCTCGCAGGCCTGCAGCACGGTGGCACCCTGCGGCACCTCGATCTCGACGCCGTCGACTTTGACCTTAGGCATTATTCGGCAGCTTCCATCATCGGGGCGTTGCCGCCCGTCTCGCCTTTGCGTTCGCGAATGCGGCGTTCCATCTCCGGGCGGAAGTGGCGGATCAGGCCCTGGATCGGCCAGGCCGCCGCGTCGCCGAGCGCGCAGATGGTGTGGCCTTCGACCTGCTTCGTCACCTGGAACAGCGTGTCGATCTCGGAGACGTCGGCATCGCCGGTGCGCATCCGCTCCATCACGCGCCACATCCAGCCGGTGCCTTCACGGCACGGCGTGCACTGGCCGCAGCTCTCATGCTTGTAGAAGTAGGACAGACGGCTGATCGCGCGGACGATGTCGGTCGACTTGTCCATGACGATCACGGCCGCCGTGCCAAGACCCGATCCGACCGCCTTCAAGCCGTCGAAATCCATCGGCGCGTCCATGATCTCGGCGGCGGGCACCAAAGGCACCGACGAGCCGCCCGGAATCACCGCGAGCAGATTGTCCCAGCCACCGCGAATACCGCCGCAATGCTTCTCGATCAGCTCGCGGAAGCTGATCGACATGCTTTCCTCGACCACGCAGGGGCGGTCGACATGGCCGGAGATCTGGAAGAGCTTGGTGCCCTTGTTGTTCTCGCGCCCGAAGGAGGAGAACCACTCGGCCCCGCGCCGCAGGATTGTCGGCGCGACCGCGATCGACTCGACATTGTTGACCGTGGTCGGGCAGCCATAAAGGCCCGCACCCGCCGGGAAAGGCGGCTTGAGGCGCGGCTGGCCCTTCTTGCCCTCCAGGCTCTCGATCATCGCGGTCTCTTCGCCGCAGATATAGGCGCCCGCGCCGCGATGGACGAAGACGTCGAAGTCGTAACCCGAGCCACAGGCATTCTTGCCCAGGAAGCCCCGGTCATAGGCCTCGGCGACCGCCGCGAACAGCGTCTCGGCCTCGCGGATATATTCGCCGCGAATGTAGATGTACGCAGCGCGCGCACGCATCGCGAAACCGGCGACCAGCGCGCCCTCGATCAGCTTGTGCGGATCGTGGCGGATGATCTCGCGGTCCTTGCACGAACCCGGCTCGGACTCGTCGGCGTTGATGACCAGGAAGCTCGGCCGGTCGGGGCGCGGTTCCTTGGGCATGAAGCTCCACTTCATGCCGGTCGGGAAGCCCGCACCGCCGCGCCCGCGCAGACCCGACGCCTTGATGACGTCGATGATCTTGTCCTGGCCCAGCTCGAGCAGCGCCTTGGTATTGTCCCAATCGCCACGCTTCATCGCCGCGTCGACGTTCCACGGCTGATAGCCGTAGAGATTGGTGAAAATGCGGTCCTTGTCAGCGAGCATTATGCGCCCCACTCCCCGCGATAGTCGTGATTGTCGCCGACCATGGCGGTCAGCGTGGTCGGGCCGCCGATCGGCTCGACCGTGTGGCGACCCGGCTCCTGCGTGCCGGTCTTGGGGCTCTCGCCGCGCGCCAGCGCTTCCAGGATCGTGACCGTGCGGTCGTAATCCAGATCCTCGTAATTGTCGTCGTTGATCTGGACCATCGGTGCCGAGGCGCAATTGCCCATGCACTCGACCTCGGTCAGCGTGAACAGGCCGTCGGGCGTGGTCTTGCCCTTGATCAGCCCCTTGTTCTTGCACGCCGCCAGCACGTCGTCCGACCCGCGCAGCATGCACGGCGTCGTGCCGCACACCTGGACGTGATAGCGACCGACCGGCGCGAGGTTGAACATCGTGTAGAAGGTCGCGACCTCGTAGATGCGCATATAGGCGACGCCGAGCTGACGCGCGACGAACTCGATCACCGGAACCGGCAGCCAGCCTTGCGTCTGCGTCTCCGCACCGACCTGGCGCTGCGCCAGATCGAGGAACGGGATCGAGCAGGACTGTTCGCGGCCCTTGGGATAGCGCGCGAGAATCTCGTTCGCCTTCTTCTGGTTCTCGTCGGTCCAGGCGAAATTGCCCCAGCGGGCGCGGACTTCCGCCTCGTCGGGGATGTTGGGAGCGTCAGCCATTAGCGGTCACATTCACCAAAAACGATGTCCATCGCGCCCAGGATCGCGGTCGTGTCGGCCAGCATATGCCCCTTGGACATGAATTCCATGGCCTGGAGATGGCTGAACGCGGTCGGGCGGATCTTGCAGCGATAGGGTTTGTTCGATCCATCGGAGACGAGATACACGCCGAATTCGCCCTTGGGGCTTTCGGTCGCGACATACACCTCGCCGGCGGGGACGTGATACCCTTCGGTATAGAGCTTGAAGTGGTGGATCAGCGCTTCCATCGAGCGCTTCATCTCGGCACGCTTGGGCGGCGTGACCTTGCGGTCGGTGGCAAGCACCGGACCTTCGGGCATCTGCGCCAGGCACTGCTTCATGATCCGGGCCGACTGGCGCACTTCCTCGACGCGCACCATGAACCGGTCATAGCAGTCGCCGCTGGTGCCCACCGGCACGTCGAAGTCCACCTTGTCATAGGCGTCATAGGGCTGCGACTTGCGCAGGTCCCACGGAATGCCCGAGCCACGGATCATCGGGCCGGAGAAGCCCCACTTGATCGCGTCCTCGCGATTCACCACCGCGATGTCGACGTTGCGCTGCTTGAAGATGCGGTTGTTCGACACCAGGCCGATCGCATCCTCGAACAGCTGCGGCAGACGCGTATCGAGCCAGTCTGCGATGTCGGTCAGCAGCTTGAGCGGCACGTCCTGATGGACGCCGCCGACGCGGAAATAATTCGCATGCATGCGCGCGCCCGAGGCCCGCTCATAGAAGTTCATGCAGTCTTCGCGGATTTCGAACATCCACAGGTTCGGCGTCATCGCGCCGACATCCATCACATGGCTGCCCAGGTTGAGCATGTGGTTCGAAATACGCGTCAGCTCGGCGAAGAACGTCCGCAGATATTGCGCGCGCAGCGGCACTTCGAGGTCGAGCAGCTTTTCGACCGCGAGCACATAGCTGTGCTCCATGCACATCGGCGAGCAATAGTCGAGGCGATCGAAATAGGGCAGCGCCTGCGAATAGGTCTTGTATTCGATCAGCTTCTCGGTGCCGCGATGCAGCAGGCCGACATGCGGATCGACGCGTTCGACGATCTCGCCGTCCAGCTCCATGACGAGGCGAAGCACGCCGTGCGCCGCCGGATGCTGCGGGCCGAAGTTGATCGTATAGTTCTGGATCGACACGTCACCCGTGGTCGGGTCGGCATCGTCCGTCTTGTGGAGCAGTTCGTCGACGTAGTCGCTCACTGATTCTGTCCTCCGCCCTTGCCCGGCACGACGTCCGGGTCCTTGGGCTTGTCCTCGGCCTTGTTGCCCGGATGCGGCTGACCCGCGCCCGTCTGCTTGGGGCTTTCGGTGGTCTTGGTCTCGGGCGCGTTGGCGGCAACCGTCTTGTCCGGCGCGGCATCGGCCTTCTTCACCGCATCGGCGCTGGCCGGGGTCTGCGCGCCCTTGCCCTGCGCCTGCACGCCCTTCTCGTCGCCGGGAAGGACGTACTCAGCGCCTTCCCACGGGCTCTGGAAGTCGAAATTGCGGAAGTCCTGCGCCAGCTTGACCGGCTCATAGACGACGCGCTTTTCCTCTTCCGAATAGCGCAGCTCGGTATAGCCGGTCAGCGGGAAGTCCTTGCGCAGCGGATGACCGCGAAAGCCATAGTCGGTCAGGATGCGACGCAGGTCGCTATTGCCAGAGAACAGCACGCCGTACAGGTCATAGACCTCACGCTCCAGCCAGCCGGCGACCGGCCACAGCCCCGTCACCGACGGAACCGGCTTGTCCTCGTCGGTCGAGACATGGACGTGCAGGCGGTGATTGCGGGTCAGCGACAACAGGCAATAGACCACCTCGAAACGCTCGTCGCGCTCCGGATAGTCGACGCCGGCGATTTCCATCAGCTGCTGATATTCCAGCCCCTTGGTATCGCGTAGCGCGGTCATGGCGGGCACCAGGTTCGCACGGTCGACGACCAGCGCGACCTCACCGACATGCTCGCGCGCGTCGAGCAGCCAGGGCCCGAGCGCGGCGCGCGCCGCATCGATCACGCCGTCATTCGCGGCGAAACGGGGAGCGGGCGCCCTCACCGTTCGATACTCCCGGCGCGGCGGATCTTCCGCTGCAGCTGCATCACGCCGTACAGCAGCGCCTCGGCGGTCGGCGGGCAGCCGGGAACATAGATGTCCACGGGCACGATCCGGTCACAGCCGCGCACCACCGAATAGCTGTAATGGTAATAGCCGCCGCCATTGGCGCAGCTGCCCATCGAGATGACATATTTCGGGTTCGACATCTGGTCGTACACACGACGCAGCGCCGGAGCCATCTTGTTGCACAGCGTACCCGCGACGATCATCACGTCCGACTGGCGCGGCGACGCGCGCGGCGCGGCACCGAAGCGCTCCATGTCGTAACGCGGCATGTTGACGTGGATCATCTCCACCGCGCAGCACGCCAGACCGAAGGTCATCCACCAGAGCGAGCCGGTGCGCGCCCATTGGAACAGCTCCTCGGTCGAGGTGACGAGGAAGCCCTTGTCGGTCAGTTCGCCGTTCAGCCCGTCGAAAAAGCCCTGATCGGGCTGGATGAGGGCCTGGCCGTCATGGACGGCTCCGCCATGGGCCTGCGGCTTGAACTCAACCGGACCGGAGTGAAGATTTACTCCCAATCCAATGCTCCCTTCTTCCACGCATAGACGAGACCCAGCGCGAGCTCGCCGATGAAGATCATCATCGAAAACCAGGCGGTCCAGCCGAGGCTGAAGACACTGACCGCCCAGGGGTACAGAAACGCCGCTTCCAGATCGAAGATGATGAACAGGATGGCGACGAGGTAGAAACGCACGTCGAACTGGCTGCGCGGGTCTTCGAACGCGGGGAAGCCGCATTCATATTCGGACAGCTTCTGCTCGTTGGGCTGGTGCGCACCGGTGAGGCGCGCGACGAACATCGGCAGAAACACGAAGGCCGTCGACAGTGCCAGGGCAACGCCCAGGAACAGGAGGATCGGCAGATATTGCGACAGATCGACCAAGTTTTTCTCTCGCGGATGCGGAACTGGATGCGGACGGCTTTAGGCCGATGGGTCGGCTGGAGCAAGCCAGCGGAGCCATGAGAATGAATCGCAAATGAACCGCGCCATTCATCCCATCCGACAGGAATTCAGATGGTATCTGAGGGGCTTGAGCACAATGACGATCCGCCATCGCGCTCGAAATCCCTCAAAAAACCTTAACGGAGCGCGTTCGCCAGCAGCTTGTGCAGCTTGGAATGCAGCCCCTCGTTGGCGGCCAGATACTCGCCGCGATCGAGCGACTTGTCCGAACCCCGGAAATCGCTGACGAAGCCGCCGGCCTCGCGGACCAGCAGCATGCCCGCCGCCGCGTCCCAGGGCTTCAGGCCCGACTCCCAGAAGCCGTCATAGCGCCCCGCCGCGACCCAGGCGAGGTCGAGCGCGGCCGACCCGAAGCGGCGGATACCGGCGACCTGCGGCGCGATCGCACCGAAAATGCGGCTCCACTGGACGAAATCGCCATGCCCCAGGAACGGGATGCCGGTGGCGATCAGCGCCTCCGACAGATCGCGGCGCGACGACACGCGCAGGCGGCCGTCCTGCAACCACGCGCCCCGGCCCTTTTCGGCCCAGAAGCTCTCGTCGGTCAGCGGCTGATAGATCAGGCCGGTCGTGACTTCGCGCTTGCCGTTCGCCAGCGGCTCTTCGACCGCGATCGAGATCGCGAAGTGCGGGATGCCGTGCAGGAAGTTCGAGGTGCCGTCGAGCGGGTCGATGATGAAGCGCGGCTTGGACGGATCGCCCTTGATCTCGCCGCCCTCCTCCATGAGGAAATTCCAGTCGGGGCGCGCCTTCTTCAGTTCCTCGAAGACGGTTTCCTCGGCGCGCTTGTCGGCCATCGACACGAAGTCGGCGGGACCCTTGCGGCTGACCTGGAGGTGCTGGACCTCGTTGAAGTCGCGGCGGAGACGCGGGGCGGCCTTGCGCGCGGCGCGTTCCATGATGGTGAGAAGCCCGGAGTGCGAGGCCATGATCGTCCTTTCGATCGCGCCACTGCATCTCAGGGCGCTCAGAATTGAAAAGGCCCGCCGCGAACGACGGGCCGGGACGGCGGATGACGGGGTCGCGCCTAAATCGCGCCGGTCATCCGCCGATCGTCATCAGTCCGCGCGGCGGACGTAGGTCTGTTCGTACACGTCGACGACGATGCGCGTGCCGGACGCGATGTGCGGCGGCACCATCACGCGCACGCCATTGTCGAGGATCGCAGGCTTGTAGGAAGACGAGGCGGTCTGCCCCTTCACCACGGCGTCCGCCTCGACGATCGTCGCTTCGATCTGATCGGGAAGCTGGACCGAGATCGGCTTCTCCTCGTGCAGTTCCATCACGACGTCCATGCCGTCCTGCAGGAACGCGGCGGCATCGCCCAGCAGGTCGCGCGGCAGCGTGATCTGCTCATAGGTTTCCTTGTCCATGAAGGTCAGGTCGTCACCCTCGGCGAACAGGAACTGGAAGTCCTTGGTATCCAGGCGGACGCGCTCGACCGTCTCGGCGGAGCGGAAGCGGACATTGGTCTTGCGGCCGTCGATGAGGTTCTTCATCTCGACCTGCATATACGCACCGCCCTTGCCGGGCTGGGTGTGCTGAATCTTCACGGCGCGCCAGATGCCGCCTTCATACTCGATGATGTTGCCGGGACGAATGTCCACGCCGCTGATCTTCATGGGTCTTCAACCTGCTGGAAAGAGCGAAGGACACCGGCGCGAGATACGCGGTCCGGCCTCCTGTGTCGGCCGCTTTAGCTCGAAGCGGTCTTTCCGGCAAGCAGCGGATAGGGATCGACCGGCTCCCCCTGATACCAGCGGTCGCCCGCGCGCATCCAGCTGACCCCGAAATGCAGATGCGTATTGCCCGCCCCCGCATTGCCGGTATCGCCGACATAGCCGACCACCTGCCCCCGCGCCACGCGCTGCCCCTCCGCCACATCCGGCGCATAGCCTTTCAGATGCGCGTAATAGAGGCTCCAGCGGCGATCGAGCGAGCGGATATAGAGCGTATGGCCGCCACGTTCGCTGTCGAACAGCTTCTCGACCGTACCCGGCAGGGCGGCGACAACCGGCGTGCCCGATGGCGCCATCAGATCGATGCCCTGGTGCTTGCGCTTGCCGCCCTCGCGCGGATCACCCCAGTCGCGGTGCAGCGCAGTGGCAGGATAGCCCGCGATAGGCATGGCCAGCGCCGCCGAACTCCCGGCCGCCGCCTGTCTGGGTGGCGCGGTAACCTCGGGCACGACGACTTCGGCGGGGCCGAAGGACAGCATCGACAGGAAGCCGCCGACGCCGATCACGATCAGCGCCAGCATCACCCATCCGAAACGGGAGAGCGGCCCCCTGCCCCCGCGCCGGCTCATTCGGGAATGGCCACCCCGGCCTCGAAGGTCTTCGAAAGCGGCGCCATGATCGGTGCCTGCCGCACAGCGGGATCGGCAAGACGGGGCGCACCCTGTGCGGGGGTCGGATGGGTCGCGACCGCGACGACGGCCAGAACGATGCCGCCGCCCATCGCCATTGCCAGTCTGCGCATCGGCCCCTCCTTCACGTCACATGCTACCGCATGGGTTAACGCGAGGCGCCACACTTGTTTCCGGAGCGCAACGGATCGGCCGTTCCGCCCCGGGCATCGGGGCGGGCCAGACCAGCAAGACGGCTAGACCATGATGACATGGCATGAAACCAACCCGAGCCCCTCCCCTTCAGGGGAGGGGTTGGGGTGGGGCCTCATCACAGGCGGCATGCACGCGGAGGCGCCCCACCCCCGGCCCCTCCCCTGAAGGGGAGGGGTGAGTCCGTCTTATGTCATCACGCTTTAGGCTGTATTGACGTTTGGACGCAGCCGGATGGACTGCTCCCCGTAGTGCAAAGGTGGAGGGGCACTTCCGGTCGAGAGTATCGTCCTGCTTCACGAACCGTGACACCCCTCCGTCACGCCTTCGGCCTGCCACCTCCCCTTGCAGGGGAGGACAAGGGCGAATGTCGATCAGCGCTCGCCGAGGATGTCCGCAAAGGCCTTGACCGCCGCTTCCTCGTCGCCGTTCCACACCGCACCCGACACCGCCAGGAAGTCGGCACCCGCCTTGACCAGCGGCGGGGCATTGGCCGGGGTGATCCCGCCGATCGCGACGCAAGGCAGCTCGAACAGGGTCGACCACCAGGACAGGATCACCGGTTCGGGGCGATGCGTGGTGTCCTTGGTCGTCGTCGGATAGAAGGCGCCGAACGCGACATAGTCCGCGCCGGTCTCGCCCGCTTCCATGGCGAGGTGACGACTGTCGTGACAGGTGATGCCGATCTGCACCGACGGCCCGAGCACGTCGCGGGCCTCGCGCGCATCGCCGTCATCCTGACCCAGATGCACGCCGTCCGCGCTCAGCCGCTTGGCGAGGCTGATGCTGTCATTGACGATGAAGGCGACCTCGCGATCGGCGCAGATGCGCTGGAGCGGCTCGGCCAGCTTCGCGGCGGCGTGCTGGTCCATGTCCTTCACACGGAACTGGAAGGCGGCGACGGGGCCGGCATCGAGTGCGCGCGCCAGTCGGTCGGCGAAACCGCCGGTCACATCGAGCGGCGAGATCAGATAAAGCTGGCAGGGGGGCCGCCGCATGTCGCGCACGAAGGCGGAGGCGAAATTGGGATCGAGGGGCCCCAGGGGATCGTCGTCAAGCGTCATGCCGCTTCCCTAACGCGTGACGGGCCTCACGTCACCTGCCCGACGCACCCGGCAAAGAGGCGTGGAATGGGCGTCCCGGTTCCCCAACCGGAACGCCCAACCCTAGCAAGAACTTATTCTTCGTTCTTGTAGATCGCGATCAGTTTGTCGAGCATCGCCAGCGCCTCGTCGCGCGGACGCTGGAAGGTGTTGCGGCCGATGATCGAGCCGTTGCCGCCACCGTCGCGAATGTCGCGCGCGTCCTGATAGACGGCGTCCGCCCCCTTGGCGGCGCCACCCGAGAAGACGACGATGCGACGGCCCGCAAAGCTGGACTGGACGACGTGGCGCACCCGGTCGGCCTGGTTGGACCAGTCGGTGCCCTCATAGACCTTCTTAGCCTCGGCCTGTTCGATATGGTCGCTGGGCAGCTTCACCTTGATGATGTGCGCGCCGAGCAGCGCCGCCATGTGCGCGGCATAGGCGCCGACGTCGAGCGCCAGTTCGCCGTCCTTGCTCAGCTTGCCACCGCGCGGATAGCTCCAGATGACGGTGGCGAGGCCCGCCTCGCGCGCCTCGGCCGACAGGATCGCGATCTGGTCCATCGCATCGAAAATGCCGTCCGAGCCGGGATAGATGGTAAAACCGATCGCCGAGCAGCCCAGCCGCACCGCGTCCTGCACGCTGCCCGTCACGGCCTGGGTGATCGAGGTGCCCCAGCTGTTCGAGCTGTTGATCTTCAGGATGGTCGGAATCTGGCCCGCGAAGGTGTCGGCCCCGGCCTCCAGCATGCCCAGCGGCGCGGCATAGGCCGACAGCCCGGCGTCGATCGCCAGCTGGAAATGGTAATGCGGATCATAGGCCGGCGGGTTGACCGCGAAGCTGCGCGCCGGGCCATGTTCGAAGCCCTGGTCGACCGGAAGGATGATCAGCTTGCCGGTGCCGCCCAGCTTGCCCTGCATCAGGATGCGGGCGAGATTGGCCTTCACCGCTGCCGGCGTGCCTTCATATTTGTCGAGAATGGCCTTCACGGTCGGGGTCATCGATTCTCTCCGGATTGAATGGGCTTCGGGAATAGCGGTCAGAGCATCAGCCAGCGGCGCAGCGCCTGATCGACCTGCTCCATACGGGTGGGCGAAGCATGGCCGATGACTTTGACGATATGATTGCGCGGGATGGACAGGATCTTGTCGACCTGCACTTCGCACTCGACGGTCAGGCCGGTATGTTCGCGCGGCGAGAAGGCGACGCGGAACAGCGCCTCACCGCCGACGACCGAGGTCATCGGGCAGACGGTGATGGTGTTGTGCGTCTCGTTATACAGGTCCGACTGGACGACCAGGAACGGACGATGGTCGCCGCCATCCCCCGTCGTCGCCAGCACGATGGCGGCATGCGAAATCGTCATGCCTGGTCCCCCTGCGCGTCGGATTCCCGGGCCAGCGCGTTCCAGAAGGCGAAATCCTCCGGCGTGTCGCGCTTCGACGCCCGCGTCGATTGGCGACGGGCTTCGCGCCGATAAGCCTCGTCATGCAGGTCGACATAGCGGCGCACGGCTTCCCGCGCGATATCGCTCTTGCTGCGCCCTTGCGTGCGGGCAACGGCCGCCAGCCGCTCTTCCAATTCGGTATCGAGGCGGACGCCGAGCATTGCCACTTCCTTCGTTTAACGTGTTTAACCTAGCAAGTCCGACAAGAGGGATCAAGCGGTCTTGCGTGCCGATGCCGACTGGATCATCCTGATCTGGGGCAAGGGGGGGCGATGAGCATGGCATGGCTTCGATGGATCGCGGCAGCGGCACTGGCGGCGGCGTCCACCGGTTCGCCGGCGCTGGTGCGCTCGGACCCACGAGTGGGTGAGATGGCCCCCGATTTCGACCTGACCCTGGTCGACGGCACGCATGTCCGGCTGGCGGACCTGCGCGGCCAAGTGGTCGTGCTGAACTTCTGGGCGACATGGTGCGGCCCGTGTCGCACCGAATTGCCGCTGCTCGACAAATATTATCGCATCCAGGGACCGCACGGACTGAAGGTCTTTGCGATCGCCACCGAGGACTCGGTGCCGCTCTACAAGCTGAAGCCGCTGTTCGCGACGCTGGCCATGCCGTCGGCCAAGCGGATCAAGGGGCCGTATAATACGCTCGGCGCCGTGCCAACCAACTACATCATCGATCGCGGTGGGCGGGTCCGCTACGCGCAGGCGGCGGCGTTCGATCTGGACGACCTCAACCGGTTACTCGTGCCGCTATTGAAAGAAGCCCCGCCGCCTGAGGCGACGGGGTTATAACCCTGCAAGCTTCCTCCCCTGCAAGGGGAGGGGGACCATGCGCAGCATGGTGGAGGGGTGTCCCCGGTTGCGATGACAGCCATCCTCGCCAGCCCTGACACCCCTCCGTCAGGCCTTCGGCCTGCCACCTCCCCTTGCAGGGGAGGAATGATCTCAGGCCAGCAACGCCGCGACGCCGGGCAGGTCCTGCCCTTCCATCCATTCCAGGAACGCGCCGCCCGCCGTCGAGACGAAGGTGAACTGCGTCCCCACGCCCGCCTGGTTGAGCGCGGCGACGGTATCGCCGCCGCCCGCGACCGAGACAAGGCTGCCGTCCTGGGTCAGCGCCGCCGCCGTCTTGGCGAGCGCGACGGTCGCCATGTCGAAGGGCGGCGTCTCGAACGCGCCGAGCGGGCCGTTCCAGACCAGCGTACGGCAGTTCTTGAGCACATCGCCCAGCGCCTCGACGGCATTGGGGCCGAGGTCGAGGATCATTTCGTCGGCGGCGACTTCGTGGACATTGACGGTGCGGGTGTCGGGGTTCGGCTTGAACTCCCTGGCGACCACCACGTCGTACGGCAGGTGGACGGTGCAGCCCGCCTTATCGGCGGCGTCGAGGATGTCCTCGGCGGTGCCGGTCAGGTCATGCTCGCACAGCGACTTGCCGACATCGACGCCGCGCGCGGCGAGGAAGGTGTTGGCCATGCCGCCGCCGATGATGAGGTGATCGACCTTGCCGACCAGATGCTTGAGCACGGCGAGCTTGGTCGAGACCTTGGCCCCGCCGACCACGGCCGCGACCGGATGCTCGGGGTTGCCGAGCGCCTTTTCCAGCGCGTCGAGTTCGGCCTCCATCGCACGGCCCGCGAATGCCGGAAGCTGGCGCGCCAGCCCCTCGGTCGAGACATGCGCGCGATGCGCGGCCGAAAAGGCGTCGTTGACGTAGAAGTCGCCGAGCTTGGCGATCGCCGCCGCCAGTTCGGGATCGTTCTTTTCCTCGCCAGCATGAAAGCGGGTGTTTTCCAGGATCGCGATATCGCCGGGGTTCAGCGTCGCGACCGCCGCTTCCGCCGCCTCGCCCGCCACGTCGTCGATGAAGCGGACCGGACGGCCCAGTACGTCGCTGTACGGCTGGGTCAGCATCGCCAGCGAGAATTCCGGGTTACGCTGCCCCTTGGGGCGGCCGAAATGGGCGAGGATCAGGACGATCGCGCCCTTGTCGGCCAGTTCGGTCACGGTCGCGATCGTCGCGCGCAGGCGGGTGTCGTCAGTGACGCGGCCATCGGCCATCGGCACGTTCAGATCCTCGCGGACCAGCACGCGCTTGCCCTGGACATCGCCCATATCGTCGAGCGTCTTGAAGGCCTTGGTCATGATTCCTCGATCCTGATTGTATCGCCGATGCGGATCGTGCCGCCCTCGATCACGCGCGTGCAAACGCCGCCGCGCCAGTCGGGGGTCAGGGCCGCGCGCAATCCGTCGGCGATCGCGTCCATGCGGTGGCACGGATCGCATTCCATGGTGATTTCCAGAAGGACAGGCCCGATACGCAGCCGGGTGCCCGGAATGTGGGGAAGGTCGAAATCCTCGACCAGCAGGTTCGCCCGGCGCTCCTGCCAGGGGATGTCGCGGTCGATTGCAGCGAGCGCCGCGTCCCAGTCGCCCCGCTCGATCAGCGTCACCTGACGCCGTCCGCGACCGCCGGGCTTCACGCGCCCGCGCACATCGCCTTCGATACCGCCCTCCAGGGTGACGATGGCGGTGTCGATCACCGCCATCGGCCCCTTCGGCACGGCATGGCGGGCGATGCCGGCCAGACGCCCGGTCATCGCCCGCCCGTCCGTCATTAGAGGAACTTCGCCATCGCGGTCGCGGTGTCGACCATGCGGTTCGAGAAGCCCCATTCATTGTCGTACCAGGACACGACGCGCACCAGCTTGCCGTCGATCACCGCCGTCTCCAGGCTGTCGACGGTCGAGGACTGCGGCGAGTGCATCAGGTCGATCGAGACGAGCGGCTCGTCGGTGTAGACCAGCACGCCCTTCAGCGCCTCGCTCTCCGAGGCAGCCTTCAGGATCGCGTTGACCTCTTCCTTGGTCGTATCGCGCGCGGGCGTGAAGGTCAGGTCGACCAGGCTGACGTCCGGGGTCGGCACGCGGATGGCCGAGCCGTCCAGCTTGCCCTTCAGTTCGGGCAGAACCTCACCCACCGCGCGGGCAGCACCCGTGGTGGTCGGGATCATCGACATGGCGGCGGCGCGGGCGCGGCGCAGGTCGGGGTGGATCTGGTCGAGGATCTTCTGGTCGTTGGTATAGGCGTGGACCGTGGTCATCAGGCCGCGCTCGATGCCGATGGCGTCGTTCAGCACCTTGGCGACCGGCGCCAGGCAGTTGGTGGTGCACGAGGCGTTCGACACGATGGTATGGTCGGCGGTCAGCTTGTCATGGTTGACGCCGTAGACGACGGTCAGGTCGACATTCTTGCCCGGCGCCGAGATCAGCACCTTCTTGGCCCCCGCCGCGATGTGCTTTTCGCACGACGCCTTGTCGGTGAAGAAGCCGGTGCACTCCAGCACCAGGTCGACGCCCAGTTCCTTGTGGGGCAGGTTCGCCGGATCGCGCTCGGCGGTGACGCGGATGCGCTTGCCATCGATCACGATGTCGTTGCCCTCGGCGGCGACTTCGCCCGGATAGCGGCCATGGATGCTGTCGCGGCTGAACAGCCAGGCGTTGGACTTGGCATCGGCGAGATCGTTGATCGCGACCAGTTCGAGAGCGCCCTCGCCACGCTCGAGGATCGCACGCGCGACCAGACGACCGATGCGGCCGAAACCGTTGATTGCAACCTTGACCGTCATGCCAGCAAGCTCCTGTCTCTTACGGGCCGTGCCTGGACGACACCGCCCCCGGTTCGATGGACCCCCTGATCGGTGATTCCATCCTTCGCGCCACGCCTTTCGGAGCCGGCGGGTTCGCTGTCAACCGCCAGCCGACCCCGCATCGTCCAATTGCGGGTTGCCGCGTGAAGCCATCATGCTAAGCCGATCCCATGTCCGAACCCATTGCCGACGATGTCCTTTCCTCCGTCGAGCGTATCGACCGCGCCATCGCGCGCATCGAGCAGACGATCCGCAACCGCGCCGCCAAGGAAGAGGCGCTGGCCCGCCGCCACGCCGCGTTGAAGGCGCGCATGGCCGAGGCGGTCAGCGCGCTGGACGATGTCATCGCCCGGGGGAGTGCCGCCTGATGGCCGAAGTCACGATCATGGTCGGCGACCGCCCTCATACCGTCTATTGCCAGGACGGCGGCGAGGCGCGCGTGCGGATGCTGGGCCAGATGCTCGACCAGCGCTGGGCCGCCGCGCTGCGCGCCTCGGGCGGACATAATGGCGAGCGGGCGCTGCTGTTCGTCTCGCTGATGCTGGCCGATGCGCTGGAGGAGGCCGAGCGCCGCCCGCCGGCGGGCGCGGCGGTCAGCGAGGCTGCGCTGGCGCGCATCGCGGAACGGCTGGAGGCGCTGGCCGACGCGCTGGAACCCGAGGGTCCCGGCGCCTTTGAATAGGATCGGGGCCTTGAGTAAGACGTCACCCTCGCCTACATTGCTCGGCGGCGGGCTCTGCCCGGTACGAGCCACGATAATCCCTGAGGCTATTCTTCATCCAAGGGGGCTGTCCCTGCCCGGGCCCTGGCCCGACGCACATGGTCCCCACCTGACGTATTGGGCGTCAGTGGATATTACGGCACACGGCCACGGCGGTCCCGCCACCCGCCCCTTCCCCGATCCGGCGTCATGATCGACAAGCGCGCCCTTCGCGCCCGGATGCGGGCGGTTCGCGACGCGCATGGCCCCGGGCTGATCCCGGTGCCGCGGCCCTTTCTCGACCGGCTTTTCCCCCAACAGACGATCGCGGCGTATCGCCCACTGGGCGCGGAGGCCGATCCGGCCCTGTGGGTCGAGGCGGCGCTGCATGCGGGTGCGACGATCGCACTGCCCCATGTCACCGACCGCGCGAGCCCCTTACGCTTCCTGACATGGGCGGACGGCGAGGCTTTGACCGTCGGCACCTTCGGGCTGCACCAACCCGCCCCCGACGCCCCCGAATGTCGCCCCGACATCATCCTGACGCCGCTGGTTGGCTTCGACCGGCGTGGCAATCGGCTGGGACAGGGTGCGGGCCATTACGACCGCGCTTTCGTGGCCCATCCGGACGCTTGGCGCGTCGGCATCGCCTGGAGCGTGCAGGAGGTCGAGGCGATGGTGCCGGACAGCTGGGACATGCCGCTTCACGCCATCGCCACCGAATCGGAATGGATCGTCCCATGACCCCCAGTTGGCGCAAACCCGCCGGTATGCTGCTGATCGTCGCGATCATCATCCTTTGGGCCGCGCTCGTCGCCAGCCTGTCGAGCGTGGTCGGGAGGTGGCACTGGGTGGTGCAGCTGGCGTTCTATGTCGTGGCGGGGATCGTCTGGATCACGCCCATGAAGCCGCTGTTGCGCTGGATGGAAGGTGGGCGGCGCTGAGGCGGGGGTTTTCGCGTGACCTTCGACTTCGCTCAGGCTGAACGGGATTTGGGGAATGTTTGAAATCGGTTTTTGGAGACCCTCGACGCAACCATGCGGTCGCGCGTCCCAATCGACAATATCCGCGCTGAAAACAAAAACGCCATCCCGAAGGATGGCGCGAGTGACGGGGCTCGAACCCGCGACCTCCGGCGTGACAGGCCGGCGCTCTAACCAACTGAGCTACACCCGCTTGAAAGCCATGTGATGCCAACCCAGATTGGCATCGGCCCCGAGAGGGGATTTCGATATTTTCAGCCATTCTCCGAAGAGGATGGCGCGAGTGACGGGGCTCGAACCCGCGACCTCCGGCGTGACAGGCCGGCGCTCTAACCAACTGAGCTACACCCGCTGAAAGCGTCGAGGCGCGCCAACTAGGCGAGGGTTCCGGACCTGTCAACGCATCTTTTCAACTTTCTTGCGGAACGTCCGGCGGATCGCTCTCGCGGTCGAGATGGGTGAGCGTGCCATGCTCGAACAGGAAGCCCGCAATGTCGGGCTTTCCGGCCGCCTTCAGGACGGTCTGGAGGATGATCAGCAGCGGCACCGCCAGCAGCGCGCCGACCGTGCCCCAGACCCATCCCCAGAAGCTCAGCGAGATCAGGATGAGCACCGGGCTGATGGTCAGGCGGTGCCCGACGATCAGGGGGGTGATCAAATTCGCCTCGACCAGATGCATGCCATACATGATCGCCGGCGGGGCGAGCGCGACCCAGATGTCGCTGAACGTCATCAACCCGCCGATCGCCAGCAGCAGCGCGCCGATCACCGGCCCGAAATAGGGGATGTAGTTCAACAGGGCGACGATACCGCCCCACATCAGCGGATAGGGCATGCCGAACAGCGACAGCGCGCCCGCCACCGCCCCGCCGAGCGCCAGGTTGATGATGGTGATGGTGCCAAGATAGGCCGAGACGTCGTCCACGACCTCCTGGATCACCCGCGCAGTCGCCATGGCCCCATCGAAGCTGGTCCGCCCCCGGATCGTCTCGCGCCGCATCCGCGTCCACCCCGAAAGCACGAAGAACACGACCAGCACGCCGAACAGGAACTGCACGATCAGCGCGGGCGCCGAGGTCGCAGCCAGTTCCAGGATCGAGCTGGGCGGCGATACCGCCGTCGTCTGCGCCTGACGGATGGGCGTGGTCGCGACCTGGCGCAGCGCCTTGTTCACATAGCGCTCGAGGTTGGAATAGAGATCGAGCAGCGGTGCCAGATTGTCCTGGATGCGCCCGATGCGGCTGGGCAGCAGCCGGAAGAAGTCGGTCGCCGGCACGATGATCGCCGCCAGCGCGATGTTGGCGACGATCAGGAACAGCAGCACGCACATCAGCGCGGCCAGCGGTGACGGCACCCGCCGCCGCTCCAGCCATTCGAGGATCGGCACCAGCGCAATCGCGATGACCAGCGCGGTGGTCAGCGGCAGGAAGAACTCCGCCCCCGCCCGCAGCGCAAACGGCAAGGCCAGGATGAAGCCCGCCCCCGCCGTCAGCGTCAGCCCGGCGAGCAGCCGGTCGCGGCGCATCGCGATCCGCACCGCATCGCGCTGCCCCATGCCGACCGGCATGCCCAAGATCGAATCGCCGGCGATCCCGGTCCTGCCGGTCGCCTCTTCCTGCGCGTCACTCATGACCGGCACGTTAGCGGCTTTCCCCTCAGTGAGAAGCCGCTAACGCGCGCGTATCGGGACGATTTTCATGACGAACCTGTCATGATGGACGGCGACGCGTCCCAAGCAACGCGCTACCAGGCGCGGGGGATGCCGCCGGTGCGCTCGGCCACCGCATTTTCGATCGACTGAAGCTGGCTCCGGCTCAAGACGCCCGCATCCATCAGGTGGCGCATCAACTCGTCCGTCAGGGCCGCCAGGAAGTGCAGTTCCGCACGTTCGGACGCGCCATCTTCGTTCAAAACTTCCATCGCAGACTCCCGGCTTGAGCGATGGCACCTGTGTAACCGTCCCGCATTTGTCGCGATAGTCGTTTCGGATCATCGCCCTACACTTGACGTTGACGTAAACTGCACTCATCAAATCGCGATGGATACCGTCCCCCGTTCCGCCCCGTCCCCCGATCGTCTGGCCCAGGGTCTGGTCGACCTGCTCGATGTCGAGGAGATCGACACCGACCTGTACCGCGGCGCGCGCCGGCCGGGTGGTCAGGGGCGGGTCTTTGGCGGACAAGTGATCGCCCAGGCACTGCAGGCCGCGCAACGCTCGACCGAGGCGCCCAAGGTCGCACATTCGCTCCACGCCTATTTCATGCGGCCGGGCGATGAGCGCTATCCGATCATCTACCGCGTCGAGCGCGATTTCGAGGGGCGCAGCTTCGCGACGCGGCGGGTGATCGCGATGCAGAAGGGCAAGCCGATCCTCAACATGGCCTGCTCGTTCCAGACGCCCGAGGAGGGTATGCATCATCAGGACGCGATGCCCGACGTGCCGCGCCCCGAGGCCCTGCCCACCGAACGCGCGCTGCTCGACGAACTCGGCGATCAGGTGCCAGCGCCGCTGCGCGCCTTTCTGAGCCAAATTCGACCGATCGAGATGCGCGTCACCGATCCCCGCCAGGTGATGACGCCCGCTCCCCGCGCGCCGCAACAATCGATCTGGTTCCGCCTGGTCGCGCCGATCGGGGACGATCCCATGCTGCACCGGGCCATCTTGGCCTATGCCAGCGACTTCGTGCTGCTGGGCACCTCCACCCTGCCGCACGGGATGAGCTGGCTGACCCATGACATGCAGACCGCCAGCCTCGACCATGCGCTGTGGCTGCACGAGCCGTTCCGCGCCGATGAATGGCTGCTCTACACGACCGACAGCCCCTGGGCGGGGCATGCGCGCGGGTTCAATCGGGGGCGGATATTCACTGCCGATGGCCGGCTGGTCGCCAGTGTCGCGCAGGAAGGGCTGATCCGCCTGCGCCAGCTCCAGGGCGACGCAGGCGCCTGATCATCGGCGCAGCATCCGCCGCGCCGACTGGGTGGCGGTGCGCGTGTCCTCGGCCAGCTTCTTGACCTCGGCGGCGACGATGCCGAAGCCGCGCCCGGCGGGGCCGGCGCGCGCCGCCTCGATCCCGGCGTTCAGCGCCAGCATGTTGGTCTGTTCGGCGATCGTCGTGATGCTGTCGACGATCCCCTCCATATCGCGCAGCATGGTTTCGAGATTGGTCTGGCGTTCCTCGGCCATGCGGCGGAACTGTTCCGCCTGGCTGAGCTGCTCGGCGGCCTGCGCCTCGAGCAGGACGCGATCGGTCATGTCGCTGGCGAACTTCACGACCTTGTAGGGCACGCCGTCGGCATTCAAGATCGGGGTGTAGGTCGCCTGCAACCAGACAGGCGAGCCGTCCGACCGGCGACGCTCGAACCGGCCGGAGATGAACTGCCCGGCGGCGAGGTCGGCCCAGAGTCTGGCATATTCGGGCGTGCGGGCATAGTCCGGGTCACAGAAGCGGCGATGATGGACGCCGATCGCCTCGCCCCGGCTATAGCCCATCACAGACAGGAAAATGTCGTTGGCGGCCAGCACATGGCCCTTCAGGTCGAACTCGATCACCGCCTGCGACGTGTCGATCGCCGCCAGCTTGCTGTGCGCCTCGCCATCCGCCAGCCGGCGCTCGGTCACGTCGCGGCCGACCTTCAGGATCATGTCCACCCGGCCCTGCGCGTCGACGATCGGCGTATAGCTCGCCTCCAGCCAGACCGCGCGGCCGCCGCGCCCCTGTCGGCGATAGACGCCGCTGTGGAACTGCCCCTGCAACAGCGACCGCCAGAAGTGGTCGTAATTGGGCCCCGGCATGATGGTGGCGGGGCAGAGCAGGCGATGTGGCTGGCCGATCACCTGGTCGGCGCGATAGCCGAAGGCGCTGGCGAAATTCTCATTCGCCCACAACACCCGCTTTTCCGTGTCGAACACCGCCAGCATGTGCGCCTGATCGATCGACTGGAACAGAGGATCGGACCTCTGCCAGATTTGGCCAGTTTCGGCGGCGGGCGCGATGGAAAACATGGGTGCGATTTAGCCAAAATGGACTAATAATTGTTAAATTGCTCTAGATCAGGCACGCTAGATTAGGGGTGATGCACCATGCTTCGCCATACCGGATCGGCGGACCACCGCCCCGCCCGACACCCCAATGCCTTATGCCGACACGCCGAAAATCCCGGTGACCGGCCATACTTTTTCTTCTAACGTCCTTGCTTGACCAAAAGGGAATAGCGGACATGGCGGCGATGCCCGTCACAGAGGGGCAGAATACCGAACGCTACCGGCAGAAACGCGACGCGATTCTCGCGGCGGCGGCGGCGGCGATCAACGAGCAATCGGCCAAGGGCATGACCTTCGCCGATGTCGCGCGGCGCGTCGGGCTGAACACCACCAGCGTCACCTATTATTTCAAGCGCAAGGAGGATCTGGCCGCCGCCGCGTTCGAGAACACGCTCGAACGGCTGCTCGACATGCTGGCGATCGCCGGCCGGGAGGCGACGCCGCAGGCCCGCATTGCCCGCTATATCGCACTCAACATGGACCGGCTGTCGCGGATCGAGCGCGGGGAGGAAACCGCTTTCGCCGTCCTCTCCGATCTGCGAGCGATGGAGGAGCCGATCCGGGGGCGGCTGATGGCCGGCTGGCAAAAGGTGTTCCGCACCACGCGCGGCCTGTGGGGCACCCCCGCCAGCCGTGCGCATCAGGATCTGTACGGCGCACGCGCGCATGTCCTGCTGGAGAACACCTTCTGGCTGCCCATCTGGCTGCCCCGTTACGAACCCGACCAGTATCACCGGGTCGAGGAACGGCTGCTCGACGTGCTGACGCACGGCGTCGCCGCGCGTGGTTCGGGCTGGTCTCCTTCCCTCCTTCCATTGGGCGCCGAAGGACATTCCGGGCGTGAGGCGGAGCCGGGGCGCGAGGCCTTTCTGCTGGCGGCGACGCGGCTGATCAACCAGCTCGGCTATCGCGGCGCCAGCGTGCAGCGGATCGCCTCCGAGCTGAACGTCACCAAGGGCAGCTTCTACCATCATCTCGACGCCAAGGACGATCTGGTCGTCACCTGCTATCGCCGCAGCTTCGACACGATCACCTCGGCCCAGCAACTGGCCGACGCCGCCGGGGGCAGCCATTGGCATCGCCTGTCGAGCGCGATCGCGACCCTGCTCGACATCCAGTTCGCCGAGCGGGGGCCGCTGTTGCGCACCAGCGCGCTCTCCAGCCTGCCCGCCGACGCCCGTCGCGCGATGGTCGACCGGTCGGACCGGATCGCGCGGCGCTATGCCGGGACGATCATGGACGGGGTGGCGGAAGGGTCGATGCGTCCCGTCGACGCACTGATCGCCGCGCAGATGCTGATGGCGCTGCAAAACGCCGCCTTCGACATGCGCAAATGGGCCGCCACCATGGAGCGGCCCCGCGCGATCGCGCTCTATGCCTCGACCATCCTCTATGGCCTGTTCGACGACCGGTTGCTGGCGGACTGACGCCCCTCTACAAATTGCGACAATTGCGGGGGCGCGACGACATGATCGGGGGACAGGCGCGGGCCATAGACGTCATCATCGGAAGGGATCGGCCCTTCCCCGACCCAAGGACCCGCCCACCATGCGAAAGACCCTGATCGGCCTTTCCCTCGGCCTGATGATCACCGCGACCGCCGCCCAGGCGCAAACCGGCACGCCCAACGCCACCCCGATGCGCCATGGCCTGATGGGCATGCAGCCCGATGCCCAGGGCAATATCGACCGTACCGCCGCGCTGGCCGCCGCCGACCGCCGCTTCGCCGCGATGGACGCCAATCACGACGGCACCGTCACGCCTGAGGAAATGCGCGCCTATCGCGACCAGAAGCGTGCCGAGCGCGCGCAGCGCCAGGGTGACCGCCCCGGCCGCCGCGCGCCGCAGCCGATGACCGCCGAGGCCTTCCGCGCGCGGGCGGCGGCGATGTTCGACCGGCTCGACACCAATCGCGACGGCAAGATCGACGCGCAGGAACGCGCCGCCGCGCCGCACGGGCGCTGGGGTCGTCATGGCGGTGCGGACCAGTCGGCCCCGGCCACGCAGCCCATGCGCGACGGCGACTGATCGTCGGCGGGGCGGTGCCGGTCGCCGGCCCGCCCCGCTTGCGAGGATCTGCCGCCATGCTAGACCCCGGCCCCATGTCCGACACGCCGCATCTGCTGCTCGTCGATGACGAGCGTTCGATCCGCGAACCGCTCGCCGTCTATCTGACCAAACAGGGCTTTCGCGTGACGCAGGCCGGCGATGCGGCATCGGCGCGCACCCGGCTGGCCGCCTATGCGATCGATCTCGTCATTCTCGACATCATGATGCCGGGCGAGGACGGGCTGTCGCTGTGCCGCCATATTGCGGCGACCAGCGAGGTGCCGGTCATCCTGCTGACCGCCCGCGCCGAGGAGACCGACCGCATCGTCGGGCTGGAGATGGGCGCAGACGATTATGTCGTGAAGCCCTTCTCCCCGCGCGAGCTGGCGACCCGTGCGAAGGTCGTGTTGCGACGGACCCAGGCGGGCGGTGCGCGCGTCCACGCCCCCGACAGCGGCTCCTACGCCTTTGCCGGCTGGGTGCTGAAGTCGGGCGAGCGCTCGCTGGTCGACCGCGAGGGCGTGTCGGTGATGCTGTCGACGGGCGAATACAACCTGCTGCTCGCCCTCGTCAGCCGCCCGCGCCAGGTGCTGACCCGCGACCAGCTGCTCGACCTGACACAGGGGCGCGAGGCCGCCGCCTTCGACCGGGCGATCGACAACCAGGTCAGCCGTCTGCGCCGCAAGATCGAGGCGGACCCCAAGTCGCCCGAGATCATCAAGACCGTATGGGGCGGCGGCTATACGCTGGCCGCCGAGGTCACCCGCCTGTGAACCCCCGTCTGTGAGCGTCTGCCCATGACGCTGCGGCTCTGGCCGCGCCGGCTGGCGGCGCAACTGGCGCTGCTGCTCGCCGTGGCACTGTTCGTGGCGCAGGCGATCAGCTTCACGCTGTTGCTGCGCGAGCGACGCTCGCTGCTGCTCGAACAGATTTCGGGACCGGCCATCGCGCGGTTGAACGACGCGATCGAGCGGTCGGGCAATGGTCGCATCCCGCCCTACGAACGCGGGCGCGTGCGCCGCGCCGCCGCCAATCCGATCGCCCCCGGCCTGCCGCGTGTGACCGGGGTCGAGACGCTGATCCGCGAAGGACTGGTGGAGTCGGGCCATCCGGTCGGGCGCATCGTCACCGGTATCCGCCCGTTCAACCCGGCCGATTTCGACTGGCCGCGCCGCCGCTTCGGACGGCGTCATCCCGTCGACGAGCTGATGATCGCGGTCGAACAGCCGGGCGGGCGCGGCTGGCTCGTCACCCGTTCGATCTGGCCGCGCGACGGCATGTATCTGGTCTGGCGGCTGATCACCCAGACGCTGATCCTCTATGGCATCATCCTGCTGCCCGTGCTGTGGATCGGCCGGCGCATCTCCCGTCCCTTGCGCGACCTGACCCGCGCGGCCGAGCATTTCGACCCGCGCGAGCCGGGCGAGCCGATCCCCGAACAGGGGCCGCTCGACGTATCGGCGCTGATCGCCGCGTTCAACGCGCTGCGGCTGCGGATCGGGGCGATGCTGGAGGAAAAGGACCGGATGCTGGGTGCGATCGGCCATGACCTGCGCACGCCCCTCGCCGCGCTCCGGGTGCGGATCGAGTCGGTCGAGGACGAGCAGGACCGGTTGCGCATGGCCGACACCATCGCCGAGATGAACAAGACGCTGGAGGACATCCTCTCGCTCGCGCGGGTCGGCCGGCCCAGCGAGGCGGAGACCGATGTCGACCTGAACGCGCTGGTCGATGCCGTGGTCGCCGACTTCCACGATCTGGGGCAGGAGGTGACATTCGAGGAGAGCGGGCGGCTCCGGCTGAAGCTGCGTCCTTCCCTGATGCGGCGTGCGGTGCGCAACCTGATCGAGAATGCGGTCAAATATGGCCATAGCGCAGATGTACGAATCGATGCCAAGCCGCATGAGATTGCAATCATCGTCGCCGATCAGGGGCCGGGCATCGCGCCGGATCAGCTGGAGACGGTGTTCGATCCCTTCATCCGCCTGGAAAGCTCGCGCAACCGCGACACCGGCGGCATCGGCCTGGGGCTGGCGCTCGCCCGGTCGATCGTGCGCGAGGCGGGGGGCGACATCCGCCTGACCAACCGGCCCGAGGGCGGGCTGGCGGCGACCATCACCCTGCCCCGCTGAGCCGCCTCACGCATCGCGCGCGACCCGCAGCATCGCGAGCGCGGCGAGGCCCATCACCCCGGCGGCGATGGCCATCGTCCAGACCACGTCCTGCGGGAAGAAGCGACTGACCACCGCGCCCATCACCGACGACACGATCAGCTGCGGCAACACGATAAAGATGTTGAACAAACCCATATAAATGCCGAGCTTTTCCGCCGGCAGCGCCGCCGACAGGATCGCATAGGGCATGGTCAGGATCGAGGCCCAGGCGATGCCGACCAGCGCCATCGACGCCAGCAGCACCCAAGCATCCGTAATTACCAGGAACGATGCGAACCCCGCCGCGCCGCATAACAGTCCGAGGATATGCGTATTGCGACGCCCGATCGCGCGCGCCAGCGGCGGCAGCGCGAAGGCCCAGAGCGTTGCCACCCCGCTATAGACCGCGAACAACACGCCGACCCAGTTCGCACCCTCGTTGAAGGCCGCACTCGTCGCATCGCGGGTATGGAAGACCCGTTCGGCGACGATCGGGGTGGTATAAATCCACATGATGAACAGCGCCGACCAAGTGAAGAACTGGACCAGCGCCAGCCGCTTCATCGTCGCCGGCATCGCCGCCAGATCGGCCAGGATCTGGCTCAGCGCGTTCTGCGCCTTCCCGCCCCGTACCAGCGCCGCGCTGACGATCTGCGCGAGGCCGAAGGCAATGAGGCCACCGCCCAGCAGATAGACCGGCTTGTCGAGCCCCAGCCAGCCCACCGCCGCGACGATCAGTGCGCCGGCGGCGATCCACATCGGCGCGGCCCCGATCCGCGTGGAGGGCACGGCATCGCTATGCACCGCCTGCCCCGCATCCTGCTCGGCAAAGGCGGCGATCTGTTCGGGCGAATATTCGCGCGTGGTCAGGACGGTCCAGAGCACCGCTACGAACAGTGCGGCCGCGCCGATATAGAAACCATAGCGTACCGATGCCGGCACGTCCCCCGCCGGCGCGACATTGGCGACGTGGAAGACATCGGTCAGCAATTGCGGCGCCAGCGACCCCAGCACCGCGCCCGCGCCGATAAAGGCCGTCTGGAACGCATAGCCCGCCGTGCGCTGGCGGCTGGGCAGCATATCGCCGACGAACGCGCGGAACGGCTCCATCGAGATGTTGAGCGAGGCGTCAAGCAGCCACAACAGCATCGCCGCCGCCAGCAATCCGCCCGCATTGGGCATGCCGATCAGCGCCAGCGTGGCCAGCACCGCGCCCGCCAGGAAATAGGGACGCCGCCGCCCGAACCGGCTCCAGGTGCGGTCGCTATAATGGCCGATGATCGGCTGGACGAGCAGCCCGGTCAGCGGTGCGGCGATCCACAGAAAGGCGAGGTCCTTTTCCGCCGTTCCCATCGACTGGAAAATCCGGCTGACATTCGCATTCTGCAACGCAAAGCCGATCTGGATACCGAAAAAGCCGAACGAGGTATTCCACAATCCCCAAAAGCCCTGACGCGGCTTCTCCATATCCCCTCCCAATGCACTCTTATCGTTATGATTATGGCCGCACACTCGATCCGCGCACGACCAAGGTCGCGGGCAGCAACGTGGCAGTGCGCGGCTTGCCCGAAATCTCCGCCAGCAGCGCCCGGACCAGCAGGCGACCCGCCGCCGCCGCATCCTGCACCACGGTCGACAACGGTGGATGCGCGAAGCTGGCGGCCGGAATATCGTCGAAGCCGACCACCGAGACATCCGCCGGCACGCGCCGCCCCGCCTCGGCCAGCACCCGCATCGCGGCGAGTGCGATCAGGTCGCTCGCCGCCATGATCCCGTCGAACGTGACGCCACGCGCCAGCAGCGCGCGCGCCGCCCGCTCGCCCGCCTCCTCGCTGGAAATGGCACCGACTTGGAGCATGGGGTCGCACGCCAGCCCCGCCTCGGCCAAGGCATCGCAATAGCCGCGATAACGGTCGTGGAATTCGGGATAATGGTCGGTCGCGTCGCCCAGAAAGGCGATCCGCGTCCGCCCTTGCGCGATCAGGTGCCGCGTCGCCGCCAGCGCACCGGCATGATTGTCGCAACCGATGGTCAGCCCCGGCTGCCCCGGCGCGACCGATCCCCAGCGCACGAAATGCGTGCCGCGCGCGACCAGCTGGTCGAGTTGCTCGCGGTAATCGGCATAATCGCCATAGCCGAGCAGGATCAGCCCGTCGGCGCGGTGACTGTCCTCATAATCGGCCTGCCAGTCATTCTCGACATTCTGGAAGGAGACGAGCAGGTCGTATCCGACCTCCGCACAGCTCTCCATGATCGAGCCCAACATACCGAGAAAAAAGGGATTGATCAGCGTCCGCCCGGGCGAAGGATCGCGGAACAGCAGCAGTGCCAGCGTCCGCGTCTGCCCGCTACGCAGGTTGGAGGCGGCGCGATCGACCGTATAGTTCAGCGTCTTGGCGATCGCCTGTATCCGCGCGCGCGTCGCCGCGCTGACCGAGGGACTGCCCCGTAGCGCACGGCTGACCGTCGGCTGCGAGACGCCGGCCAGTTGCGCGATATCGAACGATGTGGGCTTTCTCTGGCCAACCACGGCTCGGGCATCCTCCTGTGCGAATGCCCTCCGGTATGACCGATCCGGGTTGGGCATGCACCCTGTCGTAATAATGCAACAGACCGAAACGGCCGCATTGAATACGTATGCGGGTTGATTGGCATTTGCCGCGATCGATTTCACAGAAAGCCCCAACAACCATACCCGTCCCTTGAAAGAAGGCGGGGTTTCCTGGAGGGGATTTCATGACGGTTCGCCCTGTGGCGCCGGCCGATGCCGCGCGCTCGTTCCTGAAGCTCGGCGCCAGCACGCTGGCCCTGGTCATCGCCGCGCCGCTCGCCGCGCAGAATTATGCGATCGTGCCCGATCCCTCGGCCAAGACGGCCGACAGCGCCAACCCCAATGACGGCGCCGCCGCCCAGTCCCAGACGCCAGCGCAGGGCGAAGCCGACAGCACCGATATCGTCGTCACCGGCTTCCGCGCCGCGCTGGAAAACGCCGTCGCCGAGAAGAAGAACCGCGATCTGGTCGTCGAGTCCGTCTCGGCCGAGGATATCGGCAAGCTGCCCGACGCCTCGATCGCCGAGTCGATCGCGCGCCTGCCCGGCGTCACGTCGCAGCGCGTCAACGGCCGCTCCAACGCCATCTCGATCCGCGGCTTCGCGCCCGATTTCTCGACCACGTTGCTCAACGGCCGCGAGCAGACCTCGACCGGCGACAATCGCGCGGTCGAATATGACCAGTATCCGGCCGAAGTCGTCAACCAGGTGCTGATCTACAAGACCGCCAATGCCGGCCTGATCGGCCAGGGTCTGTCGGGCACCGTCGACCTGAAGACCATCCGCCCGCTCGATTACGGCAAGCGCGTCTTCTCGGTCGGCGCGCGCGGCACCTATGCCGATATCGGCAAGCTGAATGCGGGGTCGAAGGACTTCGGCTATCGCGCGACCGCGACCTATGTCGACCAGTTCGCCGACGACACGATCGGCGTCGCGCTGTCGGCCAGTTATCTCAACGAACCATACCAGATTCAGGAAGGCAATGCCTGGGGCTATGCCGACACCACGGTCGGCGGCCAGCCGGCGAAGGTCATCGGCGGCTCCAAATCCTATGTCACCTCGACCACGCTGAAGCGCCTGGGCCTTTCGGGCACGGTACAGTGGCAAATGAGCGACCATTTCACCAGCACGCTCGACGGCTTCTATTCCGACTTCAACGACGACCAGATCAAGCGCGGTATCGAACTGCCGCTGGCCTGGGGTTCGGGCACCTCGCTGACCAACCCGGTCGTCGCCAACGGCCTCGTCACCTCGGGCACCTTCAACAATGTCGAAGGCGTGATCCGCAACGACTCGTTCCAGCGCAAGGCCAAGCTCTATTCGTTCGGCTATAACGGCAAGTATAAGGGCGATGACGGCTGGAGCGCGATGCTGGACCTCAGCTATTCGCGCACCGATCGCGACGAGATCACGCTGGAGACCTATAGCGGCACCGGATACGGCCAGGGCGTCGGCGCGACCGATACGATCGGTTTCACGACGGGGCGGAACGGCACCGTCTTCAAGCCGACGCTGAACTATTCCGATCCCAACCTGATCCAGCTCACCGATCCGCTGGGCTGGGGCGGCCAGACGCGGCAGACCGGCTATTTCAACGACCGCAAGGTCACCGACGAGATCAAGCAGTACCGCGTCGAGATCGAGCGCGAGGTCGCCACGCCGATCGTCAGCGCGCTGCGCTTCGGGCTGAACTATACCGACCATTCCAAGTCGCTGAGCCCCAACGAGCAGTTCGTCACCCTGCCCGGGGGCGCCACCATCGCGCCGTTGCCGCAGCAATATCGCCAGGCGCCGACCGATCTGACCTATCTGGGTCTGGGACCGATGCTCAGCTATGATCCGCGCGCGCTGCTGGCGGGCGGGGTCATCACCCTGACGCCGAACGCCAGCCCCGACGTGCCCGCCAAAGCGTACACCACGACCGAGCATCTGATGACCGCCTATCTCCAGGCCGATCTGAAGGCGCAGCTGGGCACGGCCGAGCTGACCGGCAATATCGGCGTGCAGGCGGTCGGCACCGAGCAGAAGTCGCGCGGGCTGATCTATAACGGCACCGGCTATACCAACATCGTCCAGGGCGACGATTACTGGGACATCCTGCCCAGCGCCAACCTGTCGCTGCGCCTGCCCAGCGACTGGGTGTTCCGCGTGGCGGCGGCGCGCCAGATGATGCGTCCGCGTTTCGACGACATGCGCGTCGCGCTGTCCTATGGCTTCGATGCGCAGCAGGGCATCATCTCCGGCAATGGCGGCAACCCGTTCCTCCGCCCGATCCGGTCGAACTCGTTCGACGTGACGGTCGAGAAGTATTTCGGCACGCGCGGCTATCTGGCGGCGCAGGGCTTCTACAAGGATCTCAAGAGCTTCGTTTACAATCTTGAGCAGCCCTACGACTATACCGGCCTGCCCCTGCCCGCCGCGCTCCCCGCCGGCATCCCCAATCAGGGCCGCATCACCCGGCCGATCAACGGCACCGGCGGCAAGATTTACGGCGTCGAGCTGGCGGGCACGCTGCCGCTGGGTCAGGTGGTCGGCTTCCTCGACGGCTTCGGCCTGACGGGCGGCGGGTCGTACACGAAGACCGAGATCACCCCGACGCCCGGCGGCGAGCCCGAGGACATTCCCGGCTATTCGCGCTGGGTCGCCAACGGGACCGCCTATTTCGAGAAATGGGGCCTGAACATCCGTGGCTCGGTCCGCTACCGCTCGACCTTCGTGGGTGAGCTGTCGGGCTTCGGCGCCAACCGCGTCCGCCGCCGCGCCATCGACGAGACGATCGTCGACGGCCAGATCGGCTATGACTTCCAGGAGGGCACGTTCAAGGGGCTGTCGCTGTTCCTGCAGGGCCAGAATCTGACCGACACGCCCTTCGTCACCACCAATGGCGGAAACCGTGAGCAGGTGATCGACTATCAGAGCTATGGCCGCCGCTTCCTGGCCGGCTTTACCTATCGCTTCTGATGCCCCTACCCCGCGCCGGTTCGATGATCGGCGCCGGATTTCGTGAGACGCCGCATGGACGCCGCCCCTTCGACAGACCGTATCGCAAGGCCCGCGATCCCACAGGCAGCCGTCACACAGCGCGTCGTGATCGTCGGTGGCGGCACTGCCGGATGGATGGCGGCGGCGGCACTGGCGCGGTTCGTGCCCGCCTCGACCCGCATCACCCTGATCGAATCCGATGCGATCGGCACGGTCGGGGTGGGCGAAGCGACCATCCCCGGTATCCGCCTGTTCAACCAGATGCTCGGCCTCGACGAAGCCCAATTCCTGCGCGCCACCAATGGCAGCTTCAAGCTGGGCATCCGGTTCGAGGGCTGGTCGGGCGAGGGCAGCGGCTATCTCCATGCGTTCGGCAGCATCGGGCGCGGACTGGGGCTGGTGCCGTTCCACCATTACTGGCTGCGCGGCGGCGGCGCAGCGAACCCGGCCTCGCTCTGGACCCATATGGCGAGCGCGCAGGCCGCGATGGCAGGCCGCTTCGCCCCCGACCCCGGCCGCCCCGATTTACCCAGCGGGCTTGCCTGGGCCTATCATTTCGACGCCAGCCTGTACGCCGCGCTGCTGCGCCGCCACGCCGAGGGGGCGGGCGTGGTGCGGGTGGAGGGTAAGATCGCCTTGGTCGCACGCGACGCCACCGGGCGGATCGATCACGTCATGCTGGAGGGCGGCCACCGCGAAACGGGCGACCTGTTCATCGACTGTACCGGCTTTCGCGCGCTGCTGATCGGCGAGACGCTGGCCGAGCCGTTCGATGACTGGTCCGAACTTCTCCCCTGCGACCGCGCGCTGGCGGTGCCGGGCGAGCGGGCCAGCCCCCTACCCCCCTATACCCGCGCAATCGCGCACGGCGCGGGGTGGCGCTGGCGTATCCCGCTCCAGCATCGCACGGGCAACGGCCTGGTCTACGACAGCCGCCATCTCTCGGACGACGAGGCCGCCGACCGACTGCTCGGCGCATTGAACGGCGAGGCGCTCGGCGATCCGCGTCTGCTGCGCTTCACCACCGGGCGGCGGCGGCGCGCCTGGGTAGGTAATTGCGTCGCACTGGGGCTGGCGGCGGGCTTTGTTGAACCGCTGGAGTCGACCAGCATCCATCTGATCCAGTCGGGGATCGCGCGGCTGCTCGAATATTGGCCGGGGTCGACGCAGCAGCAGGTCGAGGTCGATGCCTATAACCGCCTGACCGAGACCGAATGGCTGGGCATCCGCGACTTCCTGATCCTGCATTACCACGCCAATGCCAGGGCAGAGCCGTTCTGGACCGAACGTCGCGCGGTACCCCTGCCCGACAGCCTCACCGCGCGGATTGCGCTGTTCCGGGCCAATGGCCGTATCCAGCGCGAGGGCGACGAACTCTTCGCCGAGCCTGCTTGGGCGCAGGTGATGATCGGACAGGGCATCCTGCCCGTCGGCCATCACGCCCTCGCCGACGCGCTGTCGGCCGACGAGTTGGATGATTTCCTCAGCCTCACCTGGCGTCACGCCGCGCAGGTGGCCAGCCGGCTGCCGACGCACGACGCCTTCCTCGCCGCGCATTGCGCCGCACCTGCCCAAAGGGTTGCCCCATGAAGAAGCTGCTGCTCGCCCTGCTCGCGACCGCCACACCCTTGGCGGCGCAGGATTATCGCCAGCGCCTGCCGCAGGACGAGGTGATCTACTTCGTCCTGCCCGACCGGTTCGAGAATGGCGACACCGCCAATGATCGCGGCGGGCTGAAGGGCGGCCCGCTGACCACCGGCTTCGATCCGACCCACAAGGGCTTCTATCATGGCGGCGACCTGAAGGGGCTGACCAAACGCCTCGACTATATCCAGCGGCTCGGCGCGACCGCGATCTGGCTGGGTCCGATCTTCAAGAACAAGGCCGTGCAGGGTGCCAAGGGACAGGAGAGCGCCGGCTATCACGGTTACTGGATCACCGACTTCACCACGGTCGACCCGCATCTGGGCACCGAGGCGGATCTGCGTGCCTTCATCGCGGCGACGCATGGCCGGGGGATGAAGGTCTATATGGACATCATCGTCAACCATACCGCCGACGTGATCCAGTATCGCGAATGCGCCGAGGGATCGCCCTGCCCCTATCGCGACCGCGCGACCTATCCCTATCAGCGGCGCGGCGGCGTGAAGGGTGCGCCGATCAATCCGGGCTTTCTGGGCGATGACGTGCAGACGGCGGCGAACTTCGCCAAGCTGACCGACCCTACCTACGCCTACACGCCCTACGTCCCGGCGGCGGAGAAGAACGCCAAGACCCCCGCCTGGCTCAACGACCCGATCTATTATCACAATCGCGGCAACACGACGTTCGAGGACGAAAGCTCGACCACCGGCGATTTCTCTGGCCTGGACGATCTTTATACCGAAAACCCGCGCGTCATTGCGGGGATGATCGACATCTATGGCAGCTGGATCGACCGCTTCGGCATCGACGGCTTCCGCATCGACACCGCCAAGCATGTGAACCCGGAATTCTGGCGCAGCTTCGTACCCGCCATGCTCGACCGGGCCAAGGCGAAGGGCATCCCGAACTTCCACATCTTCGGCGAGGTGACGGCGGGGATGGAGCCGGGCTATCTCGCGCGCTGGACCAAGATCGCCGACTATCCGGCAGTCCTCGACTTCGCCTTCATGAACGCGGTCATCCAGACGGTCGCCGAGAACAAGCCGACGCGTGTCCTCTCCAACCTGTTCGAGGGCGATGTGCTCTATGCCAAGGGCGAGGCGACGGCGGACATCCTCCCGACCTTCCTTGGCAATCACGACCATGGCCGGTTCGCGCGCGACGTTCGTCTGGCGAACCCGAACGCCTCGGACGACGAAATCCTGAAGCGGGTCGAACTAGGCCATGCGATGCTGCTGACCCTGCGCGGGGTGCCGACCATCTATTCGGGCGACGAACAAGGCTTCGCGGGCGACGGCAATGACCAGGATGCGCGCGAGGACATGCTCGCCAGCAAGGTCGCGAGCTACAACGACAACAAGCTGGTCGGCACGACGAAGACGACTGCGACCGACAGCTTTGTCCCCACCCATCCGCTCTATCGCGAGATCGCGACGCTTGCCCGCCTGCGCACCGCCAATCCGGCGCTGACGCGAGGACGGCAGGTGATCCGCGCGCGCGGCGATGCACCTGGCTTGTTCGCGGTGTCGCGCTTCGATCCCGCCACGGGGCGCGAATATGTGATCGCGTTCAACACATCGGCCAAGCCCATCGCGCAGGCCGTGCAGGTCGAAACGGGATCGACGCGCTTCGCGACCATGGCCGGAACCTGCTCGCCCAGCGCCGCCGCGCCGGGGAGCCTGATGCTGGAATTGCCCGCCTTCGGCTATGCCGTCTGCGCGGCGGAGAGCCGTTGATGACCGAGACTGCCCACAAGGCCCTGCGCCCCTGGTGGAAGGGCGCGGTGATCTATCAGATTTACCCGCGCAGCTTTGCCGACAGCAATGGCGACGGCATCGGCGACCTGCCCGGCATCACCGCGCGGCTGGACCATGTCGCCAGCCTGGGCGTGGACGCCATCTGGCTGTCGCCCTTCTTCACCTCGCCGATGAAGGATTTCGGTTATGACGTGGCGGATTATCGCGATGTCGATCCGATCTTCGGCACGCTCGCCGATTTCGACGCGCTGGTCGCCCGCGCCCACGAACTGGGGCTGAAGGTCGTCATCGATCAGGTGTACAGCCACACCTCCAACGAGCACCCCTGGTTCACCGAGAGCCGCGCCAGTCGCACCAATAAGCGTGCCGACTGGTATGTCTGGGCCGATGCCAAGCCCGACGGCTCGCCGCCGTCCAACTGGCAGTCGGTGTTCGGCGGCCCCGCCTGGACCTGGGACGCGCGACGCGGGCAATATTATCTGCACAATTTCCTGAAGGAGCAGCCACAGCTTCACGTCCACCACCCGGACGTGCAGGCCGAATTGCTGGCGACCGCGCGCTTCTGGCTCGACCGGGGGGTGGACGGCTTCCGGCTCGATGCGATCAACTTCATGATGCACGAGCCGACGATGCGCGATAACCCGCCCGCGCCCGACACCGGCAAGACGCGCACCCGGCCGTTCGACTTCCAGCTCAAGCTCTACAATCAGAGCCATGCCGACATCGTACCGTTCTTGGAGCGCATCCGCGCGACGCTGGACGAGTATGGCGACCGCTTCACCGTGGCCGAGGTCGGCGGCGACGAGGCGGATCGCGAGATGAAACTGTTCACCGCCGGGGACCACCGGCTGAACACGGCCTATGGCTTCGACTTCCTCTATGCAGACCGGCTGACCCCGCGCATCGTTGCCGACGCGCTGACGAAATGGCCTGCCGAGCCGGGCATGGGCTGGCCGAGCTGGGCGTTCGAGAATCATGACGCGCCCCGTGCCGTCTCGCGCTGGGCCAGCCCCGAGCATCGTGACGCCTTTGCGCGGATGAAGATGCTGTTGCTGCTCAGCTTGCGCGGCAATGCCTTTGTCTATCAGGGTGAGGAGCTGGGGCTGACCCAGGTCGATGTGCCGTTCGAGCGGCTGGTCGATCCAGAAGCGATCGCCAACTGGCCGCTGACCCTGTCGCGCGACGGGGTGCGCACGCCGATGCCGTGGAGTAGCAACGCGATCAACGGCGGCTTCTCCGATGCCGAGCCGTGGCTGCCGGTCGGGCCGGACCATGCCGCGCTGGCGGTCAACCGGCAGGACGGCGACCCGGACTCGCTGCTGAACCTGACCCGCCGCCTCGTCCGCCTGCGGGCCGAGACGCCTGCGCTGGCGGTCGGCGACCTGACGCTGCTCCACGCCGACGACCAGCTGCTCGCCTTCGAGCGGCGCGAGGGCGACCAGCGCCTGCTCTGCCTGTTCAATCTGGGCGACACGCCCGTGACCCTGCCCCCTGCCCTGCCACGCGGTGGGCGGGTGCTGGTCCAGATCAATAGCGCCACCGACGAACGCCTGGGCGCGTTCGCGGCGGCGATCCGGGAGATGACTGCATGAAGACGACCATCGCCATCGGGCTCGGCCTGATCGCCAGCGCGGCGCAAGCCCAAAACGGTCCCGCCGATCCAGCGGTCAACGAGACGTTCAAATTCGCCAAGCCCGCCGGACAGCCCGACGCGATCGAGACCTCGCCCGACGGCAAGATCACGGTGCAGGTGTCGACCGACAATGACGGTCGCGCGGTCTATATGATCGCCCGCAACGGCAAGGCGATCGTCGCGCCCTCGCGACTGGGCATGATGTTCACCGACGCGCCCAAGATCGAGCGGGGGCTGAAGATCGAGTCCGTGTCGCACGCCAAGTCCGACACCAGCTGGACCCAGCCCTGGGGCGAGTGGCGCACCATCCGCGACAACCACCGCGAGATGCGCGTCCGCCTGATGGAATCGAGTGCGCTCCATCGCCGCTATGACGTGGTGTTCCGGGTGCAGGATGACGGCGTCGGCTTCCGCTACGAATTTCCTGAGCAGCAGGCCTTGCCCAAGGCGAACATCGCCGAGGAACTGACCGAGTTCAACATCGCGCAGAACGGGACGGCGTGGTGGAAGCCCGCCTTCCTCTGGAACCGCGAGGAATATCTCTACAATCGCACAGCCATCAGCGCGGTCGGCACGGCGGCGACGCCGATCACGATGAAGCTGGACGACGGCACCCATATCGCCATCCACGAGGCGGCGCTGGTCGACTATGCCAGCATGGGCGTCATGAAGACCGAGGGGAACAGCTTCAAGGCGGTCCTCACCCCCGGCTCGGGCGCGCCCAAGGTCGTGAAGACAGGCGCCTGGACGACGCCGTGGCGCACCTTCCTGATCGCGCCGGATGCGGGCGGGCTTTATACGAGCCATCTGATGCTCAACCTGAACGAGCCCAACAAGCTGGGCGACGTCAGCTGGGTGAAGCCGGGCAAGTTCGTCGGCGTCTGGTGGAAGATGATCAAGGGCGAGTGGAGCTGGGCGCGCGGCCCTCGCCACGGGGCCACCACGGCGAATGTGAAGACCTATATCGACTTCGCGTCGAAATACGGCATCCCCGGCGTGCTGGTCGAGGGGTGGAATATCGGCTGGGACGGCGACTGGGCGGGCAATGGCTCGGCGATGCAGTTCGCGACCCCGGCCGAGGATTTCGACGCGGACTATCTGGCGAAATACGCCAAGGCCAAGGGCGTCTCGCTGATCGGCCATCACGAGACGGGCGGCGCGGTCAGCCATTATGAGAGCCAGTTCGACCCGGCCTTCAAATTCGCCGCCGATCATGGCGAGCATGTCGTCAAGACCGGCTATGTCGCCGATGCGGGCCAGATCGAGCGGGTGAACGCGGACGGCTCGGTCGCCCGTGAGTGGCATGAGGGCCAGTGGATGGTGAACCACCATCTGCGCGTGCTGGAAGCCGCCGCCAAGTACAAGGTGTCGATCGATGCGCATGAGCCGGTCAAGGACACCGGCCTGCGCCGCACCTATCCCAACTGGCTGGCGCGCGAGGGCTCGCGGGGGATGGAGTATAATGCCTGGCCGGGCAAGAACCCGCCCGAGCATGAGGTCAACCTGGCCTTCACCCGGATGCTCGAAGGGCCGATGGACTTCACGCCGGGTGTGCTGAGCCTGACGGGGAGCGATAACAGCCCGATCCAGTCGACTATCGCCAAGCAGCTGGCGCTCTATGTCGTGCTCTACTCGCCGGTGCAGATGGCGGCCGACACGCCCGAGAATTATGCCAAATACCGCCAAGCCTTCCGCTTCATCGCGGATGTGCCGGTGGACTGGGAGGATAGCCGCGTCCTGAACGGAGAGGTCGGCGATTACGTCACCTTCGCGCGGCGCGACCGGAAGAGTCGCGACTGGTATATCGGGTCGATCACCGACGAGAATGCGCGTGAGCTGACCGTGACGCTCGACTTCCTCGATCCGGGCAAGTCCTATGAAACGCAGGTCTATAAGGACGGCCCCGGTGCGACCTATGCGACCGACGCGCGCCATTCGATCGCGTTCGAGACCAAGCGCGTCAAGAAGGGCGACACCCTCACCTTGTCGCTCGCCCCCGGTGGCGGTCAGGCGATCCGGTTGAAGGCGCTGTAAGCCCAATCCTCCCCATCTCCGATGGGGAGGGGGACCACGCCCTGCGGGCGTGGTGGAGGGGCATTCGCCCCTCGCCCCTCCACCATCGCTTCGCGATGGTCCCCCTCCCCAAGCAAGCTTGGGGAGGAATTGGCGGTTACTTCGTCGGGAAGCCCCGCTGCTTCAGCAGCGCGTTCACGTCCGGATCGCGGCCCCGGAACGCGCGGTAAGCCTCCGCGCGGTCGGTTTCATTCCCCGTCGACAGCAGGATACGCGCGAATCGATCCGCCGTCGCCTTATCCCAGGGGCTGCCCGCTTCCTCGAACGCCGCGAAGGTGTCGGCGTCCATCGTCTCCGACCAGAGATAGCTGTAATAGCCCGCCGAATAGCTGTCCGACGAGAAGAGGTGATTGAACTGCGGCAGGCGGTGCCGCATCACCAACTCCTTCGGCATGCCGATCTCCTTCAGCGTCGTCGCCTCGAACGCCGCCGGATCGACGATCCCGTCCGGGATGGTGTGCAGCTTCATATCGACGATTGCCGAGGACAGATATTCGGTCGTCGCAAAGCCCTGGTTGAAGGTCTCCGACGCCTTGATCTTGTCGAGCAGCGCCTGCGGCATGGGCTGGCCGGTCTTGTAGTGGCGCGCGTACTTGTCGAGCACGTCGCGCGTCAGCAGCCAATGCTCGTTCACCTGGCTGGGATATTCCACGAAGTCGCGCGGCGTGCCTGCCAGCCCCGGATAGGTCACGTTCTGCAGCATCGCATGGATTGCGTGCCCGAACTCGTGGAACAGCGTCTCGGCATCGTCGAGGCTGATCAGGACGGGTTCACCGGGCGCGCCCTTGGCGAAGTTGTTGTTGTTCGACGACAGGACATTCTGCACCGGCGGCAAGTTGCGCTGGCCGCGATAGGTGTTCGCCCATGCGCCCGAACGCTTGCCCGTCCGTGCGAAATCATCGCGGTAGAACAGGCCGACTTCCTTGCCGTTCCGCGTGACGTGCCAGACGCGCATGTTCGGCTCGAACACCGGCACCGTGCCGGTGATCTCCTTGAAATCCAGCCCATAGAGCCGGTTCGCGGCGTAGAGCGAACCCTGGATGATGTTGTTCAGCTCGAAATAGGGCTTCAGTTCGGCCTGATCGAGGTCGTAGCGGCTCTTGCGCACCTTCTCCTGATAGAAGCGATAGTCCCAGGGCTCGATCGTGATCTTCGCGCCTTCCTTATCCGCAATGGCCTGCATGTCGCGGACCTCCTCGGCGACGCGCGCCTTGGCGGCGGGCCAGACGCGCATCATCAGGTCCATCGCGGCGGCCGGGGTCTTGGCCATCGTGTCCTGCATCCGCCAATCGGCATGGGTCTTGAAGCCCAGCAGGTGCGCGCGGTTGGCACGGAGGCGCACGATGCGCGCGATGGTCGCCTTGGTATCGTTGATGTCGCCATTGTCGCCGCGCTTGGTGAAGGCACGCCACACCTGCTCGCGCAAGCCGCGGTCGGTGGCGAAGGTCAGCACCGGATCGACCGCCGAGCGGGTGTTGACGATCGCCCAGCCCTGTGCCCCGCGCTCGGCCGCCGCCGCCTTGGCGACGGCCTTCACGCTGTCGGGCAGGCCCGCGAGCCGCACTTCGTCGGTAACGATGATCGCGGTGCCCTCGTCCGCCAGCAGCCGTTGCGAGAATTCGCTGAAGTTGATGGCGAGATTCTGGTTGAAGGCGGACAGCTCCTCCTTCTGCGCGGGCGTCAGCTTGGCCCCCTGCCGCACGAAGCTGTCATAGGTACGCGTGACCAGCCGCTTCTGCTGCGCGTCCAGCCCGCTCGTGTCGCGCGCCTTGTAGATCGCCTCGATCCGCGCGAACAGCTTGGGGTTGAAGGTGATCTCGTCCGACGCCTTGGACAGCTTGGGCGACCATTCACGGTCCAGCGCCTGATAGGCGGGCGTATTCATATTGCCCGTCATCACCCCGAACAGCGTCATCACACGGTTCAGCGTCTGCCCGGCATTCTGCATCGGCACGAAGGTGTTGGCGAAGGTCGGCCTGGCCGGATTGTTGGCGATCCGCTCATAGTCCTGGCGACGCTCGGCCAGCGCTGCCTCGAACGCGGCCGGGAACAGCTCGGGCTTCACCTTATCCCAGGGCGGCACCCCGCCATAGGGGCCGGTCCAGGGGGCGATCAGCGGGTTGGTCGCTGGGGCCTGCGCGGCCTGGGGCGGACCGGCGAGCACGGAACTGCTCAGAAGCGCCGCAAGACCAGCGGCGAGGTAGAGATGACGCAAGGCGAACTCCCGTTCATGAAACGGGCGTCATCATAGGCCCCGGCGCAAACGGGTAAAGTCTTCTGTCCCACTCCCCGAGCGTCAGGAAGCGTCGTCCGGCTGTTCGCGCGCGGTCCGCGCCGCCGCGATCAGCGACTGTCCCGTCGCTTCGGCGGCAAAGGGGGTCATCGCCACCGCGACCCCATTGGGTCCATCGAGCATCACCACGCCCTGCTCGGCGGTGGCGACGCCCGGATCGGCATGGACGGGCGCCGAGCGGAACGGCGTGTTCATGCGCCCTTCTCATTCATCGCCGGACCACCGCCGAAGAGATAGCCGGAATCGAAGTCCGCCAGCGCGCGCAGCGCCTTGGGATCAAGGATATGGACCTCGCCGCTGCGAAAGGTCATCAGCCCGCGTTCGCGCAGCGACCGCAGCACGCGGTTGAGATGGACAGGCGTAATGCCCGCCGCCTCCGCAAGATCGATCTGGGTGACGGGAAAGCGGAACATGCCGTCACGCACCAGGTCGACCATCGCGAGGCGTTCGTGCAGCTCGCAGAACAGATGCGCGACCCGCCCGTCCGCCTCCAGCCGGCCGAGGCGGAACACCCATTCACGGTGCATTGCGGCATCGAGCAGCGTCGAGAACCACAGCATGCGCGTCAGCCGAGGCCGATGCTGCAGGATGGACTCCAGACGGTCATGACCGACGGTCGCGACCCGCACCGGGGTCAGCGTGGCGACGTCATGGTCCAGATAGCGCATGGGAAAGGCGTGCAGGTCGACGAAATCGCCCGGCACATGAAAGGCCACGATCTGCCGGTTGCCCTGACGATCGTCCATGTACCGGCACATCACACCTTCGAGCAGCAGGCTGCTATACCGCACCCGCTCGTCGCGGCGGATGACGATTTTGCGCGCCGGCATCGCGATGACATCGGCGACGCTGTCCTCCAGCACCGCCATGTCGTCGGGCGTCATCGCCTCGCGCCCGCGCCCCTTCAGGAACAGGTTCGTATGCCGAAGCGGCTTGGATACGAACGCGTCACCCTCCAGGGTATCGATCGCCGATGTCGGCATGCGCAGTCCTTTTCGCCAGCGTTACGAAAAGGGTAATCGTTCTTGGCGGCAACGGTTCCGGATCGGGGGTTCCGGATCGGGGCTCTCGGATCGGGAGTCCCGGATCAGGCCCCGACCGACTTGCCGGTCGGCTGCACCGGATCGGCACTCGCCAGCGCCTGGTCGGGATGCTTGCGGTTGCTGCGCACCGACGCCCAGAAGGACAGACCGATCAACGTCGCGCCGATCAGGCCGGTGATCGTCTCGGGAATCTCGAAGCGAACCGACAGCAGCATGATCGCGGCCAGCGCGATGATGGCGTAGAAGGCGCCATGCTCGAGATAGCGATACTGGGTCAGCGTGCCCTTATCGACCAGCATGATCGTCATCGAACGCACGAACATCGCACCGATGCCGAGACCCAGCGCGATGATGAACAGGTTGTTCGACAATGCGAAGGCGCCGATCACCCCGTCGAACGAGAAGCTGGCGTCCAGCACCTCGAGATACAGGAAGGCCGCGAAGCCCGACTTGGCCGCCGCGCCCGTCGCCGCATCGCCATCGCCCTCCAGCAGCACACCGATCGCATGCACCGCGATATAGGTCAGCAGCCCGAAGATGCCGGCGGTGATGAAGGTCATCGCCTCTTCGGCGGGGATGAACTGCGAGATGCCATACAGGGCGAGCAGGACGATACCCGTCGCCAGCCCCGAAATCTCGCGCAGCGCGGCCAGCGGACGCTCGATGATCGACAGCCAATGCTCCTCCTTCTCGTCGTCGAGGAAGAAGTTCAGGCCGACCATCGCCAAGAAGCTGCCGCCGAAGCCAGAGATGCCGACATGGGCGGAGGTGATGATCTGTTCGTAGCGGACCGGATCGCCGGCGGCGAGCTTGATCGCCTCGATCGGTCCCATATGCGCCGCGATCGCCACGATCGCTAGCGGGAAGACGATCCGCATGCCGAAGACCGCGATCAGGATACCCCAGGTCAGAAAGCGCCGGCGCCATTTGTCGTCCATGTCGCGCAACACGGTGGCGTTGACCACCGCATTATCGAACGACAGCGACACCTCCAGCACGCCCAGGACCAGCACGATCCACAACACGCCGAGCGTGCCGGGCAAGGTGCCCGTGCTCTGAAAGCCCAGCCACGCGGCGATCGCCAGGCAGATGCCGGTGAAAAGGAATGAACCCTTATAATATTTCAGCAGCATCGGCTTGACCCCCTGTACGCTTTTCCGGCCCGGTGGCCGGCACTCCGGCAAGTGGACGGTAAAGCCCGCACCGCCATGATTTGTTCAATCATCGGCGGCTCTATCGCCGGGGATGCCGACAAGGCAAGCCGGCGGACATGGGGGTTACACCCGCGTGGCCTGCGTGGTGGCGGGGTCAGACGCCGACGTCGTTGCCCGACAGCTGCTCGCTGATCCGCTCGGCGCTGATCCGCGCCTGCGCCAGCGCCTCGTCTTCGTTCACCATCGCGTCGGTCAGGCGGATGAACGGCACGGTCAGCACCGCACAGGTGCGCTGCCCGCGGCGGATCGGCGTGGCCAGTTCCACCATCCCGGCCATTTCCGGGCTTTCGCCACGCGCATAACCCTGCGCGCGGACGGTGTCCGCCTGGGCGATCAGGGCGGTGCGCGCCGCATCGTCTAGCGGCGGATGGAACAAGGCTTCCCAATCGCGCCGGACCGCATCGGTTTGACCCGCATAGAGGACCAGCCCCGAGGGGGTCTCATAAAGCGGCCGGCGATAGCCGACCCGCACCGAGAAGCCGATCGTCGTGCTCGCCTCCATCCGCGCGATGACCGAGGACGACGCGCCCGAGGGGATCGCTAGATAACAGGACTGGCCGATCCGATCCGCCAGCTGGCGCATTTCGGGCAGCGCCTGTTCCATCAGGCTGCGCACCGGCGGTCGCTTCAGGCCCAGATGGAACAGCCGCTCGGTCATGACATACCCGTCGGGGCCCTGGCGGACATAGCCGCGATGCTCCAGCACCTGGATCATCCGGAACAGCTCGCCGGTCGAACGGCCCAGGCGGGTGACGATCGCGCTCATCGTCAGCGGATTTTCCTCCGCCGATAGAAGCTCGAGAATGTCGAGCCCCTTTTCCAGTGCCGGCGCGCGGTACAGCCGCTTGTCTTCCGATACCTCCGTCGACTCCGTAATCAAGCAACCCCTCCGTCATCCTGTGAGCGGTCGCCCGCACCGGTCCATTATCGGAAAAATCCGGGCCCGGATTACATCCAACGGCCAAATGGCATCAAGTTGATATCTATCGATTACGACGTCGGTTCATCAATCAGGATGTGAGCGATATTCCCATCGCGGATGGCGAGGGTGCGCACGCCGGGCGCCGTCCCCTTCGTGACCAGCCCGGTGTCGCGCAACTCCACCCGCCAGCGCCCGGCATGGGGCGTGGCCGACCGGATATTCCCCGCCCCGCCCAGCAAGGCGGACAGCGCATCCGGCAAGGTCGCGGGCGAAGAGGTCGGCGCGACCGCCGGCGTCGGTGACGATGCGGGCGCGACCGGACTGATGACACGCTGCCCCTGCCCGGCCGCCATCGCCGCGCGCATCTCCATCGCGACGGTGTCGGCAACGGGACCCAGCACCACCTGCACGCCTGTCGGCGAGGGCCGCAGGATGCCGCGCGCGCCCAGGCGCTTGAGCGTGGGTTCGTCGACGATGGCGGGATCGTTGACGATCAGGCGCAGACGCGTGGTGCAGGCGGCGACCTCGGCCAGATTGGCGCCGCCGCCCATCGCCGAGACGAAGGACGCCCCGCGCCCGCCCTCGACCACCGGCTGCCCGCCCTCGGCCACGCTTTCGCCCGCCGGCTCGACCTCGCGGCCCGGCGTCTGCAGGTTCCAGCGGCGGATCGCGAAGCGGAACACGGCGTAATACAGGACGGCATAGACCGCGCCCACCGGCACCAGCAGCAGCGGCTTGGTCGCCTGTCCGAAGTTCAGCACATAGTCGAACAGCCCGGCCGAAAAGCCATAGCCCAGCCGCACGCCCAGCGCGTTCATCAACGCTTCCGCCAGACCCGTCAGGATCGCGTGGAAGGCGTAGAGGACCGGCGCCAGGAACATGAAGCTGAACTCGATCGGCTCGGTCACGCCGGTCAGGAACGACATCAGCGCCAGGCTGAAGAGCATGCCACCGACCGCCTTTTTCCGCTCGGGCAGCGCCTCGTGATACATGGCGAGACAGGCGGCGGGCAGGCCGAACATCATCACGGGGAAGAACCCGCTCATGAACGCGCCCGCCGTGGGATCGCCCGCGAAGAAGCGGCGCAGGTCACCCGTCGTGCCCTGATAATCGCCGACCACGAAATAGGCGACGTTGTTCAGGATGTGGTGCAGCCCGGTGACGATCAGCAAGCGGTTGAGCACGCCGAACGCGAACAGGCCGAGCCCGCCGGCCTGCACGACGCCTTGGCTCAGCGCATCGACACCGGCATTGACCGGCCCGAAGGCCAGACCCAGCAGCCCCGCCAGCCCGAGGCCCGCCAGGCCCGCGATGATCGGCACGAAACGCCGGCCGCCGAAGAACGCCAGATATTCGGGCATCTTGATGGTGGCGAACCGGTTGTAGAAGCTGCCGCCGATCAGGCCGGCGACGATGCCGACCGGCACGTCGAAGCGGTGGACCGCCTTCATCCGCCAGGCGGCATCGACGGTGGCGGCGATGTCCTTGGCAAGCCCCGCTCCGGTGCCGGCGGGCGGCACGACCAGGGTCTCGGCCCCCTTGATGGTGACGAGGTAGCAAGTGATCCCCGCCAGCGCCGCCGCGCCATTGCCATCACGGGCAAAGGCGGTGGCGACGCCGACCGCGAACAGCAGCCCCAGATTGTCGAAGATGGCATTGCCCGCATTCGCCATGAAGGCGATGTTGAGCATATCCGGCTGGCCCAGGCGGAGCAGCAGACCCGCCACCGGCAGGACCGCGATGGGCAGCATCAGCGCCCGCCCGAGCGATTGAAGCGAGGCCATGGGCGAGCTCATGCGCCGATCTCCTGAAGCATCTTGGTGATATACGCGCGCACCGCCGCTGCCGAGGGAAGCTCCAGCGCCTCCGCCGCCACGGCGCGGCACCGCGCCAGGTCGAGCTTGCCGACCAGCGCCTTGATCGCGGCGACCCGCGCCGGCGGCGCCGACAATTCGGTCACGCCCAGGCCGAGCAGGATCGGCACCGCGAGACGATCGGCGGCCAGCGAACCACAGACACCGACCGGCGTGCCATGCCTGGCCGCACCCTCGCAGGTCGTGCCGATCAGCCGCAGCACGGCCGGATGCAACCCGTCGACCCCCGCCGCCACCGCCGCGTTGCCGCGATCCATGGCCAGCGTATATTGGGTCAGGTCGTTGGTGCCGATCGAGAAGAAGTCCGCCTTACGCGCGAGAATATCAGCGGAAATGGCGGCGGCCGGCGTCTCGATCATGACACCGACCTCCGCCTTACCGCCTTGGCGTTCGACGACGGCGCGAACCGCCTCCAGCTCGGACAGGCTGGCGACCATCGGCGCCATGATCCGGCATGGCTGGCGCACCGCCAGGATCGCGGCCACCTGATCCTCCAGCAATTGCGGATCGGCCAGCGACACGCGAATGCCGCGCAGGCCCAGCGCCGGGTTCTCCTCGACGGGCAGGTCCATGTACGGCGCGGGCTTGTCGCCACCGACATCGAGCAGCCGAACGATCATCGGTCGGTCGCCCAGTGCATCGGCGATCGCCTGATAGTCCTGTGCCTGTTCGTCGCGAGTCGGCGCGGTCGCACGCTCCAGGAACAGGAATTCGGTGCGGAGCAGGCCGCAGCCTTCCGCGCCCTCCGCCACCGCCGCCTCGGCATCCGCGACCGAGCCGAGGTTCGCGAACATCTCGATCCGGGTGCCATCCGCCGTGCGGCATGGTCCCTGCGATGCGCGTGCCGCCTCCATCTCGGCCTTGCGGCGGGCGATGGTGTCGCGGACGCTGGCTTGCGCCTCGGTATCCGGCTCGGGGTCGATCAGGCCGCGATCGGCGTCGAGTATGATGACGCGACCGTCCTCCAGCGCCGCCAGCGGCTCGCCGAACGCGACCGCCATGGGCAGCCCCATCCCCGCCGCCAGAATCGCGGCGTGCGAGGTCGGCCCGCCTTTGACCAGCGCGATGCCGGCGACGACGTTCGCGTCGAGCGCGGCGACCTGGCTGGGCAACAAATCCTCGGCGACCAGAATGGCACCGGCGGGAACGCTCGGCCCCTCGATCGGCAGGCCGGCCAGCGCGGCCAGCACATGGCGTTCCAGATCGCGCAGATCGTCGGCACGCTCGGCGATGCGGCGGTCGCCGCTCGACACCAGCACCGCGACCTGCTCGGCGATCGCTTCCTGCCACGCCACGCCCGCGCTCAGGCCCCGGCCGACGCCCGCCATCGCCGCTTCCGACAGGGTGGGATCGGCCAGCATCGCGCCATGCGCGGCCATCACGCCACCGCGCGCGCCACCGGCCGCCGCCGCCAGCACCAGTTCCTCACGAACATGCGCCAGCGCGTCGGTCAGCTTGTGACGCTCCGCCTCGGGCGTGTCCGCGACCGTCTCGACCGGGATCGCCGCGCGGATTAGCCGGTGGATCGGCCCGACCGCCAGACCGGGCGCGGCGGGCACACCGCCCAGCCCCGGCCCCTCGCCACGCGCCGGCTCGGGGGCTTCGCGCGGCCCTTCCTCGACGGTCGCATCGTTCAGAAAGGCGATGACGTCGGCCATCGCGGCGGCGGCCTGGGGTCCGCTCGCCTCGATCCGGACGGTCGTGCCATGGCCAAGACCGAGGCCAAGTAGCCCGACGGCGCTCAAGGCCGAGGCATGACGATCCGCGTGATAGAGCGTGACCTGCGCCTCGTGCCGGCGCACCGCCTCGACCAGCCGCGCGGCGGGACGGGCGTGCAGGCCATGCGACAAGGCGACGACCGTCTCCTCGATCAGCGTATCGCCGACCACCTGCGTCTCGGCCGTCTCCACCGCCAGCGGCACGACGCGGAGCAGCGGATCGCCGACCGCGACCACGCCCGATGCGATCGGCTCGACGCCATATAGCGTGGCATCGGCGACGATGATCGGGGTCACGACCGCCGGCGCGTTCCGGACCAGATGGTCGAGATCAAAGCGGATCAGCGGCTGGCCGGCCAGCACCTTGGCCCCCGCCTGCACCTGCGGGGTCAGCCCCTTGCCGCCGAGTGACACGGTGTCGATGCCGATATGGCAGATCAATTCATAGCCGTCGGTGCTGCGCAGCGTCACCGCATGACCCGCCTCATGCACGGTCAGCACGGTCGCATCGCACGGCGCGCAAAGTACATCGTTGACGGGGTCGATGGCGATCCCGTCGCCTAGCATCTTTTCGGCGAAAACCGGATCGGGCACCTGCGCCAGCGGCATCACCCAACCCGCCAGCGGGGCATAAATGGTCAGGTCACTCATCGCACGTCACTCTCGCCAAACTGCTATTCCTCTCCGCAACGGCCCCGCTGTCTCAGCGCGGGCGGACCGTCACGCGGCCGATCAGACCGCTCTCGACATTGCCCAGCCCCGCGACGACCAGCGCGATCGTTCGCTTGCCCTCGCCCGCCGGTAGCGTGGCCGTCAGGGGGCCGGGCTTCGGATCGCGCTTCTCCGCGACCAGTTGCCCATCGACGAACAGGCTGGCCATGCCGCTGACTTGCGCAAAGCTCAGCTCGCCGCCGCGCCCCGCCACCGCCCGACGCGGGGTCAGCACGGTGCGATACAGCCGCCAGCCGGCCGGCTCCGCCGGGGTGGGCGTACCGGCGCGGACAAAGGCCCAGCCATTATTGTCGCTGGCTGCCGGCGCCAGATCGGCCGCCGGCCTAGTGTCGAACCGGGGCGAGCGCCGCCAGTCGCGCAGATCGATTTCGGCCGGCACCGTCGCGACCTGCGCACGCGGGGACACGCCCAGCCGGTCGAGCCGCAAGCTGGCGGGCTTCAACCCATCGGCGACGGCGCGAATGGTGATGCGCCCGCGCCCGACATCCGGCCGCACGATCATCTGGGCCAAGCCGTTGAACAGCGAACGTTGGTTGCCCTTCTCGGGCTCATGGCTGTTGGGATCGCCATTGCCGACGCCGATGATCGCCCCGCCCTCGATGGTGAAGCGCGTCATCAGATTGGCGGTCGGGGCGTGCCGCCCCTTGGCGTCGACGGCATCGATGGTGATCGCCTGCGCATCCTCGGTATCGCCCGCCATGACGGTACGTGCCGGGGTCAGCCGCAGCGCGACCGGCGCGCCGACCGTCTCATGCGCGGTGCGGGCGACTTCGCGACCGCCGCGATAGGCGATCGCCTCGATCCGGCCCGGCGCGTACGGCACGGTCCACTCATTGCCCATCAGCCGGTCGACCGTCGCCTCGCCCACCGTCTTGCCGTTCAGGCGAAGCACGACCCGCTCGGCATTGGACAGGACCATGACCTTGGTCGGCTTGCCCTCGCGACCCGGCCAGCTCCAGTGCGGTGCGATCGCCACCACCGGCTGATCGTCGACCCAGGCGGCGCGGTGGATGTCGAAGGCGACCTTCGGGAAACCGCACAGATCCATGATGCCGAAGAAGCTCGCGATGGTCGGCCATTCATAGGGCGTCGGCTCGCCATGATAGTCGAAGCCGGTCCAGACGAACCCGCCCGCCACATAGGCGCGCTCGGCGATCTTCTTCCACGCACCCCGGTGCGTGTCGCCCCAGCTCGCCGCCTCGACATCATAGCTCGACGCGATGTGCCGCGCCGGATCGCTCTCGAACGCGCCGCGCGTCATGAAGGCGCTGGTGTCCTCCGAGCTGGTCATCGGCTGGTCGGGGTTCCGCTGGTGATAGCGGTCGTAGTCACCCTGATAATAGTTGAACCCGGTCACATCGACGACCTGCGCGACGTTGACCGGATCGAAGAACGCGCCGTTCATCGCCGCCGTCACCGGGCGGCTGTCGTCCAGCGCGCGGACCCAATGCGCCATGCGCCGCACCATCTCGACGCCCGAGGGGGTGCCCTGCATCGGTTCTTCGTTGAAGACCGACCACAGGATGACGCTGGGATGGTTGCGGTCGCGCCGGACCAGCCATTCCAGCTGCGCGCGATATTCGGGCGCGGGATTGAACTGCCGGTTCTCGTTCATCACGAGAAGGCCCAGCCGGTCACACCAGTCGAGCAGCTCGGGCGTGGGCGCGTTGTGGCTGGAGCGCACCGCGTTGCAGCCCATCGCCTTCAACCGCTCCAGCCGCCAGCCGAGCAGCGCATCGGGGATCGCGGTGCCGACGCCGGCATGATCCTGGTGCAGGCAGACGCCCTTCAGCTTCACCGGCCGGTCGTTCAGGAAAAAGCCCTGCGCAGCGTCGAACCGCAGCGTGCGGAAACCGATCGGCACGCGGCGCTCATCCGCCACCTTTCCGTCGCGGAGCAGCCGGACATGCACCGTATAGAGCGTCGGCCGCTCGACCGACCACAGCATTGGGTCGGCCACCGACAGGTCGAGCGTGGCGCCGCCCTCGTCGAGCGACGTGACCGCCGCCTGCGCCTGCCCCTGCGCCACGAGCCGGCCTTGCGGATCGAGCAGCCGCGCCTCGACCGTGACGCTCGCGTCGATGGGGGCGATGCTGGTCAGCGTCGTGGTGACGGGGACATGCCAGCCGCCATCGCGCTTGCGCGGGTCGCAATGCACGCCGTCGGTCGCGATCGACACGGGCGCGTAATCGCCCAGCCAGACATGGCGATATAGGCCGGCGCCTTCATACCACCAGCCTTCCATCGCATTCGCATCGACGCGGACCGCGACGACATTGGCCTCGTCCCCGAAGCGCGCGAACGGGGTCAGGTCGATGCGGACGGCGTTATAACCGGAGAAATTGTGCGAAACGACGCTGCCATTGACCCAGACGGTCGCATGGGTCGCGATGCCGCCGAATTCCAGTTCGATCCGGCGACCGCGTAAGCGCGGGTCCAGCCGGAAGCTGCGCCGATACCAGCCGATCCCGCGCGGACGGTAACCTTGCGCAACATTGGCCGTCTTCACGAAAGGCTGGAACGAGGCCCAGTCGTGCGGCAGGTCGACCGCCTGCCAGTCGCTATCGTCATAATCGACCGCCGCCGCGCCGCGCGCATTCCCGGCCTTGACCGACAGGTATGTGGCATTGTGCGTGTCGAGCGGCGCGGGCTCGACATCGCCCTCATGGAAAAGCCAGCCGCTATCCATCAGGACGCGCGCGGCGTCCTGCACCGGCAAGGCGGACGGAAGCCGGTCGACGGGAGCAGGCATAGGAAGCGCACCGGCACCATCCGCCGGGCGGCGATCAGCGGCGACAAGCGGAACGGGCGCAATGCCGCCCGCCAGCCCCACCACCGCGCTGCCCAGCAGCAGATCCCGGCGCGCGACCGTCATGCCGCGACCGGCTCAGCCGAGGCGATGCGCGTCTCGACCGGCTTGAGCGCGGCGTCGAGCACCACCCAGTCGGCACGCAAGCCTTTCGCCAATGCGCCGCGCTCATGTGAAAGCCCCAGGAACGCCGCCGGATGCGTCGCAGCCATCGCGGCCGCCTGATCGACCGTGATGCGCAACTGCGCGACCGCATTGGCGACCGCCGACCCCATGTCGAGGTCCGAGCCCGCCAGCGTACCGTCGGTATAGGTGCACTTGCCGCCCGATACATCGATATGACGGCCGTGCAGAACGAAGTCCTTCTCCACCGCGCCGACCGACGACATGGCGTCGGTGACCAGCATCAGCTTCTCGAACGGCCGCGCCTTGAGCGCCAACCGCAGCATGGGGGCGGAGACGTGGAAGCCGTCGATGATCAGGCCCGCAAAGGGACGCGGATCGTCGAGCGTCGCGCCCGCCAGACCCGGCACCCGCTGCTGCATGGCGGGCATCGCATTGTACAGGTGGGTGACGCCGATCAGACCGGCATCGAACGCCGCAACCGCCTGTTCGTAGCTCGCCTCGCTATGCCCAGCGCTGACCAGCACGCCCGCGTCTACCAGGCGCTTGATCGTGGCGACCGGCACGCGTTCGGGCGCGACGGTCAGCATGACCTTGCCGCGGCGCGGGCGGGTCAGGACGGCGATCATCTCCTCGTCCAGATCGCGGAAGCGCGCCGGGTCGTGGATACCTTTCCGCGCCGGGTTCAGCACCGGCCCCTCGACATGGATGCCGACGATGCCGGGCACCCTGGCCTCGATCGCCTCGTCGATCGCATCGAGCGCACGGGCGATCTTGTCGGGCGTCTCGCTGACCAAAGTCGGCAGCATCGCGGTCGTGCCATAAACGGCATGCGCTGCCGCCATGGTCGCGATACCCTCGACGTCGAGACGGTCGTTGAACAGCACCCCGCCGCCGCCATTGACCTGCGTATCGATATAGCCGGGCACGACCCAGCCGCCGTTCAGGTCGATCGTGTCGGCCGAACCCTTGACCGCGCCGATCGACGCGATACGATCGCCGTCGACGGTGATCTCCGCACCCGGCAGCACGCCGCCCAAGGTCGCCACATGGCCGTTGACGAAACGGAAACGGGTCATAGCGTGCGGGTCACTTTCTGCAGATGCGGCGGCGAGTCAGGGTCCATGCCACGGGCGAGCGCCAGCGCCTCGACCATGCGGTAGAAGCTGGCGAGCATCGCGATCGGCTCCAGCGCGGGGTGGCCGGCGACCATGGGCAGGTCACCGCCCTGCCCCGCGACGAACGGCTTGGCGCCGCGCGCGGCGAACTGGTCGGCGACGGCCTTCACGTCCTCGCCCGCCACGTCGGAGGTGGCGAAGCCCAGCACCGAATAGCCCGGCTCGACGATCCGCATCGGGCCGTGGCGAACCTCGGCGGCGCTGAACGGCTCGGCCTGGATCGAGCAGGTTTCCTTGAGCTTCAGCGCGGCTTCCTGCGCCACACCGTAACCGTAACCGCGCCCCAGCACGAACATCTGGCTGACCTCGCGCAGTCCCTCGACCGCCGAGGACCAGTCGAGGCCGAGCGCCTGTTCGACCTGACCGGGCAGATCGTTCAGCGCAGCCTCCAGCATCTCGTCGCCTGCCCAGGCGGCGGCGAGCTGCGCCAGACCCGCCAGCGCGGCCAGGCAGGACTTGGTAGCGGCGACCGCCTTTTCGGGACCGGCCGATAGCGGCAGGAAGGTGTCGGCGCCGGTCGCCAGCGGCGACTCTTCATCGTTGACGAGCGCGACGATATGCGCGCCGCCCGCGCGATACGCCTCGACCGTCGCCAGCAGGTCCGGACTGCGCCCCGACTGCGAAATGGCGATGACCAACGCGCCTTGCACCTTCATCGGCGTTTCGAAGATCGACGCGACCGAGGGCGCGGCCGACGACACCGGCACGCCGGTCTTGGTCTCCAGGATATACTTGCCATAGGTCGCGGCGTGATCCGACGACCCACGGGCGATGGTGATGATCACCGGCGGCGGGGCGGCACGCAGCCGCTCGGCCAGCGCCTTGACGGTCGGCGCGTTGCGCGCGAGCAGCCGGGCGATCGCCTCCGGCGCCTCCCCCGCTTCCGCTCCCATCAGGGTGCTGGTCCCCGCACTTCCGGCGGTCATCACTTCAGACATCGGTTAACTCCGCGACGAAATCATAGGCATCGCCGCGATAGAAGGACTGGGTATATTCCACCGCCCGTCCATCGCGTAGAAATCCGCGCCGCTCGATCAACAGGCCGGCATGGCCCGGATCGACGTCCAGCATCTTGGCATGATCGGCCCCGAACGGCACCGCGCGCAGCCGCTGCAGCGCGCGCACCGGGCGATTGCCCGTGCGCTCCAGCGCGGCATAGAGCGAGCGATCCACCGCCTCGACCGAGGGCAAAGCAAAGCCGGCGATGGTCGAGATCTCGATCGCCATCGGCACGTCATCGGCATAGCGCACACGCTGGAAACGATAGACCGCCGCGCCCGGCGACAGCCCCAGCGACAGCGCCTCCTCCGGCGTCACCATGCCCGGCGCGCGGCTGACCCACTCGCTGCTCGGCGTGCGACCGCGCGCGATCATGTCCTCGGAAAAGGACGACAGCTTGGAAAAGCTCTTCTCGACGCGCCCCGCGACGAAGGTACCCGCGCCGCGCCGGCGCGTCAGCAGCCCTTCCTCGACCAGGCCGCCGATCGCCTTGCGCACCGTGATCCGCGATACGTCATATTCGATTGCCAGATCGCGCTCGGCGGGGATGGCATCGTCCTCTGCCAGCACATTGCTGGTGATCGCTTCGCGCAACAGCTGCTGGAGCTGGAGGTACAACGGCGCGGGGTTCCCTTTCCGAAAGGAGCCGACCTGCGCCGAAAATGTCATGGCCGCGCCATCCCCCTTTGCGGGCACGTCGCTCATGCCGCGCCCCGCTTCACCAACGGACTTATCGCAGCCCAACCATAGGGGCAATAGGTATTATATTTGGCATACATTGGGATTTACTTCCTCTCTATCGCCTGACGCAGGCCCGCCACCTTCTCCACACTCGTCCGCCGCCTGGGGCCGGTCGCGAAGCCCATGGCGGTGATCCGGGGATCGCTCCAATCCGCGCGGACGCTGGCCGAGGCATGGACCGCGTCGATCCCGGTTCGCGCGATCAGCGCCGCCGCATTGTCGGCCGAGACGCCCGATCCCGCAATGATCGCGATACGCCCCTTGGCCGCCGCGACCATTGCCGCGATGACGTCGGCACCAGCCTCCGCCGTCACCGCACCGCCCGAAGTCAGGATATGGTCATAGCCCAGCGCCACCGCCTGCTCGACCGCTGCGACGGGATCGGCGACCAGATCGATCGCGCGGTGCAGCACGATCGCGACATCCTTGGCCGCATCGCGCCACCGGGCGAGGACATCCCGGTCGAGCGTCCGGTCATCCGCCATCGCCCCGACGACGACACCGGCTACCCCTAACGCCACCATATGACCGATCTCCTCGGTCGCCAGCGCGACATCCGGCGCATCATAGCGGAAGTCGCCGTCACGCGGGCGGACCATGGCATGGACGGGGACGCCCGACGCCACCGCCTTCGCCACCAGCGCCGCCGAAGGCGTCAGCCCGCCCAGCGCCAGCGCCCCGCACAGCTCGATCCGGTCGGCGCCCCCTGCGACGACGGCCGCCACGCCATCGGCATCGTCGATACAGATTTCGAGCAGCGGCCGCGCCCCGTGCCGTGGTGGTGCCGTCATGTTATCCCCCGACTTGCGTCCCGTTTTGATCCAGTTCGCGGCGCAAAACCGCCGAACATCCGCCCATTTAAGCAGCAAGCCACGCCTCAGGCCAGCCTAATGGTCCCATGACGGCAAGATGACGTTTTTCCCGTTTGCGGACCAATGTCAGTTTGGTTACAAGTTGGTAGCCCGAGCATATGATATAAAAAGCTCGTCCGGGGAGGTCCCACCGAACTCCCCGCCAGTGGATTGAAACCATTTCGCGTGGTGGCGCGACCGGATTTGGGGGGATTTCAGCATGTTGAGCTTTCGCAGCATGATCCTGACGGCGACCGCGCTCGCCGGACTTCAGGGCACCGCCTTTGCACAGACCACCGATCAGCAGACCGCGCCGACGCAGACCGCGACCGGCAGCGACAGCGCCGACAATAATGGCGACATCGTCGTCACCGGCTTTCGCCAGAGCCTTCGCAACGCGATCAACGTCAAGCGCGAGGCCAACGCCGTCGTCGACGTGATCACCGCCGAGGACGTGGGCAAGTTCCCCGACCGCAACGTCGCGGAATCGCTGTCGCACATCCCGGGCGTCAGCATCGACCGCCGCTTCGGCGAGGGCGAGAAGGTCGCGATCCTGGGCACCGACCCGGCGCTGAACCGCATGCTGCTCGACGGCCATGCGCTCGCCTCGGCCGACTGGGGCGGCAACGACAACGACCCGTCCAGCCGCACCTTCAACTATTCGCTGCTGGCCCCTGAACTCGTCGACCGTCTCGAGGTCTACAAGTCGCCCGAGCCGCGCATTGAGGAAGGCAGCCTTGGCGGCACGGTCATCGTGCGCACCCGCCGTCCGCTCGACCTGAAGCCCAACGCGATCTTCGCCTCGGGCGGCTATACCTACAACGACCGCTCCGAGAAGGGGAATATCCGCGGATCGGGCCTGTACAGCTGGCACAACGAGGCTGACAATTTCGGCTTCCTGGTCGCCGCGACCTATGACAAGCAGGCGCTGACCCGCGCCGGCGTCGAGTTCTTTGGCTATCAGAGCGGTGCGGACTTCTTCCAGAAGAATGCCGACGGCTCGGTCCGTCGTGACGCATCGGGCCAGGGCATCCTGCTGAACCCGAACGCCACCGTCACCGGCGGCACCAAGAACGACCTGATCAACGCGGTCGCGCCGTTCGGCATCAACTATGCCTATTTCCAGCAGACCCGCGAGCGCGCCAGCGTGTCGGGCACCGTGCAGTATCGCCCGGCCCCGAACCTGACGCTGACCCTGAACGGGCTGCACATCGACGGCAACTACAACAATTACAGCCAGTCGATGTACACGATCCCGGTCGCCTGGACCGGCAGCGTGTTGCAGACCGCCAACGTCGCCAACGGCGTCGTCAATTCGGCCAGCTTCGCCGCCGCGCCGAACCAGTCGGCCCAGCTCGACACGCTGGTCCGCAAGACAAAGCTCAAGACCGACAATCTGAACTTCTTCGCCGACTGGGAAGGCGATGACGGCGCGAAGATCAGCTTCGCGGGCGGCTGGTCGAAGGCGACCGGCGGGCGCAATCCCGAATATCTGTTCAACGTGCAGACCAAGCTGCCGTTCAACTATGCCTTTACGCCGACCTCGGCGACGGTCAACTTCACCGGTGACCTGACCAACCCGGCGAATTACTTCACCAACCCGAACAACAACCCCGCGCAGATCGAGGGCCGTCCGGTCCTGGTCAACGGTCAGCAGCTGAACGGCGCGCAGATCGGCGGTCTGGACTATAGCGTCACCACCGACCGCGACATCTATGGCGGCTATGACGCGACCATCCCGGTCGAGTTCGGCCCGTTCAAGCAGATCCTGCTGGGCAGCCGCGTGACCGACCACGTCAACCGCGTCGACGGCCGTGGCATCAACACCTACAAGACCAGCTCGCAGACCGCCAACCAGCTGGGCGTGACGACGCTGGTGACGCCGGGCGGCGTGTTCGACGGCAGCGGCGGCATGGGCAATGCGACCCAGTATCTGAACCTGCCCGAGCAGGCGGTGATCGACATCCTGGCGAACTCGATCAACAGCCCGCTGGTCAACAAGGTCGGCGCGTCGACCAAGGTGCGCGAGACGGTCATCGCCTCGTACATTCAGGCCAATTTCGATGAAGGCGGCCTGCGCGGCAATATCGGCGGCCGTCTGGTCTATACCCGCGACAAGTCCAACTATGCGCTGACGCTGGCCAACACCGTCGCGCCGGTGCCGGTCCCGACCAGCACCTCGACCGACTATCTGAAGTTCCTGCCGAGCGTGAACATCGCCTATTCGATCACGCCCGAGTTCATCGTGCGCGGCTCGGTCGCACAGGTGATCTCGCGTCCGCGCTATCAGGATCTGGCGGCCGCGACCTCGCTCAACGACGTCACCCTTGATGGCGGCGGCGGCAACCCGAACCTGAAGCCCTATGAGTCGACCAACTACGAACTGACGGCGGAATGGTATCCGCGCGCCGGCTCGCTGATCGCGGTCGAACTCTTCCGCCGCGACATCTCGAACTACATCATCAACACGCGCACCAACGCGGTGTTCTTCAACTCGCTGCAGAACCGCCTGACGACCTACAACGTCAACCAGCCGATCAACGGCGGCAAGGCGAAGGTCAACGGCGCGCTGATCTCGGGCCAGACCGAAATCTGGGGCGGCTTCGGCATCCAGGCGAACTATTCGTACCAAGACAGCTCGACCTCGTCGGTCGACTCGAGCGGTGCGGAGCTGAATCTGCCGTACCTGTCGAAGCACACCGTCAACGTGATCCCCTATTTCGAAAGCGGGATCTTCCAGGCGCGCCTGAGCTACAACTATCGTTCGAGCTATTTCCGCACGATCGGTCGCCTGAATTCGCGTGAAATGGTAGCGCCGTACAGCCAGCTCGACTTCTCGGCGGGTGTGAACCTGACCAAGGAGATCACGCTGACCGTCAATGCGCAGAACCTGCTCGACGAGACCTATTACCAGTATAACGCGACCCGCGACCGTCCGACCGCCTTCTACAAGAACGGCCGGACCTATGCGGCGTCGGTGGCGGTGCGTTTCTAAGCACCTCCTGCCTTCTTAAGCCCCTCCCGCAGGCGGGAGGGGTTTGGGGAGGGCATGGGGTCTCACAGAGCCTGTCGCCTGCGGCCTTGCCCTCCCCCATCCCCTCCCGCTTGCGGGAGGGGCGTGAGACACACTTAGCGTAGTCTATCGAAAAGCCCGTCGGTCCTACGGATCGGCGGGCTTTTCCTGTCCGGTGACTTCAAGGAGTCACCGAAATGCTGCGCCGCTGTCACCGATCTGCGACGAAGGCGTCACAGATGACAGGCATGATAATCCCAACGCCAAGCGTGGGGAACGCCGATGCCGATGACCAGCATTCCGATGGATGGCTCGCTGCACGAAGACGCCGCCATTCTCGACTTCATTCCTCGCGCGCCGGTGACGCCCGAACCGGAAGGCAATGAACGGCGTCGCTATCGCACCATCTGGATTTCGGACGTCCATCTCGGCACGCGCGGCTGCAATGCCGAGATGCTGATCGACTTTCTGGACCATGTCGACAGCGAGACCATGTATCTGGTCGGCGACATGATCGACGGCTGGCGGCTGAAGAAGAAATTCTATTGGCCCGCCGCGCATAATGACGTGGTCTGGCGGCTGCTGAAGCGCGCCAAGCGCGGCACCCGCGTCGTCTATATTCCCGGCAATCACGACGAGATCTTCCGCCAGTTCACCGGCATGGATTTCGGCGGCATCGCCATTTGTCGCAAGGCGATCCACGAGACGGCGGACGGCCGCCGCCTGCTGGTCCTGCACGGCGACGAGTTCGACGCGATTACCCTGGCGCATCGCTGGCTCGCCCATGTCGGCGACTTCGCCTACACCGCGCTGATGGAGGTCAACCGCTGGGTCAACATCGTCCGGCGGTGGATGAAGCGCCCCTATTGGTCGCTGTCCAAGCACGCCAAGGCCAAGGTGAAGAACGCCGTCGCCTTCATCTCGCATTTCGAGGAAGTCGTCGCCCATGCGGCGGGCGCACGCGGCGTCGACGGCGTGGTGTGCGGCCATATCCACACCGCCGAAATCCGCGACATCAACGGCGTCACCTATTATAACGACGGCGACTGGGTGGAGGGCTGCACCGCGTTGGTCGAACATTTCGACGGCACGATGGAAATCCTGCACTGGGGCGACGAGATGGAAGCGCGGCGGCAGCGGCCCGTCGTCGCCGCCATCGCCGCCTGACCGAGGGGCCGAATTGATGCGAATCGCGATCGTCACCGATGCCTGGGCGCCGCAGGTCAATGGCGTCGTCCGCACCCTGCAATCGGTGACCGCCGAACTGCGCACGATGGGGCATGAACTGTGCATCATCGCGCCCGATCGCTACGCCTCGATCCCCTGCCCCACCTATCCCGAAATCCGGCTGGCGCTACCGGGCCCGGGCAAGGTCGGGCGGACGCTCGCCGCCTTCCGGCCCGACGCGGTGCATATCGCGACCGAAGGCCCGCTGGGCCTGCTCGCGCGGCGCTGGTGTCTGGCGCAGCGGCTGCCCTTCACCACCGCCTACCACACCCAGTTCCCCGACTATGTCGCCGCCCGCATCCGTGCGGTCAGCCCCGAATTCGTGTGGCGCTATGTCCGCTGGTTCCATGCCCCCTCGGTCGCGATCCTGGCCTCGACGCCCAGCGTCGCCGCGACGCTCGCCGCGCATGACCTGCCGCAGAGCCGCCACTGGGGACGCGGCGTCGACACCGCACTGTTCCGCGCCGACGGCCCGCGCGATGCCTTGGTCGCCGGACTGCCCGGCCCGGTGCAGCTCTATGCCGGTCGCGTCGCGGTCGAGAAGAACATCGCCGCCTTCCTCGCTACCGATACACCGGGCAGCAAGGTCGTCGTCGGCGACGGCCCCGCACGCGCGAACCTGGCCGCCGAATATCCTGACGTGCATTTCCTGGGCGCGAAGTTCGGCGAGGACCTGGCCGCCATCTACCGCGCGGCGGATGTCTTCGTCTTCCCCAGCCGCACCGACACCTTCGGACTGGTCATGATCGAGGCACTGGCCTGCGGCACCCCGGTCGCCGCGCTGCCCGTCCAGGGGCCGGTCGACGTTCTCAGCCCCGAGGTTGGGGTGATGGACGAGTCCCTCGGCAAGGCCATCGCGCAGGCGCTGACGCTGGATCGCGAAACCTGCGCGACCTATGGCCAGGGCTTTTCCTGGCTAGCCAGCGCCGAGCAATTCCTGGCCGCGCTTGCCCCGATCGATCGGGGCTTGAAAGCGGCAGCCTGACGGAGAGGACTTTCCCCTCACCCCCGCCTCGCGGCGCTCGCCCCGTGCCGGCGGATCGTTGCAGAACTTTCCACACCACCCCGGCGCAGGTCGGGGTCCAGTTGGGCAAGCACTGATAAGCGATGGGTAGCGTTCCGTATCTCGCCCCGGCCTTTGTCGGGGTGGAGCGTGAAGAGCAGGAAACGCCAAACTCGCAACGACCCCGCCCCGCAGAGGATCGCATGTCACTTCCATTCACCATAAATCCCGTTTAACGGGTTGAACGCGCCTTGCCTCGCATGTCATGCTGAGGCTCGCGCGATTCGTGATGCCTTGCCGTCACGCCTCGCTGATCTGCCGGTCGTGCCGCCTCGTCGCCATGGCCACTCCAACCGCTGCACCCGAAAGGTCCCCGATTGGACATCGTCACGCTCAGCCTGTTTCTTCTGTTCGCCGTCGTCCTGAGCGGCATCATCTCGCGGGTGCTGCCCTCCGCCCTGCCCCGACCTTTGGTCCAGATCGCGCTGGGCGCGGTGATCGGCGGGATCGCGCAGATCCGGGTCGAGCTGGACCCGGAAATCTTCTTCCTGCTGTTCGTGCCGCCGCTGCTGTTCCTCGACGGCTGGCGCATCCCGAAGGACGAGTTGTTCCGCGACGCGGGCGCGGTGCTGGGGCTGGCGCTGGGGCTGGTGTTCCTGACGGTGCTGGGCATGGGGCTGTTCATCCACTGGATGATTCCGGCCGTGCCCTATGCGGTCGCCTTCGCGCTGGCCGCCGTGGTCTCGCCCACCGATCCGATCGCGGTATCGGCGATCGCGCAGAAGGCGCCGATCCCGAAGCGGATGATGCATATCCTGGAGGGGGAGTCGCTGCTCAACGACGCCTCGGGCCTCGTCTGCCTGCGTTTCGCGGTCGCGGCGGCGCTGACGGGCGCGTTTTCGCTGACCTCCGCCTCGCTCACCTTCCTGTGGATGGCGGTATCGGGCGTCGGACTGGGCGTCGCCATCGCCTGGGGCACGATCAACGCCAAGAACATCTTCGCGCGCCGTTTCGGCGACGATAGCGGGTCCAACATCCTGGTCAGCCTGCTGATCCCCTTCGCCGCCTATCTGGTCGCCGAGCATGTCGAGAGCTCGGGCGTGCTGGCGGCGGCGGCGGCGGGCATCGCCATGTCGTTCACCAACGTCTCGTCGGGTGCGAAGGCCGCGACCCGCATCCGCCGGCAGGCGGTGTGGGACATGCTGCAATTCACGCTGAACGGTATCATCTTCGTCCTGTTCGGCGAACAATTGCCGCAGGTGTTCGCCGGCGCGCGCGACACGGTGATGCTGACCGGGCATGACAGCGTCTGGTGGCTGGGCCTGTATGTCATCGCGATCGTCGCCGGGCTGGCGGCGCTGCGCTTCGCCTGGACCTGGGTCGCGCTGCGCCTGACCCTGTTCCGGCAGCGCAACGATCCACAGCGGACCAGCCCGCCCCGCCGGGTCATCACGGCGATGTCGGTCGCGGGCGCACGCGGTGCGATCACGCTGGCGGGTGCGCTGACCCTGCCGCTGACGCTGAACGACGGCACCCCCTTTCCGGCGCGCGATCTGGTCATCTTCTTGGCGTGCGGGGTCATCCTGTTCTCGCTGGTGATCGCCAGCCTGACGCTGCCGCTGCTGCTGCGCGGGCTGGCGCTGCCACTCGAGGATGCGAACAACGAGCTGGACCGCACCCGCGTCGCCGCCGCCAAGGCCGCGATCGCCGAGCTGGAGCGGTTGCAGCACGAAATGGCCGAGGGCCGCGACGATGCCGACCAATATGTCGAGATCGCCTCGCGCCTGATGGACGGCTATCGCACGCGCATCGACACGCTGGAGGGCGATACCGATCCCGACGAGGCGCGGCGCATGGAAGCACTGGAACGCAAGATGCGGCTGGCCGCGATCCGGGCCGAGCGGCGGGTGGTGTTCGACCTTCTGAACGCCCGCGTCATCGGTTCCGAGACCGCCGGCAAGCTGGGCCGCGAACTGGATCTGCTCGACACGCGCCTGTCCGCGCAGGTGTGATACCTGTCGTTCCGCATCAGGGCGCTTGCACGACGCGTGGAATTATCGTGTCTTTCGCGCGGGGTTACTGGATGGGGAGGGCACGACATGCAGACCGAGGGTCATGGGGCCGGGGCGGCACGCTGCCTGAATTGCGGGGCCGATCTGGTCGGCGATTATTGCCACGTCTGTGGCCAGTCGACGCATATCCACCGCACGCTGGGCGCGTGGTGGCATGATTTTAGCCATGGCGTGCTGCATATCGAGGGGCAGGTCTGGCGGACCATCGCCTTCCTCTTCACCCGCCCCGGCGAGCTGACCCGGCGCTATATCGCGGGCGAGCGGCGGCGCTTCCTGTCACCGCTCGCGCTGTATCTGTTCAGCGTCTTCCTGCTCTACATCGCCTATTCGACGCTGGGCGGCTTCGCGACGCTGAGCGCCCCCGGCACCGAACAGGCCGTCACCGAATTGCGGGCCGAGGTGACCAGGACGGAAGGCCGCATTGCCGCGCTCGACCGGCAGCGCGCCGCGATGCTGGCCACGCGGCAGGATGTGACCGCAATCGACCGGCAACGCGCCCGGCTGGCCGAGCGGCAGCATGATCTGGAGGTCACCAGCATGGCACTGGGCGGCGACCTGACCGAGGCATCAGCGAACGGCGAAAGCCATGGCGCGCGGCGGATCACCGGCTGGCAATCGCTCGACGAGAAGATCGTCCATGCCATTCGCGATCCCGAGCTGCTGATCTTCAAGATGGAGGCCAATGGCTATAAATTCTCCTGGGCGCTGATCCTGATCTCGATGCCGTTCATGGGCCTGCTCTTCGCCTGGAAGCGCGGGGTGGCGATCTTCGACCATGCCGTCTTCGTCACCTATTCGCTCAGCTTCATCTGCCTGTTGATGGTCGCGATGATCCTGTGGACGCGGGCGGCGCATCTGCCCGGCGTCGGCCTGCTCATGCTCGCCTTTCCCGTGCATCTGTTCCAGCAGGTGCGCGGCGCCTATCGGCTGGGCCGCCCCGCCGCGCTGGTCATGACGGTGGCGATTTTGATGATGGCGATGCTCGTCCTGTCGCTCTGGATCATCGCGCTGCTGGCGTTGGGCATGGCGCATTGAGCCGCCAATCCATTGCAATGCGGCCGGGCTAGATCCGACGCGCAAAAAGGGTGGACGCCCCCGATCCACCTCGCCATGATACCAAAACATATCATGAGAATACCGGCGAGCGACAAGCCGGTGGATTTGGGGGTCTGGGGTGGCGAGGAAGAGCCTGACACGACGGGGAAATTTTCCGTTCGCCGCCGCTCGCCCCGGCTCCGGCGATATGCATCGGCATCTGTCCACCGCCCTGGGCCTGCGTCGCGACGCGACCGTCGGGGCGCCGTTTTCGGGGAAAATCGTCTTGAAACATCGCCTCGGCCTCATCCTGGCCGCGCTTGCCCTTCCCTTCCCCGCGCTGGCCGCGCCCAAGACGGTGGCGACGCTCGACCGCTGGCAGGTGCGGATCGACCCGAAGGACGCGTCCGCCGCCAGCGCGCATCCGAAAGCGGCGAACTGGCTGAGCGCCACCGTGCCGGGCAGCGTGCAGCAGGACCTGATCGCCGCCAACATCGTGCCCGATCCCTATAAGGGCGCGAACGAGGCCCCGATCCAATGGGCGGGCCTGACCGGCTGGCAATATCGCACCAATCTGGACGTGAGCCCCGAGATGCTGCGCCGCGATCACCTGGACCTGGTGTTCGACGGGCTGGACACCTTCGCGACCGTGACGGTCAACGGCCAGCCCCTGTTGTCGGCGGACAATGCCCATCGCCGCTGGCGCGCCGATGCCAAGCCGTTACTGAAGGCGGGCGCGAACGAGATCGTCGTGACCTTCGCCTCGCCGATCAAGACGCTCCAGCCGATGGTGCTGGCCGAGAAGCATCCGCTGCCCGGCGAATATGACTCGCCTTACGGCGACGAGCCCAAGGGCGTTCAAACCTCGCCCTATATCCGCAAGCCGAAATACCAATATGGCTGGGACTGGGCGCCGCGCATCGTCAATGTCGGCATCTGGCGGCCCGCCCGTCTCGAGGCGTGGGACGCCGCGCGCATCGACAACCTCCGCATCGAGCAGGAAGCGCTGACCGATGCCGAGGCGCGCATCCTCGCCCGTGCCTCGGTCGTCGCGGACCGTACGCAGACGGGCCGCATGGACGTGACCGTCACCGGGCCCGACGGCAAGCGCATCCGCGTCCGTCGCGATGTCGCGCTCCAACCAGGCGAAAATGACGTCGTCGTCCCAGTCGCGATCACCAGGCCGCAACGCTGGCAGCCGATCGGCTTCGGCGCGCATCCGCTCTACACGGTCAACGCCGCGCTCGCCGGGGCCGATGCGGTCGAAAAGCGCACCGGCCTGCGCACCGTCGAACTGGTGCGGAAGGACGGCAGCTTCGGGCTGAAGATCAACGGCAACGTCATCTTCGCCAAGGGCACCAACGTCATCCCGTTCGACGCCTTCCCGTCGCGCGTATCGCCTGCGACCGAGCGCCAGCTGCTGGAAAAGGCGGCGGCCGCCAACATGAACATCGTCCGCATCTGGGGCGGCGGCTATTATCCCGAGCACAGCTTCTACGACGCCGCCGACGAGCTGGGCCTGATGGTCTGGCAGGACTTCATGTTCGGCGGCGCGGTCACGCCCCCTGACGCCAAGTTCCGCGAGAATGTCCGGGTCGAGGCCGAGGAACAGGTCGCGCGCCTGCAATCGCATCCCTCGCTGGTCATCTGGGCGGGGAATAACGAGGTGCTGTCGGGCTGGGAAAACTGGTCGGATCGCAAGGCGTTCAAGAAGGCGGTCGGCCCGGACGAGCAGGAGCGGATCGGCACCGGCATGGCCGTGCTGTTCGACCGCGTGCTGCGCGAGGCAGTGACCAAGAATTCGCCCGGCATCCCCTATTGGCCCGGCTCGCCCTCGACCGATTATGAGGGGCCGACCGACACCGACAAGGATGGCGACCGCCATTTCTGGGACGTCTGGTCGGGCTCCAAGTCGATCGAGAATTACACCCTGAGCTGCCCGCGCTTCATGTCGGAATATGGCTTCCAGGCCTTCCCCGACCTGTCGACCATCGCGACCTTCGCCGATCCGGCGGACTTCCGCATCGACAGCCCGGTGATGAAGGCGCACCAGAAGTTCCTGGCCGGTGAAGGCAATGACCGGATCACCTTCTACCTGAAGCAGAATCTACGCGACCCGCGCGATTTCGCCGATCTGGTCTATCTGAGCCAGGCGATGCAGGCCCGCGCGATCGGCCTCGCCGCGCGTCACCACCGCGCCTGTCGGCCGGTGACGCTGGGTTCGCTCTATTGGCAGCTCAACGACAGCTGGCCCGCGATCAGCTGGTCGAGCATCGACTGGACCGGGCATGACAAGATGCTCCAGCACGAGGTCCGCCGCTTCTTCGCACCCCAGACCATCGTCGCGGAGACCAAGCCCGGCGCGACACGGATCGCCCTGGTGTCCGACGCCACCACGCCCAAGCCGCTCGGCTGGCGCGTCACCGGATACGGCATGGACGGCCGCAAGCTGGGTTCGCAATCGGGCAGCGTGACGATGGCGGCCGCCTCGGCCAGCGATGTCGCGACGATCCCCGATGCGACGCTGTTCGCAGGCGCGGCGCCGGAGAGCAGCTACGGCGCCGCCGAACTGTTCGACGGCGACAAGGTCATCGCCCGCCAGATCATCGAGCGGAAGGTGCCGCGCGACATGCTCTACCCCGCGCCGGGCATCACCGCGCGCTGGGCGGGCAAGCAGTTGACGCTGACCGCGCGCAACCTGGCGCGGCAGGTGCAGGTCAATTTCGGCACGACCGCCGCCGAACCCTCCGATGACGGCTTTGACCTGTTGCCCGGCGAGAGCATCACGCTCACCATTCAAAGCGACGCGGACGCCGCCACCCTGGCGCGCGAACTGAAAATCTACACCCTCGGTCCGAAGGACGCCCAGTGATCCCCTTCCTCCTCCTCGCCGCCGCCGGTCAGGCCGCCACCCCCGCCCTTCCCCCCGAAGCGCAGAAGCTGACCGTCGCGCAAAAGGCGGCACAGCTGGTCAACGAAGCCCCCGCCGAGCCCGCGCTGAACCTGCCCGCCTATGACTGGTGGAGCGAGGGGCTGCACGGCATCGCGCGCAACGGGCCGTCGACCGTCTTCCCGCAGGCGATGGGCATGGCCGCGACCTGGGACACGGCGCTGATCCAGAAGGTCGGCGATGTCGTCGCCACCGAGGCGCGCGCCAAGTTCAATTCGCAGCCGCTGAACGCCGATCGCGGGCTGTATCAGGGCCTGACCATCTGGTCGCCCAACATCAACATCTTCCGCGATCCGCGCTGGGGCCGGGGCCAGGAAACGTACGGCGAGGACCCCTTCCTCACCAGCCGCATCGGCATCGCCTTCGTGCGCGGCCTGCAAGGCCCGGATCTGAAGCACCCAAAGGTCATCGCGACCGTCAAGCATATGGCGGTCCATTCCGGTCCCGAGGGCGGGCGCGACAGCTTCGACGTGATGGTGTCCCCGCGCGATCTGGAGGCGACGTACCTCCCCGCCTTCCGCGCCACGGTGACCGAGGGCAAGGCGCTGTCGTTGATGTGCGCGTACAACGCGATCCACGGCACGCCGGTCTGCGCCAACCCGATGCTGCTGACCCAGCGGCTGCGCACCGACTGGGGCTTTAACGGCCTTGTCGTGTCGGACTGCGATGCGGTCGGCAATATCTGGATGTTCCACCATGCCCAGCCCGACGCGCCCGCCGCAGCGGCGGCGGCGTTGCGCGCGGGCACCGACCTGAATTGCGGCAACGCCTATCGCTCGCTGCCTCAGGCGGTGGAGCGCGGCCTGATTACCGAGGGCGAGATCGACACCGCGCTCGCCCGTGCGCTGGCGGTGCGGCGGATGCTGACCGTCGACAGCCCCTGGAACCGCATCAAGCCCAGCGAGGTCGGCACCCCCGCCCACCGCGCGCTGGCGCTGGAGACGGCGCGCAAGGGCATCATCCTGCTCGACAATCCGAACGACCTGCTGCCGCTCAAGGGCAAGAAACTGGCGGTGTTCGGCGCGGATGCCGACGATCTGGGCGTGCTGGAGGGCAATTACCACGGCACCGCGATCAACCCCGTCACCCCGCTGGATGGAATCCGCGCCAAGTTCGGCCGCGATGTCCGCTATGCGCAAGGCTCGGTGCTGGCCGAAGGCGCGTTCGTGGTCGTCCCCGAAACCGCTTTGTCGGCGAACGGCAAGCCCGGCCTGACGGTCGAGACGATGGGCGCGAACGGCCAGTGGACCGCCGCCGGTCAGGACCGCCGCATCGACTTCAACTACACCAAGACCGCACCCTTCCAGCGGCGCTGGACCGGCACGCTGACCCCGCCAGGGCCGGGCCAGTACAAGCTCCGCCTCGACGGCCCCGCCTGCTGGCACGCCTGCCCCGCGCATGATGCGGTGAAGCTCTATATCGACGACCAGCTGGTCGTGGACGATGTGATCGGCGGCAAGAAGCTGGAAACCACGATCGACGGCTCCGCGCCGCGCCGTATCCGCGTCGAGATCGATCACAAGGGCGGCGACGAGGGGCTGCGCCTGCAATGGCTCCCGCCCGCCGAGGCACTGACCGCCGAAGCGTTGAAGGTCGCCGGGACCGCCGATGTGCTGATTGCGGTAATCGGCCTGTCGCCCGATCTGGAGGGCGAGGCGCTGGGCGTCTCGGTCCCCGGCTTCGCAGGCGGCGACCGCACCGAGGTCGTCCTGCCCGAGCCGCAGCGCAAGCTGCTCGCCGCGCTTCAGGCGACCGGCAAGCCCGTGGTCGCGGTCGTCATGTCGGGCTCGGCGGTGTCGCTGGGCGACTTCAAGCCCGCCGCCACGCTGGCGGCCTTTTATCCGGGCACCGAGGGCGGCACCGCGCTGGCCGAGATCCTGGCCGGAGACGTGAACCCGTCGGGCCGCCTGCCCGTCACCATCTACAGCTCGACCGCCGACCTGCCCGCCTTCGCCGATTACGGCATGAAGGAGCGCACCTATCGCTACTTCACCGGCAAGCCCGCCTGGGGCTTCGGGCACGGCCTGAGCTATACCAAGTTCGACTATGGCCAGCCGACCGTCACCGCCAGCGTCGCGGCGGGCCAGCCGGTCGATGTCGCGGTGCAACTGCGCAATATCGGCCAGCGTGCGGGCGAAGAGGTGGCGCAGGCCTATCTGGTCCCGCCCGCCACCGACGAGAAGCTGGTGCTGACCGACCCCGTGCTGCAACGCCAGCTGGTCGGCTTCACCCGTGTCGCATTGAAGCCCGGTCAGGCGGGCACGGCGCGCTTCACCATCGATCCGCGTATGATGAGCCAGGTCTGGCGCGACGGCACCCGCCGCATCCTGCCGGGCACCTACAAGCTCTATATCGGTGGCGGCCAGCCGGGCGACGGTGCTGGCCAGTGGACCCAGTTCACCGTGACCGGCCAGGCGCAGGACCTGCCCAAGTGACCCCGAACCGTCGTGAACTGATCGCCGGCGGCGCGGCGCTCGCCGCCGCCCCCGCCTTCGCCGCCGCGCCCGGCTTCGTCAGCAAGCGCCCGCCGGTCGCCGAACGCCGTTTCGTGTCGAAGGCGGTCGAGGCGGAGATCACCCGTATCTCCAAGCTGATCGCCGATCCCGAACTCCGCTGGATGTTCGGCAATTGCTATCCCAACACGCTCGACACCACGGTGCTGTCGCTGGGCGAGGTGAACGGCAAGGCCGATGCCTTCGTCATCACTGGTGACATCCCCTGCCTGTGGCTACGGGACTCGGCGGCGCAGCTGCGGCCCTATCTGCATCTGGCGAAGCGCGATCCGGCGCTGGGGCGGCTGTTCCGGGGGCTGATCGGGCGACAGGCGCGGTCGATTCTGATCGACCCCTACGCCAACGCCTTCATGCAGGACCCGACCGCCAGGACGAACCTCAGCTGGGCGCTGAAGGACGATACCGACATGAAGCCCGGTGTCGCCGAGCGGAAGTGGGAGATCGACTCTCTCTGCTACGCGATCCGGCTGGCGCATGACTATTGGCGTGAGACGGGCGACACGACGCCCTTCGACGCCGAGTGGAAAGCCTCCGCACGGGCCATCGTGAAGACCTTCCGCGAGCAGCAGCGCAAGGAAGGCCCCGGCCCCTATCGCTTCCGCCGCTCCGCGCCTGAGCCGACCGAGACGCTCTATCGCGGCACCGGCCTGCCGACGCGTCCCAACGGCATGATCCATTCGGGCTTCCGCCCCTCGGACGATGCCTGCCTTTACGGCCAGTTCGTGCCCGCCAATCTGTTCGCGATGACGACGTTGCGCGAACTTGCCGCGCTGTCGAACGCGGTCGGCGAGGCCGCTCTGGCGCAGGACGCGACCGCGCTGGCCGCCGAGGTGGAGGCCGCGCTCAAGCAGTTCGGCACGATGACCCTGCCCAGCGGCAAACGCGTCTGGGCCTATGAGGTCGATGGCTATGGCAATACCGTCTTCATGGACGACGCCAATGTGCCGTCGCTATCGGGTCTCGCCTATCTTCGCTGCGTCGATGCGGCCGATCCGCTGTGGCAGCGGACGCTTGCGGCCTGCTGGAGCAAGGACAATCCCTGGTATTTCGAGGGCAAGGCGCTGACCGGTATCGGCGGCCCGCACACCGGCCCGGGCCAGGTCTGGCCGATGTCGATCATCACCCGTGCGCTGACCTCGACCGACCCTGTGCTGCTGCGCAACAGCCTGTCGATGATCCGTGGATCGCACGGGCATACGGGCTTCATTCACGAAGGGGTCGATATTGACGATCCCACCAAGTTCACACGCGACTGGTTCGCCTGGGCCAATGGCCTGTTCGGCGAGCTGATCGTCCATGTCGCGGCCACCCGGCCGGAATTATTGCGGGAGACGTTCGCATGATCATCAGCCGCCGCTCGCTCCTCGCCGGGACCGCGCTTGCCAGCCTGCCGCACGGGGGCGTCAGCGCCGCCGTGCCGATGACGGTCGCCCGCCCCAATCTGTTCGTCGGCACCGGCGGTGACGGCCATACCTATCCGGGCGCCGTGATGCCCTTCGGCATGGTGCAGCTCAGCCCCGATACCGATGTCGAGCGCTGGGACACCTGTTCGGGCTATCATCATGGTGACGGCTCGATCATGGGGTTCAGCCATACCCATCTGTCGGGCACTGGCATCGGCGACATGCTCGACGTGCTGATCGTGCCGACGCGGGGCGACCTGAAGCTGGTCCCCGGACCGCTATCCGACCCCGATGCAGGCTATCGCCAGCGTTACTCGGACGAGCAGGCCGAGCCTGGCTATTACCGGGTGAAGCTGGAGTCGGGCGTGCTCGCCGAACTGACGGTGACCGAGCGGACCGGCTGGCACCGCTATACCTACCCCAAGGGGCCGGGTCATGTGCTGATCGACTTGTCGCATCTGGTGCTGGACAAGACCGATGAAAAGCCGCTCATCACCGATGCCGAGCTGACTGTCGAGCCCGACGGCACCATCACCGGCACCCGCCGCGTGTTCCGCTGGGCCAAGGGACGGCGCATCTTCTTCGCGATGCAGCTGTCGAAGAAGCCTGCCCGCATCCAGCTTTACGGCGACAATGACGCGCCTGCGAACGGCACCGCCGTCAAGGGCAACCGCCTGAAGGCCGCGCTGTTCTTCGACGAACTGGGCGATGCGCCACTGCTGATCCGCTGCGGCATCTCGGCGGTCGATGTCGCGGGGGCGAAGGCCAACCTGGCAGCCGAGGCGAAGCACTGGGACTTCGATCGTACCCGCCGTGCCGCGATGACCCGCTGGGCCGAGACGCTCGGCGGCGTCCGGGTCGAGGGCGGGACGCCGGACCAGCAGGCGATCATGGCCTCGGCCAATTACCATACACTCGTCGCACCGACGCTCTTCTCGGACGTGAACGGCCGCTATGTCGGTCTCGACGGTCGGGTGCACACCGCCCCCGCCGGGCAGTTCGCCTACAGCACCTTCTCCACCTGGGACACGTACCGCGCGCTCCACCCCTGGCTGATCCTGACCCAGCCGGCCCAGGCCAAGAAGCTGGTCGACGACATCATCCGCCAGACCCAGCAAAGCGCCTATGGCCCGCCGGTCTGGACGCTGCAGGGCAAGGAGACGGGCGTAATGATCGGCTGGCACGGCACGCCGATCATGGCCGAGGCGATGGTGAAGGGCATTCCCGCCGATTACGCCGCCGCCTGGCCCGGCATCGCCAAGCGCAGTTTCGACTTCTCCGCGCCCGACATGGATAACTCCAAGGGCCGCGACCTGTACGACGCCAAGGGCTATGTCCCCGCCGACATCTGGTTCGAGAGCGTCAGCCGGACCCAGGAATATGCCTATGACGACTGGGCGGCGTCGCACATCGCGCGTCGCGTCGGCAAAACCACCGAGGCCGACCGCCTGCGCAAGCGCTCGGGCAATTGGCGCAACGTCATCGATCCCTCGATCAATTTCGCACGCCCCCGCTTCGACGACGGCAGCTGGTGGAAGGATTACGACCCCGTCCAGCTCGGCCACATGCCCAAGCCCTGGTGGCGCGACTATACCGAGGCGAATGGCTGGCAGGCGACCTTCCTCAACCAGCATGACGTGTACGGCCTGATCCGCCACATGGGCGGCGACGCGAAGTTCGAGGCGAAGCTGGACGCGCTGTTCTCCGCGCCCTCGACGCTCCCGAAGAACGCGCCGCCGGACATTTCCGGGCTGGTCGGCCAGTATGCGCATGGCAACGAGCCGGACCAGCATGCCGCCTATCTCTACGCCTATGTCGGCGCGCCCTGGAAGACCCAGCGCATGGTCCGCCGCCTGCTGACCGAGATGTACAAGAACGCGCCCGACGGCATCATCGGCAATGACGATTGCGGCCAGATGAGCGCGTGGTTCCTGTTCTCCGCGCTCGGCTTCTATCCGGTCGATCCGGTCAGCGGCGCCTATGTCTTCGGCGGCCCGCTCTTCGACCGGGCGCAGGTGACGGTCGGCGGCAACAGGACGCTGGTCGTCGAGGCGAAGGGCAATGGGCCCGACACGCCCTATATCCAGTCGGTGACCTGGAATGGTCGCCCCTGGACCAGGAGCTGGATCGATCATGCCACCCTGTCCAAGGGCGGCACCCTGTCCTTCACCATGGGGGCACAGCCCAATCCCGCCTTTGGCCGCGATCCCAAGGACCGGCCACCCTCCTTCGACCACCAGCCCGCCTGATCCCTCCCGGAGCCGAATTGACGATGACCGATTTCTCCCGCCGCGCCGTCCTCGCCTCCGGGCTGGTCGCTTCCGCCGCGCCCGCCTTCGCGCAGAAGGGGGCGAGTGCGCCCGCGCCTTATGGCGCGGTCCCCTCGGCGCGGCAGTGGCGCTGGCATCAACGCGAGCAATACGCCTTCATCCACTTCGCGATGAACACCTTTACCGACAAGGAATGGGGCTATGGCGACGAAGACCCCAAGATGTTCAACCCGTCCGATTTCAGCGCGGACCAGATCGTCGGGGCGGCCAAGGCGGGCAATCTGAAGGGCATCATCCTTACCGCCAAGCATCATGACGGCTTCTGCCTGTGGCCGACCAAGCTGACCGAGCATTGCATCCGCAACTCGCCGTACAAGAATGGCCAGGGCGACATCGTTCGCGAGATGTCGGATGCGTGCAAGCGCGCAGGCCTCGCCTTCGGCATCTATCTCTCGCCCTGGGACCGCAACCATCCCGAATATGGTCGGCCCGCCTATGTCGACTATTTCCGCAAGCAGGTGGTCGAGCTGTGCACCGGCTATGGCGAGCTGTTCGAATTCTGGTTCGATGGCGCCAATGGCGGCGACGGCTATTATGGCGGCGCGCGCGAGACGCGGCAGATCGATGCGCCCAAATATTACAACTGGCCCTCGATCATCGCGCTGGTCCATCAGCATCAGCCGATGGCCTGTACCTTCGATCCGCTGGGCGCCGACATCCGCTGGGTCGGCAATGAGGACGGTATCGCGGGCGATCCGTGTTGGCCGACCATGCCGAACCATCCGTACGTCCAGTCGGAGGGCAATTCGGGCGTGCGCGGGGCTCCGCTCTGGTGGCCCGCCGAGACCAACACGTCGATCCGGCCGGGCTGGTTCTATCATGCGGACGAAGACTCCAAGGTCCGCTCGCCGGAGAACCTCGTCGGCTATTTCGACACCTCGGTCGCGCGCGGCACCAATATGAACCTGAACCTGCCGCCCGACCGGCGCGGCCGCATCCCCGATCAGGATGTGAAGATCCTGAAGAGCTTCGGCGACGCGATCCGCGCCAGCTTCGCGACCGACCTGGCAAAGGGCGCGGTGGCGAGCGCCAGCCATGTGCGCGGCAAGGGGTATGAGGCGGCCAAGGTCCTCGACGGCCAGCGCGACACCTATTGGTCCGCACCAGACGGCGTCACCACGCCCAGCCTGACGCTGGACCTGCCGCCGGGTCGCCGTTTCGACTTGATCCGCATCCGCGAATATCTGCCGCTGGGCGTGCGCGTCACGCGCTTCGCGGTCGATGTCGAAGTGAACGGCAAATGGCAGCAGCTCGCCGAGCATGAGTGCATCAGCGCACAGCGGATCATCCGCCTGCCCCAGCCGATCACCGCGCGCCGCGTCCGCCTGCGCATCGTCGACGCGCCGGTCTGCCCCGCGATCAGCGAGGTGTCGCTGTTCCAGAGCGTCGCACCGGTCCCCGTCCCCGCCATCGTGTCGAGCGACCCGACCGTGCTGGCGACGACCGACTGGACGATCGTCTCGGCGACCGCGCCGGGTGCGGAAAAGCTGCTCGACAATGATGCCAAGACTATCTGGGTCCAACCCGCGCCGGTCGCGGGCAAGCCCGCCAGCGTCACGGTCGACATGGGCCAGGTCCGCGATGTCGCGGGCTTCAGCCTGACGCCTTCGCGCCAGGTCATGATCGACGCCGCACCGCCACGCGGCTATGTCGCGGAGACCAGCGTCGACGGCAAGAGCTGGACCCCGGCGGGTTCGGGCGAGTTCTCGAACATCGCCTATGCCCTGTCGACCCAGCGCCTGCCCTTCACCAGCGTCCGGCCGGTCCGCTATCTCCGCCTGACCTTCGCCGAAATGTCCAAGCCCGCCGCCAAGCTGGCGATCGCCGGGATCGGCGGCTTCACCAGGCGCTGACCCGATCCCACCCCGCCGCCGTTAATTTTGCACGGCGGCGGGGTGGTATTTGCCTCTTGTGCGTTGCAACATGGCATGACGCACAGGAGAATGACATGACCGACCGTCACGATCCGAACGCGACGAAGCCGGAAGGCGCCGAGCGTCCCCGCGTCGCCCTCGCGCTGCAAGGCGGTGGCGCGCACGGGGCCTATGGCTGGGGCGTCGTCGAGCGTCTGCTCGAAGAGGACATCGAAATAGTCGGCGTCAGCGGCGCCAGCGCCGGGGCCATCAACGGGGCGGCCGTGGTTTCGGGCTATGCGGCGCATGGTCGCGAGGGCGCGGTGGCCGCACTCGAGCGACTGTGGCGCAACGTCGCCGACGCCTCGCCGCTCGCCCCGCTCGATGTCGGTGCTATGGGCGGCCCGTTTTTCGAGCCGCTGCTGCGCCGCTCGCTCGACATCGCCAAGATGTCCAGCCGCTATGTCGCGCCGTTCCTGCCCGGCGTCCGCGACATGAGCGCGCTGCGCCGCGCGGTCGAGGGCAGCGTCGATCTTGACCTGCTCGCACGCCAGACCACCCTGCCCTTCTACGTCGCCGCCACGCATATCGCCTCCGGCTCGGCGCGGCTGTTCACCGGCGAGGCGGTGACGCTCGACGCGCTGATGGCCTCGGCCTGCCTGCCCGATCTGTTCGCGGCGGTGGAGATCGAGGGCGAGCAATATTGGGACGGGGGCTTCACCGCCAACCCGGCGCTGGAGCCGCTGCTGGCCAATGCGATCGGCGCGACCGACATGATCATCGTCCAGATCACGCCCTTCACCGTCGAGGATGTCGGCGATTCGGTCGGCGAGGTGATGCGCCGGGTCAGCGACATCAGCTTCAACGCCTGTCTCCGCCGCGACCTGCGCGCGCTGTCGGAGGTTCAGGACATCGCGCGCGCCGACGCCTCGCACGATCCACGCATGCAGGCGATCGCGCGGGTCAACCTGCACCTGTTGTCGCCGCCCGACGCGCTCGCCGGCCCCTCGGGTACCAGCAAGGTCGATACGCGCTGGTCGGTGCTGGAGGATTTGCGTGCCATGGGTCGGACGCAGGCGGAGACATGGCTGACCGAGCATCGCGATTTTCTGGGGCGCGATTCCTCCTTCGAGGGGCTGCCTGAGGATCGGCGGCCATAAGGCCCTGCGCACTTCCGGCGGAACGCTATGCCATGGCGACGGTTCATGCACCCTTGATCCCAGGGCAGGAGCCGACACCATGGCCAGATTTTCCGACACGATCGTCGTCATCACCGGGGCGGCGTCGGGGATCGGCGAAGGTGCCGCGCGACGTTTCGCCGAGGAAGGCGCGACCTTGGTCCTGGGCGACACCGATGCCGAAGGGCTGAACAGGCTGGCCGGCGACTTGGCCCCCGCCACGGTGGCGACGCGGGAAACCGATGTGTCCGTCATGGCGGACTGCGAAGCGCTGGTGGCGCTCGCCATCGAGCGGTTCGGGCGGATCGACGTGCTGGTCAGCAATGCCGGGGTCGATCATCTCGGGAAACTGGACGAAGGTGACCTCTCGGCCTTCGCCAAGGTGATCGAGACCGATCTCTACGGCGTCGTCCAAATGGCGCGCGCCGCCATCGCGCATCTGCGCGCCTCCAAGGGTTGCATCATCAACATGTCCTCGGTGTCCGGGCTGGGCGGCGACTGGAACCACAGCTTCTATTGCTCGGCCAAGGGCGCGGTGACGAACTTCACCCGCGCGCTGGCGCTGGACGAGGCGGCGCATGGCGTGCGCGTCAATGCGGTGAACCCCTCGCTGACCTACACCGCACTGACCGCCGGCATGAAGGAACAGCCCGAGCTGATCGCCAAGTTCGAGGAGCGCATCCCCATGGGCCGTGGCGCGCAGCCCGAGGATATTGCCGGTGCGATCGCCTTCCTGGCAAGCGACGACGCGCGCTTCATCACCGGCGTCAACCTGCCGGTGGATGGCGGCCTGAGCGCATCGAACGGGCAACCGCCGCTCCACTGAAATATAGATGCAGATCAAGATTAATAGGAGCCATCGGCGCGCGGCTCCTATCCCGTATCAATCTCTTATGTAATTGGGAGCCAAATAATAAATCCGACGTTGTCGCTCCATAACGAAAGGGGCGAGATTGTTCATTCTGCATCTGGCGCTTGGCGGCTGCCTGAAATCGCCTCCCGTCCATTATGGCATTACGGCCGATACGGGCGGACATATCGCCTATATTCTGGATGCAGCCGTCGCGCAGGCCGATAATATTGATGTCGATCAAGTCTCGATCGTCACGCGTCTGTTTGAGGGTGAAGGTCTGGCGGCCGAACATGGCCTCATCTCGGAACGCCTCCGTCCGGGACTGACCATCGATCGCATCGCCACCGACGACCGCCGCTATCTGGAGAAGGATGCGCTGGCGGAGGACATGCCGGCCTTTGTCGAGGCATTCTGCGCGCACATCGCCCGGCTGCCGCGACGCCCCGATGTGATCCACGCCCATTTCTCGGATGCCGCCGCCGTCGCAGCCGAAGCGCGCCGCCGCTTCGCCATCCCCTTCGTCTACACCCCGCACGCGCTGGGCATCGACAAGCGCACCCAGCAGGGCTCCTGCCCCGCGCTCGACGCGCGGATCGCGGCGGAGGAGCGCGCCATCGCGCAGGCCGATGCCATCATCGTGTCGACGCGTGACGAGGCCGAGCGGCAGGTCCATGCCTATCGCACCGCCACCTCGGCGCGCATCCATTGCATCGCCCCCGGCGTACCCAGCCGCGATGGCGGCACCGCCGCCGCGCCGACGCTCGCCGATCGCGTCGACCAATGGTTCACCGATCCGGCCAAGCCCATCGTGCTCGCCATCGCCCGACCGGTCGCCAAGAAGAACCTGATCGGCCTCGCCCGCGCCTACGCCGCGTCGCCCGACATGCAGGCGGCGGCCAATCTGGTCATTCTCGCCGGCCAGCATGACGGCCCCGGATCGCCCGAGGAACGCAAGGTCCTGGGCGAACTGCAAGACATGGCGGTGCAACCCGCAATGCAGGGGCGCTTCGCCCTGCCGCCGACGCATGACGGGCGCGATGTCGCCGCGCTGTATGACCGGGCGGCGCGGGGCGGCGTCTTCGTCAACCCGGCCTTGCACGAGCCGTTCGGCCTGACCCTGATCGAAGCGGCGGCGGCGGGCGTGCCGGTCGTCGCGACGCAGGCGGGCGGCCCGGCGGAGATCGTCGCGGCGCTGTGCCACGGCCTGCTGATCGATCCACGCGACGACGCGGCCATCGCCGATGCCTGTCTGTCGATCCTGACCGATGCCGACCGCCACGCACGGATGAGCGCATCGGGTCGCCGCGGCGTGACGCGCTATGACTGGGGTCGCTACGCGGCGGAGTCGATCGCGCTCTATGCCCGCCTGCCGCGTGCGCCCTCGCTGCTCGCCAGCGACATCGACCACACGCTGACCGGCTGTCCGGTCGGGGCGCAGGGTTTCGCCCAGTGGCGGCGCGCCAGCAGCCTGCCCTTCGTCGTCGCGACCGGCCGCTCCTTCGCGATGGCGCGGATGATCCTGACGCAATGGGGGCTGCCCGAACCCGATGCCTTCATCACCGATGTCGGGACGCGGATCATGCTGAAGGGCCAGCGCGGCTGGCACGAATGCCCGGTCTATGCCGCGCGGCTGAACGAGGGATGGGATCGCAAGGCGGTGGCGACCGCGCTCAAGCCACTGCGCCTGCGTCCCCAGCCGCGCGACACCGCCGGCCCGCACAAGCTGAGCTTCTTCGGCACCGCCGCCGACGCGGAACGCGTTCGGACCGTGCTCGCCGAGCAGCAGCTGGCGGCCAAGGTCGTCTTTTCGCACGGCAAGCTGATCGACGTCCTTGCCCCGCTCGGCGGCAAGGCGGCGGCGGTGGCGGCCTATGCCCGGCGGCTCGACCTGCCGCTCGGCGCGTGCATCGCAGCGGGTGACAGCGGCAACGATGTCGACATGCTGGAGGCGTGCGGCCATGCCATCGTCGTCGGCAATGCCAGCGGCGAGCTGGACGGGCTGTCGCCGCGCGACGGGCTGCTGCGCGTCGCGGGCCATCATGCGCACGGCGTCCTGGAGGGATTGGAGCGACTGGGCCTGACGGCACCGGCGCTCGCCCAGGCCAGCGCGGCATGATCCGCCCCTTCGGCTATTTCGTCCACCACCAGGGACGCGGCCATGCCGAACGCTGCGCCGCGATCCTGAACGCGCTGCCGCCCGAGCGGCCGGTGACGATCTTCTGCGCGCGCGACGACATCTTTCCGGCGCTTCCCAAAAGCGCGACGATCGTGACCATCCCGTCGCTGTTCGAGCCGACCGGCGGCGAGGCCGGGACGATGGATGCGGTGCCGACCCCCGACACGCTGCATTGTGCGCCGCTCGGCTGGCCGGGCATCCGCCATGCCATGGCGGTGATCGCGCAGTGGTTCGATGCGGCCGACCCCGCGCTGATGATCTGCGACGTGTCGGCCGAGATCGCGCAACTGTCGCGCATCTGCTCGGTCCCGCACGTCAAGGTGCTGCAGCATGGCGACCGTCACGATCCCGGCCACCGTGCCGCCTATGACGGCGCGGCCGGCCTGCTGGCGGCGTTCGACGAGGCGCTCGCCCAGCCCGAATGGGACACGGGCATGCGTGCCAAGACCTGTTTTGCCGGCGGGCTGGGCGTCGATACCCGCGTGCCCGAGCGCGAACTGGCGCGACAGCGGATCGGCGTCGGCGCGGACGAGGAACTGATTCTCGTCATGTCGGGCGGCGGCGGTGGCGGCTTCGCGCAGGCCCCGCTCGGCGTCGGGGCGCGCAGCCGGCCGGGCGCACGCTGGATCACCATCGGCCCCGTGCAGCGTGACTGGCACGCGACCGAGCCCACCAACATCGAGCATCGCGGCTGGGTCGATAACCCGGCCGACCATGTCGCCGCCGCCGATCTCGTCATCGCCTCGACCGGCAACACCACCTGCCAGCAGATCCTGGCCGCCGCACGGCCCTGGCTCGCCGTTCCCGAATGGCGCTATTTCGACGAGCAGCACCGCAAGGCCGAAGCGCTGGCCGCCGCCGGCGTCGCCTGTGTCCGCCCGCACCTGCCCTCCTCGGCGCAGGCCTGGACCGCCGCGCTCGCCGAGACGCGCGCGGGTCATCGCCCGGCGGCGCAGCGGGCGATGATCGCCGATGCGCCCGCGCAGCGCGCCGCCGACTGGCTGGAGGCGCTCGCCATCCGATTGTGGCCGGTCGCGATCGACCTGCCCATGCCCTCACCCGATCCCAGCGGAGTCGTTTCATGATCTCGGTCGTCACGCTTGCCGGGGGCCGCCCCGACCACCTCCGCAACGTCGTCCTCGGCCTGTGCCGCCAGAGCGTCCTGCCCGCCGAGCTGATCGTCGCGGTGATCCAGGACACGACCTATGACTTGCCGGAGGCGCCCTTCCCCATCCGGCAGATGATGATCGACGGCCCCCGCCTGCCGCTGGCGACCGCACGCAATACGGCGGCGCGCGCGGCGATCGGCGACAAGCTGGTCTTCCTCGACATGGACTGCATCCCGACGCCCGGGCTGCTGGCCGATTACGGCCGTTATCTCGACGAGATGGACGGGTTGCTGATGGGCGAGGTGATGTACCTGCCCGGTGGCGCGACCCAGGGGGACTGGTCGACCGACCGGTTCGCCGACATCGCGGTGCGCCATTCGGACCGGCGCGGCCCGCCACCAGCGGGGATCGAGGTGTGCGAGGATTATCGCTGCTTCTGGTCGCTCAACTTCGCGATGCGGCGCGACACCTTCCTGAGCACGGGAGGGTTCGACGAACGCTATGCCGGCTATGGCGGCGAGGACACCGATTTCGGCAAGGTCGTGGACAAGGCCGGCATCCCCATCGCCTGGATCAAGGGCGGCCTTGCCTATCACCAATATCACCCGCACCACATGCCGCCGGTCCATCATCTGGAAAGCGTGGTCCGCAACGCCGAGGCGTTCGAGGCCAAATGGGGCTATCGCACCATGGGCCACTGGCTGCACGCCTTTCGCCTGATGGGACTGATCGACGACACGCCCGGCCGCCCGATCCGCATCCTGCGCGCGCCCAATGAGGAGGACCTGACCCTGACGGGCCAGCAGAGCCACCAGCCCTATGCCAATACCGCCAGCGTCATCCGCCTGCTGGAGGAGCGCGCGGCCGCCGGCCGGGCCGCCGCATGAGGATCGCGCTCCTCGCCCATGTCCGTCAGCCGATCCGGCAACCCTTTCTGGGCGGCATGGAGGCGCATGGCTGGTATCTGGCCGAGGGGCTGATGGCGCGCGGGCATGAGGTGGTGCTGTTCGCCAGCGGCGACAGCGACCCGCGCTTCACGATCGATCCGGTGCTGCCCACCCATTATGAGGCGGTATTCCCCTGGGCCGAGCATCGCGGCAAGCCCGAGCTGATCGCGCATGTCGATGCCGGCTATGCCGCCGCCTGCGACCGGATCGCGCGCGGGGGTTTCGATGTCGTCCACAATAACAGCCTCCATCGCTTTCCGCTGGAGCAGCGGCGCACGGCGGTGACGCCGACCGTCACCTCGCTGCACGTACCGCCCTATGACGCGCTCCACCATTTCGTGGCGGTCAGCCCGTCCCTCAGCCACCTTCTGACCGTCACCTCGCAAAGCCAGTTGCGCGCCTGGTGGCCCGAAGGCGCGCCGCCCGAGGCGTCGGTGCTGCACAACGCCATCGATCCCGCCGCATGGCCCTTCGTCGCGAACGGCAATGGCGAGGCGGTGTGGTGCGGGCGGATCACCCCCAACAAGGGCACGCATCTGGCGATCGACGCCGCGCGCCGGGCCGGCGTGGCGCTGACGCTGTTCGGTGCGGTCGAGGACCCGGATTACTGGGCGGCCGAGATTGCGCCGCGCCTGGGCGGCGGCATCCGCTATGGCGGGCATCTGGACGGGGCGGCGCTCGCTGCCGAGTTGGGCCGCGCCTCGGTCTTCCTGTTCACCCCCTGCTGGGACGAGCCCTTCGGTCTGGTCGCGATCGAGGCGATGGCGTGCGGCCTGCCCGTCGCCGCCTTCGACCAAGGCGCGGCGCGCGAGGTGGTCGGTGAGGCCGGCGTGATCGCACCCGCCGGAGACGTCGCCGCGCTGGCCGCCGCCATTCAAGACAGCCTGGCCATCGACCGGGCGGTGCCGCGCCGCCGGGTGGAGGCGCATTTCGCGCGGGACCTATGGCTCGACCGATGCGAGGCGCTTTACGCCAGCGTCACCGCCGCCCGGCCGGGCGCCATCGCGGCGTGAACGATCCCGTCATCGCCGCCCAGCGTGCGGCCCTGCTCGATCTCTATCGCCGCCATGCGCCCCCGCCGGGCACGCCCTATGCACTGGTCGATTTCCCGGACCACCCCAATGTCGGCGACAGCGCGATCTGGCTGGGCGAGATCGCGCTGCTCCGGGAGGTCGGTGCGGGCGATCCGGCCTATGTCTGCCGCTGGGACGATTTCGATGAGGGTGCCTTTCGCGCCGTCTGCCCCGAAGGGCCGATCCTGATCCATGGTGGCGGCAATCTGGGCGACATCTGGCCGCATCACCAGCATTTCCGCGAGGCGTTGCTGACCCGCTGTCCCGACCGGCGGATCGTGCAGCTGCCCCAGTCGATCCGCTTCCGCGATCCCGCCAATCGCGATCGCTTTGCCGCCACCGTCGCGCGGCATCCGAACTTCCACCTGTGCCTCCGCGATGACGCCAGCCTGGCCGAGGCGCGGGCGCATTTCGCTTGTCCCAGCGAACTCGCCCCCGACTCCGCCTTCGGCCTCGGAGCCCTCCCCCGGCCGGTCGAACCCGATTGCGACGTGCTGATGCTGTTGCGGTCGGATGCCGAGCGGGCCGCGCGCGACGATGGCGGTCTGCGCGCGCTTCGCGGTGCCGTCGCGCTCGACTGGCTGGAGGAGGAACCGGTCACGGCGACCAACCCGACCGAACGCGCCCGCCAGCGTGTCGCGCGCGGGCTGCGCCTGTTGTCGCGCGGGGACAGGATCGTGACCGATCGGCTGCACGGCCATATCCTGGCGCTGTTGCTCGGCATCCGCCACATCATCCTCGACAATGATTATGGCAAGGTCGCCGCCTATCATGCCGCCTGGACCGCCGGCTCGCCGCTGGTCCGTCAGGCCGCTACGGCGGAGGAGGCCTTGGCCGGGCTGATGGCATGATCGACATCAGCCTGCTGATCTGCACCCGCAATCGCCGCGCCAGCCTGTCCGCCACACTGGCCTCGATCGCGGCGGCGGCGGGCGGGCGGCGGCTGGAGGTGATCGTCGTCGACAATGGCTCGACCGACGACAGCGCCGCGCTGGTCCGGGCATGGGCGGCGGATCAGTCCTTCACCGTCCGCCTGCTCGCCGAGCCGCGCCCCGGCCTGGCCCGCGCGCGCAACATTGCATTGGCAGCGGCGCGGGGGCGGATCATCGCGATGACCGACGATGACTGCGTCCTCCATCCCGACTATTTCGAGCAACTGGCCCGCGCCTTCGCCGAACAGCCGGCACCCGTCATCATCGGCGGCCGTATCCTCTTGGGTGACCCGGCCGACCTGCCCGTGACCGTCAAGCTGGAGGATCATCCGATGATCGCCCCCGCAAGCGGCTTTCCCGGCGGCTTCGTGATGGGGGCCAACCTGGCCTTCACCGCCGATGTCCGCGACCGCTTGGGCCTGTTCGACGAGCGGTTCGGCGCGGGCGCGCCGTTTCGCGCGGCCGAGGATACCGATTACCTGTTCCGCGCACTGGGGCATGGCATTCCGGTCCGCTACGACCCGCATTTCGTCGTCGATCATCACCATGGCCGCCGCCGCGCCGAAGAGGTCGTCGCGCTGCTCGCCGGCTATGGCTATGGCGATGGTGCACTCTATGCCAAGCATCTGCTGACCGACCGGCGCATCTCCTGTGCGATAGGGCGCGACCTGGCCCATCTGCGCGAGCGGATCGTCGGTCCGGTGCCTGCCATCAGCCATTTCCACGCCTTTCGCCTGCGCCATGTCCTGGCGGGACTGGTCGGCTATGGCCGCGCGGCGATCCGGCATCGGGCGGCACTTCGCCGCTGAGCGAATACGGCACGGTCGCGGTTGTTTTCGCCGACCCCGCCTCCCATTTGCGGCGACGAACCCCGATGGAGCTATCCGCCGATGAGTGACGACGCCTATACCCCGCCCGCCATCTGGACCTGGGACAAGGAAAGCGGCGGCCGCTTTGCCGCGATCAACCGGCCCGTCGCCGGCCCGACGCACGACAAGGACCTGCCGGTCGGCCAGCATCCCTTCCAGCTCTATTCGATGGGCACGCCCAATGGCGTGAAGGTCACCATCCTGTTCGAGGAACTGCTCGCCGCCGGCCATGCGGGCGCGGAATATGACGCCTGGCTGATCCGCATCAACGAAGGCGATCAGTTCGGCAGCGGCTTCGTCGCGGTCAACCCCAACTCCAAAATCCCCGCCCTGGTCGACCGACGGGGCGACCAGCCGATCTCCATCTTCGAATCGGGCGCGATCATGGTCCATCTGGCGGAGAGCTTCGGCGCGTTCCTGCCGACCGAGCCCGCCGCCCGCGCGCATGTCCCGTCCTGGCTGTTCTGGCAGATGGGCAGTGCGCCTTTCCTGGGCGGCGGCTTCGGCCATTTCTATGCCTATGCGCCGGTGAAGATCGAATATGCGATCAACCGCTATGCCATGGAGGCCAAGCGCCAGCTCGACGTGCTCGACCGGCAACTGGCGCAGCACCGCTATGTCGCGGGCGACGAATACAGCATCGCCGACATGGCGATCTGGTCATGGTACGGGCAGTTGGTGCTGGGCGATCTCTACAACGCCGCCGAATTCCTGCAGGTGGACGACTATACCCATGTCCGCCGCTGGGCCCAGGAACTGGCGGCACGCCCGGCGGTCAAGCGCGGGCGGATGGTCAACCGTACGATCGGCGATCCCGCCGAACAGCTGCTCGAACGCCATGACGCCAGCGACTTCGACGAGCGCACGCAGGACAAGCTCGCCACTGACGCCTGACCCAGGCCAGATCGACATTCATCTTATTCCTCCCCTGTACGGGGCGGTGGCAGGCCGAAGGGCCTGACGGAGGGGTGTCCCGGTTTGATAGACCGGACCGCATCCATGACCGGTGACCCCCCTCCACCATCCTGCGGATGGTCCCCCCCTTACAGGGGAGGAAAGACGGTGTGGCGGCCTGCATGTCGATCCGGCTTATGAGCGCTTCGCGGCGGGATCGCCCGCCATCCGCCGCGAAGCGCTTGATCGGCGCGACGTATCGCGCTTTTACACTGTCCTGATGTCGCGCGTCCTCCCCCGCCTGCCCCGCCCCCTCCTCGCGCTCGGGCTGACCGGGCTGGGGCTGTGCGCCACGCCGTTCGTCACGGCCGACCCAGCGCCGTTCGACCTGCCTGGCCCCGCGCTTCGCATCACCGTCACGCGCGGCGAGCGGACGCTGCCTATCGCCGAGGTGCCCAATCTGGCGGCGGGCGACCGGCTGACCGTCGACGCCGACCTGCCCAAGGATCAGCGCGCGCATTATCTGCTGTTCTCCGCCTTTCTGAGCGGTGCGACCAATCCGCCGCCCAAGAACTGGGTCCAGTCGGCCGAGACGTGGAAGGACAAGGACAAGGATCGTCGCCTGACCCTGACCGTGCCCAAGGGGGCGCGACAGATGGCGCTGTTCCTGGTGCCCGAGACGGGCGGCGCGTCGGGCACCATCGTCGATGCGGTCCGCGACCGCCCGGGCGAGTTCGTCCGCGCGGTGCAGGATCTGAACCAGGCCTCGCTCGACCGGTCGCGGCTCAACGCCTTCGTCGCGGCGATCCGCGCGCAGGAGAACAGCCACCCCGAATTCCTGCGCACCATCGCGCCGGCACTGGCGGGCAGCCTGGCGATCAAGATGAACCCGGACTGCCTGGCGCGGGTAATCGAGTTGCAGGCGGCCTGCCTTCTTGAAAATCGCGACGCGCTGGTCCTTGCCGACATCCATAGCAGTTCGATGACCGACACGCTGATCGGCGCGCCGACCGATCTGGCGCTGCAGCTCAGCTATACGCGCGAGGCGGGGCTGGGCTATTACAGCCCCTATATCGGCGTCATCCGCGACATCGCGCGGGTGTTCGGCGCGTTCGGCAATCCGCAGTTCGGCTATCTGCCGACGCTGGCCACGCGCGACGGCGACAGGCTGTCGTTGCTGCTCAACGCGGCCCCGTCCTTCGCCAAGCCCAAATCGGTGCTCGTCGCCGCCATGCCCGCGATCGATGCGGGCAGCCCGCCGCGCCTGCGCGCCGCCACCGACCAGCCGCTGTGCGGGGCGAAGCCGGGCCTCGTCCTGCCGGTCGAGGGTGCGCCACTGATCTATTCCACCGCCTTCGCGCGCGATATGGCGGTGACGCTGACCCAGGCGAACGGTCAGCGGATCGAGGTGCCGGTGCGCGCCCGCGCCGATCGTGGCGGCTATATCCTGGCCGAGCCGCTGCCCGCCGGCCTGTCGGGCAAGGCAACCGCCAAGCTGCACGGCCAATGGGGCTTCGAGTCGTTCGAAGGGCCGGGCTTCACGCTGCAATTCCCAACCGACGGCGAGTGGCGCGCCGGCGACACCGACCAGAGCCTGGTGGTCGGGCGCGACAATGTGGTCGAGCTGACCGGTCCGGCCGCCGCCTGCGTCACCGGCGTGACGATGCGCGCCAGCAATGGCGCGGCGCAGGGCGTGGCTTTTACCCCGCGCGGGGCCGATGCGATCGCCGTCACCCTGCCGATGAAGGGCAGCCGCGCCGGACCGGTCACGCTGGAGGTGCAGCAGATGGGCCGCGACACGCCCCGCACCGTGACCTTGCGCGCCTATTCGCCCGCCAGCCGGGTCGACAGCGTGGCGCTGGCGCGCGGCGACCGGTTCGTGACGCTGACCGGCCAGCGGCTGGACGAGATCGCCGGGGTCGACATGGGCGGCGTGGCGCTGTCCCCCGGCACGGTGACGCGCGAAGGCGACAGCGACCGCCTGATCGCCACGGCGGCGGGCGACCGCGCGCCCGAGGGCACGGCCGCCCGGATCAAGCTGAACGACGGACGGACGCTGACCGTCCCGGTGACGAGCGCCCCGCCGCGCCCCGCCGCGACGCTCGTCAGCCGGACGCTGACCATGCCCGACAGCCCCAAGGGGCTGGCGCTGGCGACGCGCGACGAGACGGTCCTGCCCGACAATGCCCGGCTGACCTTCGCCATCCATGCCGGTGAGGGACAGTCGCTGACCCCCGCCGACGCGGTCGAGGTGACGACGGCGGATGGCGGCACGTCGGTGGTCCTGGAGGGCGGGCGCGACGTCCGGCTCTCCTCGCCCGAGATCGCGGTGGCGACGCTCGATCCGGCACGGCTGGGGCCGGCGGCGGCGGGGCCGCTGCGCTTCCGGCTGGTGCGCGGGGCGATCAAGGGCGATTGGGTGCCGCTCGCCACGCTGGTGCGCCTGCCCAGGATCGAGGCGGTGCGGTGCGACGCCGGCCAGTGCCGGATGGAGGGACGCGACCTTTTCCTGATCGACCGGGTCGCGGCCAGCGCTGACATGGCGGGCGCGGTCACGGTGCCAGCGGGCTATACCGCCCCGCGCCTCGCGGTGCCCGCCCCCAATGCCGGGTCGCTCTATGTGACGTTGCGCGATGCCCCGGCCGTGCCCTTCACGCTGGCAACAGGGCAATAACCAAGGCGGGGAAAGACGGCTGGTCTTGGAAGTGCGCCCACCCCTCCCCTTCAGGGGAGGGGCCGGGGGTGGGGCGTATCCTCAAGCGCAGCGTTCGTGGAGAGGCCCCACCCCAACCCCTCCCCTGAAGGGGAGGGGCTTGTACTGACTCAAGGCATCGTCATCCCGACCTGAGGCATCACGCCGTCTCGGCACCCCGTTGCTCCAGCGCATCGCGCAGCGCGCGCACCTCGTCGCGAAGCGCCTGGAGATCGTCGATCGCCATGCCCGAGCGTGCAATGATCTCCTCGCCCAGGCAACCGCAGCGATCGCGCAGGTCCAGCCCCGCCGGGGTCAGCGTCACGCGCACCTGTCGCTCGTCCTGCGCATCGCGCTCGCGGGTCACGAAGCCGCCCGCCTCCAGCCGCTTGATCAGCGGCGTCACCGTGCTCGATTCCAGCCCCAGCCGCTGCGCGATGGCGCCGATCGTGCGACCATCCTCTTCCCACAACACATGCAGCGCCAGATATTGCGGATAGGTCAGGCCGAGCTGGTCGAGCATCGGCTTATAGGTCCGCTGGACCGCCATATTGGCCGCGTAGAGGGCAAAGCAAAGCTGGTCGTCGAGCGGCCATGGTGCCGACATTCGGCCTTCTCCCGGAAAATCGTCGAAATTTCATATCGCGATAAAAGAAGGACTGGACAAGACCAAGTCGCCATGCACATATATATCGCGATAAAGATTATCGGAGACACGGTGTGACGATCGATGTGAAGTACCAGACCCAGGCCCGCGCGACCGGTGGCCGTGACGGCCATGCCCGGACCCAGGACGGCACGCTCGACGTCGCGCTCTCCACGCCCAAGGAGCTGGGCGGCGCGGGCGGTGAAGGCACCAATCCGGAACAGCTGTTCGCCGCGGGCTATTCGGCCTGTTTCATCGGCGCGCTGAAGGTCGCCGGCCAGCAGCTGAAGCTGAAGGTCCCCGCCGATGTCGCGGTGTCGGCCAAGGTCGGTATCGGTCCGCGCGCGGCGGGTGGGTTCGGCATCACCACCGACCTGACCGTGGAGCTGCCGGGCCTGGACCGCGCCGACGCCGAAAAGCTGGTGGCGGCGGCGCATCAGATCTGCCCCTATTCCAATGCCACGCGCGGCAATGTCGATGTCGGCCTGACCATCGCCTGATCGCGCCCACGAACTCCCGTCCCTGCCGGCGCGATCGATCCTTCCCTAAGATCGCGCCGGTTTTTTTGCGTCCGGTCGGGGTGACCCTACAGCCCCTCGCCGCCCACCCACTGCGCATGGGCGAGCCGCCGGGCCAGTTCCCAATTCTGTTGCCGTAGATCGGGCACCGCCACGACTTCCCACAGGCCGCCGCGCGTCATCGGGCCGATGCAATAGAGCCGGTCGTCGATGCAACCGTCCGCCGTCACGACATGGCTCTGCGCATCGACCTCCAGACCGATGCGAAGGGCATCGGGGCGGATCATGCCCGCCGCCAGCAATTGCTGGATCAGCGGCTCGCGTGAGCGCAGCAGGTCACCCTGCGGCCCCGTGCAATTGACGATCCGCGCGACGCGCAGCGTCTCGACCCCGTCCTGCCCGCGCGGCCGCCAGTCGACGATCGCCCCCTCACCGTCCGGCGCGACCCGCACCAGCTTGCCGCCCGCGATCGTCAGCCGCCCGCGCGCCATGAGGCCGTCGACCGCCTCGGCGATGGCGGGGGCCAGCCGGTGGCGGTGGACGTCCCAATAGGGGCGCAGATGGCGCAGGAACCGCGCCCGCGTCGCCGCATCGGCCGCACCCCACATCATCTGAGTCACCGGGCGCAGGCTGTCGACCGCCCCGCGCCAGCCCTGCTCGCCCGCGACGCAGCGGACATGACGGACCAGCGCCGACAGGCTAGCCGCCGGCCGCTCGCGCAAGGGCTGGACCGGCGGGCTGTCGGCATGCCGCCGGGGGGCGAGGCCCCGCCGCGACAGCGCCAGCGTCCGCCCGCCAAAGCCATTGGCATCGAGCAGCAGCGCGGCATCGATCGCGGTCAGCCCGCTGCCGACGAGCAGCACCTGATCGTCGTCGCGCAGCCCTTCGGCAATATCGCCCGCCCAGGGGTCCTCGCGATAGCAGCCCTCGGCCAGCACCGATGGATCGATCCCCGGCGGGGTGTGCGGCGGCAGATTGCCCAGCGCCAGCACCGCCGCATCGGCGGTCATCTCACGCCCCCCGGCCAGGGTCAGGCGAAAGCCGGCGCCATCGCGGGTCAGCGCACAAACCTCGCCCTGCGCCAGCGCCAGCCGCGTCGGATCGGCGGCGATCGTCTCCATCAGCAGATCGCGCAGATAGTCGCCGTAGACCCGGCGCGGCACGAACGTCCTGGCGTCCCCGGCCCCGCGCGCCTGCAACCAGCGGACGAAATGATCGGGATCGTCGCGCAACGCGCTCATATTGCCGGCACGGACATTCAGCAGATGCTCGGCATGCGCCGCGCTATAGGCGACGCCCCGCGCCAATTGCCCCGCATGCCGCTCGATCAGCGTCGCGCGCGGGCCGCCATGGCGGACGAGGTTGATGGCCAGCAGCGTACCGGCAAAGCCGCCGCCGATGATCGCCACATGGTCGATACCCGAAGTCATGATCCCGCCACATCCTTCACGCTGTCGATCCGCTTTCCTCTACGCCACCGACGCGCATCCGCCACCCGAGAAATCGGTATACGATCCCCCGATGCTGCATTACCCTGTCCTTTTTTGACGAAGGATCGAGCGGATCATGCGGGGATATTGGCGGGTTTCCGGCTTGGCCTTGGCGCTGACCACGACCGCATGGGTCGTGCCCGTGACGGCGCAGACCGCCCGCCCCGCCCCGCTATCGGTCGAGGGGATTTTCGGGCCCAAGGCGGTCCGCACAGAGTCCGTGCGCGCCAGCCGCTGGAGCCCCGACGGCGAGAGCTATCTGGCGATCGAGGACAATCCCAAGGCCGGGCAGGACATCGTCCGCTATCGCATCGCCGATGGCCGGCGCGAGGTGCTGGTCGCCGCCGCCGACCTGACGCCCAAGGGGGCCGCCGCGCCGCTGGGTATCGACGGCTATGAATGGTCGCCCGACCGTCGCTGGCTGCTGATCCGCACCAACGGCAAGAGCTTCCGGCGGACCAACGCCATGGCCGATTACTGGCTGTTCGACGGCACCAGCAAGAGCCTGCGCCAGATCGGCGGCGGCGCGGCGCCCTCGACGCTCTTCTATGCCAGCTTCTCCCCCGATAGCGGCCGCATCGCCTATGTCCGCGCCAACAACCTCTATGTCGAACCGGTCGCGGGCGGCGCGCCGGTCGCGCTGACGCGGGACGGCGACGACTTCATCGTCAACGGCCTGGCCGACTGGGTCTATGAGGAGGAATTTTCGCTCCACCGCGCGTTCGAGTGGAGTCCGGACTCGAAGCGCATTGCCTTTTTCCGCTTCGACACGCGCGGCGTCGGCACCTTCGACATGGTGAAGAACACCGGCGGCCAATATTCGCAGATCATACCGCTGCAATATCCCAAGGCCGGCACGACCAATTCGGCGGTGACGGTTGGTACCGTCGATGTCGCCGACGGCGCCACGCGCTGGTTCAAGCTGGAGGGCGATCCGCGCCAGAATTACGTACCGCAGATGAGCTGGGCCGGCGGATCGGACGCCGTCTTCCTCCAGCAGTCCAACCGCTTGCAGAACACGTATAAGGTCCTGCTCGGCGATCCCGCGACCGGCGCGATCAAGCCGGTCATGGTCGAAAAGGACGCCGCCTGGGTCGAGGCCAATAACGCGCCCGAATGGCTGGAGGGCGGACGCCGCTTCACCTGGCTGTCGGAGCGCGACGGCTGGCGGCACCTCTATACCATCGACCGGGCGAGCGGCCGCGCGACCTTACGCACGCCGGGCCGGTTCGACGTGGTCGAGCTGCTCAATGTCGATGAAAAGGCCGGCTATGCCTGGTTCATCGCCTCACCCGACAATCCGACCCAGCGCTACCTCTATCGCACCACCCTGTCGGGTACGCCCAAGGTCGAGCGTCTGACCCCTGCGAACCAGCCGGGCACGCACAGCTATGACGTCGCACCCGGCGAGCATTGGGCGCTGCACACCGTGTCGCGCCTCGACGCCCCGCCGGTGACCGACATGCTCGACCTGACACGCCAGCAGCCGCTGCGCACGCTGGCCGCCAATGCACCGCTCATCAAGGTGATCAAGGACACCGGTCTGGCCCCCACCGAGTTCTTCCGCGTCGACATCGGCGGCGGCACGCAGCTCGACGGCTGGCTGATCAAGCCGGCCGGCTTCGACCCCGCCAAGCGCTACCCCATCCTCTATTTCGTCTATGGCGAACCCTGGGGCCAGACAGTCGCGGATCGCTGGGCGGGATCGCAAGGGCTGTGGCACCGGATGCTGGCGCAAAAGGGCTATCTGGTCGCCAGCATCGATCCGCGCGGCACCGCTACCCCGCGCGGGCGCGACTGGCGCAAGAGCATCTATCGCCAGGTCGGTATCCAGGCCTCCGCCGACTATGCCGCGGCAGTCCGCAAGATGCTGAGCACCCGCCCCTATATCGATCCCGACCGGATCGGCATCTGGGGCTGGAGCGGCGGCGGCGCGATGACCCAGAACGCGCTGTTCCGCTATCCCGATCTTTACAAGACCGGCATCGCGGTGGCGGGCCCGACGGACATGACGCTCTACGATACCGTCTATCAGGAACGCTATATGGGCCTGCCGAAGGACAATGCGGAGGGCTATAAGAACGGCTCGCCCATCACCTTCGCCGACCGGCTGAAGGGCAATCTGCTGCTGATCCACGGTACGCTGGACGACAATGTCCATTACCAGAACCAGGATCAGCTGGTGGATCGCCTGATCCACTTCAACAAGCCGTTCACGATGATGGCCTATCCCGACCGCAGCCACGGCATCTATGAGGGGGAGAATACCAGCATCCACCTGTATTCGCTGATGACCCGCTATCTGGAGACCAACCTGCCGCCCGGCGGGCGGTGATCGGGCGTCAGGAGACCCAACGTGCGCGCGGCTTACCCTGGCGCCGCCAAGTCTTGTGCGTCCGGGTATAGCGATATTCGGTACCGCTGCCGCAAAGGCCGCTGCATTCCGTCGTGACCATCACCGTCGCGGACCGACCGTCCTGCGCGATGCTGGGAATGGCGATCGTGACGATCAAGGCCGAGGGACGCTGCACACCGGGCGTCGGAGCATGCTCGGCCGCCCGCGACCGGGCATCGTCATCGGCCGCCAGATAGCCGGCCGGCAATGCGCGCGCCAATGTGGGACATAGCTTCATCAATTCGTCGCGGCTGGGGTCTGTCTCAATATAGGCGCTACCGGCCTCTCTGCCCGAGGGAAGATCGGCCATGACCATGTGGCCCAGTACGCACAGGTCGCGACGTGACGCCTCGCTTGGCTCAGCCCCGACATGCATCAGTGATAATAGCGCGAACAGCATCGACATTCCCTCTCCCCTTTGCCCCATAGTCACGCGCGGCGCGGCGTCTGGCAACCCGTTCGAATTCATCCTTGCAATCGTTTGTTGCAAACCGGTCCTGATCGCGCCATGATGGTCCCCGACGCGGTAAACCGGCGCTAGATACGGTCCTTACCCCCGCGTGCGAGAGGACCCTGATGACCCCGTCCCATCCTGCCGCCGGCACCATGGCCTCGATGAAGCCGCGCCTGTCGCTGGTCCGTATCCTCGAGATGAATCTGGGCTTTCTCGGCCTGCAATTCAGCTTCGGGTTGCAGCAGGGCAATATGGCACCGATCTACAGCTATCTGGGCGCGTCGGAGGCGCAGATCCCGCTGTTGCAACTGGCGGGGCCGATGACGGGTCTGCTGATCCAGCCGCTGATCGGCGCGATGAGCGATCGGACCGACAGCCGCTTCGGCCGGCGCACGCCCTATTTCCTGATCGGTGCGGTGCTGTGCGCGCTGGGGCTGTTCTTCATGCCGCTCAGCTCGTCGATCCTGATGGCGGTGTCGCTGCTGTGGATTCTGGACGCCGGCAACAACATCACCATGGAGCCGTACCGCGCCTATGTCTCCGACCGGTTGGACCAGAGCCAGCACAATGTCGGCTTCCTGACCCAGAGCGCCTTTACCGGGCTGGCGCAGATGCTCGCCTTCCTGACGCCGTCGCTGCTGGTCTGGGCGGGCATGAACCCCGACTGGGTCGACAGCCACCATATCCCCTATACCGCGCGCATCGTCTTCATGATCGGCGCCGTCCTGTCCTTCGTGACGATCGTCTGGTCGATCCGGCGCGTCCCCGAATTGCCGCTGACCGCTGACGAGCGCGCCCGCATCGCCGCTGCGCCCAAGGGTATCGGCGCGACGCTGGGCGAGATTGGCGATGCGATCCGCACCATGCCGACCGCGATGCGCAAGCTGGCGCTGATGAGCCTGTTCCAATGGTATGCGATGATGGCCTATTGGAATTACGTCATCTACGCGATCGGGCGTTCGGTCTATGGCACCGCCGACGCCACCTCGTCGGGTTTCCATGCCGCCGTACTGACCAATGGCGAGGTCGCGGCCTTCTATAACGGCGTGGCGTTCCTGGCGGCCTTCGCGATGGTGCCGCTGGCCAAGCGCTGGGGGGCCGCGCCGCTGCACGCGATCTGCCTGGTCATCACCGGGATCGGCATGATCGCGATGCCGCACATGACCAGCAAGGCGATGCTCTTCCTGCCCGCCATCGGCATCGGCCTGGGCTGGGCCAGCATGATGGGCAACCCTTACGTCATCCTCGCCGGGTCGATCCCGCCCGAGCGGACGGGCGTCTATATGGGCATCTTCAACATGATGATCGTCATCCCGATGCTGATCTTCGGCGTGACGCTGCCACTCTTCTATCAATCCTGGCTGGGCGGCGATCCGCGCAATGTGCTGATCCTGTGTGGGGTACTGATGCTGCTCGCCGCCGCCTCGGTGCTGTCCGTCCGCACGCGACAGCCCCGCGACGCCCTGCGCCACGCCTGACCGGCTCTCCCCCTTTTCCATTCCGAGGTATCATGACGACAGCCCCTACCCATTGGTCGGCCGACGCGCTCGCCGGTATCGCCGATCAGGCCGATCCCCGCCTGCCGGTCTTCGCCGATGCAGACGTGGTGCCGATCCTGCCCGACCATGATCTGTGGGACATGTGGCAGATCGCCTATGCCGACGGGCGCACCGCGATGGTGGCCGGGCGGAGCTGGTGGTTCTTTCTCGCCACGCCGCGCTTCGACGATCCCGAATGGCGGCATGACGAAGCGCGTATCCGCCTGACCAGCCACGGTGCGGACGGCTGGCGCGACCACGGCGTCACCTTTGCCGATGGCTTCACGCCGGGCAGCCGCGAATGGTCGGGCTCGGCGGTGCTGGGTGAGGACGACACGACGCTGACAATGTATTTCACCGCCTCGGGCCGGCGCGGCGGTCCGCGCACCTTCGAGCAGCGGCTTTTCGAGACGACGGGACGCTTCATCGTCGAGGGCGATGAGGCACGATGCGAAGGCTGGACGAACCCGGTCGAGAGTGTGGCGGCGGACGGCCAGCATTATATCGTCGCCAACCAGGTCGAACCGGAAAATGGCGGCATCAAGGGCTTTCGCGATCCGGCCTATTTTCGTGACCCCGCGGACGGTTCAGAATATCTGCTGTTCGTCGGCTCGGCCGGTTGGGTCGACGAGCATCTCGACGGCGTCATCGGCGTCGCCAAGCGGGTCGACGGGCGCTGGGCGATCCAGCCTGCGATGATCGAATCGATCGGCCTCAACAGCGAGCTGGAGCGGCCGCATATCATCGTGCGGGACGGCCTCTATTACTGCTTCTGGTCGACCCAGGCCAAGCGCTTCGCCCCCGGCCTGGGCGCGCCGACCGGCCTCTATGCGATGGTCGCCGATAGCATGGCGGGCCCATGGCGGCCGGTGAACGGCACCGGGCTGGTCGCCGGCAATCCGGTCGAGGAGCCGACCCAGGCCTATTGCTGGTGGGTAACCGGAGAGGGCGATGTCATCAGCTTCGTCGATTATTGGGGTTTGCAGGGTGCTGACATCAGTGCCGACGCCGCGCTTCGCCGCCGGCATTTCGGCGGCACCGCCGCGCCGTGGTTCCGCGTGGAGATGGCGGGCGACCGGGTGACGATCGCCCGCGACTGAGGCTTAGGCCGAGTCCCGCGCGATCAGATCGGGGGCCAGCACCACGGAGCCGGCCTCCTCGCCACCGATCCGCGCGAACAGCGCATCGACCATCGCCTGGGCGCCGGCCGCGATGTCCTGGCGAATGGTGGTCAGGCGCGGCACCGCCTGAGCGGCGAGCGGCAGATCGTCATAGCCGACCACCGCCAGCGCGCCGGGCACCGCGATCGACCGGTCGGCCAGCACGCGCACCGCCGTCATCGCGATCATGTCGGAGGCCGCCGCAATCCCGCAGACCGGCATCTCCCCCCCGCCCTGTTGCAGCAGCGCGTCGATATGCGCGGCGATCTCCTGCTCCATGATGTCGGAGGCGAGATGACAGGACAGCTGCAGCGGCGCATCGGGCAGCCCCGCCTCGGCCATGGCGGCGACGACACCGTCATAGCGGGCGCGGATTTCGGGTGCGCTGGTATCGCCCAGAAAGGCGATGCGCCGGCATCCATGCGCCACCAGCCGCTCACCGGCCAGCCGGCCGCCAGCCAGATTGTCGGTGCCCACCGCCGCATGGACCTGCCCCGGCAGGGTGACGCCCCAGGCGACCAGCGGGCGATAGCGCCGCGCGACCCGCTCGATCGCGTCATACTGGTTGGACTGGCCGATCAGCAGCACGCCATCGACCATCCCCGAATCGACCACCCGGTCCAACCAGTCCTCGGCATCCGGGATGACGCGCGACAGCATCACGTCATAGCCATTCTCGGTCAGCGCATCGACCAGATGGCCGAGCATCGTCATGAAAAAGGGGTCAGACAGATGCTGGCGCCGCTCATGTCCCAAGGGCACGACGACGCCGATCACGCCGGTGCGGCGAGTGCGCAGGCGGCTGGCCATCTGATTGGGGCGAAAGCCATGCTCATCGGCCAGCGCCTTGATCCGCTGGCGCGTCTGCTCGTTGACCAGAGTCTTTCCGGCCAGGGCACGCGACACGGTGCCCGGCGACACGCCGGCCAGTTCCGCGAGATCCGCGATGGTACGCACCCGGCGCACATCCTGCTCCATAAAATTCTCATTCATTTGAGAACGCTAACCGCAGCGCCCCATGGCGAACAAGCAGGCAACCGCATTTGTCGGACCATTTTCACATGGATTAGCAATAATCGTCCGTGACGCGCTTTGGCGCGCTATGCAAGGCCGCAGGTGGAAGGGGGGATCAGACGGCTGGGGGAGTGTATCCGGGAATGACGGTCGAACGGGCTCCCGACCGTCACATGCGTGGTCGCAAAGAAATTCCTATTCCTCCCCTGCAAGGGGAGGTGGCAGGCCGAAGGCCTGACGGAGGGGTGTCACCCTCTCGATAACGGGACACCCCTCCGACGCGCTACGCGCGCCACCTCCCCTTGCAGGGGAGGAATGATGGTTCGCGCAGAGGCGAAAAAATCGCGGAAAAGAATTGCCCTTCTTTGCGTCCTCCGCGCCTCTGCGCGAACATATCTCAGACCTTGTCGGTCAACTCCGGCACGACGGTGAACAGGTCACCGACCAGGCCGATGTCCGCGACCTGGAAGATCGGCGCGTCCTCATCCTTGTTGATCGCGACGATGACCTTGGAGTCCTTCATCCCCGCCAGATGCTGGATCGCGCCCGAGATGCCGACCGCGACATAGACTTCCGGCGCGACGATCTTGCCGGTCTGGCCGACCTGATAATCGTTGGGGGCATAACCCGCATCGACCGCCGCGCGGGATGCGCCGACGGCGGCACCCAGCTTGTCGGCGAGAGGGTCGATCAGCGCGTGGAACTGCTCCTCCGAGCCCAGCGCGCGGCCGCCCGAGACGATGATCTTGGCGCTGGTCAGCTCGGGGCGAGCGCTCTCAGCTTTTTCCGCAGCCACAAAGCGGGACTTGGCCGCGTCGCCGGTTGCGGCGACCGCCTCGACCGTACCCGAACCGCCCTCGGCCGCTGCCTTTTCGAACGCGGTGGTGCGGACGGTCAGGACCAGCTTGGTGTCGCGGGTCTTGACCGTCGCAATCGCGTTGCCCGCATAGATCGGCCGGGTGAAGCTGTCCGGACCCTCAACCGACAATATGTCGCTGATCTGCATCACGTCGATGAGGGCTGCGACACGCGGCGCGATGTTCTTGCCTGTCGTCGTCGAGGGCGCGAGGAACGCATCGTGATGGCCCATCAGCTCGGCGATCAGCGGTGCGACGTTTTCCGCCAGTGCGTTGGCATAGGCCGCGTCGTCGGCGACATGGACCTTGCCCACGCCAGCGATCTTCGCCGCCGCTTGCGCCACGTCGCCCACACCCTGCCCGGCGACGATCAGATGGACCTCGCCCAGCTTGGCGGCCGCCGTGACGGTCGCCAGCGTGGCATCCTTGACGGACCCGCCGTCATGCTCGACCCATACCAGCGTCTTCACTTGGCCACTCCCAGTGCTTTGAGTTTCTCGACCAGCTCATCGACCGAGCCGACCTTGACGCCCGCCTGGCGCTTGCCGGGTTCGGCGACATGGGTGATCGTCAGGCGGGGCGCGACGTCGACGCCGTAGTCGGCGGCGGTCTTGGTCGCCATCGGCTTGGACTTGGCCTTCATGATGTTGGGCAAGCTGGCATAGCGCGGCTCGTTGAGGCGCAGGTCGGTGGTGACGATCGCCGGCAGCGTGAGGGCCACCGTCTCGAGGCCACCATCGACCTCGCGGGTGACGTTGGCAGTCTCACCATCGATCTCGACCTTGCTGGCAAAGGTGCCTTGGGCCCACCCCAACAGACCCGCCAGCATCTGGCCGGTCTGGTTGTTGTCGCCGTCGATCGCCTGCTTCCCCAGGATCACGAGACCCGGCTGTTCCTCCTCGACCACCTTGGCGAGCAGCTTGGCGACGCCGAGCGGCTCCACCGGCTGATCGGCGGTGATGAGCACCGCCCGGTCCGCGCCCATCGCCAGCGCAGTGCGCAGCGTATCCGCCGCCTTGGGCTCGCCGATCGAGACGACGACGACCTCCGTCGCCGCCCCCTTCTCCTTCAGCCGGATCGCCTCTTCCACCGCGATCTCGTCGAACGGGTTCATGCTCATCTTCACGTTCGCCAGATCGACGCCCGTCCCGTCCGCCTTCACACGCGGCTTCACATTATAATCCAACACCCGCTTCACGGGCACGACGATCTTCATAACCACTCTCTCAATCAGAAGCTGAAGCGGCCGCCGATCGACGCCACGAACGCCCGCGCGTTCTGCACCTGGCCCGAGGTCAGGATCGGCGTCTGCACGGCGGTGCCCGCATAGGCGGCGGTGCGGCGGTCGATGCTGGCATTGGCGAAGTCGATATAGCTGCCCGCCGCATCCAGCGTGAAGCGCGGCGTCACCTGGTACGAGCCGCCGACCGAGTAATTCCAGCGGTTGGCGTCCGGCACGCGCGCGTCGCGATTGCCGTTCTGCGTCGGGGTGATGCCACGCTGCACACCCGCCCGCAGGGTCAGGCGATCATTGGCCGCATAATCGAAGCCACCCGCGAGCGAGAAGCTGTTCTTGTAGTTTTCGGGGATCGCGGTGTTGATCGGCGCCCCGAGACGGATCGCGTCGAAATCGGCCCAGGTGAAACGAACCGCCTGCGCATTCAGCGTCAGCTTGTCGGTCGCGCGGAAACGCCCCGCGACGATGATCTGCGCGGGCGTGTAGAATTCCGCCGTCGCGCCGTCGACCGTCCGGTTCTGGCCCGCGAGCGGCCCGAGCAAACCGCCCACTTCCAGGCTGCCCTTCAACGTGTGCTTGATCCGCGACTTGTAGCTGATGCCCACGGTCGCCCAATCATTGTGCAACTGCACGCCGGCGGTCCATCCCAGATCCCAGCCATCGCCCTTCAGCCGCTGGAACCCGTCGGGCAGCGCCGAGGACAGATTGGGCAGCGCATTGCCCAGCTCGGCCTTGGTATATTCGACGTTCAGCGCGCCACCGACGCGCAGCCAGTCGAGCAGCGCGACGCCGACCGAAGGCTGGATGTCGATGGTCCGAAGCTCGGTCTTGAGCGCGCTGTAGCGGGCCCAGCTGTTCGCCTCATATTCGGTGGTGAAGCTGTAGGGCGAGGTCACCGCCAGGCCGACCGCGACCCGGTCGTTCAGCGGAAAGGCGACCGCACCCGAGGGCACGACGCCGCGATTGATCGGATCGCTCGACACGCGGTTGCCGCCGACCGGCTGCAAGGTCTGGCCCGGACGGCGGATCAGCGTACCGGTATCAACGACATCGCCCTTGGGGATGATCGCCGACGCGCCCAGCACCGCCTCACCGCGCTCCATGCCCGCGATCGAGGCCGGGTTCCACCACAGCGACGACGCACCGGTGTCGGCACCCTCACCCGAAAAGGCGCGGCCCTGGCCACGGGTCGACTGTTCCTGAAGGTAGAAGGCCTGGCCATGCGCCGCACCCGCGAAGGCGAAAGACGAGGACAGGATGGCGGTGGCCAGCAGCGGCGCCTTGAGCGACTTGGTCATGAGCATACTCCCCGAGATTTTCTATGATGCGTTGGGACGAAGGATCAGCGGATGCGGGTCCAGGTCTGCGTCTTGCACAGCGGCACGAAGACGCAGCCGCGCACCTTCAACGTGTCGGGCCCTTCGGGCGTCAGCTTGGCGCTATAGGTCTTGCCGTCCTCGGCATTGTAGATCGTGCCGCCGCTCCAGGCCGCACCGTCCTGCGAGAAGCCCTGCAGGATCAGCAGGTTCTTCAGCGGGCGATTGCGCAGCTTGGCATCGCGGTTGTTCTGGTCGGTCAGCGTCGGGTTGGTCCGCAGCTTTTCCGAGCTGAGAATCCGGCCGCACACCGAATTGCCGCACTTCTGGATTTCGACCACGCCACCGCGCGTCTGGGTCTGCCAGCGGCCGATCACCGTGTCCGCATTCGCACCGGCCGCCGCAAGGGCCATGGCCGTCAGGGTCAACAACATGCCTCTTCTCCTCTCCATGCCCCATATCCGGGCCGAAGCGCCGCTTGTTCACGGTCGCCCCTGAATTTCCCTATACGTCCATGACGTGACGCATAGGACAACACCGCACTATGACTATAATGCCGGCTGACCCTGATCAAGGCCCGCCGGCATCGTGTCACCTCAAAACGCTTCCAGTTCCAGCGCCATCGTCGAGCGCTTGCCCGACTTGATCGCCAGGAACGCCGCCGTCGCCTGCGGCAGGATGCGGTCGAAGAAAAAGCCGGTGGTGGCGAGCTTGGCGGTATAGAACGCCGTCTCGTCTGTCCCCTCGGCCAGCCGCTCGGTCGCGATCCGCGCCGACTTCAGGAAGCAATGGCCGATGCCGACTAGCCCCAGCAGGCGCAGATAGTCGGTCGCCGCCGCGCCCGCTTCCTCGGGGTCCTTCATCCCCTTTTGCGCGATCATGCCGGTGCTGAGCTGGAGCGCGCCGAACGCCTGCTGGAGCGCGGCGGCCCAGCCGGTGATCGCCTTGTCCTCGTGGCGGGTCAGCGTCTCGACCTGCTCGGACACGGCGTGGAAGAAGGGACGCATATAGCGGCCCATATGCGCGGGCATCTTGCGGCCGACGAGATCGAGCGCCTGGACGCCGTTGGTGCCCTCATAGATCTGCGCGATGCGGGCGTCGCGGACGAACTGCTCAATGCCGTGGTCGCGGATGAAGCCGTGACCGCCATGGACCTGCACCGCCAGATTGGCCGCGTCGAAGGCCAGGTCGGTGAACAATGCCTTCACGACCGGGGTCATCAGCGCGACGAAATCGGCCGCGCGCGCCTTGTCGGCCGGGTCGATCGCATTCGCCTCGGCATCCAGCCCGCGCGCCGCCCACTGGCCCAGCGCACGACAGCCCTCGGCATAGACGCGCATCGTCATCAGCATGCGGCGCACGTCCGGATGGACGATGATCGGGTCGGCGGGCAGATCGGGCCGCTTGGCCCCGCCCAGCGCACGCCCCTGCAACCGGTCCTTGGCGTAGGCGACGGCCGACTGGTACGCGATCTCGTTGACGCCCAGCCCCTGGATGCCGACCGAGACGCGCTCGGTATTCATCATGGTGAACATCGCGGCGAGGCCCTTGTTCAGCTCGCCCACGACCCAGCCCTTGGAGTCGTTGAACTCCAACTGACAGGTGGCCGATGCCTTCAGGCCCATCTTGTGTTCGATCGCCGCGACGCTGACGCCATTGGCGGGGCCGACCGAGCCGTCGTCCTTGGGCAGATATTTCGGCACCAGGAACAGACTGATCCCCTTCACCCCCTTGGGCGCATCGGGCGTGCGGGCGAGGACGAGGTGGATGACATTGTCGGTCAGGTCATGGTCGCCGGCCGAGATGAAGATTTTGCCGCCGGTCAGGCGATACGACCCATCCTCCTGCGGCTCGGCCCGGGTGCGGAGCAGACCCAGATCGGTGCCGCAATGCGCCTCGGTCAGGCACATGGTGCCGGACCATTCGCCCGAGATCATCTTGGGCAGATAGAAGCTCTTCAGGTCCTCCGAGCCATGGCCCATCAGCGCGGTGGTCGCGCCGTGAGTCAGGCCGGGATAGAGGCTGAACGACAGGTTGGTCGCGCAGATCATCTCTTCGACCAGCTTGTTCACCGCCTCGGGCAGCCCCTGCCCGCCATATTCGACCGGCGAGGCGAGCGCGGCCCAGCCGCCTTCGCAGAACTGGCTATAGGCCTCCTTGAAGCCGGTCGGCGTGCGGACGACGCCGTTTTCCAGCTTGCAGCCCTCGATATCGCCGGTGGCGTTGAGCGGCAGCAGGACTTCCTGCGTGACACGCGCCGCCTCTTCGAGGATGGCGTCGTACAGTTCGGGGCCGAATTCGTCCTGACCCGCGACGGGGCCGAACTCGTCCTCCTGGAACAGCTCGTGAAGGACGAAACGCATGTCGCGCAGCGGTGCGTTATAGACTTGCATGGGATTATCCTCTCCCGATCAATTGCGCAGCGGCTTGCCGGTTTCGAGCATATGCTCGACCCGTGCCTGGGTCCGCGCGTCCTTGACGCTTTCCATGAAGGCGGCGCGTTCCAGCTTCAGCAGCTGATCCTCGCTCACCTCGTCGATGATGTCGGCCTCGCCGCCGGTGACGATGTTCGCCAGACGGCCCGCGACCACCACGTCGTACGGCGTGGCGACGCCCTTCTTGGCGAAATCCGCGACCGCGCCGTTGAAGGCGACCCGTCCGGCCGCACCGGGCAGGCGGAAGACCGGCTTTTCGGGCGGTTGATAGCCCTCGACCAGCGACAGCGCCTTCTGCTTGGCATCGGCGAGCAGACGGTCGCGGTTCATGGTGATGCCGTCGTCCTTGCGGAGATAGCCAAGATCCTTGGCCAAGGCCGCCGAGCGCGAGACCTGCGCGGTCGAGATGGTTTCGAACGCCTTCATGGCGGCGGGCATCGGACCCTTGGGCATCTTGGGCGACTTGGCGAGGCGGTCGATCAATTCGCCATTGCCACCCCAGCCCGGCACCAGACCGACGCCGGTTTCGACCAGCCCGATATAGCTCTCCGCATGCGCCTGGATCGCATCGGCGTGGAGCAGGATTTCGCACCCGCCGCCCAGCGCCATGCCCGCAGGCGCGGCGACCACCGGGAAGGGCGCGTATTTCAGCGCCTTATACGCCTGCTGGCCTGCGACGACCAGCTTGTCGACTTCTCCCCAAGCCGCGATGTTCACCGCGAACATGGCGAGGCCCAGGTTCGCGCCGGCCGAGAAGTTGCTGCCCTCGTTATAGATGACCAGCGCCTTATACTGGCTCTTCACCAGCGCGATGGTCTTTTGGAGGAGCGACAACACCTGCTCGTCCAGCGCGTTCATCTTGCCGGTGAACTCGAACGCCACGACGCCGTCGCCGACATCCCAGGCCGAGGCCGAACCGTTCTTGAGCAGCGGTTCGGAGCGCAGCTTGATGTCTTCGAGCAGCAGCACGCCCTCGGCCCGGACGACATCGGCATAGTCGCCGCCGAGCGTCAGATACTGACGCTTGCCATCGACCACGCGGTAGAAGGGGCGATCCCCCGCCGTCTCCAGCAGCGCGGGCACGGGCTTGCCCTCGGCGCGCAGCCGCTCGGCCAGCTTGCCCGGACCCATGCGATCGATCAGCTCGAACGGGCCGAACTTCCAGTTATAGCCCAGCTTCATCGCGCCATCGATCGCGACCACATCGTCCGCCGCTTCACCGACCAGACCGGCGGCATAGGACAGGACCGGGCCCAGGATCGCCCAGGCATAGTCGCCGACCTTGCCCGGCGTTGCGACCAGCGCAGCCAAATCCTTTTCGGCGCGACCGGGCAAACGCTCGGGCTTCTTTTCTGCACGGTACTCGCCCGTTTGAAGGTCGAGCGACTGCTTGGCCTTGGTGCCGTCGGGCTTCTTGTCGAGGCGATAGAAGCCGCCCTTGCCCTTGCGGCCGGTAAAGCCCTCCGCGATCATCTTGTCGACCAGCGGCAGCGGCCGGATCGTGTCGAAATAGGCGTCACCCTCCGGCAGGGTCGAGGACAGCGACTTGGCGAGCAGCGGCATCAGGTCGATGCCGACCAGATCGATCAGCCCGAAAATGCCGGTCTTGGGCACGCCCATCGGACGGCCACCGATCTGATCGGCCTCTTCGACGGTCAGCCCCTGGTCCATCGCCGCGTTGATCGCGACCGCCAGCCAATAGGTGCCGATGCGGTTGGCGATGAAGCCCGGCGTGTCCTTGGCACGGACGATCCGCTTGCCCATGCGGTGATCGACGAACTGCTCGACCTTGGCGGCAACACCGGCATCGGTATGCTCCGAAGTCACGATCTCGATCAGCCGCATATAGCGCGGCGGATTGAAGAAATGGGTGATGAGGAAATCGTTCTTGAACTGCTCCGACCGCCCCTCGACCAGATGGCCGAGCGGGATGGTCGAGGTGTTCGACGACACCGCCGTGCCGGGGCGCTTCAACTCCTCAAGACGGGCATAAAGAGCCTGCTTGATGTCCAGCCGCTCGACCACCGCCTCGACGATCCAGTCGCACTCGGCGACCTTGTCGAGGTGATCCTCGATATTGCCGGTTTCCACCAGCTTGGCGGCGGCAGGCGACATGAAGGGCGCAGGCTCGGTCTTGAGCATCTTGGCGACCGCACCCTTGGCGATCGCGTCGCGGTCGGCGCCGTCCTTGGGCACGATGTCGAGCAGCAGGACGGGCACACCGGCATTGGCGACCTGCGCCGCAATGCCAGCCCCCATCACCCCTGCGCCGATCACGCAAACCTTGTTGATCGTGTCAGCCATCATGCACGCTCCAATACCGTGGCGATGCCCTGCCCGCCGCCGATGCACTGGGTGGCGAGCGCATATTGGCCGCCGTCGCGCGCCAGCAGGGCCGCTGCCTTGCCGACGATGCGCGCACCCGTCGCGCCCAGCGGATGGCCGATGGCGATGGCGCCGCCGTCCTTGTTGATCGTCTCGTCCTTCAGGCCCAGATCGCGGATGCAGGCGATCGCCTGGCTGGCAAAGGCTTCGTTGATCTCGACGACGTCGAGGTCGCTGGCCGAGATACCAGCACGCTCCAGCGCCTTCTTCGACGAACCGATCGGGCCGAGCCCCATCGTCTCCGGCTCGCAACCGGAAATGCCGACCGCCTTGATGCGGGCGAGGATCTTCAGACCATGCTTCTTGGCGAATTCCTCCGACGTGACCAGCACGGCGGCGGCACCATCGGTCAGCGGCGAAGCGGTGCCCGCCGTCACGGTGCCTTCCTTGTCGAAGGCGGGCTTCAGGCCCGACAGGACTTCCTCGGTGGTGTCGGGACGGATCAGGCCGTCCTCGGTCACATCGCCCGCCTTGGTGTGGATCGGCACGATCTCGTCGGCCAGACGCCCGGCGGTGCGCGCTTCGGCGGCCTTCTTCTGGCTGGCGACCGCGAACTTCTCCTGCTCGGCGCGGGTGATCTGATACTTCTCCGCGACATTCTCGGCGGTCTGGCCCATGCCCATATAGGCACCGGGGCGCGCGGCGGCGAGTTCGGGGTTGGGCAGCGGGTTGTAGCCGCCCATCGGCACCCGGCTCATCGACTCGATACCCGCGCAGATGAACGCCTCGCCCGCGCCGATCTGGATCTGGCCCATGGCGATATGGATGGCCGACATGGACGATCCGCAGAAGCGGTTCACCGTCATGCCGCCGACCGACAGCGGCAGGTCCGCCAGCAGGCCGATCAGGCGCGCGACGTTCATCCCCTGCTCGCCCTCGGGGAAGGCGCAGCCCAGGATGATGTCTTCGATCTGCGACGCGTCGACGCCGGTCCGCTCGATCAACCCGCGAATCACCTGTGCGGTCAGATCGTCGGGGCGAACCCGGGCCAGGGCGCCCTTGCCCGCCTGAGTGAAGGGAGAGCGGGCATAGCCTGCGATCACGATGTTGGTCATCCAATCCTCTCTTGTGCGGTCATCTTTGGGCTTGCAGCCTCACGTTAAGGTGCGTTACCTACCCTATACGTAAACACCATAAGAAACTCGACCGCAATCGACAACCGGGTATGGTCGAAAAAATAACGAGGAGAGCCGCACGATGACGATCGGATCTGTCGCAGAGGCTGGGGGTGGTGCTGGGGGCGATGGCGTGACGGGCCAGGCGACGGGACGGCCGCTGAGCTTCGAGCCGCGACTGCTGACCGATATGTTCGAGACTACGGTACGGCGGCATCGCGATCGTCCCGCGATCGACTTCATGGGGCGGATCACCCGCTATGGCGAGTTGAGCGACATGGTCGATCGCGCCGCCGCCGGCCTCCAGGCGCTGGGCGTGACGAAGGGGACACGCGTCGCGCTCTGCCTGCCCAATATCGTCTATTACCCGGTGCTGTTCTTCGCGACGCAGAAGGTCGGGGGCATCGTCGTCAATGTGAACCCCCTCTATGTCGAGCGCGAGCTGTGCCATCTGCTTGAGGATTCGGGCGCGGAGATCATCGCCACCTGCGACATTCCCGACATCTATGAACGCGTCAGCCATGTCGCAGACAAGCTGGCCTTGCGCCACGTCATTTCCTGCCCCGTCGCCGATGCGCTGCCCACCGTGAAGGGCCTGGCCTATCGCTTGCTCAAGCGGTCGATGATCGCCGCGCCCGGCCCCTCGCCCCGCCACCTGACCTTCGCGCAGATGACGAAGCGCGGCGGCACCCTGAGCCCGGTATCGGCCAGCCCCGACGATGTGGCGGTGCTGCAATATACCGGCGGCACGACCGGCAGCCCCAAGGCGGCGATGCTGTCGCACGCGAACCTGATCGCCAATGCCGATGCGATGGTGATCCACACCGGCGGCGAGGACGCGATCGGGGCCGAGCGCATCCTGGGCGTCCTGCCGCTGTTCCACGTCTTCGCGCTGACCACCGTGCTCAGCTTCGCGATCCGGGTCGGTGCCGAGATGATCCTGCTCCCCCGGTTCGAGCTGGACCAGGTGCTCAAGACCATCGCACGCAGCAAGCCGACCTATTTCCCCGCCGTGCCCACCATCTACAACGCCATCGCCGGCGTCGCCGAGGCGCGCGGCGTCGACCTGTCGGCGATCAAGGCCTGCATCTCGGGCGGCGCACCGCTGCCCGCCGAAGTACGGGTCGCGTTCGAGACGACGACGGGGGGCAAGCTGGTCGAAGGCTATGGCCTGTCCGAAGCGTCGCCGATCATCACCTGCAACCCGTTGACCGGCGAGAACAAGGGCGGCTCGGCGGGCCTGCCCTTCCCCGGCACGATCATCGAGATTCGCGACCGCGACAATCCCGACCGGCTGATGCCGCCGGGCGAGGTCGGCGAAATCTGCGCGCGCGGACCGCAGGTGATGGCCGGTTACTGGAACAGGCCGGCGGAAACCGCGCAGGTCTTCATCGACGGCGCGCTGCGCACCGGCGATGTCGGCTATCTGGACGAGGACGGCTATCTGTTCATCGTCGACCGCATCAAGGACGTGATCCTGTGCGGCGGCTACAACGTCTATCCGCGCATGATCGAGGAAGCGCTGTACGAGCATCCGGCGGTCGCCGAGGCGGTTGTGATCGGCATCCCCGACCCCTATCGCGGCCAGTCGCCCAAGGCCTTCGTCAAGCTCGCCCCCGACCATCACGCGACGCCCGACGAACTGCGTGTGTTCCTTCAGGACAAGGTCAGCAAGATCGAACTTCCCCGCGAGGTCGAAATCCGCGAAAGCCTGCCCAAGACCCTGATCGGCAAATTGTCGAAAAAGGAACTGGTCGAGGAAGAATTGGCGAAGGCGGCCGCCAAGGCGGCTGCGGGTGGGTGTATCGCAGGGTGAGTGAAGACGAGGAGTTGCGCGGCATCCAGGATGTGGCCAACAGCCTGGGTGTGACGACGCGCACATTGCGCTTTTACGAGGATCGCGGCCTGATCGAGCCGCGCCGCGTAGGCACCGCGCGCGTCTATTCCAAGCGGGAGACGGCGCGGATGCAGTTGATCCTGCGCGGCAAGCGGCTGGGCTTCTCGCTGCGCGACATCGAGGAATTCCTGCGGCTGTACGACGCCGATCCGCAGCATGTCGAACAGATGCGCGCGCTGGCCGAGCGGTGCCGCGAACGCGTCGACGAGCTGCGCCAGCAGATGACCGCGCTGGTCCAGACGGTCGAGGAACTGGAGACGATCGAACGCGAAGCGCGCGAGCGCGTCAACGCGGCGGGGGCGTGATTACCCACTATTCCTCCCCTTGCAGGGGAGGTGGCAGGCCGAAGGCCTGACGGAGGGGTGTCGCCGGTCGTGAGGGGGTGCCCTCTCCAATATGTGACCTAACCCCGCGCGTCACTCTCCACCTCGGCCGGGAAGCGCAGCGTCGCGCGCAGGCCCGGCCGGGTATTCTCCAGCGTCAGCGTCGCGTCCAGCCGCTGCGCGGCGGAGCGGACGATGGCCAGTCCCAGCCCGCTGCCGTCGCGACCTTCGCTGGTCGACAGGCGCGCGAAGCGGATGCCCGCGCGGGCCAGTTCGGCCTCGGGCAAGCCGGGCCCGTCATCGACGACCGACACCGATATGCCCTGCGCTTCGCGTGCGATCGACAACGTCACCTGTCCGCCGGCGCGATTATAGCGGATGGCATTGTCGACCAGATTGGAGAGGATTTCGAACACCAGCGTCCGGTGGCTGGCGATTGCGATGTCGCCTTGCGCCTCCAGATGCAGGTCCACCCCCGCCTCGATCGCCTGACCGATGCGGCGGTTGATGACTACCACGGCCACCTCGCGCAGATCGACCCGCTCGCGCGGGGGCGAGGCACCCGCCTCCTCGGCACGGGCCAGCGCCAGCAACTGGGTCACCAGATGCTCCAGCCGGTCCGCCGCATCGCCGATCTCGCCCAGCGCCGCCGGGTCGCCGCGCCGCGCCAGTGCCACCTGCACCTTCAGCACCGCAAGCGGCGTGCGCATCTGGTGCGAGGCATCGGCGGTGAAGCGCCGCATCCCCGCCGTCGCACTATCCAGCCGGGCGAGCAGATTGTCGAACGCATCGGCGAGCGGCCGCAGCTCGGCCGGAAGCGGGCCGGTATCGAGCGGCGACAGGTCGGGCGTCGCACGCGTGTCACGCGCCGCCACCGCGCCGCGCAACCGGGCGAGCGGCTTCAGGCTCCAGGCGAGCGCCGGCCGGATCAGCAGGAGCGCGACGCCGACCAGCAGCGTCTCCCCGATCAGCAACGCCATCACCAGCCGCCGCTGCAATGCATGGCGATTGTCCAGCGTCTCGGCGATCTGGACGACGACCGGCATGGCGATGCGCGGCAGGGCGCGGCGTACCTCGGCGATGCGGATGTCCTGATCGCGGTAGCGGGCATAGCGGAACCGGGGCACGTCCAGCGCCAGGTCGCCGGGCGAAGGCGCGGGCAGGTCGGCATAGCCGGTCAGCAACCGGTTACCGACCGCGATCCGATAATAGACATTGTCGCGCTCGTTATTCTCCAGCATGCCGAAGGCGGCGGCGGGCAAGTCCATCGTCACCTCGCCCCGCTCGACCTGCACCGTCTCGGCGATGGCGCCCAGCGCGCCGCCCAGCACCCGGTCGTTCGTACGCCGGACGACATCGGCGATCAGCGTCGCCCCGGCCAGCCCCAGCAGGATCGCGATGCCGATCAGCGGCGCCAGCATCGCGGCGGCCAGCCGGGTCCGCAACGCCAGCGCCTGCCCCCGCTCGGTCTTGCCGTGCTCAGCTTGCATCGAGCAGATAGCCGACGCCGCGCACCGTCCGGATCATCGGCCCGTCGGGGGCCAGCTTGCCGCGCAGCCGGGTGATGTTCACCTCGATCGCATTGGGGCCGACCGGCTCGTCATAGCCGAAGACCTCGGCGAGCAGCGTCTCGCGCGGCACGATCTGGCCGGCGCGGGTCGCCAGCGAGTCGAGCACCGCCCATTCGCGTCGCCGCAGGTCGAGCGCCCGCCCCGCCACCTGCGCCTGTCCGGTCGACCGGTTGAGGACCAGCGTGCCGACCACCAGTTCGGGCGTCGGATCGCCACCGCGCCGCCGGCCGAGCGCCCGGATGCGCGCCTCCAGCTCCTCGGGCGCGAAGGGTTTGCGCAGATAATCGTCCGCGCCCAGATCGAGACCGCGCACCCGGTCGTCCAGCGCGTCGCGCGCGGTCAGCATCAGGACCGGCACCCGCTCGCCGCGCCGCCGGAGCGCCTGAAGCACCGCGAAGCCATCGATATCGGGCAGGCCGACATCGAGGATGACCAGGGCGTATGGCTCGCCCGCGATCATCTCCAGCGCCTCCTCGCCACGCCCGACATGGTCGACCGCATGGCCCGCCGCGCGCAGCAGCGCGATCAGGCTGCGCGCGAGCGCGGCATCGTCCTCGACGATCAGAATCCGCATAAGCAGGCCGACCGGTGAAAGGCGGATGACAGGTTACGGACATAGATCATCGTCATCAGCCTAACCGAACCCAGAGGCGGTAGGCGAGAGGACCTGATCGATGCGTTTTGCAATTTTGCTATCGGCATGGCTGTTCCTGGCCATCCCCGCGGGCGCGCAGCGGCCGACCGGCTATCCGCGCTCCTATGACGCGCTGATCGAGGCGGCGCGGGCGGAGCGGGGCGTGCGCGTCTATGGCAATGCCGATGCCGCCGCGATGGCGCCGGTGATCGCCGCCTTTCGCCGTGCCTATCCGGGTATCGCCGTCGACTATCGGGACCTGCAATCGCGCGACATCTATACGCGCTTCATGGCCGATATGCGCGCCGGCCGGCCCAGCGCCGACCTGGTCTGGTCCTCGGCAATGGACCTTCAGGTCAAGCTGATCAACGACGGCTATGCCCAGGCCTATCTCAGCCCCGAAAAGCCCGCGCTGCCGCCGGTGTCGGTCTGGAAGAACATGGGATATGGCGTCACCGCCGAGCCGGTCGCGATCGTCTATAACCGCCGGCTGATCCCCGCCGCGCAGGTGCCGCGCACGCATGAGGCGCTGGAGCGGCTGCTGCGCGCCCGACGCGCCGCACTGATCGGCAAGGTCGTCACCTATGATCCGGCGCGTTCGGACGTCGGCTATCTGTTCCTGACCGAGGATTTTTCGATCACCCGCGACACCCGCTCGCTGATGCTGGCGATCGCGGCGACGCGGCCCTGGCTGTCGCGCACCACCGGGCCGATGCTGGACGCGGTGGCCGACGGGCGCGTGGCGATCGCCTATAATGTCGTCGGCTCCTATGCGCTCACCCGCGCGCGGCGCGATCCGCGACTGGGAGTCGTCTTCACCCGCGATTACAACATCGTCGCCTCGCGCGTCGCCTTCATCGCGCGCGATGCCCGGCGGCCGGCGGCGGCGCGGTTGTTCCTCGATTTCCTGCTGTCGCGCACGGGGCAGACGCTGCTGACCCGCGAATGGCTGTTGCCGGTGCGCCGCGACGTGCGTGCCCCCCGACTCGCCCCCGATCAGGCCCGGCCGATCCGCGTCGGTCCCCAGTTGCTCGTCCATCTCGATACGCTCAAGCGCCGCCGGTTCCTGGCCGACTGGCGCTCCATTCTGGCCGAAGGAGCCCGTTCGCAATGAAACTTCCCCTGATCGGCTGCGCGATCGGCGCGCTCGTCATCGCCACGCCCGCATTGGCGCAGACGCCAAGCCAGGACGATCTGGCCGCGCTGGTCCGTGCGCAGGCTGCCGAGATCGCCGCGCTCAAGGCCCGGCTCGACCGGCTGGAGGGCACGGCCGCCACCGCACCGGCGACAATCGCCGCCACGCCACAGACGACCCCGGCGACACCCGCCCCCGAACGGCTGGCGCAGGTCACCCCGCCGCCTGTCATCACCCAGCCCTTCGCGCCGCAGCTGGTGCCCCCCGGCCCCGCCGAGCGCGACATCACCCGCGCCCGCAGCGCCGAGGCCTCCGGTGTCACCACCGAATGGGGGGCGGGCCTGCCCGTCTTCCACTCGGCGGACGGCATCTACACCTTCAAGCCGCGCGGCCGCATCCTGACCGATGTCAGCTCGACCATGGGATCGCGCTATAACGGGCGCAACACCACCACCACCGGCATGCGCGCGCTGCGCCTGGGTCTGGAAGGCGGCGTCGGCAACCACTTCTTCTACCAGTTCGAATCCGACTTCTCGGAGAACGAGGTCGATATCGTCACCGCCTTCATCGGGTGGCGCAACCGGATCGGCAAGGGCATCGACTATGACGTGCGCGCCGGCCATCTGTTCAACGATCGCGGCTTCGAAGGCTCGACCGGCTCGGACTCGACGCCGTTCCTGGAGCGCACCGTCGTCTCCACCGCGATCCTGCCCCAGCGTGGCTTCTACGGCATCGGCATCATGCCGCGGCTGTTCTGGAAGACGGGCCATGCCTCGCTGACCGTCACCGGCGACCGGGTCGATGGCAATCAGGGCGGCAATGACAGCCGCACCTTGCTGGCCCGCGCGCATTGGAACCCGATCAAGGATGACCGCCGCGTCCTCCATGTCGGCCTGTGGGGCTTTGACGAAGGGCTGTCGGCGACCGCCGGGACGCTCACCCGCAACACCGTGATCGGCGGCCGCTTCAACGGCGCGCTTCGCGTCTCCACCGGTGCGCTGCTGGGCGGGACCGGCACCACCGGTTACGGCGCGGAGCTGGGCGGCTATGTCGGTCCGGTCTGGGTCATGGGCGAGGCGGGCGAGCGCCATGCACGCCTCGACGGCAGCCGGCCCGATTTCGTCAGCAAGGCCTGGAGCCTGTCAGGCGGCTGGTTCCTCACTGGCGACCTGCCCCCCTACAACCCCCGCCTCGGCAGCTTCGGCCAGCCGCGCGTGCTGAAGCCGATCTTCGACGGCGGCCCCGGCGCGATCGAGCTGACCGCGCGCTACGAGAATCTCGACTATTCCAGCCTGTTGACCGGCGGACGCGGCTGGGCCGCGACGGTGGGCGCCAACTGGTATCTCAACAGCTTCACCCGCATCCAGATCAACGCCATCCACTGGGACACCGACAACCGCGCCGGCGCCTATATCGGCCCCGACAATGGCGAGACGGTCAGCGCGCGCGTCGCCGTCACCTTCTGATCCGCCTTCCTCTCTTCATCCCTTTTACGGGAGCTCGCCTGTAATGGACCTCGCCCTGCTCGGCTTCCTGATGGTCGCCACCTTCATGACGCTGATCATGACGAAGCGGATGACCCCGCTCGTCGCGCTGATCGTCGTGCCCACTGCCTTCGCGCTCCTCGCCGGTTTCGCCAGCGGCGTGGGCGACATGATGATCGACGGTATCAAGAACCTCGCCCCCACCGGCGTCATGCTGCTGTTCGCGATCCTGTTCTTCTCGATCATGACCGATACCGGCCTGTTCGACCCGCTGGTCAACCGGCTGCTGCGCGTGGTGCATGGCGACCCGATGCTGATCCTGATCGGCACGGTCGTGCTGTGCGCGCTGGTCAGCCTGGATGGTGACGGGTCGACGACCTACATCATCACCATCGCCGCGCTCCTGCCGCTCTACAAGCGCTACGACATGAACCGGCTGTACCTGTGCTGCCTGTTGATGACGACCAGCGGCATCATGAACCTGACCCCTTGGGGCGGCCCGACCGCGCGCGCGGCCAGCGCGCTGAAGCTCGATCCCGCCACGCTGTTCCTGCCGCTGATCCCCGGCATGATCGCAGGGCTCGCCGCGCTGATCGCGCTGGCCGTCTGGTTCGGCCGCAAGGAGCGCCGCCGCATCGGCCATGTGAAGGCGAACGAGCCGACCGCCTTCACCGGCATGGCGGTGTCGCAGTTCCCGGAGGCGCGCCGCCCGCATCTGCGCTGGTTCAACGGCGCGCTGACCCTCGCCCTGATCGCCGGCCTCGTCACCGGCATCCTGCCGCTATCGGCGCTGATGATGCTGGCCTTCGCCATCGCCATGATCGTCAACTATCCGCAGGTCGCCGAGCAGAAGGAGCGCATCTCCGCCCATGCCGGCAACGTCCTGTCGGTCGTGTCGCTGATCTTCGCCGCCGGCATCTTCACCGGCATCCTGTCGGGCACCGGCATGGTCGAGGCGATGAGCAAGGAAGTGGTCGGCTTCATCCCGCCGGTGCTGGGGCCGTATATGGCGCCGATCACCGCCGCGCTCAGCCTGCCCTTCACCTTCTTCATCTCCAACGACGCCTTCTATTTCGGCATGCTGCCGATCCTGGCGGAGGCCGGCACCCATTATGGCGTGTCGCCGATGGCGATCGCGCGCGCCTCGCTGATGGGTCAGCCGGTCCACCTGCTCAGCCCGCTGGTGCCGTCGACCTATCTGCTGGTCAGCCTGGCCGGGATCGATCTTGCCGATCACCAGCGCTTCACGCTGGTCCCCGCCGCCGCGATCTGCGCGGTGATGACCATTGTCGGCATGGCCGTCCTCGCCTTTCCGCTCGTCGGCTGACCCAGGGAGAACCGCGATGATGCGCCACCCCGTCCCGCTCCTCCTGCTGCCCGCCATGGGTTGCGATGGCCAGCTTTGGGCCCGACAGGTCACCGATCTGGTCGACATCGCTCATCCGCAGATGGGCGACCTGACCGTCGACGACAGTCTGGCGGCGATGGCGGCGCGCGTACTCGCCCACGCCCCGCCGCGCTTCGCCGTCGCCGGGGTCAGCCTGGGCGGCTATGTCGCGCTGGAGATGATCCGGCAGGCGCCCGACCGGATTACCCGCGTGGCGCTGTTCGGCACCCGCGCCTCGATGCAGATGCGGCCGCGCACCGTGGCGGAGCAGGGGTTGCTGGCGACCGCGCCGCATGACGATCCGATGCTGACCCCGATCATCAGCGGCCCGGTCCAGGCCATGGCCGAGCGGGTCGGCACGGCGGTGTTCGAGCGACAGCAGCGCGCACTCCTCGCCCGCCCCGACATCGCACCCGCCATCGCGGCTGTGACCATGCCCGCGCTAATCGCAGTGGGCGACCGAGACCGCATCTGCCTGCCCGAGGATGCGCGCGCACTGGCCGATCGTATCCCGGGCGCGGACTTTCAGCTGATCCCGCGATGCGGCCACCTGGCCCCGATCGAACGACCGGGGGCGGTGACCGCGCTGCTCCGGGACTGGCTCTCCTGAGCGCGGTCGGGGGCCGATGGACGTCCACCTTGTTCCTCCCCTGCAAGGGGAGGTGGCAGGCCGAAAGGCCTGACGGAGGGGTGTCCCCCTTGGCGAGATCAGCTTCCACGCGCAACCGGTGACACCCCTCCACCATGCTTCGCATGGCCCCCCTCCCCTTATAGGGGAGGAATTACGGCGGCTGGGGCCGAATGCCGACCCTAACTCGGATGCGCCTCGGATTTGGCCACGGCGCTGTTGGCTTCGCTGGGAAGGGTCGCAGTGTCCGTCACGCCCTCCCCTTCCGACAGGCGCATCTGTTCATAGGCGATTTCCAGATCCTGCACGCCCGAGCCGGTCGGCTGGATCGGCAGGTCGGAAAAGGTCTGCGGTTCGGCGGGGCTCATGGGGTCGTCGCGCATGTCGCTCTCCTGGTTACCCGCCATCAACGCACCGGACGCGCGAATGTCCCCGCAGCCGCTTAGCGGGCCAGCGCCAGCATGATCCGTGTCGAACATAGTGCGCAGTCCAGCGCGGATGCGGTCGCGCGCGGACAATCGACACAGGCGGCGCGCGAGCGGGTTCCGTCGAGCAGTCCGATCAGCATGGTCTCATCCGCCGACAGACGCTGGCGGCCGACCCGGAAAGGCCGTCCGAGCGCCGCTTCGCACAGCGTCATCAGGCTGTCGAACACCGGCGCCAATATGTCGCATCCCATGGGCGCGAGCATCGCGTGCAATCTCTGTTGCACCGGTCCATGCTCGTCGCGCGCCGTACGCCAGGTGCGCATGACGGCGCTGATCAGATCGCCCGTCGCACGCGCGCCTACCCCGGAGTCGGGCGGCTTTAGCCTTGTATCTGCAGCCATTTCCTGAACCTTCCGACCAACTTTATATTGCTAGTAATTATCATTATCTCATTTGCCATTCGGTGAAAAGAGGCGCAACGGGGTCAGGCCCAGCGGTCGATCGCCCCGTCGATGCGCACCGTGACGGGTTTCCGGTCGCCACATTGACGGCCCTGATGATCGCTCGCGCATCCCTTGCGTTGAGGCGGCGGATCGAAAGGAAAAGATAACAGGCATGCGGTGGCGGCGGCGGAATCTGGCCTCGATGAGTGCCGATGTGAACGATGGTCTGGCACCGGGTGTCGAGGCGGTCACGAGCGGCACGGGTAGCAAGGAGCCGGTCCAGACACGCGGATACCGGGTCATTGCACTGGTCGTCGCCTCCGCACTATTCATGCAGCAACTGGACGGCACCGTGCTGACCGTCGCGCTCCCCACCATGGCGCGTGACCTGGGCACGCCGGCGACGGGTCTCAGCCTGGCACTCACCAGCTATCTGCTGGCGCTCGCGCCGTTCATCCCCGCAAGCGGAACGCTGGCCGACCGGTTCGGATCGCGGACCATTTTCTGCTCGGCGATCGGGGTGTTCCTGCTCGGCTCGATCGCCTGTGCGCAATCGGGCTCGCTGGCCATGCTGGTCATCGCGCGCTTCATTCAGGGCATTGGCGGGGCGATGATGGTCCCCGTCGGCCGCCTCGTCCTGCTGCGCAGCGTCGCCAAGGAGGATATGGTCCAGGCGCTGTCCTGGTTGGTGATGCCCGCGCTCGCCGGGCCGATCCTGGGGCCGCCATTGGGGGGCTTCATCGTCACCTGGCTCGACTGGCGCTGGATCTTCTATCTCAACATCCCGATCGGCCTGTTGGGGGTGCTGGGGTCGATCTTCCTGATCCCCGATGTGCGCGGCGACCCCCGGGCGCGGTTTGACATATCGGGCTTCATCCTGTCGGGCGCGTCGCTGGGTTGCCTGCTCTTCGGGTTCGAGCTGGCGAGCCGGCCGGGCACGGGGCTGGTCGCCATCGGCCTGTTGCTGGTCGGCCTCGTGCTGGGGCTGATCTATATCCGTCACGCCCGCCACACGCGCGAGCCGATCCTCGACCCCACGCTGATGCGGGTGCCGACCTTCCGCCTGTCGGTGATCGGCGGGTCGCTGACCCGGATCACCCAGGGTGCGCAGCCCTTCCTGCTGCCGCTGATGTTCCAGATCGGCTTCGGCCTGTCGGCGGCCAAGACCGGCACGATCACCATCGCCGGCGCGATCGGGGCGCTGGCGATGAAGGCGCTGGCGCCGCGCGTGCTGCGTCGCTGGGGGTTTCGCCGCAGCCTGATCGTGTCGGGCCTGGCCAGCAGCGCCGGCTATGCCACCTGCGCGCTGTTCCGTCCCGACTGGGCGGTGCCGGCGATCATGGCGGTGCTGGTCGTGTCGGGTTTCTTCACCTCGTTCCAGTTCACCGGCTATAACGCGATCGCCTATGCCGATATCGACAAGGATCGGATGAGCGCGGCGACGAGCTTCTACGCGACCTTCCAGCAACTGACCCTGTCGCTGGGCATCTGCACCGCCGCGACCGTGCTGGAACTGGGCAGCTGGGCCAGCGGACGCGGCCAGCCGGCACTGATCGACTTCTCGATCGCCTTTGTCGTGGTCGCGACCATCTCGGCCTCGGCACTCATCTGGAACCGCCGCTTCGCCCCCGATGCCGGCGAGGCGATGAGCGGCCATCACGCGGTGGAGGAAAAATAGGCCCTCGCGCTACAGGCCGGGCGGGCGCGTCGCGAGGATGTCGGGTGTGATATGGCTGACATCGGTCGCGCCGGTCAGCGCCATGGCGACCCGCATCTCCGCCTCGACCAGCCGGAGCAGATGCGCCACCCCCGCCTGCCCGCCGCCCGCCAGCGCATAGACCCAGGCGCGGCCCAGCAGCACGCCTTTCGCCCCCAGCGCCAACAGCCGCACCACGTCCAGCCCCGATCGCACCCCGCCATCGGCCAGTACGGTCAGCCGGTCGCCCACAGCCTCGGCGATCGGCGGCAGCGCGCGGGCGCTGGACAGCACGCCGTCCAGCTGACGCCCGCCATGGTTCGAGACGACGATCCCGTCCGCGCCGATCTCGGCGGCGGCGCGCGCATCCTCGGTATCAAGGATACCCTTGATGATCAGCGGGCCGTCCCAGACGTCGCGGATGAAATCCAGGTCCCGCCAGCTGACGGTCGGATCGAAATTGTTACGCATCCAGGCGAAGAAATCCTCCAGGCCGGTATTCTTGCCCAGCACCGGCGCGACATTGCCCAGCTGGTGCGGGCGGCCATGGACGCCCACGTCCCAGGCCCAGCGCGGATGTGTCACGCCCTGCCACATGCGGCGCAGCGCACCGCTCAGGCCCGGATTGCCCGCCAGCCCCGAATGATAGTCGCGGTAGCGCGATCCAGGCACCGGCATGTCGACGGTGAAGACAAGCGCGGAGCAGCCCAGCGCCTTCGCCTTGGCCAGCAATTCGCGCATGAAGCCCCGGTCGCGGATCATGTAGAGCTGGAACCAGAAGGGATCGGCGACCGCCGCCGCCACCTCGTCGAGCGGACAGGCCGAGACGGTGGACAGGCAAAAGGGCACCCCCGCCGCCTCCGCCGCGCGCGCCGCCTGCACCTCGCCGCGCCGCGCGTTCATGCCCGCCAGCCCGACCGGCGCGAGCGCCACCGGCAAAGCCTGACGGCGGCCGAACAGGGTGGTCGAGACGTCGATGCTCGACACGTCGCGCAGGATTCGCTGGCGCAGCGCCACCGCCTCCAGATCGGCGATGTTCCGGCGCAGCGTCACCTCGGCATAGGAGCCGCCATCGATATATTCGAACAGGAAGGGCGGCAGGCGGCGCTTGGCCAGCGTACGATAATCGAGTGCGGAGGCGGCCTTCCTCATGCCCAGACACCCGCCGCGCTGCGGGCCGCACCGGCCCCTGTCGTGGTTCGATCGCGCATCCGACTGTCCTCACCTATCGTCGCTCGCCCGCGACATCCCCTTCCCTACACGCCGATCCATGGCCGTCGTCAATGGCGGTGCTAGGGCTGGGCGGGGGGCGGGGCGGGGCGGGCCCCTTGCGCCAGGCCGTGCGACAATGCGATAGCGGTGCCGGGTGTCCACGGGAACGGTGGGCAGGTTCGTGCGCTGGTCGGGCCGCCAGCGATATCCGATCTTGCGGAAGCCCTTTGTCATGCCCGTCCTGTCCCCGCGCCCCGTCAGCGCCATTCGCCGCTTCCTGAACGGCCAGAGTTCGTCGGGCATCGTCCTGATGGCCGCCGCCGCGATCGCGCTGCTGATCGCCAATTCGCCGCTGCGCCACGCCTATGAGCATCTGCTGCATGCGGGCATCGGCCCCTTCTCGGTCGGCCACATGATCAATGACGGGCTGATGGCGATCTTCTTCCTGCTCGTCGGACTGGAGATCAAGCGCGAGATGCTGGACGGACAATTGTCCAGCTGGCCCCGGCGCATCCTGCCCGGCATCGCGGCGCTGGGCGGGATGCTGTTCCCGGCGATCATCTACCTCGCCTTCAATCATCATGGCGTGACGGAGGGATGGGCGATCCCCACCGCGACCGACATCGCCTTCGCGCTGGCGGTGATCACGCTGGTCGGCGACCGAGTGCCCGCCTCGCTGCGTGTCTTTCTGGCGGCGCTGGCGATCATCGACGATCTCGGCGCGGTCGTGATCATCGCGCTATTCTATACCAGCGGCGTCTCGGTCATCGATCTGGCGGGTGCGGCGCTCACGCTCGCCGTGCTGATCGGCTTCAACCGCTTCAAGGTCAGGGCCCTGGCGCCCTATCTTTTGGTGGGGGTCATTCTGTGGCTGTTCGTGTGGCGGTCGGGCATCCATGCGACGATCGCCGGCGTGCTGCTGGCGCTGACCATCCCGATGCGGCGCACGCCGGCGCGGTCCGATCACGACCATCGCGACAGTCCGCTTCACCGGCTGGAGCACCGGTTGCACGCGCCCGTCGGCTTTCTGATCCTGCCCCTGTTCGGGCTGGCCAATGCCGGGGTGCCCGTGCTGGGCCTGCCCGCCGGTGCGCTGCTGTCGCCGGTGACGCTCGGCGTCGGGCTGGGCTTGCTGGCCGGCAAGGTCGCCGGCGTGTTCGGGATGACCAGCCTGGCCGTGCGCCTGGGCCTCGCCGACCGCCCCGCCCATGCCAGCCAGGGGCAGTTGTTCGGGATGGCGCTGCTCTGCGGGATCGGTTTCACCATGAGCATCTTCATCACGCTGCTGGCCTTTCCCACCGATCCGCTGCTTCAGGCGGAGGCGAAGATCGGCGTGCTGATGGGATCGATCCTGTCCGGCGTGCTCGGCTATGCCGTGCTGCGGCGCGCCGGGCGGGAGGGTGAGGCGCGCTAGGCCGGACCGGCTTTGGCTTTGCCATGGCGGCGGCGACGCGGTACGCAACCGACATGATACGGCTCGGCTGGCTTGCCCTGGGATGCCTGTTCGTCGGGCTCGGCATGGTCGGGGCCGTCCTGCCGCTGATGCCGACGACGATCTTCCTGATCCTGGCGGCCGGGTGCTTCGCCCGCTCCTCGCCCCGGCTGGAGGCGTGGTTGCTGAACCATCCGCGCTTCGGCCCCACCTTACGCGACTGGCGGGAGCGTGGTGCGATCGGTCCCCGGGCCAAGGCGATGGCCTGTGGAGGCATGGGCCTGGGCTATGGGCTGTTCCTGCTCGGCGCGCGGCCGGGACCGGGGCTCGCCCTGCTGGTGGCGACGGTGATGGGCGGCTGTGCGGCCTTCGTCCTGTCGCGACCCGGCCACTGACGGTTGCGCTTCGGATATACGGACCATATACGCTCCGTATATGGGCATTGTTAAAATCGACGATCAGCTTCACGAAGACATCCGCCGCGCCAGCACCGTCATGTGCCGGTCGATCAATGCGCAGGCCGAATTCTGGATGAAGATGGGCATGCTGGCCGAAGCCAATCCGACGCTGAGCTTCCACGAGATCGTGAAGGCGCAGATGGCCGCCGCCGACATCGCTCCGCCGACAGCGACGCTGGTCGCCTGACATGATCAAGACATCGGACGAGCTGGCGTTGATGCGCGTGTCGGGACGGCTGCTGGCGCGCGTGTTCGAGATGCTGGACGGGCTGTCACTTGCCGGCATGTCGACGCTGGCGGTCAACGATCTGGTCGAGCGGTACATCACCCACGACCTGGCCGCCCGCCCCGCCAGCAAGGGGCAATATGGCTTTGCCTATGTGCTCAACAGCTCGATCAACCAGGTGGTGTGCCACGGCGTGCCGAGCGCGGACGATATGATCCGCGACGGCGACATCGTGAACCTGGACATCACGCTGGAAAAGAACGGCTTCATCGCCGATTCGAGCAAGACCTATATGGTCGGCGAGGTCTCGCCCGCCGCGCGCAAGATCGTGCGCGTCGCGCAGGCCGCGATGTGGAAGGGCATCACGCAGGTCCGCCCGGGCGCGCGGCTCGGCGACATCGGCGCGGCGATCGAACGCCATGCCAAGGCGCATGGCTGTTCGGTGGTGCGCGATTATTGCGGCCATGGCATCGGGCGCGAAATGCATGAGGAGCCAAACATCCTCCATTTCGGCCGCCCCGGCACCGGCCCGGCGCTGCGCGAAGGCATGACCTTCACCATCGAGCCGATGATCAACGCCGGCACCCACCGCGTATCGACCGCCGAGGATGGCTGGACGGTGGTGACCAATGACGGGAAGCTCTCGGCGCAGTTCGAGCATACCGTCGCGGTGACGGCCAAGGGGGTCGAGGTGCTGACGCTGCGAGAGGGCGAGACGGCGGGCTGATCCACTTTCCTCCCCTGTAAGGGGCGGTGGCAGGCCAAAGGCCTGACGGAGGGGTGTCGCGCTATCGAGAAGGGGACACCCCTCCGACGCGCTGCGCGCGCCACCTCCCCTTACAGGGGAGGATTTTCACCCCTCCATCCGCAACCGATACCCGACGCCCAGCTCGTTCGCGATGACGCTGCCCACCGGCTGCGGCGCCTCCAGCTTCTGGCGCAGGTTGCGCACGACGATCCGCAGATAATCGATGCGCGGGTCCTCATCCCCGCCCCAGGCGGCGTCGATGATCCTGTCATGCGTCACCACCCGGCCGGGATGGCGGGCCAGCATCGCCAGCACGTCATACTCCTTGCGCGTCAGATGCTGCTCCTCGCCGCTGCGCGTCACCAGCCGGCGGTCGAGATCAATCGCCAGATCGCCCGTCTTCACAATCCGGGGCGCCGCTTCGGCCGCGCGGGCATGGCGCAGCGCGACGCGCAGCCTGGCGAGCAATTCCTCGCTGTCGAACGGCTTGGTCACATAATCGTCGGCCCCCAGGTCGAGCGCCGCGACCTTCTCCTCGGTCGCCTCGCGTGCCGAGACGACCAGCACTACCCGCTCCCCCTGTCCGCGCAAGAGCGGGATCAGGCTGAGCCCGTCGCGGTCGGGCAGTCCCAGGTCGAGCAGCACCGCATCGGGGTGATCCGCCGCCGCGCGCGCCAGCGCCTCGCGCCCGTCGCGCGCCTCGACCACCTGATGCCCCGCCTGTTCCAGCGTGTTGCGCAGCAGGCGGCGGATCGCGACTTCGTCATCCACCACCAAGATCGTCGCGGGCATCAGGCCATTCCCTCCGGCGCCCCGTCACCCATGACAAGGTCGCGCATGATAAGCTCGCGCGGAAAGCACAGCGCGAACGCCGCGCCCTCGCCATCCTCGCGATTGCCCGCCTCTACGCTCAGACCCATCGCCTCGGCAAAGGCCTTGACGATGGCGAGGCCCAGGCCTGTTCCCCCGACCACCCGGTCGGAGCCCTCCAGCCGCCGGAACGTCTCGAACACTTCCGCCTCGCGGCCCGGCGGCAGGCCGGGGCCATGGTCGAGCACCGAGAGGCGCAAAGACCCGTGGCGGTGCCGCCCCTCGATCACGATCTCGGTCCCCGGATTGCCATAACGACCGGCATTGTCGAGCAGGTTGAGCAGACAGTGGTGCAGCAACTGGGGATCGGCGCGGACCAGTGGCAAGTCGGGCGGTACGTCGAGCCGCACCGCATGGCCCTCCAGCGCGCGGCGGGCGTCATGCGCGGCACCCGTCACAGCGTCGCTCAAGTCGATCGCCTCGATTTTCAGCTTCAGCGCCCCCGCCTCGACCCGCGCCATGTCGAGCAGATTGGCGACGAAGCGATTGAGCCGCGCCGCCTCCCCCTCGATGGTTGAAATCAGGTCGGGCGTCGCCCCCTGCCGCAGTTGCGCGGCGGCGGCCACCACCGCGGTCAGCGGCGTGCGCAGGTCATGGCTGACGGAAGACAATAGCGCCGCCCGCAAGCGGTCGCGGGTGCGCACCGCATCGACATCGCGCACCTCCGCCTCCAGCCGCAGCCGTTCGAGGATCAGCGCGGCCTGGTCGATCAACCCCGTCAACAGCGGCAGGCGATCGGCGCGCACTGGCTCGCCCCCCGCCTCGCGCGCCAGCCCCAGCACGGCCAATGTTCGGTTGCCCGCCTTGAGCGGCTGGAACAGCCATTCGGACGCGGCCAGCGTCGCCGATCCCTTGCCCGCCGGCGTGCCGGTGTCGAACGCCCAGTGCGCGGCGGCCATCTCCATCGTCTCCAGCCGGTAATCGGGCTTGGTCGCCGCCTGTACCGCCAGCCCGGCGGGTGACGGCGTGAGCAGCACCGCCTGCACCTCGAACAGCCGGGCGATGTCTTCGCAGATCACGCGCGACGCCTCGGCCGGGTCGGCCAGGCCGCTCAGGCGGTGGAGGAACCCCGCCAGCGTCGCATTGTCGCGCGCACTCGCTGCCGCCAGATCGGCCTGCGCGCGTACCCGCGAGGTCAGCTGGCTGGTCGCGACGGCGACGCCCAGCAGGACGAAGATCGAGATGATATTCTCTGGGTTGCTGACGCTCAGCGTGCCGACGGGGGGCAGGAAGAAGAAGTTGTAGGCCAGGCTCGACGCGATGCCGGCGAACAGGCCCGTACGCAGGCCATAAAGGCTCGCCGCCGCCATGACCGGCAGCAGATAGAGCAGCGCGACATTGCCCAAGTTCAGGATATGGAACAGCGCGCTCGCCAGCCCGGTGACGCCCGTCACCCCCGCCAGCGTCAGCGCATAGCCGGTGGGCGATCCCCATTGCCCGCGCCGCTTGGTACGCTCCCGCCCGACCGGCGCCTCGCCCACCGGCAGGACATGGACGGTGACGCCCGGCGTCTCGCGCACCAGCCGATCGACCACCGAACCGTGACGCAGCTCGAACCAGCGTGACCGTTTGGCCTTGCCGACGACCAGCTGCGTGGCGCGCGCGTCGGTCAGGAAGGCGCGGATGCCCTCGACCACGCTGGGCGCGGGGACCGTCGCCACCGCCGCGCCCAGTTGCGTCGCCAGCGTCATCGTCGCCGCCAGTCGCCGGTGCTGTGCCTCGCCCAAGGTCGCGGTGCGCGGCGTGTCGATGAACAGCGCGGTCCAGGGTGCCCGCAGCGCGTCGGCGGTGCGCTTGGCGGCGCGGACCAGTTCGTCGGCGCCGGGCAGTTCGCTGACCGCCACGACCAGCCGTTCGCCCGCCGCCCATTGCCCGCCCACACCAAGGCTGCGGACATGGTCGAGCATCTGCGCATCGACCGCCTGCGCCGCGCGCCTAAGCGCCAGTTCGCGCAACGCCGACAGGTTGGACTTGGAAAAGAAATGCGACAGCGCCCGCGTCGCTTCCTGCGGCAGATAGACCTTGCCCGCCTTCAACCGCTCGATCAGCTCGTCGGGGGGGATGTCGACCACCTCGATCTCGGCGGCCTCCAGGATGCGGTCGGGCACCGTCTCGCGCACGCGGACGCGGGTGAAGCTGGCGACGACGTCGTTCAGGCTTTCGACGTGCTGGATGTTGACGGTCGAATAGACGTCGATCCCCGCCGCCAGCAGCTCCTCGACATCCTGATAGCGTTTGGGATGGCGGCTGCCCGGCGCGTTGGTGTGCGCCAATTCGTCGACCAGCGCGAGGCGGGGCGCGCGGGCAAGGACGGCATCGATGTCCATCTCGTGCAGCGTCCGCCCCTCATAGGGGACGGCGCGGCGGGGCATGACCTCCTGGCCCCGTACCAGCGCCTCGGTCTCGACGCGGCCATGGGTTTCCACGACCGCGACGACGACATCGACGCCGTCGCGTCGTCGGGCGGCGCCTTCGGACAGCATCTCGAACGTCTTGCCGACGCCGGGTGCCGCCCCGAGGAAGATTTTCAGGCGGCCGCGCCCCTCGCGCTCGGCGGCGCGTAGCAGGGCATCGGGGTCGGGGCGCGGCTCGCCTGCCGTCATCGCTTGGAAGCGGCGTCCAGCGCGCGGTTGAGGGCCAGGACGTTGACATGCGGGTCGCCCAGGACCGAGTCCTCGCTATGCGCGACGACCAGCGCGCGGACCTGCTCGACGCCCAAGCCACGGGCGCGGGCGATACGCGCCGCCTGCGCCAGGGCAGCGGCGGGCGATAGATCGGGGTCGAGCCCCGATCCGCTGGCGGTGACGAGATCGGCGGGCATCGCGCCCATCACACCCTCGGCACGCCGCTTGGCGACATCGGCCTTCACCCGGTCGGCCAGCGCCTGCGACGTCACCCCCAGGTTCGAGCCCGACGAGGCCAGCCCGTCATAGCCCTTGCCCGCCGCCGAGGGGCGCGTCTGGAAGTAGCGGTCGCTGGTGAACGCCTGGCCGACGACCTCGGAGCCGATCACGCGGCCACCGACGCGCACCAAACTGCCATTCGCCTGATGCGGAAAGATTGCCTGTCCGATGCCGGTCATCGCCAGAGGATAGACCAAGCCGAGCAGGATCGCGAACAGGATCGTCATGATGATCGCGGGCCGAAATGCGGAGGTAATGTCCGTGTTCATGATATTTCCTTCCTCAAGCCCTTCCCCTTCAGGGGAGGGGTAGGGGGTGGGGCGCCGTCGCAAACGTAACGCTTGGGGAAAGGCCCCACCCCAACCCCTCCCCTGAAGGGGAGGGGCTTTTGCCCTCAACTCACGCCAGCCCGAGGCCACCGACCACAAGGTCGATGATCTTGATGCCGACGAACGGCGCGATCAGGCCGCCCAGGCCATAGACGGCGAGATTGCGCGCCAGCAGCGGCCCCGCCCCCATCGGCTTGTAGGCCACACCCTTCAGCGCCAGCGGCACGAGCAGCGGAATGATGAGCGCGTTGAAGATGATCGCGCTCAGGATCGCCGATTGCGGCGTCGCCAGACCCATGACGTTCAGCACGCCGAGGCCCGGATAGAGCGCCACGAACATCGCCGGGATGATCGCGAAATATTTCGCCACGTCATTGGCGACTGAGAAGGTCGTCAGCGCGCCGCGTGTCATCAGCAGCTGCTTGCCGAGGCCGACGACCTCGATCAGCTTGGTCGGATCGCTGTCCAGATCGACCATGTTGCCCGCTTCGCGCGCGGCCTGGGTGCCGGTGTTCATCGCGACGCCGACATCCGCCTGCGCCAGCGCGGGCGCATCGTTGGTGCCGTCGCCGCACATCGCGACCAGCTTGCCGCCCTGCTGTTCCTGCCGGATCAACGCCAGCTTGTCCTCCGGTGTGGCCTGGGCGAGGAAGTCGTCCACCCCCGCTTCGGCGGCGATGGCGGCGGCGGTCAGGGGGTTGTCGCCGGTGATCATCACCGTGCGGATGCCCATGCGGCGCAGCTCGCCGAAACGTTCGCGGATGCCCGCCTTGACCACGTCCTTCAGGAAGATCGCGCCCAGCAACCGGCCGTTTTCCGCCACCGCCAGCGGCGTGCCACCGGCGCGGGCGATCTCGTCGGTGATGCGGCGCAGCTGGGTCGCCGCCGCCGTCTCACCAACACCCGGATGAGCACGCAGGATCGAGTCGACCGCGCCCTTCTGGATCAGCCGATCGCCGATCTTCACGCCCGAGATACGCGTCTGGGCGGTGAAGGGAATGATCTCGGCGTCTGCGGGCAGGCTGGCGATCGACACCTTGAACTGCTCGCGCGCCAGGACGACGATCGAGCGGCCCTCGGGGGTTTCGTCCGCCAGGCTGGCCATCAATGCCGCCTCGGCCAGTGCATCGACATCCGAACCACCGACGGCGCGGAACTCGCTCGCCTGACGATCGCCAATGGTGATGGTGCCCGTCTTGTCGAGCAGCAGCACGTCGACGTCGCCCGCCGCCTCGACCGCACGGCCCGACTTGGCGAGCACGTTGAAGCGGACCAGACGATCCATGCCTGCGATACCGATCGCCGACAGCAGCGCCGCGATGGTCGTCGGGATCAGGGTGATGAGCAGCGCGGCCAGGATCGCCACCGGGATGCTGCCGCCCGCATAGGAGGCAAAGCCCGGAATGGTGCCGACCGCGATCAGGAAGATGATGGTCAGGCCGACGAGCAATATGGTCAGTGCCACCTCGTTCGGCGTCTTCTGGCGCTCGGCCCCCTCGACCAGCGCGATCATGCGGTCGAGGAAACCCTGCCCCGGATTGACGGTGACGCGCACCCGGATCTCATCGGAGATGACACGCGTGCCCGCCGTCACCGCCGAACGGTCGCCACCCGCCTCGCGGATGACCGGCGCGCTCTCACCGGTGATCGCGGCTTCGTTGACCGAAGCGACACCGGCGACGACTTCACCGTCCGAGGGGATCAGCTCGCCGGTCTCGACCAGCACCACGTCGCCGATCTTCAGCGCGCTGGCGGGGACATTCTCCCACTCCTGGCCCGCGCCCTTCAGCCGCTTGGCGGTCAGTTCGGCCTTGGCGGCGCGAAGCGAGGCCGCCTGCGCCTTGCCACGCCCTTCGGCCAGCGCCTCGGCAAAGGTGCCGAAGAGCACGGTCAGCCACAGCCAGACGACGAGCTGCAGCTTGAAGCCGGTGGTCAGCCCGTCATGCCCGACGACGAGCAGGATGGTCAGGAGCGCGGCGACCACCGCGGTCACGAACATCACCGGGTTGCGGATCAGTTCGCGGGGATTGAGTTTGACGAACGAGGCCTTGATCGCCGGGAGCACCAGCTCGGCGGTGAACAGGCTCTTGGTAGGGGAATGGGCCATGTCTGGCGCTCCCGATCAGAAGAGTTGACCGCGGATCATCGCGAGATGATCGGCGATGGGACCAAGGGCGAGGCTCGGCAGGAAGGTCAGGCCGCCCAGCACCAGCACGATGCCGACGAGCAGACCGACCCACAGCACACCCGTGGTCGGGAAGGAGCCGGCCGAGGCGGGGACATGCTTCTTCGCCGCCAGGCTGCCCGCGATCGCGAGCATCGGCACGATGATGAAGAAGCGGCCCACCCACATGGCGACGCCCAGCAGACCGTCATACCAGGGGGTCGCGGCGGTCAGGCCCGCAAAGGCCGAGCCGTTGTTCGCCACCGCGCTGGTAAAGGCATAGAGGATTTCGCCGAAACCATGCGGTCCCTTGTTGAGCGGCCCGGCCAGCCCCTGCCCCGTCACGCACGACAGCGCGGTCAGGCCGAGGATGAACAGCGGCAGCACGGCGATGGCGAGCACGGCGAGTTTTACTTCGCGGCTCTCGATCTTCTTGCCGACATATTCGGGCGTGCGACCGACCATCAGGCCGGCGACGAACACCGCCAGGATGGCGAACAGCAGGAAGCCGTAGATGCCCGCGCCCACGCCGCCGATGACGACCTCGCCCAGCTGCATGTTGAACAGCGGGATCATGCCGCCCAGCGCGGTGAAGCTGTCATGCATCGCATTGACCGCGCCGCATGACGCCGCCGTGGTGACGGCCGCGAACAGGGCCGAGGCGGCGACGCCGAAGCGGACCTCCTTGCCCTCCATATTGCCACCCGCGACGCCCAGCTGGTGCAGCACGGGATTGCCCGCCGCTTCGGCCCAATAGGCCACGCTGACGCCGCCCAAGAACAATAGGATCATCGCTGCCAGGATCGCCCAGCCCTGCCGTGTGTTGCCGACCGCGTTGCCGAAGCACCAGGTCAGGCCGAAACCGATGACGAAGATCGACAGCATCTGGACGAAGTTGGTCAGCGCGGTCGGGTTCTCGAACGGATGCGCGCTGTTGGCGTTGAAGAAGCCGCCGCCATTGGTGCCGAGCATCTTGATCGCTTCCTGGCTCGCGACGGGGCCGAGCAGGATCGACTGGCGCACGCCCTCCAGCGTGTCGACGCTGACGACGCCCGCCATGGTCTGCGGCACGCCGCTGGCGATCAGGAAGACGGTGTAGACGACGCATATCGGGAGCAGCAGATACAGGGTGACGCGCGTCATATCGGCCCAGAAATTGCCGATCGTCTTCGCTTCACGCCCCGCGAACCCGCGGAACAGCGCAAAGGCCAGCGCGATGCCCGTCGCCGCCGACAGGAAATTGTGGATGGTCAGGCCCAGCATCTGGGACAGGTTCGACATGGTCGACTCGCCGCCATAGCTTTGCCAGTTGGTGTTGGTGGTGAAGCTGATCGCGGTGTTGAACGCCAGATGCGGCGTCAGCCCGGCCAGCCCCTGCGGATTGCCCGGCAGGTAATATTGCAGGCGCAGCACCGCATAGGTGAAGACCATCAACGCGACGTTGAAGATCAGCATGTGCAGCGCATAGCGCCGCCAGCCCTGCTGCGCGTTCGGGTCGATACCCGCCAGCTTGTAGAAGCCGCGCTCGACGGGGCCGAGAACGACATGCAGGGGCGTGCGCCGCCCCTCGTAGAGTGCGAACAGCCACGCGCCGACCGGCTTGGTCAGCGCGAGCAGGATCGCGACGAAGCCCAATATCAGGGCCCATCCCTGAAGCGTCATGATGCCGCCTCCTTAAAAACGTTCGGGGCGGATCAGCACCGCCACCAGATAGACGAGCAGGCCGAGCGCGGTCAGCGCCGCCAGCCACAGGTCGAGGGTCATGGCTCAGCCCTCCTCATGCATGGTCGCACAGGCGGGCATAGGCGAGCGTCGCCGCCACCAGCCCGGCCATGACCAACAGCCAGATCAGATCGTCCATGGCGATGCTCCTCAGAAGGCGGCGGTCAAAGTGGCGAGGACGGTGCTGCCCGCGATATTGCCGGTGCCGTCCTGCCCCTTGCTGAAGCTCGGCCGCAGATAGGCGGCGTCGCGGTCGGAGATGCTGGTATCGACCCAGGCGACGCCCAGCGTCAGGTTACGCCACGTCGTGTCCGCGCCCAGCGACCAGTCCCAATAATCGCCGGTCGGTGTCGGCGCGGTGGCGTTGGGGCCGAGCCCGTCCATGCCCCAGCTATGGCCGATATGCGCCTTGGCGGTGAACGGCGTGCCGGCGATCGCCGCCGCGCCGTCGCCCCAAAGATAGAGATTGTCGCTCTTCGCGCCGGGATGGTCATAGACGCCGGCGGCGGCACTGGCGCCGTTATTGTACCATTTGCCGATCGCCTGCTGCTTGGGCGCATAGGCGACACCGGCGGTCAGCGAGACCGGGCCGGTCGTGCCCGACAGCTTGGCGAAAGGCTCGGCATAGTCGGTCTTGTTCGCGCCGCCCGGGTACATGTACCAGGTCAGGCCGACGTCCAGCGTGCCGGTCGGGCTGATCTTCGTCTTGTACCCACCGATCAGGTCCAGCTCCATGTTCGCGCCGCCGAACGTGCCCCACCCCGCCAGGTTCGACGCCCAGGTGCCGACATACAGGCCGCTCTCATGGGCGGCGGTGATGCCGGCCTGCACCGCCATATGCCCGTCCGACTGCGAAATGCCGCGCAGGCGATAGTCGGAGACGATCGCGGCCGAGCCGCTGACGGTCACGGGCGGCGGCGGCGCGGTCTCGGCGGTCTGCGCCGATGCAGCGGCCGGAAGCACGAACAGCGCCGTGGCGGCGCAAAAGGTGATGGTCTTCATATATGCCCCTATGGACAGGCCGCCGGGATGAGTGGGGCGACCTCCAGGGCCGAGCAATTAGGCCCGTGGGGCGTAGCAATTCGAGTGCGATCCCCCGGTTTCGCATATAGACGGCGTATAGCGCCCCATTCATTCCTCCTCTGCAAGGGGAGGGGGACCAGCGAAGCTGGTGGAGGGGTGTCCCCGGTTGCGAGGGAAGCAAACCCTCACCGAGCGGGACACCCCTCCGTCAGGGCTTCGCCCTGCCACCTCCCCTTGCAGGGGAGGAATGAACGGCGTCACCAAAACGTCAACGACATCGGCCATGGGCAGAGCCATGGCTTTGTTCTCCCGCCGCTCTTTCCTATCCGCCAGCGCAGCCCTCGCCGGAGCCGCCGCCCTGCCCCCCGCTATCGCCCGTGCGGCGGCGATCGCGCCCGACCGGCGGACCGGGACCATCCGCGACGTCGAGCATGTCGTCATCCTGATGCAGGAAAATCGCGGCTTCGATCACTATTTCGGCACGATGCGCGGCGTGCGGGGGTTCAGGGATCGTTTCCCCATTCCGGTCGCCTCCTATGGCGACGCGCCCCGCACCGTCTGGCAACAGCTCGACCGAAAGGCCGAGGGTGGCCCGCGCTGCGTCTCCCCCTTCCACCTCGACACCGACAGGCAATTCGCGCTGATGCGGATGGAGGGCACGCCGCACACCTGGCCCGATGCGCAGGCCGCCTGGGACGAAGGCCGCATGGCGCACTGGCCAGAGGCGAAGCACCAGCGCGCTATGGGCCATTATGCCCGTGCTGACTTGCCCTTCCAGTTCGCGCTGGCCGAGGCGTTTACAATCTGTGACGCCTATCACTGCGCGGTGCAGACGGGGACCAACACCAACCGGCTGTTCCTGTGGACCGGCACCAACGATCCTTCGGGCCAGGCGGGCGGCCCGGCGATCGGCAATTCGCATGACAGCTTCGTCGAGAATGGCGGTGCGGCCGATCCGTACCGCTGGACCACCGTGCCGGAGCGGATGCAGGCGGCGAGAATCGACTGGCGCATCTATCAGGACATGGCGGACAATTTCACCGACAACCCGCTGGTCGGCTTCCATACCTATCGCGAGGCGCATCACGGGCGCGGCGATCCGGCGCTCAAGGACCGGGCGCTGACCACGCGCGGGCTGGACGTGCTGAAGGCCGATGTGCTGGCCGGGCGGTTGCCGCAGGTTTCCTATATCATCGCCACCGCCGCCGGATCGGAACACCCCAACCCTTCCAGCCCGGCGCAGGGCGCGGCTTATACCGCCGAGTTGCTTGACGCGCTGACCGCCGATCCGAAGGTCTGGGCGCGCACCGCGCTGTTCGTGATGTTCGACGAGAATGACGGGTTTTTCGATCATGTCCCGCCGCCCGCCCCGCCGTCGCGCGGGCCCGACGGCAAGATGCTGGGCGGATCGACGGTCGATCTCGCGGGCGCCTATCATGACGTGCCCTCGACCGGCGATGCCGATGTCGACAAGCCCGCCTATCGCGGCCGTCCCTATGGCCTGGGCCCGCGCGTGCCCATGTATGTCGTCTCGCCGTGGAGCCGGGGCGGCTGGGTCAATTCGGAAACCTTCGACCACACCAGCGTCATCCGTTTTCTGGAGACGCGGTTCGGCTTTCACGAACCCAATATCGCGCCCTGGCGGCGCGCGGTGTGTGGCGACCTGACCAGTGCGTTCGACTTCACAGGCAGCGATACGTCGACGCCCAGCCTGCCCGATCCGCGTGCACAGGCCATGCGCGCCGCCGCGATCAAGGGCCAGGTAAGCCCGCAGGCCCCCAGCTCCCCCGGCCCGCCAGCCCAGGAGCCCGGCATCCGCCGCGCCCGCCCCCTGCCCTACCGACTGGAGGTGCAGCGTCTTGCCGATCCGACTGGCGTTCGCCTGCGCTTCAGCGCGGAGGGCGCAGGCGCGGTCTTCCATGTCTATGACCGGCATGCGCTGGATACGACACCGCGCCGTTATGTGCTGGCGGCGGGCACCCAGATCGAAGATGTCTGGCCCGCCATCCATGACCTATGGGTGCTCGGCCCCAATGGCTTCCACCGCCATTTCGCGGCGAGGGACGGGGCGGCCGAGGTGCAGCATTCGGTCGATGACGAAGACCTGACTCTGGCCGTCCCGCCCGGCCTGGACGACCTGTCGATCGTCCGCCTCGAACCCGGCAAGGCTCCGCCCGCGCCCCACCCGCTCAAGCCCGGCCGCCACCGCTGGTCGCTCGACAAGAACCTAGGCTGGTACGACCTGACGCTGACCCGCGCGGGCGATCCGCACTACCGCCTGCGGCTGGCGGGGCGGCATGATCGCCCCGGTCGTGCGACGATCAGCGATCCGTTCCGCGCCTGACCGCATTCCCCCCTTCCCCGCCCGCCGGACCAGCGATAGGGTGGCGAATACGCAAAACAGTTTGCTTAATTCAGGGGGGATGTTTCATGCGGGGCAAAGCGCGCGCCACGGTGTCCGGTCGTCACTGGCGGTGGGCCTGCGCCGCATCTGCCCTGCTCGCGGGCTTCTCTCCGCTGGCGGTCTCGGCCGATCCGATCGCAACCGTCGATCGTAACGGCGCGCTCGTCTCGGTCGAACCCTATGCCCCCGGCATCGTCCGGGTCACCATCGCCACCGACCGCGCCGAGTCGGAAGGGAAGCCCGGCTATGGCCTGATCGCGAAAAGCAACGCCAGCGGCTGGTCGCACCGCGCCGACGCGACCGGCGACGTCTTCGCCTCCCCCGGCATGACCGTCACCGTCGCCGCGCAACCCTGGCCCAAGCCACCCAACCAGATGGAGCGCTATTTCGCGCCGTCGCTGCCCCCCGTCTCGATCAGCTTCGCCAGGCCGGACGGCGAGCCGCTGACCCGCATGAACGGCTGGGAAAAGGCGCCGCATACCGTCTCGGACGAAAAGACCTTCCGCGTCGGCGCCAGCTTCTCGGATACGCCCGACACCCATTATTATGGCCTGGGCCAGTATCAGGACGGCGTGCTCGACTTGCGCGGCCGCACCATCGACTGCCGCCACGATTATGACCGTCCCGGCGGTGAGTCGGTCTGCGTGCCGTTCATGGTGACGGACAAGGGCTACGCGATCCTGTGGGACAATCCGTCGGCGACCACCGTCTCGCCGGGTCTGCTGAACGCCACGAAATTCGCCTCGAACGTCGGCGAGCGGGTGTCGTTCTTCGTGATCGCGGGCAAAACCACCGACGAGCTGTATGCCGGTTACGCCCGCCTGACCGGCGCGACGCCGCTGCCGCCCAAGGCCGCATTCGGCCTGATCCAGAGCAAGGCGCGCTACGAGACGCAAGGCCAGCTGACCGAGATCGCCGATGGCTATCGCAAGCGCGGCCTGCCGCTCGACATCATGGTGCTCGACTGGTTCTACTGGACGCGGATGGGGCAGCTCGACATCGATCGCACCGCCTTTCCCGATCCGGCGGGCATGAACGCGCATCTCGAGTCGATGGGGATGCAGAGCATCATCAGCATCTGGCCGCGTTTCGAGCGCGAGAGCCGATATTTCGACACACTGGCCGCCAAGGGCTGGCTGATGAAGGACAAGGACGGCAACCCCGTCGACGGCCTGCCGATCCGCTCCGACCGGGCGGGTGCGCTGATCGACAGTACCAATCCGCAGGCGCGGGCGTGGTTCTGGGACAAGATCCGCGACAACATCTTTGCCCAAGGCTTCGACTATGCCTGGCTGGACGAGACCGAGCCGGATCTGGTCCCTGAGGGGCATTTCTTTTCGATCGGGTCGGGCGATCGCTATCGCAACGTCTATCCGCTGCTCCACACCTCCAGCGTCGCCGAGGGCTCGGCCCGCGACCGGCCGGACAAGCGCAACCTGATCCTGTGCCGCGCCGCCTATCTGGGCACGCAGGCCAATGGCTGCCTGTTCTGGTCGTCGGACGTCCAGTCCAACTGGGAAGCGCTGCGCCGTCAGGTGCCCGCCGGGCTCGGCATGACGGCCAGCGGCATCGCCTATTGGTCGAGCGACACGGGCGGCTGGCAATGGCCGAACGGGCCGGAGGCGCGAGCGCCGGTGCTGGTCGATCCGGCAGGCGCGACCGCGATGGCGCCGTCGTACCGCGATTACCCGGAGCTGTTCGTCCGCTGGTTCCAGTATAACGCCTTCACGCCGACGCTGCGCATCCATGGCCAGCGGCCGGGCACCGCGCTGTGGGACTATGGCACCGCCGCCGAGCCGATCCTCGCGAACATCCTGCGCCTGCGTTACGCGCTGATGCCCTATCTCTATGCGCTGGGGCGGCAGACCAGCCAGACCGGCGCGCCCTTCATGCGCGCGCTGTTCATGGACTTCCCCAATGATCCGGCGGTCAAGGATCTGGGCGACGAGTACATGTTCGGCCCCGCCTTCCTGGTGGCGCCCGTCACCGAACAGGGGCAGACGTCGCGACGCGTCTATCTGCCCGGCGGCACCGACTGGTATGACTGGTGGACCGACAAGCGCTACACCGGCGGCCAGTGGATCGAGGCCGCCGCGCCGATCGACCATATCCCGCTGTTCGTGCGCGCCGGGTCGATCGTGCCGATGGGGGTTCAAGTGCCCAGCACCGCGACTGCGCAAAACCTGGAGAGCATCCGCGTCTATCCGGGCCGCGATGCCAGCTTCACCCTATACGACGATGACGGCACCACCAATGCCTGGCGCAAGACGGGCGGGCGCAGCGCGACGCTGCACTGGAACGATGCCACCCGTCAGCTCACCGCCAACGGCCGCTTGCCGACCGGCCAGACGCTAGCACCGCTGGTCAAGATCATCGGTCGATAACGGGACCGCGCTCGGCCCATTCTCCCTCTTGGGAAATGCGCCGACCGCGATACAATCGATTCGACGGACCGGAATAGTCGGCCGTTTCAGAGGGGAGAGGAAGCATGATCGGTATCATCGCGATGCTGTTGGCCGCAACGTCGGGACAGGCCACGCCCAGCGCCGCCGCCCAGCCCAGCATCTTCGACAAGGCGGTGAACGAGCCGGGTATCGGCTGGAAACTCTACGGTCCCGACCAGTCCGCCAAGCAGGTCCCCGCCACCGACGTACCGGGCGGCAACGCCGTGCAGGTGAAGGTCAGCCGCGCCGGGGCGAACCCCTGGGACAGCGGCGCCAGCTATCCCACGATCAAGCCGATCGCGGCGGGCGATACGATGCTGGTCATGGTCTATCTGCGCGCGCCGGGCGCTACCGATGCGGCGCCCGTCGCCATCCCGATCGGCGCCGGCGGATCGGAGCCGCCCTACACCCCGATCGTCACCGAGCCGGTGCAGGTCGGCCCGAGCTGGAAACGCTATTACGCCTCGGGCGTGGCGAACCAGGCCTATGCGGCGGGCAAGGCCAATATCTCGGTCCAGCTGGCCGGCGCCAAGCAGGTGATCGAGGTCGGCCCGGCCTTCCTGCTCGACCTGGGGCCGGGGTTCGACCGGTCGAAGCTGCCGCATAATTGATGGCCATGCCGGGGCGACGCGCCGTCGTCCCGGCATCTGTCGCGGCGGCTGAAACATCCTCCCCTGGAAGGGGAGGTGGCAGGCCGAAGGCCTGACGGAGGGGTGTCCCCGCTTGGAAGCGGGGATCGACAATAGCTTTGGCCCCGGCACGGCGTGGCCTTCGACTTAGCTCAGGCGGAACGGCGGTTGGGGCTTTGTCTCATCACAAAAGAAAAGGCCGCCCGCCCCTTTCGGAGCGAACGGCCGTAAGGTTGCATCCGGCCGATCCCGATGGGGACCGGTCGGACACCCGGATCAGAATGTCCCGCGCAGCGCGAACGAGAAGCGGCGGTCGTTGACGATGTACGAACGCGGCGCGGTCTCGGTCGAACCGCTGATATAGGCCTGCTGCGTGCGAACGACCTGATTGGCCAGGTTCACGCCCTGCACGCCGATCTTCAGATATTTGTTCAGGTTGATGAACGCCGACGCGTCCAGCTGCCCGCCCGCATCCTGATAGATCGAGGTATAGGGGAAGATCACGTCCGCCGGCGTCAGCAGATACTTCGACCGCCAGTTATACGCCGCACGCAGCGAGACCGGGCCCTTCTCATAGAAGACGGCCGCGTTGACCGTATGCCGCGACAGCCCCTCGAGCGGGATGTTGCCCGGCTTGATGTTCGAGGTGTTGGCCGGCGCGCCGCCGTTCAGGAACGAGTTGGGCAGGCCAGAGCTGTCGATATAGGTATAGCTGCCGCTCGCGCCCAGGCCGTTGAGGAAGCCCGGCAGGAAGTCGAAGGTCTGCTGGTACGCCGCCTCGAAGCCCTTGATCTTGCCCGTGCCGTCAAAGTTGGACGGGCCACGGACCAGCACCGACTGGGTGATGCCGTTGCTGGTGATGTTCCGGTTGGTGACCGACTGGTAGAAGAAGTCCTTCACCGACTTGTAGAAGACGTCGAACGACAGCTGGCCGACACGCGCGAAATACCATTCGACCGTGGCGTCGAACTGCCATGCGGTCGCCGGCTTCAGGAACGGATTGCCCGCCGTCGCCGTGATCTGACCGCTATTGGCGTCGAAGCCCAGCTGCAGGAAGTTGCGGATGTTCGCGAAATCCGGACGCGTCATCACCTTCGAAGCCGCCAGACGCAGCACCACGTCGCGACCCAGACCAAACTTGAGGTTCATGCTGGGCAGCCAGTAATGATACTGGTTGCGCGCCGTATCGGGCACGGTGACGCCGGTCGAGAAGCGCTGGATCGAGTTGTACGCGGCCTCGCCCAGCTGACAGATACCCGCCGGACGTCCCGTGACGACGGTGCCGTCGGGGCGGGTCGTCGTCGTGATGGCGCAGCGGGTGGCGAACGCGTCGGTCGTGCCGGTCTGCTGTTGCGTCGGGGCACCGATCGACCCTGCCGACGTCAGATCGGTCAGGACATAGCGGACGCCGATATTGCCGCTCATGCGGACGCCCGGGAACAGGTCACCCGGCGTGGCGAAGTTGATCTGCGCAAAGGCGTTCTTGTCCTGCTGGTTCACCAGCTGGATTTCGGACGGCAGATAGGGCGTGCCCGACACGACACCCCCACGCTGGGCCAGCGGCGCCCAGGTCGTAGCGGTCGAGCCATTGGCCGACTTCCAGAGGTTGCCGATCGACTGGAAATAGGCTGCCGACTGCTGATAGCCCTCCGTCATGTTGCCCGTGTAATAATAGGCGGACGGCGAGCCGCTGATCGCGCCCCGGAAGAAGTTGGGGAAGGTGTAAAGCTCGGTCTGGCCCGGGGCCTGGGCGAACGACACCGGATTGGTGCCCGACCAGACTTCGGACAGCGCACCCCAGTTATAGGTGGTGTAGCGCACTTCCGACGCACGATCGGCGTAACGCGCGCCGAACTTGGCATGGGTGAAGAAGCTGCCGTCGTCGAACTTGTAATCGACATCGGCCTTGAACGCATATTCGCGGCCCGTGCTCTCTTCGAGATGGTCCATCGCCGCGCGCCAGAACTGGACGTTGCGATTGGCGAAATACTGCGCGTCGGTCTGCTGGTTCAGGGTGGGGTTGGGCGTGGCCCAGCTCGCCTGCAACGTCGACGGCTTGTGCGGGATGACGGTCGGCAGATTGCCCGACAGATCGAGTTCGGAGTCGGCGAAGGTCGAGCCGAACACGCGCAGGTCGGTGCTGGTCTTCTTGGCGCGGGTATAGTCGCCGTCCAGGTTGACCGACCAATGGTCGTCGAGTTGGGTCTTCAGGTTCAGGCCGAAGTCGGTGACGGTGTTCTCGTCCCGCGTCATGCCCCGCGCCAGCGACTGCTGCGTACCGCCGGTCGGAACCCAGCAGGTCGCATTGCCGCTGCACGATGCGCGATAGCCGTTGCCCGGTGCCGTGATATAGCCCGACTGGAACAGCCCGTTCGCGTCATAGACGTAATTCTTGGTCGTGCCGGTCGGGCACTGGGCGATCGTCGAGTTGGCCGGTCCCAGATTGTTCTGGAGGCAGCCGACCGGGAAGGTATTGTACTCGGCCAGATCGGGCGCGGTCTCGAAGGTGCGCTCCGAGGTGTTGTTGACCGTGTGCGTGCGCAGGAACTGCGCGGTCAGCAGGGTCCGCTCGTCATTGCTCTGCCACTGGCCCGCCAGCGCGACGCCGTCACGCTTGCGGTCGAATTCCTGCGTCGCGAACTGGCCACCGATCGGGGCGTAACGCAGCGAGGCCGGGTCGAGGAAGCCGTCCGCGCCATTCGTGCCGGCCGCACCGCAGGCGAAATCGGTCGAACCGCCGACAGGCAGCGTCGTCTGGTCGGCGGTGCCGGGCAGCGGGTTGCGGCAATTCTGCGCGGTCGTCGAGTTCGCGGCCAGCGCCAGCGTGTTGTCGCGCGTCTGGATATTGGTGATGCGCACGCTGTCGGCACGGCTGCGGACGCGCGAATAGGACACGTTGCCGAGCAGGCCGAAGCGGCCGATGCCCGTGTCCCAGGTGTTGCTGAGCAGCAGCGAGCCGGTCGGCGACCACTTCTTCTTGAAGTCGCCGTAATTGGCCTCGGCGGTGAAGCCGGCATGGAAGCCTTTGTTGTCGAAGGGCTTGCGGGTGTTCAGGTTGACCGTGCCGGCCAGGCCGCCCTCGATCAGTTCGGCGGTGGCGTTCTTGTACACCTCGACCGAGCCGAGCAATTCGGCGGGCACGTCGGAGAAGTTGATCGCCTGCCCGCCGATGCCGGCCGAGAAGGTGTCGCGGCCGTTGAACTCGGAACGGACGAAGGTCAGGCCGCGCACCGCGACGCCCGAGCCTTCGACCGAGAAGTGGTCGGGATCGTTGGCGGCGGCGAAGCGGCTGATCGACACGCCGGGCACGCGTTGCAGCGCTTCGGTGACCGAACGGTCGGGCAGCGCGCCGATGTCGCTGGCGGTGATCGCGTCGACGACGGTGTCGGAGTTGCGCTTGATCGTCTGGGCATTGGCCAGGCTCTGGCGGATGCCGGTCACGACGACTTCGTTGGTCGACGACTCATCGCCGGCGGGCGGCTGGGCGCTGGCGGCCTCGACGCTGGCGGCGGTGCGCGGCGTGGCCGAACCGGCCGTGCCCTGGCCCGCGACCGCACCGGTCGGCGACGTGGTCTGCGACGCGTCGCTCTGGGCAAGGGCGGGCGTGCTCAGCGACGCGACGCACAGCGCGCCGGCGGAGGCGCTGAACAACAGCCGATGAAATCGATTGGCACTGGTAGTCAAAGGCGCAACCGTGCGCATCATGGTCATCCCCCCCTTTGTCGCGCGCCCCATTGGCGTCGCGGAAAAATAGGTCGTGATCACGGCACGCGCCGTGGTTCACATCCTTGTGATTGCGCTACCAGAAACATTTCGACAAGATACTTAACTTATAAATGTCCGATCCGGGACAAGGTGTAACATTCCTGCCACGCTGGCATGGCGGGTGGATTGCGGCACAACCCCGATCGCGGCATGAGACAGACAGAATCGGCGCGAGAATCCAAGGCGTCGGAGAGGGGATGCGGGGTGGATAGCGACAAGGTGCGGGTCGTCGTCGTGGGCGGCGGAACCGCCGGCTGGATGGCGGCGGCGGCGCTGGCGCGTCTCCTTCCGGGACAGTGCCAGGTACATCTGATCGAATCCGAGGCCATCGGCGTGGTCGGAGTCGGCGAGGCGACCCTCCCGCATATTCGCGCCTTCAATGAACGACTTGGCATCAGCGAAAAGGATTTCATGGCGCGCACCCGCGCGACCTTCAAACTGGGCATCGAGTTTCGCGATTGGGGCCGAATCGGCGACAGCTATATCCATCCCTTCGGCACCTTCGGGCGCGGCGGGGGCGCGATCGACTTCCATCATTACTGGTCGCGGCTGAAGAATGAGGGGGCGGAGCTGCCTCCGCTCGACGACCTGTCCTATGCCTGTGCGCTGGCGCGCGAGGGCCGCTTCGACCATCCGGGCCGCGATCGCGAGCAGCTGTCCTCGACCTTCGGCTATGCCTATCAGTTCGACGCGCTGCTCTTCGCGCCCTATCTGCGATCGCTCGCCGAGGAGATGGGAGCGCTTCGCACCGAAGGGATCGTCGTCGATGTCGAACGCGACGTCGAGAGCGGCCTGATCCGCGCCGTCACGCTGGAGGACGGACAGCGGATCGCGGGCGATCTGTTCATCGATTGCTCGGGCTTCCGCTCGCTCCTGCTCGGCCAGACGCTGGGCGAGCCGTTCGAGGATTGGTCGAAATGGCTGCCGACCGACCGTGCCGTCGCCATGCCGTGCCGGACGCGCACCGCCGTCACCCCCTATACCAGCGCGATCGCGATGCGCGCCGGGTGGCGCTGGCGCATTCCGCTCCAGCACCGCACCGGCAACGGCTATGTCTATGCCAGCGGCTTCGTCAGCGACGACGATGCCAGGCGTGCGCTGGAGGAAGCGGTGGAGGGCGAGCCGATCGCCGAGCCGCGCCTGCTGCGCTTCAAGGCCGGCCGGCGGCGGCGCAGCTGGGTCGGCAATTGCGTGGCCATCGGGCTGGCAAGCGGGTTCCTCGAACCGCTCGAATCGACCAGCATCTATCTGGTCCAGCAGGCGATCACCGCGCTCATCGAGTTGTTCCCCGAACGCGACGCCAGCGATGCGGACCGCGACGAGTTCAATCGCATCATCGACCTGGAATATGATCGCATCCGCGACTTCCTGATCCTGCATTACCACGCCACGACGCGCGACGATTCGCCCTTCTGGAACTATGTGCGGACGATGCCGATCCCCGACAGCCTGGCCGAGAAGCTGGCGCTGTGGCGGCGCCGCGCGCGGGTGGTGAAGTATCGCGAAGGCGTGTTCCTGGATGCCAGCTGGATCGCGGTCTATCTGGGTCAGGGCATCGTGCCCGAGGGGTGGGACCCGCGCGCCGACATGGCCGGCTCAGCGGAACTGGCCGAGGCGGTCGCGGCCCTGCGCGGCGACATCGCGCGCGACGTGGGCACCCGTCCCGATCACCGCGCATTTCTAGAGCGTTATTGCCCGATGGAAGCAGCGGCGTGAGCGCGCACGAACCGATCCGCCGAGTGCTGGTCACAGGGTGTGGGCTGACCGGCTGGTACGCCGCCGCCGCGCTGAAGCGGCGCGCGCCGTTCCTCGACGTCACGCTGCTGGCCACGCCGGTCGCAGCGGACGCGCTGGCCGATCGGATCGCCTGCACCCTGCCCTCGCTGCTCGGCTTTCAGGCCGATCTGGGTATCGGCCCGGATGACGGGATCACCCGTGCGGGTGCGGGCTATCGTCTGGGCACGCGCTTCACGGGCTGGGTCGAGGGACTGCCCGATTATGTCCACGCCTATGGCCCCTATGGCCATCCGATCGGGCCGGCGGGCTTTCACCTCCATTGGGTCCGCGCCGCAAAGGCCGGGCCGGTCACCCCGTTCGACGCCTTCGCCCCCGCCGCGCAATTGGCGCGGGCCGGACGCTTCGTGCCGCCGACGCCGGATACGGTCTTCGCCGGCCACGAATATGGCCTGACGCTCGACATCGAACGCCACGGGGCGATGATCCGCGCCTTCGGCCTGCACGTCGGCGTCCGCGAAATCGCAGGGGAGATCGCGGACGTGACGTGCGAAGACGGCCTCTTGACCGAGGTTCGCACGACCAGCGGTGAAGCACTCGCCGCCGATCTGTTCATCGACGCCACCGGCCCGGCGGCGCGGCTTCGTGGCGCGATCGACAGCGAACGGGACGACTGGTCGCGCTGGCTTCCCTGCGACCGCCTGCTCTTGGCGGATCGACCGCAGGTGGAGAACGCGCCCGTGCTGACCCCGGTCGAGGCGCATGGTGCGGGCTGGGGCTGGTCGAGCGGGCGGCAAATGGGTCTGGCCTATGCCAGTGCCCATCTGAGCGACGCGGACGCCGCCGCGATGCTTGGCGGGCTGGGTGTGACGGCGGGGGCGCCGATCACCATTCGCGCCGGCACACGCCCTCGGCCCTGGCGCGGCAATTGCGTCGCGATCGGCGACGCCGCGACCCAGGTCGAACCGCTCGAATGGTGCAATCTGCACCTTGCGCTGAGCGCGGTCGACCGGTTGATCGCGATGCTGCCAGACCGCGCCATGGCTGCGGTCGAGGCAGCCGACTTCAACCGCCAGACGCTGGCCGAGGCGGAGCGGGTGCGCGATTTCCTGGCGATGCACTATCGCACCGCCACCCGTCCCGAGCCGATGTGGCGCGCGCTGGCGCAGGTCACGCCGCCCGACAGCCTGGCGCATACGCTGGCGCAGTTCGAAGAGCGCGGCCGCCTGCCCTTCTACGAAGAAGAGACCTTCTCCCGCGACAGCTGGGCCGCCGTGCTGCTCGGCCAGGGGCATCTGCCGCGCCGGGTCGATCCGCTGGTCCATGCCGTGCCGCCCGCCGAGGCCAAGGCCGCCATGGCGCAAATGACCGGCGCGATCACCGCCGCCCTTCCCCAGGCCCCCGCCCATGCCGAATGGCGCGCGGCCCAGACGAGACGCCTTGCCCGATGAGCCAGCCCCCGATCCCGGAGCATGCGATCCGTCAGGTCGTGATCGTCGGCGGCGGCACCGCCGGCTGGATGGCCGCCGCCGCTTTCGCGCGGCTGCTCAACAATGGCTACACCCACGTCACGCTGGTCGAGTCCGAGGAGATCGGCACGGTCGGCGTCGGTGAGGCGACGATCCCGCCGATCCTGAGCTTCAACCAGATGCTGGGGTTGGACGAGAACGACTTCCTCGCCGCCACGGCGGGCACCTTCAAGCTGGGCATCGAGTTCGTCGATTGGGGCCAGCGCGGAGAGCGTTACTTCCACCCCTTCGGCCGGTTCGGTCAGGATCTGCAAGGCGTCCATTTCCACCAGCTCTGGCTGCGCGAACGCAGCCGGCGCGCGCTGCCCGACATCGCTGAGTGGTCGATGAGCGCGATGGCCGCGAGGGCTGGCCGGTTCGGCCGGGCACGCCCCGATGCGCAGTCGCCGGTGCGCGAGCTGTTCTACGCCTTCCATTTCGACGCCGGTCTCTATGCGCGCTACCTGCGCGGCTATGCCGAGCGTGGCGGCGTGACGCGGGTCGAGGGGCGGATAGAGGGCGTCGACCTGCGCCCCGAGGACGGCCATGTCCGCGCGGTGACACTGGCCGATGGCCGGCGGATCGAGGGTGAGTTGTTCATCGACTGCTCGGGCTTTCGTGGGCTGCTGATCGAGGGGGCGCTGGAAACCGGTTACGAAAGCTATGCGCACTGGCTGCCCTGCGACCGCGCGGTTGCGGCGCCGTGCGCGCTGCCGAACCCGCGCGAGCCCGATCCCTTCACCCGGGCGACCGCGCGCGAGGCGGGATGGCAATGGCGCATCCCGTTGCAGCACCGGATGGGCAATGGCCTGGTCTATTGCAGCGATCATCTGGCCGACGACGACGCCGCAGCGCAATTGCTGGGCGCGCTGGAGGGCGAATTGCTCGGCGATCCGCGACGCCTGCGCTTCACGGCGGGACGTCGGCGCGAAAGCTGGAACCGCAACGTCGTCGCGCTCGGCCTGTCGAGCGGCTTCCTGGAGCCACTGGAGTCGACCAGCATCCATCTGGTCCAGGCGGCGCTGCAACGCCTGATCGCGCTGTTCCCCGACAATCGCTTCGACCCCGCCGAGCGCGCCGAGTTCAACCGTCAGATGCGCGACCTGTATGAGGATGTGCGCGACTTCATCATCTTCCATTACAAGGCGACGCGGCGCGACGACACGCCCTTCTGGAACCGGGTGCGCACGATGGACGTGCCCGACAGCCTGGCGCGCAAGATGGCGCTGTGGGCGGGCAAGGGCCGGCTGTTCCGCGAAGGCTATGACCTGTTCAGCAACCCCAGCTGGGTCGCGGTGGGCCTCGGCCAGGGCACCGTGCCGCAGCATTGGGAGCCGGCCGTCGACGCACTCGACGAACATCTGGTCGCGCAGGCGCTGGAACAGATGCGCGCGGGCTATGCCGACACCGCCGCGCGCCTGCCCAGCCATGGCGATTTCCTGCGCGCCACCGCCCCGTCGCCGCTCGCACCCGGCCTGACCGGCGGCACGGGATCGGGGTTCGACTTCGCCCGACAAGGTGCGACGCCCGGCCGGGGGCCGCTATTGTGAGGATGCGCTTCGCCCTGCCGCTGGTCGCGCTGGCGCTGATCGGCGCGACCGATGCGCCCGGCCCGCATCTCAACCAGATCGGCTTTCGCCCCGATACCGCCAAGCGTGCGATCCTCGCGCATGACGGCACCACGCCGCTGCCCTGGCAGGTGATCGATGCGGACGGGCGCACCGTGGCGGAGGGGCAAACCGTGCCGTTCGGGCCCGACGCCGCATCGGGGGACATGGTTCACCAGATCGACTTCAGCCGCGTCGCAACGCCGGGCACCTATCGCCTGCGGGTCGATGGCCGGACGAGCCATGTCTTCGCCATCGCCGCCGACACTTATCGCCCGCTGGCGCGCGCGGCACTGAACTTCTTCTATCAGCAGCGCGCGGGGACGCCGATCGAGGCGCGCTTCGCCGGCGGCCCGCAATGGGCGCGCGCCGCCGGGCATCCCCGCGAAGTCGTGACCTGTTTCAAGGGCCGCGATCTGGCCGGCACCGACTGGCCGGGCTGCTCCTATACGCGCGACGTCACCGGCGGATGGTATGATGCCGGCGACCAGGGCAAATATGTCGTCAATGGCGGCATCGCGCTGTGGACGCTGCAAAATCTCTATGAGGTGAATGCCGCCGCGCCCCCCTTCCCCGATGGCAGCGCCGCGCTGCCCGAGGCGGGGAACCGGATCGACGATCTGCTCGACGAGACGCGCTGGGAAATGCGCTTCCTGCTGGCGATGCAGGTGCCCGATGGTCAGCATCTGACGCTGCCGCTCGGGCGACAGGGACGCGGCCCCCTGACGCTGACCGATGTCGATGCCGGCGGCATGGCGCATCACAAGATCGCCGATCGCAACTGGACCAAGATCCCGACCAACCCGGCCGAGGATCGCGAGGAACGGCTGCTCTACCCACCCAGCACGGCGGCGACGCTGAACCTGGCCGCCACCGCCGCGCAATGCGCGCGCATCTGGCGAGGGATCGACGACGCGTTCGCCAACACCTGCCTGGCCGCCGCCGGCAAGGCGTATCGCGCGGCGCTGCGCAATCCAGACGTTTACGCCGCGCAAGCCTTTACCGGCAGCGGCGGTTACGGCGACAACGACCTGTCGGACGAGCTGTATTGGGCCACCGCCGAGCTGTTCGCCACGACCGGCATGCCCGAACTGGCCGAGGCGCTGCACCGGATGCCGCTCCACACCGCGCCGCTGGCGGGCGAGCCGAGCTGGGGCAGCGTCGCGGTGCTGGGCACGATCACGCTCGCGACCGCCGGCCGGGTCATGCCCGAGGAACGCGCCGCTGCGCGCGCCAAGCTGGTCGCGCTGGCCGATCGCTTCGTCGTCGAGGAGGCCAGATCAGGCTATCACCTGCCCTATGCCGGCACCGCCTATCCCTGGGGGTCGAGCAGCAATTTCCTGAACCGGGGCATGATCCTGTCGCTGGCCGCACGCTTCACCGGCGCGGCGCGCTACCGCGACGCGGCGGTCGACGCGATGGACTATGTGCTGGGTCGCAACCCCCTCGACCAGAGCTATGTCAGTGGCTTCGGCTGGAAGCCGTTGCGCAATCCGCATCACCGGTTCTGGGCGCATCAGATGGATGCCCGGATGCCGGGGCCGCCGCCGGGCGTGGTGTCGGGCGGCGCGAACAGCCTGAGCTTTCCCGAAAGCGCCTCCGCGGCGCTGAAAGGGCGCTGCGCGCCACAACGCTGCTGGACCGACGACATTCGCGCCTATGCGCATAACGAGGTCGCGATCAACTGGAACGCGCCGCTCGTCTGGCTGGCCAGCGAATTGTCAGCATCACGCCGCTAAACACCTGTATTGCCGCTTATATTTCCGGAGGGGTATCAGAATATGGATCGTCGTAATTTCATGAAGCACGGCATGGCGATGGGCAGCGCCGCGCTCGCCACCGGTGGGACCGCGCTGACCGCCGCCCGCGCCGCCCGCGCCGCCGCGCAGACGCCGCTCGACCAGAGCTTTCCCAAGGATTTCCTCTGGGGCACCGCCACCGCCGCCTATCAGATCGAGGGCGCGGTGAACGAGGACGGGCGCGGCCAGACCAACTGGGACGTGTTCTCGCACACGCCGGGCAAGGTCGCGAACGGCGATACCGGCGACGTCGCCTGCGACAGCTATCACCGGTATAAGGACGACATCGCCTTGATGCGCAATCTGGGCATCAAGGCGTATCGCATGTCGCTCGCCTGGTCGCGCATCTTCCCCGAGGGGCGCGGCAAGCCCAATGCCAAGGGCCTCGATTATTATAACCGCGTGATCGACGCGCTGCTCGAAGCCGGTATCCAGCCTAATGTCACCATGTTCCACTGGGACCTGCCGCAGGCGCTGCCCGGCGGCTGGCAGAACCGTGACACCGCCAAGGCGTTCGCGGACTATGCGGGTTTCATGGCGGGCAAGCTGTCCGATCGCGTCCACCGCTTCATGACGGTCAACGAACTGCGCTGCTTCACCGATCTGGGCCATATGGTCGGCATCCACGCGCCGGGCCTGAAGCTGGCGCCTGCGCAGGTGAACCAGGTCCGCCATCACGGCGTGCTCGCGCACGGTCTGGGCGTGCAGGCGATCCGCGCGAACGCCAAGGCCGGTACCGAGGTCGGCATCGCCGACAACGCTAATATCTATGTCCCCGCGATCGAAACGCCCGAGCATATCGAGGCGGCGAAGAAGGCGTTCCGCGACGACAATGCGATGTTCCTGACCGCCGTCATGGAAGGCCGCTATATCGACAGCTATCTCGCCTCGGCCGGGGCGAACGCGCCCAAGGTTCAGGCCGGCGACATGGCCGCGATCGGCAGCCCGCTCGATTTCGTCGCACTCAACATCTACACGCCGACCTTCGTCAAGGCGGATGCCAGCGACCCGCGCGGCTACACTCCCCTGCCCCATCTGCCGCAATCGCCGCGCATGGCCTCGCCCTGGCTCTATGTCGGCCCCGAAGCCGCCTATTGGGGCGTGCGCGCGGTCAGTGAGCTGTGGAAGCCCAAGGCGATCTACATCTCCGAGAACGGCACCTCGGCGGACGATACGCTCAACAAGTCCGGGCTGGTCGATGATTCCGACCGGATCATGTATCTGCGCAACTATCTGGGCCAGTTCCGCCGCGCGGCGGCCGAGGGATACCCGCTCAAGGGCTATTTCCTGTGGAGCCTGATGGACAATTTCGAATGGGCCGACGGCTATGGCAAGCGCTTCGGCATCCACCATGTCGACTTCGCCACCCAAAAGCGCACGCCCAAGCTGAGCGCGCTATGGTATAAGGAACTGATCCGCCGCAACGCGTTGGTCTGATCCTGTCGGACCCGACATGACGAACCCCGCCGGTCGCACGACCGGCGGGGTTTTGTTTTGGCCGACGCCGATCCGGATGGCCTTTTTTCCTCCCCTGCAAGGGGAGGTGGCGCGCGTAGCGCGTCGGAGGGGTGTCCCCCTCTCGATGGCGCGACACCCCTCCGTCAGGCCTTCGGCCTGCCACCTCCCCTTGTCTGATGCGACGGTGGTATGAAGGTGTTGCGGAAGGGAGCCCGTCCCCCCCGAGGGTCTGGAGCCCGATAGGGAGCAAGGGTCCCTTCCGCGT
>NZ_JACIDH010000006.1 GCF_014196255.1 Sphingomonas pseudosanguinis
CGATCCCCAACACACCTTGAATGTGTGAGTGACCGCCAAGCCGCCGCCCGCATGTCCCTTCATCTAACCTACAATGTCAAAGAGCCCGACAACAATACGGGCGCCTCTTTCACCCCTAAACCTTTCGGTCTAGAGACCCAGAGCGCCAGCATCTCGATGCCAGTACCGCAGACCCCGAAGCCACCGCAGCGGCCCGCTCCGTCGCGGTGAAACCCCTCTAGGCGGACGTGCCAAATGGGTCAACACAAAAATCGACATGAAACCGTAAAAATCCGCAATCCCGCTATTTTTCAATGCCTTATCGGATCGGAATGTTGGATATCGAACGGGAACCTTTCGTCCATTCGGGATTAGGCCCTTTATCGTCACCCCTTTAAGGGGCTGTTTAGCCCTCGCTTATAGGACCGGTGATACGAGCATGACGTCGCCCCGCATCACCGTCGCCCTGAGCGTTTACAACAATGACCGCTATCTGGCGGCCGCGCTGGACAGCCTGTTGGCGCAGAGCTTCGGCGATTTCGAGCTGCTGGTCGTCAACGACGGATCGACCGATGGCTCACGCGCGATCATCGACGCCTATGCCGCACGCGATCCCCGTATCCGTCCCATCCATCAGCCCAATCGCGGGCTGGTCCCCAGCCTGAACCGGATGATCGCCGAGGCGCGGGGCGACTATATCGCGCGGATGGATGGTGACGACATCGCGCTGCCTGAGCGTTTCGCCCGGCAGGTGGCGTTTCTCGACGCGCATCCCGATCATGGCGTCGTCGGGACGCGGGTGATCGCCATTACCGAGACCGGCGAACCGCGTGCCGACTGGACGATCGATCACCCGATCGACGCGGACGCGGTCCATGCCGCGCTCGAGGCCGGGCCACTCTTGTGTCACCCCTCGGTGATGATGCGGCGGTCGCTGATGACGATGGTCGGCGGCTATCGCGCGGCCTATCGGCATTGCGAGGATTACGACCTGTGGCTGCGGCTGGACGAGCGGACTCGCATGGCCAATCTGCCCGAACGGCTGCTGCGCTATCGCTATTCGACCACCCAGGTGTCGCATCGCCATGTGCTGGCACAGCATTATGGCGCGGCGGTCGCGCGACTGGCGCGGGCCGAGCGGATCGCGGGGCGGCCCGATCCGACCGATGGCTGGACCACGCTGCCGCCCGTCGACGATCTGGACGCCGCTTTCGGCCGCGCCGGCGTCGCGCGGGCGATCCGCGCCGAAGTGACGCGCGGAATTCTCTATCATCCCGACTCGCTGGCGGGGGACGGTCTGCCGCTGATCGCTAAGCATGTCCGGGATACACGGTCGGACCGCGGCGCGCGGGTGCCCGGGCTATGGCGCGCGGTCGCGCGGCTCGCACGCAGCGGCAAACCGGTCGCGGCGATGCGGCTCGCCAAGGCCCTGGCCCGAGGATGAGCGGATCGTCGATACGCGGCGCGGCGCTCTGGTCGATCGGCTCGCAATATATCGCCTTTTCGATCCAGTTCGTGGTCAGCGTGCTGATCTCGCGCTTCTTCCTCACGCCGCCCGAAATGGGGCTGTATTCGATCGCGCTGTCGGCGGCGATGCTGGTGTCGGTGCTTCAGGATTTCGGCATCAGCCGCTTCGTCGCGGGCGAGCGCAACCTGACCGATGCGCAGGTCGAGACGTGCTTCTCGGTCTCGTTGATCTTCGCGCTGGGCATCGGGCTGTTGATCTTCGTACTCGCCTGGCCGGTGGCGTGGTTCTACGACAATGTCCGGCTGACGCCGCTGCTGATCATCATCGCCGGCTCCTATCTGGTGGTGCCGTTCGGGATCGTGCCGAGCGCGATGCTGCAGCGGCGGATGGACTATTATTCGCTGTTCCTGGTCAATGTCGGTGCGGCGGTCGTCAACGCCGCCTTCTCGCTGGGGCTGGCCTGGGCGGGCTATTCGGCGTTCGCGCTCGCCTGGGCGGCCGTGGCGCAGCAGATCGCGCGCGCGCTGATCGGCCAGTGGCGCTCAGGCATACGCCCCCCCTTCCCGCCGCGCCTGGAAGGTGTCGGACCGATCCTGCGCTTCGGCTCGAACAGCTCGCTCCTCCATATCAGCGGCGCGATCGGCACGCGCAGCCCCGATCTGGTCATCGGTCGCGTCCTGACGCTGACCGCCGTCGGCCTGTTCAGCCGCGCCTCCAGCCTGGCGGCGCAGTTGCAGATGCTGGTCAGCGGCGCGGTCGACGGCGTCTTCTATCCCGCCTTCGCCCGGTTGCGCGACACCGGCGCCGACCTTGCCGCCCCCTATCAGCGGGTGGTCGCGGCCTATAGCGCGGCGACCTGGCCGGCGATGGCGTTCCTGGCCGCCGCCGCGACGCCGATCGTGCTGATGCTCTATGGCCCGCGCTGGGAAGGCGTGGCGCCGCTGCTCGCCTGGATCGCGATCGGGCAAATCTTCTTCGCCGCGCTGCCGCTGCATGTCGAGCTGCCCATCCTGCTGGGTAAGATCCGGCGGCTGGTGGTGCTCAACGTCTTCGATACCGTCGCCTCGATCGGGCTGCTCTTGCTGGGGGCCATGGTGGGGCTGGAGGCAGCGGCGGCCTCGCGCATCGGTTACGGCGCGATCTGGTTCCTGCTCTATGTCGGGCTGATCCGGCGGCTGACCGGTTTCGCATGGCGGGGCATGGCGATCGTCTATCTCCAGAGCCTGATCGCCACGCTGGCGACGGTGGCACCGCTGCTCGCCGTCTATCGCTGGGTCGCCGCCCCCGACGCGGTGGGGCTGATGCTGCTCGCCGGCGCGGCGGTGGCGGGGGTGCTGGCCTGGCTGGTGGTGGTCTATGCGCTGCGCCACCCGATCCGGCTGGAGATCAACGCGATCGTCGGCGGGGTCTGGACGCGATTCCGCTGCGCAAAGGCACCTGCCGGCATCTGACCGCTCGGCTTGCCGGGACGGTGCGCGCGTTCCATAGTCGCGTCATGCAGCCACCCCCCTCCGGTCTCGACGATCCCGATCAGGCGGCCTTCGCCTGGGCGCGGTTCCGGCTGATCATGGCGTGGATGACGCTGGCCGCCGCGATCGCCGTGGCGCTGGCGATGATGGCGCTGGCGCATGTCTATGGCCCGCTCAACTGGGTGACGATGCTGGGGGTTATCGGCGGGATCGGCGGCACGGTGATGCTGACCGGCGCGCTGATGGGTCTGGTGTTCCTGAGCTCGGGCACCGGCCATGACGAGGATGTCGACCGGCGGCCATGAAAAACCGGCCCCCGCGACGATCGCGGAGGCCGGTCCTTCATCGTTCGAAGGGATGGAGGGCGATCAGCCCGCCGCCGCCTCCGGCTCCACCGGGGCGGCCGCGCGAACGCGACGACGGCGGGGCTTTTCTTCCGGTGCGGCGTCGGCCTCCGGCGCGGCGCTGAGCGCGGGCGGCAGGCGATCGGCGTCGAAGCCAACGCTCTGCTCACCGGCATCCTGCACCTCGGGCGCGCGTTCGCGACGCGGACGACCGCGACGGCGGGGTGCTTCCTCCTCGGCCTGGGGTGCCGCGACGACCTCCGCGTTCATGGCGGGGGCGGCGATGGCCGGCTGGGCGTCCTCGGCCATGACGGGCTGTTCGGCGCGCATCGGGCGGCGATCCTCGCGCGGCTCGCGCCGGGGACGATCGTCGCGGTCGCGGCGCGGACGGTCCTCGCGCTGCTGCGTGTCGCGCTGATAATTCTCGCGTGGTTGGCGCTCGCGGCGCGGTTGTTCGACCTCGCCCTGCTGTTCGCCGGGGCGGATGGGATCGCCCTCGTCGCCATAATCCTCGGCATCGTTGTCGAAGCCGTCGTCATACTGGTCGTCGCGCGATTCCTCGCGCTGGCGGCGCTGATTCTGTTCCTCGAAGCGCGAGCGGGTTTCGCTCAGCACCCGGAAATAGTGATCGGCGAACTGCCAATAATATTCGGTGTTGACGCGGTCGCCCTGGCGCTGCGCCTCGGCCGCCAGATTCTTGTACTTCTCGTACAGCTGGCTGGCGTTGCCGCGCGCGCGATTGTCGATGCGATTGCCATTGTCGGGGCGACCAGGATTGCCACCCGGACGCTGCCCACCATTGTTATTGCCGCCACGACCGCGACGGCGGCCGGCCTGCCGATTATTGATCAAGCTGTTCGTCCTTAGTCGTCAAACCAACAAGGTCCACTTTTCCCGACACCGCGCGCGTGTCGCACGATGCGAAGCTCTCGCGCCCCGGGAGGCGCTTGCCACGGCCGCCGGACAGCAGCGACTGCATGACGAGGGGTACGGGCATCGGCCCGAAATCAACGACCCCGATAAAACGGTGCAAGGTGTCGATGTTCGCGTGCCCCTGTACGCGCTGTAGCGGGTCCGGGCACGGTCCTACAAGCGAAATATGGGGCATGGTCGCAATTGTTCAATGGGCCAGCAGGGCGCGCGGACGGCCGCCCAGATCACGGTGGAGCGCGACGCGAAAACCCTGTTCTTCCAGCAGGCTGGTGACGGCCGGCGCCTGTTCGTGCCCGATCTCCACCACCGCCGCGCCGCCGGGCGCGAGCAACCGGCGCAGTTCGGGGGCGAGCGCCCGATAATCGTCCAGACCGTCGGCGCCGGCGAACAGCGCCGATGCCGGTTCATACCCGCGCACCTCGTGCGACAGGGTTTCACCGGTGCCGATATAGGGCGGATTGGTGACGATGCAGTCGAACGGCCCGGTCAAGGCGGTCGCCCAGTCGCCGCACACGAACCGCGCCCGGTCGGCCATCCCGCAGGCTTTGGCATTGGCGACGGCATAGTCGAGCGCTTGCGGGGAGCGGTCGACGCCCAGCCCCCTGGCATCCCGCCATTCGTCGAGCAGCGCGAGCAGCAGCGTGCCCGGCCCGGTGCCCAGGTCGAGCAGCGTGGTGGGCCGACGCCCCTTGAAGTGCCGGAGCGCCGCGTCGATTAGCGTCTCGCTATCCACCCGCGGCACCAGCGCGCCGGGACCGACCATCAGGTCCAGCGTCCAGAACCCGCGCGTGCCGGTGATATAGGCGACCGGCTCCTGGCGCGCGCGGCGCTCGACCAGCGGCCAGAATCTGTCGGGGACGAGTCGGGTCAGGTCGAGCAGCAGCGCGTTTCGCTCGATCCCCAAGGCATGGGCGAGCAGCAGTTCCGCGTCGAGCCGCGCGGTGGGGGAGAAAATAAAACGCTCTGCGGCTTGTGCGAGCGCCGTGCGGGCGTCGGTCACGCCGCCGTCTCATCCCGGCAAATGCCGGAAATGAGAAGAGGGTTCGCGCGGAGGCGCGGAGGCGCGGAGATGTCCGGCATGGCGCAACGCCTGGGCGCCATCAACCGGCGGAGATGGAGAGCCTGCGGCGCAGCGGGCTGGACCGGTCCGCGTCTCCGCGCCTCCGCGCGAATATCACCCATCGAGCGCGGCAAGCCGTTCGGCCTCATCCTCCGCGAGCAGCGCGCCGACCAGTTCGTCGAGTTCGCCTTCCAATATCTCGGGCAGGCGATGGAGCGTCAGGTTGATCCGGTGATCGGTCACCCGCCCTTGCGGAAAATTATAGGTGCGAATCCGCTCCGACCGGTCGCCCGAGCCGACCATCGAACGCCGTGCGCCCGCGCGCTCCGACGCCAGCCGCTCGCGCTCCGCCTCGTACAGACGCGTCCGCAGCACCTTCATCGCCTTGGCGCGGTTCTTGTGTTGCGAGCGTTCATCCTGCTGGATGACGACGAGGCCAGTCGGGATATGGGTGATGCGGATCGCCGAGTCGGTGGTGTTGACGTGCTGTCCGCCCGCGCCCGACGAGCGATAGATGTCGATGCGCAGGTCCTTGTCGTCGATCTGGAGGTCGACCTCCTCCGCTTCGGGCAGCACCGCGACGGTCGCCGCCGAGGTGTGGATACGCCCGCCCGATTCGGTGACCGGCACGCGCTGGACACGGTGGACGCCGCTCTCGAACTTCAGCTTGGCGAACACGCCCGCCCCCGCGACCGAGGCGACGACTTCCTTGTAGCCGCCGGTGTCGGGCACTGAGGCGGAAATGACCTCGACCCGCCAGCCCTGCCGCTCGGCATAACGCTGGTACATGCGGAACAGGTCGCCCGCGAACAAAGCCGCCTCGTCACCGCCGGTCCCGGCGCGAATTTCGAGCATCGCGGCGCGTTCGTCGGCGGCGTCGCGGGGCAGCAAGGCGAGGGCGAGATGCCGATCCGCCGCCGCCAGCGCATTGCGGTTGGCGTGAAGCTCCTCCGCCGCCAGCTCGCGCAATTCGTCGTCGCCGTCCTGCGTCATGAACGCCAGGCTGTCGGCCTCCTGCCGCAACCGGCGCACCTCGGCGGCGGCGTTGGCGACCGGCTCCAGCTCGGCATATTCCTTCGACACCGCGACGAAGCGGTCCGAGGGCAGGTCGCCGGTGGCCATCATCGCCTGAAGTTCGTCGCGCCGCGCCTCGATCTGCGCGATGCGCTCGGCCGAGATGGTCTTCATCGCGGAGTCAGACGCTGCGCCAATGGAGGAAGCTGCTCGCCATGATCTTCGGCGATCTCGTCCTCGAACAACAGGTCGGACAGGCTCTGCGCCGCCACGTCCAGCGACACGGTCGCCTGCTCGCCGGTCTTCAACGCCTTCACCTGGACCTGACCGTTCGCCAGTTCGTCATCCCCCAGGATCAGCGCATAGCGGGCGCCCTGATCGTTCGCCTTGGCCATGCGACGCTTCATATTGCCGCGAAACGCCATGTCGGTGGCGATGTCCGCGCGACGCAGTTCGGCGACGAGGCCGGTCGCGCGCAGCTCGGCCGCTGCGCCCATCGGCACAACGACCGCGTCGATCGCCAGCTTGGCAGGCTCGTCCAGCAGCATCGCCAGCCGCTCGACCCCGGCCGCCCAGCCCACACCCGCGGTCGCGGGACCGCCCAGCGACTCGACCAGCCCGTCATAGCGACCGCCCGCCAGCACCGTCCCTTGCGAGCCCAGCCGGTCGGTCACGAACTCAAACGCGGTGTGGCGATAATAGTCCAGGCCACGCACCAGCCGCGCATTGCGCGTCCAGGCGACCCCCGCCGCATCCAGCCCCGCCGTCACCGCCTCGAAAAAGGCGCGCGCTTGCGGAGTTAGATAGGCGTCGATATCCGGCGCCGCATCGGCGATCGGCCGGTCGCGCGGGTCCTTGGAGTCGAGGATGCGTAAGGGATTCTTCTCCAGCCGCGTCAGGCTGTCCTCGGACAGCTGATCCCGGTGCGCCTCGAAATGCGCGACCAGCGCGTCGCGCCACGCATCGCGCGTCGCGGCATCGCCCAGCGTGTTGAGCTGCAACGTCACGCCCTCGGCGATGCCCAGTTCGCGCAGCAGCTGGTCGGCCATCACCAGCAATTCGACATCCGCCGCTGGTTCGGCCGCGCCCAGAATTTCGGCGTCGATCTGGTGGAACTGGCGATAGCGCCCCTTTTGCGGGCGCTCATAGCGGAAGACCGGGCCCGAGGTCGCGAGCTTGAGCGGCGCATATTGCTGCCACCCCTCGGTCAGATAGGCGCGCGCGATCCCGGCGGTGAATTCGGGCCGCAGCGTCAGCAGGTCGCCGCCGCGATCGGGGAAGGTGTACATCTCCTTCGACACGACATCGGTCGTCTCGCCGATCGAGCGGGCAAAGACCTGCGTATCCTCGAACACCGGCAGGTCGAGCCGCTGAAAGGCGTAGAGGCCGTGGACATGCTCGAAGGTGGCGAGCACCTGCGCGAAGCGGCGCTGCTCTTCGCCGAAGATGTCCTGCGTGCCGCGCACGCGCTTGGGGGTTTCGATCCGTGCCATAGAGGTGGCGCTATCTAAGGTAGCGAAGGCCCGTGCGCTAGAGTGCGTTCAACCGTCGCGGGACAGCCAGTCCGCCAGTGCCAGTTCATGGGTGGGACCGGTCTCGGCGCACATGCTGTGCCGCATGATCTCCAGCGCCCAGCGGCGATGGTCGTCGCTCTCGCTCGCCACCGTGTCGCCCGGCACCCACAGGTCGTACTCGCGCATATGCGCATCGGCGGCGGTGAACAGCACGCAGATGTCCGCCGCCACGCCTGTCAGGATCACGCGAGACACGCCCAGCTGCGGCAGCAGCACCGGCAGGTTGGTGGCATAGAAGCCGGAAAATTGCGGCTTCACGATGAAATAGTCGCTGTCGCGCGGTCGCAGCGCCGCGATCAGCGCGCGGCCGGGGCTGCCGTCGCGGTCGCAATGATCGACGATCGACGATCGCTCCGAATGCCAATGGCCGAAATTGTCGTTGACGTAGATGACCGGCACCCCGGCGTCATCGGCGGCGGCGCGCAAAGCGACGATCCGCTGCGCCGCCGCCTCGGCAGGCCCTCGCAAATCCTCGCCGCCCTCGAAATCCAGGTCGTTGATCATGTCGATGATGATCAGCGCGGCGGAATGACAGCCTTGGTCCATGATCATGCTTTGCCACATCGAACGGCCCAAGACCTTGATGCAGCCCAATATTTACAGGCCACTCACCCCGGGACCCGCCCGGTCGGCCCCGTGTATGGCCGGCCGGGATTGGCACTGGCTGAATCGGCCCCCGTTCGGATAGATCATCGGCATGACCTCCCGCTGGCACCGCCTGCAAGCCCGTATCGGCGACCGGATCGCGCCGCCGCGATTCCTGGCCTTCGCGCTGATCCTGGCCGTGGCGAGCCTTATATTGTCCCCGCGTTTCGGGATGACGCGGGGCATATTGGCGGGTTTCGATGCGGCCGCCTTTCTCTTCCTCGCTTCGCTGGTGCCGCTGCTGAGACAGGGACAGGCCGCGAAGATGCGGGCGCGGGCCGCGCGCAATGATGCCAATCGCGCCGTGCTGCTCGTCTTTTGCGGGATCGTGCTGTTCGTCGTGCTGGTCGCGGTCGGTGGCGAGTTGCGCGGGCGGAGCAGCACCGTCACCATTGCGCTGGTCGTCGGCACGCTGATCCTGGCCTGGCTGTTCTCCAACATCGTCTATGCGCTGCATTATGCGCATCTATTCTACAGCGCGGGGGCGGACGGCGATGTCGGCGGGCTGCAATTCACCGACACGGCCGAGCCGGATTACTGGGATTTCCTGTATTTCGCGGTGACGCTGGGCATGACCTTCCAGACGTCGGACGTCGCCATCGCCTCGCGCCGGATGCGCCGCGTGGTGACGGGGCAATGCCTGGCCGCCTTTCTGTTCAACCTGGGCGTCATCGCCTTTACGGTCAATGTGTTGGGCAGCAGCTAGGGCGGGCGCGGGCGGTCCGGCGAAAGGGTCTGGACGACTGGCCTATCGGGTGCCTAACCTGCCGCCGTCTCCTCCCGCCGCAAAAGGCCTTTCATGATCCGCCTGCCTTATCGTCCCCTGCTCGTCGCGTCGCTGCTCGCCACCACCGCTTCCGCCGCCATGGCCCAGGTTCCGGCCGGCAACTCCGCCCCCGTGGCGCAGGCCCCCTTCGTCAACACCATCCCCGACGCGGTCGACACCCCCTATCCGGGCACGATCAAGCTGATGGTCGATGCCACCGACACCGATCGTGGCATCTTCCGCGTCAAGGAGACGATCCCCGTCGCCAAGGCGGGGCCGATGGCGCTGCTGTTCCCCAAATGGCTGCCCGGCGCGCATAATCCGCGCGGCGAGATCGAGAAGCTGGCCGGCCTGGTCATCCGCGCCAATGGCCAGATCCTGCCCTGGACGCGCGATCCCGAAGACGTCTTCGCCTTCCATATCGATGTGCCGGCGGGCGCGCAGGCGCTGGACGTCGAGTTCCAGTTCCTGTCGGCGACCAAGCCCGATCAGGGCCGCATCGCCGTCACCCCGACGATGATCTCGCTGCAGCCCAATTCGGTCAGCCTGTATCCGGCGGGCTATTATACCCGTCAGATTCCGATCCAGATGACCGCGACCTTCCCCGCCGGCTGGACCGCGGCGGGCGCGGTGCCGGCGCAGGCCTCGGGGGCGACCTACACCTATCACACGACCAATTACGAGATCCTGGTCGACTCGCCGATCCTGGCGGGCAAGTACGGCAAGGTCTTCCCGCTGACCCCGCAGGTGAAGCTGAACGTCTTCGCCGACAACGCCGCCGAATTGAACGCCAAGCCCGAACAGATTGCGGCGCATACCCGACTGGTCGAACAGGCGGTCAAGACCTTCGGCGCGCAGCATTACGATCATTACGAGTTCCTGCTGTCGATCAGCGACCAGCTGGGCGGCATCGGCCTGGAGCATCACCGCTCGTCCGAAAACGGCGTGACGCCGGGCTATTTCACCGAATGGGATGCCGGCCCGGGCCGTCGCAACCTGTTGCCGCACGAATTCACCCATAGCTGGGACGGCAAGTTCCGGCGCGGCGCGGACCTGTGGACCCCCGATTTCCGCACGCCGATGCGCAACTCGCTGCTGTGGGTCTATGAGGGCCAGACCCAGTTCTGGGGTTATGTCCTCCAGGCGCGGTCGGGCATGGTGTCGAAGCAGGACACGCTGGACCAGTACGCCTCGATCCTGGCGATCTACGACACCGCGCCCGCGCGCCAGTGGCGCAACCTGGTCGACACCACCAACGATCCCATCATCTCGTCGCGCAAGCCCAAGGGCTGGACGAGCTGGCAGCGGTCGGAGGATTATTACAACGAAGGCCTGATGGTCTGGATGGAGGTCGATGCGATGCTCCGCCAGAAGTCGAACGGCACCAAGTCGATCGACGATTTCGCCAAGGCCTTTTTCGGCATCCGCAACGGCGACTGGGGCGAGGTGACCTATACGTTCGACGACGTCGCCGCGACGCTGAATAGAATCGTCCCCTATGACTGGGCGACGTTCCTGAACCGCCGCATCACCGAGACCGGCCAGCCCGCCCCGATCCAGGGCTTCGCGATGAACGGCTACAAGCTGGTCTATACCGACCAGCCGACCCCGACCTTCAAGCAGGGCGAGAAGAACAGCACCAATGTCAGCTATTCGCTGGGCATGATCGTGTCGAACAGCGGCGAGGTGACCAGCTCGATTTGGGACAGTCCGGCGTTCAAGGCCGGCATCGATGTTGGCACCCAGATTCAGGCGGTCAATGGCGAGGCCTATTCGGGCGACCGGCTGAAGGCGGCGATCGTCGCGGCCAAGGATTCGGCGCACCCGGTCAAGTTGGTGATAAAGAACCAGGATCGCTTCCGCGACGTGACGCTGAGCTATACCGGCGGCCCGCGCTATCCGCGCCTGGAAAAGGTCGGCACCGGCGAGACCGGGCTGGATCGTCTGCTGAAGGCGCGCTGAGCGCGGACTGACCGACATCTATCGACAGGCCATGGCGGGTTGCGCTATCGCGCCCGCCATTGTTTTTCCACCGGAAGATGTTTTCCGGTCATTGGCAAAGAAAGACTGACCGATGCGTATCGATCTCATTCCCGTCGGCAAGAGCCCGCCCGACGACATCAACGTCGTGATCGAGGTGCCGACCGGTGGCGAGCCGGTGAAGTATGAGTTCGACAAGGCGAGCGGCGCCCTGTTCGTCGACCGCATCTTGCACACGCCGATGCGCTATCCGGCGAATTACGGTTTCGTGCCGCACACGCTGTCGCCCGATGGCGACCCCCTCGACGCGCTGGTCGTGTCGCGCACGCCGTTCATCCCGGGCTGCGTCGTCCGCGCGCGTCCGATCGCCGTGCTGAACCTGGAAGACGAAGCCGGCGGCGACGAGAAGCTGGTCTGCGTGCCGGTCGACTCGACCTTCCCATACTATTCGAATGTCGGTGGTCGCGACGACCTGCCCGAGATCGTGTTCCAGCAGATCGAGCACTTCTTCACCCACTATAAGGACCTGGAGAAGAAGAAGTGGGTGCGCATCGGCACCTGGGGCGACCGTGACGAAGCCCGCCGCATCGTCGTCGAGGCGATCGAGCGCTATGACGACGCCAAGGCCAAGGGCGAAGAGCCGCACGACCACGACGTGCCCGGCCGCGAATAAACGTCCCGGTTTCGGTTTGAGAATGACGCCCCGGCGCACCGCGCGCCGGGGCGTTTTTTCTGCGTGGCGTACGCGACCGCCGCTCTTCTTACTCCCCTCCCGCAGGCGGGAGGGGTTGGGGGAGGGCAATCCCAGAGCTTGAGGAGCGGTTCATCCCGTGGCCTTCGACTGCGCTCAGGCTGAACGGAGCGAAGGGATGCCAGGCGGCGCGAGGGGAAGAACGAGGCAAGCCTCAAGTCCCGACACCTCCGCGTCTCCGCGCGAACCGAGTTACCGCCCCGCCAGCTTCTCCAACGCCTCACCCGACACCCGCTGCACGGTCCATTCCTCCATTCCCCGCGCCCCCATCGCGCGGTAGAATTCGACCGCGGGCGTGTTCCAGTCGAGCACCGACCATTCGAACCGCGCCCAGCCCCGGTCGCGCGCGATGCCGGCCAGATGGATCAGCAACGCCTTGCCCACCCCGCCCCCTCGCGCGGGCGGCGTGACGTAGAGGTCCTCGAGATACAGCCCCGGCCGCCCGGTCCAGGTCGAGAAGTTGCGGAAGAACAGCGCGAAGCCGACCGGAACACCGCTCCGCTCGGCGATCACCGCCTCGGCCGCCGGATCGGCTCCGAACAAAGCCTCGGCCAGCATCGGCTCGGTCGCCGCGACAGCGTCCGGCTCGCGCTCGAACGCGGCCAGTTCGCGCACGAAATTCAGGATCGTCGCGACATCGTCGGGCGTAGCGGGGCGAATATCGATCGTCATAACCCTGCCTCGCTCTGGGGCCCCGGTCCCGGTCGCCGCACCGCGACGACGCAGCCCGCAATGATCAGCGCGGCCCCGACCAGGGTGAACAGCGAGACATGCTCGCCGAACACCGCATAGCCCAGACAGGCCGCCCACACGAAGGCGGTATATTCGACCGGCGCGAGTACCTGCGCCTCCGCCCGCGCATAGGCCCAGGCGAGCAACAGGGCCGAGATGCTGCCCAGCGCCGCCGCGATCGCGATGGCCGGCCATTGCGCCATGGCGGGCCAGGTCGCGACGAAGGGCGCGGCGGGCGTCATCACCACCGCGATGACCAGCATGGTGAACAGCGCGACCTCGACCGGCCCCGCCGCCTGCGCCTGTCGCCGCAACAGGACGAGGCTGACCGCATAGAGGATAGAGGCCAGGATGATCGCCAGCGACCCCAGCACGACCTGGGTCGAGGCCTGGGCCTGCACCTCGCCGGCCGCGATCACCAGCACACCGCCGCCGGCGATCAGCGAGCCGAGGATCGCCGCGCGCCGGATGCGTTCGCCCAGCGTCAGCGCGGCGAGGAACAGCGCCATCAGCGGCGACAGGAAGGTCAGCGCCACGCTCTGCGCCATCGGCACCCGCGCCAGCCCCCAGAAGAACAGCACGACCGAGATCCCGCCCGTCGCCCCGCGCGCGATGTGCAGCGTCAGCGCATGCCGCCCCGGCCAGCGCCCCCGCCTGGCCAGGAAAATCAGCGTCATGATCGCGACGCCGACCCAGGATCGCCACAGCACCGCGCTATAGGCCCCGCTGTCGATGGAGAGCTGTTTCATCAGCGTATCCATCACCGAGTAGATAGCGATCCCCGCCGCCGCGACGGCAAAGGCGATGACGGGAGAGGTGCGCGCACTCATGCCCGCCGCGTTACCGGCGCGACGCGGCAAAGGCGAGAGGGGGATGCTCCGCTTGTCGACGACAGGCCGGGATGAAAGCCAAGATGGCATCCGTTCTCCTGAAAAATGCCATTGGGAAACACACGATATGAAGACGATCATGCTGACGACCGGGCTGGCCATGATGGCGCTGGCGGTGCAGCCGGCGCGGGCGCAGGTCACCGCCTCGGTCGGCGCGGACTATGCCAGCGGGCGCTATGGCACGACGCAGCGGATCAGCACCGCCAGCACGACCGCTTCGCTGCGCGCGAAGCGCAAGCGGGTGACCGTCTTCGCCGCGCTGCCGGTGGTGCAGGTCGACGCGCCGGGCAATGTCGTGGCACCTGGCGGCCCACTGGGCCTGCCGATCTTCACCGACCCCACCCGCCCCGCGACGCGCGAGCGGCGCTCCGGGCTGGGCGATGCGGTCGTCGGTGCCTCGGTACAGCTCCTGCCCCCGCGCGCCCATCATCCGTCGCTGGCGCTGACCGGCAGCGCCAAGCTGCCCACCGCCTCGGCGGCGCGCGGGGTGGGCACCGGCAAGGCGGATTACACGATCCAGGGCGAGGCGGCGGTGCCCGGCAAGGTGACGCCCTTCGCCGCGATTGGCCACAGCTTCATCGGACAGCCCGACACCTATCGCCTGTGCGACGTCACCAGCGCGCGCGGCGGCGTGGGGTTGCGTATCGGCCAGGCGAGCGAAGTCAGCGTCGCCTATAGCTATGCCTCGCGCGCCAGCGACCAGGCCGCCGACCGGCAGGAGATCGGCGCAGGGCTCGACACCGCGCTGTCGCAGCGGCTGTCACTGGGCGTGCAGGGCAGCGCCGGCCTCAGCCGGGGCGCGTCCGATGCGGGCGGCGGCATCCGGCTGGGACTGCGGCTGTGATCAGGCGTCGGGTTTGGGTGGATCGGCGTCGGGTCCGTAATATTCGTAGCGATAGGGTTTGAGCCTGGCGCCGACGCATTCCACGCTGGGGGCGGCATGTGTCTCGCTCTCCTGCGCCGCGTCCCGGTAGCGGAAACGGACATAGGGCAAGCCGCTGCGCGCCATCTTGAACTCGGTTGGCGTGACACCGCAGGTCCGCGCGATCCGGTGGAAGGCGCGCTTGGTCAGCACGGGCTCGCCGGTCGACGGCGTCACGCAGCCGGAGAGCAAGAGCGCGGCCGTCACGATCCAGCCAGTGTGTTTCATGCCGCCCCCCTCACCCGTTTCGTACGCCATCATGACCGTGTCGAGCGCGGGGTCAACGCAATGGCGGCACCTTCCTCCCCTGTAAGGAGTGTCAGGTGGATTGCCTTCCAGGCCGGATCGACATTCGAATAGGCCCTTTTTGTCCCTCGCCCCTCATAGAGGGGAGAGGGTTGCGCAGACTTGGTCTTTGCCAGAGCAAAGGCTTAGTCGGAGCTGGGTGAGGGGTGCTGCGCTCGCCCTGCGAGCGCACGAGCCGTTAGGCTCGCTCAACCCCTCCGTGGTGAAGAAGGTCCTGCCCCTCAAGCGGGGACACCCCTCCGTCAGGCCTTCGGCCTGCCACCTCCCCTGCAAGGGGAGGAATTGGGGTGTCCCTCCACCACCTCTTCGCGGCGGTTCCCCTCCCCGTGCCGGGGAGGATTCAGGCCTGGGTGAGTGCCTCGCGATACCAGGGCAGGATATGGTCGCGGGTCAGAGGGGCGAGCGGCAGGGCGTCGGCCTCTTGCCGACTCACCCATAGCGCTTCCGCGATCTCCGCCGCCGGGACCGGTTGGTGATCGGTGCGCAAGCGAAAGACATGCGCGTCGACGCGGGTGCCCGCTTCATTCGCCGCGTCGGCGGAAAAGCGACCGATGGGCTGCAAATCGGCCGGCGCGACGATCAGGCCGATTTCCTCGTGAAGCTCGCGGGCGAGCGCGGCGGCCGGCACCTCGCCCGGTTCGATCTTGCCGCCGGCCTGCATGAAGAAGCGACTGCCCGCCTTGCGGACCAGCAGCACCCGCCCCGCCCCGTCCTCGATCAGGGCGGCGGCGATGCGGATGACGGGCGCCGTCACTCCGCCGCGATCGCCGCCTTGGCGGCCTCGGCCGCGTCCAGTTCGGCGGCCTTGGCCTCGACCAGCTTGACGATGTGATCGACCATGTCGGCATCCTCGACCGTGTGGTCGGTCAGGCCCGACAGATAGACCATGTGCTTGCCATTGCCGCCGCCGGTCACGCCGATATCGGTCTCGCGCGCTTCGCCCGGACCGTTGACGACGCAGCCCAACACCGACAGCGACATCGGCGTGCGGATATGCTGGAGCCGTTCCTCCAGCACCTGCACGGTGCGGATCACGTCGAAACCCTGTCGCGCGCAGGACGGGCAGGACACGACTCGCACGCCGCGATTGCGGATGCCCAGCGCCTTCAGGATCTCGAAGCCGACGCGCACCTCTTCCTCGGGCTCGGCCGAGAGCGAGACGCGGATCGTGTCGCCGATGCCGAACCACAGGAGCGAGCCGATGCCGATCGAGGACTTGACCGTGCCCCCGATCAGACCGCCCGCCTCGGTGATGCCCAGATGCAGCGGGCAATCGGTCGCCTCGGCCAGCCCCTGATAGGCCGCGACCGCCAGGAAGACGTCGGACGCCTTCACCGCGACCTTATATTCGTGGAAGTCATGGTCCTGGAGTAGCTTGATATGGTCGAGCGCCGATTCGACCAGCGCCTCGGGGCACGGCTCGCCATATTTTTCGAGCAGGTCCTTTTCGAGGCTCCCGGCATTCACGCCGATGCGGATGGCACAGCCATTGGCCTTGGCGGCGCGGACGACCTCGGCGACGCGCTCGGACGAACCGATATTGCCCGGATTGATGCGCAGGCACGCGGCGCCCGCGTCGGCGGCTTCCAGCGCGCGCTTGTAATGGAAATGGATGTCCGCGACGATCGGCACGCGCGCCGCCTTGGTGATCTTGGCCAGCGCGGCGGTCGAATCGGTGTCGGGGCAGGACACGCGGATGATGTCCGCCCCCGCCTCTTCGCAGCGCCGGATCTGGTTGATCGTGGCGACCGGATCGCTGGTCGGCGTGTTGGTCATGGTCTGCACGGTGACGGGCGCGTCGCCGCCCACGGGCACATTGCCCACCATGATCTGACGGCTTTGGCGACGGGCGATATCACGCCAGGGACGAATGGACATGGGCCCTATATACGCGCAAGCGCGTTGCGGTTCAAAGTCAGTGCTGTACCAGACCCGCAAATGACCGCCGCCGCCCCCATCCCCCGCCATTACGGCCTCGACTGGCTGCGCATCGGTGCCTTCGCCATCCTGATCCTGTACCACATCGGCATGGTCTTCGTGCCCTGGGGCTTCCACGTCCAGCTGGCGCGGCTGCCCTGGGTCGCGATCCCGATGCTGGCAAGCAATCCCTGGCGGCTGATGCTGCTGTTCGTCGTGTCGGGCTATGCCACGCGCGCGCTGGCGGTGCGGCATCCGACCATTTTCAGCTTCGCACGCGGGCGCAGCATCCGGTTGCTGGTGCCGCTGGCCTTTGGCGTCGTGGTGCTGGTGCCGCCGCAGATCTGGGCCGAGCTGGTCAGCAAATATGGCTATCCGGGCAGCTATGGGACCTTCTGGGTGCATGACTGGCTGCGCTTCGGGCGGATCGGCGGGGTCGTGCCGTCGCCCGCCTGGAACCATCTGTGGTTCGTCGGCTATCTCTGGGCCTATACCATGGCGATCGCGCTGATGCTGGCAGTCGCCGGCCGTTGGGGCCGCGCAGGGCAGCGTCTGTTCGACCGGGTGTTCGGCGGCTGGGGCGGCGTGATCCTGCCCGTCGCCTGGCTGCTGCTGGTCGACATCCACTGGTTTCCCGGCGAGAGCGAAACCCATGGCCTGTTCGACGACGGGCTGGCGCATATCCTCTATTTCCCCGCTTTGCTGTTCGGGTTCGGCATGGCCGGGTCGGAGCGGGTGCTGGACAGTTTTCGCCGGGGATGGATCGTCGCCGGCGTCATCGCGCTGATCAGCTATGGCGTCGCGGCGGGGCTGGAGCTGCGCTGGCCGGGCATGGCGGGGGCGCCTGCCGGGGTGGGCAATATCTTCGCTGGCGCGCGCGCGGTGCAGGGATGGATGGCGGTCGTCGCGCTGATCGGCATCGCCGAGCGCTTCTGGAACCGCGATCACCCCTGGCGCCGGACGCTGACCGAGGCGGTGTTCCCCTTCTATCTGATCCATCAGACGATCATCATCCTGGTCGCACTGGCCTTGCGCAACGCGGGCCTGCCGCTGGCGCTCGACGCACTGGTCCTGATGATGGCCACGGTGGCGGGCTGCTGGCTCTTCTATCTGATCGGGCGGCGGGTGCGGTGGCTGCGTCCGCTGATCGGGCTACGGCCGGGGGATGGCAGCCGCCAAGCGATCTGATAGGGGGCGCGGGACTTTCCCCGTCTTTTCTGGAGTATCCCCATGTCCGCATCCTGGTCGCTGGTCATCCATGGCGGCGCGGGCCGGATCACCCGTGACGTCCTGACGCCGGAGCAGGATGCGGGCGCGCGCGCCGGTCTCGACGCCGCGCTGAAGGCCGGGTCGGCGGTGCTGGCGGCCGGCGGCGAGGCGCTCGACGCGGTCGAGGCGGCGGTGCGAGTACTGGAGGATGATCCCCATTTCAACGCCGGGCGCGGCGCCTGCTTCACGCAGCATGGCACCAACGAGCTGGATGCGGCGATCATGGACGGGCGCGACCGCCGTGCCGGATCGGTCGCGGGCGTGACCCGCACCCGCAACCCGGTGTCGCTGGCGCGCACGGTGATGACCGCCAGCCCGCATGTCCTGCTGGCGGGGGCGGGCGCGGATCGATTCGCGCTGGAACAGGGGCTGGAGCAGGTCGACCCCGCCTGGTTCCATACCGACGAGCGCCGCCGCCAGCTCGACGAGCTGCTGTCGCGCGGGGCCGATGCATTCGACAGCGACATGAAGTACGGCACGGTCGGCGCGGTCGCCTGCGACGCGCAGGGCCATGTCGCCGCCGCCACCTCGACCGGGGGCGTGACGGGCAAGCGCTGGGGCCGGATCGGCGATTCGCCGCTGATCGGCGCTGGCACCTATGCCGACGACCGCGCCTGTGCGGTGTCCTGCACCGGTTCAGGCGAGGTCTTCATCCGCGTCGGCGTCGGGCATGAGATCGCCGCGCGCCGCCGCTTCACCGGCGAGGGTGTCCAGCAGGCCGCCGACACGGTGCTGGCCGAGGTGCGCGATCTGGGCGGGACCGGCGGCACCATCGTCGCCGCGCCCGACGGCACGATCGCCTGGAGCATGACCACGGCGGGCATGTATCGCGGCCGTGCGACGAGTGGAGGCGAACACAGGGTGGCGATCTACGCCGACGAGGGATAAAGCCCCACGACATGAAGCACTTGCGCCTGTTCGCCGCGCTGATCGCGGCGTCCCTCCTGCCCTCGCCCGCCGCCGCCTATTGGGAATATGGGCATGAGACCGTCGCGGCGATCGCCTGGGCCAACATCACCCCCCATGCCCGCACCGAGATTCGCCGGATCTTGCGCGCGCAGGCACAGCTCGACACGCCGACCTGCCCGGTTCGCACCATCGAGGAGGCGAGCGTCTGGCCCGATTGCGTCAAGCCGCTGAAGGACGACGCCGGTAAGTCGCGCTTCGGCTATGCCTATAGCTGGCACTATCAGAATGTGGACATCTGCCAGCCCTTCCGCCTGCCGCCCGCCTGCGACAGCGGCGATTGTGTGTCGGCGCAGATCCCGCGCCAGCTCGCGATCCTGAAGGACAAGCGCGCCAGCGAGAAGGACCGGGTGATGGCGCTCGCCTTCCTCGTCCATTTCGTCGGCGACCTGCACCAGCCGCTGCATGCCGGGGACAAGGGCGACAAGGGCGGTAACGACACCCGCGTCGATTACGGCATCTACGCCACACCGCGTCTGAACCTGCATTCGGTATGGGACGGGCTGCTGGCCGAGCGTGCGATCTCGACCCCGCCCAAGCTGGTCCGCCGCTATCCGCTGGCCGAGCAGCGACGCGAGGCGACCGGCGGCGTGATGGCCTGGAGCCGCGAGAACTGGGCGATCGCCAAGCGCGCCTATGCCGCCGCGATGGGCGGCGATGCGTGCCGGCCGACGCCGGCGCTCATGCAGATGGACGAAGCCGCGATCCAGGCGATGGCCCCGGTCGAACGCGAGCAAATCAAGCGCGGCGGGCTGCGGCTGGCCAAGCTGCTGAACGGCGCGTTTCGGGGCTGAAGGCGGGGTCGCGTGGCCTTCGACTTCGCTCCAGGCTGAACGGGGGTGGGATATGCGGCATTGCCGCGAAGGTCGGGTGCCACGCCTCCCAACCACCGCTCATGCTGAGCGAAGTCGAAGCGCACGCCCCGCCCCTTTCGGCAAAGCGCCGGGGACACGGCTTTTAAATGACCGGGCTGAGATCAACCTGAGCGCGTTGCGTGGCCTTCGACTACGCTTAGGCTGAACGGGGGGCGGGATACCCGGCATCGCCGCGACGGTCAGGCGCGCCCCATCCCAACCTCCGTTCACGCTGAGCGAAGTCGAAGCGCACGCCTCGCCCCTTCGGTAAAGCGCCAAGGACACCGCGTTTAGACCACCAGGCCGGGATCAACCCGAGCGCATCGCTTGGCCTTCGACTACGCTCAGGCTGAACGGAGCGGCGGGATATCCGGCATTGCAACGACGGTCGGGTGCCACGCCTCCCAACCGCCGTTCACGCTGAGCGAAGTCGAAGCGTACACCCCGCCCTCGCCCAGCGCGCGTCCCATCACCCCAGGACGATCGTCACCGCGCGGCGGTTCTGCGCATAGCTGGCCTCGTCCGAACCCAGCGCGATCGGGCGTTCCTTGCCATAGCTGATGACGGTCATGCGGTCCGCCGTCACGCCGCGCGCCGCCAGATAGTTCTTGGCGGCGTTCGCACGGCGATCGCCCAGCGCGAGATTGTATTCGCGGGTGCCGCGCTCGTCGCAATGCCCCTCGATCGTGATGCGGACATTGGGATAACGCTGCAGCCAGGCGGCCTGGCTGTCCAGGATCGCGCGCGCTTCGGGATCGATGTCATATTGATCCAGCCCGAAATGCACGGTGTTCGAGGTCACCGAGCGCTTGAAGTCGGCGTCCGAGCCGGGGACGATCGCGCCGTCGCCGGGATTGGTCTGGCCCGCATTGGGGTCAACGCCCGCATTCTGGTCGACCGGCGCCGGCGGCAGCACGGCGGGACGCTTCTTGGCGCAGCCGGCGATGGCCAGCGCCATGGCGGCGACGACGAGCGTGGTCTTGATCTTGGTCACTGGACTGTCACTCCCTCTAAATTCGTTTCGCCCCCGAAACTCATCCCAAAGCGATTACGGCCGCAGCGGCCCCCAGGCGGGGTCGGAGCCATCGAGCGGGGTCGGGATGCGGCGTTCGTTGACCCCGGTCAGGTCGACCATCCACACATCCGCCTTGCCCGACGCGCCTTGCGTCGAGCGCTGGAAGGTGATGACGCGGCCATTGGGCGACCAGCTCGGCCCCTCATCCTGCCAGCTGTCGGTCAGCAGCTTTTCCCCGCCCCCCGACGGGTTCATGATGCCGATCCGGAACGCACCGCCCAGCTTGGTGAAGGCGATCAGGTCGCCGCGCGGGCTCCACACCGGGGTCGCATAGCGTCCGCCGCCAAAGCTGATCCGCTGCTGGTTGGAGCCATCGGCGTTCATGACGTAGATCTGCTGCCCGCCCGACCGGTCGCTCTCGAAGACGATTTTCGAACCGTCGGGCGAATAGCTGCCGCCCGTGTCGATGCCCGGCGCGTTCGTCAGCCGCTGTGGGCTCCCCCCTTGCGACGACACGCGGTAGATATCGGTATTGCCGCCCTGCGCCATCGAGAAGAGAATCCAGCGGCCATCGGGCGAGAAGCGCGGCGCGAAGGTCGTCGCGGCGTTCTGCACCACCAGCCGCTGGCGACCCGAGCCGATGTCATAGACATAGATGGCCGGCCGCTTGTCGACATAGGACATATAGACGATCGACTGCTGGTTGGGCGCGAAGCGCGGGGTCAGCACGATCGACTGGCCGTTGGTCAGGAAGCGGTGGTTCGCGCCGTCCTGATCCATGATCGCCAGCCGCTTGATCCGCCGACCCTTCGGTCCCGTCTCGGAGACATAGACGACGCGGCTGTCGAAATAGGGGCCTTCGCCGGTCAGCTTGGTATAGATGCTGTCGGCGCATTTGTGCGCGGCGCGGCGCCATTCGCCCGGCGCCACGACGAAGCCCTGCCGCGCCAATTCGCTGCGCGCCAGCACGTCATAGAGATAGCAGCCGACCGTCAGCGTCCCGTCGCCATTGGCGCGGACATAGCCCTGGACCAGCGCCTGCGCGCCGGTGCCGTTCCAATAGTCGAAGGCGGGCGCGGTCACTTCCGGGAAGGACACGGTGCGCAGCTGCGTCGGCGGCACGGGGGTGAACAGGCCCGAATTACGCAGGTCGTTGGCGATGATCTGCGACAGCTGCTGCCCCACCACATCGGTGGTGCCCGCCGCCGTCTGCACCACGGCATTGGTCGGCATGGCGGGAATGGCGATCGGCATGGGTGCGGAGATGCCGCCCTCGACATCGACGACCAGCCCTTCCTGGCCATTGGCGGGTGCGAGCGCGGGCTGCTGCCCGGCGGGGGCCTGTACCGGCTCGGCCTGGGGCGCGGGCGCCTCCTGTGCGGACAGGGCGCTGGCAGCGAGGGCCAGCGTGAGCGGAAGAGTCAGCAGGGAACGGGGCATAAGCATCATCCTCAACCCGGAAGTTTGTAGCGCAGCGTGAAGTTGCTCCAGCCGCCGGGCACATCGTAAAGTTCCGCCGGCAGTCCACGCAGCGGCGAGCAGCCCTTGAAGGTGGCGATCGCCAGATCGTCGACGCGGTCGACATAGCGATCATTCTCGCCATCGACGCCGCTATGGCCGACCACGCGCGGTGCGGCGGCGAGACTGCCATCGCGATTGAGCTTCAGGTTCATCGTCACGCGAATCCGCTCGGCCCCGGGGCCGGGCGTCACTTGACGATTGGCGCAGGGTTGCACCTGACGCAGGATCGCCGAGGCGATGTTGGCCAGTTGCTGCGCGCCGATCTTGGTCGCGGGCGCGGCCTCCGACTTGGACGGCGACGGATCGGGCGACAGGCCCTTCAGGAAATTATCCCCCAGCCGCGATCCGCGCGGCTTGGCGGCGGTCGCGGTCGCGCTGCTGCCCTGTCCGCGCGCCGGGGTCGTCGGCTTGGTCGCCGAAGGCTTGGCGGCCGACTGGCTCGGCTTGGATACGGCCGGTGCGGGCTTGGCGGCGGGCGCGGGTTTCGCCGGTACGGGCTTGGCCGGGGCCGGTTTGGCGGGCGCGGGTTTGGCCGGTTGCGGCTTCGGCTTGGGTTGCGGCCGCTCCACCGGCTTGGGCTGGGGTTTCGGCTGTGGTTGCGGTTTCGGCGCCGGGCGCGGTTCTGGCTTGGGCGCCGGCTGGGGCTTGGGTTGCGGCTTGGGCTGCGGACGCGGCTCGGGTGCCGGCGGCGGCGGGGCCGGCTGCGGTTCGGGTTCGGCCTCGACCGGCTCGGGCGGCGCGGCGTCCTCGGGTGCGCCTTCTTCGGGTGCGATCGACTGGGCGGGTTGCTGATTGGGCGTCGGCGATTCGGCCTCCAGCCCGACATCCTTGACCAGCGAGATGTCGATCGGCGTGACCTTCAGCTTTTCGGGGTTGGGCGTCGACAGGAAGCCGACCGACAACAGGCCGAACAGGACGATATGCCCCGCGACCGCAACCGCCAATCCGATCCGCTCACCGCGCTCCATCAGCGGGGGCCCGCCCCCTCTACCGTGACCAGCGACACGCGGTTCAACCCGGCGCGGTTCAGCTCGCCCATCACCCGCATCACACGGCCATAATCCAGCGCACGGTCGGCGCGCAGATAGATTTGCGGCACCTGCCCATCGGGGTCCTTGCGCGCGGCAATCGCATCCAGCTTCGCGGGCAGGTCGGCGTCACTGATCTCGTCCTCGTTCAGGAACAGCCGTCCCTGCTCGTCGATCGAGATCTGCTCGGGCTTCTGCTCCTGCTCCAGCGCCTTGGCGCGGCTGTCGGGCAGGTTCACCGGCACGCCGGTGGTCAACAGCGGCGCGGTCACCATGAAGATGATCAACAGCACCAGCATCACGTCGACCAGCGGCGTGACGTTGATCTCCGCCATCGGCGCGCGGCGGCCCCGGCCGGAGCGGGAGGGAAGGTTCATGGCCATCGCCTGTCCCCTTTCAGCGCGCCTGGTCGAGCTGGCGGCTGAGCGTGGTGTGGAAGCCGTCGGCGAAGCGGTTGAGCTGCGCCTCCACCTTGTTCACGCCGTGGCTGAACCGGTTATAGGCGATGACCGCCGGGATCGCGGCGAACAGGCCGATCGCGGTGGCGAACAACGCCTCGGCGATGCCGGGGGCGACGACCGCCAGCGACGAATTCTGCGCCTGCGCGATACCGGTGAAGCTGCGCATGATGCCCCAGACGGTGCCGAACAGCCCGACGAACGGCGCGACCGAGCCGACCGTCGCCAGCACGTTCAAACGGTCGGACAATTTGTCGATCTCGCCCGCCACGGCCGATCCCATCGCGGTCGCCAGACGCTCGCGCGTGCCGTCGCGGTCGATATGCCCGCCGGCGGTCGAGCGCCGCCATTCCTGCACACCCGCCGAAAAGACGCGCGCGGAGGGCAGTTCATTATCCTGCTCCATCCGGTGGAAGGCGTCGATATCCTCGGCCTTCCAGAAATCGCGCTCGAACCGGGTCATGCCCTTCCGGGTCCGCGCCAGCTTGCGCGAGAAGGCGACGATGATCGTCCAGGTCCACATGCTGGCGAGCAGCAGCCCGATCATCACGAACTTCACCACCCAATCGGCCTGCAGGAACAGCGCGACGGGCGACAATGTGGCGGCATCCATGTTGAAGACGGGATTCATGGGTGTTGGGTGTCCCCCTGCCAGACAAGGCGTTGGTAGATGGCGATCCAGTCGGCGGGTTGCCGACGCGGGCGGCCGTTCGGGCCGACCCAGGCGACGGTAACCCTGGCATCGGTCAGCTTGACCGCGCCGCACCTGACTGTCTGATGAATGACGACGCGAACCGCACTGACCTCGATCAGCCTCGACGTGACGACCAGGTCGTCGTCGAGCCGTGCCGAGGCCGCATAACGGATGCCGATGTCGGTGACGGCATAGGCGCCCTGCCCCGCCTCATGCGCCGCGCGCTGGTCGATCCCGGCGACGCGCAGCATGTCGGAGCGGGCGCGCTCCATATAACGCAGATAATTGGCGTGATAGACCACGCCCGACAGGTCGGTATCCTCGAAATAGACGCGCACCGCAAAGCGATGCTCGAACCCGTCGAAGCGGCCGCCGATCGGCAGGTGTTCTCCCGTCACCGTCATGGTGACCGCCCGTTAACCTATCCGCCCGGGGGAAGGAAGGCACTTGCGCGCCTGTTACCTACGGGTTACATGAAACCTATAGGTTACAGGAGGTCGTGATGAATCTCGTGGAAAAGGCCGAAGCCAGAAGCCGTGGCCGGGCGGTCGTCTTCTATCTGTTGTCCGTGGCTCTCCTTGCATCGACCATCCTGTCCGTCGCCAACGGCCATGACGAACCCAACCGGCTCCTGCCTTGGTTCGTCATGATCGGTGCTTCCGCACTGAACCTGACCGGCCTGCCGTTTCGCTGGAGCCGGTGCGGTCCGATCGCCCGATTGATGAATGACGAGACGACCCGGGATCATCGTCGATCCTCTTTCGAGGCCGGGTTCTGGGCGATGATCCTCTCGACGGCATCGATGACCGCCATTTTGAACGCCGTACCATTCAGCGCGGTGACAATGGGCCGGGTTGCGATCACCGCCGGGTTGATAGCCGCACTCACAAGCTTCGCCACGCTGGAACTGCGCGCCAGCCGATGAACGAGACGCTCGGTAACGATCTGAAGGCGGCGCGCGAGGCGGCGGGGCTGACCCAGGGCGGCCTGGCCCAGGCGATCGGGGTCAGTCGCAAGACGATCAACACCGTCGAGAACGGCGTCTTTCAACCGTCGACTCTGCTCGCGCTCAAACTCGCGCGGGCACTGGGCCGACCGGTCGAATCGCTATTCTGGATCGCCGACTGATCCGGCCGCTTATTGCAGCGCCGACGGATTCACCGACAGGCTGGGCGGGTTGATCGTCGGGGCCGGCGTGTAGGGCTTGGCGGCGGGGACCGGCTGGCTCGACAGGATGCGCGGCTGGGTCGCGGGCGCGACGCCGGGCTGCGCGGTGGTGGCGACGGTCAGCGGCGCGGAGAGCGACTGGACCGGCACCATCGTGCCCGAGCGCCAGGCGTCATAGGCGCGGAAGAAGGCGATGAACGGCTCGTTCAACTGGTCCAGCCGCTTCGGCGCGGCGGTGTCGAAGTCGCCCATGGTGGTGGCGGTGATGTCGGCCAGCACCTGATCGGCAGCGGCGCAGAAGGTCTTGCGCACCGGCGTGATCGAGAAGAAATTGTACAGCCGGGTCATCGCATCGTCATAGCGATCGCGCCAGTCGCCGCCCTGCGACTGATATTCGGCCGAATAGCGCTTTTCCGCCGCCGCCAGCGCCGTCTTCTGCGTGGTCAGCATCGTGTTGTAGCGGGTGACGATCAGCCCCTCATCGGCACCGCGACAGGCGAGCGCGGCGACGTTGAGCGCGGAGCGGAGGTGCCAGACGGTCGCCGCGCTGGTCAGCGCGCGATTGGGGGTGGCGTAATTGCCATCGGGCAGCTTGGCGGGGATCATCATCCCCGGCGTGGCACCGGGCGGCAGCGGCGCGCGCACCACCTGCGGCTGGGCGGGGACCATCACCGGCGGCGGCGCGACCTTGGCGGTTTCGCGTGCGGTACAGCCCGCCAGCGACAGGCCGATCGCCACACCCGTTACAATACGCACACTCGCCATGACCCTGATCCTTGGAAAAATCCCGCCCCCGGCTCCTGGGCCCCGTCATGCCGAATCAAGGTTAACGCGTCGTAAGCGCTGCGACGAAGCGGGTCATATGTCAGGGAGAATTCACGTGAGGGCCTGACGGAGGGGTGTCGCCCTCTCGATAGGGGTGACACCCCTCCACCATGCTGCGCATGGTCCCCATCCCCTTACAGGGGAGGAATCCGGTCTACGCCGCGCGTGCCACCAACGCGGCGGCGGCTTCGGCCATCAGTTGCGCCAGGATGTCGGCGATCGACTCTTCCTTGGTCACCATGCCGACCGACTGGCCCGCCATCACCGAGCCATGCTCGACATCGCCCTCGATCACCGCGCGGCGCAGCGCACCCGCCCAGTAATGCTCGATCTGGAGCTGCGCCTCGGCCATCGCCACCTTGCCCTCGTCGAGCGACTGGGCGACTTCGCGCTGCTTGGCGGTGAAGAGTTCGCCGCCGGCGTTCTTGAGCGCACGAACCGGGATGACCGGCAGGCGCGGGTCGATCTGCACGCTCGCCACCGCGTCGCGGGCCGAGGCGCGGATGAACGCCTTCTTGAAATTGGGATGCGCGATCGACTCGGTCGCGCAGACGAAGCGCGTGCCGAGCTGGACGCCCGCCGCGCCCATGTCGAGATAGCCAGCGATCGCCTCGCCCCGACCGATACCGCCCGCGACGAAGACGGGAACCTGCTCGGCGATCTCGGGCAGCATTTCCTGCGCCAGCACGCTGGTCGAGACGGGGCCGATATGGCCGCCGGCCTCCATCCCCTCGATCACCAGCGCGTCGACGCCCGAGCGGATCAGCTTCTTGGCCAAGCTCAGCGCGGGCGCGAAGCAGATGACCTTGGCCCCCGTCTCCTTGATCGCCTCCAGCGCGCCCTTGGGGGGCAGGCCACCCGCCAGCACGACATGGCCGACCTGATGGCGGCCGCACACCGCGATCAGGTCGAACAGCTGCGGGTGCATGGTGATCAGGTTCACGCCGAACGGGCGGCTGGTCATCGCCTTGGTCGCGGCGATCTCGGTATCGAGCAGCTCGGGGGTCATCGCCCCGCACGCGATCACGCCGAAGCCGCCCGCGTTGGACATGGCGGAGACCAGATTGCGCTCCGACACCCAGGACATGGCCCCCGCCATGATCGCCATCTCGGCGCCAAGGAACGCCGCGCCGCGCGCCATGCGGGTGGCGAGACGCTGTTCGCCGGTGGTGGTGGTGTGGGTGTCGGTCATCGACGCTCCATGCCGTGGGTAGCGCCGGACGGCAAGATGCGAGCGCATTCCTCCCCATCGTCAGATGGGGAGGGGGACCGCGCCCGCAGGGCGTGGTGGAGGGGCATGGCCCCTCGCCCCTCCACCATCGCTTTGCGATGGTCCCCCTCCCCAAGCACAGCTTGGGGAGGATCGAGTTAGGCCGCCTCGGCGTCCAAGCCGTAAGCGGTGTGCAGCACACGCACCGCCAGTTCGGTATAGTCCTCTTCGATCAGCACGCTGACCTTGATCTCCGAAGTGGTGATCGCAAGGATGTTGATCCCGCGCGCGCCCAGCGTCTGGAACATGGTCGAGGCCACGCCCGCATGGCTACGCATGCCCACACCCACGACCGAGATCTTGGCGACGCGCGTGTCATGGACCAGGCTGGCATAGCCGATCTCACCCTGGCCCTTTTCCAGCACGTCGAGGCTGCGGGCCAAGTCGGCCGACGGCACCGTGAAGGTCACGTCGGTCGAACCGGTCGAATGCGCGATGTTCTGGACGATCATGTCCACATTGATCCCCGCATCGGCCAGCGGCGCGAAGATCGAGCCGACCGCGCCGGGGCGATCCGGCACGGCGGTCAGGGTGATCTTGGCTTCGTTCTTGTCATGCGCGATGCCGGTGATGAGCTGGCGTTCCATATCGTCGATTTCCTCTTCGCCCACGATCAACGTGCCGCGATGTCCGTCTTCGTCCCGTGCGTCGTCGAACGAGCTCAAGACCCGCACGCGCACCTGTTCCTTCATCGCCAGACCCACCGAGCGGGTCTGGAGCACCTTGGCGCCGACGCTGGCGAGTTCCAGCATCTCCTCATAGGTGACCTTCGACAGTTTCCGCGCGCGCGGTACGATGCGCGGGTCGGTCGTGTAGACGCCGTCGACGTCCGTATAGATGTCGCACCGTTCCGCCTTCATCGCCGCCGCGACCGCGACCGCACTCGTGTCCGACCCGCCGCGACCCAGCGTGGTGACCCGGTTGCCCTCGGCCACGCCCTGGAAGCCGGGGATCACCGCGACCACGCCGCTGGCCAGACTTTCGTCGAGCGCCGTCGTATCGATCTCGCCGATCCGCGCCTTCGCGAACGCCGTGTCGGTGTGGATCGGCAGCTGCCAACCCAGCCACGAGCGGGCGGGGACGCCCATCGCCTGGAGCGTGATCGCCAGCAGCCCGCTGGTGATCTGTTCGCCCGCCGAGACGACGACGTCATATTCCTGGGGATCGTAGAGCGACGAGGCCTCGCGGCAGAAACCGACCAGCCGGTCGGTCTCCCCCGCCATCGCGGAGACGACGACCGCGACCTGATGGCCCGCCTCAACCTCGCGTTTGACCCGCGCCGCCACGTTGCGGATGCGCTCGATTCCGGCCATCGAGGTGCCGCCGAACTTCATCACGATACGGGCCATGCGGTTTTTGCCAATCTCCTTGGGGTAAAACGGCGGTCCTGATAGGTAGCCCCCATGACGAACGCAAGCCATTTGAACGATTCTACCATTATTGGGGCCGAAGCCGCACATTTCGGAAAGATGGCCGCCGAGTGGTGGGACCCCAAGGGGTCCAGCGCGATGCTGCACCGGCTGAACCCGCCCCGCCTGCGCTACATCCGCGAGCAGATCGACCTGCATTGGGATGCCGACGGACAGGGCTTCACGCCGCTGAAGGGCAAGCGCGCGCTTGACGTCGGGTGCGGCGCGGGGCTGTTGTGCGAGCCGCTCGCGCGCCTCGGCGCCGAGGTGACCGGGCTCGACGCCGCGCCGGAGAATGTCGCGGTCGCCGCCGCGCATGCCGCCCAGTCGGGACTTGAGATTCACTATCGCGCGGGCAGCGTCGAGGGGCTGGCGGGCGAGACCTTCGACCTCGTCACCTCGCTCGAGGTGATCGAGCATGTCGCCGATCCGGCCCGATTCGTGCGCGGGCTGGCCGATGCGCTGGCGCCCGGCGGGCTGATGATCCTGTCGACCCCCAACCGGACGCCCTTGTCCAGGCTGGCGCTGATCACGCTGGCGGAGGGGACGGGCACGATCCCGAAGGGCACGCATGACTGGTCGAAATTCCTGACACCCGATGAACTGACGGGGCTGCTGGAGGAGGCCGGGCTGACGGTACGCGATGTGCGCGGCCTCAGCTTTTCGCCGACCAAGGGCTTCATGGTCGGCGATTCGACCGCGCTCGACTATTTCGTCACCGCGACCGCGGCGTGACCGCGAACGGCCGGGCGGATCGGCCCTGGTGGATGGCGGGACTGCTCGCGGTCCTGCTCTGCGCCTTGGCGATCGCCCGCCCGGTCGACCATGACGAAAGCCAATATGTCGCCGCCGCGATGCTCAGCGGCGCCGGGCTGATCCCGTATCGCGACTATGCCTATCTGCAGACGCCGCTCCAGCCGTTGCTGTTCGCGCCGATCGCTTGGGCGAGCGGGCGCTGGGCCTGGCCGGTGCTGCGGCTGGTCAATGCCTTGCTCGGGCTGGCGGCGATCGCGGGCGTGTATCGGGCGGCAAGGCTGTGGGGCGCGGATCGGCGTGCGGCGCGCTGGGCGGCGGGGCTGTTCGCGACCTGCGACATCCTGTTGTTCGCGGTCGGCACCGCCCGCAACGATGCGCTGCCCGCCGCCCTGCTCGCCTGGGCGCTGGTCGGGGTGGCCAGGGGCGAGCGGGGCGATGCGAGTCGGGGCACCGCGATCCTGACCGGCCTGGTCTTGGCCGCCGCCGCCGCCGCCAAGATCTCCTATGCGTTGCCGGCCGTCGCTTACGGTCTGTGGGCGCTGGCCCATCGCGGGCATCGGCCCGGCTGGGTGGTCGCCGGGACATTGCCCGTCATCGTGCTGATCGCGGCGCTGTACGCCGCCGCACCGGAGGGATTCCTGTTCGGCGTCCTGCATTTCCCTTCACAAGCCCCGGCCGAATATTACGCCGCCCGCCCCTGGAAGCTGAGCTGGGCGGCCAAGCTGATCGATTCGCTCAAATTCCTGGCGCTGGGGCCGGCACTGGTCGGGATCGTCATGGTGGTGCGGAGACGCCCGCCCGCCGTGCTGGTCCTGTTGATGATCGGCGGCGCGATCGGCGCGATGCTGCCCTTTCCGACCTGGCGGCAATATTGGTTGCCCCTCCTGCCGCCGCTGTTCGTCGCGCTGGCGCTGCTGTGGCACGTCGCCCAGCCCTCCCCGCGCTGGCGTGGCGCGCTCGCCTTCTTCGCCATGATCGGGCTGGTGCCGACGCTGATCACCTTGATCGGCCGCGACGAGGCGATGAGCCTGCCCGCCGCGCTTGGCGAAGGGCAGCGTGTCGCGGCGACCATGGACCGGATCGGCGTGACCGGCCCGGTCGCCACGCTGGCGCCGCAGATGCTGGCGGTGACCGGGCGGATGCCGCATCCTGATTTCGCCACCGGCCCCTTTTATTTTCGAAGCCGCGCTTTGCTGGATGCCGGCGCCGAGCGCCGGCTGCATCTGGTCGCGCAGACCCGGCCGCGAATCGCCGCCGACTGGGTGCTGGTCGGGGGCGAAGGTCCCTGGTCGGCGGGGGATGCGCGGCTGGACGCGACGCTCGCAGCGGCGGCCGGGGGGCAAGCCGTCGCGATTCCCGGCACCCGCTTGCGGCTGATCCGCGTGGCGCACTGATCCGGCGGGTCGATCACGCCGGCGGGCATCTTCCATTGGGCAGCGTGGCGGCGGGGGTGTAAGGGGTTGGCCATGAAACGCCTCCTCGCCTCGATCCATGACGTCTCCCCCCGTTTCGAGGGGGCGGTCGATTCGCTGTTCGACCGGCTGTCGGGGCATCTGGGCGGCCCGCGCCTGGCGATGCTGGTCATCCCCGACCATTGGAACAGCGCGCCGATCGTGCCCGGCACGCCCTTCGCCACGCGGCTGCGGAACTGGGCGGACATGGGGATCGAGATGTTCGTCCATGGCTGGTCGCACAAGGACGACATGGTCCACACCGACCAGAAGACCGCTTTGAAGGCCAAGCATATGACGGCGGGAGAAGGCGAGTTCGTCGGCTTGGATCGCGCCGAGGCGCTGCGCCGGATGCGGCGCGGCACCGCGCTGATCGAGGATATCATCGGCCGCCGCGCGACCGGCTTCATCGCGCCCGCCTGGCTCTATTCGGATGACGCCCGACTGGCGCTCGGCGATGCGGGCTTTGGCCTTGCCGAGGATCATTTCCGTGTGTGGACGCCCGCCGATGGCAAGATCATCGCGCGCGGCCCCGTCGTCACCTGGGCCAGCCGCTCGCGCGGTCGCCAGCTCAGCTCGCTCGCCGCCGCCGCCGTGCTGCGCCATGGCCTGCGCCCCACCCCGGTCGCGCGGGTCGCGGTGCATCCCGGCGACAATGGCGTGCCCGCGCTGCTCGACAGCATCGACAAGACCTATGCGCGCCTCGCCCGCACCCACCGGCCGTCCCGCTACGCGGACCTGCTCGCCGCCTGATCAGCGCGCGGCCAGCGCATGGAGGTAGCGATGCCGCGCCTCCGACCCGCGCGGATAGCGGGCGAGCGTCCTTTCCTCGGCACGGGTCAGTGTGACGCGGCGATAACCCTTGTCGGTCAGGCACCGTTCGACATCGCCGACGTGAATCGCATGCAGATCGCGCTTCTGGCGATCGGGCTGGGTGCGTAAAATGGAGTCGGTCCAGCTTGTGGAAGCGCCACCGCCATTCAGAGCATTATCCGCTGCCGTAAAGCCAGCGATAAACCGCTTGGCGGGTTCGTCCTGCGACACATCCCGAAAATAGCCGATCTTCGCACAGGCGATCGCATCGCCGCGATACTCGTCATAGCCGACACCCGGCTTGCCCCAGGTTTCGATCGGGGTCCGGGTCGCGGCCTCGGCCGTTCCCGTCGCCAGAAACAGCAAGATGGATAGGGTCCGCCCCTTCATTCCACCGCTCCTCGGGCCGCCAGCGCATGGAGGTAGCGATGCCGCGCCTCCGACCCGCGCGGATAGCGGGCGAGTGTCTTTTCCTCGGCACGGGTCAGTGCGACGCGGCGATAGCCCTTGTCGGTCAGGCATCGCTCGACATCGCCGACCTGAATCGCATGCAGTTCGCGCTTCTGGCGATCGGGGCGCACCCGCTGCACCAAATCGATCCAGAAATCCAGATTGGGCGTGCCGGCCTGATTGAGACCGTTGTCCGCCGTCTCGAAGCCCCGGATGAACCGCTTGGCAGGTTCGTCCTGCGACACGTCCCGGAAATAGCCGATCGTCGCGCATGCGACTGCGTCGTTGCGATATTGGTCGAAGCTGACGCCGGGCTTGCCCCAGCTTTCGACGGGAGGACGGTCCGCAGCCAGTGCAGCGCCCGAACAGGCCAGCATGATGCCGATCACGACCGTGAAGCCACGACTCATCCACCGTCTCCCATGACAGTCTTGTCATGATGACATACTCACAGGAGGCGCGAAAGGCCCGGTCCGTTCCGGTGCAATTCCGCTCAGGCGGCGGCGCGTTCGCCCTGTTCGCCGTCGAGCAACCGCTGGTAGCGCGCGATCAGCGCCTCGGCATGGTCGCGGTCGCTGAACACCTTGGCGGCCGCGACGCGCGCGGCATTGCGCAGGACGCGCTGGTCGCGCGACAGCAGCCGCTCGATCGCCTCGGCACAGGCCGCGCCGTCGCGGGCGCGGAAGGTCTCGGCGAACAGCGGCTGCGCGACCTCGGCACAGCCGCCATAATCGGGCACTACCAGCGGCAGGCCCGAGGCGAGCGCCTCGGACGCCACCAGCCCGAACGTCTCGGTCTCGCAGCCATGGACCAGCGCGTCGCAGCTCGCCATGATCCGCGCCAGGCGCGGGCGGTCATAGACCGGGCGGAACAGGCGGATATGGGGGCTGCCCGCGATCCGCTTTTCCAGCGTGCGGCTGGCGACGCCGCCGCCGATCAGGATCAGCCCGACCGGGCGGGTCGAGGCCACCCGCTCGACCGCGTCGATGACCATCGGCCAGCGCTTCTCGGGGTGATGCCGGCCCAGGCCCAGCAGCAGATGCGCATCCTCGGGCAGCGCACACTGCGCCAGCAACGCGGCGCGCAGGCGTTCGTCGCGGTGTTCGGGCGAGAAGAAGTGCCGCTCGATGCCCAGCGGAATCCCCTCGTCCACCCGCACGCCGCGCTTGCCGAGCCGCTTGACCAGCGCCGGGCCGTTGGACAGCACCAGGTCGTAATGGTCGAGGAAGCGGTTCATGTAGCGGCTGTACCAGCTGAACCAGTCCTCCACCCGTTCCTGCGCGACGATGCCGTCCAGCCAGCGGACCGGATAGGTGCCGACATTGTCGTTGTGCATGAAGAAGACCTTCTTCGCGCGCCCCTGCCACCCGGCGACGAACCAGGCGGGCTTGGCGGGCGAGGAAACCTCGACGATGTCGGGGTCCAGCTCGTCGAGCAGGCGGCACACGGGATCGCCGTCCCAGAACATGCCGTAATTGGTGTCCAGGATCAGGCGCGGCGCCTTGATATAGATGATCTTGCCGCCGCCGGGACGCTCCTCGACCATGTCCTCGGTACCGGGGGCGAGCACGATCAGCTCGTGACCCATCTCGGCCAGGATCGCCATCTTGCGGTCGATATAGGTCCTGACACCCCCGCCGGTGGGCGAGTAGAATTCATTGACGTCGACGATGCGCATCGTCTTCCCCTCAGTCCGGGTCGACCGGGCCGAAACCGCCCAGCCCGCGCAGATATTGCGCGCGGATCGTGACATTGGCGACGCCACTCGGCACGTCGATCAACGCCGAGGCGAGCGGCGGCTTGCGCCGGCCCAGCTTGGTGTTGGCCGGAAAGCCCGCGCCATCGCTCCAGAAGTTGAACTTGTTCTTGCCGTCGCGGTCATGCGTGAACAGCAGCGCATAGCGGCCGGGATGCGGCACGCGGATGCACATCATCGGCGTCCCACCACCCGCCGGGGTCGGCACCTGCACGCGGCGGAACGTCTTGCCCGCGCGGATCAGGACGCCGTCATCGGCCAGGAAATCCTCTTCATTCGCCGGATAGAGTTCCAGCTTCAGATTGCCCTTGCGATCCTTCAGCCCCTCGATCCGGGCCAGGATGGCGGGACCGCCGCCACCGGTGCAGGCGGCGGCATCGCTGCCCAGCACCTGCGCGGTCGCCGCCTGCGGCACCGCCACCGCCATCATCGTCGCGGCCGCCAGCCCGGTCGCCGTCATCCATGTCGCCATCGCGCGGTTCATGCTCTTACTCTCCGCACCAGTTCCATCAGACCGAACAGCGCGATCAGCACGACATGGACCAGCAGGGTCAGCGCCGCGGTGAAGGCGATCAGCTCGCTCAATGCCTGATCCTGCCCGATCAACAGGATCGCGAAATTGGCGAAAAGAAGGTCCTTGTTGGGCACCAGTGGCAAACGTGAGACGAGCAGCCGCGCCGCCGACAGGAACAGCCACATGCCCAGCGAGACATCGGGCATGCCGAAATGCCAAGCGAGCGCGATCAGCAGCGAGTTGACGATCAGGCGCACGCAGTGGACCGTGAAGATCCACCACAAGGTCTTGCGATCGAGCGAAAAGACCCGTCGCGAAAAGATCAGGAAGGGCAGCGAGGTCGCCATGACGATGGCGATCGATCCCCATACCAGCCGCAGCTGCTCATGGGTCAACAGCTCGCGACCGACCGGCAGCGCCAGCGCGACCATCAACAGCGTGATGGCATTGCCCGCGATCGCGGAGAGAATGCCGACATCCTTGACCGCGCCGAAGGGGGCCGCGACCATCTTGGCATGCGCGCGCGCCCAGGCGTAGAAATAGGCCTCGCCCGAATAGCTGAAGGCGACTTCGTTGGCGATCCGCTTGCGGATCAGCGCGGCCAGCCCGCTGACCGGAATGCCCCATAGCCGCCGGAAGATGATATAGTCGCCGATCGGCAAGGCCATGTAGAGCCCCACGAACACGACGTAGAACAGTGGGTTGGTCGGCACAGAATGGCTGAGCCCCACCAGTCCGCGCCCGAACAGCTCGCGCCCCAGCCCCACGACCATGGCCAGCGTCAGCAGCCCGCCGATGATGGCGGGCCAGCGGCGCTTGACCGTCTTCAGCGGCTCCAGCGCGGCCATATCGGTCGCGACCGGTCCGGCCGCCCCGGCTGGCATCGCCTGCTCAGGGGTCATGGGATCATTCCGTTCATCTTGCACGTTATAGGCAATCCTCGGCGGCGAATGCCCGGGAGCGTTCGCAAACCTCAAACCAGCTTTCTCACACCTGAATATGTCGCCGCTGTGTCCGGCGATTGTGTCCTCGATAGGGCCGCGCCTGACATAATTGCGCGACAAGGTGCAATTAACCCCAGGATCAACCGCCTCTTTTCCCATCCCGCCCCCATCCGGACAAGGCCCAATCCATGCCAGCCGATCATATCCTGACCTATGCCCAGACCATGTCGGGCGGCGTGGAGGCGGCGCTCGGCCGGATGCTGGGCGGCTGGATCGAACGGGGGCGGCGGGTGACGCTGTTGCTGGGCCAGGACGGCGGCAGCTTTCGCGATGCGGTGCCGCGCGGGGTGGAGACGGTGACGCTGGGCCGCGATCATTATGCCGGGGTCGGCGCCGCGCTGCCGCTGCTGATCGACGCGGTCCGGCCCGACATCCTGTTCTGCCCCGGCAATCATTATACCAGCATGGCGGCCTATGCCCGGCTGCGGCTGGCGGAGCGCTGTCCGCCGATCGTCGCCAAGATGTCCAATGCCGTCGATCGCGGCGACCATTCCGCCTGGCTGGCCTGGGGCCAGCGGCAATGGCTGGCGCTGCATGGGCTGTTCCTCGACATGCTGGTCGCGATGACGCCGGCCACCGCGCGCGCGGCGCAGGCGGCGACGGGCATGTCGGTGGCGGTGATCCCCAATCCCCCGGCCGCGCTGCTCGGCGGCACGCTGGCCCAGGCTCTGGCGGGCGAGCGGCGTATCCTGGGCGTCGGACGGCTGGAGCCGCAGAAGCGCTGGGACCGGCTGATCGCCGCGATGGCGCATCTGCCCGAGAATGTCGGGCTGACCCTGCTCGGCGAAGGAAGCCTGCGCCCGGCTTTGACCGCGCAGATCGATACGCTGGGGCTAAGCCACCGGGTGGCGATGCCGGGTCACAGCGCGCACGCCCCGGCGGCGATGGCCGCCGCACATGTCCTGGCGCTCCCCTCAGACTATGAGGGCGTGCCGGGCGTCCTGCGCGAGGCGCTGGCGGTCGGGACGCCGGTGGTCGCCACCGATTCAAGCCCGGCGGTGGCGGAGATCGTCACCCATCCGGGTCTGGGCAGCGTCGTCGCGCGCGAGGATGGCGCGGCGCTGGTCGCCGCCTTGCGCCACTGGCTCGATCCCGCGACGCCGCGCCCCGCGCCGGTATCGCAGCCGGGGGCCGACTCGGCCGAACGCTATCTGGCGCTGTTCGATTCGGTCGTCGCCACGCGGCGACGCGAGACGGCACGGTCAGCCGCGCTCGGCCAGTCCCTCTTCCGCCGCCTGACGCTCCGACCGGCGCTGTAGCGCGGACTTGATCATCGCGGTCATCGGGTCGGCCAGCGCCAGCCCCATGATGCCGAACAGCGCGCTCGCCAGGATCTGGGTCGACAAAGTGAGCGCGGGCGGCAGGTCGACGGTGCGCTTGGCGACCATCGGCACCACGACATATCCATCGAAGGTCTGCACGACCAGATAGGTGCCGATCGCCCAGAAGCCCGCATCGGTGCCCGCCGAAAAGCCGACCGCGACCATCAATATGCCGGTGACGATCGCGCCGATATTGGGGATGAAGGCCAGGATGCCGGCGATGATGCCCAGCAGCAGCGCCATCGGCACACCGCCGATCATCAGCGCGATCCCGGTCAGCACGCCTTCGAACGCCATGCCCAGCAGACGCCCCGCCAGCAGCTTGCGCAGCGTGGTCATCACCCGTTCCTGGGTAATCGCGAACTCCGCACGGCCGGAGCGCGGCACCATCCATTGCAGCCCGCGCGCATAGCCATCGGGATTCATCGCCAGGAACAGCCCGATGATCAGGATCATGAACAGCGAGGTGACCGCCCCCACTGCCGTACCGACCCACGAGGTCAGCCGCCCGATCGACCCCAGCGACTGGCGCAGCAGCCCGTTGAGGTCGGACGGCCCCGGCATCAGCCCCTGCGACGCCAGCCAGCCGGTCGCGCGTCCCGCCTGGCCCTCCAGCGTCGAGCGCAGCTGCGTCACCTGCTGCGTGACCTCGACTCCGGTCAGATAGAAGGTGCCGAGCAGGAAGACCGTCACCGCGAGCACGACGATCAGCAATCGCCAGCCGCGCCCGATCGGCAGGACCCGGCCGAGCAGCCGCACGCCACCGTCGAGGAGCGTGGCGAAGACCAGCCCGCCGAAGATGACGAGGAGCGGCTGGACCAGCAGCACCGCGATCGCCATCGCGCCGGCCAGCCCCAGCCAGATCGCCGCGCGGGTCAGTTCACGCCGGGCGAAACCATCCTTCATTTCCAGGGGAGCGGGACGGTCCGTCAGCGGCGCGGGGTCGGTCATCGCGATCAGTTCACCGTGGTCGGATGCAGCGAGGTTCCCGCCCGGCCCGATCGCAGCGACCCCCACCAGGTCAGCGGGTTGAGCGTCGCGTCGCCATCCAGGCTGAAGGTCACGAACTCGGCACGGCCGCCGATATTCTCATAGGGCACCGGCCCGCCCAGCCCCAGCTCGGCCAGCGAGAAGCGGCTGTCGGCCGAGCGGTCGCGATTGTCGCCCATCAGGAAGACATGGTTGGCCGGAATGGTTATCGGCCCGTAATTGTCGCCCGGGCTCCAGCCCAGCTCGACTGTGTCGTAGCGGCGATTGTTGGGCAGCGTCTCGGTCACGATCGGCAGGTGGCAGACCCATTGCCCGCTGGCGTTGCGGACGCGCGCCTCCTCGCCATAATCCGACGCCTTGCACGGGCTGTTGGTGTCGACGGGTATGTCAACATAATGCACCGGGCCGCGCTGGACCGGCTTGCCGTTGAGGATCACGGTGCCGTCGCGCACCTCCAGCCGGTCGCCGGGCAGGCCGATCACCCGCTTGATATAGTCGTTATGCGTGCCCGGCGGGGTCACGATCACGACATCGCCGCGCGTCGGCAGCGATCCGAACAGACGGCCATGGACGAACGGCATCTGCCAGCTCCAGCTGTCCTCGGGCTGGCGTAGCACGACCGATTTGAAGATCGCGACCGGGTTGGGGATGGTCGGCGAGACGAACGACCAGCCATAGGCGAATTTCGACACGACCAGCCGGTCGCCGACGCGCAGGCCCGGCAGCATCGACTCGGACGGGATGTAGAAGGGCTTGGCGATAAAGCTGTGGAAGCCCAGCACGATCAGCAGCAGCCAGAACAGCCCCTTGACCTCGGCCCACCAGTCGGTGCCCTTCTTCTGGCTCGCGGGCGGCGGCGCGGCGTTCACCGGCTGATCGCCCCCCGGCTGGTTCACCGGCGAGCCTGGGTTCGTGTCCAACACCGCGTCCTTCATGCGGAAACTTCCGGTCGTGCCTCGATCACGACAAAGGCCTGCGCCCAGGGGTGATCGTCGGTCATGGTCAAGTGGATATGGGCGACGTGGCCCTCCGGCATCATCGCGTCAAGCCGTTCGCGCGCGCCGCCGGTCAAAGACAGGGTCGGTGCGCCACCGGGGAGGTTCACCACGCCGATGTCGCGCATGAACACGCCTTGCGAAAAGCCGGTCCCGACCGCCTTGGAAAAGGCCTCCTTGGCGGCGAAGCGCTTGGCGTAGGTGCCCGCGCGGGTGAAGGGACGCCTGGCGGCCTTGGCCTGTTCGATGTCGGTGAAACAGCGCGCCTCGAACCGGCCGCCATGCCGGTCCAGCGCGGCCTGGATACGCTCGATATTGCAGAGATCGGAGCCGAGACCGATGATCATAAAATCCTCCCCGGCACGGGGAGGGGGACCGTCGCGCAGCGATGGTGGAGGGGGTTCTCCACCACGCGAATCCTATGGGGCGCGCCCCCTCCACCAGCCTGCGGCTGGTCCCCCTCCCCGTGCCGGGGAGGATTCACCGCGCGAGGTCCATCGCGGCGCGCATCTTGCGCACCGTTTCGGGCAGGCCGACGAACACCGCGTCCGCGATCAGGAAGTGCCCGATGTTCAGCTCGCGCACCTGCGGAATCGCGACGATGGGCGCGACATTGTCATAGGTCAGGCCGTGGCCCGCATGCACCTCGATCCCGTTCTTCGCCGCCAGCGCCGCTGCGTCCGACAAGCGGCGCAGCTCCACGCTACGCGCCTCGCCGTCCAGCTCGGCATAACGGCCGGTGTGCAGCTCGACGACCGGCACGCCCAGGTGCAGCGCCGCTTCGATCTGGCGCGGATCGGGTTCGATGAACAGCGAGACGCGGATGCCCGCCTCGCCCAGCTTGGCCACCATGGGGCTGAGCCATTCGCGCTGCCCGGCGGCGTCGAGGCCGCCCTCGGTCGTCCGCTCCTCGCGCTTTTCGGGCACGATGCAGGCGGCGTGCGGACGATGCTTCAGCGCGATGGCAAGCATCTCCTCCGTCGCCGCCATCTCGAGGTTGAGCGGCACCGTCAGTTCCGCCGACAGGCGCGCGATGTCGTCGTCGGTGATGTGCCGCCGATCCTCGCGCAGATGCGCGGTGATGCCGTCCGCGCCCGCGTCCGCCGCGATCAGCGCCGCCTTGACCGGGTCGGGATAGCCCGCGCCGCGCGCGTTCCGCACCGTCGCGACATGGTCGATATTGACGCCCAGGCGCAAATGCTCGGTCATGCCGCCGCGCGGCTCCCCGGCTTGATCGCAGGGATCGCGGCCAGTTCAGGCGGCAGATCGTCGGGGCTGTAGCTCGGCACGTCAAGGCGGATCAGCGGGAAGAAGGGCACGCCCAGATCAGCCGTCCCGTTCGAACGATCGACCAGCGAGGCCGCCGCGATCGTCTCGCCCCCTTCGCGTGCGATGGCGGCGATCGCCTCGCGGCTGGACAGGCCGGTGGTGACCACGTCTTCCATCATCAGCACCTTCTGCCCCGGCTCCAGGCGGAAGCCGCGGCGCAGGTGGAAGGTTCCCTCGGGCCGCTCCAGGAACATGCCGGGCACGCCCAGCGCGCGCGCCATTTCATGGCCGACGATGACGCCGCCCATGGCGGGGGCGACGACCGCGCTGATCTGCGCCTTGATGTCCGCCGGGATCTTGGCGGCCACCGCCTCGCACAGCCGGGCCGCGCGCGCCGGCTCCATCAGGACGCGTGCGCATTGCAGATAGCGCGGGCTGCGCAGGCCGGACGACAGGATGAAATGCCCTTCGAGCAGCGCCTCGGCGGCACGGAACTCGGCGAGGACGTCTTCATCGGTCATGGGGCAACTCCGGCATCGGTCAGATGACCCGGCCTCATAGGATCGCGCCCCTGTTCGCGCAATCTGGCATGTGACGCTCAAGGGTTGAGGGGGCGCGGTCCCGTGCTATAGTCCACCTAACAAAAACGACATGACGCCCCGCATGAGGACCGTCGGACGACCGACGGACAGGCGAGGGAGATGGGAGACGAGAGCGGGATGAGCGAGGTCAAGCGCATGTCCGGACCCCGGAGGATGAGGATGCCCAAACGCATGAAGGCGATCGCGGTCGCCGCCGGGCTGGGATGCGCCGCGCTGTCGGGTGCCGCCTTCGCGACTCCGGCCGCGCCCCCTGCCCCGACCGCCACGCCCGCGCCGCAGGCCGCCGCCGAAGGGGCCGGCGTCTCCAACACCGCACCGACCAGCGCCGCCGCACCGGCGACCGCCGCGCCCACCAGCCCGCTGCTGGCGCAGGACGGCGCGCCCGCGATCACGATCGATCCCAATGTCGGCCTGCCGATCGACGGGCGCATCGGGCTTCAGCCGCAGGTGACGAAGAACGGCGAGTTCGCGCACTGGATGCACAATGGCGTCCTGTTGCCGGTCATCACCGCGATCTGCGTGCTCGTCCTGCTGCTGCTCGCCTGGGTCGTGTTCCGCTATCGCCGCGCCGCCAACCCGGTCGCGTCGAAGACCAGCCATAACACGCTGGTCGAGGTGCTGTGGACGCTCGGCCCGGTCGTCGTCCTGGTCCTGATCGCCATCCCGTCGATCGGCCTGCTCCAGGCGCAGTTCAAGCCCGCGCCCGCCGGTGCCGTCACGCTGAAGGCGATCGGCAACCAATGGTACTGGACCTATCAATATCCGGATCACGGCGGGATCGAGATCACCGCCAACATGCTGAAGGAAAAGGATCAGGTGGCCCCCGGTGAACGTGCGCGCACCGATGCCGACGGTCCGCGCCTGCTGGCGGTCGACAATCGCATCGTCCTGCCCGTCGGCGTGCCGATCCGCCTGATCACCACGTCGAACGACGTCATCCACAGCTGGGCGATCCCGGCCTTCTGGATGAAGCTGGACGCGGTGCCCGGCCGGTTGAACGAGACGAGCTTCACCATCGAGAAGCCGGGCCTGTATTTCGGGCAATGCTCCGAACTGTGCGGCGCACGCCACGCCTTCATGCCCATCGCGGTGCAGGCGGTGCCCCCGGCACAATTCGCCGCCTGGGTCGCGGCCAAGGGCGGCCAGATGCCGGGCACGAAGGCGCCCTCCTCCTCGGTGATCCCGCAACCGGGTGCCGAAGGTTCGGCCGTCGAGGCCGCGCAGGCCAATGCCGCCGAGGCGGTGACGGGGCCGGCCGACAATATGGCCACCCCCGCCCAGTCCCCCACTTCCGCGCAGGGCGCCACCGGCAATCCGGCCGGCCCCGGCAACGCTGGACAATAAGCCATGACCGACACCGCACTTCACCCCGGATCGGCTTTCGTCGGTCATGAGGATCACCACCACGCGCATCATGACGCCGATCACAAGCCCGGCTTCTTCGCGCGCTGGTTCCTGTCGACCAACCACAAGGACATCGGCACCCTCTATCTGATCTTCGCGATCGTCGCGGGCATCATCGGCGGCGCGATCTCCGGCCTGATGCGCGCCGAACTGCGCGAGCCCGGCATCCAGTATCTGGGCGTCTGGGCCGGCATGCTCCACGGCGGGGCACAGAGCCTCGACCAGTCGCTGCACCTGTGGAACGTGCTGATCACCGCGCACGGCCTGATCATGGTGTTCTTCATGGTCATGCCCGCGATGATCGGCGGGTTCGGCAACTGGTTCGTGCCGATCATGATCGGCGCGCCCGACATGGCGTTCCCGCGCATGAACAACGTGTCCTTCTGGCTGCTGATTCCGGCCTTCACCCTGCTGCTCGCCTCGCCCTTCTTCGGGTCGGGCGCGGGCGTGGGCTGGACCGCCTATGCCCCGCTATCGACCTTTGGCGAGCCTGGGCCATCGGTCGACATGGCGATCCTGTCGCTCCATCTGGCGGGCGCGTCGTCGATCCTGGGCGCGATCAACTTCATCACCACCATCTTCAACATGCGCGCGCCGGGCATGACCCTGCACAAGATGCCGCTGTTCGTCTGGTCGGTGTTGGTCACCGCCTTCCTGCTGCTGCTCTCGCTGCCGGTTCTGGCCGCCGCGATCACCATGTTGCTGACCGATCGCAATTTCGGCACGACCTTCTTCGACCCCGCCGGTGGCGGCGACCCGATCCTGTACCAGCATCTCTTCTGGTTCTTCGGCCATCCCGAAGTGTACATCATGATCCTGCCGGGCTTCGGCATCGTCAGCCAGATCATCGCGACCTTCAGCCGCAAGCCCGTCTTCGGCTATCTCGGCATGGCCTATGCCATGGTCGCGATCGGCGTGGTCGGCTTCGTCGTCTGGGCGCACCACATGTTCGCCACCGGCCTCTCCGTGAACACCAAGATGTACTTCACCGCCGCGACGATGATCATCGCGGTGCCGACCGGCATCAAGATCTTCTCGTGGATCGCGACCATGTGGGGCGGCTCGATGAGCTTCAAGACGCCGATGGTCTGGGCGATCGGCTTCATCTTCATGTTCACCGTCGGCGGCGTGACCGGCGTGGTGCTCGCGAACGGCGGCATCGACGACTATATGCACGACACCTATTATGTCGTGGCCCACTTCCACTATGTGCTGTCGCTGGGTGCGGTGTTCGCGCTGTTCGCCGGCTTCTATTACTGGTTCCCGAAGATGTCGGGCAAGATGTACAGCGAGTTTCTCGGCCAGCTGCACTTCTGGGTGTTCTTCGTCGGTGTGAACCTGCTGTTCTTCCCGATGCACTTCCTGGGCCTGCAGGGCATGCCGCGTCGCTATCCCGACTATCCGGACGCCTATGCGACCTGGAACGCGGTCGCCACCCATGGCTATGAGATCATGGCCGCCGGCATGGTGATCTTCTTCGTCAACCTGGTCTGGTCGCTGGTCGCGGGCAAGCCGGCGGGTGACAATCCCTGGGGCGATGGTGCGACGACGCTGGAATGGACGCTGTCCAGCCCGCCGCCCTATCACCAGTTCGAGACGCTGCCGCGCATCCACTGATCCTTTCGCGGCAAGGTCGGATAAGGGCTTCGGGGCATCGTCCCCGAAGCCTTTTTTGTTACGCTATCATAACGATACGACCGCATCGGCCCAAATGATGCTTCGTTGCGACGAGCCGAGGAACCATTTCATCCTTCGTTAGCCAAACAGCCCGCATTTTGGCGGCGGCCCGCACAGATTGCGGCCGCAGCGAAACGGACATGCGATGACGGGGTGGGACGATCACATCGCGGAGCCGCTCTTGACGGCGCCCGGCGATACCGACGGACAGAGGATCGACAAGGCCAGCAAGGGCCTGGCCATGGGCGGCGCGGCCTTGCCGCTGCTGGCGCTCGCGGCCTGTGGCGGCGGAGGCGGCGGCGGGACGTCGACCGCGACTCCGGCGGGCAGCAGCACCCCCTCGACCCCCGTCGTGGTCGTCACCCCGCCGCCGACCGCGACCGAGGCCAGCCGCTTCCTGGCACAGGCGACGATGGGCGCGACGCGGGGGCTGATCGATGCGGTCGTCTCGCGCGGCTATGACGGCTGGCTGACCGACCAGTTCGGCATGGCGCGCGCCACCAGCCACTATGACTGGCTGGTCGCCAACGACTATGTCAAAGAGAGCGACCGCTTCATGGTGAACGGCTATGACGCCACGCTGTGGCGGCAGATGATCGTCGAGCCGGATCAGCTGCGCCAGCGCGTCGGCATGGCGTTGTTCGACATCTTCGTCGTCAGCATCGACGGCGTCACCCGCTCGTGGCGCGCCATCTCGACCGGCTCCTATGTCGACATCCTGCTCGACAACGCGTTCGGCAATTATCGCGAGCTGATGGGCGCGGTGACGACCAGCTTCGCGATGGCCAGCTATCTGACCTATTTCGAGAATCGCAAGGCGAACCCGACCACCGGCACCCAGCCCGACGAGAATTACGCGCGCGAGCTGATGCAGCTGTTCACCATCGGGCTGTACCAGTTGAACATGGACGGTTCGCTGAAGATGAACGGCGGCCAGCCGATCGAGACCTATGGCCAGGCCGATGTCTCAGGGTTGGCGCGGGTCTTTACCGGCCTGATCCAGCCCAATGCCGAGGATCTGCCGCCGCGCTATCGCCAGCCGCTGGTCGTCAATGCTGGCATGAACGAGACCGGCGCATCGAGCTTTCTGGGCACCACCGTCAGCGGCGGCGGCATGGCGGCGATCAACAGTGCGCTCGACACCATCTTCGCGCATCCCAATGTGCCGCCCTTCGTCTCGAAGCAGTTGATCCAGCGGCTGGTCACCAGCAACCCCTCCCCCGCCTATATCAACCGCGTCGCGTCCAAATTCGCCGATAATGGCCAGGGCGTGCGCGGCGACATGAAGGCGGTGATCCGCGCCATCCTGCTCGACAGCGAGGCGCGTACCCTCCCGGCCAGCGGCGCGGTGGGCAAGCTGCGCGAACCGGTGATCCGCTTCACCAACTGGGCGCGGGCCTTCGGCGCCACCTCGCCCTCCAACGCCTGGGCGATCGGCGACACCAACGCCGCCACCCGGCTCAGCCAGACCAAGGGCCGCAGCCCGTCGGTCTTCAACTTCTACCGCCCCGGCTACACGCCGACCGGCACCAGCCTGGCGAGCAGCGGCCTGGTCGCGCCCGAGTTCCAGATCACCAACGAGCAGACGGTGATCGGCTATGTGAACTTCATGTACGGCGTGATCGCCAACGGCATCGGCGATGTGAAGGCGGACTATACCAACATCCTGACGCTCGCCGCCGACTCCAAGGCGCTGGTGGACGAGATCAACCTGGTGCTCGCCGCCGGACAATTGTCGAGCGCGACGCAAGCGGCGATCCGCAATGCGGTCGACAGCGTGTCGGCGACCGCGACCGGCGGCCCGATCAACCGGGTCGGCATCGCCATCCTGCTGACCATGGCCTCCCCCGATTATCTGAACCTGCGGTGATGAGCATGATCCACGATCAATCCCCCCATGACCAGTCCCGGCGCGCCTTCCTCAAGCGCAGCGCGCTGCTCGGCCTGGCCGGCACCGCCACCCCCTTCGTCTCCAGCCTGGCCGCGATCGGCGAGGCGGCCGCCGCCACCGCGTCCGATTACAAGGCGCTGGTGTGCGTGTTCCTCTATGGCGGCAATGATTACGCCAACACGCTGGTCCCCTATGACGAGACCAGCTTCGCCGCCTATCGCACCGCCCGCCCCAATATCGCCTATCAGCGCGACGCGCTGGCGGGCAGCGTCCTGAACCCGGCGGTCGCGCTGCCCGGCGGCCGCGCCTATGCGCTGTCGCCCGCCATGCCCGAACTGCGCCAGCTGTTCGATGCGGGCAAGATGGCGGTGGCGCTGAACGTCGGCACTTTGGTCGAGCCGACCACCAAGACCCAGTTCACCAATCGCACCGTCAAGCTGCCGCCCAAGCTGTTCAGCCATAACGATCAGCAGAGCTTCTTCCAGGCGTCCAACCCCGAAGGCGCGACCAGCGGCTGGGGCGGGCGGATCGGCGACGTGTTCCAGAACGGCAACGGCACCGCCGCGCTGACCTGCATCAATACCAGTGGCAACGCCATCTATCTGAGCGGGCGGACCGCGATCCAATATGCGGTGGGCACCGGCGGCCCGGTCGCGCTGCTCAACAACAGCAAGACGCTTTACGGCTCCTCCTCGGCGCTCGACGCGCTGCGCGGGGTCATGACCGCCGAGTCGAGCTATGCGATGGCGACCGAACATGCCCGCATCACCAAGCGCGCCTTCGACGTCCAGGCCCAGCTCAGCAGCGCGCTGGCCGGCGCGCCCAGCGGCAATTTCCCGCTCTTCCCGTCGAACAACAACCTCGCCGACCAGCTGAAGATGGTCGCGCGGATGATCTCGGTCAGCCAGACCCTGGGGCTGAAACGTCAGGTCTTCTTCGTGTCGATGGGCGGGTTCGATCTGCACGACAATCTGGTCGCGCAGCACCCCATCCTCTTGGCCAAGGTGTCGGCGGCGATGAAGGCTTTTTACGACACTTCCGCCGCGATGGGCGTCGCCAACCAGGTGACCAGCTTCACCGCCTCCGACTTCGGCCGGACGCTCCAGTCCAATGACGGCGGCGCCGATCATGGCTGGGGCGGCATGCACTTCGTCGTCGGCGGCGCGGTGCGCGGGCAGCGCTTCTATGGCAAGGCGCCGATCGTCGGCGTCAACACCAGCGACGATGTCGGCAGCGGCCGATTGCTGCCCAGCATGTCGGTCGACCAATATGCCGCGACGCTCGCCAGCTGGTTCGGGATCGATTCGGGGGGCCTGCGGACCGTGCTGCCCAATATCGGCAATTACGATGCCTCGACCTGGAATCAGGGGTTCATGGGATAATTGTCCCGAGCCCGTCGGGTGGGCGGGCGAAGCCGATCGACCGGCGGATTGAGTATCCGCTGCGGCTTCGCGCCCTCCCGCCACTATTGACCAAGTAACGATACAACATTGCACAGACCGTCAATTTGCCGATCATCGCCGATCGGAAAAACTTTGGTTTGCCAATGGCTGGCATGGAAAGCCGGGGAACCCATATGGGCGCCGCGATCGTTGGGTCGCGTCACCGTTTTCCTACAGGAGCTTCCATGCCCACTCCCGCCAAGGGTTATGCCGCCCAGTCGGCCGAAACCCCGCTCGCGCCCTTCTCGTTCGAGCGTCGCGACCCGCAAGGTGACGATGTCGCGATCGACATCCTGTATTGCGGCGTCTGCCATTCCGACCTGCATACCGCGCGCAGCGAATGGGAGGGCACGCTCTACCCTTGCGTCCCGGGCCACGAGATCGTCGGCCGCGTGACCGCGGTCGGTGGCGACGTCACCAAGTACAAGGTCGGCGATCTGGTCGGCGTCGGCTGCATGGTCGACAGCTGCGGCCGCTGCCCGTCCTGCCATGACGGCGAAGAGCAATATTGCGAGACGACCGGCTTCGTCGGCACCTATAACGGCCCCGACCCCGTCATGGGCGGCCACACCTTTGGCGGCTATTCGGACCATATCGTCGTCAAGGAAGGCTTCGTCCTGAAGATCAACCATGACGAAGCCGATCTCGCCGCCGTCGCGCCGCTGCTCTGCGCCGGGATCACCACCTATTCGCCGCTGCACCATTGGAAGGTCGGGCCCGGCCAGAAGGTCGGCATCGTGGGTCTGGGCGGCCTGGGCCATATGGGCGTGAAGATCGCCGCCGCGATGGGCGCCGAGGTCTATGTCTTCTCGACCTCGCCGGGCAAGACCGAGGATGCCAAGCGGCTGGGTGCCAAGGGCCTGATCGTGTCGAAGGACGAAGCGCAGATGGCCGAACACGCCAACAGCTTCGACTTCATCCTGAACACGGTCGCCGCCCCGCACAATCTCGACGCGTTCCTGGGTATGCTCAAGCGCGACGGGACGATGACGCTGGTCGGCGTGCCCGACTCGCCGCACCCCTCGCCCTCGGTCGCCAACCTCGTCTTCCGCCGCCGTTCGCTGGCCGGCTCGCTGATCGGCGGCATCGCCGAGACGCAGGAGATGCTCGACTTCTGCCACAGCCACGGCCTGACGGCGGACATCGAGATGATCGCGATGGACGAGGTCAACACCGCCTATGACCGGATGCAGAAGAGCGATGTGAAGTATCGCTTCGTCATCGACATGGCGACGTTGAAGCAGGACTGAGGCGAGAAAAGCCAAGTCTGGTTCAGGCCCCTCCCTCGATGCTTGGCACGCCCCTCCCGCAAGCGGGAGGGGATGGGGGAGGGCAGAGCCACGAGCGACAGGCTCGGTGAGACTCCAGGCCCTCCCCCCTCCCCCTCCCGCCTGCGGGAGGGGGTGCGCTAGGGGCTGGCGTTGGCTAGATACCAACCGCTTCGATTGCCCCCCTCCTCGCCACGCCCTATATGCGGGACGCCCATGTCCAGCATTCCCTCCTCCGTCTTCGTTCCCGCCGACTGGCGCGATTTCCTGGCGCTCACCAAGCCGCGCGTGATGACGCTGGTGGTGTTCACCGGCCTGTGCGGCATGCTGGCGGCGCCGGTCGGAATCGATCCGGTGATCGGCTTCACCGCCATTATGTGCATCGCGCTGGGTGCGGGCGCGGCGGGGGCACTCAACCAATGGTATGAGGCGGATCTGGACGCGCTGATGAAGCGCACCGCCAAGCGGCCTTTGCCCGCCGGGCGGATGAGCCGCGAATCGGCGCTGCATTTCGGGGTGGGGCTGGCCTGTTTCTCGGTGCTGCTGATGGGACTGGCGGTCAATTATGTCGCCGCCGGCATCCTGACCGTCTCCATCCTCTTCTATGTGCTGGTCTACACCGTCTGGCTGAAGCGTCGAACGCCGCAGAATATCGTCATCGGCGGCGCGGCGGGGGCGTTTCCGCCGCTGATCGGCTGGGCGGCGGCGACCGGCGAGATCGCGCTGCTGCCCTTCCTGCTGTTCAGCCTGGTCTTCCTGTGGACGCCGCCGCATTTCTGGGCGCTCGCGCTGTTCGTGAAGACCGATTACGCCAATGCGGGCGTGCCGATGCTGCCCGTGGTCGCGGGTGAGCGGGTGACGCGGGTGCAGATTGGGCTTTACACCATTCCGATGGCGATCGCCGCCGTCGCACCCTGGCCGCTGGGGCTGACGGGCGCGATCTATGGCGTGATCGCGACCGTCGGCACCGCGCTGTTCGCGCTCTACGCCGCCATCGTCGCCTTTCGTCATACCGTACCCGACGACACGATGAAGCCCGAGAAGCGGTTGTTCAAATACTCGATTCTCTATCTTTTCCTTCTCTTTGGCGCGCTGGTGGTGGATCGTTGGGCATGACGCCTGACGATTCGAATCGGATTCGCGCCAAGCAGCGCGCCCGCGCCACGGTGATGGCCCTGCTGCTCGGCTTTCTGGTGGTGCTGATCTTCTTCATCACCCTATCCAAAATCCGGTCGGGGATGCACTGATGCGCCTGACCCGCCAGGCCCGAACGGTGGTGTTCGCGCTGTTCGGTGTGGTCTTCATGACCGGCCTCGCCTGGGCCAGCGTGCCGCTCTACCGCATGTTCTGCCAGGTGACGGGCTATCAGGGCACGACGCAGCGGGGCAGCGAGGCGCCGGGCAGCGTCCATCGTCAGATCCGCGTCGATTTCGACGCCAATGTCGCCTCGCGGCTCGCCTGGACCTTCAAGCCCGAAAATCCGCACGAAACCGTCGATATCGGCGCGCGCGACATGGTGTTCTTCACCGCGACCAACAACGCCAAGGTGCCGGTGACGGGCACCGCGACCTTCAACGTCACCCCCGATCAGGCCGGCCGCTACTTCACGAAAATCCAGTGTTTCTGCTTCACCCAGCAGACGCTGCAGCCCGGCGAGACGGTGCGGATGCCGGTGATCTTCTTCGTCGACCCCAAGATCCTGAACGACCCCGACGCGCGCGACATCGAGACGATCACCCTGTCCTACACATTTTACCCGGTGGATTCGGGGAAGAAAGCGGGTTAGCCTGCCCCCAAAATAGCAAAATCATAGGGACGGGATCATGGCTGGCGCGAAGAACCACGACTATCACATCCTGCCGCCGAGCCCCTGGCCGCTGGCCAGTTCGATGTCGGCGCTGCTGATGGCCTCGGGCGCGATCATGTGGATGCACAGCGTGCAGGGCGGCGGCTGGGCCTTCCTGGCGGGTCTGGCGGCGGTGCTGTTCTGCATGGGCAGCTGGTGGGCCGACGTGGTGCGCGAGGCGCATAATGGCGACCATACCCCGGTCGTCCAGCTTCACTTCCGCTATGGCATGATCCTGTTCATCGCCTCCGAAGTCATGTTCTTCGTCGGCTGGTTCTGGGCTTTTTTCGATTTCGCGCTGTTCCCGACCGCGATGAGCTTCGTCGACGGACAGGTCGAGCGCGCCGCCGAAGGCACCGCCGCCATCGCCGCGACCTGGCCGCCCAAGGGGCTGGAGGTGATCGACGCCTTCAAGCTGCCGCTGCTCAACACGCTGATCCTGCTGACCAGCGGCACCACCGTCACCTGGGCGCACCATGCGCTGATCCACAACCAGCGTGGCGGCGAGAAGAAGGGGCTGTGGGGTGCGTTGGGCGTCGGCGACCGCGACGGCGTGCTGAAGGGGCTGTGGCTGACCGTGATCCTGGGCCTGATCTTCAGCGCGATCCAGGCATACGAATACATGCACGCGCCCTTCCCCTTCAAGGGCATCAACTATGGCGCGGCCTTCTTCATGGCGACCGGCTTCCATGGTTTCCACGTCATCGTCGGCACCATCTTTCTGATCGTCTGCCTGATCCGCGCCTATCGCGGTGACTTCACGCCGCGCCAGCATTTCGGGTTCGAGGCGGCGGCCTGGTACTGGCATTTTGTCGACGTGGTGTGGCTGTTCCTGTTCGTCACCATCTATGTCTGGGGTGGCTGGGGCGCGCCGGTTCATAGTGGCTGATACCCCTCCGACCCTATCGCAGGCTGCGTTTCAGGGGCTGTGTCCGCGTTGCGGCCAGCCCCATTTGTTTGCCGGGCCGGTCTTCTCGACGCAGGTGGTGACCTTCGCCGAGCGTTGCGCGGCCTGCGGGCTGGACTTCACCCGCTTCAATGTCGGGGACGGACCGGCGGCGTTCCTGACCCTGATCCTGGGTACGATCATCACCATCGCGGCGATCCTGGTCGAACTGACGCTGCGGCCGCCACTCTGGCTGCACATGCTGATCTGGCTGCCGCTGACCGCGATCGGCGTGGTCTATAGCTTGCGCATCGCCAAGGGCGCGCTGATGGCCGCCGAATATCGCAACGAGGCGCGCGAGGGCGCGGTCGTCGAGCCCGCGCGGGACGAGGAGGCATGAGGCGCCTGCCCGTCCTCCCCACGCTGATCGTCGGTCTGGCGGTCGCCGCGATGATCGCGCTGGGCCTGTGGCAGCTGCTCGATCGCCTGCCGCAGAAGCAGGCCTATCTCGCCCAACTGGCAGCCAACCCGACGCGCGCACCGATCCCCTTTCCCCTCTTCCCCGACGAAAGCCTGCTCTTCCGCCGCACAGTCGGTGACTGCCCGCCGCCGGTGACCATCCGCCGCGCAGGCGCCGGCGCGGCCGGGTTCCGGCTGATCGCCACCTGCTCGGTGCCGCGCGGATCGATGCAGGTGCAGCTCGGCACGACGCACGACCCGCGCGCCGAAACCGGGTGGGCGGGCGGGCGGGTCAGCGGCTATATCACCCATGCCCCGGACAGCCGCTCGCTGATCCAGTCGGCCTTCGACCATCGGCCGCAAGCCATGATGCTGGTCGCCGACACCCCCGCCGCGGGGCTGGAGCCGAACCCCAGCCCCGCGATCGACGCGGTGCCCAACAACCACCTCGCCTATGCGGTCCAATGGTTCCTGTTCGCCGGCATCGCCGCAATTATCTATGCTTTGGCGGTCGTTCGGCGCAATCGAATGGTTGTGACAAGCGCCGCACCCCGTTAAGCCGCACCGCATCATGCGCTATATCAGTACCCGTGGCTCCGCCCCCGTCCTCGATTTCCGGGGTGCGACCCTGGCCGGTCTCGCCAGCGATGGCGGGCTCTATGTCCCCGAGACATGGCCCAGCCTGACGCCCGAGGACATCGAAGGACTGGCCGGCCTGTCCTATGCGCAGACCGCTGCGCGGATCATGGCGACCTTCGTCGGCGACAGCCTGAGCGCGGAGGAACTGCAAGGCCTGTGCGACGCCGCCTATGGCCGTTTCTCGCATGCCGCCGTCACGCCGCTGGTCCAGCTCGATCACGACCAATGGCTGCTGGAGCTGTTCCACGGCCCGACGCTGGCGTTCAAGGACGTCGCGCTCCAGATGCTGGGCCTGCTGTTCGAGCGGTTCCTGCGTGGCACCGATACCCGCCTGACCATCGTCGGCGCGACCAGCGGCGACACCGGCTCGGCGGCGATCGACGCGGTGGCGGGGCGCGCCAATATCGACATCTTCATGCTGCACCCGGCCGGCCGCGTCACCGACATCCAGCGCCGCCAGATGACGACGGTGCTCGCCCCCAATGTCCACAACATCGCGATCGAGGGCAATTTCGACGACGCGCAAGCGCTGGTGAAGGCGATGTTCAACGACCGCGCCTTTGCCGATCGGCACACGCTGTCGGCGGTCAACTCGATCAACTGGGCGCGGTTGATGGCGCAGGTCGTCTATTATTTCTACGCCGCCGTCCGGCTGGGCGCGCCGGGCCAGCGTATCGCCTTCTCGGTGCCGACGGGCAATTTCGGCGACGTCTTCGCCGGATACGTCGCGGCGCGTATGGGCCTGCCCATCGAGCGGCTGATCGTCGCGACCAACGTCAACGACATCCTCCACCGCGCGCTGTCCTCGGGCGATTATTCCAAGGGACAGGTGCAGGCGACCGCGACGCCGTCGATGGACATCCAGGTCAGCTCGAACTTCGAACGCCTGCTGTTCGACGCGAACGGCCGCGACGGCGCGGCGCTGGCGGCGCAGATGAAGGGGTTCGAGGGGACGGGCGCGATGCGGCTGACCAATGCACAGAGCCAGGCCATCGCGCCGCTCTTCGCCAGCGCGCGCGTCGATGCCGACGATATGAGCCGTGCGATGCGCTGGGCGGCGGACCATACCGGCCAGATCCTCGATCCGCACACCGCCATCGCCCTGTCCGCCGCGCGCGCGGCGGAAACCGACGTGCCGGTGGTGACGCTGGCCACCGCACACCCGGCCAAGTTCACCGATGCGGTCGAGCGTGCGACCGGCGTCCGGCCGCCTTTGCCCCGCCGCGTCGGCGACCTGTTCGAGCGTGAGGAGCGGTTCGAGACGCTGCCCGCCACATTCGACGCGGTTACGGCCTATATCGACGGGCGTTCTTTGCGCTAACGGGGGCGCATGACACTCGAAACGATGATTGGCGAGCCCTGGGCGGATTACGGGCTGGTGGACTCGGGCCATGGCCGCAAGCTGGAACGCTATGGCCGGTTCCGCTTCATCCGCCCCGAGCCGCAGGCGATGTGGGCACCCGCCACCGCCGACTGGCGTGCGGCCGCCGAGTTCGTCCCCGGCTCGGACGAGGATGGCGGCGGCCGCTGGAATTTCAACGAGCCGGTGCCGCGCGACGGCTGGCCGCTGAAGTGGAACGAGGTCCGCTTCACCGCGCAGAACACGCCGTTCCGCCATCTGGGCTTCTTCCCCGACATGGCGCCGGTGTGGAGCTGGATGCGCGAGCAGGTGGCCGACCTGGAATCGCCCGAGTGCATGAACCTGTTCGGCTATACCGGCGTCGGCACGCTGGCGATGGCGAGCGCGGGGGCCAAGATGGTCCATGTCGATGCGTCCAAGAAATCGGTCGAGGCGGCGCGCGGTAACGCGATGCTGTCGGGGCTGGGCGATGCGCCGGTGCGCTGGATCATCGACGACGCGGCCAAATTCGTGGCGCGCGAGGGGCGACGCGGGCGGCGTTATGACGGCATCCTGCTCGATCCGCCGAAATACGGACGTGGACCGGAGGGCGAGGTCTGGCGGCTGGAAGAGGATCTGCCCGGCCTGATCGCCGATTGCCGCAAGCTGCTCGACGCAAATTCGCGCTTCCTGTTCCTGACCGTCTATGCCGTGCGCATGTCGGCGCTGGCGATCGGCGAGATGCTGCGCCAGGTGATGGGCGACCTGCCGGGCAAGGTGGAATGCGGCGAACTCGGCGTGCGCGAGGAAGCGCGCGGGCTGATCCTGCCCACCGCCATCTGGGCGCGGTGGAGCCGGTAAGCAAAAACCTCCGTTCAGCCTGAGCGAAGTCGAAGGCCACGCCAGATCATAGCGGCGGGGCGTGCGCTTCGACTTCGCTCAGCACGAACGGGATTTCGGGTTAGAGAAGGATGACATGAGGTGGCTTCGTCATTGCGAGCGTAGCGAAGCAATCCAGTGTCCAGGCAAGACGCTCTGGATTGCTTCGCTACGCTCGCAATGACGGCTTGGGTCAAACTGACGTTATCCCGCTCCAGGAGGCAGTCACCTCGATCAACGCGACCTCATAGGTCGCCACCGCCCCGCCAGCCTCGAACGCCCGCGCGATCCGCCGCATCGCGCCGGGCGGGATCGGCCGATGCCCCGCACGCGGTGTTCCCGCCCCGATCGCCCGCAGCGCGCGCACGAAGTCCGCCGCCGACCCATGCCGCTGCTCGAACGTTTGTGTGGTGACGTGCCACCCCGTTTCCGCCAGAGCCGCGACGGCCGGATAAGACGGACTCCCCGCGGCGAACCCCTCGGCCCGGTGCGCGTCATGCCAGTCGGCGAAGGTCCCTTCGACCAGCGTCGTCACCAGCATCCGCCCCCCCGGTGCCAGATGCGCCGCCAGCCGCCGCAAGCCCGCCGCCAGATCACCGAACCACTGCACCGCCAGACTGCTGACGATCAGGTCGAACGCCGCCTCGCCCGCCAGATCGGGATGCTCGCCATCCAAGACGCGGCCCCGCGCTCCCGGCATCCGCGCCTGCCCGCGCGCCAGCATCTCGGGCGCGATATCGGTCATTAACCAATCGGGCCGATCGAGCCGGGGCCATGCCGCCTGGGTCAGGAAGCCGGTGCCGCACCCGACCTCCAGCACGCGCGGGGCGGTGGGCGCGACCGCGACGATCCGCTCGGCCAGCCACGCCGCCACCTGCCGCTGGACCACCGCATGCGCGTCATAGGTCGCCGCCGCGTCAAAGGCCTGCGCGATCCGCGCCCGCGATGGAATCTGCGCGGCCATGTCTCAGTCCCGGACCGACCGGATCGCCGCCGCCGCCAGCCAGGGCGCGCCGGTCACCAGCAACAGCGACAGCGCGGCGAGCAGCTTGGCCCCGCCCATGCCGTCATCGCCCGCCCCGAAGATCAGCAGCGGCAGCGCCAGCGGCAACAGCAATAGCCCTGCCACCGCGCCCGCCCCGCGCAGCCCCGCCGTCAGCGCGCCGGTCGCCACCGCCAGCGCCGCCAGCCCCGGCGTGCCCAGCAGCAGCCCCAGCTCGACCCGCAGCACCGCCGCACCGTCCAGCCCGAACAGCCCGCTCGCGACCAGCGCCGCCAGCATCAGCGGTGGCGCAAAGGCCAGCCAATGCGCGACGATCCGCAGCAGCATCACCAGCGGCAGCGACAATCCGCGCACCGCCACCTGATCGAACCAGCCCGACTCGCAATCGGGCGCGACCAGCCGATCGACCGGCAACAGCGCCGCCAGCAACGCCGCCACCCAGATCGCCCCCGCCCCGATCCGCGCCAGCATCATCCGGTCGGGCCCGATCGCGAAGGGGAACAGAATGACCGCCAGCAGGAAGAAGCCGCAGACCAGCCCCGCGCCGCCGCCAGCATAGCCGCGCCGCACATCGCGCGCGATCAGCGTCCAGGCCGCGCTCATGCCGGCACCCGTTCATCAAGCGCCAGGGTACGCGCGCCCGGCACCGACAGCGGCTGATGCGTGGTCAGCACCACCGCACCGCCGCCCGCCCGGTGGCGGGCGATGACCTGCTCCAGCATCGCGAGCCCCGCGCTGTCCAGGCCGTTCCCCGGCTCATCCAGCAACCACAGCGGCACCTGCGACGCGAGCACCCGCGCCAGCGCGGCGCGGCGGCGCTGCCCGGTAGACAACAGGCGAACCGGAATTCCGGCGATGGGCGACAGGCCAACGGTCTCGATCGCCGCCGCCACCCGCTCGCGCGCGGCCCCGCCGCGATCGAGCCGCGCCCAGAAGGTCAGCACATCCGCGAGCGTCCGTTCGGCATCCAGCGCCAGGTCGTCGGTCATCAACGCCACCGGCGCGGATCGCACCACGATACCGTCGAACGGGGCAAGCAGGCCGGCGGCGACGCGCAGCAGGCTGGATTTGCCGATGCCGTTGGGGCCGGTGACGATCATCGCCTCACCGGGCGCGAGGTCGAGCGATACGCCGGCGAACAACAGCCGCCCGCCGCGCGCGCAGGCGACCCGGGTCAGGGACAGGATCACGCCGACGGGCCGTCCACCGCGTCTTCCAGCGCGTGCATATCCTCGTCGGACAGGCCGAAATGGTGGCCGATCTCATGGATCATCACATGCGCGACCAGATCGTCGAGCCGCACCCCCGTCTCGATCCATTCCTCCAGGATCGCGCGGCGATAGAGATGGATACGATCGGGCAGGCCGCCGGAATCCATGCTGCTTTTCTCGCCCACCGGCCGGCCGTGATACAGGCCGGTCAGGTCGAGCGGATGCTCGATGCCCAGCGCCGCCAGCGTCTCGTCATCGGCATAGTCCTCGACGATCAGCACCACATCGCCCAGATGCGCGGCGAATGCCGCCGGCAGCCGCGCCATCGCCGCCCGCGCGATTCCCTCGATCGCTTCGATTCCCGGTGCCTCACCGATCGCGACTTGCCCGCTCATGCGCGCCGTCATACCGCTGGGGCCGACCAAAGAACAAGACAAGCAAGGGGACGCAGATGGTGGAGCGGCTGAGCGAGCTGGATCGGGACGAGGCGCTGGACGATCTGCCCGACTGGGATTGGGACGAAGGCCGCGATGCGATCAGCCGCCGGTTCGTCTTCGCCGATTTCAGCGAGGCGTTCGGATTCATGACCCGCGTCGCGCTGCTGGCGGAAAAGGCCGACCATCATCCCGAATGGTCCAATGTCTGGAACCGGGTCGACATCGTCCTGACCACCCACGACGCTGGCGGCCTGTCGGCACGCGACATCGCCATGGCCGAGGCGATCGACGCTTTGGTGGAGTGACACCCAATTCCTCCCCAAGCCATGCTTGGGGAGGGGGACCATTGCGGCAGCGATGGTGGAGGGGCCGGGGCCGTGCCGTCGCCGATCGCAGCAAGCATTGAGGCAATGCCCCTCCACCACCCGGCTATGCCGGGCGGTCCCCCTCCCCATCGAAGATGGGGAGGACTTAATCAACCGACCATCTGCTCGATCGCGCCGAAGATGGAATGGTGGCGGTCGTCCTCCATCCAGATGCGCACCGTATCACCCTTCTTCAGGAACGGCGTCACGGCCTCGCCGCTGCGGATCGTCTCGATCATCCGCACCTCGGCGATGCAGCTATAGCCGACCCCGCCCTCGGCGACGGGTTTGCCGGGGCCGCCATCGGTATCGCGGTTGGACACGGTGCCCGAGCCGATGATCGTCCCCGCCCCCAGCGCGCGGGTCTTGGCCGCATGCGCCACCAGCGTGCCGAAGTCGAACGTCATGTCCTCGCCCGCATCGGCGCGGCCGAAGGGCTGGCCGTTGAGATCGACGCGCAGCACGCGGCGCAGCTTGCCGTCCTGCCACCAGTCGCCCAGCGACTCCGGCGTGACGAAAACGGGGGAGAAGGCGGAAGCCGGCTTGGACTGGAAAAAACCGAACCCCTTGGCCAACTCGCCGGGGATCAGCCCGCGCAGCGACACGTCGTTGGTCAGCCCGATCAGCCGGATCGCCGCCAGTGCCTCGTCACGGCTCGCCCCCTGGGGCACGTCGCCGGTCACGACGACCACCTCGCCCTCCAGGTCGCAGCCCCAGCTTTCATCGGCCAGCGGAATGGGATCGCGCGGGCCGAGGAACCCGTCCGATCCGCCCTGATACATTAGCGGGTCGTGCCAGAAGCTGTCGGGCAATTCCGCCCCGCGCGCCTGCCGCACCAAGGCGACATGATTCACATAGGCCGATCCGTCCGCCCATTGATAGGCGCGCGGCAAGGGCGAGGCGGCGTCATGCTCATGAAAGCGCGCGCGCGGAATCGCCTCATGATCCAGATCGGTCGCCAGATTGGCGAGCGCGGGGGCATGCGTCTCCCAATCGTCGAGCGCCCCCTGCAGCGTCGGCACGATATGCCCCGCATCCGCATACCAGGCGAGGTCGCTCGACACGACGACCAGCTTGCCGTCGCGACCATGTTTGAGACTGGCGAGTTTCATGCAGGACTCCTCTTCGCTAACTGGTATCGGATGTAACCATCCGTCCGCGCTTGTCACGCATTGGGGCGGTGATCCTGCCCGAAACTTGACTTTTGGCAATGGCCAGCGCACATGCCCGCCCGTCGAGGCGTCCACTCGCAGCGTGAACGGACCTTTTGGTCCCGGCTCCGCCCCGACCCTGTCTTCAGGCTTCCCTTGTCACGCGGGGTGTCATCAACCCCGGCCCGCGCTTGCGGCCTTTCGTGACTCGCGCGCCATGTCAGAAAGTATTCCCATGTCCTTTTCCGAACTCGGCCTCGCCGAGCCGCTCGTCCGTGCGCTCGAAGCCAAGGGCTATTCCGAACCCACGCCGATCCAGCGCGACTCGATCCCGACGCTGCTGGAAGGCCGCGACCTGCTCGGCATCGCGCAGACCGGCACTGGCAAGACGGCCGCCTTCGTCCTCCCCTCGATCCAGCGTCTGGTCGAGGCGAACAAGCGCGTCCTGCCGACCCATTGCCGCATGCTGGTCCTGGCCCCCACGCGCGAACTGGCCAGCCAGATCGCCGACAATGCCAAGGGCTATGCCAAATTCTCCAAGCTGGCGGTCGCGACCGTCTTCGGCGGCACCAGCATCAACAAGAACCGGCAGGACCTGTCGCGCGGCGTCGACATCCTCGTCGCGACGCCCGGCCGCCTGATCGATCTGGTCGAGCAGGGTTTCCTGAACCTGTCGATGATCGAAATCCTGGTGCTCGACGAGGCCGACCAGATGCTCGACCTGGGCTTCATCCACGCGCTGCGCCGCATCGTGAAGATGATCCCGCGCAAGCGTCAGACCCTGTTCTTCTCGGCGACCATGCCCGCCGCGATCCGCGATCTGGCCGACAAGTTCCTCGACAATCCCGCGACCGTCTCGGTCACGCCCGTCTCGACCACCGCCGAGCGCGTCGACCAGTCGGTGACCTTCGTGACGCAGCAGGAAAAGCAGGCGCTGCTGACCATCCTGCTCGCCGATCCGGCGATCGAATTGGCGCTGGTCTTCACCCGCACCAAGCATGGCGCCGACCGCGTCGTGAAGCTGCTGGCGGGCAACGGCATCGCGGCGAACGCGATCCACGGCAACAAGAGCCAGGGCCAGCGCGAGCGGGCGCTGGGCGAGTTCCGGTCGGGCCAGACCCGCGTGCTGGTGGCGACCGACATCGCCGCGCGCGGCATCGACATTCCGGGCGTCAGCCACGTCTTCAACTTCGAGCTGCCCAACGTCGCCGAGCAATATGTCCACCGCATCGGCCGCACCGCGCGGGCCGGTCGCTCGGGTCTCGCCATCGCCTTCTGCGCCGAGGATGAGCGGCCCTATCTGAAGGATATCGAGAAGCTGACGCGGCAGAAGATCACCGTCGTGCCGCTGCCCGCCGACTTCGTGAAGCGCGCCGAGACGATCAAGTCGCAGCGCGTAAAGGCGATCGGCGCCGATCCCGCGCCGCGCGTCGACCGCCCGCGCGATCCGGCGCGTCCCCGCGCCACGCATCACCCGCGCGCGACCGACACCCGCGCACCGCAGGGTCGCCAGCCGCGCCGTCGTGGCGGTGGTGGCGGCGGTCGTGGCCGTGGCGGCCAGGGTCGCCCCGGTGGCGGCGGCGGTGCCGGTCGCGGCGCACAGGGCTGACCCGAACTCTCGCCACAAGCACGCCCCTCCCGCAAGCGGGAGGGGATGGGGGAGGGTAAAGGAGTCTCACCGAGACCATTGCCCGTGGCCCTTGCCCCTCCCCAACCCAGTTTCAGGCGAACGATGCCCCGCATCGTTCAGGTCATGCCGGGGGCATGACCGACCTGAAACTCCCTGCCGGGAGAGGGGCCTTGATGGGCACCATAACCCCCTCTCCCGCGTTGATCGCGTAACGATCCACGCTTCAGGAGAGGTTGCCATGGATATTGCCCACACCCCCGCCGCAGAACGCATCGCGCGCGTGCTGTGCGGCCAGCGGCTGAGCGCCAATGCCGGAGGCGACTCCGAATCGGCCGCCAAGCTGGTCGATGCGCATTGGCGCGAGCATATGGCCGACGCACTTGCCGTGCTGCGAACCTTGCGCGAACCCGATCAGGCGATGGCCGATGCGGGCGATCCGGCGATCTGGGAAAAGATGGTGCTGGTCGCGGTCGAGGCCGCCAAGCCGCCCAAGGTCACGCTGTAAATCCTTTCCAGCACCGGGAGATGGCCAGGCGTCAGCTCTGACGGAAGGGGCATGGCATACAGAACGCCCCGTTGGACAACACCCCTCCACCATCCTTCGGATGGTCCCCCTCCCCAAGCATAGCTTGGGGAGGGGGACCGCCGGGCGTCAGCCCGGTGGTGGAGGGGCCTTTGGCTACACCGTCACCTGCTCGCCCAGCTCCAGCACCTTGCCCGGCGGAATCCGCAGGAAGTCGGTCGGATCGCTGGCATTGCGCTGCAGGAACATGAACAGTCGGTCCTGCCAGAGCGGCATGCCCTTCTCCGCCTCTGGCTTGAGCGTGTTGCGGCCGATGAAGAAGCTGGTCTTCATCGGGTCCAGGCCCATCTGCCGCTGCTCGACACCCAGATCGCGCGGCAGGTCGCGCGGCACGTCAGGCGTCTCCATGAAGCCATAGGTCAGCACCACGGTCGCGAAATTATCGTCGAGCCGTTCGACATGCGCGCGATATTCGGGCTGCACGACGGGGCGATCGGCGGTGCGGATCGTCATGATCAGGTTCTGCGCGTGCAGCACCTTGTTATGCTTCAGATTGTGGAGCAGCGCGCCCGGCGCCGAGGCGGGATTGGCGGTCAGGAACACCGCCGTCCCCGGCACCCGCTCGGGCGGACGCTTGGCGAGCGCGGCGGCGAGATCGGCAAGCGGGATCGCCTGCCGCTTCTCGAAGGCCGAGACGATGCCGCGCCCGCGCACCCAGGTATAGATGATCAGGCCGACCGCCGCCCCGACCAGCAGCGGCACCCAGCCCCCCTCGATCACGCGCAGGATGTTCGCGCCGAAGAAGATCAGGTCGAGCGCCAGGAAGGGCAGGATCGCGGCCAGCGCCAGCGGCCGCCCCCAGCCCCAGCGATGCCGGACGACCAGATAGGCCAGGCAGGTGGTGACCACCATCGTCCCCGTCACCGCAATACCATAGGCGGCGGCCATCGCCGAGGACGTCTTGAACTGGATCACCAGCACCAGCACGCCGAACAGCAGCAGCCAGTTGATCGCAGGCAGATAGATCTGGCCCTGAAAATCGGCCGAGGTCTGGCGAACGCGCAGGCGCGGCAGGAAGCCGAGCTGGATTGCCTGCTGGGTCAGTGAGAAGGCACCGGTGATCACCGCCTGCGCCGCGATGACGGTCGCCATGCCCGCCAGCACGATCAGCGCCGGGCGGAACGACTCGGGCGCCATCAGGAAGAACCAGTCCTGATTGGTAAAGGTCTGCCCGCTCGCCGCCGCGCGCTCCAGCGCCGATAGCGCGAAGGCGCCCTGCCCCAGATAGTTGAGCATCAGCGCCGGGAGAACGAGCGAGAACCAGCCGATCCGGATCGGCAACCGCCCGAAATGCCCCATATCGGCGGTCAGCGCCTCGGCCCCGGTGACGGTCAGGAACACCGCGCCCAGAACGAACAGCCCCGTCACGCCGTGCGTCGCCAGGAAGCTGATGCCATAGCCGGGCCAGATCACCCGCGCGATCGAGGGTTCGTCGGCAATGTGCCAGATGCCCAGCCCGCCGATCACGAAGAACCACAGGATACAGATCGGCCCGAACAGCTTCGACACCTGCGCCGTCCCGCGCGACTGGATCAGGAACAGCCCGATCAGGATGACGATGGTGCACAGCCGGATCAGCCCTTCGTCGAAGATCGACGCGGCGGCGGGGATGGTGCGCAGCCCCTCCATCGCCGACAGGACCGACAGCGCCGGGGTGATGATCGCATCGCCATAGAAGAGCGACGCCCCCGCCGCACCCAGGATCAGCGCCAGTCGCGAGCGGATGCCCAGCGAACGACGGGCGAGTGCGGCCAGTGCCAGCACCCCGCCCTCGCCCTGATTGTCGGCGCGCATCAGGAAGATGACATATTTGACGGTGACGACCAGGAAGAGCGTCCACAGCGCCAGGCTGAGCACGCCCAGGATTTCGCTGGGGTCGATGCCGTCGGCGGCCGATTGGGACAGCGCCTCGCGAAAGGCGTAGAGCGGGCTGGTGCCGATATCGCCGAACACCACGCCGATCGCTCCCACGGTCAGCGCGGCGAGCGCGGGATGACGCGGGGCGTGGCCGTCGGCCGCCCCGTGCTGGTTGTCGGTACTGTCGGTCGTTGTCGCCGTCATGTCCGCCGGAACCCCCTGTGCCAAAAGGACGGCGCGCTTTACGCCTCTTTGCCCGGGAAGCAAGGGCTTTCCCAAGCGCTCTGCAAACGCTTGATATTGTGCAGCGTCAAGCGCATGGACGGCAAATGGTTCCCTTTTCGTTCGGCGGCCGGGATTTTGCCGCCCTGCCCGAAGGCGCATTGTTCTGGCCCGCGCGCCAGGCGTTGCTGGTTGCCGACCTGCATCTGGAAAAGGCCAGCTGGTATGCCGGCGGCGGACAGATGCTGCCCCCTTACGACTCGCTGGCGACGCTGACCGAGCTGACCGGGGCGGTGGCGCGAACGGCGGCGCGCGAGGTCTGGTGCCTGGGCGACAGCTTCCACGATGCCGAAGGATGCGACCGGCTGTTGCCGCAGGCGCGGGCGATGCTGCTGGCGCTGACGGCGGCGACCCGCTGGACCTGGATCACCGGCAATCACGACCCCGTGCTGCGCGATCGCTGCGGCGGCGAGGTGGTGGACGAGGCGCTGGTCGACGGCCTCGTCCTGCGCCACGAGGCCGATCCGGCGGAGACGCGACCCGAGCTGTCGGGGCATTTCCATCCCAAGCTACGGCTGCGGGTACGCGGCAAGATGGTCGCGCGCCGCTGTTTCGTCGGCACGGCGCACAAGCTGATCCTGCCCGCCTTCGGGGCGCTGACCGGGGGGCTCGATGTCGACCACCCCGCGCTGGTTCAGGCGGTCGGTCGCACCGCCGAGGCTTTGGTCCCCGTCCGCGACCGGATGCTGCGCTTCCCCGTCGCTGCCTGAGCCGTCCTCAGCCCGCCCGCGCCAGATCGGGGAAACCGGCGCGGAAGCCCGCGACCTTGGGCTTGTCCCAGCGCGTGATATACGGATGCGACGGATTGCGGTCGTAGAAGTTCTGGTGTTCCGCCTCGGCGGGGAAGAACTGGCCCTGCTCGATCCGCGTCGTGATCGGCCTGGCAAAGGCATGGGCGCCGGTCAACTGCGCGATATAGGCGCGCGCGACCTTCGCCTGATCGGGCGACTGGGTGAAGATCGCCGAGCGATAGCTGGGGCCGCGGTCGGGGCCTTGGCCACCGACCTGAGTGGGATCGTGTGCGATCGCGAAATAGACGCGCAGCAGGGTCGCATAGGAGACCTGCGCCGGATCATAGACGATGCGAATCGCCTCGGCATGGCGGGTGCGCTCGGTCGAGACGGCGGGATAGTTCGCATCCTCTCGCCGGCCGCCGGCATAGCCCGCCGTGACCGCGCGCACACCCTTCACCCGCTCGAACACCGCCTCCATGCCCCAGAAGCAGCCGCCCGCAAGGACGGCGACCTGGGGTTTCGGCGTGGCCGGCACGTCGAGCACTGCCTTGGGCAACGGCACGGCACGTTCGGCCTTGGCGGGGAGGGATGATAGCGCGACCGCTCCGAAGGCGGTCGCAGCAAGGGCGATGCAAATGGGGGTGCGCATCGCTGGAATATGGGGCGTTTTTGGGGTTCGGCTAGAGGCGGATGTCGCGCATGGGCTTCGACTTCGCTCAGCCTGAACGGAGGTTGTAAAAAGGTATTCCCAGCCTCCGTTCCGCCTGAGCGAAGTCGAAGGCCACGGGAATCACCCCGCCAGAAAATCCCTTAGCGAACCGCCTCGACCGGCGCCGTCGGCGCATAGCGGCTCGGCGCTTCCGCCGGGTGCAGGACCACGAGACCCAGGGCGCCAAGCGCAAATCCGCCGGCGAACTGCCTTACGAAGCTGGACTTGAGGAGGGCACGCATTTGTCTTCACCTGTCGTTGCGGGTCGCCACCCGGATGGGCTGGCGATCGGTACGGGCGCCATCTGGTCGATCGGCGGCGTTCCGACAATGGCGTTTATAGAAACACAGCATTAACGGCACGTGATCGTGTCGTTCATGCCACAGTTAAGCCATATTGCCGCACCGCACATAAACCATGAAAAAAGCCAGCCGGATCGGTGTCTTGACCGAGCCGACCAGCTTTTGCAGCGCAACAGGCGCGGGATTATTTCAGGGCGGCGCAGGCCGTCTGGATGCGGGTGCACGCCTCACGCAGCAGCGCGTCGGAGGTCGCATAGCTGATTCGCATCGCGGGCGAGAGGCCGAACGCCGCGCCCTGCACCGCCGCGACCTTCGCATCGTCGAGCAGATAGCCGACGAACGCCTCGTCGCTGTCGATCAGACGGCCCGAAGGCGTGGTCTTGCCGATCAGGGCTGCGAAGGACGGATAGACATAGAAGGCGCCCTCCGGCGTCGGGCAGGTCATGCCCTCGATCTCGTTGAGCATCGACACGACCATATCACGCCGCGCTTGGAACGCCTGGTTGCGCGTCGTGAGGAAGCTCTGGTCGCCGGTCAGCGCCGCGGTCGCCGCCGCCTGCGCCACCGAACAGGGGTTGGAGGTCGACTGCGACTGCAGCTTGGCGATCGCCTTGATGAGCCAGGGCGCGCCGCCCGCATAGCCGATCCGCCAGCCGGTCATGGCGTACGCCTTGGAACAGCCGTTCACCGTCAGCGTGCGCTCGTACAATTCGGGGCAGACCTGCGCGATGGTGGCGAAGCGGAAGCCGTCATAGACGATATGCTCGTACATATCGTCGGCGAAGACCCAGACATGCGGGTGGCGAAGGATCACCTCGCCCAGCGCCTTCAGCTCGTCGGCGGTATAGCCCGCGCCGGTCGGGTTGGATGGCGAGTTCAGGATGACCCACTTGGTCTTGGGCGTGATCGCCGCATCCAGCGCTTCCGGGGTCAGCTTGTAACCCTGTTCCGGCCCCGCCTTGACGATCACCGGCACGCCGCCCGCGAACTGGACGACGTCCGGATAGCTGACCCAGTAGGGCGCGGGGATCACGACCTCGTCGCCCGCATCGATCGTCGCGACCATCGCGTTGAACAAAGTGTGCTTGCCGCCGACATTCACGCTGATCTGATCGGCCTTGTAGGTCAGGCCGTTGTCGCGCGCGAACTTGGCCGCGATCGCCGCCTTCAGCTCGGGCGTGCCGTCGACGTTCGTATATTTGGTCTTGCCGTCGCGGATCGCCTGGATCGCGGCCTCTTTGACGAAGTCCGGCGTGTCGAAATCGGGTTCGCCCGCGCCCAGCCCGATCACGTCGACGCCGGCGCGCTTCAGCTCCATCACGCGGCTGGTGATGGCGAGCGTGGGGGACGGGCTGATACGACCGAGCGCGGCGGAGGGCTGCATGAAACGGAACCTTTGCGTCAGGGATTTGCGGGGGCGCTTTAGACGCCTCCACCCTCAATCCGCAACCATCTCCGCACGAAACAATCCGCGAAGTGCGTTACCAAGCAAGAATCCGTCGTGAAGATCGGCGCGCGTCAGCCGCCCCTCGACTGCCCGCCCCGTCTCGATCAGATGCGCGCGCAGGATGCCGGGCAGCAGCCCCTCGGCGAGGGGCGGCGTCACCAGCGCATCGCCGCGCGGCACGAAGATATTGGTGTAGCTGCCCTCGGTCAGGAACCCCTCGGGCGTCTCGAACAGCACTTCCGCCGTCCCCGCGGCCGCGCGCGCCTCGTCGTAGAAGCCGCGCGCGCTGGTCTTGTGGCGCAGGCGCAGATCGGCCTGCGATACCGGCAGGGGCACGACCTGCACCGCCACGGGCGACTCGAACGGCGCGGGTCGCGGACCGACCTCGACCACGACCGCGCCGCTGCGCGCGAGCAACAGGCGGATGCGCCGGGCATCGCGCAGGCGGAAGGTCGCCGCCTGCAATTCGTTGCGCGCATCATGCCGGTCGAAGGTGAAGCCCAAGGCCAGCGCACTCGCCTTCATCCGCGCCAGATGCGCCTCCAGATGCTGGATACCTTCCAGCGGGTCGAAGGCCATGGTCTCGATCAGGTCGAAATCGCGCTGGCCGTCGGTCAGGAACGCCGCCTTGGCCAAGCACTCGTCCCATTCGTCCGCCGCGACCGAGTCGGCGACGATCCCCGACCCCAGCCCCAGCGTTACGCGGTCGCTCCCCTCGAGCCAGGTGAGCGTACGGATGGCGACGTTGAACATCGCATCGCCATTCGCGTCCAGCCGACCGATCGCGCCGGTATACAGGCCGCGCGGCGAATCCTCGATCGCCGCGATCGCCTGCATCGCCGCGATCTTGGGCGCACCGGTGATCGAGCCGCAGGGGAAAAGCGCGGCGAGAACATCCACCGCATCGCGCCCCTCGGCCAGATCGGCGGTGATGGTCGACACCATCTGATGCACCGTCGGATAGGGTTCGACCGCGAACAACTCGGGCACCGCCACGCTGCCGGCCCGCGCGACCCGCGACAGGTCGTTGCGCATCAGGTCGACGATCATCAGATTTTCGGCACGCTGCTTGGGATCGTCGCGCAGGGCTTGCGCGGCCCGCGCATCGGCGGCGGCATCGCCGTGTCGCCGCGCGGTGCCCTTCATCGGCTTGGCGGTCAGCCGGCCGGCATCGAGCGCGAAGAACATCTCGGGCGACAGCGACAGGATCACTCTATCGCCGGTCGCCACCACCGCGCCCCAGCCGGCGCGCGACCGGGCGCGCAGGCCCGCATAGAGCGCCAGCGGATCGCCCGCGACCCGGGCCGTGGCGCGGAAGCTGAGATTGACCTGATAGAGATCACCCGCCGCGATCCGCGCCGCAACCTCGGCGAATTGCGCGGCATGGCGTTCCTCGTCCAACTCGGGCTGCAGCGCGCCGATCCAGGCGCCGGCGGGATCGGGCAGCAGCGTCTCGACCGCCAGCGTCCGATAATCCTCGAACAGACCGAACCAGAGCAGCGGGCCATCGGCGGCGGTGGCGGCCACGTTCGGCTCGAGCGCCGCGCCGGCCTCATAGGCGATCCAGCCCGCCGCATGCAGCCCGCGCGCCCGTGCCTGGCGCAGCCGGTCGAGCGCGGGCGCGACCTCTTCGGGCGCATGCGCGGTCACGATCCCGACCGGCGCGGTATAGAGCCGCGCCGCCGCACCCCCGTCACGGGCATCGTCGAGCAACACGAAAGGGGCATCGAGGCGCAGCATGAAGGACGATCCATGCACGGCCCGCCCCCAGGCATGCAAGCAGCGATTGGGGCAAGCAGCGATTGGCTATGGCCGTCCCAGCCTCTATCTCGGGGCGATGACCGACCCTGTACCCACGCCCCCGCTGCGCGCCGCGATCGTGCCCGTCACCCCGCTCCAGCAGAATTGCTCGATCATCTGGTGCACCGCGACGATGAAGGCCGCCGTCGTCGATCCCGGTGGCGACCTGCCGCGCATCCAGGACGCGATCGCCAAGATCGGCGTGACGGTGGAGAAGATCCTCCTCACCCATGGCCATATCGACCATGCCGGCGGCGCGAAGGCACTGTCCGATGCGCTTTCGGTGCCGGTCGAGGGGCCGCAGGAGGAGGATCGTTTCTGGCTCGCACGGCTGGACGAGGATGGCCAGGCTTACGGCATCCCCGCGCAGATCGTCGAGCCGACCCGCTGGCTGAACGAGGGCGATACGGTGACGATCGGCGAGCTGACCCTCAATGTGTACGAGACGCCGGGGCATACGCGCGGCCATGTGATCTTCCACCACGCGCCGTCGAAATTCGCGCTGGTCGGCGATGTGCTGTTCCAGGGATCGGTCGGGCGCTCGGACATGCCCGGCGGCGATCACGACACGCTGATCCGCTCGATCGTCGAGAAGCTGTGGCCGCTGGGGAACGACACCGCCTTCATCCCGGGGCATGGCCAGCCCAGCACCTTCGGCCATGAGCGGCAGAGCAATGCGTTCGTGGCGGATCGGGTGTTGGGTTTGGGGTAAGGTATTGGGATGGGGCGAGGTTGGGGCGTGGGCTTCGACTTCGCTCAGCCTGAACGGGGTTTGTGGCAAGCCCCATTCCCACGCTCCGTTCAGCCTGAGCGTTAGAGCGGTTTTCGAGCGGACTGAATCGATAGGGATTCACACGGGGGCGTTTTTCTGATTCACGATCCATGCTGGCGAAGGAGGCCGGCAGGGATGGGTCGAGCCTTATCGCGTGATCTTCGGGACCGTGTCGTCGCTGCGGTCGAAGGCGGGCTGTCGTGCCGACAGGCGGCCGAACGTTTCGGGGTCAGCGCAGCGAGTGCGATCCGGTGGCGACACCTGGCACTTCGGCACGGCACGCCGGCGGCCAAGCCGCAGGGCGGCGACCGTCGCACGGCTAGGATAGAGGAGCATGCCTCCTTCATCCTGGACGCGATCGAGCAGCAGCCGGACCCAACGCTGGCGGAGTTGCGCGAAATGCTGTCCGGGCGGGGCGTAAGCGTCAGCATCGCCACGCTGTGGCGGTTTTTCGCCCGGCACGGAATCACGCGCAAAAAAAGACCGGCCACGCGACCGAGCAGGATCGCCCCGACGTCCTGAAGCAACGCGAGGAGTGGTTCGATGGCCAACTCGACCTCGACCCTGCGCGCCTCGTCTTCATCGACGAAACCTGGGCCAGCACCAACATGGCGCGGCGACATGGCCGCTGCCGGCGGGGCGAGCGCCTGCGCGCTGGCATCCCCTTCGGCCATTGGAAGACAACCACCTTCACGGCCGGGCTGCGCCGCACCGGCATGGTCGCGCCATGGGTGCTCGATGGGCCGATGAATGCCGACGCATTCCTCACCTACGTCACCCGCGTCCTCGTGCCCGAACTCGCCCGTGGCGACGTGGTCATCATGGACAACCTGTCGAGCCACAAGGCGCCCGCCGTGCGCGCCGCCATCGAAAGCGTCGGTGCCAGGCTCCTGTTCCTCCCCCCCTACAGCCCTGACTTCAACCCGATCGAGCAAGCGTTCGCAAAGCTGAAAGCGCATCTGCGCAAGGCCGCCGAGCGCACCATCCACGGCCTCTGGAACGCCATCGGCCACATCCTCGACCTCTACTCGCCACTGGAATGCGCAAACTACTTCGCAAACTGTGGATACGATGCAGACTGATCGAAAAACGCTCTAGTCGAAGGCCAAGGGATTACCGCCGTTCCGCAGCGCTCTCGCTGCGAATCGCCTTGAACTCGGACCCGCTTCGCCATTCTGGCCAGTCTCGCCCATCGGCCAGATCACGCCCGATCCGGTACAGCAACCCGACATCCGCCGCCGCCCCGCGCAAATCCCACTTCGCGTCCCAGGCATCACAGGTCTGGTGATAACAGCGCATATAGCCGTCCAGCCACGCCTGCCCCGCCGGGCGCCCGCCCGCGACCAGATCGGGCGCGCCGCTGATCGCCATCAGCAGCAGCGTCGGCACGCCACGCCTTGCGACCGAGAAATGGTCGGCGCGGTAGAACAGCCCGCGCTCGGGCAACGCCTCGGGCGTCACCACCCGCCCTTGCGCGGCGGCGGCGGCCTTCAGCCGATCCTCAAGGTCGTTCTGCCCGTCGCCGACCAGCATCACGTCCCTGGCCGGCCCCGCCGTCTGGAGGATGTCGAGCGTCAGGTTCGCGACCGTCTTGGCGAGCGGATAGACCGGCTTCACCGCATAGGTTTCCGACCCCAGCAGCCCGCGCTCCTCACCGGTCCAGAGCGCGAACACCAGACTGCGATCGGTGCGCGGTGCCGCCCTGAACGCCCGCGCGAGTTCCAGCACGCCCGCCACGCCCAGCGCATCATCATTGGCGCCGGGGCGGATCGTGCGTCCTTTCGAATCGGGGGCGCCCTTGCCGTAAGCATCCCAATGCGCGCCGAACATCACCACCTCGTCGGGGCGCGTCTTGCCGGGCAGCCTGGCCAATACGTTGCGACTCTCGGCGCGCACCGTCGTCACCGGCAGGTCGGCGGAAAAGTGCTGCCCCTTCAACTCGACCGGCCGAAAGTCCGCGCGCCGCGCCGCCTTCCTCTGCTGGGCCAAGTCCAGCCCGGCGGCCGCGAAGAGCTTGTCCGCCGCCTCGCCCGACAGCCAGCCCTGGAGCAGCACGCGCGAGCTCGGATCGGTGCGGACAATATCGTAATTCTCGCCCGCCGGTGCCGTCACCGTCGCCCAACCATAGCCCGCGCCCGGCGTGTCATGGACGATCAGCGCACCGACCGCGCCCTGCCGCGCCGCTTCCTCGAACTTATAGGTCCAGCGGCCATAATAGGTCATGCGCCGGTCGCCGAACTTGCCCTTGGCATCGTCGCCCGCGACCGCCTCGAAATCGGGATCGTTGACCAGGAAGACCGCGATCTTGCCCTTCAGGTCGACGCCCTTGAAGTCGTCCCAGCCCCGCTCGGGCGCGTGGACGCCGTAACCGACGAAGACCATGGATGCGTCCTGGATCGCCACCCGGTCGACGGGGCGCACGGTCGAGACATAGACGCCCTGCCCCTGTTCGAGCGGCATGCCGCCTGCGCGCATCGTCCCCTTCCCGATCTGCGTGCGGATCAACGGCACGGCTTGCGTCCATTGTCCGTCCGGACCGCCGGGCTGCAGGCCCATCGCCTTGAACTGCGCAACCAGCCAGTCGACCGTCTTCGCCTCGCCCGGTGTCCCCGGCGCACGGCCCTCGAACGCGTCGGAGGCCAGCGTCTTCACATCCGCCGACAGGCGCTGCGGCGAAATCGGGTCGGGCGCGGCGGCGGTCAGGGTGACGGCGGCGAGCGCGATCAGGGGCAAGCGAATCATCAGCGGTCGATCCTTACGACGGTGGTGGCCGCGACGGGCTTGGCCTGCGCGGTATAGACGAGCCCGATCCCCCAACCGGCCAGCAGCGCCAGGATCGCCCAGGTGCCGATCGCGCCCCCGGCGCGACCGATATTGGGCGCGGGCCACATCATGCCCCAGCCATGGCCGATGCGCGCGACGATGAACGCACCCCCCAGCACCCACAGCCAGAAGGACGATCCGCCGCTCAGCTCGATCAGACCCATCAGGATCAGGACGAAGGGCGCATATTCGACGAAATTGGCCTGGGCGCGCATGCCCGCTACGAGTCGCGAATCACCCCCGTCCCCGATCATGACCTTGCCACGGACGCGCCCGACCACGATTCGCAGCGCCAGCCACAAATTGACGATGGCGGCCGCCGCCGCGATGCTCAGCGTAACCGGCAGGACCATAAATGCCGTCTTTCCTGTAAATTGCCTGATCTCGGGGAGTGCCATTCCGTGGCCGCGCTTGCAACATCGGCAAAACTCGCTATAGGCGCGGGGCTTCGCGATGCGTCCGGCTGGGTGCTCACGCGGCCGGGTCCTCGATCCGGGCGCGCTATGGGTGCTGACAGTGGTTGCGTCCATCCCTTGTTCGAATTTGATAAGGTGCCGCAATGGCCGTCCCCAAGAGAAAGACTTCGCCCTCCAAGCGCGGCATGCGCCGTGGCCACGACTCGCTGACCATCGCGGCGTTCCAGGAATGCCCGAACTGTGGCGAGCTGAAGCGTCCGCACAATCTGTGCACCGCTTGCGGCCACTATAACGGCCGTGAGGTCGTGTCGGTCGAGGGCTGATCCCCTCTTCCTTCACCTGAACGACCGTTAGAGGACACGCATGGCCGATAACGCCTGGATCGCCGTCGATGCGATGGGCGGCGACGACGGGCTGGCCGTGATGCTTGCCGGTGTCGCCAGAGCGCGACGCCGCTATGAGGGCATGCGGTTCTTCCTGGTCGGCGACGAGGCGCAGATTGCGGAGGGGCTGAAATCCCATCCCAATCTGTCCGCCGCGTCCGAGATCGTTCACGCGCCCGAGATCGTCGGTTCGAACGAAAAGCCCAGCCAGGCGATTCGTCGCGCCAAGACGACGTCGATGGGCATCGCCATCGATCTGGTGAAACGGGGGCGCGCCGCCGCCGCCGTGTCGTCGGGCAATACCGGCGCGCTGATGGCGATGGCCAAGCTGTCGCTTCGCACCCTGCCGGGCATCGACCGGCCGGCGCTGGCGGCGCCCTTGCCGACGCTGGGCGACAATGACGTCGTCATGCTCGACCTCGGCGCGAATACCGAGTGCGATGCGCGCAACCTCGTCCAGTTCGCGGTGATGGGCGCGGCCTATGCCCGCACGCTGCTCGAACTCGACAATCCGCGAGTCGCGTTGCTCAATATCGGGTCTGAGGATCAGAAGGGCACCGACGAGATTCGCGACGCCGCCGCCGTGCTGCGCGGGCAGAATCACCTGCCGCTGAACTTCACCGGCTTCATCGAGGGCAACCAGCTCGCCCGTGGTGAGGTCGATGTGATCGTGTGCGACGGTTTCGCCGGCAATATCGCGCTCAAGACCGCCGAGGGCACCGCGCGCTTCGTCGCCGACCTGCTCAAGCGCGCCTTCCGCTCCTCGACCCGCTCGAAGATCGGCTTCCTGATCTCGCGCCCGGCGACCCAGCTGCTGCGGGATCATCTCGACCCCAACAACCATAATGGCGCGGTCTTCCTGGGCCTGAACGGCCTGGTGGTGAAAAGCCATGGCGGCGCGACCGAATTGGGCGTCGCCACCGCGATCGGCAACGCGGCCAAGATGGTGCGCGCCGACCTGACCCGGCGCATCGCCGAGGATCTCCTGAACTTCGAGGCTGCGGCATGATTCGCTCGATCGTCACCGGCACGGGCTCGGCGCTTCCAACCCGGCGGGTGTCGAACGAGGAACTGGCACAGCAGGTCGACACCTCCGACGAGTGGATCGTCGAGCGCACCGGCATCCGCTTCCGCCATATCGCAGGGCCGGAGGAGACGACCGCAACGCTGGCCGCCGACGCCGCCAAGGCCGCGATCGCCGCCGCCGGCCTGTCGGCGCAGGACATCGACCTGATCGTGCTGGCGACCGCGACGCCGGACCAGACCTTCCCCGCGACCGCGACCAAGGTGCAGGCGATGCTGGGCATCGCCGATTGCGTCGCGTTCGACGTCGCCGCCGTCTGTTCGGGCTTCCTCTATGCCGTGCAGGTCGCCGACGCGATGCTGCGCTCGGGCGTGCAGCGCCGCGCGCTGGTGATCGGCGCCGAGACCTTCAGCCGTATCCTCGACTGGGAGGATCGCACCACCTGCGTCCTGTTCGGCGACGGTGCGGGCGCGATGGTGCTGGAAGCGCGCGAGAGCGCCGATGCGGACGGGCGCGGTATTCTTGCCACCCGGCTCCATGCCGATGGCCGCCATAACGGCCTGCTCTATGTCGATGGCGGTGTCTCGACCACCGGCACGGTCGGCAAGCTGCGCATGAAGGGCCGCGAGGTCTTTCGCCATGCCGTCGTCAATCTGGCGCAGGTGATGGAGGAGGCGTTGGGCCTGGCCGGCCTGACACCGGCCGATGTCGACTGGGTCGTGCCGCACCAGGCCAATGCCCGCATCCTCGACGCCACCGCACGCAAGCTCGACCTTCCCGCCGGCAAGGTGATCGTTACCGTCGACCAGCATGCCAACACCTCGGCCGCGTCGGTGCCGCTGGCGCTGGACACGGCGGTGCGCGACGGACGCATCCGCGAGAACGACCTGATCGTCCTCGAGGCGATGGGCGGCGGCTTCACCTGGGGCGCGGCGGTGATCCGCTTCTGAACAAATGTCTGAAGTTGACCGAGATAAATCCCTTTCGGTCATAATCCTGACTGTGTTAGTCGGACATTGGACACCATTGGGGGATGGCAATGACCAATGAAGGAACTCTGACCCGCGCTGATCTGGCGGAATCGCTGCATCAGGAAATCGGGCTGTCGCGATCGGACTCGGCCGAGGTGGTCGAACAGATCCTCGTCGAGATGTGCGAGGCGCTGTCGCGCGGTGAAAACGTCAAGATTTCGGGCTTTGGCACCTTCGTGCTGCGCGACAAGGGGGAGCGGATCGGCCGCAATCCCAAGACCGGGGTGGAGGTGCCGATCGCACCGCGCCGCGTTCTGACCTTCCGCGCCAGCCAGATGATGCGCGATCGTATTGTCGCGGCCGGATAGACCCGAACGCCCGCTGGACGGTGGCAAGACCGATGGTGCCATGCGCACCATCGGCGAGACGTCGCGCGAGACCGGCGTGGCGCAGCATGTCTTGCGCTATTGGGAAAGCCGCTTTCCGCAGCTTCGCCCGGTCCAGCGCGCCGGCAATCGCCGTTATTATCGCCCCGAGGATCTGATGCTGATCCGCCGGCTCGACCGACTGCTCAACCAGCAGGGCTATACCGTGCGCGGCGTCCAGCAATTGTTCGAGAGCGAGGCCAAGGCGAAGAACGATCCCGCCGCGATGCTGCGCAGCATCCGCGACTCGCTGGCGGAGGCGTTGGCCTGGGACGACCGCGCGGAGGCGCGGTAGAGGTTTATGCGTGGCCTTCGACTTCGCTCAGGCTGAGCGGCGGTTGAATTTCTTGGCCATTAATGCCTCACTCCGTTCAGCCTGAGCCCTTCGTCTTTGCTCAGGATAAACTTCGGCGCTTCGCGCCGAAGTCGAAGGCCACGCCCGACCGCTCAGGCCGTAACGACCACCCCGCCCTGCTCCGCCAGCAGCAAATCTCGGCACGCCCGGTTATAGGCGTGCGCGCGCCACCAGAACCAGCCGCCATTGCCCACGCCCCAGGCCGCCACGCCCAGCGCCGCCCAGGGCACCGCACGTGCGGCACGACCGCCCCGTGCCGCGACCCGGCCAGCGGCCAGGCCGCCCTTGCCGATGCGGCGCGCGGTCTTGGCAAGCTTTCCGGCCGCGCGCGCCTGCGACAGGATTCCCGATCCGCCGCGCAGATCGCCCAGAATCGCCGCCGGGCCGACAAAGCCCTTCAGCTTGCCGACGATCTCCTGCGCCTCGATCGACGCAGCCGGCTCCAACTGGCGCCGCTGCGCGCCGCTCAGGCCATAGGCGTCGCCGATCGCATCGATCGTGTCGGCCAGGCTTTCGGTGCCGATGGTCAGCGCCTTGGCACCGGCCTTCAGCGCGCGGCGGCGGATCAGCTTCTCATTGGCCTCGAAGGTGGCCTCGATCGTCGCGCGGTCCATGATGGGTCCCTGTTCGTTCATACAGCCATGAAGCCGCGAAACGGCCCCCGGGTTCCCCCTCAACGCTCGCGCGTGGCGAGGAAGCGGACCTTGGGATAGCGATCGGCGACATAGCCGACTTCCCACGCGCTCTTGGCGAGGAAAACGGGATTGTCGTCGCGGTCCTTGGCCATGGCCGAACGGTTCACGTCCATGAATGCCTTGAGGTCGGCGGGATCGTCCGCCGCGATCCAGCGCGCGGTGTCGAACGGCGCGGGCTCCAGCCCCGCCGCGACCTTATATTCCGCATCGAGCCGCGACAGCAGCACGTCGAGCTGGAGCTGCCCGACCACGCCGATGATCCAGTTCGAGCCGATCTCGGGATAGAAGACCTGGGTCACCCCCTCCTCGGCCATGTCGTCCAGCGCTTTCCGCAGCTGCTTGGTCTTGGTCGGGTCCTTGAGCGCCACGCGGCGCAGGATTTCGGGCGCGAAATTGGGCAGGCCGGTGAAGCGGACATCCGCCCGCTCCGACAGCGTGTCGCCGACACGCAGCGTGCCGTGGTTGGGGATGCCGATGATGTCGCCCGGAAACGCCTCGTCCGCGACTTCGCGATTCTGCGCGAAGAACAGGATCGGCGAGTGGACCGCGATCGGCTTGCCATGGCCGGTCGGGGTCAGCTTCATGCCGCGCTTGAACGTGCCCGAACAGAGCCGCATGAACGCGATCCGGTCGCGGTGCTGCGGGTCCATATTGGCCTGCACCTTGAACACGAAGCCGGTGACTTCCTTGTTCTCCGGCGCGACCGGCGCGGGTTCGGCCGGTTGCGGGCGCGGTGGCGGCGCATGGCGGCTGAGCGCGTCGATCAGTTCGGCCACCCCAAAGTCTTTCAGCGCGGAGCCGAAATAGACCGGCGTCAGGTCGCCGTTGCGATAGGCCTCGCCATCGAACGCGGCATAGCCCGCCTGCGCCAGTTCCACCTCTTCGGCGATGTCGGCGGGCAGAGTCGGCGCGTCGTCGATCTTGCCCAGAAAGGCGCGGCTGTCGCCCTCGGGACGGCTGACCTTGCCGGTGGTCAGGTCAAGGATACCCTCGAACAGCCCGCCCATGCCGACCGGCCAGCTCATCGGCGCCACATCGAGCGCCAATATGTCGGCGATCTCGTCGAGCAGTTCGAAGGGCGGACGGCCTTCGCGATCGACCTTGTTGACGAAGGTGATGATCGGCACCGAGCGCAGGCGGCACACCTCGAACAATTTGCGCGTCTGCGCCTCGATACCGCGCGCCGCGTCGATGACCATCACCGCCGAGTCGACGGCGGTCAGCGTGCGGTACGTATCCTCCGAGAAATCCTCGTGGCCCGGGGTGTCGAGCAGGTTGAAGGTCACGCCGTCCTTCTCGAACGTCATCACCGACGAGGTGACCGAGATGCCGCGCTGCTGCTCGATCTTCATCCAGTCCGAGCGCGCGCGCCGGTTCTGGCCCCGCGCCTTGACCTCGCCCGCCAAGTGGATCGCGCCGCCGAAGTACAACAGCTTTTCGGTCAGCGTCGTCTTACCGGCGTCAGGGTGCGAGATGATCGCGAAGGTACGGCGGGGGGAAGTCATGGGCGGCTCTGTCGAATAGGGAAGTGGCGCGTCCGAGCGCCCGAGATGGTGCGCCTGTTACAGCAAATTGTGGCACAAGACAGGCCCCCACAAATCTCCCCTACCCTTTAGGGGAGGGGCGCTTCCGCAAGCGCGGGATTTGAGGCAAGGCCCCACCCCATCCCCTCCCCTGAAGGGGAGGGGCTTAGAGACGGCTATCCCGCCAGCGTCACCGACATCCGCATGACCTTCTCGCCACCCACCGGCACGATGAAGACGCCCGGCTTGTCGGTGAACTCGCCGTCAAAGCCTTCCGGATCGGCGATGCCGTGCCAGGGTTCGACGCAGACATAGGCGGCACCGGGCTTGGTCCAGATGCCGAGCTTGTCGGTATCAGGGAAGGCGATGCGCAGCTGCGGCGAACCGTCGACGCCATAGGTGACATGGCGGCTCTCGACCGGGTCCCAGACCAGCGCATCGTTGGTGAACAAATCGTCCGCCAGATGCAGCACGCGGCCATCGAGCGGGCTGTCACGACGCGCTTCGGCGATCAGGCCGTCGGGAGCGATCTCGCGCAGCCGAGCAGGTTCGTCCTTCTCGAAGACGATACGGTGGTCGGCCCGCGCCTTGCCGTACGGCAGCGGCCAGGCGAAGGCGGGGTGGAAGCCGAAGCTGGCGGGCATCGGCACCTCACCGCGATTGAGGACGCGGACCTCGGTCACCAGCGTGGCGTCCTCCAGCCGGAACTCCACTTCCAGCCGAAAGGCGAAGGGATAGGAGGTGCGCGTTTCCTCGCTGTCCCCCAGCGAGAATGCCGCGCGGGTGGCGTCCTGCGCCACCAGCTCGAAGGTCGAGTGGCGGGCAAAGCCGTGCTTGGCCATCGGATAATGCTGGCCGTTCAGGCGGATGCCGTCGCGGGTCACGCCGATCACCGGGAACAGCAGCGGCGCGCGGCCGGTCCAGAAAGCCGGGTCCGCGTTCGTCATCAGCTCGCGACCGTCCGCATCCTTCAGCGAGGACAGCTCGGCCCCGAACGGATTGATCGCCGCCGACAGATGGTCGTTGCCGATGCGGACCCAGTTTTCCTCATCAGCCACGGAGTTGCGCTCCCTGCTTGGCGGCGGCGGCGACGATCTTGTCGGCTATGGCCTTGAGTTCCTCATCGGTGAAGCTCTTCTGCGACGGTTGTAGCAGGACTTCGACCGCGACCGACTTGTGGCCCTCGGGCACGCCCTGCCCGGCGAACACGTCGAAGACGCGCGCGGCGGTGATCGCGGCCTTGTCGGCCCCGCGTACCGCGCGGATCAGCTGATCCGCCGCCAGATCGGTCGGCACTAGGAAGGCGAAGTCGCGGCGGACCGATTGCAGCGCGGGGGGCGTATAGGCCGGGCGCATGAAGCCAGTGGCCCGCTTGGGCGGGATCGCGTCGAGATACAGTTCCACCGCCGCCACCGCGCCGTCCAGATCGAACGCCTTGAGGACCGAGGGGTGGACCATGCCGAACGCGGCCAGCACCGTCTTCGGCCCCAGGCGCAGCGTGCCCGACTGACCGGGATGCCAGGCATCGCCCGCCTCGCCCATCACCTGCAGATTATCCACCGGCGCACCGGCCTGCGCGAGCAGCGCGATCGCCTCGGCCTTGGCGTCATAGGCGTCGAAGCCCTGCGCCTTGCCCGAGCGCCAGTTGCGGGGCGTCTTGTCGCCCGCCAACACCACGCTGAGTGTCGGCCGCTCGGCCTCTTCCAGATAGCGGCGACCGATCTCGAACAGACGCACGGCGGTCGCCCCGCGCTTGATGTTACGCTCGGTCGCGGCGAGCAGGCCGGGGAGGAGCGAAGGCCGCATGACCTTCAGATCCTCGCTGATCGGGTTAGCGAGGGTGAACGCGCCGCCGCCGAAGGGTGCCGCCTGTGCCTCGCTGATGAAGCTCCACGTCACCGCTTCGTCCAGACCGCGCGCGGCGGCGGCGCGACGGGCGCGGCGCTCCAGCTTCTGCTGCGGCGTGGCGGTGGGACGCGCGACGCCGGGCGTGCGGGGCAGCGCGACCGGGGGAACATGATCGATGCCCTCGATACGGATCACTTCCTCGACCAGATCGGCGGGGCCGTCCACGTCGCGACGCCAGCTCGGCGCGGTGACCTGCCAGTCGGCGGTGACGGTGAAGCCCAGCGATTCGAGGATCGCCTTCTGCCGCTCGGACGCAATGGCGAGGCCACCCAGCGTCTCGGCGAGATTCGGGTCGTAACCGATCGTCTTGCCGACGACCGGCGGCTTCCCCGCCCGCGTCACGCTGCTGGCGGTGCCGCCGCAATATTCGAGGACGAGGAAGGTCGCGATGGCGAGGCCGTCGTCGAGGAACGCTGGGTCCACCCCGCGCTCGAACCGGGTGCGCGCGTCGCTGGTGAGCGCCAGTTTCTGGCCGGTTCTTGCGATCGCCTCGGGCGCGAAATAGGCGCATTCGATGATGACGTCGGTGGTCGTCTCCGACACGCCCGAATGCGCGCCGCCCATGATCCCGCCGATGTCGTGCACGCCCGCATCGTCGGCGATGACGGTCATACCTTCGGACAGGGTATAGGTCTTGCCGTTCAGCGCCTCGACCGTCTCGCCCTCTCGGGCCTGCCGCGCGACCAGACCGCCCGACAGCTTGGCCTTGTCATAGACATGCAGCGGTCGGCCGAGATCGACCGTCATATAGTTGGTGATGTCGACCAGCGCGGAGATCGGCTTCTGCCCGATCGCGGTCAGCCGCTGGCGCATCCATTCGGGCGCCTCGCCATTGGTCAGGCCCGACACGCCCTGCGCATAGAAGGCCGGGCAGCCCTCCGCATCCTCGATGCGAACGTCAGGACCGGCACCTTCGCCCTTCACCTCCGGCACGGTCGGCGCGATCAGCGTGCCGAGACCGGCGGCGGCCAGGTCGCGCGCGATGCCGTGGACGCCCATGCAATCCTGGCGGTTGGGCGTGATCGACACGTCGATGACCGGATCGTTCAGCCCCGCATAATCGGGGAAGGACGTGCCGATGGCCGCATCCTCGGACAGTTCGATGATGCCGTCATGGCCCTCGCCGATCTGCAACTCGCGCGCCGAGCACATCATGCCGTTCGACTCGACGCCGCGAATGGCCGCGACCTTCAAGGTCACGTCGAGGCCGGGGACATAGGCCCCCGGCGCACCGAACACACCGACCAACCCTGCCCGCGCATTAGGCGCGCCGCACACGACCTGCATCGGGCCGTCACCGGCATCGACCGACAGCACCTGGAGCTTGTCCGCCTGCGGATGCCGCTCGGCCGACAGGATGCGCGCGACGCGGAACGAAGCCAGCGCCTCGCCCGGATTGTGCACGCCCTCGACCTCCAGGCCGATACGGGTCAGCCCCTCGACAATGGTGTCGAGATCGGCGTCGGTGTCCAGATGGCTCTTCAGCCAGCCCAGGGTGAACTTCATGCGCCGACTCCTCCCGACAGCGTGGGTACGTCGAGGCTGGCGAACCCGTAATGCTTCAACCAGCGGATATCGCCGTCGAAAAAGGCGCGCAGATCGTCCATCCCGTATTTCAGCATGGCGAGGCGATCGATGCCGCAGCCAAAGGCGAAGCCCTGCCACTCGTTCGGATCAAGCCCGCACGCCTCGATGACCTTCGGATGGACCATGCCGCTGCCCAGCACCTCCATCCAGCCGCCGCCCGAACCGCCGATGACGCGCTTGCCCTTCTCGATGGTGTAGCCGACATCGACCTCGGCCGAGGGTTCGGTAAAGGGGAAATAGCTGGGGCGCAGGCGCAGGACGATGTCGTCGCGCTCGAAGAACGCCTTGAGGAAGGTCTCCAGCGTCCATTTCAGATGGCCGAGCGTGATGCCCTTGTCGATCACCAGCCCCTCGACCTGATGGAACATCGGCGTGTGGGTCGCATCCGAGTCGGAGCGATAGGTGCGGCCCGGCGCGATGATGCGGATCGGCGGTTTCTGGTCGATCATGGTGCGGATCTGCACCGGCGAGGTGTGGGTGCGCAGGACGCGGCGAACCGTGCGCTCGTCGCCACCCGGCTCGACACCCGCCAGATAGAAGGTGTCGTGCATCGCGCGCGCCGGATGCGTCTCGGGAATGTTGAGCGCGGTGAAATTGTGCCAGTCGGTCTCGACCTCCGGCCCCGTCGCGACCGCGAAGCCCAGATCGGCGAAGATCTCGGCCAGCTCGTCCATCACCTGGCTGACCGGGTGGACCGTGCCGAAGCTGGCGGTGTCGACCGGCAGGGTCATGTCGAGTCGCTCGGACGCCAGCCGCGCGTCGAGCGCCGCCTGCTCCAGCGCGGCCTTGCGGGTGCCGAGCGCCTCGGTCACCGCCTCGCGCAGCGAATGGATCTTCGGCCCTTCGACCTGGCGCTCCTCGGGGCTCATCTTGCCCAGCGTCTTGAGCAGTTGCGTGATCCGCCCCTGCTTGCCCAGCGCATCGACGCGGATCGTCTCCAGCGCGTCCAGCGCGGGCGCGTCGGCAATGGCGGCGAGCAAAGGCTCACGCATGTCTTCGAGGTCGTTGCTCACTCTTCACTCCGTCGGCCGCCCGGCCGTCATCGGATGACAGCCTCGGCCCATTTGCGGGATTGCTCCCGCCGTAGCGGCTGGGGGCCGCCCGGATCAATCCTTCACGCGCACCGGCCCGACGCTCACGCTGCGGGCACCGGTCGCACCGGACCCATGACCCGGATTTGAAATGGACCGATCCGAAACTATTTTCTAACCGCTATTCCGCTACGGCAAGCATGGATGCCGGTCCGATCAGGGCCTGCCGATCGCCGACCATGGAATGGGAATGCTCGCACTCGATATCGCCAGTCTGCAGATCATGGGTGCGTTCACCAATCTTCTGGCGGGGGCGATTCATTGGATTCCGGGTCTGACCGGGGCGGGACGCCGCAAATGGGCCTATTATTGGGGCAGCGGCAAGCTGCTGATCGGTGGGTCGAATGCGATCATCCTGATTATCGGCTTCGACAATACCGCCTTTTTCGAACGCTTCCTCAACATCGTCATGATGATCGGCCTGTGCCTGGAGGTGCATAGCGTCGCGGTGTTCGGCGAGCGGAGCGTACCGCGTCCGCTGATCGCGATCCTGGGGGTGCTCTTGCTGGCGTCGATCGGGCTGATGATCGTCGATGCCGCCGAGTTCCGCTGGAGCTTCGTCACGCTCGGGCTGGCGCGCGGCTTCTGCTTTCTGGGGATCATGGGGCTGGCTGCGGGGATCGCGCGGCGCGAGCGGCTGCTGACCGGATGGATCACCGCCGCGCTGTTCGCCGCCGTCGCGCCGATCTTCCTGCTGCGCGCGGGCAGGCTGATGCTGACCCTGATCGACCCCGTCTGGACGATCGAGGGCCAGCCGGTGGAGGAATGGATGATCGGCGTCGCGCTGATCCTGCTGACCCTCACCCATTTCGCCCTGTTGCAGATGGAATCGGAGCGGACCCAGGCCATGCTGCGCGAACAGGCCAGCCGGGACGGCCTGACCGGTGCGCTCAACCGCTTCGGACTGCGCGGGATCGAGGCGGCGTTACGGGGGCCCTGCGCGCTCGCGCTGATCGACATCGACCATTTCAAGGCGCTCAACGATACGCAGGGTCATGCCACCGGCGATGCGGTGCTGCGCCTGCTGGTCGATCTGGCGCAGCGCGAGCTGGGCGCGCCGGGCACGGTGATCCGGCTGGGCGGCGACGAATTCGCCTGCATCCTGCCCGACTGGTCGCAAGCCGATGCCCAGTCCTTCGCCACGCGGCTGGCCGAGCGATTCAACCGCGCGGTCGCGGCGACGGTCGACGGGCCGCTCTATCCCTCGCTCAGTATCGGTGTCGTCGCGGGACCGGTCGACCGCGATCTGGACCGACTGCTGACCGAAGCCGACCGGGCGATGTATGCGATCAAGCGTACCCGCCATCCCGAAATGCCGCGCATGGCGGCAGCGCGGTGATTCTTTCCATCTTTTCAAAAGACGGGCCGCCGATAGACTGAGGTGCGTGACCCACTTGCGTGCCCTGAGCGGATGGACCGGAACCTCCCTGGCGAATCTGGGACTGGCCACGATGCTGGCCGCCATTTTCACCGGAATTCCGGGAATCGGCTGTCATTTGGGCGACACGAACGACCCTGTCGTGGTGATCGCAAAGGCCCCGCCGCAGATTTTCCAGATGAACGGCGCGCCACAGCCTGCGATCGTGCCCCGTCGCGAAGGCGCCCGGCAGACATGCGGTGATCGCACCGCGCTCGATCGGTTTCCCAGGATCACCTCGCCGTTCCCGGCGAATGATTCGGTACAGCCGGCCAGCGCCTGTCTGTTGGTCAACGCCACGGGTCGGGTCGACCGGGTCGCCCACGCCACGCTGTCCGCACGGCGCAGGATCGAGCCGATGATGTCGGAAATGCGTTTCCAGCCGGCGCTGCGCGATGGCCGCCCGGTGCCCGCCTGGGTCGAATTGCGACTGTAATCCTGGTTCCTCCCCTGCAAGGAGAGGTGGCGCACATAGCGCGTTGGAGGGGTGTCCCGCTATCGAGAGGGCGATATCCCTCCGTCAGGGCTTCGCCCTGCCACCTCCCCTTGCAGGGGAGGAATTTGTGATGGGCCGGTTGGCGTAAGGGGCGACGGCGAGCGCCACCGCCCCCGGAGTCGGGTTACACCGCCTTGGCGGAATCCGGCGTGTTGACGCCCATCAATTGCAGATAGCGCTTGATGTTGCGCGCCGCCTGGCGGAGCCGCTGTTCGTTCTCGACCATGGCGATGCGGACGAAGCCCTCGCCATTCTCGCCGTACCCGACGCCGGGCGCGACCGCGACCTTGGCCTCGGTCAGCAGCTGCTTGGAAAACTCCAGGCTGCCCAGATGCGCCAGCGCCGGCGGCAGCGGCGCCCAGGCGAACATCGACGCCTTGGGAGACGGGATGTCCCAGCCCGCGCGACCGAAGCTCTCGACCAGGACGTCGCGGCGCTTGTGATAGAGCTGGCGGTTCCGCTCGACGATGTCCTGCGGCCCGTTGAGCGCGGCGCAGGCCGCCGCCTGGATCGGGGTGAAGGCGCCGTAATCCAGATAGGACTTCACCCGCGTCATCGCGGCAATCAGCTTCTTGTTGCCGACCGCGAAGCCGATCCGCCAGCCCGCCATCGAATAGGTCTTGGACAGCGAGGTGAACTCGACCGCGACATCCTTGCCGCCCTTGACCTGCAGGATCGAGGGCGTCGGATTGCCGTCATAATAAAGCTCGGAATAAGCGAGGTCGCTCAAGACCCACAGCTCATGCTTCTTGGCGAAGGCCACGAGTCGCTCGTAGAAGGCCAGGTCCACCGTCTCGGCGGTCGGATTGGACGGATAGTTCACGACCAGCACCGAGGGGCGCGGCACGGTGAAGTGCATCGCCCGCTCCAGGCTCTCGAAATAGGCCTCGTCCGGCGTCGTCGGCACCGCGCGGATGGTGGCGCCCGCGATGATGAAGCCGAAGGTGTGGATCGGATAGGACGGGTTGGGCGCCAGGATCACGTCGCCCGGCGCGGTGATCGCGGTGGCGAGGCTGGCGAGCCCCTCCTTCGATCCCATGGTCACGACGACCTCGGTCTCGGGATCGAGATCGACGCCGAAGCGGCGGCCGTAATAATTCGCCTGGGCGCGGCGCAGGCCAGGAATCCCCTTGGACTGGGAATAGCCGTGCGCATCGGGCTTCTTGGCCACCTCGACCAGCTTGTCGAGCACATGGTCGGGGGGCGGCAGGTCCGGATTGCCCATGCCCAGATCGATGATGTCCTCGCCGCCCGCGCGCGCCGCGGCCCGCATCGCGTTGACTTCGGCGATGACATAGGGCGGCAGGCGCTTGATGCGGTAGAACTCTTCGGACATGGGTCCCTCTGTGTAACGATTTGGGACCTGATGCTTAGCGTCTTTCGTTGAACAACGCGACCCGACATGACGGCGCAATATCATGACGCTAGGACGGGGTTATACGAACGAGAGGATGCGATGACCGCCGGCCAGACGACCGCCCCCGCCCTTCCGACGCTGGAAGAGTTGCAGCACTGGACCTGGGTCATGGGCCGCGCGCAGCAGATGATGATGGAGGCCGCGCTCACCCCGCCGCCGGAGGGCGTGCCGGTGGTGCCGGGCTTCAACGACCCCGCGACGATGGGCCGCGTCCGCGACTTCTGGTCCGATTCGATGGCGCTGTGGCAGCGATTCGTCGACCCCGCCGCCGAACCGAGCCAGGCCCCGAAGCCCGACCGCCGGTTCAAGGCGGAGCAATGGCAGTCGCCGCTGTTCGACTGGATTCGCCAAAGCTATCAGATGGTGTCGGACCATATGCTGCGCGGCGTCGATGCGCTGGAGGGCGTGGAGCCCAAGCAGAAGGAGCAGATCCGCTTCGCCGCGCAAGGTTTCATCGACGCGATGAGCCCGACCAATTTCCCCGCGACCAACCCCGAAGTGCTCGACAAGATCGTCGAGACGCGCGGCGAAAATCTGCTCAAAGGCCTGCAGAACATGCTGGCCGATATGGGGCGTGGACAGCTGACCCATAGCGATTCGACCGCGTTCGAGGTCGGGCGCAACCTCGCCGCCACGCCCGGCAAGGTGGTCAAGCGCACCGACCTGTACGAACTGATCCATTACACTCCGACCACCGACCAGGTGGCGGCGGTGCCGATCGTGATCTTTCCGCCGTGGATCAACCGTTTCTACATCCTCGACCTCGCGCCCGAGAAGAGCCTGATCAAATGGCTGGTTGACCAGGGGTTCAGCGTCTTCATGGTGTCGTGGAAATCCGCCGACGCCACGATGAAGGACGTGATCTGGGACGATTACGTTACCGCGCAGGTCGATGCGATCGACACGGTACGCGATCTGCTCGCCATCGAGTCGGTGCACACCGTCGGCTATTGCGTGGCGGGCACGACGCTGGCCGCGACGCTCGCCTGGCTCACCGCGAAGGGTGAGGCGGCGAAGGTCGCCAGCGCCACCTTCTTCACCGCGCAGGTCGATTTCTCGAAGGCGGGCGAGCTGCTCCACTTCGTCGACGACGAACAGCTGAAACTGATCGGCACGCTCTCGCCCGAGGGGTATCTCGACGGGCGCTATCTGGCGATGACGTTCAACCTGCTGCGCGGGCGCGACCTGATCTGGAATTACGTCACCAACAACTATCTGTTGGGCCGCGATTATGTGCCGTTCGACCTGCTCCACTGGAATGGCGACGTCACCAACCTGCCCGCCAAATGGCATCTGAGCTATCTAACCGATCTCTACCGCGACAATCGGCTGGTGAAGCCCGGCGCGATGGCGGTGGCGGGCGTGCCGCTCGACCTGACCAAGGTCGCCACCCCCGCCTATGTCCAGGCGGGGCGCGAGGATCATATCGCCCCGGCCGAAAGCGTGTGGAAGATCACCGAGGCGTTCACCGGCCCCTTGCGCTTCGTGCTGGCGGGATCGGGCCATATCGCGGGTGTGGTGAACCCACCGGCGGCGGGGAAATATCAGTACTGGACCAATGACGCCCCCGCCGCGACGCTTCAGGAGTTCGTTCAGGGCGCGCGCGAAACCAAGGGCAGCTGGTGGCCGGACTGGGCGGCGTGGCTGCGCGATCGGGACGATCGGACCGTCGCCGCCACGGACGCGCGGATTCCCGGGGAAGGCGCCCTCCCCGCCCTCGAAGACGCGCCCGGACGCTACGTCAAGCAGCGCTAAAATCGATTGCTGCGCCGCACAAAACTGTTGATAACTTCGGTTCGACGCATTATTGTGCAGCGCAGCAAATCGGGAGAGAGCTGGTGGACAAGAACAAGCAGGTCACCCCTGCCGCGAAGCCTGCGGCCAAGACGCGTCGCGTCGCCAAGCCCGTGGCCGCCAAGCCGCTCCCCGGCCTTCCTTCCGATCCCACGCCCCCGGTTGCAGCCCCTGCGGCAAAGCCGGTCGTCGCCAAGGCGCCCGAAGCCGTGCCGGCACCGCGCCAGCCGTCCGTGGAACCGGCGAGCCTGATCCCGCCGGTGGTGGTGCCCGAGCCCGATACGGTCGAGGCCGCACCCGCTCCGGTTACGAAGGCGCCTTCGCCCGCACCGGCGGCGCCGACGCCCGAGCCGGACGCGGCACCCGCAATTTCTTCCCCGACCGCCGCGGTTCCGGCGGAATCCAGCCCCAAGGAAATCATCATGGACGCCACGAGCACCGTCGAGAACGCCGCCCAGGACACCGCCGCCAAGACCCAGGCGATGTTCGGTGAGGCACAGGCCCGCACCCAGGACGCGATGAACAAGAGCGCCAAGCTGTTCGAAGACATGATCGCCTTCAACAAGGACAATGTCGAGGCGATGGTCGAATCGTCGAAGATCGCCGCCAAGGGCGCGCAGACGCTGGGCCAAGGCGCGGCGGACTATGCCAAGCGTTCGTTCGAGACCGCGACCCAGACGATGCAGACGCTGTCGTCGGTCAAGTCGCCGACCGAGTTCATGAAGCTGCAGTCGGACTTCGCCCGCTCGGCCTTCGACTCGATGGTCGCCGAAACCTCGCGCTCGACCGAAACCATGATGAAGCTGGCCGGCGAAATCGCCCAGCCGCTGAGCAACCGCTTCGCGGTCGCCGCCGAGAAGATGAAGACCGTCGCGTAATTCGCGAACGGTTTCCGTTGGCGAAACAGGAAGGGGCGGTCGCGATGCGACCGCCCTTTTTCGTGCTGGGGGCATTCTTCAAAAACGTATCGTCTGGGGCCATGCCCTCCCCCATCCCCTCCCGCCTGCGGGAGGGGCGTGCCAAGGGCCACTGATGCGCGTCTCAGCAAGTAACGATCTTTTTGCTTATGCCGAACGCCTGCCAAGCAGCGCCCCCCCTCCCGCAGGCGGGAGGGGATGGGGGAGGGAAAGGTGTCTCACAAAGACCCAACCCCACTGGCGCCAACCACCGCCAACGCCTATCTTCCCCCCATGTCGTTCTTCGGCCGCTTCTCCCCCGTCCGCGCCATTCGCGACCTGCGCCTGTTCCTGTCGCAGCGTCATCCCGTCGAACTGGTGTTCCTGATGGTCGCGGTCGGGATCACGGGCTTCTTCATCTACGCCTTTGCCCGCGACGATTATGTGCCGGTGCCGTACAAGCCCAACATCATCTATGTCGAACAATGGCCCGCCGATCGCACCGATGCGCAAATCCGCGCACAGCAGAAGATCGACTTCGTGAAGAAGAAGGAACGGCTGGCGGAGGAAAAGGCCGCCAAGGAGCAACGCCAGGCCGAGTTCAAGAAGGTCGATGACGCGCTGAACAAGTGGGGCATCTGATCGATCGGCGCTGGATGGGCGCGGCGCTGGCGCTGGCGGATCGCGGCACCGGCCGGACCGCGCCCAACCCCAATGTCGGATGCGTGCTGGTTCGCGATGGCCGGGTGGTCGGGCGCGGCTGGACGCAACCGGGTGGACGCCCGCATGCCGAAGCAATGGCGCTGGCCGAGGCGGGCGATAACGCACGCGGTGCCACTGCCTATGTCACGCTGGAGCCGTGTGCGCATCTCTCGCCTCGTGGCCCCGCCTGTACCGATTTGCTGATCGACGCCGGAATCGCGCGGATCGTCGCGGCGATGGGCGACCCCGATCCGCGTACCAATGGCCAGGGCTTCGACCGTGCCCGCGCCGCCGGGATCGCCGTGACGGTCGGCGTGTGCGAGGCCGAGGCGCGGGCGATGATTGCGGGCTTCCTTACCCGCCGTGCGAAAGGCCGCCCCTTCGTCACGCTCAAGCTCGCCACCTCGCTCGACGGCCGGATCGCGCGGCCCGATGGGACGAGCCGCTGGATCACCGGCCCCCAGGCGCGCGCGCATACCCATCTCGAACGCAGCCGGCATGAGGCGATCCTGGTCGGGCGCGGCACCTTGGTGGCCGATGCGCCCCGGCTCGATGTCCGCCTGCCGGGACTGGAAGCGCATAGCCCGCGCCGCATATTGCTCTCCCGCACGCCGGACAAGGATTGGGACACGATCCCATCCCCCGCCGCCATCAGCGATCTGGCAGGCGTCGACCGGTTGATGGTCGAGGGCGGCGCGCAGACCGCCTCCGCCTTCCTCGCCGGCGACCTGGTCGACCGGCTGCTCCTCTACCGTGCGCCCATCCTGATCGGCGAGGGTCGCGCGGCGCTGGGCGAGATCGGGCTGGCCTCGCTCACCGACGCGCATGGGCGTTGGCGCCTGCGCGATTCGCGGATGCTTGGCAGCGACCGGTTGGAGGTCTACGAACGCGCCTGATATGTTTACCGGGATCGTCACCGACATCGGCTCCGTCACCAGCGTGGAAACACGCGGCGACACGCGGGTCGTCATCGCCACCGCCTATGATACGGCCAGCATCGACCTGGGCGCATCGATCGCCTGTTCGGGCGTCTGCCTGACCGTCGTCGAGAAAGGCCCCGACTGGTTCGCGGTCGACGTCTCGGCCGAGACGATCAGCCGTACCGCCGACCAGTGGACGACCGGCCAGCGGCTGAACCTCGAACGCGCGATGAAGCTGGGCGACGAGCTGGGCGGGCATATCGTCACCGGCCATGTCGACGGCGTCGGCCATGTCGTGTCGGTGACGGAAGAAGGCGGATCGCACCGCGTCTTCGTATCCGTTCCGTCCGACCTCGCCCCCTTCATGGCGACCAAGGGATCGGTGACGGTCGACGGCGTCTCGCTGACCGTCAACAGCGTCGAGGACGGCGCGGATGGCACCGTTTTTGGCCTGAACATCATCCCGCACACCGCCGCCGTCACGACATTGGGCGGCATCACCGAAGGCCAGCGCGTCAATATCGAGATCGACGTGCTCGCCCGTTATCTGCAGCGCATGGAGCATTATCGTGGCCGCTAATCCCGACGCTTTGGCCGGTCTGCGGCGAGGGTTTCTCTCCAGCCCCGAAGAGATCATCGATGAGGCACGTAACGGCCGCATGTTCATCCTGGTCGATGACGAGGATCGCGAGAATGAGGGCGATCTGGTCATCCCCGCGCAGATGGCGACGCCGGAAAAGGTCAACTTCATGGCGCGGCACGGGCGCGGGCTGATCTGCTTGGCCATGACGCGCGAGCGGGTCGACACGCTCGGCCTGCCGCTGATGAGCCCGAAGAACGGGACGCGGCACGAAACCGCCTTCACCATCTCGATCGAGGCCCGCGAGGGCGTGACGACCGGCATCTCGGCGGCCGACCGCGCGCGGACCATCGCGGTGGCGATCGATGCGTCGCAGGGCCCCGATGCGCTGGTGACGCCGGGCCATGTCTTCCCGCTGGTCGCGCGCGACGGTGGCGTGCTGGTGCGCGCGGGCCATACCGAGGCGGCGGTGGATGTCGCGCGGCTGGCGGGCCTCAACCCCTCGGGCGTGATCTGCGAGATCATGAACGAGGACGGGACGATGGCGCGGATGGACGACCTCGTGTCGTTCGCGCAGCTCCACAACCTCAAGATCGGCACGATCCGCGACCTGATCGCCTATCGCCGCCGCTACGACCATCTGGTCGAGTTGCAGTCCGAAGCGACGTTCGAGAGCGAATGGGGCGGCACCTGGACCGCGCGCGCCTATCGCAACAAGGCGACGGGCACCGAGCAGGTCGCGCTGGTCAAGGGCAAGCTCGACACCGACCAGCCGGTGCTGGTGCGGATGCACGCGCTGTCGCCCTTCGCCGATGTGTTCGGCGAGGCGGGGTCGCGCGGCGCGCTGCTCGCCAAGTCGATGCGGATGATCGCCGAGGAAGGCTCGGGCGTGATCGTCGTCATCAACCGTCCGCGTACCGACGCCTTCACCACCGCCGTCCGCCTGAAGGCGGGCGAGGAGGTGCAGATCGATATGGAGGAACTGCGCGATTACGGCGTCGGCGCGATGATCCTGGCCGAACTGGGCGTGCAGGACATGGTGCTGCTGACCAACACGCATCACACGCTGATCGGGCTCGACGGCTATGGCCTGTCGATCGTCGGCGAACGTCGTATCGAGAATTTTGAGGGAGACGCCTGATGGCGCATGTGTTGATCGTCGAGGCGCGCTTCTACGAGCATCTCAACGACCTGCTCCTGGCGGGCGCACGCGCCGCGATCGAGGAAGCGGGTCACAGCCATGAGACGATCACCGTCCCCGGCGCGCTGGAAATCCCCGGCGCGGTGGCGATGGCGGCGGACTCGGGCCGTTACGACGCCTTCGTCGCGATCGGCGTGGTGATTCGCGGCGAGACCTATCATTTCGAGATCGTCTCGAACGAGAGCGCGCGCGGCCTGATGGCGCTGACCATGGACGGGCTGCCCATCGGCAACGGCATCATCACCACCGAGAACGAGGCGCAGGCACTGACCCGCGCGCGTCCGACCGAGAAGAACAAGGGCGGCGAGGCGGCCAAGGCGGCGCTCGCCATGCTGGCGCTGAAGGGCCGGTTCGGGTGACATCCCCCGTCCTCCAGACCGAGCGGTTGACCTTGCGGCTTCCCTCGGCGGAGGATTTCGAGGCCTGGGCGGCCTTCCATGCCGAGGAGGACACGATGCGCTTCCTCGGCGGCGTTCAGGCGCGCGGGGCGGCGTGGCGATCGCTCTGCACCATGGTCGGCGCATGGAGCGTGCGCGGCTTTGCTATGTTCTCGGTGATCGAGCGCGACACCGGCCGCTGGGTCGGCCGGATCGGCCCTTGGCAACCCGAGGGCTGGCCGGGGCGCGAGGTCGGCTGGGGCGTCGCGCGCGAATTCGCCGGGCGCGGCTATGCCCATGAGGCGGCGGTCGCGGCGATGGACTATGCGGTCGATGTGCTGGGCTGGGATCATGTGATCCACACCATTGATCCGGACAATGTCGGCTCGATCCGCCTCGCGCAGCGTTTGGGTGCGGTGAATCAGGGGCCGGTCAGTCTCCCCGCCCCGTTGGAGAATTTTCGGGTCGATGCCTGGGGGCAAAGCGCCGACCAATGGCGTGCCCACCGGCAAGGACGGTGCGCGTGACAGACATGCCCCCCACCCGCTTTCGCGTCGTCGAGCGCGGCCGGCGGCTGGAGGTGATCGATACACAGGCGAAGAAGCCGTACGCCCCGGCACCCCAAAAGCCCCTCGATCTCGCTAGCCTGCCGACGGGCGCTGTTGATCGTGCCAAGGCTAATGACCGAGCATGGCTGCCGACCAAAATCCGCTTTGACGGCGGGTCGGTCTGGACGACGCAGCGGTTTTACGACGCCAAAGGCCCCCGCACCCTGACATTGAACGCCGGCACGGTCGGGCAGCTGCGCATGGCGGCCGGTATCCTGATCGCCGCCTTCATCGGCTGGCTGATCCTCGCGAGTTTCGTGCCCGCCTTGCTGGGCCTGCCCCTGCTGCTCGCTTCGGAGAAAACCCGCGAGACGCTTCGCAACGCCGTGACGGATTGGATCGATCGGCTGCAATCGACCTCGTAAGGGCGGGGAGAGGTTGCCCCCTCCCCAATTCGTTAAAATGCGAAGGCAAATTGCCGGATGTCCCGGCGAAGACGCCGATAGCCCCTATCGTTGGGGAAATCGTGTCCCCTTCAAATACCCTCGCCGGTCAGTCGTTGGCAGACCATGTCGAGTTGATCGAGCGTCGAATAGCTGAGCGTCAGCGTACCGCCCTTCTCGCCATGCGCGATCCGCACCGACAGGCCGAGCAGATCGGCAAGCTGGTTCTCCAACGCGGCGATGTCCGCATCGGGTACATCCTGACCCTGGCCCTTGGGCGCACCACTCTTGTCCGACGCCTCGGTGGCATTGCGCCCGCCGCCCTTGGCCTCACGCGTCAGCTTCTCGGTCTCGCGAACGCTGAGGCCCCGCGCGATCACCTGATCGGCAAGCGCTTCGACCTCATCGGCGCCCAGCAGCGCGCGGGCATGACCCATCGACAGCGCGCCGTTGACCACCTGTGCCTGCACCGTGTCGGGCAGTTCGAGCAGACGCAGCAGATTGGCGACATGGCTGCGCGACTTGTGGACGATCTTGGCGAGCGCCTCCTGCGTATGGCCAAATTCGCCGGCGAGCCGCTGATAGGCCTGCGCCTCTTCGATCGCGTTGAGATCCTGGCGCTGGATATTCTCGATCAGCGCGACTTCGAGCGTCTGCGCATCATCGAAGTCGCGGACGACGACCGGCACCTCGTGCAGCCGCGCGCGCTGTGCCGCGCGCCAGCGGCGTTCGCCGGCGACGATCTGATAATCCTTGCCATGCGGGCGCACGACGATTGGCTGGATCAGCCCGCGCGCCGCGATCGAGGCGGCGAGTTCGTCGAGCGCGGCTTCCTCGAAATGCCGACGCGGCTGATCGGGATGCGGCGACAAGGCCCCAACGGGGAGCATGCGCACGCCGCCGATCGCGGGCTGGTCGCCCGGCCGGATCGGCGCCTCGCGCGCCATGTCGCCAAGCAGCGCGCCCAACCCGCGTCCCAGGCCGGGGCGCGGACGCTTCGCGGTCGTCTCAGCGCTCATGCCGCCGCCGCGCCCGGCTGGGTGGTCAGCGGCAGACGCGCGATCAGTTCGCGGGCCAGCGCGATATAGGCCTGGCTGCCGACGCAACGATGGTCATAGATCAGCGCCGGCAGGCCGTGGCTGGGCGCCTCCGACAGCCGGACGTTGCGCGGAATCACCGTATCGAACACCACACCTCCCAAAACGGCGCGCACATCCGCCGACACCTGATCGGTCAGCCGGTTGCGCCGGTCATACATCGTCAAAGCCACGCCCAGGATCGCCAGCCCCGGATTGAAGCGCGCACGAATCCGCTCGACCGTGGTCAGCAGCTGCGACAGTCCCTCCAGCGCGAAGAACTCGCATTGCAGCGGTACGAACAGCGAATCAGACGCCACCATCGCATTGATCGTCAGCAGCCCAAGCGAGGGCGGGCAGTCGATCAGAACGATGTCCCACCGCCCCTGCGAGCGCCGCATCGCATGATCCAGCCGGTGGGTACGATCCTCAAAATCGACCAGCTCCAGTTCGGCCCCCGACAGATCGACCGTGGCGGGCACGATGTCGAGACGCGGCACCTGGGTATGGACGACCGCGTCATCGATCCGCGCTTCGCCGAGCAGCACATGATAGCTGGAGAAGACCCGCTGGCTGTTGGCAATACCGAGGCCGGTCGAGGCGTTGCCCTGTGGATCGAGGTCGATCAACAGAACCTGAAGCCCGGTCGCCGCCAGGGCGGTGGCAAGGTTGATGGCGCTGGTGGTTTTGCCCACCCCGCCCTTCTGGTTCGCGATCGCAACGCAGATCATCGGGCCCCTACTCGGTCGAGGATCACGATCGACGACTCGGTCGATGTGATGCTATGTTCCACGTGAAACACGAAGCGCCATTGCCGGCTTAGGGTCTTGATCTCGCGCTCGTCGAGGCGGCCGCGCGGCAGCAGCCACCGCGTATTCTGTTTGCCGCAATGCGCCGCCGCGCGCAAAAGATTTTCGACTGTCGCCACGGCACGAGCAGAAATAATGTCTGCCTTCAGCTCGACCGCCTCGATCTTGGAGGCATGGACGCTGACCCGGTCGGCGATCCCCAATGTCTCGGCACAGTGCTGGAGAAACTCGGCCCGACGCTTGCGCGGCTCGACCAGCGCAACCCGGCCGGGCCAAGCTAGTGCCACCACCATGCCGGGGAAGCCACCGCCAGTGCCGATGTCGATCCACTGACCATCCGCCCGATCGGCGAGCGGGATCAGCTGCAACGAGTCGAGCGCATGCCGCGCCCAGATATTGGCGATGGTCGACGGTGCAATCAGATTCTGCTGGTCATTCTCCACCACCACCAGATTCAGGAACCAGTCGATCTTGCTCGCGGCGTCCTCGCCAAAGCGCTGGACGGCCCAGTCGCGCGCTTGTTCTTCGGTCATGCCGCCATCTTTCGTGCGTGGAGAAGGACCGCCGACAGGGCGGCGGGGGTGATGCCCCGAATACGGGAGGCGGCGGCCAATGTCGCCGGCCGCGCGAGGCTGAGCCGGTCGATCATCTCCTGCGACAGTCCGGGGATCGCGGCATAATCGAGCGAGACGGGTAACAGGATCTGCTCATCGGCACGGAGCCGTGCGACCTCTTCCGCCTGTCGCTCGACATAGGGGGCATAGCGCGCATCCTCCAATGTCTCGGCGACGACGGCAGGGTCCAGCCCCTCTGCCGCCTCGGGGGCGACATGCGCCAGCGTGACGCCATCGAAGCGCAGCCACTCATAGGCGGTCCGCCGTGCGCCATCCTGGGCGATCGCCGCCCCGCTGCGCGCGAGATCGGACGCGGTCCGCACCGTGGCAAGCCGATCGCGCAGGGTCGCGCGTTGCTCCAGCCGCCGCGCGCGATGGGCCAGCCGCTCGGGCGACAGACATCCCGCCGCCTCGGCGATGCCGCCCAGCCGGCTCTCGGCATTGTCGGCGCGCAACGACAGGCGATACTCGGCGCGTGCGGTCAGCATGCGATAGGGCTCGGTCACGCCCTGCAGCACCAGATCGTCGATCATCACGCCCAGATAGCTCGAGGCGCGGTCGAGGATCACCGGCGCCAAATCGCGGGCATGCGCCGCCGCGTTCAACCCGGCGATCAGCCCCTGCCCCGCCGCTTCCTCATAGCCGGTGGTGCCGTTAATCTGACCGGCGCAGAACACGCCTGGCAGCGCTCCCAGGGCCAGTCGGGCATCGAGCGCGCGCGGATCGATATGGTCATATTCGACCGCATAGCCGGGCAGCGTGATCACCGCCCGCTCCAGCCCCGGCATGGAGGCGATCATCGCTTCCTGCACATCGGTCGGCAGCGAGGTCGACAGGCCGTTGGGATAGACGAGTGGATCGTCCAGCCCCTCTGGCTCGAGGAAAATCTGATGGCTGTCGCGGTCGGAGAAGCGTTTGATCTTGTCCTCGATCGACGGGCAATAGCGCGGGCCATTGGCCTCGATCGCGCCGGTGAACAGCGGCGATCGGTGGAAGGCCGCCGCGATGATCGCATGGGTTTCTTGCGTCGTCCGGGTGATCGCACAGGCGATCTGCGGCAGCGGCCGGCTCGCCGTCATCGGCGACATGGTCCAGGGATCACTATCGGAGGGCTGCTCGTCCAGCCTGGCCCAATCGATCGTCCGTCCGTCGAGACGCGGCGGCGTGCCGGTCTTCATCCGTGCCATGGGCAGCCCCAGCGCGCGCAGCTGCTGCGCCATTAGCGTTGCGGCGCGCTCGTTGATGCGGCCGCCGAGATGCCGCTCCTCCCCCCGGAACAGTCGCCCGCCGAGGAAGGTGCCGGTCGCCAACACCACTGCGCGGCATGCCAGGACCGAACCATCGGCCAGCTGCACACCGGCGACCCGGTCCCCCTCGAGCACCAGAGCTTCCGCCTCACCCTCGACGATGGTCAGGTTCGCTTGCGCGGCCAGCATCGCCTGGATCGCCCCGGCATAGCGCCGTCGGTCGGCCTGGACGCGCGGACCTTGGACGGCCGTGCCCTTGCTGCGATTGAGCATCCGGTAATGGATCGCGCCTTGGTCCGCCGCACGACCGATCAGCCCGTCAAAGGCGTCGACCTCGCGCACGATATGGCCCTTCCCCAATCCGCCGATCGCCGGATTGCAGGACATGGCGCCCAGGCCATGACGATCGAAGGACAAAAGGGCCGTATGCGCACCCCGGCGTGCAGCCGCTGCGGCGGCTTCGGTTCCCGCGTGACCGCCACCGATCACTACGACATCAAACATGCCCCCGCCCTACCGGAACGGCGGGTCAGCGTCAAAGCGATCCCCACCGACATTCTATGCTTAACGTTCCACGTGGAACAATCATTTGCCGAGGCAGAACCGTCCGAACAGCGCATCGAGCATCGTCTCGGTCGCACTGATGCCAAGCAAGGCGGCCAGCGCCTGACGCGCCAGACGAAGCTCCTCCGCCATCAGCAGCGCGTCGGCCCGCGGTGCGCTCAGCAACGCCAGGGTGGCCTTTCGGCACTGATCCTGCTGATGCCGCTTGAAGCCCAACGCATCCTCACGCGGCAGCAAGGCCGCCGCCCGCGCCGCCAGCACCTCCCATAACGCAGCGATCGACCCGCCATCGTCACGACGCACCGCTAACGCGCGACCATCGGGTAAGGCCCCCCGTCCCGGCAGATCGGCACGCGAATGGAGCCATAGCGCATCCTCACGCGGGGGCGGCGTATCGGCCAGCCAGAGCAGGATGTCCGCTTGCGCCATCGCCTCCTGCGCACGGGTGACGCCGATCGCCTCGATCACGTCATCGGTGTCTTCTGCCAGCCCCGCCGTGTCGGTCAGGACATAGGCAATACCACCACGCAGCACCGTCGCCTCAATCCGGTCGCGCGTGGTCCCCGCGATCGGCGAAACGATGGCCGCGTCACGCTCAGTCAGCAGGTTGAGCAAGGTCGACTTACCGCTATTGGGCGGCCCCGCCAGCACGACGCGGATACCGTCATGCAGACGGTCGACCGGCGGCCGATCGACCGCCTCCAGCATTGTCCGTCCAAGAGCATCCATCTCGTTGCGGATGCGCTCCAGTGCCGCCGCATCGAGCGGAACGTCATCCTCTTCCGCGAAGTCGAGCATCGCCTCGATCGCCGCCGATAGCGTGGCAGTGCGATCCATCCAGCCGCGTAACGCCTGGCTGACCCGCCCCTCGACCGCGCCGATCGCGGCACGCCGCTGGCGCTCGGTCTGCGCTTCGAGCAGATCGGCCAGCCCTTCCGCCTCGGCCAGATCGATCCGGCCATGGGTCAGCGCGCGGCGGGTGAACTCCCCCGGCTCGGCGCGTCGAACGCCGGGATGCGTCGCCAGCGCCGCTTCCACCGCCGCGACAACGGCACGCCCGCCATGGCAATGCAGCTCGACCAGATCCTCGCCCGTCGCGGTCGCCGGTCCGGGGAAACACAGGACCAGTCCGGAATCGAGCGTCGCTCCGCCCTCATCCCGCAACCGCCGCAGGCTAGCGCGCCGGGGTTCGGGCAGCCCGCCTGCAATGCGTTCCACGATCGCGAAGGCACCCGGCCCGCTCACCCGGATCACCGCGATCGCCGCCGGCGGCTGTCCGCTGGAGACGGCGAAGATCGTATCGGCCATGCTCAGCCCTTCTGCCCCTCAAACATGCGACGCCACATCGCCATGCTCGCCTCCCCCATCGGCGCCCAGTTACGCATCATCGCCTCGACCATTTCGGGCTTCACTCCCGACTCCATCGTGTCGAGCATCATCTGGACATAGCGTTCATGGATCGGCGTCAGGTCGGGCAGCCCCATGGCGCGGCGCGCCTCTTCGGGCGTGCAGTCGATTTCCACATTCACTTTCATACGCCATCCTCCATCACGCGACCAAGCGAGGCATAAGGCGTTATGGTCGCGTCGACCACAGGAGACCCGTATGACCGCCACCAAGACCATCGCCGCCACGTCCGGCGAGGGCCAGTTCAACGCCTATTATGCCGAACCCGAGGGCAAGCCGAGCGCCGCGATCATCGTCATCCAGGAGATTTTCGGGGTGAATGCGGGCATCCGCCGCAAATGCGACACGCTGGCCGAGGCGGGCTATCTCGCGGTCGCCCCCGATCTTTTCCACAAGATCGCGCCGGGCATCGAGCTGGACCCCGACGTCCCCAACGAGATGCAACAGGCGCTCGACCTGATGGGGCAGTTCGACCAGGACGGCGGCATCCGCGACATCGAGGCGACGATCAAGGCGATCCGCGATGAGCATGGCGCAGAGTTCAAGGTCGGCGTCGTCGGCTATTGCCTGGGCGGACGGCTGGCCTTCATGACCGCGGCGCGCACCGATGTGGATGCCAGCGTCGGCTATTATGGCGTCGGCATCGACGGCCTGCTGGATGAAAAGAACGCCATCGCCAAGCCGGTCCTGCTCCACATCCCGGAGGAGGATCACTTCGTCGACAAGGATGCGCAACAGCGGATGCACGAGGGGCTGGACGACCACCCTAAGGTGACGCTGTACGATTATCCCGGTGAGGATCACGGCTTCGCGACCGAATTCGGTCAGCGCCGGTCGGATGAGTCCGCGCAATTGGCGGACGAACGCACCATGGCGTTCTTTGCGGAGCATCTCCGCTAAGTTGCTACCACCCTCACCCTTCCGGCGCTTCGCGCCTCCCTCTCCCATCGGGAGAGGGAAGGGGCCCACCCGCAACGCGGGTGGGAAGGGTGAGGGCCGGTATCGTTATGCCTTGGCCAATGCCTCGGCGATCAGCTTGCGGCTGTTCTCCACACCATAGAGCGCAATGAAGCTGCCCATGCGCGGCCCTTGCGCCGATCCCAGCAGCGTCTCGTACAGCGCCTTGAACCAGTCGCGCAGCGACGGGAAGGCGTCGGTCTTGCCGATCTCATAGACGATATTCTGGATGTCCTCGGCGCTCGCCCCCTCGGGCAAGGCGGCGAGCTGCGTATCCAGCTGGCGCAACGCCTCGGCCTCATGCGGCTCAGGTGCACGGCGCTGGAGCGTCGGCGTGACGAAGTCGCGGGCATAGGCCAGCGCATGGTCGATCAGCCGGTCCAGCTCCGGGTACTTCGCGGCCGATGCCTCGGGCACATAATTGGCGAGATAGCCCCAGACCTGCTCCTTGGTCGCCTCGCCCATCACACCAACCAGGTTGAGCAACAGCCCGAACGTCACCGGCAGTTCGCCTTCGGGAAGCTTGCCGTCATGGATGTGATGCACCGGATTGCCCAGCTGCTCCTTGAGCGACTGGTTGGGGTAGTTCACCCGGAACTGCCAATATTCGTCCACCGCGCGCGGGATGACGCCCATGTGCAGCTGCTTGGCCTTTTTCGGCTCGCGATAGGCGAAGAAGGCCAGGCTCTCCTCCGGCCCATAGGTCAGCCACTGGTCGAGGCTGAGGCCGTTGCCCTTGGACTTGGAGATTTTCTCGCCATGCTCGTCGAGGAACATCTCGTAATTAAAGCCCTCGGGCGGACGGCCGCCGAGGACGCGCGCGATCTTGGACGACTGGGTGACCGAGTCGATCAGGTCCTTGCCCGCCATCTCATAATCCACGCCCAGCGCGACCCAGCGCATCGCCCAGTCGACCTTCCATTGCAGCTTGGACAGGCCGCCCAGCGCCGACTGGACGATCCGCTCGCCCTCATCCTCGAACGCGATCAGGCCGGCCTCGGCATCGACCACCTCGACCGGCACCTGCAGGACGATGCCCGACTTGGGGCTGATCGGCAGAACGGGCGAATAGGTGGCGCGACGCTCGGCGCGGAGCGTCGGGAGCATCACGTCCTGGATGCCCTGATAATGCTTCAGCACCAGCCGGAGCGCGTCGTCAAACCGGCCGGACGTGTAATATTCGGTCGACGAGGCGAATTCATAGTCGAAGCCGAACCGGTCGAGAAACTGGCGCAGCAGTGCGTTGTTGTGCGCGGCGAAGCTGTCAAACTTCTCGAACGGATCGGGCACCTGGGTCAGCGGCTTGCCGAGATGCTCGCGCAGCATCTCCTGGTTCGGTACGTTGTCCGGCACCTTGCGCAGCCCGTCCATATCGTCCGAAAAGGCGATCAGCCGCGTCTTCTGATCCGACAGCGCATGAAAGGCATTGCGGACCATGGTGGTGCGAAGCACTTCGTTGAACGTGCCGATATGCGGCAGACCCGAGGGACCATAGCCGGTTTCGAACAGGATCGGCTCGCCGCCCGGCTTGCCATCGGGATAGCGTTTGAGGAGCTTGCGAGCCTCCTCATAGGGCCAAGCCTTGGACTCGAGAGCGGTGGAGCGGAGTTCGTCTGTCATAGCCCCGCCATGTGGCAAGACGGGGCGGGATGCACAATGGATTTTGCGGTTTGATGGAGTTGTGCACGATATTATCCACAGGGGTCATGTGTTCCACGTGGAACAGATAGGGCGGTATTGCTTGGCATTCCCTCCCCCCATCCCCTCCCGCCTGCGAGAGGGGCGTGCGTTTTCGAAAGGTCTTGCGCGCCTCTCACAATAAGCCCCTCCCGCAGGCGAGTTTTGGGTCGGTCATGCCCCCGGCATGACCTAAACGATGCGGGGCATCGTTTACCCGAAACTGGGTTTGGGGAGGGCATCGCCCAAAGCCATTCGGCCAGTAACAACACTCAAATCCCCCGCGCCCCGTTGCCAACCTGTTCCCACTCCCCCAAATCAACAAAGTGACCACGCTCCCCCACCCCGCCCTTCATGCCAGCCATAGCGGTGTGTGGATTTCGACTCAGGGCCAAACGCGCGCTGTGTCACGCGGCGAGGCGATCGGGCTGGCATCCGAGACCCCGGTCATTCTGCTCAACGCACCGCTGATCGGGCAGCGGCTGGGCTATGCCGAACTATCGGGCCTCGACATCCTCGAACTCTTCGCCTTCCTCCGCCCCGCCCGCTTCGCCGTCCCGACCCCGCATGGCCTTGCCCGCGCCTGCGGACTGGAGCCACCGCAAAGCGATGCCGAGGTTGCGGCCTTTCTGCTCCGCGCCACCGAGACGCTGCTCGCCATGCCGGGCGGCGTATGGCCCGAGCGCGAAGGCGCATGGACCGCCGCGCAGAGCCTCGCCCGGCTCCGCTGGCCTTGGGCGCCGTTGATCGGCCCGCGCCTGACCCGGCCCGAGCGTAACGAGCGATGGCTGTTCAGCGCGCTGCCCGAATGGGAGGAGGATGCCCCCCGCCCCGCCCCGCGCACCATCGACCTGCCGCCCGCCGATGCCGAGGATCGCCTGCGCCACCTGACCGGTGAGGGTGCGGAGGAACGCCCGGGTCAGCGCGCCTATGCCGCCGCCGTCACCGCCGCCTTCGCGCCGCGCGCGGCGCGCGACACCCCCAATATGGTGCTGGCCGAAGCGGGCACCGGCATCGGCAAGACGCTGGGCTATCTCGCCCCCGCCAGCCTGTGGGCCGAGCGCGCGGGCGGCGCGGTGTGGATTTCGACCTATACCAAGGCGCTGCAACGCCAGCTGAGTGGCGAGACGGCGCGCATCTTCCCCGATCCCGTGTTGCGCAAGGAACGGGTCGTCACCCGCAAGGGCCGCGAGAATTATCTCTGCCTGCTCAATCTGGAGGATGCGCTGCAAGGCGGGTTCGCTGGACGCGCGGCGGTGCTGGCGCAGCTGGTCGCGCGCTGGGCGGCGTATAGCAGCGACGGCGATATGGTCGGGGGTGACCTGCCCGGCTGGCTGACCACCTTGTTCCGCCGCAACGGCTCGGCCGCGCTGACCGACCGGCGTGGCGAGTGCGTCTATGCGGGCTGCCCGCATTACCGCAAATGCTTCATCGAACGGGCGGCGCGCGCCTCGGTGCAGGCGGACATCGTCATCGCCAATCATGCATTGGTCATGGTCAACGCGGCGCGGGGGCGGGAAACCCAGACGCGGCCGACCCGCTATGTCTTCGACGAGGGGCATCACCTGTTCGACGCGGCGGACTCGATGTTCGCCACCGCGCTGACCGGTTCGGAGACGATCGAGCTGCGCCGCTGGATACTCGGCCCCGAAGCCGGGTCGCGCGGACGTCGTCGGGGGCTGGCCGCGCGGCTGTCCGATGTCGCCAGCTATGACGAGGGCGGCAACCGCGCGATCGGCGATGCGGTACAGGCGGCGCAGGCGCTGGCGAGCGAAGGCTGGCTGGGACGATTGGCGGAGGGCCAGCCCTTCGGTCCGATCGAGACTTTGCTGGCGGCAGTGCGCGGTCTCGCCTTCGCCCGCGCCGAGCAGCCGGGCGATGCCGGCTATGGCCTGGAAACCGAACTCGCCGACCCCTCCCCCGAACTGATCGACGCGGCCGGCCCCGCCGCGCATGCGCTCGACGCGCTGCTGCGGCCGCTGGTGACGCTGGGTCAGCGGTTGGAGGCGGTATTGCAGGAAGCGCCCGACTGGCTCGACGGCCAAGCACGCGCGCGGGTGGAAGGCGCGATCGCCTCGCTCGCTTGGCGTGCGGAGACGGTGGCGGCGTGGCTGTCGCTGCTCGCGCGGATCGGCGGACCGGTCGATCCCGATTTCGTCGACTGGCTGGCGGTCGATCGGGTCGAGGGGCGCGAATACGACATCGGCCTGCACCGCCACTGGCTCGACCCCACCCGCCCCTTTGCCGAGATCGTGCTGAAGCCGGCGCATGGTGCCGTCGTCACCTCGGCGACCTTGCGCGCCGGTGGCGACTGGGATGTGGCGGAGGCGCGGACGGGGGCACCGCATCTGGCGCGCGGCCCGGCGCATTTCGTCGCGCAAAGTCCGTTCGATTATCCGGCCCGCGCCGAAGTACTGATCGTCACCGATGTGAAGCGCGGCGACATTCCCCAACTGGCCAATGCCTATGCGCGGCTGATCGCCGCGGCCAAGGGCGGGACGTTGGGGCTGTTCACCGCGATCCGGCGGTTGCGCGGCGTGCATGGCCGGATCGCCGACCGGCTGGCGCGCGACGGGCTGGCGCTGCACGCGCAGCATGTCGATCCGATCGACACGGGCACGCTGGTGGACATCTTCCGCGACGATCCGTCCGCCTCGCTGCTCGGCACCGATGCATTGCGCGACGGTGTGGATGTGCCCGGCTCCTCGCTGCGGCTGGTGGTGATGGAGGGCGTGCCCTGGCCCAAGCCGACCGTACTGCACGCCGCGCGCAAGCTGGCGGGGGGCGGCAGCGTCTATGACGATCGGATCGTGCGCGCGCGGCTGGCACAAGCGTTCGGGCGCCTGATCCGGCGTGCCGATGATCGCGGCGCCTTCGTGCTGCTATCCGCCGCCATGCCGTCGCGGCTGCTCGACGCCTTTCCGCCGGGGGTCGCGATCAGCCGCGTGACGCTGGACGAAGCCGTCGCGCGGGTCGCGGGCCGGCTTTCCTCCGACGCCGCGATCGGGCATGGAGAGGCCGATACCCTGCCAGCCGCCGCCCCGGAGAGTCCGATCCGATGAAGACGCTGACGCTGCTTCGCCATGCCAAATCCAGCTGGGACGATCCCGTGGCGCGCGACTTCGATCGTCCGCTGAATGCCAAGGGGCGACGCGCGGCGGCGATGATCGGCCGGCAGCTCAAGTCACTCGATTTTAAGTTCGATCACATCCTTGCCTCCCCCGCCGTGCGGGTGATGGAGACGCTGGACGAGGTGTGGAACGGCTATGGCCGGCGGCTGGAGCCGGTGTGGGACAAGGCGATGTATCTCGCCTCGGGCGCCAGCCTGCTCGATCTGGTCCATGCGCTGCCCGAGGATGCCGATCATGTCCTGATGGTCGGCCATAATCCCGGGCTCGAAGATCTGACGCTCGACCTGACGCTGGACGGGGAATTGCGCGAGCGAGCCGAGGACAAATATCCCACCGCGACGGTCGCGCAGATGACCCTGCCGATCACCCGCTGGGCGGAAGCGCAATCCAACAGCGCGACGCTGATCGCCTTCATCCGCCCGCGCGATCTCGACCCCACGCTGGGTCCCGATACTCCCTGACTTATCCACAGCCATTCCGGCGATAGGATCATCGGTCCAACAAGGCTGAATGGCTCTTCCTGGCCGGAAACAGGGTGTGGATAACCCTGTCAGATAGGGGGCCCAATACCCCGCGTTTCCTGTGGATAAGCCTGTGTATGATCGGCAGCGCGATGCTGAAAACAATCATACGATCGGATGATAGAGCGAAACTCGAAAGGGCCTTTATTCTCTCACGATTTCAGTGTTTTGAATACCATCATCGCTGTGGATAACATGTTGGCAAAGGGTCGATAATCACCCCTTGCCTTCCAGTTTCGCCTTCAGCCCGGCCAACGCGCCAAGAGGGCGCGCCTCTTCCTCGCTGATGACACCCGCCTCCTTCAACACCGCCGCCGCATGAGGGCTGCGCGGGAAGGGATCGAGCGCCAGCGCCATCGTCTCCGCCGCCGCTTCGCCGAGGTCGATCGCACCGCCCTCGATCTCGATCGTGTCGAGCGTATCGCCGGACAGTTCGATCTCCTCATCCGTGCCGTACGCAGCGGGCTCGACGAAGCGCAGCGCGACCGGCTCGTCCACGGTCGCGGGCACGGGTTCGCCAGTTACAGAGCAGGGCTGCACCACCGCGCTGCGCACCGTGCCGGTCACCAGGATGCCGGGGGCATCGCGACGCACGACCAGATCGGCCTGAAGCCGGTCGATCGACAAGAGGCCGAAGCGCTTCGCCAACGCCGCGCGCTCGGCCGAGTCCGCTTCGATCGCGACCGGCTTTTCACGCTCGCCGATCGTGTCGATCTTTTCGGGGCGGCTCCATTCGGGGGTCACGGCAATTCTCCACTCATCAATCGGGCCAGCGGCATCGCCGCCAGCTGTTCGTGCAACAGGGTCAACGCGCGGCGAACGTAACCGACCGCATCGGCGTCGCCCGGCGCATCCCCCCGGTACAGGTTTCGCAGCAGCGCGGCATCCAGCATCGCCGGCTCCTCGGCCACCAGTGCCTCGCGATAGGCGGTCAGGCGACCACCCAGCATCGCCATCATCCGGCCGATATGCTTGCCGACGACGATGTCGCCAATCCCCAACTCGCGCAACTGCCCGTCCATATCGGTCACGAACCGCTCGGTCAGGCGCGCCGCGGCCTCGGTGCCCTCCGCGCTCGCCTCCAGCCGGATCAGAACCAGCGACAGGATCGCGGCGATCATGTCGAACCGACCATCGACCGTGTCGGGCACCGCCCCGTCCAGATACCAGTGCGGTTCGCGCGCGCGCAGCACGACCGCATTGTACAGCGGCAGCACCGCATCGCCGTCCCGCCCGAAATAGCGTGCGGTCATCCGCTTCAGCCACGCTCCGGCCATCCGCCCCTCCCTCTTCACGCGGGCATCCACCGCGCTGACGCTTGTGTGCGCCTTTCCCTTCGCATATCGAGGGGGCGACGGTCGAGCCGATCGATCGCCTGTTTGCCTACCCGCCTGTGCGGCCGAGTGCGGCCCGGAGATGATGATGAGCGTTTCTTCCACCCGGCTGGCCGTTCTCGGGCTGGGCCTGGCCATGGCCGCCGCCGCCTGCACGCCGCTGCGCTCGCATCAGGGTTATGTCGTCGACACCGACCTGGTCAATTCGATCCAGCCGGGCGTCGACAACCGCCAGTCGGTGCTCCAGACGCTGGGCACGCCGACCATCACCAGCCAGTTCAACGGCGGCGACTGGTATTATGTCGCGCGCGACAGCCGCAATCTGGGCTTCAACCTGCCGCACCCCGCGTCGCAGATCACGCTGCAAATCAGCTTCGATCCGGCGGGCAATGTCAGCGCGATCCGCCGGTCGGGCATCGATCAGGCCGCCGACATCTCGCCCTATGGCAAGACGACACCGACGCTGGGTCGCCAGCGCGGCTTCTTCCAGGACCTGTTCGGCAATATCGGCGCGGTCGGCGCACCGGGCGCCGGTGCGGGCGCCCCCGGCACGGGTGGCGGCGGACGTACCCGGCCGTAAGGGCGGGGTCGCTTTTCCTGTAATAGCGAACTCCGTTCCGCCGGAGTGCACCGCCTGTTGCCGGCGAGGGATTCCCTTGGCCTTCGACTACGCTCAGGCGGAACGGGGTTTGTGGTGTCACCCTCGTAAGGAGGTCAGGTTTCCCTCCTACCTCCGTTCCGCCTAAGCGAAGTCGAAGGCCACGCACCATCTTGGCCGAGCACGGAACATACGCTTCGACTTCGCTGAGCGTGAACGGAGATCGGGCCTAATCTCAGCAAATCCCCCGTTTGGCCGCGTCGCCTGGTAAGCAACGACGCGGCCGTGCCGTGCTTGGACCGGCACGATCCCGAAAGGGGGTGGGATCGGGCCTGCTAACGCCCCAAAACGAGAATGGGTTCGCGAACGGGCCTAATTCCGCTTGCGAACCCATCATGGCGTCCATGGCGTCACGTCGGCGGGGGCCATGGCCCCCTGCCCGCCCGCTTACTGGTTCATCGAGTCGAAGAAATCCTCGTTGGTCTTCGAGTTCTTCATCTTGTCGAGCAGGAACTCCATCGAGTCGATCGTGCCCATCTGCATGAGGATGCGGCGCAGCACCCACATCTTGGACAGCTTGTCCTTCTCGACCAGCAGCTCTTCCTTGCGGGTGCCCGACTTGCCGACGTCCATCGCCGGGAAGATGCGCTTGTCGGCCACCTTGCGGTCGAGGACGATTTCCGAGTTGCCGGTGCCCTTGAACTCTTCGAAGATGACTTCGTCCATGCGGCTGCCCGTGTCGATCAGCGCGGTGGCGATGATCGAGAGCGAACCGCCCTCCTCGATGTTGCGCGCCGCGCCGAAGAAGCGCTTGGGCCGCTGGAGCGCATTGGCATCCACACCGCCGGTCAGCACCTTGCCCGAGGACGGGACCACGGTGTTGTAGGCGCGGCCGAGGCGCGTGATCGAGTCGAGCAGGATGACGACATCCTTCTTGTGCTCGACCAGTCGCTTGGCCTTTTCGATCACCATCTCGGCGACCTGGACGTGGCGCTGCGCCGGTTCGTCGAAGGTCGAGGAGACGACCTCGCCACGCACCGAGCGCTGCATGTCGGTGACTTCTTCAGGCCGCTCGTCGATGAGGAGGACGATCAGGAAGACTTCGGGGTGGTTGTCGGTGATCGCCTTGGCGATGTTCTGCAGCATCACCGTCTTACCCACGCGCGGGGGCGCGACGATCAGCGTGCGCTGGCCCTTGCCCTGGGGGCTGACGATGTCGATCACCCGCGCCGACTTGTCCTTCTGGGTCGGATCGGCGGGGTCGAGGATCAGCTTCTGCTCGGGGTAGAGCGGGGTGAGGTTGTCGAAATTGACGCGGTGGCGGACGGCCTCCGGGTCGTCGAAATTGACGCTCGTCAGCTTGGTCAGCGCGAAATAACGCTCGCCGTCCTTGGGCGCGCGGATCTCGCCTTCCACCGTATCGCCGGTACGCAGGCCGTGCTTGCGGACCTGGTTGGGCGAGACATAGATGTCGTCGGGACCGGCGAGGTAGTTCGCTTCCGGGCTACGCAGGAAGCCGAAACCGTCGGGCAGCACCTCGATCGTGCCCAGCCCCATGATCTGGTCGCCCTTTTCCGCCTGCTCCTTCAGGATGGCGAACAGCAGGTCCTGCTTGCGCAGCGTCGACGCGCTCTCGACACCCAGTTCCTCGGCCAGCTGGACGAGATCGGCAGGGGTCTTTTTCTTGAGGTCTTTCAGATGCATGAGGATCGGTCCGGATGGTCGGAGGGCGTCGGTCGGCGAGGATCGCGGCGAAACGAGGCTGTCGATAAGGAAGTGTAGGCGACGCGAGGACCGCGCCCTACGCCGCCGGAGTTAGGATTGGGGGTGCCCCAAGTCAATGGGGAAAGCCCATCGCCCCATGAGACTCACGCCCCCCGTAAACGGGATGGCTCCTCTTATTGCTCCCCTCCCGCTTGCGGGAGGGGCGGGGGGAGGGAAAGCCGCAGGCGTTGGTCTCGGTGAGACTCCCGGGGGGGCCCCCCCCCCCCCCCCCCGCCGGGGGGGGGGGGGGGGGGGGGGGCGCCCCAACGCCGCAGGCGTTGGTCTCGGTGAGACTCCCTGCCCTCCCCCACCCCCTCCCGCTTGCGGGAGGGGAGCAAGAAGGAGTGCCCTTCCGCCTGCGAGGAAGCACTAAGGTCGTTCAGAACGGCTTGATGACGACCAACACCACAATCAACGCCGCCGCCAGCGCGGGCACTTCGTTGATCATGCGCAGCTGCTTGCCGCTGAGCTTGGTCACCCCGCGCGCCAGTTTCTTGGAATAGCCGACCATCCAGCCATGATAGCCGCTGAGCAGCAGCACGAAGAACAGCTTGGCATGGAGCCAGCCCAGTCCCGGCACGCCCGAGAACAGCCCCAGCGACGCCGCCAGCAACAGCCCCAACACCCACACCGCGATCATCGCCGGCGTCAGGATGATCGACCGCAGCTTGCCCTCGCGCTCGATCCAGCGCGCGGCGTCGGTGGCGTCGCCCGCGACCAACGCCTCCTGATGATAGACCAGATAGCGCGGCATCATGAACAGCCCGGCCATCCAGAAGATCACGAAGATGATATGCGCCGCCTTCACCCATTCATAGGCGGCCCCGAGAAGTCCGGTCATCATGCGCTCCGTACGCGGGCGATCAGCTGCTCGACATGCGCGATCGGCGTGTCGGGCAGGATGCCATGGCCCAGGTTGAAGATATGCGGCCGCTCGGCGAAGGCCGCCAGGATGCGATCGACCGCGCCGTCCAGCGCCTCGCCGCCGGCGATCAGTGCCAGCGGATCGAGATTGCCTTGTACCGGCAGACCCTTGGGCAAATAGGTGTCGGCCCAGACCGGATCGACCGTCTCGTCCAGCCCGACCGCGTCGACACCCGTTTCACGCGCATAAGCGGGCAGCTTGCCCCCGGCCCCCTTGGGGAAGCCGATCACCGGCACGCCCGGGCAACGCGCGCGGAAGCCATCGACGATCGCGGCATTGGGCGCGATCACCCAGCGCTCGAACTGTGCCGGCGACAGCGAACCCGCCCAGCTGTCGAACAGCTGCACCGCCTCGACGCCGTTGGCAACCTGTCCCGCCAGATAGTCGATGGTCATCTTAACGATCGCATCGATGATCGCCCCGAAGCCTTGCCCGTCGGCATAGGCGAAACGGCGCGTCTCGCCTTGGTCTTTGGACCCCTGCCCCGCCACCATATAGGTCGCGACCGTCCAGGGAGAGCCCGCAAAGCCCAGAAAGCTGGTCTGGGGCGGCAATTGCGCCTTCACCCCCGCCACGGTGGCATAGACGGGCTCGAGCCGCTCAGGGACGCGCTGAAGGGCATCCAGCGCATGATCGACCAGCGCCGGTGTCAGCCGTGGTCCCTCACCCGCGCCGAAGCTCAAATCCTGCCCCAATGCCCAGGGGACCATCAGGATGTCGGAGAACAGGATCGCGCCGTCAAAGCCGAACCGGCGGATCGGTTGCACCGTCACCTCGGCCGCAGCGACCGGATCGGTGGCGAGCGCCAGGAAGCCGCCCTTCTCCGCCCGCAGCGCGCGATACTCGGGCAGATAGCGTCCGGCCTGTCGCATGAGCCACATCGGTGGCGTCGCCTGCCGCTCACCCGACAGCACGGCGAGCAGGGGCTTTTGGATCGAGACGTCGGTCAGGAGACCCCCCTTCTTCTATCTAAGAAGATTCTAAGAATGGATTGTTGAAGTGGTTGGCACGTTGGTTGTCGGGATTATGCGGCTCTCCCCGATATGCCAACACGTTGACTCAAGGGGAATCGCCGATTCAACGGGATTCGGATTCATGACCCCCGTAACTCACAGGCTGTGGAAAAGAATCGCACCTGTGAGATTCATTGTGGACGAATCGGTCGTTATCCACCGGCCGCCAGCCGCTTGGCCGGTCGGCGAAGTTACGCTACCGATTCTTCCCATGTTATCCACAGAGTCATTCGGGCGGTCATGACGACGCGGCTCCACCTGCATCTTTTGTCCGATTCCACCGGCGAGACGCTGGAGAACATCGCCAAGGCGGCGCTGGCGCAATATGACGATGTGGAAACCGTCCGGCATTTCTGGCCGATGGTCCGCACCGAGAGTCATCTGGAGCGCATCCTGCAGGAGATCGCGCAGAATCCGGGGCTGGTGATCTATACGCTGGTCAACCCGACCACCCGGCGGGTGCTGGAAAGCCGCTGCCACGCGCTGGGCCTGCCGACGGTGGCGCCGCTCGATCCGGTCAATGCCGCGCTGTCGGGGTTGCTGGGCGTCCAGGCCAAGATGCGCCCCGGTCGCCAGCACGTCCTGGACGCCGCCTATTTCGCGCGGGTCGACGCGATCCAGTTCACCATCGCGCATGACGATGGGATCGCGTGGGAGGAATGGGAAGAGGCCGATATTGTGCTGGCCGGCGTCAGCCGTTCGTCCAAGACGCCGACGTCGATCTATCTCGCCAATCGCGGCTACAAGACCGCCAACATTCCGATCGTGGTCGAAAGCCCGCCGCCGCCGTTCCTCTTCACGCTGAAAAGGCCGCTGGTCGTGGGACTGACCACCAGTGCCGACCGGCTGATCGCGATCCGGCGCAACCGGCTGCTCTCGCTCAACCAGGCGCCCGACACCGATTATGTCGAGCAGGAGGCGGTAAACCGCGAACTGACCTTCGCCAGGCGGATGTTCGCCGACAATGACTGGCCGGTGATCGACGTCACCCGCCGCTCCATCGAGGAGACGGCGGCCGCGATCATCTCCCTCGTCAATCAACGAAAGTCCGACGCATGATCATCCTCGCCTCGCAAAGCGCCTCGCGCCGGGCGATGCTCGACGCCGCGGGGGTCGCCTATGAAGCCCTGCCCGCGCGCGTCGATGAAGCGAGCGTCAAGGCGGCGATGGCGGGTTCGTCCCCGCGCGACCTGTCCGATGCGCTCGCCGAGATGAAGGCGGTGAAGGTGTCGGCCAATGCCGGGCCCGTCCCGGTGCTGGGTTCGGATTCGATCGTCGCGCTGAGTGACGGCACCTTGCTCGACAAGCCCGAGAGCCGCGAGGAGGCGGCCGAGCATCTGGCGCGGATGAGCGGCGGGAGCCACGAATTGTGGAGCGCCGCCGTCATCGCCGAACATGGCCGCCCCGTCTGGCGCCATGTCGAACGCGCGAAACTCCATGTCCGCCCGCTCTCGGGCGCCTTCATCGACCGCTATCTCGACCAGGAGTGGCCCGACATCGCGGGCTGTGTCGGCTGTTTCCGGATCGAGGGGCCGGGCGTTCAGCTCTTCTCGCGGATCGAGGGCAGCCATTTCACCATTCTCGGTATGCCGCTGCTGCCCGTGCTGGGCTATTTGCGCGAGCGCGGCTGGATGCCCGCCTGACAGGAAATTCCATGACCAAGCCCTATGCAGAGGTGATCGGCGACCCGATCAGCCATTCCAAATCGCCGCTCATCCACAATTTCTGGGCCGAGGCGCTGGGCCTCGACGTCGAATATCGCGCGGTCCACGTCACGCCCGAAGGGCTGGCCGCCTATTTTGCCGAGCGCAAGGCCGATCCCGACTGGCGCGGCTGCAACATCACCGTGCCGCACAAGGTAGAGGCGTTGGCGCATGTCGAGGATCGTGGCGATGTCCGCACCACGATCGGCGCGATCAACACCGTGATCCGCGCAGAGGACGGCGCGCTGGTCGGCACCAACACCGATGCGGCGGGATTCTATGCACCGCTCAGCGAGCTCGATCTGGCGGGGCAGCCGGTGACGGTGATCGGGGCAGGGGGCGCGGCGCGCGCGATCCTGTTCGCACTGTCGCGGATGGGCGTCGGCCCGGTGACCTTGTTCAACCGCAACGTGCTCAAGGGCGCGGCTTTGCTGTCGTCCTTCGGTCTGAAGGGACAGGCGCTGCCGATCGGCGCGGCGGTGCCGCCCTCGGCGCTGGTCGTCAACGCCACCAGCCTGGGGATGACCGGCCAGCCGCCGCTCGACCTCGACCTGTCGGCCTTGCCCGAGGACGCGGTGGTCTATGACATCGTCTATGCGCCGCTCGAAACCGGGTTGCTCGCGGCGGCGCGGGCGCGCGATCTCGACACGATCGACGGGCTGGAGATGCTGATCGGCCAGGCGGCGGTGGCGTTCGAGCTGTTCTTCGGTGCCGAACCGCCGCGCGACCGCGACGAGGACTTGCGGGCGCTGCTGCTCGGATGATCGTGCTGGGGCTGACCGGCTCGATCGGGATGGGCAAGTCCACCGTCGCGCAGATGTTCCGCGACGAAGGCGTGCCGGTGTTCGATGCCGATGCCTGTGTCCATGCGCTGCAAGGCCCCGGCGGCGCCCTGGTCGCAGCGATCGAATCGGCCTTTCCCGGCACCACCGATTCGGACGGGGTGAATCGCGCTGCGTTGGGCCGGGCGGTGCTGGGTGATGATTCGGCGATGCGGCGGCTGGAGGGAATCGTCCACCCGGCGGTCCAGGCCGCGCGCACCGCCTTCCTGCACGATCATGCCGATTCACCGCTGGTCGTCGTCGACGTGCCGCTGTTGTTCGAAACGGGTGGTGACGAATCTGTGGATAAGGTGTTGGTCGTATCGGCAGACGCCGCCATGCAGGAGGCGCGGGTGTTGGCAAGATCGGGCATGACGCCCGAGAAATTCGCCGCGATTCTCGCGCGTCAGCTGCCCGATGCGGAAAAGCGCGCGCGCGCCGATCATGTCATCGCGACCGACATTCCGCTGGCCGAGACAAAGCGCGCGGTGCGGCGGCTGATCACTTGCATGCGGGACTCCGAAGGCCGATAGTCGGTGGATGAGAGAGATCGTTTTCGACACCGAAACGACAGGGTTCAAATTTTCGGAAGGCGACCGGCTGGTCGAGATCGGTTGTGTCGAACTGGTCAACCGGGTCGAGACCGGGCGCACCTATCACGCCTATTTCAATCCCGAACGGTCGATGCCCGCCGAGGCGCAGGCCGTCCACGGGCTGTCCGACGCGTTCCTGAAGGACAAGCCGGTCTTTGCGGCGGGCGTGGCCGAGTTTCTGGACTTTATCGGCGACGCGCCGCTGATCGCGCATAACGCGACCTTCGACTTCGGCTTCATCAATGGCGAGCTGGGCGCGCTGGGCTTTCCGCCTGTCTGCGAAAAGACCCGGATGGTCGATACGCTGGCGATCGCGCGGCAGAAGCATCCCGGCGCCAAGCATACCCTCGACGCGCTGTGCTCGCGCTATGGCATCGATCGGTCGCACCGCGTGCTGCACGGCGCGCTGCTCGATGCGCAGCTGCTGGCGCAGGTCTATGTCGAGCTGATGGGCGGGCGGCAGATCGGCCTGGGTCTGCTTGCGGACGATGCGGGGCAGGGGACCGCGATGATCACCGTCACCCGCACCCCCGCCATCGTGCGCCCGCCCCGTGTTTTCCGCCCCAGCGACGCGGAACTTGCCGCGCATGCCGCGTTCTTAAAGGGGATCGCCGATCCGATTTGGGGGGCCGAGGCGTCCGGTTGACGCCACGGGACAGGCCAAAAGGACCGTCCCAGTCGAGTAGTTGAGGAGAAAGTGATGGATATCCGGATTTCTGGTCATCAGGTCGAAACGGGCGACGCGCTGCGGACCCATGTGACGGACCGGCTTCAGGGTATCGCCGAGAAATATTTCGCCCGTGCCATCTCGTCCGAGGTGACGTTCGGGACGGGTCCGCACGATGTCGGCTTCAAATGCGACATCGTGATGCATGTGACCCGCGGCCTTGTCCTGAAGGGGCGTCACGACGCGCAGGATGCGCATCTGTCCTTCGACGGTGCGGCCACCAAGATCGAAAAGCAGCTGCGCCGCTATTCCCGCCGCCTGAAGGACCGCAATGCCGGTCAGGCGATCGAACTGGCCGAGGCGGGGGCCTATGATGCGGGCTATACGCTGTTCGCCGAACAGGTCGACGAAGACGAGGCGGGCGATGCACCCCTGATCATCGCCGAGACCCGTGTGGATATTCCCGATGCCAGCGTGTCCGACGCGGTGATGATGCTCGATCTGCGCAATACCGCGGCCCTTTTGTTCAAGAATTCGGGCACCGGTTCGTACAACATGGTCTATCGCCGGGGCGACGGAACCATCGGTTGGGTTGAACCACAACGGGGCGGCTCCGAAGGATAAGCCCCTATCGTTCTCCCGCGCGGGCCGCTATTGGCGCGGCCTGCGCGGGGGCGCATCGGAAAACGAGCATGAATGATTTCAGCGACCTGTTGCGCCACGATACGGTGCTGGCCGGCGTTTCGGCGGCCAACAAGAAACTGCTGTTCCAGACCCTGGCGGCGGCGGCCGCCGGCCCGTCGGGGCAGGACGCCAAAGTCCTGACCGATGTGCTGGTCGAGCGCGAGAAGCTGGGCTCGACCGGTTTCGGCGGCGGTGTCGCCATCCCGCATGGCAAGGTCGACGGGCTGACGCAGATCGTCGGCGTCTTCGTGCGCCTGGCGCAGCCGATCGATTTCCAGGCGGTCGACGACATGCCGGTCGACCTGGTCTTCGCGATGTTCTCGCCCGCCGATGCCGGCTCGGCGCATCTCAAAGCGCTGGCACGGGTGTCACGGCGGCTGCGCGACAAGGGCTTCGTCACCAAGCTGCGCGGGGCGGGATCGCCCGACGCGATCTGGGCGCTGCTGACCCAGGACGAGGCGCGTGACGCAGCCTGAGGGCGAGGCGGCGCATTTCCGGGCTCTTGAGACGCTCTACGCCCAGGCGCCGATCAATCGTCTGTTCGACTCGACGCTGGACATTCCCGAACCCGGCATCGCGCGTATCCGGTTTCGGGTGGATGAGCGCCATTATCACGCGGCGGGGGCGGCGCATGGCACGAGCTATTTCAAGATGCTCGACGATGCCGCCTTCTATGCCTGCAACAGCCTGGTCACCGATCGCTTCCTGCTGACCACCCAGTTCAACCTGTTGCTGACCCGCCCGATGAAGGCTGGCGCTGTGGTGGCCGAGGGCCGCTGGGTCAGCGGACGGCGGCGGGTGTTCGTCGCCGATGCGCGGCTGATCGATGCCAGCGGCGAGGAGGTCGCGCGCGGCACCGGCACCTTCATGCGCTCGCAGATCGCGCTGGCGGGTCTGCCCGGCTATCGGACCGTCTGAGCCGATGGACGGCCGCCTGCCGAGCCATATGCTGGTGACCGCGCTGCTCCGCCGGATGAACGACGGCGGCGGCATGGGCATGGTGCTGGCCAAGGGCGATGCGCAGGCCGGCGGCATCCTGATGGTCATCATCGGTGCCGACCGGCGCGAGCGGGTGTTGGAGCGTGGCATCGGACCCGATGGCCGGACGGCGCTGATTGATTCGACGCCTGCAAACGATGTCATCGGCTATTGGCGACGCCGTCGCGCGCGCGATCCCGATCTGTGGGTGATCGAACTGGACGGCGCTGCGGCGGAACGCTTCGCCGCTGAAACGATCCTGCAACATTGACGAACGCGGCCGGATCGGCCACGAGCCCCCCATCTTAAGTTCGCGTTGTGCCGCGCTGGGTGCGATCCGGTCGGTTACGCAGTCGGGGGGAAGCCCGGACGAGCGCCTTTGGGCAATGCTCGGGTCCGTGATCCAACCGCATGTCTGTTTGAGTGAATGACCGTTTTCAAGCGAGTCGCGGCGTCTGCGGCCATGGCTCTTTCCCTGGCGGGTCTTCTCGCCACCAGCACGCCCAGCCTTGCGACCAACATCGCCGGCGCTGCTGCCACCACGCCAGTCAGTGCGATGACTGTTTCCGGGATCAACGCCGCCGAATTGGCGATGGTTCCCCAGAGCGCCCGGGCCACCATGTCCGCGCTTCCCGATTTTTCCCAGGTTTCTGAAAGTGATGAGGACAGCGAATATGCGTCGCTGGCCGAAGCCGTCGCCGACCAGGACGACATCGCGTCGAGCGAAGAGCTCCGCTGTCTCGCTGGTGCGATCTATTTCGAATCCCAGGGTGAACCGCTCACCGGCCAGCTTGCCGTCGCGCAGGTGATCCTGAACCGCACCAAGTCGGGCCGCTTCCCGACCGGCGTGTGCGACGTCATCAAGCAGCGCGGCCAATTCAGCTTCGTGCGCCGCGGTGAAATTCCCTCGATCAGTCCGTCGCGCAGCGCCTATCGCACCGCCGTCGCGGTCGCCAAGGTCGCGCTGGCCCAGGCCTGGGACGGTCCGGCCGGCAAGGCGCTGTTCTTCAACACGCCCGGCAACCGCCCCGGCGTGCGCGTCCAGAAGGTCGCGGCGATCGGCAACCACATCTTCTATCGCTGAGACGAACGGTCCCGCTTGCGGCGGGGCTTTGCCTTTGTTCGTCAAATGTTCTAAGCGGGTGGCATGTTGGACATGCCGCCCGCTTCGTGTGTCGAGGACCCCGGCTCACCGCTCTGCGCCGCCGATGTCGCGCGCGGGGTCACCCGGATGCTGCTCCGCCACGATCTGATCACCATTCCCGAGGTCCCGTTGGAGGGCGGCCGCCGCGCCGACCTGATGGCGCTGGACGCACGCGGCAATGTCGTGGTGGTCGAGATCAAGGTGTCGCGCGCCGACATGCTGGGCGACGGCAAATGGCCCGACTATCTGGCGCACTGCGACCGCTTCTATTGGGCGGTGCCGGCGGGGTTCGACTGGACGCCGCTCGAAAGCGCGGCCTTCCTGCCGGAACGGACCGGGATCATCGTCGCCGACCGCTATGACGCCGCGATCGTGCGTGAGGCGCATAGCGTACCGCTGCCGGCGCATGTGCGGAAGAAGGCGACGCTGAACTTCGCGCGCAGGGCCGGGCGGCGGATGATCGGGCTGGCCGATCCGGATGCGGGGATGTGACCGATTTGGGCCAGGGATTCCCTTGGCCTTCGACTTCGCTCAGGCTGAACGGGGGTTGGGGAAGGGGGGCTTGATACCCCCGTCCGTTCAGCCTGAGCGAAGTCGAAGGCCACGCCCCACCCTCACCGCGTCAGAACCAACGTCACGATCGACTTTGGCGGCGCGACATCCCCTGCGACGTCCACCGCCTGATGCCCCGCATCGGTCACGATCATCCGCCGCCGCCAATTTCCCGGCACCGCGACCGACAGGGGCCGGGGTGACAGTCCCGGATTGACATGGACCAGCACCAGCCGCCGGCCATCGGCGGACAGCGCGCCGACGCTATCCATGTCATCCACCGGCACCAGCCGGTCGCCCGGGCGGATATAGCGGCTGAACTGCGCCATCGCCCAATATTTGCCCGTAATGTGGATCGCATGCGGCTTGTCCGCCGCGCCCTGCAGATCGGCCTTCACGATGCCCCAGTTGGACCCGGCCTGTCCGTTGCGGGCGCTCAGATCCTCGATCGCCTGCCAGAAGACCCAGGCGGCCGGCTCCAGCCGCTTCAGATCGCCGACGACATGCTCGGCAAAGGCGAGTGGCGTCGCCATGCCGGTGAAATCCTCCGGGTCCTTGGACAGCGGCGTGTCGTTCTCGCTCATCCACAACCGGATGCCCGAGGCGCGGGCGATGTCGCGCACCGCCGTCTGGTGGACGGTGCCATAGCTGTGGACGTTGAGCTGCCCGATCACTTTGCGGGTCGAGGCGGGATAGGCGGCCCAGTCCTCGACGAACAGATGCGAGGCGGTTTCGTCCGGCGCCCCGACGACGGTGGCTAGGCCCCTGGCCTTCAGCGCGGCGGCGGTCGCGTCGATCATCTGCGCCTGGCGCGCGGGCGACCAGTGCGCGCCCTCCTGCGTATTGGCGGCGAACCAATAATCGGTGTTCGGCTCGTTGACCGGCGACAGGGTGCGGAAGGTGATGCGGTGCCGGCGCTGCAACTCGTCGGTCACGCGGACGAGATAGTCGGCGAAGGCGCGCTCCTGACCAGGACGCAGATTGTCGTCAGTACCCTTTTCCGCACCCGACACGCGGCCGCTGATCGTCATGAACCAGGGCGGCGAATTGGAAAACGCCTCGAAGATCGGCTGCTTCACCCGCGCGGTGATCGCGTCGAGCCACCAGCGCTGATTGGCGTCCTGGCTCCAGTCCCAGTGCTGCGGATTGTCCGCCCGCCACCAGTCCTTGCCGGTCACCCCCGCCGGTTGCCGCCAGAAGCCCGGCACCGCGCGCCCGACCTTCATATAGGGCGGGGTGTCGGCCGCGTTGCCGCCGCCGATATTGTAGCGCGCGATCGTCCAGCCCAGGCCATCGGCGCCGTAGAACAGATCGGCCAGCCGCGTCCGCTCCGCCTCGGGCCAGCCGCCGGTGACATGCGCGAACCAGGCCAGCGCGGTGCCCCAGCCCTCGAACACCGTCGATGGCCGGTCGATCGCCGGCCGCAGCGTGACCGGCACCGGCCGGTCGGCGGGCAGGGGGGTGGCGGCTGTGAGGGGTGCCGTCTGCGCCATTGCTGATCCGCAGAGCATGAGCACCAGGATCGTGGCCAACGTACGTGCCGGCCGGCCCATGCCGCCGGAAATCCGATTGCGCCCCATCGATCCTGCTCCCTGTCCAGGTCGCCGCGATGCGACCAAACGTCAGACTATAATCGCAGCTCGGCTCGCGCCGTCAATCCGCCGAAGACCTTAGCACGACCGCGCACGTCTTGGCGGCTTTCGGCCTCGGCCATCCCGATTAGCGCTTGTGACAGAAAATTCATGCTCGTATAAATCAGACAAAAGGACGGCGATCCCATGGAGGATCGCGAGCGGGACAAGGGGATGGCGATGACGTGGCAATGGGCGGCCGGTGCGGCCGTGATCGCGCTGAGCACAGCGGCGACGGCACAGGATTCGGGGCCGCAGGTGGCCGCCGTCCAGGTCGATCCCAGCCGCCCCGACTGGGAAAATCCCGCCGTCAACGCGCGGAACACCCGCCCCGCGACCGCGACCGCCTTTCCCTATGAAAGCCGCGCACTCGCGCTGGCCGGCGACCGGTCGCGCTCCAGCCGCTATATGAGCCTCGACGGCCCCTGGTCCTTCGCCTTCTCCCCCTCAGTCGACGGCGCGCCCAAGGGTTTCGAGCGGCCCGATTACGACGTGTCGAAGTGGAAGACGATCCCCGTCCCCGCGATGTGGCAGGCCGAGGGGTATGGCCAGCCCAAATACAACAACATCACCTATCCCTTCCCCGCCAACCGGCCGCTGGTGCCGCATGACGATAACGAAACCGGTTCCTATCGCCGCGACTTCACTCTGCCGGAGGGGTGGCGCGGGCAGGATGTGATCCTGCACATCGGCGCGGCGGGTTCGGCCTATCGTGTCTGGGTCAATGGGCGGGAGGTCGGCTATTCCGAGGACTCCAAGCTCCCGTCCGAATTCGATCTCAGCCGCTTCGTGAAGCCCGGCCGCAATGTCGTGGCGATCCGCGTCCATCGCTGGTCCGATGGCAGCTATCTGGAGGATCAGGATTTCTGGCGTGTCTCAGGGATCGAGCGCTCGGTTTACTTACGCGCCGTACCCAAGGCGCGGATCGACGATCTGTTCGTCCATGCGGGGCTCGACAAGAATTATCGCGACGGCACGCTGTCGACCGAGCTGACGCTGCCCGCCTTGCCCCAGGCGATGACCGCGCGGATGACGTTGCTCGACGGCGAGCGGACGGTGGTGACGCGCGACGTGGCGCTGGCGCAGGGCGCGACCTCGGCCATGCTGGAGGCGGCGGTGCCGGGTGTGCGCAGCTGGTCGGCGGAGACGCCCAACCTCTACACGTTGCTGGTCGAACTGGTCGATGCGAACGGCCAGGTGGTGCAGGCCACGCCGCAGCGGATCGGCTTCCGCACCGTCGAGATCAAGGACGGGCAGGTCATGGTCAATGGCCGCCGCATCATGATCCGCGGCGTCAACCGGCACGAGCATGACCCGGTGACCTTCCACGTCATCTCCGAAGAGTCGATGCGCCGCGATCTGGAGCTGATGAAGCGCAACAACTTCAACGCCATCCGCACCTCGCACTATCCCAACGACCCGCGCTTCCTGGCGCTGGCCGACGAGTACGGCTTCTACCTGATGGACGAAGCCAATATCGAGAGCCACGCCTATATGGAGCAGGGCAACCGCCACGGCGGCGAGCGCGACAAATATCAGATCGGCTTCGACCCCGCCTGGGAGGGCGCGCACGTTTCCCGCGTGATGAACATGGTCGAGCGGGACAAGAACCACCCCTCGATCATCTTCTGGTCGCTGGGCAACGAGGCGGGGATTGGCCCCAATTTCGAGAAGGCGGCGGCGGCGATCCGGCGGCGCGACCGCTCGCGGCTGATCTCCTATCTCGGTTGGGGTACGCTCGACTGGAGCCACCAGCCGAACAACTATGTCGACATCTATGCGCCCATGTATGACGACATCGAAAAGATGGTCGACTGGGCCGAGGACCCGACGCGCACCCAGCCGATGATCCAGTGCGAATATGCCCATATGCAGGGCAATTCGGGCGGCAATTTCAAGGATTATTGGGACACCATCTACGCCCACCGCAAGCTGCAGGGCGGCTTCATCTGGGACTGGGTCGACCAGTCCATGTACCGCTATACCAAGGACGGGCGGCGCTATTGGGGTGACGGCGGTGAATATGGCCCCAATCCGGGCGGCGATATCGAGTTCGGCGACGGGTTGAACCAGCCCGACCGGACACCCAATCCGCAACTCTATGAGGTGCAGAAGGTCCAGTCGCCGATCCGCTTCGACGGCTATGATGCGAAGACCGGGCGGCTGATTGTACACAACCGTCATGACTTTATCGATCTGTCGGGTTTCACCTTCGACTGGGTGGTCGAGAAGAATGGCGTCGCGGTGGCGACCGGGCAGTTGCCCGCGCTGACCACGGCGGCCGGACAGGTGCAGACGGTGGCACTCGCTCCCAAATTCGCGCGGGAGCCGGGGGCGGAATATCTGCTGACCGTGCGCGCGCATGCCAAGGACGGCACGATCCGCGCGGTTCCGGCGAACTACGTCGTCGGCTGGGAGCAGTTCGCGCTCAGTGACGGACCCGCGATGCCGGTGGCGGCCAGGGGGCAGGTCACGGTGGCTGATAGCGCCGACAGCGTCACCCTGTCGGCGAACGGTGCGGAGCTGGTTATCGACCGCAAGACCGGGCTGGTCACGCGCTATGCGGCGGGCGGCCGCCTGCTCGCGAAGGGCGGTCAGCCCAACTTCGTCCGTGCCGAAACCGACAATGACACTGCCAACGGCACGGTCGCGCAACAGGGACCATGGCTGACGATGAACGGCCGCTATCAGGTGCGGCGTGTCAGCGTCGGTACTGACCGGAGCGTCACCGTCGATCACGAAATGGGCGCGGGCGCGGCGCGCTTCGTGACGAAATACACGATGGCCGGCAATGGCGCGGTCGATGTCGACGGGCAGTTCGTGCCGCTGAAATCCGACCTGCCGCCGCCGGTCCGTATCGGCCTGTGGTACACCATGCCCACCGCCACGAAGACGGTGGAATGGTATGGTCGCGGCCCGCACGAAAGCTATGTCGACCGCCAGAGCTCGGCCGCGATCGGACTGTGGCGCGGGGCCATCGCCGAGCAGAATCACGATTACATGCGGCCGCAGGATACCGGCAACAAAACCGACGTCCGCTGGATGGAGCTGTCGGGCGAGGGGGCGGGGCTGCGCGTCCGTGCAGCTAAACCGCTGATGATGCAGGCGCTCGCCTTCCCCTATAGCGATCTCTACCGCCGTGCGCCGGGGACGTGGAAGTCGACCGACATCGTCCCCCATGGCGAGACGACGCTGATCATCGATGCTGCACAATGGGGCGTCGGTGGCGACACGACCTGGAGCCATGTCGGCCAGCCGCACATGCAATACCGCACCCGGCTGGAGCCGACGCGCGTCGCCTTCCGCCTCGAACCCTTCACCGACGAGGGCACGACACCCGATCGGGCCCGACCGGCGCGCGCGACGGAACCGCAATAGGGCTATTCTTTACTCGGACAATAAGCCATCATGCCGCAACAGGCAGAGGAGAATCCATGAAAAGGGCTACGAAGTTTCTGATCGCGGCGGCGGCCACGCTGGTCGCGACCACGGTATCGGCGCAGACGGCGCCGGCGACCTCGGGGGAGACGGTCGCGGTGCATGGCGACCGCCCGGGCGCGGTCTATGACCGCCATATCTTCGGCCAGTTCGCCGAGCATCTGGGTACCGGCATCTATCCGGGCATCTGGGTGGGCAAGGGCAGCAAGATTCCCAACATCAACGGCTATCGCCGCGACGTCATCGACGCGCTGAAGGCGATCCGGGTGCCGGTGATCCGCTGGCCGGGCGGCTGCTATGCCGATGAATATCACTGGCGCGAGGGCATCGGCCCGCAGGCCAAGCGCCTGACCAAGGTCAACACCAACTGGGGCGGCGTGACCGAGGACAACAGCTTCGGCACCAACGAGTTCATGAACTATACCGAGCTGGTCGGTGCCGAGGCCTATGTCTCGGGCAATGTCGGCTCGGCCGCGCCGTCCGAGATGGCCGAGTGGGTCGAATATATGACCTTCCCGTCCAAATCGACCTATGCCGAGGAGCGCCGCAAGAACGGCCGCGACAAGCCGTGGAAGCTGGCGATGTTCGGTATCGGCAACGAGCTATGGGGTTGCGGCGGCAATATGCGCCCCGAATATGCGGCCGACATCACCCGCCGTTATTCGACCTTCCTGAAGGTCCCCGCCGGCGAGCGCCTGATGAAGATCGCCAGCGGCGCGAACAGCGACGATTATAACTGGACCGAAGTGATGATGCGCGACGCCGGCGGCGCGTTCGACGGCATCGGCGTCCATTATTACACCATCCCCGGCGACTGGTCGAACAAGGGGCCGGCGACCGGCTTCGACGAGGAATCCTGGGCGCGCACCCTGTCCAAGACGCTGAAGATGGAAGAGCTGATCAGCCGTCACGCCGCGATCATGGACAAGTACGACCCGCGCAAGCGTGTCGCGCTGCTCGTCGACGAATGGGGCACCTGGTATGATGTCGAACCCGGCACCAATCCGGGCTTTCTGTTCCAGCAGAACTCGCTTCGCGACGCGATGGTCGCCACCCTGAACCTCGACATCTTCGCCCGTCACGCCGACCGCGTGCGCGGTGCCAACATCGCGCAGATGGTCAACGTGCTGCAGGCGATGCTGCTGACCGATGGCGCGCGCATGGTGAAGACACCGACCTATTGGGTGTTCGACATGTACAAGGACTATCAGGACGCCACCGTCCTGCCGGTCGATGTCCAGTCGCGCTGGTACAACAAGAACCAGTGGGTGATGAAGGCGGTCAGTGCCTCGGCCGTGCGCGACAAGGCGGGCGTGGTCCATGTCGGCCTGACCAATGTCGATCCCAACCAGCCCGCGACCGTCTCGGTCAAGCTGGACGGCGTGACGGCAGGCCAGGTGTCGGGCCGTATCCTGACCGGCACGACGATGGATGCGCACAACACCTTCGACGCGCCCAACCAGGTCGCGCCGCAGCCGTTCAACGGCGCGACGCTGTCGGGTGGCATGTTGACGGTGCAGATCCCGGCCAAGTCGGTCGTGATGCTGGACCTGCGCTGATGAAGACTCGCGCCGGGGCGCTGCTCGCCGCCGCTGTCCTGCTCGCCCCCGTGGCGATCCTGGAGACGGCGGGGACCGCCGCGCCCCGGCGCGATGTGGCATGGAATAGTCCGGGGGCGGGCAATCCGCTCCTCCCCGGCTATTTCGCCGACCCCTCCATCGTGCGCGATGGGGGGCGTTGGTACATCTTCGCCACGATCGATCCGTGGGGGGATGACCGTCTGGGGCTGTGGACCTCGGACAATGGCCGCGACTGGCGCTTCTCGCAGCCGAACTGGCCGACCAAGCAGGCGGCGACCAGCCCGACCTCGGGCGATGCCAAGGTCTGGGCGCCCTCGGTCGTGAAGGCGGCGAATGGCCGCTGGTATATGTATGTCTCGGTCGGCAGCGAGGTGTGGGTGGGCTCGGCACCCTCGCCGGCGGGGCCATGGGCGGACGCCAATGGCGGCAAGCCGCTGATCGCGCGCGACTTTGCGCCGCAATATCACATGATCGACGCCGAGGCGTTCGTCGATGATGATGGCCAGGCCTATCTCTATTGGGGTTCGGGGCTGAACTGGACCAACGGGCATTGCTTCGTCGTGAAGCTGAAGCCCGACATGGTGCATTTCGACGGCGCGCCCCGCGACGTGACCCCGGCCAACTATTTCGAGGGCCCCTTCATGGTGAAGGAGAAGGGGCGATACCTGCTGACCTATAGCGACGGCAACACGACCAAGGACACCTACAAGGTCCGCTACGCGGTCGGTTCGTCACCCATGGGGCCGTTTACCGAGGCGGCGAACAGCCCGATCCTGCAAACCGATGCGGCCCGGCAGATCATCAGCCCCGGCCATCATGCGATCTTCGCCGACAAGGGCCGGTCCTATATCCTCTATCACCGCCAGGCCCTGCCCTTCGTGATGGGGAGCGAGAGGGTGCTGCGACAGGTGGCGATCGATCCCCTGACCGTGCGCGCCGATGGCATGCTGGAGACGGTGCGGCCGAGCCACGACCCGGTAATCCCCGCCTTTGCCGCGAAGCGTGACCGGGGGCTGCGCTGGACGGGCAAGGGAGCCGACGCGCTGGCGGCGGACGACAATTACGCGACCGCGTGGCGGCCGGAGGCGGGGAAGCCGCCGGTCCTGACCGCCGATCTGGGCGGGGTACGCGACGTGCGGGAGAGCCAGGTCCGCCCGGCTTTCGTGATCGAGCCGCAGGATGTGCGGGTCGAGGCCTCGCTGGACGGCAAGCGCTGGCGTGAGGTCGCGGCGGAAAAGGGGACGAGCGGTTCGCCGATCACCCTGCGCCATCCGGGCAGGGCGCGATTCCTGCGCATGACGGTGCGGGCGAAGGAGCCCGCGATTTTGGAGTGGTCGATCTTCTGATCTTAAGCCCCTCCCGCAGGCGGGAGGGGTTTGGGGAGGGCAAAGCCGCAAGCGCTGATCTCGGTGAGACTCCTTTCCCTCCGCCATCCCCTCCCGTTTACGGGAGGGGCGTGTTTGGGGCGATCGGTTCGCGCTACCACCTCCGTTCAGCCCGAGCCCTTCGACTGGCTGGCAAGCCAGCCGCTCAGGATAAACTTCGGCGCTACGCGCCGAAGTCGAAGGCCAAGGGAATTACGCCCCCTTCGGCAATGCAAACGCCATGGTATAATCCCCGTACCGCGTCCCCAGCGCGCCATGCCCGCCGGCGGTGATCACGACATATTGTCGCCCGTCCCGCCCGCGATAGGTCATCGGCGTCGCCTGCGCCCCCGCGGGCAGTCGCGCGCGCCACAGCACCTTGCCGCTCTTCAGGTCATAGGCGCGCAAATACTGGTCGGTCGTAGCCCCGATGAACACCAGCCCCGAGGCGGTGATGATCGATCCGCCCAGATTGGGCACGCCCGTCTTAATCGGCACGCCCAGATGGCTGCCGAACAGACCCGTGTCACGCGCCGTGCCCAGGATCTTCTTCCACACCACCTTCTTGGTGTTGAGATCGACGGCGGTCAGATGGCCCCAGGGCGGCGCGTTGCAGGGCGCGCCGAACGGCCCGATCCAGGCGGCGACCACCGCGACATAGGGGGTGTTATACTGGGTCTGAAGGCTGGGCTCGCGCGCATTCTCGCCGCCCTTCTTCTTCTCCATATATTTCTTCACGCGCGGATCGTCGCGGCGCATGAGCCAGATCTTGAACGGCATCTCCATCGTGTTGACGGTGAAAATCTGCCGCACCGGATCGACCGCCGCCCCGCCCCAATCGGTGACGCCGTCAAAGGCCGGGTGGCCGATGATCGGCTTCAGGCCGGTGGGTTGATAGATGCCCGTCCCCTGCGCGCGGCGGATGTCGATTCGGCAGAAGAGCTGGTCGATCGGCGTCGCGCCCCAAGTCGATTTCTCGGTCGGCGCGGGCGGGGTGAAGGAGGGCAGACCGACCGACCAGGGCTGGGTCGGGGAGACCTGGACGCCCGGCGTCGCACCGTCCTGGCGCGCGGACTTCTCGACGATGGGCGTGATCGGCGCGCCGGTCAGGCGGTTCAGGAAATAGACCTGGCCCATCTTGGTCGTCTGAATCAGCGCGGGGATCGTCTGTCCGTTCGGCGCACGATAATCGAACAGCGACGGGCCGATCGGAATATCCATGTCCCACATGTCGCGGTGGACCAGCTGGCGGACCCAGCGCAGCTTGCCCGTCGCGATCTCCAGCGCGACGATCGACGAGCCGAACCGGTCGTCGAACGGCCGGCGCCAGCCGATCCAGTAATCGGGCGAGGCATTGCCGGTGCCCAGATAGACCAGGCCATTGGCCGGATCGGCGGTCATCGCGCCCCAGACATTGGGTGTGCCGCGGGTATAGACCTGCCCCTCGGGCAAAGGCGGGATGGCATCGGGTGAGCGACCCACGTCCCAGGCCCAGACGCCCGCGCCCGTGACGGGATCATAGGCGCGCACCACGCCGCTGGGGATGTTGCGGTTGACGTTGTCGACGATCCGCTCGCCGACGATCAGCCGGCCATTGGCGACGACCGGGGGCGAGGTGCTGATTTGGTCCGCCGGACCCGACACGCCCATATTCTGGCGCAGGTCGATCGCGCCATTGGTGCCGAAGCCGGGGCAGGGCTTGCCCGTATCGGCGTCCAGCGCCATCATCCGCGCGTCGAAGGTCGGCGCGAAGATGCGGCGCGGGCAGGGCGTCCCCGCCGGCGCCTGATAAAAGGCGACGCCGCGACAGACGAGATAGCTGTTGCCCTGGCGGCTGACCTGGTCCTTCCAGCTCCACTTGGTCCGCCCCGTCGTCGCGTCGATCGCCTGCACGATCGAATGCGGGGTGCAGGTATAGAGCGTGTCGCCGATCTGGATCGGTGTCGCCTCGGAATGATATTCGCGCTTGTGCTCGACCGCTTCGGCGCGGTCGGGCAGATCGCCGGTTCGCTGGGTCCAGGCGAGTTCGAGTTTCTTCACATTATCGGGCGTGATCTGCGACAGCGCGGAATAGCGCTGGCCCGACAGGGTGCCGCCATAATCGGTCCAGTCCCCCACCGGCGCCTGCGCCGCGATCGGCAGCGACGGGTCCTGCGCCTCGGCGGGGCGCGTGCGGATCATCGGCATGGCGAAGAGCAGCGCGATGATCCCCAACGCGGCGGGCACCGCGCGCGACCGCGTCTTCGGCGCATGGAACGCGTGGCCGATCCAGGGCAGCGCGACGAGAATCAGCAGGACGGTGGGCGCGACGACGCGCGGGACAAGTTGCAGCGGGTCCAACCCGACTTCCCACACCGCCCAGACCAGCGTCGCGAGCCAGATCGCGACGTAAAGCCAGCGCCCGCGCGGATCGCCGCGTCCGATCAGCGCGCCCGACAGGATCATCGCCAGCCCGGTCAGGACATAATAAGGCGATCCCCCCAGCAGCGCGAGATAGCCGCCCGCCACCGCGAAGAAGCCGCCGAGCAGCGCCAAGATCCAGCCCAATATCTTCGCAAAGGCGCGCCCGACCATCGCCGTCCCCGATTTGTGACAAAAGATTGCTGTCGGATGAACGCATCCCATGCGGCTTTTGGTCCCATGGCTTGATGCGCCCTGATGAATTTGAAAGGGATGCGCCTTCGATTGCTCGATGCGGAAGGATTCGCATGGCCGATTCGCTGTCCTGGCCCGCCGATCTGCCGCTGGCCCCCTGGCTATCCGCCTGGGTCGCGCCCGATGGCTGGACGCATCGCCGCTATGATCGCCCGCGCGTGGCGGGGACCGTGCGGCGCGGGCGGCTGCTGTTCCAGACCGGGCGCGCCGACATGATCGAGAAATATGGCGATGCGATCGACCATTTCCGGGACCGGGGCTGGGATGTCAGCGCGTTCGATTGGCGCGGGCAGGGTGGTTCGGGGCGGCTGGCGCAGGGCGATACCGGCCATATCGACCGGTTCGACCGGCTGGTCGACGATCTCACCGCCTTCCACGCCGATTGGACCGCCGAGGAGGAAGGCCCGCATGTCGTGCTCGGCCACTCGATGGGCGGGTTCGTGACGCTGGCCGCGCTGGCGGCCGGCGGAATCGCGCCGGACGCCGCGATCCTGGTCGCGCCGATGCTCGCGCTGCGCTCGCCGATCGGACAATGGGCGGGCAGCCGGTTCGCGCGGTGGCAGATGCGGCGCGGCGATCCGCTACGCCCCACCTGGCAAAGGCTGGAAACTCCCGAGGCCGCGAGCGCGCGGCAGAAGCGGCTGACCCATGATCTGGCGCGCTTCGCCGATCAGCAGGCGTTTCGGCGGCAATGGCCCGATCTGTGTCTGGGCTCGCCCAGCTGGCACTGGGTGGCGGAGGCGTTTCGCGCGACGGCGGTGCTGCGCGACGATCCGGGGCTGGCGCGGATCGCGCCTCCGGTGCTGATGCTGGTGGCGCAGGCCGATCGCCTGGTCGATGCACGCGCGGCCGGCCGGGTCGCGGCGCGGATGCCGCGCGCCGAGATGGTCGCCTTCGGCCAAGGTTGCGCGCATGAAATCCTGCGTGAGGCCGATCCGGTCCGCGCCAATGCCTTCGCAGCGATCGACGCGTTCCTGACGCGGCATGTATCGCCGGTCTAGCGGGTGCCGCAGCGGATTGGCCCGCTCCCTTGGCGGAGGATGCGGCATTTGGGTGACCCTTCGACCGTGATCCGGCCCAGCCCGCTATGGGTGATGGTCGCCATATAGCGCGCCCGCACGCTGGCATCGCCGGGACCGTCGAGCATGACCGTGACCTCGCCCGCGTCCAGCCCCGAGGCCGTCGTCACACCCTGACCGCTGGCGGCGAATCGCGCCTTGCCGACCCGCCCGCCGGCGATGCCCAGTTTGCCCGGGCCGAGCAGCGTCGTGACCAGCTGCTCGCCATCGGCCCGGTCGACCTGGACCTCGCCCGGCCCGGTGATCGTCACGTTGATCATGTCCCCCCGCAGTGCCTGTGCGGTCACCAGCGCGCCGCCGATCACGGTGATGCCGGAGAGCGGCGGGGCGGCGATGGTCAGTTCCACCGGTCCGTTGCCGGCGCGGTGCGGCGTACCGTCGCGCAGCGTGCGGATGACCAGCGTGCGCCCGACGATCGCCGCCTCGGTCTGGCGCAGCGCCGCCGGGTCACCGTGCATCATCCCGCGCGGCGAGGCGGCGGTGATCAGATGCACAACGAACGCCCCTTCGACCCGGACCGAGTCGAAGCTGCTCAGATCGATCCGTCGCTCGGCCGCATCGGCGCCGCCGCTCGGGGCGATACAGAGGCAGGCGGCAAGGAGGATGCGCGCGTTCACACCTTCACTCAGTCGGTGCGTTCGGACCGGCCGCAGCGAACATGACCCGACCCCATCTTCTGGATGGTGCAGATCGACTCGGGGCCGAGATCGGCACTCCCCGATCCCATGAGCTTGACCTGCGCCGGCCCCTGTACCTGCGCCGTGACGCCGCCCGATCCGGCGATTTCGACCTGCGCGCGGCCGGCGCGCAAGCCCCGGCCGGCGATGCTGCCCGATCCCGCCATCCGCAGGATCGCCGTATCGGCCGATCCGACCGGCCGGATGGTGCCCGACCCGGCGATGTCGATCTTGGCCTCGTCGACGCGCATCGCGCCGATGGCCAACTGACCCGATCCCGTCATGCCGGCCTGGAAGCGCGGCCCCTCCACCCGGTCGACTGTCACGTCGCCCGATCCGGCAAGGTTGACCTGGGTCAGCCGGGGGAGCGTCACGACGATGCGGACCCCGCGATCCCTTGTCGACGACGCGCGCGCCTGCCGATCACCGCGCCGGGTGATGCGCAACGTCTCGCCCCGGCGATCAATGAGGATATCGTCGAGTTGCGTCGTGGCGCCTTGCGCACGCACCGAAAAATCATTGCCGACGCGGATATCGACGGAATCGCTGGTCTTGACCGTGACGGCGGTGAAGTCACGCAACGGATAGTCGCGCTCGCCCTGTGCCTGCTGCGGTGCCTCGCCAGCGTCGGCAAGGGCGGTGACGGGCAGGGTGAGCATTGCGGCGGCGAGCAGCCAGGACATCGATACGGATTTGCGCATCATCCATTCCCCCAAGATGAAATAAAGCGGCGGCCCCATCCCGGCCGCCGTCACCCCTTATCGGCTATAGCGGCCGCAGCGCGCGCTGCCCGATCCGGTCTTGCCAACCGTGCAGACCGCATTGGGACCCAGATCGGCGTTGCCCGATCCGGTCAGCCCGACCTTGGCGGGGCCGTCGACCTGCAGCGTCACATTGCCCGACCCGGTGATCCCGACCTGCGCCTGGCGCACACGAAGGCTGGCGCCCTGGACATTGCCCGAGCCGGCGACGCCCACCTTCAGGGTGTTCACCGATCCGCTCGCCGTCATCGATCCCGATCCTGCGACGCCCAGATCGGCGGTATTCACCCGCATCGCGGCGATCGCCAGATCGCCCGATCCGGCGACACCGGCGCGGAATAGCGGGCCGTCCACCCGGTCGACCGTCATCCGCCCCGATCCGCTGACCCCCGCGCCCGTCAGGCGGGGCAGCGTCACCAGGATGCGGACATTCCGGCGGCCACCCCAATGCACGCCTTTCTTCACGCCGATCAGCAGCTTGTCGCCGTCGCGCGCGATGCGCAGCTGGTCGAGCGCCCCGGCATCACCTTCCGCACGCACCGAAAAGTCCCGGCCGGTGCGGATGTCGACCGGGTCGCTGCCGCTGGCGTCCACCGCCGTGAAACCGCGCACGGCATAGCTGCGCTGGCCGCCCGAGCCTTGCGCGGCGATCTCCTGGCCGCGCGCCTCGCTTTCGAAGGAACAGGCGGCGGTGGGGATTGCCAGCGCCGTGATGGCGAGCAGCGAGGGAAGAATGACCGACGTCTTCATGCAACAGCCTCCCGTGTATTGCGTGTATAATACGCACGGGAAAGCGGCCAGCGCAAATGAAAAGGGGCGGCCCCATCGGCGCCGCCCCTTGTTCGTATCGGAGAAGATCAACCGCGTGTCAGGCGGCGGGCTTTTCCTTGTTGTAGATGGCGGCGGCGGCACGCAGGATTTCCAGGATCTTCTCCTGGGCGCGCGGCTCGTCCACCTCTTCCATCGCGGCGAGTTCGCGGGCGAGGCGGCTGGTCGCGGCCTCGAAAATCTGCCGTTCGGAATAGCTCTGCTCGGGCTGGTCGTCGGCGCGGAACAGGTCGCGGACCACTTCGGCGATCGACACCAGGTCGCCCGAATTGATCTTCGCTTCATATTCCTGGGCACGGCGCGACCACATGGTCCGCTTGACCTTGGGCTTGCCCTTCAGCGTTTCCATCGCCTCGCGCATGGTCTTGTCCGAAGACAGCTTGCGCATGCCGACCGACTCGGCCTTGTTGGTGGGAACGCGGAGCGTCATGCGCTCCTTTTCGAACCGCAGCACATAGAGTTCGAGCTGCATCCCTGCGATTTCCTGCTTTTGCAGCTCGATCACGCGGCCCACGCCATGTTTGGGGTACACGACATAGTCACCGACGTCGAAGTGGAGCGCCTTGGCAGCCATTAAGGGGCCTTTCCGGATCAAGGCCTTCGCACGAGCGCCGAACAAGCGGAAATGGGTCCACTGATCAAGCCGGCCTCGGGAAGGAAGGGTCGAACACATCAAGGCGGGCAGTCGCGAAAACAGCTATGCCCGTCGCGGAACCATATAGCATGGTCGCAACAAAATTACCAGCATATGTGCAGGTATAGGGAACCATCCGGCGCGAACGGTCGAGGCGTCGCTATTCTATCTTTCCTCCCCTGCAAGGGGAGGGGGACCAGCGAAGCTGGTGGAGGGGTGTCCCGCCATCGAGAGGGGTACACCCCTCCGTCAGGCCTTCGGCCTGCCACCTCCCCTACAAGGGGAGGAATGGTTTGGGCGTCAATCGCCCTTGCCGGGTTCCGGGCTGAAGAACTGTTCGTACTTGTTCTCGACGCCCTTCATCGCATCGGCGTCGGGCGGCGTCTGGTCCAGCTTGCGCGTGACGTTGGGCCACTGGGCGGAGAAGGTGGTGTTCAGCTCCAGCCACTGTTCCAGCCCGCTCTCGGTGTCGGGCAGGATCGCCTCGGCCGGGCATTCCGGCTCGCACACGCCGCAGTCGATGCATTCCGACGGGTTGATGACGAGCATGTTCTCGCCCTCATAGAAGCAGTCGACGGGACACACCTCGACACAGTCCATATACTTGCAGCGAATGCAGGCATCGGTGACGACGTAGGTCATGACAACTCCCAAGGTACGAAGGCGTGCTGCTATGCCGCGTGCGGCGATCCGTCAACGCTTGAAACCGGAGAAGTGACCAGATCGCAATAACAGGCGCGTCCCTCGGCCGGGGGGCCGCGCCGCACGGGCAGCGACTCGACGCGCAGCACGCGGACGTCGCCGTGATGCGCGAAGGTCAGGATGCTGCCGATCCGCACCGGGGCATGCGCCCGGTCGATCGCGCGACCGTCCATGCGGAAATGCCCGTCGCACGCCATCGCCTGTGCCGTCTCCCGCGACTTGGCGATCCGCGCCCACCAGAGGAAACGGTCGAGCCGCATCGACTCGGGGGCGGGGGCGCGGGTGGTCATGGGGTGGGGCGATCCTTTTTGTGGGGAAGGGAAGACATGCGGAATCCCATTCCTCCCCAAGCTGTGCTTGGGGAGGGGGACCATCCACAGGATGGTGGAGGGGCAGAGGCTTGGCGATGACCTTCGTGGCCTGACGCGAGCCGTGGGGCATTACCCCTCCACCACCGCTTCGCGGCGGTTCCCCTCCCCATCGGAAATGGGGAGGAATAGCATTATGAAGGTCGTCCCCAGTCGGCGAGCGCGGCGAAGGCGTTGCCGGGGCGCGCCTCGACCCGCGGGGCAGGGCGGGCAGGCGGGCGGCCGCGCCAGATCCAGCGGACGGGGTCGGCCTCAGCCGCCGGCTTGACTTTGCGGAAACCCAGATCGCCCATCAACCGGTCGAGCGTCGCCGCCTCCAGTCCGATCGAGGTGGCGAGCGACGCATCGGGAGTAAACGGCCCGCGCCCCGCACGCGCATCATGCGCGGCGCGCGCGATGCGTTCGACCAGATCGACGCGCACCGCCTGCTCCCCCAGCGGCCGATAGCCCGAGGCGACGCCGCGCCCCGGCTCGTCGCGCCGCAATATCGTCGCGCCCGGTCGCGCCAGATCGGGCGTCTGGCCCCAGAGCGTCATCAGCGTGCGCCGCCAGGCGGCGGCACCGGGCTTCAGCAGCCGGGGATCGAATATGTCGAGCGTACCGATGGTGATGCCGAGGGCGCGCAACCGCCGCCGCTCGTCGGGGGACAGCGCATCGATCATCAACCGCAGCGGCTGGCGCGGCACGATGCCGCCGGCATCCTCCAGCGCGGCGGCGACGGCGCGGATCGCGGGCGACGCCTTGGCCTCGCGCGCCAGCGCCGCCAGCCGGACCAGCGCGGGCAATTGCCGGTCGAGCGAACGCGCCAGCCACGCCTCCAGCCGCGCCTTCACCCTGTCGCGCATCGGCTGCGACAGGCAATCCAGGTCGCGCTCCAGCCTGATCGCCGGTCGTCCGAGCGACGCACCCGCCGCCAGTCGCGCGACGCCATGCCCGTCCCAGACCAGCCGGTCTTCGGCAAGCGTGAAGGCATCATGCTCGGCGGCGATCAGCGCCTCGGCACGGCGGCCACGTTCGGTGCCCAGCCGCTTTTCCGCCGCCGCCAGCAACAGGCGCTTGTCGTTCGCCCGCGCCCCCGCCTCGACGGTGAAGCGGAACCCCTCCAGCCGACCGATCGGGTGGTCCTCGACCAGCACCTCGCCCTCCGGCCCGATGGTGACGGGCAGCGCGCCGGCATCCGCGCCGATGCGGCGGATCAGCGCGGTGGTGCGCTTGTCGACGAAACGCTGGGTCAGGCTGGCATGGAGACCGTCGGACAGCCGCTCCTCGATCTCGCGGGTGCGCTCAGCCCAATGCTTCGGGTCGGCCAGCCAGTCGGCGCGCTGCGCGATATAGGCCCAGCTGCGGATCGCGGAGAGGCGGCCCGCCAGCGTCTCGACATCGCCCGCCATGGTGTCGAGCCGCGCGATCTCGTCGGCGAACCATTGGTGCGGGACATGGCCAAGCCCTTCGGACAGATGCCCGAACACGCGCGAGACGAAGCGGGCATGGGGATCGAGGCCGACTTTGCGGAAATCGGGAATGCCGCACGCGGCCCAGAGCCGTGCGACCATGGCGGGCCGCCGCACCCGGTCGCGGACCCAGGGTTCGTCGGCGAGGCGCTTGAGCACCTGCAGATCGGTGGCGAGCGGGGCGGCGCGGAGCACACCGGGTTCGGGCTTGCGCTCCAGGCTGGCGATCAGCGCGTCGATGCTCGACAGGTCGGGATCGCCCTCGCGCCAGTAGAGATGGTCGAGCCGGGGGAAGCGATGCTCCTCGATCGCCAGCACTTCTTCGGGGAGAAACGAGTCCGGCCCTTCCTCGGCCAGCGCGCCGAAACTGCCGTCGCGGTGGTGCCGCCCGGCGCGTCCGGCGATCTGCGCCATTTCGGCGACGGTCAGACGACGGCGGCGACGGCCGTCGAACTTGTGAAGTCCGGCAAAGGCGACATGCGCGACGTCCATGTTCAGACCCATGCCGATCGCGTCGGTCGCGACCAGATAATCGACCTCGCCCGCCTGGAACATCTCGACCTGCGCGTTGCGGGTGCGCGGGGACAGCGCGCCCATCACCACCGCCGCGCCGCCGCGCAGACGGCGCAGCATCTCGGCGACCGCATAGACCTCCTCCGCCGAGAAGGCGACGATGGCCGAGCGTTTGGGCAAGCGGCTGATCTTCTTCGCGCCGGCATAGGTCAGCGTCGAGAAGCGCGGTCGCGCGATGATCTCGGCATCGGGCACCAGCGCACGGATCATGGGCTTGAGCGCTTCGGACCCCAGGATCATCGTCTCGTCACGGCCGCGCTGGTGCAGCAACCGATCGGTAAAGACATGACCGCGCTCCAGGTCCGCGCCCAGCTGCGCCTCGTCCAGCGCGACGAAGGCGACGTCGCGGTCGGGCATCGACTCGGCGGTGCACAGGAACCAGCGCGCATCGGGGGGAACGATCTTTTCCTCGCCGGTCACCAGCGCGACCTTGTCCGCGCCCTTGATCGCGACGACCCGGTCATAGACCTCGCGCGCCAGCAGCCGCAGGGGAAAGCCGATGATGCCGCTGCTATGCGCGCACATCCGCTCGATCGCGAGGTGCGTCTTGCCGGTGTTGGTCGGCCCGAGAACGGCCGTAACGGCGCCCGATACGCGGCTGGTCATGCCCCCTACATCGGGCTTCGCGTGGCCGGTTGCAACGGCATGGAGCAAGACGGTCGACCGATAGCGGGATTCGGCCCGAAGCGGCCACGCCCCGTCGCAGCATGCGGCGCCCAAGCGGTCGCATGGTTTGACTTTGCCCCGCCCGGCCATCAACCAGCATGGCAAGCGCCGGGGGGGATCGGCGACGCCCATCGACACTCACGGACGTAACCGATCTTTCGCATGTTCCTGGCTACCGACGACGCATCCTATCTCTCCGGCGGCACCGCCGCGCGCACGCTGGGCGGCGCGCTGGCACCCGCGTCCAAACCCCGCCCGTCCGGCTGGCGCCAGATGCTGCGCGAAATCGACTGGGTGCCCGATCTGGGCACGCGGATCGGCAGCCGCGACTGGTGGCGCGGGCTGGCGACCTGCACTGCGCTATGTGCGACGACGATCGCGCTGTCGCCCGGCCTCCACCGCCCGATCGCCGGCGAATCCCCTGCCCCCCTGACCGGCGAGGTTCGGGAGAATGCCCGCGCCCAGGCGATCGCGCCGCTGGCGCTGGGCGCCGATACTAGTCGGCACGCGGCGGCGAACGCGATGGTCGCCACGCTGGCCGAAGCGCCTGAGCGGCCGATGATGCAATTGTCCGCGACGGTCGGCGCGGGCGACCGGCTGGCCCGCGTGCTCCAGCGCGCCGGCGTTGCCAAGGATCAGGCGCGGGCGGCCGCCGATCTGGTCGAACAGGCGACCGACGGTGCCGACATCGCCTCCGGCACCCGCGTCGCGCTGACGCTGGGGCGGCGGCCGAGCCGGACGGTCGCACGGCCGCTCGAACAGATGAAGCTGCGCGCGCGCTTCGACTTGGCGGTGACGCTGACCCGCGCGGGCAAGGGCTTCACCATGACCGAGCAGCCGATCGCGATCGATCATACGCCGCTGCGCCTCCAGGGGCTGGCGGGGTCGAGCCTGTACCGATCGGCCCGCGCCGCCGGCGCGCCGGCCAAGGTCGTCGAAACCTATATGAAGGCGCTGGCCAGCCGCATGTCGGTCGGCCGCGAGGTCAAGCGTGCCGACAGCTTCGACCTGATCATCGAGCGTGAGCGTGCCGCCACCGGCGAGACCCGGCTCGGTCGGCTGCTCTATGCGGGGCTCGATCGCGGCGGCCGCAAGGTACAGCTGGCGCGGCTGCCCGGCGAGGACGATGGCGACTGGTACGACGTCAATGGCCAGAGCCAGAAGCGCGGCGCGATGGGCATGCCGGTCGCGGGTCGGATCACCTCCTCCTTCGGCAATCGGATGCATCCGGTGCTGGGCTTCATGCGGATGCACAAGGGGCTCGACATCGGTGCCCCCCGTGGCACGCCGATCCATGCGATCATGGACGGCGTCGTCCAGTTCGCGGGCCGTTCGGGCGGCTATGGCAATTTCGTCAAGCTGATGCATGGCGGCGGCGTCGCCAGTGGTTACGGCCATATGAGCCGCTTCGTCGTCCGCTCGGGCGCGCGGGTGAAGCAGGGGCAGGTGATCGGCTATGTCGGCTCGACCGGCATGTCGACCGGCCCGCATCTGCACTGGGAAGTGTGGAAGAACGGCGCGACCGTCAATCCGCGCAGCCTGAAGCTGTCGAGCGTCGCCGCGCTGTCGGGCGCCAAGCTGCGCGCCTTCCGCCACGCGGTGCAGCAGCTGCTGTCGGTCAAGCCGGGCCGGTAAGGCACCGGCCAAGGCGGGTCAGCGCCCGCCCGAGCGCCAGCGCGCGACCGTTGCGTTGAGCACGCCTTCGCCCGCCGCGCGGTCGGTCCACAGCGCGGTGATCGGCATATCGCCCGAGGCGGGGCGCTTGCCGTCCTCCAGATTGTCGAAGCTGGCGCGCACCGGAAAGGCCACGCCCTCGCCGCACAGGATCGCCTCGCGGTTGCGCAGCGCCGACATGGTGTCGAGCAGGCCGCGCCCGCCCTCGGGCATGGCGGCGGCGACCATCGCCTGATCGCGGTCGTTGTTCAGGCGCATGGCGATGATGGTGCCGCACTGCGACAACACCCCTTCGGCCAGATCGGAGGGACGCTGCGTCACCAAGCCCAGCGAGACGCCGTATTTGCGCCCCTCCTTGGCGATGCGCGCCAGGATGCGCCCGACCGCCGACCCCTGTTCGGCGCGCGCGGGGATGTAGCGATGCGCCTCCTCGCACACCATCAGCACCGGGCGTCGCTCCTCGGGTCGCGCCCAGACCGCCTGGTCGAAGATTATCCGCGCCAGCACCGCGACGACGACGCTGGTCACCTCGGACGGCACGCCCGATACGTCGATGATCGAGATCGGCCGCCCGTCGCCCGGCATGCGCAGGATACGGCTCAGGAACGCGGCCATGGTATCGCCGACCAGCATGCCGGAGAACATGAAGGCATAGCGCGGATCGCCCTTGATCTCGTCCAGCTTGGCCTTGATCCGCTGATAGGGCGCGATCTCGCCCGCGCGGTCCAGCTTGCTCATCTCCTGGGTCAGCGCCGCGCCCAGATCGGACAGCAGATAGGGGATGGGCGTGTCGACGGTCACGCGCGGCACCTCGGCGGCGGCGCGGCTGCGCGTCCGCGCGGCGAGCAGACACTTGGCGAGGATGTCGACCTCGATCTGGCGCTCGGCGGGGCTGGCCGACAACAGCATCTCGCAATGCTCTTCGAAGGTCATCAGCCAATAGGGCATGCGCAGATTGCCGACGTCGTGCACCTCGCCGGTGGCGCGAAAGGCGGTGGCATATTCGCCGTGCGGGTCGATCATCACGACATGGCCGCGCGGCGCCATCTCGCAGATGCGGTGGAGGATCAACGCGGTCGCGGTCGACTTGCCGGTGCCGGTCGACCCGACCAGTGCGAAATGGCGGCCGAGCAGCGCGTCGATGGTCAGTGTCGCGGGCACGCTGCGCGCCGGATAGACGGTGCCGATGCGGATGGTCGGCGCGCCCCGGCGATCGTGCATCGCGGCCAGTTCGGCATTGGTGATCGCATGCACCGCCGCGCCGGGCAGCGGATAGGCGGTGACGCCGCGCCGAAAGCCGTGAAGCGTGCCGCTCCCCGCCTCGCACCAGCCCTCGCCGATCAGCTCGACCTCGGTCTGGATCGCGGCGGGATCGCTGGCGGGATCGAGCGACATGTTGCGGATCGTGCCGATGATCCAGCGATCGCCGCGCCGGATCTTGATCGGCATTGCCACCTGTCCCGCCGCCGCCAAGACCGGGTCGGCGTCGCCGCCAAGCGCGCTCACCGCCTCCCGGTCGAGGACGATCCGCGCCGTCGATCCGCCGACCGCCAGCAGCCAGCCGATGACGGGCGTATCGACCGGTATGGCCGTGGCATTGGGGAAGACAGGCAGAGGGTGGGACATGCACGCAGCCGTAACGGTCGGGGAAAGGTCACCGTGTTGATAAGCGGCAAAACTTAAAGATATGGTGACGTTATCAGACCCGCCGCGCGATCCAGCCCGCCGCCCAGCCGAGCAGCACCGATAGCGCCACCGCAGTCAGTCCGTACGGGATGGCGGCGCGGTCGGCGGCGCGCGCGACGAACCGTTCGAAGCCCGATTTGCGGATGTCGATGTCGCGCACGGCGGCGGCCAGCACGCGCCCGTCGCGGATTAGGAAGGTCTCGGCGGTGAAGCGGCCCACCGGCACGCGCGCGGGAATGGTGACGCGTGCGCGGTAGAGCACGTCGTCGGTGATCTCGACCGCGCTCGGCGCCTCGACATACAGCCCCGCGCGGCGGCGCTGGTCGACCAGCCCGGCCTGGAAGCGCGCCTGCACATCGGCGGGCGCGTTGGAGGCGGGGGAGAGCTGAAGGCTGTCGAGCCCCAGTTCGTAGATGGCGCGGGTGCGATCGTCGACGATCCGGCCGATCGGCCGTGACGAGGCGATGGCGTAGAAGGAGGGTGCCGATTGATAGCGCAGCCGCCCGGCATTGACCCAGAGCCCCGCGATCTTCTCCTTCTCGCGGATCAGGATCGACTGGGTCGGCCCCTTGACCACCACGACGATGTCGGTTGGCTTGTCGTCCTGCGGCGGGCGACCGCCGGGATAGAGGATCGCACCGAACAGCAGCAGCTCGGCACCGGTGAAGCTGTACGCGATCTGGATGTCGCGCTGCGACACGTCGGGGACCAGCACCGGCTTGGCCTGCGCCATCAGCAGCGGCGACAGCAGGGCGAGGACGGGCGCGAGCCGCCTCATGACAGCTGGACCGTGAAGATCTCCTCGGGCCGCCAGACGAGGCCGAGCAGGATGCGCAGGCCGACGAGCAGCACGATGACGGCGAGTGCGAGCCGCAGATATTCGGGCTTCACATTGGTCGCGAACTTGGCGCCCAGCTGCGCGCCCGTCACCGATCCGATCAGGAGCAGGCCGGCCAGGACGATGTCGACCGCCTTGGTGGTGGTGGCATGGACCATCGTCGCCGCCGCCGTCACGAACAGCGTCTGGAACAGCGAGGTGCCGAGCACCACCCGCGTCGCCATGCCCAGGATATAGATCATCGCCGGCACCAGCACGAACCCGCCGCCGATCCCGAGCAATATGGTCAGGATGCCGGTGAACATCCCCAGCAACAAGGGGGCGAGCGGCGAGATATAGATGCCCGAGGCGTAGAAGCGGGTGCGGAAGGGAAGGGCGGCGACCAGCGGATGGTGCCGCCGCCGCGCCGCCCGCTGCGCCACGCCGCGCCGCGCCGCGATGATTGCGGCCAGCGCCTCGCGCGCCATCACCGACCCGATCCAGCCGAGCATCAGCACATAGACGATCGCGATCACCGTATCGATCTGCCCGCTCGCCTGGAGCAGGCGGAAGATATAGGCGCCGATGAACGACCCGATGATGCCGCCCGCGACCAGCACGCCGCCCATCTTCACATCGACCCCGCCACGCTGCCAGTGCGCGAACACGCCCGACACGCTGGCGCCGGTCACCTGGCTGGCGGCCGACGCGGCGGCGACGGTCGGCGGGATGCCATAGACGATCAGCAGCGGCGTGGTCAGAAAGCCACCGCCCACCCCGAACATGCCCGACAACAGACCGACACCCGCACCCAGCGCGATGATGACCAGCGCATTGACCGACAGGTTGGCGATGGGAAGATACAGATCCACGCCGGCTGTTATAACCGCATGGGCGAGAGCGACCAGAGCCATCCCGATATTCATCCCATTCCTCCCCTGCAAGGGGAGGGGGACCATCCGAAGGATGGTGGAGGGGTGTCCCCGGTCGCGGGTTGAGGCCGATCTCTCCAGCCGGGACACCCCTCCGTCAGGCCTGCGGCCTGCCACCTCCCCTGCAAGGGGAGGAAAAAGCGGGAATGCCAATCGTCCTTAGAGCGGGATAACGTCAGTTTGACCCAAGCCGTCATTGCGAGCGTAGCGAAGCAATCCAGAGCGTCTTGCCTGGACACTGGATTGCTTCGCTACGCTCGCAATGACGAATCCACCTCATGTCATCCTTCTCTAGAAGGAATGCCAATCGTCCTTAGAAATCGCCGCCGATCGACAGCGCGGGGCCGGACCCCGGCGCGGCACCCCCCGCCACGCGCTGTCGCCAATCGAGCGACAGGCGCAGCCGCTGGCCGGCGACGGGCAGCGCGATGCCCAGCGTCGGCCCGACGTCGAATCGCTTCGCCCCGCGCTGGGCACCGCCCCAGGCGCCAAGCCCCAGATCGATGTCACGGGTGAGGGCGATGGTCGCACGCACCGCGCCGTCCGCGAACGGTTCGGCACGGTCGCGCAGCACGCCACCCGCCTGGGCATAGCCCGCCGCCGTCACGCCGGGCAGGACGTCGCGTGGCCCGAAACCGGCAACGGCCAGGATGGCGGGGCCGCCTTGCCCGCGATCGAGCGCGATCCGCTGTTCGACCAGCAGGCGGACGGGCAGGTGCGGCGATGGTCGCCAGTCGACCCCCACCGCCATCTCGCGGCCGATACCCTCGATCGGCGTGGAGAGGCGCAGACTGGCCGACAGCGCGCCCTCTCGATCGAGCCGGCGCAGGATACGCACCCCCGCCTGGGTTCCGCCAAGCTGTCCGCCGGGCAGCAATCCGCCGCCGCCGCCCTGAAGCAGGATCGCCCAAGCGCTAGCGCTCCAGCGGGACGGGGATGTCGGCGTAACGGGGAGTGCGGGAATCGCGTCGGGCCAGCTTTGCGGCCTCGGCGAGACATCGGACCAATCCTCCAGGGGCGGCTGATACGACGGAAGTGCGGCCGACCGAGTGACCGGCACCAAGCCGGACGACGGGGCCGGGACGGCGCGGCGAGGACGCACCACCAGGACCGGCGTCGCCACCGGGGCGGCCAGGGCGGCCACGACCTTGGCCGCACCCGGCCGTTTCGACGCGTGATAGGTCGGCACCGGCGACGTCCCGACCGGCAACAGAAAGGCGACCCGCCCCAAGGTCCACAGGCCGAGCACGCCGCCGAGGAACCGGATCGGCCGCCCGCTCATGGCTGGAGCGACAGGTCCGGGAAATGATGCTTCGTCTTGTCCCACACCGCCGGCCTGCCGCGCAGCACGAAGACATAGCGGATCAGCGCGCGCGGTGCCGCCGCCAGCGCGACGAAATTGCCGATGACGAAGCGCGGCAGCGACCATAAAGCCTCACGCCAGCCATAAGCCCGCCCGGTAAAGGCCATGCGCACGACCAGCCGCCACCACAGCAGCATCGCGTTGATCGCGAACAGCCACCACAAGGCGGGTGCCAGCGGCGGCACGGGCGCATCGATGATCCACCGCGCCACGATCGCGCCGGCATCGGCGAACAGCCCCAGATAGGCCGCCGCCAGCACCAGCATGGCCAGCGGCCCGCGCCGGTCGCGCAGCCGCCACCAGTGATCGCCCAGTGCCATCGGCCGCGCCCAGCCGGTACGATCCCAGCCGATCAGCGCGATGCCGGTCATCCACCGCGCCTTTTGCCGCACGGCGGCCACCAGATCGGCGGGAAAGAAGGCGCGCACCGCCACCACCCCGCCGCGCGTCCCGTCGGCGACGCGCGCGAACAGCCCCTCGCCGCCCAGCTCGGCGATGCGCAGGCCCAGTTCGTAATCCTCGGTCAGGCTGGTCGCATCGAACGGATCGCCCCCGCGCGCCGCCGCGATCGCCGCCAGCATCGCCGGCGCGATGGCACAGCCCGTGCCCGCCAGCGGCATCCCCGCGCCGATCCAGGTGCGGACAATCAGCTGCTTGTGGTGGCTCTCCGCGAACTCGTCGGCGTAATGGCCCGACACCAGCCGCGATCCCGGCACGACCAGCGGCAACACCGGAATCTGTACCACCGCGCGTCCCTCGATCAACGAATCGAAGACCGCCAGTTCGGCCGGATGCACGACATCCTCGGCATCGTGGAGGACGATCGCCTTGACCGCAAAATCCTCCGCCGCCTGGTCGCGGGCGAGCGCATGCCACAGCGTATTGAGGCAATCCGCCTTGGTCGTGGGGCCCGCGCGCGATCCGATGACCAGCCGCACCCGGTCGTCCCCTTCGGCGATCTCGGCGGCCGCCGAGATGGTCGCCGGATCATTGGGATACAGCCCGACATATAGCCGGTAATCCGGGTGATCGATCCGCTCCAACGCGGCCGACAGCATCGCGCCGATCACCGCCGACTCGTCCCAGGCGGGAACGAAGACGACCATCCGCCCCGGCTGGCTTGGCGGTGGCAGCGCGTCGCAGCGGACCGGGCGGGCATGCCGGCCACCGATCCGACGCACCAGATACAGAAGGTCGACCAGCAGATCGTCGAGCCCGCCGATCAGCAGTCCGGCCGCCGCGAACAGCGACAGCTCGCGCGCGACGACATCTATGCTTCCGATGATCCCACCCATTCGGCTTGCTCCCCCACGCCGATGCATCCGGTGTGCGGGCCGCAGGCCGTCCGTTCAACGGGATTCTGCGCATCGATTTGAAACAGCGGCGGCAACCGGAAAACTCTGCCCGGAAATCAAGCCCGATCAAAGGTTGCGATCCGTGTTGCGCTGCAACATATGACAGCCGAAAGGACATTCTCTTGGCCAAGACATTTTCTCCGGGCGTCGTTCATGCCGCGCTGGCCGTCGGCGGCTTCGCGATCGGCACGACCGAATTCGCCGCGATGAGCCTGGAGCCCGACCTCGCGCGTGGCCTTGGCATCGATGCGCCGACGGCGGGGCATGTCATCAGCGCCTATGCGCTGGGCGTCGTGGTCGGCGCGCCGTTGCTGGCGGTGCTGTCGGCCAGGCTGGCGCGGCGGACATTGCTGATCGCGCTGATGCTGATGTTCGCGATCGGCAACGGCCTGTCGGCGATGGCCCCCGATTATCACTGGATGCTGGTCTTCCGCTTTCTCAGCGGGTTGCCGCACGGGGCCTATTTCGGGATCGCCGCGCTGGTCGCGGCTTCGCTGGTTCCCGACGAGCGGCGGACGATGGCGGTGGGGCGGATCATGCTCGGCCTGACGGTCGCGACCGTGATCGGCGTGCCGCTGGCGCAGATGCTGGGCCAGTGGCTCAACTGGCGCTGGGTGTTCGGGGTCGTCGCCGCGCTCGCCCTGCTGACCGCGACCCTGGTCGCCATCGCCGCGCCGCAGGACCGACCCGATCACGGCGCCAGTGTCCGCCGCGAGCTGGCGGCGCTGGGCAAGGGGCAGGTGTGGCTGACGCTGGCGATCGGCGCGATCGGCTTTGGCGGCATGTTCGCGGTCTATACCTATCTGGCGTCGACGCTGACCGAGGTGACGGGCGCGTCGCAGACGACCATTCCGCTGGTGTTGGCGGTGTTCGGTCTGGGCATGACGATCGGCAATATCGTGGTGCCGCGCTTTGCCGACCGCGCGCTGATGCCGACCGCCGGAGCGCTGCTGCTCTGGTCGGCGGCGATGCTGGCGCTCTATCCGCTGGCGGCGGGCAGCCTGTGGACGATCCTGCCCAATGTCTTTGCGATCGGACTGGGCGGGGCGCTGGGTACGGTGCTCCAGACGCGGCTGATGGACGTGGCGGGCGAGGGGCAGGGGCTGGCCGCCGCGCTCAACCATTCGGCGTTCAATACCGCCAATGCGATCGGCCCCTGGGCGGGTGGCCTGGCGATCGCGCATGGGCTGGGCTGGACCTCGACCGGCTATGTCGGATGCGGGCTGGCGCTGGGCGGGTTCGTGATCTGGCTGGTCGCGATGCGGTTCGCCGGAGACACGCTCAACGCGCCAGCGGATCGATCGAATCGCCCGGTGCTGTCGCACTGAGGCTCTTCGCCACCGCGTCCACCCGCTCCATCACGCGCATGATGTTGCCACTGGTCAGGCCCAACAGGTCCGCATTGCTCCAGCCGCGCCGGACCAGCTCGGCCAGCACCAGCGGATAGCCGTCGACGCCGGTCATCCCCTCCGGCCCGGTGCCGTTGATCCCGTCATAGTCACCGCCGAACCCTACTGCGCTGTGACCGGCCACGCGGGCGATATGCTCGATATGATCGGCGACCATCGCGGGCGTCACGCGCGGGGCCGGGTTGGCGGCGTCCCAGGCGATCAGCGCGGCCGGACTGCGGGAGCCATAGACATTGGCGGGCACACCGATCGACCTGGCATAGGCCGTGCGTTTGGTATCCCAAGCGCGCCAGTCGCTCGACAGGAAAGCGGGGTAGCAGTTCACCATCACCACGCCCCCACCCGCACCGATCCGGCGGAGCAGCGCATCGGGAATGTTGCGCGGCGCATCGGCCAGAGCGCGGGCGTCCGAGTGGGAGGCGATGACCGGGGCTTTGCTGGTATCGAGCACCGCCGCCATCGTCGCGTCGGAGACATGCGCGACATCGACGATCATGCCGATCCGGTTCATCTCGGTCACGACCGCGCGGCCGAAGGGGGTGAGGCCGTTGGCGATGGGAGCATCGGTCGACGAATCGGCCCAGGCCAGGCTGCGGCCATGCGTCAGCGTCAGATAGGCGACGCCCAGCGCCTGGTACTGACGCAGTACCGACAGCCGCCCGTCGATCTGATGCCCGCCCTCGACGCCGATCAGCGAGGCAACTTTGCCGGTGCGCGAGAGACGGCGAACATCCTCGGCGGTGCGCGCCATGGCGAGTTGATCGGGATGCGCGGCGACGAGGCGGTGGACGCGGCCGATCTGCTCCAGCGTCATCTCCACCGCGCGCGGGCCGGTGACATCGGCGGGAATCCACACCGACCAGAATTGCCCGCCGACCCCGCCGCGTTTCAGTCGGGGCAGGTCAGTCTGGAGCGGATGGGGGAGGGTGGCGGTATTGTCAGCGAATGCCGGCGATTCAGGCGGAAGGTCCGAGTCGCGCAACTCCCATGGCAGGTCGTTATGCCCGTCGACGATCGGCGCGCGGGCCAGGACAGACTCGATGCGGCGCGTAATCGCGGGATCGGCGGCCTGGGCGAGCAGGAGCGCGATCAGCATGTTGGTCGCTGCTCGAAGCGGGTGAGGCTGGGATCGATTTCGTGATCGTGGGGCAGGACCAGATCGACCCGGGCGGCGGGCGGGCCGTCTGCGGCGTCGGCGATCATCTGCGCGACGGAGGCGTCAGAGCCTTGGATCATAGCCTCGACCAAACCGTCCACGCGATTCCGCACCCATCCGGTCAGCCCCAGGGCCTCGGCGCGGCCGAGGAACCAGTAACGATACCCGACGCCCTGCACGCGCCCGGTGATGCGAAGATGTCGGCTGACCATGCCCGCGACTGTCGCGTGAGCGAGCTGGAAAGGGAAGCTCCTATTCCTCCCCTGTAAGGGGAGGGGGACCAGCGAAGCTGGTGGAGGGGTGTCCCGCTATCGAGAGGGTGACACCCCTCTGACGCGCTACGCGCGCCACCCCCCCTTACAGGGGAGGAATGTTGGTTCGCGCAGAGGCGCAGAGAGCGCGGAGGAGAGGGAATCCTCTCTGCGTCCTCCGCGCCTCTGCGCGAACACATCTCAGACCTTGTCGGTCAGCTCCGGCACGACGGTGAACAGATCCCCGACCAAGCCGATGTCGGCCACCTGGAAGATCGGCGCATCCTCGTCCTTGTTGATCGCGACGATGACCTTGGAGTCCTTCATCCCCGCCAGATGCTGGATCGCGCCCGAGATGCCGACCGCGACATAGACTTCCGGCGCGACGATCTTGCCGGTCTGGCCGACCTGATAGTCGTTGGGGGCATAACCCGCATCGACCGCCGCACGGGATGCACCGACGGCGGCACCCAGCTTGTCGGCGAGCGGATCGATCAGCGCATGGAACTGCTCCTCCGAGCCCAGCGCACGACCGCCCGAGACGATGATCTTGGCACTGGTCAGCTCGGGCCGGGCATTCTCGGCCTTCTCCGCGCCGACGAAGCGCGAGCTTCCGGCATCGCCGGTCGCAGCGACCGCCTCGGCCGTACCCGAACCACCCTCGGCCGCCGCCTTCTCGAAGGCGGTGGTACGGACGGTCAGGACCAGCTTGGTATCGCGGGTCTTTACGGTCGCGATGGCGTTGCCCGCATAGATCGGCCGGGTGAAGCTGTCCGGTCCCTCGACCGACAATATGTCGCTGATCTGCATGACGTCGATGAGGGCGGCGACGCGCGGCGCGATGTTCTTGCCCGTCGTGGTCGACGGCGCCAGGAACGCGTCGTGATGGCCCATCAGCTCGGCGACCAGCGGCGCGACGTTTTCCGCCAGCGCATTCGCATAGGCCGCGTCGTCGGCGACATGGACCTTGCCCACGCCAGCGATCTTCGCTGCCGCCTGCGCCACGCCGTCGACGCCTTGCCCCGCGACGATCAGGTGCACCTCGCCCAGCTTGGCCGCCGCCGTGACGGTCGCCAGCGTGGCATCCTTGACGGACCCGCCGTCATGCTCGACCCATACCAGCGTCTTCACTTGGCCACTCCCAGTGCTTTCAGTTTCTCGACCAGCTCATCGACCGAGCCGACCTTGACGCCCGCCTGGCGCTTACCGGGTTCGGCGACATGGGTGATCGTCAGGCGGGGCGCGACATCGACGCCGTAGTCGGCGGCGGTCTTGGTCGCCATCGGCTTGGACTTGGCCTTCATGATGTTCGGGAGCGAGGCGTAGCGCGGCTCGTTGAGGCGCAGGTCGGTCGTGACGATCGCAGGGAGCGTGAGCGCCACCGTCTCCAGGCCGCCATCGACCTCGCGCGTGACGTTGGCGGTTTCACCCTCGATCTCGACCTTCGAGGCGAACGTGCCCTGCGCCCAGCCGAGCAGCCCGGCGAGCATCTGGCCGGTCTGGTTGTTGTCGCCGTCGATCGCCTGCTTGCCCAGGATCACGAGACCCGGCTGTTCCTCCTCGACCACCTTGGCGAGCAGCTTGGCGACGCCCAAAGGCTCCACCGGCTGATCGGCGGTGATGAGGACGGCGCGGTCCGCACCCATGGCGAGCGCAGTGCGCAGCGTGTCCGCCGCCTTGGGCTCGCCGATCGAGACGACGACCACTTCGGTCGCCGCCCCCTTCTCCTTCAGCCGGATCGCCTCTTCCACTGCGATCTCGTCGAACGGGTTCATGCTCATCTTCACGTTCGCCAGATCGACGCCCGTCCCGTCCGCCTTCACGCGCGGCTTCACGTTATAATCCAACACCCGCTTCACGGGCACGACGATCTTCATCGCGGTTCCTTCCCGGCTGAACAGCCCATCATGCCGCCGTCTTTGGCGGCGTTGCGAGAGCATCGCAAGACCAACACCTGAGGCTAACGAGAAAGGGGCCCGGACGTTTCCGCCCGAGCCCCTTTATAATCGGTCCGTCAGGGCCGAAGGTGCGACTTACGCGACCTTCTGCACCTCGGCGACGATCTTCTTGGCGGCGTCGCCCAGATCGTTGGCGGGGACGATCGCGAGACCCGAATTGGCGAGGATTTCCTTGCCCTTCTCGACATTCGTGCCTTCCAGGCGGACGACCAGCGGAACCTGCAGGTTCACTTCCTTCGCCGCCGCGACGATGCCGTCGGCGATGATGTCGCAGCGCATGATGCCGCCGAAGATGTTGACCAGGATGCCCTTCACCGCCGGATCGCTCAGGATGATCTTGAACGCCGCGGTGACCTTCTCCTTGTTCGCGCCGCCGCCGACGTCGAGGAAGTTGGCCGGGAACATGCCGTTCAGCTTGATGATGTCCATCGTCGCCATGGCGAGGCCGGCGCCGTTGACCATGCAGCCGATGTCACCGTCGAGCTTGATGTAAGCCAGGTCGTACTTCGACGCCTCCAGCTCCATCGCGTCTTCTTCGGTGGTGTCGCGCAGTTCCATCAGGTCCTTGTGACGGAACATGGCGTTGCCGTCGAAGCCGACCTTGGCGTCGAGCACCATCAGCTTGCCATCTTCGGTGACGGCGAGCGGGTTGATCTCGATCTGCTCGGCATCGGTGCCCAGGAACGCGGCGTACAGCTTCGACGCGACGTTGGCAGCCTGCTTGGCGAGGTCGCCGGTCAGCTCCAGCGCGGCGGCGACGGCGCGGCCGTGATGCGGCATGAAGCCGGTCGCGGTGTCGATGTCGATCGAGTGGATCTTCTCGGGCGTGTCATGCGCCACGGTCTCGATGTCCATGCCACCCTCGGTCGAGGCGACCATCGAGACACGGCCGGTCGCACGGTTGACGAGCAGCGCGAGGTAGAATTCCTTGGCGATGTCGACGCCGTCGGTCACGTACAGGCGGTTGACCTGCTTGCCCGCTTCGCCGGTCTGGATGGTGACCAGCGTGTTGCCCAGCATGTCGGTGGCGTGCGCGCGCACTTCCTCGGCGGTCTTGGCCAGGCGAACGCCGCCCTTGGCGTCGGGGCCGAGTTCCTTGAACTTGCCCTTGCCGCGGCCGCCCGCATGGATCTGCGCCTTGACGACATAGAGCGGTCCGGGGAGCTTGGACGACGCCTCGACGGCCTCCTCGACGGTCATCGCGGCGAAGCCGGCGGGGACGGGCACGCCGAACTTGGCGAGCAATTCCTTGGCCTGATATTCGTGGATGTTCATGCGCTAGCCTTCCGCCTCTCGGGTGGTTCTAGGGAAATTGGGTGCGGCTAAAGCACAGGCTGGCGGATAAATCCACCCCGAAACGGTTTTAATGCAATTGCATCGCAAATGCGATTTGGTCAAAGGCGGAAGGTCTGATCCATGCGATGAACGGAATCGGGAGCAAATTCATCGCGGATGCGCTATGCCGACTCGATGAACTGGGCTTTTGGCATTCTTCTGTTTCTTGGCACGGTGATCTTCATGGAGGGATTCGCCTATGCGGCGCATCGCTGGATCATGCATGGTCCGGGCTGGTTCCTGCACGAAAGCCATCACCGCCCGCGTACCGGCAACTGGGAATGGAACGACCTGTACGCCGCGATCTTCGCGGTGCCGTCGTTCGTGATGATCCTGGGCGGGGTGCAGCTGGGCTGGTGGCCGGGCTTCACCTGGATCGGCGCGGGCATCGCGGCGTACGGCGCGATCTATTTCGGCTTTCACGACGTGATCGTGCACAAGCGGCTGCCGACGCGCTATCTGCCCAAGTCGGATTATATGAAGCGCATCATCCAGGCGCATCGCCTGCACCATGTGGTGGAGACGAAGGAGGGGACGGTCAGCTTCGGCTTTCTGGTCGCCCCCAAGCCCGAGGACCTGAAGGCCGAGTTGAAGCGCCGCGCGCGCGCCGGGGTGCGTCGCCCGGCCGGTGCGCCGGTCGAGCGCGAACGGGTGTTGGCGGAAAAGTAACCTTCTTGTGGCTAAGGGGAGCGTCATGGAAAAACCGGTCTTCACACCGCCATTCGAGCCGGTCCCCGGCCAGGAACTTCGTCGCTCGCTGCGTCATGCGGTGCGGATGCGCGCGCATCTGCGTGACAAGGGGCAGACCCGGTTCGAGATCGACGTTGTCGACCTGTCGCCCGAGGGCTTTCGCGCCGAAACCAGCTTCACGCTATGGCCGGGCACGATCGTCTGGCTGACCCTGCCGGGCCTTGCCCCGCTGGAGGCGGTGATTGCGTGGCGGGACCGGTTCAAATATGGCTGCGCCTTCTCCAAGCCGCTGCACCCGGCGGTGTTCGAGCATATCGTCGCGCTGGGGAATCGCTGAGGGCATAACATCGCTTGGGTCTGGGCGAGGGACGTGCGCTTCGACTTCGCTCAGCGTGAACGGAGTTCAGGACCTGCCCCACGCCCGTTCAGCCTGAGCGAAGTCGAAGGCTACGGGAATAGCCCTTCGACCTACACGTGACGGGGGCGGGCGACGATTATCGCCAACGCCCTCGCCCCAGCATCAATCGAACAGACTCGACACGCTCGTCTCGTCCGCAATCCGCTTGATCGCCTCGCCCAGCAGCGGCGCGATGGGCAGGTGGCGGATCTTGCCGGTGCCGCTGATCGACTCGTGATTGCCGATCGAGTCGGTGATGACCAGCTCGCGCAGTTCCGAGCCATCGACTCGCGCTACCGCGCCGCCCGACAGCACACCGTGCGTGACATAGGCCACAACATCCTCGGCTCCCGCCTGGCGCAGCGCGGCGGCGGCGTTGCACAGCGTGCCTGCCGAGTCGACGATGTCGTCGATCAGGATGCAGAAGCGTCCCTCGACGTCGCCGATGATGTTCATCACTTCCGATTCGCCCGCGCGCTCGCGACGCTTGTCGACGATGGCGAGCGGCGCGTTGTTCAGACGCTTGGCGAGCTGGCGCGCGCGGACCACGCCGCCGACGTCGGGCGAAACGACCATGAGGTTGTCGTTCTTGAAGCGCGCCAGAATGTCGGCCGACATGACCGGCGCGGCATAGAGATTGTCGGTCGGGATATCAAAAAAGCCCTGGATCTGGCCGGCATGGAGGTCGACCGACAGGACGCGGTCGGCGCCCGCGACGGTGATCAGGTTCGCCACCAGCTTGGCCGAGATCGGCGTGCGCGGGCCGGGCTTCCGGTCCTGGCGCGCATAGCCGAAATAGGGAATCACCGCGGTGATGCGGCTGGCCGACGCACGCTTCAGCGCGTCGATCATGATGAGGAGTTCCATGAGGTTGTCGTTGACCGGATAGCCGGTCGACTGGATCACGAACACGTCCTCGCCGCGCACATTCTCCTGGATCTCGACGAAGATTTCCTCATCGGCGAAGCGGCGCACCAGCGCCTCCGTCAGCGGCACCTCCAGATAGGAGGAGATCGCCTTCGCCAGCGGCAGGTTCGAATTGCCGGTCATCAATTTCATGGTCGTACCCCGTCCCCGCAGACAGCCCGTAGTCGCGGCCCCTTTAATCGCGCTGTCACAATAGCGCAAAGGTGATTCCCCGATTATGGGCGAGGCCATGACCGTGACCCGTTTCGCTCCTTCGCCCACCGGGCGGCTGCATGTCGGCAACATCCGCACCGCGCTGCACAACTGGATGTACGCGCAAAAGGCCGGGGGGCGCTTCCTGCTGCGCATCGATGACACGGATGCCGAGCGGAGCGAGGAACGCTATGTCGAGGCGATCCGGGCGGATTTGGCCTGGCTGGGGCTGATCCCGGATAGCGAAGTCCGTCAATCCGAGCGTTTCGCTTTGTATGAGGCGCGGTTCGCCGAGCTGGTGGCGAGCGGCCATGTTTATCCCGCCTATGAGACGGCGCAGGAACTCGATCTGAAGCGCAAGATTCAGCTCGGGCGTGGCCTGCCGCCGGTGTACGATCGCGCCGCCTTGTCGCTGACCGACGAGGATCGCGCCAAGCTGGAAGGCGAGGGCGTTCGCCCGCACTGGCGGTTCAAGCTCGATCACGGCGCGGCCATCGAGTGGGACGATGCGGTGCGCGGGCCCCAGCGCTTCGATCCCGCGACGATGAGCGACCCTGTGATCCGCCGCGCCGATGGGACGTGGCTCTATATGCTGCCCTCGGTGATCGATGACATCGACATGGGCGTGACCCAGGTGGTGCGCGGCGAGGATCACGTGTCCAACACCGCGCTCCAGATTCAGATGTTCCAGGCGTTGAAGGCAGAGCTGCCGCGTTTCGCCCATGCCGCGCTGCTGACCGGGAACGAGGGCAAGCTGTCCAAGCGACTCGGCTCGCTGGGCGTCGATCATTTCCGCGAGATCGGGATCGAGCCGCAGGCGGTACGCGCGCTGCTGGCACGGATCGGGACCAGCGATCCGGTCGAGCCGGTCGCCGAGATGGCCCCGCTGATCGCCGGGTTCGACTTCACCCGCTTCGGCCGTGCGCCCGCGCGCTTCGACGAGGCGGAACTGGCGCAGTTGAACGCGCGCATTCTCCACCAGACGCCGTATGAAGCGGTCGCCGACCGTTTGCCGACCGGCATGGGCGAAGCGGAATGGGAAGCGGTGCGCCCGAACCTTAATACCGTCGCCGAAGCCGCCGACTGGTGGCAGGTGATCGAGGGGCCGGTCGAGGCCCCCGAACCGGCCGAGGACGACCGCGCCTATCTGGTGCAGGCCGCCGAAGTCGCGGGGCAGATCGACTGGACGACCGATCCCTGGCACGCACTGACCGCCGCGCTCAAGGACGCGACCGGGCGCAAGGGCAAGACGCTGTTCCTCCCGCTGCGCCTCGCGCTGACTGGCCGGGCGCAGGGGCCGGACATGGCCGCGCTCTTGCCGCTGATCGGGCGCGACCGCACGATCGCGCGGCTGAACGGCTGATTTACGCGACGGCCTTTCATTACCGGACCCGCTCGCCCACATAGGGCCGAGCAACACGTAAAGGAGCGTCTTTTGGCCACGTTGGGAATGTCGCCTGCCGACAAGGAAGCCGTCACCGCCTTCCGCCGCGATGTCGTCGAGCCGTCGATGACCAAGCTGGTCATCCTGGACTTCTGGGCGGAATGGTGCGGGCCGTGCAAGGCGCTGGGCCCGACGCTGGAAAAGGTTGCGGAGGCCTATGCCGACAAGGGCGTCGTGCTGGCCAAGATCGACACCGACAAGAACCAGTTCATCGCCAACCAATTCCAGATCCGCTCGATCCCGACCGTCTATGCGATGTTCCAGGGGCAGCTGGTCGCCGACCTGACCAGCGCGCGCACCGAAAGCGCGCTGCGCACGATGCTCGACCAGTTGCTCAAGCAATTGCCGATCCAGTCGGAAGCGTCGGACGCGGCAGCGGAACTCGAACCGCTGATCGCGATGGGCGAGGAGGTGCTGGAGGCTGGCGACGCCGAGCGCGCGCTGTCGATCTTCCAGCAGCTGCTCGACATGGCGCCCGAGCATCCCGCCGTGCTGTCGGGGCATATCCGCGCGCTGCTCGCCGCCGGCCGGATCGATGAAGCCGAAGCGGCAACCGAGGCGCTTCCGCAAGGCCTCGCCAACGATCCCGCCATCCACCGTGCGGTCGCTGCCGTGGCACTCGCCCGGTCGGCTCCTCCGGCGGCGGACTATGCCGATCTGGCGGCCGAGGTCGCGGCCAGCCCCGACGATCACGATAAGCGGTTCGCGCTGGCCAACGCGCAGATGGCGACGGGCGACCGTGACGGCGCGGCGGACAACCTGCTCCACATCGTTGCGGCCGATCGCGGCTGGAACGAGGACGCCGCGCGCCAGCAACTGCTCAAGCTGTTCGAGGTGGTCGGCATGACCGACCCCTGGGTGTCGCAGCAGCGGCGGCGGCTGTCCGCCATCCTGTTCGGATAAGCGCAGGTGGCGCGGCTCTCGATCTTTCCGCTGGCGGGCGCGATCCTCTTTCCGGGGATGCCCTTGCCGCTGCACATCTTCGAGCCGCGCTACCGGGCGCTCGTCTCCGACGCGATGGCGCGCGACCGGCGGATCGGCATGGTCCAACCGGCGGGCGAGGGCGACACGCCCGCGCTTTATCAGGTCGGTTGCGTCGGCCGCATCGCCGAGGTCGAGGCGATGGAGGATGGCCGCTACAATCTGGTTTTAGAGGGCGTGTCGCTGTTCCGTATCCAGCGCGAGCTGGAGGTGACGACGCCGTTCCGCCAGGTCGAGGCGGACTTGCTGCCGATCGCCGACGAGGATTTCCTGTCGCTCGGCCGCCGCGCCTCGCTGGAGCAGGAATCGCGGCGCTTTGCCGATCTTCAGGGCTATGCGGTCGATTGGGATTCGGTCGGCCGGCTGGATGATGAGAGCCTGGTCAACGGTATCGCCCAGATCGCACCCTTCGATGTCGCCGCCAAACAGGCGCTGCTGGAGGCCCCCGACCTGGAACAGCGTGCCGAGCTGATCATCCAGTTGATGCAATTCTTCGGACGCCATGATGGCGAGGATCGGGTGACGCTGCAATGAGCCTGGACCCGTGGTTGCTCGAACGGCTGGTGTGCCCCGTCACGCGCACGCCGCTGCGTTATGACGAGGCCGCACAGGAACTGGTGTCGGAGTCGGCGGGGCTCGCCTATCCGATCCGCGACGGCGTGCCGGTGATGCTGGTCGAGGAAGCGCGGGAGCTTTGAGCCCCTACGTCGTTCACACTATCCCCCACCCCCGTTCAGCCTGAGCGAAGTCGAAGGCCAAGGGCATCGCTATCGGCGAGCGTGGGGCATGCACTTCGACTTCGCTCAGGCTGAACGGGGGGCGGGATGGATCAGATGATCCGCCCGACCAATGCCACCAGCACGATGACCAGCGCCGCCACGCTGGAATAGAAACCCAGCGCAAAGCCGAACGCCCGTGCCACCGCGCCGCGTGCATAATTGGCCCAGAACAGCGTCCGCCCGATCGAAAACAGTGCGGCGAGCATCGGCACCATCGCGCCCGATCCCTCGACCACCCAGGCCAGCGCGATATAGGCCGGGACCGCCAGCACCACCTGCTCCAGGGTATTGCGCAACACCGCCTGCGCGATGGCGATGCGCGGCGAATCACCGCCGCCCCCCGCCGCCGCATCGATGTCGGCGGGCGATTCGAAGCGGAGCGCCGCGACATGGCCGATCGCCGCTGCCAGCCACAAGGCCGCCACCGTCGCCGCCGCGACCGCGCGCAGGACCCGGTCGGTCGGTGACAGGAGGGGCGCGAAGCTCCAGCTGACGATCAGGGTCAGGATGACGACGAACAGCGCCGCGCCCATGCCGCGCGCGACGCCGCGCTGGCGCCGGTCGCGGATCGGCCCGCGCGCGGGGCGGGTGGGATGGCCGGGATAGTCAGGCCCAGGGATCATAGCTGCCAAAGCTCCAGATATGGCCTTCCGGATCGCGCACGGCATAGCCACGGCCGCCATAGGGCTTGTCCGCCGGCTCCGCGATGATCGTCGCGCCCGCCGCGCGGGCCTGCGCCGCATGGGCATCGACATCGGCGACGACGAGATACAGCTCCATCGTCACCCCGCCCGCCTGGGCCGGCGTCTTCGATCCCGCAATGGCGGCATGCGGCGTGAACAGCGCGCTCGACACCATCACCATCCGGTCCTGCCGGACCAGCTGCGCATGGTGGACGATGTGGGGATCGTCGGGGTCGGCGAAGACCGCCTGCCGTGCGAACCCGAAGGCGTCACACAGAAAATCGATGGCGTGCGGCGCATTCTCGTACCGGAGGCAGGGAATGATGTCGGGCCGCATCGCCATCTCGCTCATGAAGGTTCAGACCATCACGCCCTGTAACAACCGGGGCAATTGTCCGGTTTCACCGCGCGCTTCGGCCATGAAGCGGTTCTTGATCGGCGGGATATGGTTGATCGCGGTAATGCCCAGCCGCCGGACCGCGCTGGCGGTCTTGCCGGGTATGCCGAAGATGCGGTTGAAGCTGTCGGTCGCGACCGACACCATCAGCGTGTCGAGCCCGCGCCATTGCTGATAGCGCTGGAGCAGCGCGGCATCGCCCAGGTCCATGCCGGTGCGCTTGCCCTCGACCAGCACCTCGACGAGGGCGGCGACGTCGCGATAACCCAGGTTCACGCCCTGCCCCGCGATCGGGTGGATGCCGTGCGCCGAGTCGCCGACCAGCACCAGCCGTTCGCCGGTCATCGTCGCCGCGCGGTGGAAGCCCAGCGGATAGGCGGAGCGGGGGGACGCATGGGACAACGTGCCCAGGAATCCGCCCATGCTCTTCTCCGCCTCGGCAAGGAAGGCGCGGTCGGACAGCTTCAGCATCCCGTCGCCATCGCGCCCCGGCACGGACCAGACGATCGCCGAGCGGTGCCCGATGTCATCGTCGGGCAGCGGCAGCAGCGCGAACGGGCCGCTGGGGTAGAAAATCTCGAACGCGATATTCTCGTGGGCGAGCTCGTGGTGGAAGGCGCTGATGATCGCCTTGTGGTCGTAGGACCAGCGCGCGACCTTGATCCCCGCCGCCTCGCGTGTCGGCGACTGGCGACCCTCGGCGGCGACGAGCAGCGGCGCGCGGACGGTGGTGCCGTCGCTTAAAGTCGCGGTGACGCCCGCCGGACCGCGCTCGACCGATACCGCGCGGGTCTGCATGCGCAGGTCGACCAGCTCGGCCTCGCTGGCGGTCGCATGGATCGCGCGGCGCAGCAGCTTGTTCTCGAACATGGTGCCGAGAGCGCCGTCATCGGCATCGGGGATGAAGTCGAGCGCGCCCGGCTCCAGCCCGTCGCTGACCCGGATGTGCCGGATCTCGCAACCCTGCCCCGCCAGCTTCGCGCCGATGCCGATCGCATCGAGCATCCGCCAGCTGGCCGAGGCGACGGCCGAGGCGCGCCCGTCGAAACCCGGGGCCAGGACCACCGCCGGATCGGCGGGATCGACGATGATCGAAGACAGGCCATGCGCGGCCAGGCCAACGCCCAGGGTCGCCCCGACCAGGCCGCCGCCGAGGATGATGACGTCGCTATCCATATCCATGCTCCTAGACCGTCAGGCGGTCGCAAACAATGCGGGGGCCGACAATCCGCCGTCCCTCGCGCCTTGACGTGGAAACCGTCAGAGGCGATGAATTTTCCCGGATTTTCGGACATTCCTGAAGGACAACAGCCATGGCCAGCCGCGCGCAGCCCGTTTTATGGCGCGAGACGGTGAAGGCGGGGGCGGTGCGCAGCGGGGCGCTGGTCACGGCGATCGCCTTGTTCGCCGTCACGCTGATGCTGGTGCTGGCGCTTGCCAGCTACCGCGCGAGCGACCCTGCGCTCAACACCGCCTCGGGCGCGGTGCCCGCCAACTGGCTGGGGCTGCCGGGTGCCTGGATCGCCGACATCGCGCTGACCCTGTTCGGCCCGGCGGTCGCGCTGATCCTGCCGGTCGGGCCGATCATCGCGACCCGGCTGTGGCGCGACCGTCCGGCGGGGCGCTGGGTACGGATGCTGCGCCAGGCGGTGATCGGTGTCGCGCTGATGGCGTGCGCGCTGTCCTTCGTCTCCGACTCGGCGGTGCTGGCGCTGCCCGCCGGCTGGGGCGGGGTGATCGGCCTGTCGGTCGCCGGACTGGTCGACTGGGCGCTGGCGTTCAGCGGCCAGCCGGCGGTCGTCACCTGGGGGTCGGCGGTGGCGGGCCTCGCCTTCGGTCTGGGCGGGGCGTATCTGTGGGGCCGCAGCCTGGAACTCGATCTGGCGGAGCGCGGGCTGGCGCGGCTGCGGCGGCGTCGGGCCACCTCGGGCGAGGACGCGGACGGCGTGCCGTGGGATGACGACGACAGCGCGCTGTACGACGATGATGGGGAAGAGGACGAGGAGCCGCTGACCCTGGCGCGCAAGGCGGTGCCGGTGCGCGAGGATCGCCCCGCCCCCGTCATCGCCGACCGCCAGGTCGCGCCCGCCCCTGCCCGGCCCAAGGCCGCCGCCGATCGCGACGCGCCCTATCAGTTGCCCGGCCTCGACCTGCTGACCCCCGCGCCGCCTTCGCCCGCCGGCCAGATCGACAAGGCGGCGCTGGAGCGCAATGCGCGGCTGCTGGAAAACGTCCTCGACGATTTCCGCGTCCAGGGCGCGATCGTCGAGGTGCGCCCCGGTCCGGTCGTGACCATGTACGAGCTGGAGCCGGCGCCGGGCATCAAGGCCAATCGCGTCATCGCGCTGGCCGACGATATCGCGCGCAACATGTCGGCGATCTCGGCGCGCGTCGCGGTAATTCCGGGGCGCAACGTCATCGGCATCGAATTGCCCAACGCCAAGCGCGAGATGGTGTCGCTGCACGAGCTGGTCGCGTCGCAGAGCTTCGCCGATCAGGCCGCCCAACTGCCGATCATCCTGGGCAAGAATATCGCGGGCGACTCGGTGGTCGCCGACCTGGCCCCCATGCCGCATCTGCTGGTCGCGGGTACGACGGGTTCGGGTAAGTCGGTCGGTCTCAACGGCATGATCCTGTCGCTGCTCTACCGCCTGACGCCCGAGCAGTGCCGGATGATCATGATCGACCCCAAGATGCTGGAATTGTCGATGTATGACGACATTCCGCATCTGCTCTCGCCGGTCGTCACCGATCCGGCCAAGGCGGTCCGCGCGCTGAAATGGGCGGTCGAGACGATGGAGGACCGCTATCGCCAGATGTCCTCGGTCGGCGTGCGCAGCCTTGCCAGCTTCAACGACAAGGTGCGTGCGGCCAAGGCCAAGGGCCAGCCGCTCGGCCGCAAGGTCCAGACCGGCTATCACCCCGAGACCGGCCAGCCGGTCTATGAAGAAGAAAAGCTCGAATACGAACCGCTGCCGCAGATCGTCGTGATCGTCGACGAGCTGGCCGACCTGATGATGACGGCGGGCAAGGAAGTCGAATTCCTGATCCAGCGGCTGGCGCAAAAGGCGCGCGCGGCGGGTATCCACCTGATCATGGCGACGCAGCGTCCGTCGGTCGACGTCATCACCGGCGTCATCAAGGCGAACCTGCCGACCCGCATCTCCTTCCACGTCACCTCGAAGATCGACAGCCGCACCATCCTGGGCGAGCAGGGTGCCGAGCAGCTGCTGGGGCGGGGCGACATGCTCTATATGCCCGGCGGCAAGGGGATCGTGCGCGTCCATGGTCCCTTCGTCTCGGACGACGAGGTGCACCGCGTCGCCGATCACTGGCGTGCGCAGGGCCAACCCGATTATATCTCCTCGGTCACCGAGGAACCGGCGGAGAGCTTCGCGCTCGATGGCGCACCCACGGGCGAGGACTCGGCCGAGGACCAGCAATATCGCGCCGCGATCCAGCTGGTGTGCGAGAGCCAGAAGGCCTCGACCTCCTGGCTCCAGCGGCAGTTGCGGATCGGGTATAACTCGGCGGCCCGGCTGATCGAGCGGATGGAAACCGACGGCATCGTCGGGCGCCCGGACCATGTCGGTCGGCGCGAAGTACTGCGCGATACCGAGGGGCATCCGATCTAGGTCGGACCGACATTTGGACACTGTCGCCGTCATTGCTCCCCTGGAAGGGGAGGGGGACCATGCGGAGCATGGTGGAGGGGTGTCCCCCTCTCGATAGCGGGACACCCCTCCGTCAGGCCTTCGGCCTGCCACCTCCCCTTCCAGGGGAGGAATAAGATGAATGTCGATTGGCCCTCGGCGTCAGTATGTGCACTTCGACTTCGCTCAGTGCGAACGGAGGCTGGGATATTGCCCCAAACGCCGTTCAGCCTGAGCGACGTCGAAGGCCAAGGGATTACCCCACCGGCTTCAACGTCGCCGAATCAATATGCCAGCGCCGCTGCTCCGCGCTCGATCCGTCCACGTCATTGACCCGTCGCACGACATATTGGCCGGTGAAGCGCTGCTGTCGGCCATTGTCGAGCTGAGCGTCGACCGTCACCGGGATGGTCGCATAGACCGACCCCGCCGCGCCCTCGCTGGGACCCGTTCGCCCGATCGTCACGCGGGTCGCGCGGGTATCGGCAAAGCCTTTCTGAAAGTCGGCGAAGCGCTGGCCCGGGCGGCCGTCCGGCCCCCATTGCTGCCACGCGGTCGCATAGTCATGCGCATTGATCGCGGCATAATAGCGCCGGACCACGCCGGCGGCCGCCGCATCGCTCCTCGAATCGACCGAGCAGCCCGGTGTCGTCGCCGCATCGTTGCCGAGCAGCGCGCAACTGCGCGCGATCTCGTCCTCGATCAGCGCGCAACTATTGGCGACGTTGCACGGCGGATGCGTGGCGGGGGAGACCGAGGTGCAGATCTTCACCAGCCGCTGCGCCGCCGCCTGCCCGCGCTCGGCCGAACAGGCGAGCACGCCCTTGGGCTCGGCTGGACGGCTGATCGGCTGGGCGGTCGCCCCAGAGGCGGGGGCGGGGCCGGGGACCTCGGCGTTGGTCGGGCTGGCTGACGGCGTGGGGCCGGGCGTGCGCACCGTATAGGTTTCGTCCCGGCTCTCGCCGCCGTTCCCGCAGGCGGCGAGCAGCGGCAGGAGCGCACAGGCCGCGATCCAGGCCCTGGCGCGGTTGGAGGTGATCATCCGCAAATCTCCGGCAATGGCATGGGGTTCGAACGCCGGGCGGCGGATCGGGCTCCCCGTCCGGGTGCAGGGTCGGACGGATCAGCGCGACAGGGCGATCAGCTGCGCCACGCTTTGCGTCCGGGTCTTGGCGAAGACGGCGGCGCGGTGGTCCTCGATCGTCTTGGGCGACAGGCCGAGCAGCCCGGCCACCGCCTTGTTGCCATGACCCTGCACCAGCAAATCGAACACCTGACGCTCGCGCGGGGACAGCTCCGCCAGCCGCGCCGCCGCCGCGCGCCGCTCGCGCGACCAGGCGATGCCTTCGCGCAAGGAGGCATTCAGCCGCGCCTCGTCGATCGGCTTTTCCAGATAGTCGAGGCCGCCATGCCGCCGCACCGCATCGACCGCATGCGCGGTGGTCGGCCAGGCGGTGATGAACAGGATCGCGACATGCGGGTCGAGCGCACGCAGCCGATCGGCAAAGCCGAACCCGTCCAGATCGCCCATCATCACGTCGCTGACCACCGCATGCGCCGGCATCGCGGGATAGCGACCCAGAAGATCGACCGGATCGCCAAAGGCGCGGGTGACGAAGCCCTGCCGCGCCAGCATCCGCGCGATCGCCGCGCCCAGATCGGGATCGTCATCGACGACATGGACGACGGCACCGGCAAGGTCGGGGCCAGGATCGGGGAGGGGGTGCGTCATCGCGGCTCGACCAGCGGCAGCGACAGCGTGGCCAGGACCATGCCATCGGCCAGACGGGTGCGCGACAGGGTGCCGCCATGCGCCTCGACGATGGCGCGGGCGATGAAGGTGCCGACGCCCATGCCGCCATCCTTGGGGGCATGGGACGCGGCGGCGCGGTTCGTCACCGACAGGATGGCGCGGTCCTGCGCGACATCGGCCGAGAGCGTGACGGGCGGCGCGGGCGACAGGTCTCGCGCCGCCTGCACCGCGTTACGGACCAGGTTCATCACCGCCTGCGCCAGCTCCACCTCCTGCGCCAGGACGAAGGCGTCGGGTGTGGCGGGGGCGATCTCCAGCGCCACTCCGGCATCGCGCGCCTCGGCACGGGCGAGCGGGGCGACCATGTCGATCAGCGCGGCGATGGCGACCGGCTGCGGACGGTCGGCCGCATGGCCGCCGAAGCGGCGCAGGCGGCGGATCATCGTCGCCAGATGATCGGCCTTGCGATCGATCAGCGCCGCGCTCTGAGCGATCTCACCGCCCAGATCGCCCCCAAGGTCGGCGGTCAGGTGGCGCAGGTGGCGCGCCTCGATCGCCAGAGTGGAGAGCGGCTGGCTCGCCTCATGGATCACCGCCACCGACATGGCGCGCAGGGTCTTCAGCCGCTCGGCCTGGAAGAGCAGCCGGTCGCGCCGCTCCAGCGTGGCACGTGCGCTCGCCTGCGCATCGGCGAAGCTGCCCGCGAGGTAACCGGCGACCACGATCGTCGCCAGCGCCAGATGATATTGCAGCCGCTCCGGCGTCGCCATCGCGCCGGCGGTGTCGGGCAAGACGATCAGCACGATGATCAGCAGCGCCCCCCAGGCGGCCGCGCGGCCGAAGCGCAGGCCGATCCACGCGACCGCGACCAGCACGGGGGCGGGCTGCACCCCCAGCCCCCCGGCGGTGAGGAGACGCGAGAGGCCCAGCCCCAGTGCCAGCACGCCCAGCGCCTCGGCCAGCACCGCCAGTGACGGCGCGGGGCGTCTTTGTCGCCCCCGTCCTTGTGCCAGATCGGCGAGCCAGAGCAGCGGCGGCGCGACGAACAGCGTGCCGAGCAGATCGCCGACGACGAAGGCGGAGAGCGAAACGATGACCTCGCGCATATTGGTCACGCCGGTCAGTTCGGGATTGTAGAGCGCCTGCGGCACCGCCAGCGCGGCCCCTGCCAGTGGGGCCAGGGTCGCCGCCAGTCCGAAGGGCATCGGCGCGCTCAGCAAGGTGCCGTGCCGTCGTCCGGCCAGCCAGCGGATGCCCGCGACGGTCAGGCCATAGGCGAAAACGGGGCGGATGATGCCCCAGATCGTCATCACGCCCCCCGCCCGGTCGAGCGAGACGAAGCCCAGGACGACATTGTCCAGCACCTCGACCACCGCGATCCACGGCGTCAGCCGCGCGCCCATCCGCCACATCAGCGCCAGGCGGAGGCCGGCGGCGGGAAACCAGAGCGAATAGAAGCCCGATCCACTCCACAGATGCGACACGCGGTGCGCGGCGGCGAAGGCCAGCGCGTAGAGCGCCAGCGCCCACCAGTCCTGCCGATCGAGCCGCACCATTCCCCGTCGCGCGGTCCCGGCATCATCGCCCATGTCGGCGACCGCGAAACGGAACGGGCGGGGCAGCGCGGTCATGACATGCTGTCTGGATCAGGCGCGGCCCGCGCGGCATCCGGGAAAATCCCGGATTGCCCAACTAGATGGAGGGTGCGACCGGCTGGGGCGTGGGGGCGGGTGCCGCCTGGTCGCCGGAGCCTTGCGAAGGGGCTGCGTCGGGCGCGGTGTCGGGAGTGCCGACGACCGGACTGGTCACGATGGGCGCCGGCGCCGTGACCGGGGCGACCAGTGCGGCATTCTCGATCAGGTCCAGCGCGTGACGGGCAAGCACATAGCGCCGTGCCGCCCGCTGCCATGTCTGCGCCGCCGATCCGCCGGCCCCGGGCAGCCGCATGACCTCGGCCCGGGCGGCATCGACCTGACCGCTGTCGAGCAACCGCTGCGCGCGTTCCAGTCGGCTATTGGGATTGGACGACGGTGCCGACGCCTCGCGAATGACGATCAGCCGGCCGAGTTCCTGGCGCAGCCCTTCCCACCATCCGTCATTGCCGTTGACGACCAGTTCGGGGCTGAGCGTGTCCAGCCCCTGGCGCAGCGTCTCCAGCGTGACCGGCTGGCGCGCAGCCATGACCAGCACGGTGACCGCGCGCGGCTCGCTGGCGCCGAAGCGGATGCGCAGCTGCTCCTCGAGATAGCCGAGCGGCTGGCCGCGATCGATCGAACGGCGGGTGGCGGCGGCGACCAGAATCGCTTCGGCACGACCGGCCTGCACCCCGGCGGCGGCGGAATCGGTGGCGATGGCGGCGGCGCGCGCCTCCAGCGTGGCGAGCTGCGCGGCCAAGGCGGCCTCACGGGTGGCCAGCGTCATCGGATCGGTGCCGGCGCGGGCGGCATCGCTGCCGGGTGTCGTGGCGGTGGCGCCGGTGCCGGGCTTGGCGGTGACCGCGCGGGGCGCGCTGGCGGTGGTGCCGCCGAACCAGGACAGGTTGCGCATCGCATAGGCCATCAGGATCAGCCCTGCGGCAAAGGCCAGCAGGATCAGCGCGATGGTCGCGCCCGTTCGGGGGCCGCGCGATCGCGGTCGGTCGAGTGGCGCGAAGTCGTTCATGCGCCGCTTATCCCCGTGGCGGCTGTCCGGGTCAACGCCCGCGCGGCGGCGATCATCGCATCGTCGCGCGGCGCCCCGGCGAGCGCCACCGCGCGCCACCCCGGTCCGGCCGCCGCCGCCGTCTTGGCGCTGATCGCGACCAGCGCGATGGCGGCCCGCTCCACATCATGATCCTCGACCAGTTGGGCGAGCCGCGCCGCCGCACGGGCCGAATGCAGCAGGACGATGGTGCCGGCCAGATCGCGTACGGTGTCGGGCGGGATGGCGATCGGCTCGGCGGCATAGACGATGCGTATCATCGCGTCCGTCACCACCCGGTCGCGCCCCGCCAGATGGAGCAGCCGCGCGAAACCGGCCGCCCGCGCCGCCGCGACCACCGCCGCGGCATCGGTGTCGCCCGTCAGTACCACCGACAGGCCGGCGGCGCGCGCGGCGGCGGCGGTGGCGGGGCCGACCGCGATCACCGGTCGCGCGGCGAGGCTGGCCAGCGCGGGGCCGGCGAGCCGGACGCCCTGCGCACTGGTGAAGAGCAGTGCATCGACTTCCGCCGGATCGGGCGGCGTCCAGTCCAGCGCCTGGGCAACGAAAAGGGGCAACGACCGCGCCGCCAGCCCCGCATCATGCAATGCGGCGATCGTCGCGGCATTGCCCGGCTCGGGCCGAATGACGACGATCGTCACGGGGCGGCTCAACGCCCTGCGAACAGCTGCCGGACCTCGGGCGGCGCGCGGTCGAGCAGATCGGTCGCCAGCCTCGGCCCCAATTCCTCGTCCAGCGCGCCCTCGACCCAGCCGCCGACCCGCGCCGAGCCATCCTCGGCCAGCAATTCGGCGCGCAGCGTCAGCATCTCGCCCGACAGCGAGGCGAGCGCCGCGACCGGGCTGTGGCAATCCGCCTGGAGCGCGGCGAGCAACGACCGCTCCGCCATGACGCAGGCATGGGTCTCGGCATGGTCGATCGACGCGATCAACATGGTCGCGGCCGCATCGTCGGCGCGCGTCTCGATCCCGACCGCCCCTTGCGCGGGCGCGGGTAGCATCTGGTCGGTCGGCACCGCATGGCCGACCTCGCGCCCCAGCCGATCGAGCCCGGCGGCGGCGAGCAGGGTGGCGTCGATTTCCCCGTTCGTTACGGCGGCCAGGCGCCGGTCGACATTGCCGCGCAGCAGCGTGATGGTCAGGTCGGGCCGGTGCGACAGCATCTGCGCGCGGCGGCGCGGGCTGCTGGTGCCGATCACCGCGCCGGGGCGCAGTTCGGCGATCGTCTCCGCGCCGATCAGCCGGTCGCGGACATCGGCGCGCGGCAGCATCGCGGCAATGTGCAGCCAGTCGGGCCGGATCGTCTCGACATCCTTCATCGAATGGACCGAGGCGTCGATCTCGCCGTCGTACAGCGCGCGGTCCAGCTCCTTGGTCCACAGCGCCTTGCCGCCGATCTCGGCCAGTGCGCGGTCCTGCACGCGGTCGCCGGTGGTCTTGATCGGGACGATCTCGATGGCGTCCTCATCCCACCCCTGCGCCGCCGCCAGCGCCGCGCGCACCATATGCGCCTGGGTGAGGGCCAGCGGCGAGCCGCGCGTACCGAGCCGGAAACGAACCATGGCTCCGCCTTTGCCGTAAACCGACCCCCTTCGACAAGTTGTCAGCGGGCGGGTATGGAAGAGCCATGCTGATCCTGGGACTGGAATCCTCGTGCGACGAGACCGCCGCCGCGCTTGTCACCGATGACGGCCGCGTGCTGGCGCACCGGCTGCTGGGGCAGGAGGCGGCGCACGCCCCGTTTGGCGGCGTCGTCCCCGAAATCGCGGCGCGCGCGCATGTCGAGGCGATGGAGCCGCTGGTCGCCGCCGCCTTCGCCGATGCGGGCGTGACCCTGGCCGATGTCGACGCGATCGCGGCGACGGCGGGGCCGGGGTTGATCGGCGGGGTGATGGTCGGCCTCGTCACCGGCAAGGCGCTGGCCCATGCGGCGGGCAAGCCGCTGATCGCGGTCAACCATCTGGAGGGCCACGCCCTGTCGCCGCGCCTGTCCGACCGCGACCTCGCCTATCCGTACCTATTGCTGCTCGTGTCGGGCGGGCATTGCCAGCTGCTGCTGGTCGAGGGGGTCGGGCGCTATCGCCGGATGGCGACGACGATCGACGACGCGGCGGGCGAGGCGTTCGACAAGACCGCCAAGTTGCTGGGGCTGGGCTATCCCGGCGGCCCGCGTGTCGAGGCGGCGGCGCGGGAGGGAAACCCCCATGCAGTGCCGCTGCCCCGGCCGTTGAAGGGTTCAGCCGAGCCGCACTTCTCCTTTGCGGGGCTCAAAAGCGCGGTGGCCCGCGCCGTCGGGCATCATTCGCCCGAGGACATCGCCGCGTCGTTCCAACAGGCGGTCGTCGACTGCCTGCTCGACCGGACGCGGCGTGCGCTGGCCAATGTCCCGCCCGTCACCGCACTGGTCGTCGCGGGCGGAGTCGCGGCGAACGGCGTGATCCGGGGGGCGCTGGAGGGACTGGCGGCCGAGCACGGCCTGCGCTTCGTCGCGCCGCCGCTTTGGCTGTGCACCGACAATGCCGCGATGATCGCCTGGGCGGGCGTCGAGCGGTTCCGCGAGGGGCTGACCGATCCGCTCGACACGCCCGCGCGGGCGCGCTGGCCGCTCGATCCGGCGGCGGAAGCCGTGCGCGGCGCGGGGGTGAAGGCATGAAGATCGGGGTGATCGGCGCGGGCGCCTGGGGCACCGCACTGGCGCAGGTGGCGGCGCATGGGGCTCGGCCGGTGCGGATATGGGCGCGCGATCCGGCGGTGGCGGAGGCGATCAACACGACCCACGCGAACCCGCTCTATCTGCCGAATATCGCGCTCTCGCCGAGCATCGAGGCGGTGAGCGATCCGGCGGCGATGGCCGAGATGGACGCGCTGCTGGTCGTCACGCCCGCGCAAGCCGTGGGCGCGGTGCTGGCGACGATGCCGGTCGGGTCCAAGCCGCTGGTCCTGTGCTCCAAGGGGATCGAGGCGGGCACGCGGCGGCTGGTCGGCGAGGTGGCGCGCGCGATCCATCCGGGCGCGCCGATCGCGGTCCTGTCCGGCCCGACCTTCGCGCATGAGGTGGCGGCGGGGTTGCCGACGGCGGTGACGCTGGCCTGCGAGGAACCGGACCTGCGCAAGGCTCTTTCCGCGCGGATCGCGGCGCCGCATTTCCGGCCCTATGCCACCGACGATGTGACCGGTGCGGAGATCGGCGGCGCGATCAAGAACGTCCTCGCCATCGGTTGCGGCGTGGTCGAGGGGGCGGGGCTGGGCCAGAATGCCCGCGCCGCGCTGATCGCGCGCGGCTTTGCGGAGATGACGCGGTTCGGGCTGGCACGCGGTGGTCGGGCGGAGACGCTGGCGGGCCTGTCCGGCCTGGGCGATCTGGTGCTGACCTGTTCGTCGACCGCCTCGCGCAATTTTTCGCTCGGCGTCGGCTTGGGGCAGGGGCGGTCGGCGGCGGAGTTGCTGGCCGATCGGCGGACCGTGGCGGAGGGGGCGTTCACCGCCCCCGTGCTGCGCCAGGCGGCGGCGGAGGCCGGGGTCGATATGCCGGTGTGCGAGGCGGTGTGCCGGTTGCTGGACGGGGCGGCGGTCGGTGAGGTTATCGGGGCGCTGCTGGCCCGGCCGCTCAAGGCGGAGGGGACGTAACCCCACCTCCGTTCAGCCTGAGCGAAGTCGAAGGCCTCGTTGCGACCTTCGCCAAAAGGGACATTTAGGGCAGGATGACACGGCGTGAACCCACCCCTCCCCTTCAGGGGAGGGGCCGGGGGTGGGGCACTTCTACAGGCGGGCGGCTCGCGGCGTGGCCCCACCCCAACCCCTCCCCTGAAGGGGGAGTGTTCACTTTGGACTCTGCAGGCGTTTTCTGGCGAGGAAGATGTCGAGGGTGATCTCGAGCATGTGCTGGGTCTTGGAGGCGCGCTT
>NZ_JACIDH010000007.1 GCF_014196255.1 Sphingomonas pseudosanguinis
GACATGCTGGCCCGCTTCAACCGACGAACCAAGCGCGCCTCCAAGACCCAGCACATGCTCGAGGTCACCCTCGACATCTTCCTCGCCAGAAAACGATTGCAGAGTCCAAAGTGAACACTCCCCCTGCAAGGGGGAGGTGGACGGGGGGTGTCACGGCCGGCGAGAAGGGTCTGCATTGCCCAAACAAGCCCCTCCCCTTCAGGGGAGGGGTTGGGGTGGGGCTTCTCCCCCTGGCGCAGGGCTTGCGGAAGCGCCCCACCCCCGTCCCCTCCCCTGAAGGGGAGGGGTGATTGTGTTTTGAATCATCGCGTTGCCGGTCAGCCCGGCATGGGGAGGGTGCCTTCGCTGGCGGTGACACCCCTCCGTCAGCCCTGCGGGCTGCCGCCTCCCCTTACAGAGGAGGAAGGGACAATATTTACTGCGCCTCGCGCTTGTTGGTGATGTTGCCCCAGATCGGAGCGGTAACCGTGGACACGCGGACCTTGTCGTCCCCGGTCAGGTCGAAGAAGCGGATCTTGTTCACCCCCGCCTGCAACCATGGCGCCGGCGTGAACAGCGTGTGCACCGGTCCGATCGACCAGAAGCGGCCCAGATTATGCTCACCTAGCCACAATTGCCCCTTATGCGCCCCGCGCATGTCGAGATAGGTGTCGCCCGGCCGGTCGACCGTCATCTCGACCTCGTAGAAGCACGGCCCTGAGCAGGGCTCGGCGGTCATCGGCAGCTTGGCGACATCGTCCATCGGCAGGCGGTACATCCGCCAGTCGCGCAGCACGCGGCCGTCCAGGGTCACCGCGCCGGTCAGCCCGGTCTGCTCGGTGCGGATGGCGTGCGAATAGTTCACGCGTCCGGTATTCTCGACGAGGATGTCGATCGTCGCCGGCTTGTCCTGCGGCGTGATGTCGACCCGCTCCTGCCCCAGCCGCCGGTCGATCGTGCCGATCAGCTTCTGGTCGACATAGACCTGCGCATAGCTGTGCATGTTCTTCAGGACGAGCGCTCCGCCCTTCCCCGCCGGCAGCGCGACGCGGTAGAGGACATAGCCGTAATTCTGATCGAGTTCCTCGAAGGTCATGGGCAGATCGGCGCGCACCGGCTGCGGCAGGTTGCGCCAGAGCGAGGCGCTGTGCCGCACGGGCGAGACGGGGAAGCTGACCGCCTTGGTCGCGACGGGCGTCGGCGCGGCGGGCTTGCCCGTCACCTCGGCGATCACCGAGGCGAGCAGGCCGTATTTGTAGCGCGGATTGCCCGCCTCATCGAGCGGCGCGTTATAGTCATAGCTGGTCGTGTCGGGATGATAATCGGTGCCGGTGTGCGAATCCGCGCCGTTCATCCAGCCGAAGGTGGTGCCGCCATGGAACATGTAGAGCGACACCGAATAGCCGCGCTTGAGCATGAAGCCGAGTTCCTCGGCCTCCTTCTTGCCATCGGTCTCGTGATGGTCCTCGCCCCATTTGTCGAACCAGCCCGCCCAATATTCGCCGACCATGCGCAAGCCCTCGGGGCGGAATGCCTCCAGCTTGGCGACCGCGTTCTGCGCCCCGCCCGAGCCGAAATTGACGACCGACGGCACCTCGGGCAGCGAGCCCTTGGCCAGATCGCCCGCCTGGTTGGAGGTGAACAGCACGCCATCGGCGAGGCCGGCGCGCTGATAGCTGGCCTTCAGCCCCTCCAGATACGCCTTGTCGCTGCCGAACGCGCCATATTCATTCTCCAGCTGGATCGCGACGATCGGCCCGCCATTGCGCAGCAGCAGCGGCTTCACCTCCTGCCCCAGCCGCGCCAGCCAGCGGTCGACGGCGGCGGTGTATTTCGGATCGGTCGAGCGCAGCAGCAGCGAGCGATCCTTCAGCAGCCAGGATGGGTAGCCGCCCAGCTCCCACTCCGCACAGACATAGGGGCCGGGGCGCAGGATGACGTCGAGCCCCTCGGCCTGCGCATCGCGGATGAAGGCAGCGATGTCGTTCTGCCCGGTGAAATCATAGGTGCCGGGGCGCGGCTCATGCGCGTTCCAGAAGGAATAGGTGGTGATGGTGTTCAGCCCCATCGCCTTGGCCTTGCGCAGCCGGTCGCGCCAATAGGCGCGCGGGATGCGGGTATAGTGCATCTCGGCGGAGATGACCTGATAGGGCTTGCCGTCCTTTAGAAAGCCGTTGCCCTGGACGGCGAAGCTGTGCGCCGGCGTCGTCCCTTGCGCCGAGGCGATCGCCGGCACTAATGCCGATGCCGCCACCATCATTCCCAAAGCCGATCGCATTACCCGCTTCACGCGCCTCTCCTGCCCTTTGCCCCCGCCGCCCCCTTGGCCGGGGTCGCGCGATGATGTCGTCGTTCGGCGGCAAGGTGACAGGCGGAAGCGCGCGCGTCAATTTGTCAGACCTAAAAAGTCGACGAGCACATCCTCCCCGATACAAGGAGGTGGCAGGCCGTCAGGCCTGACGGAGGGGGGGCTTCAGCACAGGACACCCTTTGCGGCGCCCCCCCCCTCCACCATGCTTAGCATGGTCCCCCTCCCCGCGCCGGGGAGGATTTTTAGAAGGTCACTGTTCGTTCGTCGGAGCCTCTTCGGGCGCCGCTTCGTCCGACGACGCACGACCGCGCGTCACGCGCGACGTCATGCCGGTGGCTGAGGCGTCGTCGAGCACCTGCTGGTCGACCGTCCGCTCGGGCGGCGGGGGCGGCAGGGTTTCCTCGACGGCGTTCATGTCCGCGACCGGTGCGGCCTGGTTTTCCATCGCCGGCATCACGTCTTCGGGCTTCGTCTCGATCACGCCCGTGTCGTTTTCGGTCATCGCGGCCGGCTGTTCCTCCGGCTCGGAGCGCGAGCAACCGGCCAGCGCCGGCAGCAACAGCCCCGCCGCGACAAGCGCCAGGCCATGGCGGCGATAGGTCTTGATGGTCATGGCTTTACCCCTCTTTTCTATTACTTGGTCGACTGCGCGCGCTCGGCCGAGCGTGCCTCGATCTTGCTCGCCAGCTGGCTGTCCCAGCCATAGGGATCTTCGCGGAACCCGACCTGCCCGTCATTATTGGCGAAGGCCGTCCAGTAGAGCAGATAGACCGCCACCGGCTCGGCCATGCTGGCGCGTACCGTCTTGCCCGACGCCAGCGTCGCGTCGACCGCCGCCGGCTGCCATTCGGGCGTGGTCTTCAGCACCCAGTCGGCCAGTTCGGCGGGCTTTTCCAACCGGACGCAGCCATGGCTGGCCAGCCGGTCGAACTTCGAAAAGCCCGACTGCGCCGGCGTATCGTGCAGATACACGGCGAAGTCGTTGGGGAAGTCGAACTTGAACCGACCCAGCGCACTCTTTTCCGAGGATTGCTGGAGGCGCTTGGAGCCGTCGCCATTGTCGATGATGCGGAAGCCCGCGCGCTTCAGATAGCCGGGATTGGCGCGCTCCTTGGGCCACAATTCCTTGTTTGCGATCGAGCTGGGCACGTTCCACGGCGGATTGAGCACGACACTGTGGATCGAGGACACCAGCATCGGCGTCTCGTTGCCCGGCCGCCCGGTCACCGCCTTCATCGACATGACGGGATTGTCGCCCTCGAACACGGTCAGCACGGCGGCGGCGATGTTCACCTGCACCCGCTTGGCCTCCAGCTGCTGGGGCAGCCAGCGCCAGCGCTCCATGTTCGCCATGATCTGGCGGATGCGCTGCGACACGGGCACGTTCAGCGCGGCGATCGTCTGCGACCCCACCGTGCCGACGGGGTTCAGGCCGTAACGACGCTGGGCACGGCGCACCGCCGCCAGCAGCGGTTCGTCGAAGGTCGCGCCGGTCGCGCTGACCGCCGGGTCCTCCATCGCGAGGCGCTTGCGCAGTTGGGCGACCAGCGGCCCGCTCGACTGATAGGGGATGGTGGCGTTGGCCGGAAGCGCGGTCCAGCCGCCCGCCTCCGCCATCGCGCGATAGCGGGCGAGCCCGGCGACCAGCGTGTCGTAACCGGCATAGGGCGGCGGCAGCGATGCGATCCAGTCGGCGATCCGATCCTGCCGCACCGCGTCGGTAAAGCCGGGCAGCGGGTCATAGGATTGCGGCCGGATACCCCAGTCCTTGGTGAAGTCGGCGGTGTCGAGCCGCCCGACATGCACGGCATGCGCATAATCGAGGGCGATGCGCGCGATCGCGTCCGGGGCCATGCCCGACAGGTCGCGCGGCGCGCCCTGTCGCAGGCCGTTGGTCACCTCCCCCTTGGCGATCAGCGTCGCGAGCTGACGCGCCTGCGCCTCGCTGAGCGTCGGCATCGCCACCGGGGCTGCGATCTGGGTCGGGGTGGCGATCCGGGGCGCGGCGGCCGGCGCTTGGGCCGCGGGCGGCATGGTCGCCTGCGGTGTCGCGGCGGGTACGGGCACGGGTGGCGGCGACACCTGCGCCATCAGCGGCGTCGCGACGAGCGATCCGCTCGCCAGCGCGCCGATCCAACGGGTAACCGAACGGCCAGAAACAGGGAAAGGCGATGCGGTCATAATATCAGGATTGCCCCTTCTCGACATGGTGCCCCTCGGCAAACGCGGCCTATTGCACCATCCTATCCTACGCCAAGCTGAACCGATCGGTCCCGCCCCCGATTAATTTTTTTGCCGGCCGGCCTCTGCCGGATCGCCCCCGATCCGCTTCCCAAGCGAAGGGTATAATGGGCGTTAACCAACTGAATCAGTTCCGATTGCGGACAGGTAGCATCTCAGGCGCGGCCGACCCGGTTAGCATGCCAGCAATGGGAGGAGGTCGTGCGCCCGCACGGCATGACACGGGTTCACGGCCCTTCTCCCGCCGACGCCGACGCGTCGGTCCAGTGACATGCGAAAAGGGAGGATCACGCCATGCAGACCGAGATCATCGCAAAGGCAACCGGCACCACCACGACCACCACCGCCAATGTCATCGATCTCACCACGCCCAGCGTCGTCCGCCTCGATCTGAACCGCGATCGGGTGGCGAGCATGGAGCGGGACGGCAATGATCTGGTCATCCGCCTGACCGACGGTCAGACCATTCGCATCGACAACTTCTATGCCGACCAGCGCGGCGTGGGCAGCGACCTGGTGCTGCGCGAGGATAATGGTGGCCAATGGCTGGCCAACCCGAACGCCAGCGGCGCGGGCCGGTTCACGACGCTGACCAATCTCGACGATCTGCTGGCGGCGCAGGCCGCGCAAGGTGGCGGCTCGTCTTTCGTGCTGCCCGCGATCCTGGGCCTGGCGGGGGCCGGCGGCCTGATCGCGGCGGTGGCGAGCGGCGGCGATGACGACAATGATTCGCAGACGCCGACCACCCCGCCCGACACCAGCGCCCCGGCGCGCCCGACCGCGCTGTTCGGCTCGAACGGCGGCGTCGTCACCGGCACCGGCGAGGCGGGCGCGACCGTGCGCGTCATCGGCGGCAACGGCACCGTGCTGGGCACCGGCACGGTCGGGTCGGACGGCAATTACAGCATCCCGCTCAACCCGCCCCAGACCAACGGCCAGCAGCTGACGGTGACGCAGACCGACGCGGCCGGCAACGTCTCGCCCACCACCCCGGTCACCGCGCCCGACCTGACCGCACCGAACGTCCCCACCGCCGCGATCAACGGCCAGGGCACGACCATCACCGGCACCGGTGAGCCGGGTGCGACCGTCACCGTGCGCAACGCCGCCGGTCAGGTGTTGGGCACCGCCACGGTGGATGCGCAGGGCAATTACAGCCTGACGCTGACCACCGCGCAGGCCAATGGCGGCACCCTGACCGTCACCCAGAGCGATGCCGCCGGCAATGTCTCCCCCGCCGCCAGCGTCACCGCGCCCGATCTCACCCCGCCCGCCGCGCCGACCGCCTCGATCGACGATGAAGGTGCGATCATCGCCGGCACCGGCGAACCCGGCGCGGTCGTCGCGGTGCGCGATGCCGCCGGCGTCGTGCTGGGGTCCACGACCGTCGATGCGCAGGGCAATTACAGCCTGACGCTCGACGTGCCCCAGGCCAATGGCGAGGCGCTGACCGTCACGCAGAGCGATGCGGCGGGCAATCCCTCGCCGACCGTGCCGCTGACCGCGCCCGACATCACGCCGCCGGCCGCGCCCACGGTCACGATCGCGGCGGACGGCGTGTCCGTCAGCGGCACTGGCGAGCCGGGCACCACCCTGACCATCCGTGACGGATCGGGCGCGGTGCTGGGCACGGCGGTCGTCGATGCACAAGGGGCCTATAGCCTGACGCTCGCCACTCCGCCGGCGAACGGCACGATGCTGATGGCCACGCTGACCGATGCGGCGGGCAATGTCTCGCCCGATGCGACCGTCATCATCTCGGACCTGGAGGCGCCCACCGCGCCGACCGCGACGATCAACGGCGACGGCACCAGCGTGACCGGCGCGGGCGAGCCCGGCGCGACCGTCAATGTGCGCGACGCGGCGGGCCAGGTGCTGGGCAGCGCCGTGGTGGCGGCGGACGGCAGCTACACTCTCACCCTCTCGCCCGCTCAGGCCAATGGCGAGACGCTGAGCGTGTCGCAGACCAATGCGCAGGGCCTGTCCTCCCCCGCCATCGATCTGCCCGCCCCCGACATCACCGCCCCCGCGATCCCGGTTGCGACGCTGGCCGGTGACGGTGCGACCGTGACCGGTACGGGCGAACCCGGTGCGACGGTTCGCGTCGTCGGCGCGAACGGCCAGGTGATCGGCACCGCCACTGTGGGCAGCGATGGCAGCTTCACCGTGCCGCTCAACCCCGCACTGACCAATGGCGAGACGTTGAGCGTCGATCAGGTCGATGGCGCCGGCAACACCTCGCCCGCCGCGACGCTGACCGCCGCCGACACGACCGCGCCGACCGCCCCCACCGCCGCGATCGATGGGCAAGGGACCGCCGTCACCGGCACCGGCGAGCCGGGCGCGACCGTGACGGTGCGCGACCCCGCCGGCCAGGTCATCGGCACGGCGACCGTCGATGCCCAGGGCAATTACACTCTGCCGCTGACCACGCCGCAAACGGCGGGCGGCACCCTGACCGTCACGCAGAGCGATGCCGCCGGCAACGCCTCCCCCGCCACCAGCATCACCGCCCCCGACACGTCCGTTCCCGACACGACACCGCCGACGGCCCCGGTGGTGACGGTCAGCGCGGATGGCACCACCCTGACCGGCACCGGCGAGCCCGGTGCGACCGTGCAGGTCACCGACGCCGCCGGCCAGCCGATCGGCACCGCCACGGTGGCGGCCGATGGCAGCTTCACCATCGCCCTGCCCGCTGGCACCGCCGATGGCCAGTCGTTGAGCATCACCCAGGCCGACGCCGCCGGCAACGTCTCGCCCGCCACCAGCGCTGCGACCCCTGACCTTGTCGCCCCCGGTGCTCCCACGGCCGCTCTCAGCGCCGACGGCACGGTCGTCACCGGCACCGGCGAGATCGGCGCGACCATTCAGGTCACCAATGCCGATGGCCAGTCGGTCGGCACCGCCATTGTCGGCGCTGATGGCCGCTATAGCGCCGCGCTGCCCGCAGGGACGGCGGACGGCCGTCCGCTGACCGTTACTCAGACCGATGCGGCGGGCAATGTCTCGCCACCGACCACGGCCGTCACGAACGACACCACCGCCCCCGACGCGCCAGTCGCGACGGTGAGCGCCGATGGCGCAACCCTGACCGGCACCGGTGAGGCCGGTGCGACCATCCGCGTGACCGACGCCAATGGCCAGCCGGTCGCCACCACGACGGCAGGCCCCGATGGCAGCTTCAGCGTCGCGTTGCCCGCCGGCACTGCCACCGGCCAGTCGCTGAGCGTCACCCAGACCGACGCCGCCGGCAACGTCTCACCCGCCACCAGCGCCGTTACCCCAGACCTTGCAGCGCCAGCCGCCCCCACGGCTACCCTCAGTGCCGATGGCGTCACCCTGAGCGGCACCGGTGAGCCGGGTGCGACCGTTCAGGTCCGCGGCGCCGATGGCACCGTCCTCGGCACCGCGACGGTGGCCGCCGATGGCAGCTACACCGCCACGCTCAGCGGCGCACAGGCCAACGGTCAAACGCTGACCGTCACCCAGACCGACGCGGCGGGCAACGCCTCGCCCGCGACGACCATCACCGCGCCCGACACCACCGCACCCGCAGCGCCCGCTGCGACTGTGAGTGCGGACGGCACCACCCTGACCGGCACCGGCGAACCCGGTGCCACGGTGCAGGTTACCGATGCCGCCGGCCAGCCAGTCGGCTCCACCACGGTGGGGGCCGATGGCAGCTTTACCATCACCCTGCCCGCTGGCACCGCCGATGGCCAGTCGCTGAGCGTCACCCAGGCCGATGCGGCCGGCAACGTCTCGCCCGCCACCAGCGCAGCTACCCCTGACCTTGTCGCCCCCGGCGCTCCCACGGCAGCGCTCAGCGCCGATGGCACGGTCGTCACCGGCACCGGTGAGATTGGCGCGACCGTTCAGGTCACCAATGCCGATGGCCAGCCGGTCGGCACCGCCATTGTCGGCGCTGATGGCCGCTATAGCGCCGCGCTGCCCGCCGGGACGGCGGATGGCCGTCCGCTGACCGTCACCCAGACCGATGCGGCGGGCAATGTCTCGCCCCCGACCACAGCCGTCACGAACGACACCACCGCCCCCGACGCGCCAGTCGCGACGGTGAGCGCCGATGGCGCAACCCTGACCGGCACCGGTGAGGCCGGTGCGACCATCCGCGTGACCGACGCCAATGGCCAGCCGGTCGCCACCGCCACGGTCGCGGCCGATGGCAGCTACAGCGTCGCGCTGCCCGCCGGCACCGCCTCCGGCCAGTCGCTGAGCGTCACCCAGACCGACGCCGCCGGCAACGTCTCGCCCGCGACCAGCGCGGCGACGCCCGATCTCGTCGCTCCTGGGGCGCCGACCGCCACGCTCAACGCCGATGGTTCGATCCTGACCGGCACCGGCGAGCCGGGCGCGACCGTGAAGGTCACCGATGCCAATGGCCAGCCGATCGGCACCGCCACGGTGGCCGCCGATGGCAGCTACACCATCGCGCTGCCCGCCGGCACTGCCACCGGCCAATCGCTGAGCGTCACCCAGGCCGACGCCGCCGGCAACGTCTCGCCCGCAACTGATGCGGTCACCCCCGACCTCGCCGCGCCCAGTGCGCCAACGGCAACGCTGGGTGCCGATGGCATCACTGTCTCCGGTACCGGCGAACCCGGTGCCACGCTCGAAATCCGTGCGGCCGATGGCACGCTGCTCGGCACGACGACGGTGACGGGCGACGGCAGCTACAGCGCGACGCTGAGCGGTGCGCAGGCCAATGGCGAGACGCTGACCGTCACCCAGACCGATGCGGGCGGCAACGCCTCGCCCGCCACGACCATCACCGCCCCCGATACGACCGCGCCCACCGCTCCGGCGGCGACGGTCAGCGCAGACGGGACCACCCTGACCGGCACCGGCGAGCCCGGCGCGACCGTTCAGGTCAATGACGCCAATGGCCAGCCGATCGGCACCGCCACGGTGGCGGCCGATGGCAGCTATAGCCTCGCGCTGCCCGCTGGTACGGCGGATGGCCAGGCGCTGAGCGTGACCCAGACCGATGCCGCTGGCAACACATCCCCCGCGACCAGCGCAGCGACGCCCGACCTCGTCGCGCCCGGCGCACCGACGCTGACCGTCGCGACCGATGGCACGAGCGTATCGGGCACGGGCGAGGCCGGCGCGACGGTCGAGATCCGTGCGGCGGACGGCACCCTGCTCGGCTCGGCGGTCGTCGCGGCGGATGGCAGCTATAGCGCGACGCTGACCCCCGCACAGGCCAATGGCGAGGCGCTGACCGCGACGCAGACCGACGCGGCCGGAAACATCTCGCCGGTCGCGACTGCCACCGCGCCCGACATCACCGCCCCCGCCGCGCCGATCGTGACGCTGGCGGCCGATGGCGCCTCGGTGTTCGGCAATGGCGAACCCGGCGCGACCGTCCGGATCGTCGATGCCAATGGCACGCTGCTCGGCACCGGCGTGGTCGGTGCGGACAGCAGCTTCACCCTGACGCTGACCCCGCCCCAGGTGAACGGCCAGACGCTGAGCGCGACGCAGACCGATGCGGCGGGCAATATCTCGCCCGTGAGCACGGTCGGCGCGCCCGACGTGATCGCCCCCGACGCGCCGGTCGCGACCGTCTCGGTCGACGGCACGGCCGTCACCGGCACCGGCGAGCCCTTCGCCACCGTCACCATCCGCGCCGCCGACGGCACGGTGCTGGGTACCGCCGTGGTCGCGGCGGACGGTAGCTTCTCCGCAGCCCTCACGCCGGCGCAGGCGGATGGCGAGACGCTGTCGATCGATCAGACCGATCGTGGCGGCAACACCTCGCCCGAAGCGACGCTGACCGCCCCCGACATCACCGCCCCCACCGGGCTGGTCGCGGCGATCAGCGGCGATGGCAGCATCGTGACCGGCACCGGCGAGGCGGGCGCGACCGTGACCGTCCGCGATGCGAACGGCGTGACCTTGGGCACGGGGGTGGTCGCCGCCAACGGCACCTATAGCGTCACCCTGACGCCGCCCCAAATCGACTCCGAGCCGCTAAGCGTCGTGCAGGCCGATGTGGCCGGCAACGTCTCGGCCCCCGTGGCGCTGACCGCGCCCGACCTGACCGCCCCGCTCGCCCCCACCGGATCGGTGATCGACGGCGGCGCGACGCTGGCGGGCACGGGTGAGGCGGGTGCCACCGTCACGGTGCGCAGCCCCGACGGTACGGTGCTGGGCACCGCCATCGTCGCGGCGGACGGCAGCTTCGCGGTGCCGCTGACCCCGGCGCAGGCCAATGGCGAGACGGTGCAGTTCAGCCAGGCCGACGCGGCGGGCAATGTCTCGCCGAACGTCACGCTCGTCGCCCCCGACGTCACCGCCCCGACCGGGCTGACCGCCGGGATCAGCGGCGATGGCAGCATGGTGACCGGCACCGGCGAGGAGGGTGCGATCGTCACCGTCCGCGATGCCAATGGCGCGACGCTGGGCACCGCGACCGTCGATGCCAATGGCGTCTATATGGTCCAGCTGACCCCGCCGCAGATCGATGCGGAGGCGTTGAGCGTCGTCCAGGCCGATGCCGCCGGCAATGTCTCGGCCCCCGTGCCGCTGACCGCGCCGGACCTGACCGCGCCGCCGGCCCCGACAGGGATCGTGGTGGATGCCGGCGCGACGCTGACCGGCACCGGTGAGGCCGGCGCGACCGTGACCGTGCGTGCCACCGATGGCACCATCCTGGGCACCGCGATCGTCGCCGCCGATGGCAGCTTCTCGGTGCCGCTCGCGACGCCGCAGGCCAATGGCGAGACGCTGACGCTGGTGCAGACCGACGCGGCGGGCAATGCCTCGCCCATCGTCGCGGTCGTCGCGGCCGACATCACCGCGCCCACCGGGCTGACCGCGACGGTCAGCGTCGACGGCGCCGTCATGACCGGCACCGGCGAGGCGGGTGCGGCCGTCACGATCCGCGACCCGGCGGGCAACGTCATCGGCACCGCGACCGTGGCGGGTGACGGCAGCTATGCCGCCATCCTGACCCCGGCGCAGCTGAACGGCGAGGTCCTGCAGGTGATCCAGGCCGATGCGGCCGGCAACGCCTCCACACCGGTCAATCCGATCGCCCCCGACCTGACGGCACCGGACGCACCGCTCGCCGCGCTGGCGGCGGGCGGGGCCAGCGTCACCGGCACCGGTGAGGCAGGCGCGACCGTCACCGTGCGCGCCGCCGATGGCAGCGTGCTGGGCACCGCGACGGTCGCCGCCGATGGCAGCTTCACCGTTCCGCTGGCCACCGCGCAGGTCAATGGCGAGACCCTGACCGTCGAGCAGAGCGATGGGGCGGGCAATATCTCGCCCCAGCTCGGTCTGACTGCACCGGACATCACCTTGCCCACCGCGCCGACCGCCAGCATCGACGGCACCGGCACGGTCGTCAGCGGCCAGGCGGAGGCGGGCGCGACCGTCATCGTGCGCGATCCCACCGGCGCCGTCATCGGCACCGTCACGGCGGGTGCCAATGGCGACTATGCGGTGGCGATCAACCCGCCCCAGGCCAATGGCGAAGCGCTGACCGTCACGCAGAGCGACGCGGCGGGCAATGCCTCGCCCGCGACGCCGGTCATCGCGCCGGACATCACCGCGCCCAACGCGCCGCTGTTCACCGTCAATGGCACCGGCACCGAGGCCAGCGGCAGCGGCGAGGCGGGGACCACCGTCACCATCCGCGATCCCGCCGGCGCGGTGCTGGGCACCGCCGTGGTCGCAGGCGACGGCAGCTTCATCGTCCCGCTCAACCCGGCCCAGGCCAATGGTGGTACGCTCAGCGCGACGCTGACCGATGCGGGCGGCAACGACTCGCCCGTGTCGACCGCGCCCGCACCCGACATCACCGCGCCTGGCGCACCCGTCGCCGCGCTCGACGTGACCGGGACCATCGTGTCCGGCACCGGTGAGGCCGGCGCGACGATCACCGTGCGCGCAGGCGACGGCACGGTGCTGGGCACCGCGCTGGTGGCGGCCAACGGCACCTATGCGGCGGTCCTGTCGACGCCGCAGCTCGACAGCCAGGTTCTGTCGGTGAGCCAGGCGGATGCGGCGGGCAACCTCTCGCCCACCATCACCGTCACCGCGCTCGACCAGACCGCACCGGCCGCCCCGGTGGCGACCATCTCGGGCGATGGCGTGACCCTGACCGGCACGGGCGAGGTCGGCGCGACAGTGACGATCGCCGATCCGGTCGGCGTCGTCATCGCCACCGTGCCGGTCGGTGCGGACGGCAGCTTCACGGTTACCCTCACCCCACCGCTGGTCAACGGCCAGCTGCTGACCCTGACCCAGGCGGATGCGGCCGGCAACGTCTCGCTGCCCGGCACCACCGCCGCACCCGATCTCGTCCCCAACGACACACCGGGTGCGCCGACCGCGACGGTGGCGCTCGATGGCGCCAGCGTGACCGGCACCGGTCTGGCGGGCACGACCATCACCGTCCGCGATGCGACCGGCGCCATCATCGGCACCACCACGGTCGCGGGTGACGGCAGCTATACCGCGACCCTGACCACCCCGCTGATCAACGGCGAGACGGTGCGTGTGACCCAGACGGATGCGGAGGGCGATGTCTCGCCGCCCGCCACCGCGCTGGCACCCGATCTGACTCCACCCGCCCTTCCGACCGCCGCGATCGACGCGACCGGCACGGTGGTGACGGGCACCGGCGAGGCGGGCGCGACGCTGACCGTCACCGACGCCGGCGGCGCGGTGATCGGCACGACCACCGTGCTGGCCAATGGCAGCTATGCCGTGGTCCTCAACCCCGCCCAGATCGACGGGCAGGCGCTGACCGTCACCCAGACGGACGGTGCGGGCAATCCGTCGCCGGGCGCGGGCGTCACCGCACCCGACCTGACCGCGCCGCTGGCCCCGGCGGGCATCGTGTCGCTCGACGGCACGACGCTGACCGGTACGGGTGAGGCCGGCGCGACCGTCACCATCCGCGATGTCACCGGCACCGCGATCGGCACCGCCGTGGTCGCCGCCGATGGCAGCTTCACCGCGACGCTGACCCCGGCGCAGGCCAATGGCGAATTGCTGACGCTGGCCCAGGCAGATGCGGCGGGCAATGTCTCGCCCGTCACGCAGGTAACCGCGCCCGACATCACCGCGCCGGTCGGCCTGACCGCCGCGATCAACGGCGCGGGTACGCTGGTCACCGGCACCGGTGAGGCCGGGGCGATCGTCACCATCCGCGAAGCCGGCGGCACCATCCTGGGCACCGCGATCGTGGCGGATACCGGCACCTATGCCGCACTCCTGACCCCGGCGCAGCTCAATGGCGAAATCCTGAGTGCCACCCAGGTCGATGCGGCCGGCAATGCCGGGGTCCCGGCGGGCGTCACCGCACCCGACCTGACCGCGCCGCTGGCCCCGGCGGGCATCGTGTCGCTCGACGGCACGACGCTGACCGGTACGGGCGAAGCGGGTGCCACCGTCACCATTCGCAATGTCGATGGCACGATCCTGGGTACCGCGGTGGTCGCCGGCGACGGCAGTTTCACCGCCACGCTGACCCCGGCACAGGGCAATGGCCAGCTGCTGTCGCTGACCCAGGCGGACGCGGCGGGCAATATCTCGCCCATCGCCCAGGCGCTCGCGCCGGACTTCACCATCCCGGTCGGGCTGACCGCCGCCATTAACGGCGCGGGCACGCTCGTGACCGGCACCGGTGAGGCGGGCGCGACCGTCACCATCCGCGATGCCGGCGGCACGGTGCTGGGCACGGCGGTGGTCGCGGCGAACGGCACCTATGCCGCCGTCCTGAATACGCCGCAGATCGCCGGTCAGGCGCTGACCGCGACGCAGGCTGACCCGGCGGGCAATGCCGGGGCCCCCGCCCCGATCACCGCGCCGGACCTGACCGCCCCACTGGCCCCCGTCGGCGCCATCTCGACCGATGGCACGACGATCACGGGCACGGGCGAAGCGGGCGCCACCGTCACCATTCGCGGTGTCGACGGCACGGTACTGGGCACCGCCGTGGTCGCTGGCGACGGCAGCTTCACCGCCCCGCTGACGCCGGCACAGGCCAACGGCCAGCTCGTCTCGCTGACCCAGGCCGATGCGGCGGGCAATGTCTCGGGCGTGGCGCAGGCGCTCGCACCCGACATCACCGCCCCGATCGGACTGACCGCCACCATCAACGGCGCAGGTACGCTGATCACCGGCACCGGTGAAGCGGGCGCGACCGTGACCATCCGCGATGCGGGCGGCACGGTGCTGGGCACGACGGTGGTCGCCGCGAACGGCACCTATGCCGCCGCGCTGACCACGCCGCAGATCAACGGCCAGGCCTTGACCGCGACGCAAGCGGACGGGGCGGGCAATGCGGGGGCGCCGGCCCCGGTCACCGCACCCGACCTGATCGCGCCGCTGGCCCCGGTCGGCACGATCGTCGCCAACGGCACCACCCTGACCGGCACTGGCGAGCCAGGCGCGACCGTCACCATCCGCAGCGCGGGCGGCACGGTTCTGGGCACCGCCCTGGTCGCAGGCGATGGCAGCTTCACCGCCACCCTCACCCCGGCGCAGGCGAACGGCCAGATCGTCTCGCTGACCCAGACCGATGCGGCGGGCAATGTCTCGGGCGTGGCGCAGGCGACCGCGCCGGACATCACCGCGCCGATCGGGCTGACCGCCGCGATCAACCCGGCCGGCACGCTCGTGACCGGTGCGGGCGAAGCGGGCGCGACCGTCACCATCCGCGATGCGGGCGGTGCGATCATCGGCACGACGGTGGTCGCGGCCAACGGCACCTATGCCGCGATCCTGACCACGCCGCAGCTCAACAGCCAGACGCTGACCGTGACCCAGGCGGATGCGACGGGCAATGTCTCCGCCCCCGCCACGGTCGTCGCCCCCGATCTCACCGCGCCGCTGGCACCGGTCGGGATCGTGGCGACCAACGGCACCTCGATTACCGGCACCGGTGAGGCGGGCGCGACGGTCACCATCCGCGCCGCCGACGGCACGGTGCTGGGCACGGCGGTGGTCGCGGCGAACGGCACGTTCACCGCGCCGCTCAGCCCGGCCCAGGCCAATGGCCAGATCGTCTCGCTGACCCAGGCCGATGTCGCGGGCAATGTCTCGCCGATCGGCCAGGCGACCGCGCCCGACATCACCGCCCCGGTCGGCCTGACCTCGACGATCAACGGGCTCGGCACGGTGGTGACCGGCACCGGCGAAGCGGGGGCGACCGTCACGGTCCGCGATCCGCTGGGCAATGTGATCGGCACCACGGTCGTCGCCGCCAATGGCAGCTACACCGCGACGCTGACCACGCCGCAGGCCAATGGCCAGTTGCTGCAGGTGACGCAGGCGGATGCCGCCGGCAACGCGTCGCTGCCCAATGCAGTGCGCGCGCCCGACATCACCCCGCCGGCCGCGCCGATCGGCTTCGTCAACGGCACCGGCACGGTCGTGACCGGCACCGGCGAGGCGGGGGCGACGGTCCGCATCCTCGACCCCCTGGGCCAGCTGGTCGGCACGGCGGTGGTCGCCGCCAATGGCAGCTTCAGCGCGACGCTGACGACGCCACAGGCAAACGGCCAGGTCCTGACGCTCAGCCAGACCGATGCGGCGGGCAATGCCTCGGGCACGGTCGCGGTCAATGCGCCGGACATCACCCCGCCGGCGGCCCCGACCGCCGTCATCGATCCGACCGGCTCGGTCATCACCGGCAGCGGTGAGCCGGGCGCGCGGATCGAGGTGCGCAACGCGGCGGGGACGCTGATCGGCACCGGCACGGTGACGGCGGGCGGCCTCTATGCCGTCACGCTGACCAGCCCGCAGGTGGCGGGTCAGGCACTGGGCGTCGGTGCGCGCGACGCGGCGGGCAATCTGTCGCCCTCGACGGCGGTCACCGCGCCGTTCGACATTAGCGCCTTCGACAATACGGCGATCGCACTGGTCGACCTGAACCCGGTCCAGACCAACCAGAATGTGGGCAGCGCCAACTATACTGCGCTCGTCTCGCTGGGCCTCATCAACCTGAATGCCCAGGTGCTGGCGGTCCCCAACGTCCAGTTCACCGTCCAGCCAGGCCATACGCTGGCGGCAACCTTCACCTATGACGCGACGGCGAATGTCGGCGTGGCCAGCGGTTACTCGGTCGTCATCCAGCGGTTCAACGGCACCAGCTGGGTGGCGGTGAATGGCGGCGGCAACAGCTCGCTGTTGCAGGTCGGGCTGCTCAACGGCGACCTGGTCGCCACGGCGGATCTGGGGCCGGGCCAGTACCGGGCCTTTGTCAGCTTCGACAATACGGCGGGTGTCGGCCTGCTCGGCAGCCTGAACGTCCGCGGCGTCGACTCCGACTTCACCGATGTCGCCTCGGCCGTGCCCGCACCGGTCAGCGGCAACGTGATCACCGATCCCGGCCCCACGGGCCAGATCGACGTGGTCAGCCCGCAGACCCGCGTCGAAAGCGTGACGCTGAACGGCGTGACGACGCAGGTGACCGTCGACGACACGGTGGTCACCGGGCAATGGGGGACGCTGATCATCGATCGCGACGGCAGCTATACCTACACCCCCAATGCCAATGCGGCATCGATCGGAAAGGTCGACAGCTTCACCTACACGCTGCTCGACGCCAGCGATAACGAGCGTGAGAGCGCCCGCCTGACCATCTCGATCGGCAGCCCGGACATCACCGGCGCCCCGATCGCGGTGAACGACACCGCCATCGCGACCGCCAACTTCACCAATGTCGTGGTCAACCGGCCGGCGGTGGTGGACTCGTTCTTCTCCACCCCGGCGGTGCCGCTGCTCGGGTCGGCGCAAACGACCCGCGTCAATGACAGCTTCACCGTCGACGCCAACAGCAGCTCGACCGTCACGCTGTCGGCGGTCACCACGTCGGTGCTGGCGGTCCTGCCCAGCTACACCATCACCGTCACCAATTCGGCGGGCACGGTGGTCGGCACCGCGTCGGGAACGGCCCTGGCCGGCGTGGGCGGTCTGGTCGGCAGCGGGATCAGCGTGACGCTGAACAACCTGGCGTCGGGCACCTACAACTATACGGTCACCGGCACGAACGGCGCGCCGCTCCAGCTCAACACCAATGTCTATGTCGCCGAGACGGTGACCCGGCTGAACGAGTATAACCCACCGGTCACCACACCGGTCAGCGGCCTGTTGACCGCGAACGACACGCTGGGCAGCCCGTTCATCGGCATCAAGGTGCTGACCGCCGCCGGCTTCCAGGAGGTCGGGGAGACGCCGATCACCCTGACCGGCGCGCATGGCCAGTTGGTCGTCAACGAGACCGGGGGGTACACCTATACCCCGATCGGCGTGACCTATTCGGCGACCGATCCGATCGACAGCTTCACCTATCAGCTGATCCAGCCCGACGGCCAGTTCTCGACCGCGCGACTGGATGTGGCGGTGAACATCAACAACGGCGTGGCACCGGTCTTCCCGACCGCCACGGTCACCGCGCTGTCGGCCGATGCCTCGCTGACGCTCGATGCCGATGTCGTGCCGCTGTCGCTGGCGGCGGACCACACGACCCAGGCGGACGCACCGACGCTCGATCAGGGGGATGCCCGCCTCGCCTTCTCGCTGATGGAAGGACAGGGCGACAGCATCGAGGATGTGCTGGGCCGTTATCTCGACAACCAGGAAACCGTAACGGAATCAGCAACAGCAAATGACAATACGGACTTCACCCATGCCGCTACCGATACCAGTATAAGTGCCCCGATTATGGACGACCCCCTGTCGTATCTGACCGTTTCGGTCGATCCGGATCAGGAGAAACTGAGCACCATGCATATTATGTGACCATCGCCGTCACTGGTCCGGAAACGGGCTTGATTATGGGTGCCGAAACCGCTCCCTTTCGGCACCTATTTTGTTTAAATAAAACAGCTTAGCCGAATGTAGCGGCCAAGCGGATTAACGGGGCGATCGATGACGGGACGGCGGCAGGGACGCTACCAGGATCGAGGGAAACGGGTTTGGCGAACCGCCGGCACCCTTTTCGTCATGGCGTCGATCGCCACCCCGGTTAGCGGTAATTCCACCCCCGTCACCATGGAACGCGCGATGCAGGAGGTGCTGTCCTGGCACCCCACGGTCGTGCAGGCCGCCTCCACGCTCGACGCGCGCGGCGAGGATGTGACGGTGGCGCGCGCGGGCTACCTCCCCCGCATCAGCGCCGGGGTCGGCAGCGGCTATGACAGCCGGATCGGCAACATCTGGCGCCCCCGGCCGCAGGTCTCGGCCTCGCAGATGCTCTTCGATTTCGGCAAGGTCGCCAGCGCGGTCGACTATGCCCGTGCCGGCACGCGGCTGGGCCGCGCCGACATGCTGCTGGCGATCGACGGGCTGATCCGCGAGACGGGCTATGCGATCGTCGAGGTGCAGCGCAACGCCGCGCTGCGTGCCGTCGCGCTCGAGCAATTGTCGCGCATCCAGGAGATCAGCGCGCTGGTCGAAAAGCGTTTCGGCAAGGGGGCGACCACCCGCTCCGACACGCTTCAGGCGCAGTCCCGCGTCGCCGCGGCGCAGGCCTCGCTGACCCGGATCGAGGCGGAGCAGCGCCGCTGGACCACCAGCCTCGCCTTCCTGCTGGGTCGCGACACCGCGCCCATCGTCGATCCCGACGTACCCGACTGGCTGATGCGCAGCTGTCGCCAGGCGACCCAGGTCGACTGGGCCGACATCCCCGTCATCATGCGCGCCAAGGCGCAATATGAACAGGCCACCGCCGAACAGCGCCGCGCGCGCGCCAACCGCCTGCCGACGGTGGCGCTGGCGGGCGATGCGGCGGCGGACATATCCTCGCCCTTTTCCGACCGCAGCATCTATAATTTCGGGCTGAACGTCAGCAGCGATGTGTTCGGGGGCAGCGCGGTGCGCGCCCGCGTGCGCGGCGCCGATTATGCCCTGCGCGCCGCCGAAGCCGCCGAGCGGCAGGCGCGCGTCGAGATCGGCCAGCGCTTAGCCGAGGCGCAGCAGCAGATCGCCGGGCTGACCGAGCTGCTCGGCACTCTGTCCGAGCGGCAGGAGAATATGATCGAGACGGGCAAACTCTACCGTCTACAATATCTCGACATGGGCACGCGCACGCTGGTCGACCTGCTCAACGCCGAGCAGGAGTTGCAGCAGGCGCGCTTCGACGGCGTCAACACGACGCACGACCTGCGCCGGCTGGAGATCGACTGCCTCTATTATTCGGGGCGCGCGCGCGACGATTTCAAGCTGACCGGCACGACGATTCGCGGGGTGACGCTGTGAGCCCCGCCACCCTGTCCGCCGCACCACCGACCGATCCCTTCGCCTGGATCGACATGCTCGGCCAGGTCGCGCGTCATTTCCGCATGCCCTTCGCCGAGCAGCGCGCCCGCCTGACCACGCTTTGGCAGGGTGGCGGCGACGAGGAGACGCGGGTCCGCGCGCTCGCCCGCGCCTCCGGCCTGTCGGTCCGCTTCGTCGCGCCCAGCGCGATCCGGCTGACGAGCTGGCGGCTGCCGGTCATCGCCTGCCTGAACGACGGCGAACTGGCGCTGATCACCGCAATCGATGCCGATGGCGAGGCGATCTTCTCGGTCGCGGGCGAAGGCGGATCGCCGGTGCAGCGCCCGCTATCCGCCCTGGTCGAACAGACCCGGCTGTTTGTCGTCCCCCGCCCCGCCCGCTCGGCGACCGACATCCGCGTCGACAGCTATATCCGCCCCTTCGAGCAGCATTGGCTGCGTACCCTGCTGTTGCAGGATGCCAAGGGTTATGGCCATGTCGCCATCGCCTCGGTCGTCACCAACTGCCTGGGGCTGGCGGGCGTGCTGTTCTCGATGCAGGTTTATGACCGGGTGGTTCCCGCCCAGTCGATGCCGACGCTCTACATTCTGTTCCTGGGCGTGATCCTGGCGACGGGGTTCGACTTCGTGCTGCGGCGGTTGCGGGTCAGCATCACCGACATTCTCGGCAAGCGCGCCGACCTGCGGCTGTCGGACCGGGTCTTCGGCCATGCGCTGCGCGTTCGCAACCGGGCGCGGCCGACCTCGACGGGGACCTTCATCGCGCAGCTCCGCGATCTGGACCAGGTGCGCGATATGCTGACCTCGACCACGGTCGCGGCGATCGCCGACCTGCCCTTCTTCATCCTGTTCCTGGTCATCCTGGCCTTCATCGGCGGCGCGCTGGCGCTGGTGCCGGTGGTCGCGCTCGTCGCCCTGCTGCTGCCCAGCCTGCTCGCCCAGCGCCGGTTGCGCGCGCATGCCACGGAGTCGATGCGCGAAACCTCGCTGCGCAACGCCCTGCTGGTCGAGGCGGTGCAGGGGATCGAGGACATCAAGACGCTGCAGGCCGAGGAACGCTTCCAGCGCCAGTGGAACCATTGCAACGCGGTGGCGGGCGAGGCGCAGCTGCGGCTGCGCGGCCTGACCGCCAGCCTGTCGACCTGGGCGCAGAGCGTGCAGAACGCGGTCTATGCCACCGTCATCTTCGTCGGCGCGCCGATGGTGATCGCGGGCGACATCACGACCGGCGCGCTGGTCGCCACCTCGATGCTGGCCAGCCGGATGATGGCGCCGATGGGCCAGGTGTCGCACCTGCTCGGCCGCTATCAGCATGCCAAGGTCGCGGCGGGCAGCCTGGACCAGATCATGGGCCTGCCGGTCGACAACCCCGATGCCGAGCATCGCATCCCCCTGCCCTCGGTCAGCGGCCGCTTCGCGCTTCGCTCGGCGGTGTTCGGCTATGCCGATCCCAACGCCCCGCCCGCGCTGACCGTGCCGCAACTGGAGATCGCGGCGGGCGAGAAGGTCGCGCTGCTGGGCCGCAACGGCGCGGGCAAGTCGACGCTGCTCCAGGGCCTGTCGGGGATGCTCCAGCCGCTGGCGGGCGAGGTGCTGCTCGACGACCTGACGCTGCATCAGATCGACCCCGCCGATGTCCGCCGCGACGTCGCCCTACTGACCCAGAACAGCCGGCTGTTCCACGGCACCTTGCGCGAGAACCTGACCATGGGCGCACCGATGGCGTCCAACGAGGAAATCATCCGTGCGCTCGACATGGTGGGAGCGATCGACTTCGTCCGCCGCCTGCGCAACGGGCTGGAGCATGTCGTGCTGGAGGGCGGGCTGGGCCTGTCCGGTGGCCAGCAACAGGCGTTGTTGCTCGCCCGGCTGCTGATCCGCCAGCCCCAGGTCATGCTGCTCGACGAGCCGACGGCGGCGATGGACGAAACCTCCGAGCGGCTGTTCATCGACCGTTTCCGCGACTGGAGCCGGGATCGCACCATCGTCGTCGCCACACACCGGATGCGCGTCCTCGATCTGGTCGACCGGATCATTGTCATCGATAATGGCCAGATCCTGCTCGACAAGTCCAAGGCCGCGGCGCTCGAGACGCTACGCGGTGGTGGACGGAGCCAGGCGGCATGAGCGCGCTGACCGCCCCCGCCGATCTGCCCTTCGCCGATGAGGGCGGCGCGCCGCTGCTCGCGGCCAAGCGGATGACCTGGGTGCTGACCGCGCTGTTCGTCGTCGCGCTCGGCTGGGCCTGGTTCGCGACGCTCGACGAAGTCGCGACGGGCAGCGGCAAGGTGGTGCCGACCAGCCGCGAACAGGTGCTGCAATCGCTGGAGGGCGGCATCCTCGCCAAGATGCTGGTGCGCCAGGACGATATCGTGAAGCCGGGCCAGATCCTCGCCCAGCTCGACCCGACCCAGGCCGGATCGACCGTCGAGGAAAGCGCCGCCAAATACCGCGCCGCGCTGGCCGCACAGGCGCGGTTGCAAGCCGAGGTGAACGGTACGCCCCTTACCTTCTCCCCCGAACTCGCCGCCTTCCCCGATCTGAAGGCCGAGCAACAGCGGCTCTACAATGCCCGGCGCAGCAGCCTGTCCAGCTCGATCGGGCTGATCGACGAATCGCTGGCGCTGATCGGGCGTGAGGTCGGCATCGGCGAGTCGCTGATCCAGGTCGGGGCCGCCAGCAATGTCGAGGTGCTGCGCCTGAAGCGCCAGCGCGCCGAGCTGGACCTGAAGAAATCCGACCTGCGCTCGCAATATATCGTCGAGGCGCGGCAGGATCTGGCCAAGGTCAGCGAGGAGGTCGAGGCGCTGGCGCCCGTGGTGCGCGGCCGGTCTGATACGCTCAGCCGCCTGACCCTGCGCTCGCCGGTGCGCGGCGTGGTCAAGAATATCGAGGTGTCGACGATCGGCGGCGTCATCCCGCCCAACGGCAAGATCATGGAGATCGTGCCGCTCGACGAACGCCTGCTGGTCGAGGCGCGGATGTCGCCGCGCGACATCGCCTTCATCCGCCCCGGCCAGCGCGCCAGCGTCAAGATCACCGCATACGACTATGCGATCTATGGCGGGCTGGAGGGGCAGGTCAGCAGCATCTCGCCCGACACCATCCGCGACGAGGTGAATCCGGACGTCTATTATTACCGCGTCTTCATCCGCACCCGGTCGGACTCGCTGGTCAACAAGGCGGGCAAGCGCTTCCCGATCGTGCCCGGCATGATCGCCACCGCCGACATCCACACCGGCAGCAAGACCGTGCTGCAATATCTCCTGAAACCGCTCAACCGCGCACGCGAAGCGATGCGCGAGCGATGATCATGTTTTTCACCCACTCCCACGCCGCTCCCATCCCACGCCACATCCCGGGATTTGCCCCGGCATCAGCACAGGATCATGCCCATGCCCAAGAGTAGCGCCATCCGCTATTTCCCCCCGGCCTCGACACGGAGTTACAGCGCGCAACCGGCCGCGCGGGACAACAAGCCCACCCTGCTCGACCTGGCGCGCCAGACCCAGGCGATGCGCGCCAATGTCGCACAATTCTTCCCCCGCGACGTGTTCCGCGATTCCGCCTGGGACATGATGCTGGAGCTGTTCATCGCCGAGCAGCAGGCAAAGCCACTCTGCGTCAAGGAGTTGATCCTGGTATCGGGCGAAAGCTCGACCAGCGCGCTGCGGCGGATCGACCGGCTGGAGGAATCCAACCTCCTCCGCCGCCGCACCGACCCGACCGACCACCGCCGCCTGATCGTCAGCCTGACCCAGCGCGGCACCGACGCGATGACCGCGATGCTGCGCCACCTCTATCTGACGATGAGCGACGAACCCATCGGCGGACAGCGGACCGGCAAGCCGGATTGAGCCAATCCCATTCCTCCCCTGCAAGGGGAGGTGGCAGGCCAAAGGCCTGACGGAGGGGTGTCACCGTTCGCAAGGTCGGACTTTCCTCGCGACCGGGTACACCCCTCCACCATGCTTCGCATGGTCCCCCTCCCCTTGCAGGGGAGGAATGGAGGAACGTTACGCCGCCAGCGCCAGCAGGGCGAAGGTGGCGAGCCAATGCTCGCCCATATAGTTGTCGCCGATATGCGGCAGGCTGGCGGCAAGGTGATCGGCCGCCGCCGTCTCGGCGCGGGCCGCGACGGGATGATCCGGCCCCAGCTTGGCCGCGATCGTCCGCCAGCACCACGCACGGCTGAGGTTCAGTCCGTCGAGATGCGCGATCTTGCCGTCGTTACGGTCGGAGACGATCGCGGGGGTGAACAGCGTGACCGGCTCGCCCTGCCCGACGCGCGGAAGGAAGCCGTCGAACCACGCGCGAAACGCCGCGTCGTCGAGCACCCGGCTCATCACCAGCGCTTCGGTCAGCGCGGGCGACAGGAACTCGTCGCCACCCGGCTCCCACGCCTGGCAATCGCAGTCCTTCGCAAACCAGCCGGGCACGACATCGGCGATCAGCGCGCGTAGTTCCTCGTCACGCCCCTCGGCCCAGTCCCATGCCAGCGTCAGCGCGAAGCCCGTGTTGAAATGCGTCCCCACCCGCAGCGGATAGGTCAGGCGCGGCAGGAAGCCGCGGAACCGCGCCGCCAGAAACCTTGCCAAGGGTTCCAGCGCGTCGGCCCAGCCCGCATCATGCCGGCTCGCCTCGTCATGCAGCGCGAGCAGCCAGGCCCAGCCATAGGGCCGTTCGAACCCGCCGGCGCTGGGGCGTTGGATATAGGCGATCTCGGCGGCGATCTTGTCCGGCACCAGTATCGCATCGGCCCGCGCGCGCACTTCGGCGACGACGGGCATGTCGGGATAAAGGCGGATCAGGCGCAGGAGCTGCCACCAGCCATGAACGCAGCTATGCCAGTCGAAGCTGCCATAGAAGACGGGATGCAGCTCGGCGGGTGTCCGCGCGTCCTCCGGCCCGTCCAGCGCGTGGCTGAGATGATTGGGATATTCGCGCCCGACATGCCCCAGCGTCATGGTGGCGAACATCTGCGCGGTGGCTTGGTCCAATCGGGTCACGCGATCATTCCGTAGAGCAGGAGGATGTTGAAGACGAGCAGCAGGAGCGCGGTCGGCGCCTGCGCGCGAATGACGCCATATTTGTCCTTCAACCCCAGCAGCGCGGCGGGCAACAGGTTGAAGTTCGCGGCCATCGGGGTCAGCAGCGTCCCGCAGAACCCCGCCAGCATCCCCACCGCCGCGACGATCGCGGGATCGCCGCCGGCACGCTGGACCAGGAGTGGCACGCCCACCGCCGCCGCCATCACCGGAAAGGCAGCGAAGGCATTGCCCATGACGATGGTGAACAGCGCCATGCCCAGCGCATAGGCCAGCACCGCGCCTATCACGCTGCCCGCCGGGATGATCGTGCCGATCAGCATGCCGACCACCTGCCCCACCCCGGCCAGCGCGAAGACCGCGCCCAGGCTCGCGAGCAGCTGCGGCATCACCGCCACCCAGCCGATATCGTCGATCAGTCCACGCCCGGCGACGAACGGCTCGGCCGGCTTCGCCTGGAGCAGCGTACGGCACAGGATCAGCGCGATGATCGTCCCGAAGGTCAGCGCGACCAGCGTCGCCTGTTTGGGGTCGACCAGCGCGGGCACCTGCTTGAACGCCAGCGTGCCGAGCAAGGCGACCGCCGGCACGATCAATGCGGGCGCGAAGACCTTCGCGCCGTGACGATCCCTTGCCGGCTCCACCGGCTCGGCACGGCGCATCCGCCCCGACGCGGCGATCGCCACCAGTGCCAGGACGAGCACGCCATTGCCGACATCGCCCAGCCAGTCGCCGGCCAGGAAGGACAGCGCAATCAGCCCATGAAACGCGCCATTGGCCCAGCGCCGGTCGCGCAGGCCGAGCCCGGCAAAGATCGCGAACAGGATGCCGACGACGCCGTAGACCAAGTTCAGCCCGATCACCGGCCCGCTCCCCGCTCCCCGGCGCGCCGTGCCAGCCGCCGGTCGAGCAATAATAATCGCGCGCCATGGATGACGAACGCCGCGATCGCGGTCGGGATCGCCCAGATCGACAGCTGGAACGGCTCCAGATGGATGCCATAGCCGTCGAGCACGCCCTTCATCAGCAGGATCGATCCGATCGCGATGAAGATGTCCTCGCCGAAGAACAGACCCACCGTATCGGTCGCCGCCGCCATCGCCTTGACCTTTTCGGCGGTCTCGGCGCTGCCGTCGCCCTGGCGCTCGGCGGCGGCCTCGGCCATCGGCGCGACCAGCGGGCGCACCGTCTGCGCCGGTCCCGCGACCGAGGTCAGGCCCAGCGCCGCCATCACCTGGCGGAAGAGCAGATAGCCGATCAGCAACCGCCCGGTCGTCGCACCGCGCAGGCCCGCGACCAGCGCCCGTGCGCGTTCCTGCAACCCCCGCCGCTCCAGCAGCGCGATGACCGGCAGGATCATATAGACGGCAGTGACATAGCGCGTTTCGTTGAAGGCATGGCCGAAGGTCGCCAGCACCCGTACCGGATCGAGTCCCGCGGCAAGCCCCGTGACCGCCGCCGACACGATGATGACCAGCAGCGGATGCGCGCGCAGCAGAAAGCCGCCGGCGATGACGACGATCCCCGCGAGCACCCACATCAGCGGCTGCCCTCGCCATAACCGCCGCCGCCCGGCGTCTCGATCACCAGCACGTCGCCCACGCCCATGTCGATCCGCGCGGTGGAAGCGAGCGGTTCGATGCCGCCATCCGCCCGCTCGACGCGGTTGACACCCACCCGTCCGTCCGCGCCCCCGGCCAGTCCGAAGGGCGCAACGATCCGCCGATTGCTGAGAATACCGGCGCGCAAGGGCCGCAGGAAACGCAGGTGGCGGACCGTCCCGTCGCCGCCGCTTTGTGCCCCCGCCCCGCCCGATCCGCGCCGGATCGCGAATTGTTCGAGCAGCACCGGATAGCGCGTCTCGAGTATCTCGGGATCGGTCAGCCGGCTGTTGGTCATGTGCGTCTGGATCGCGTCGGCCCCGTCATGCCCCGGCCCCGCACCCGCCCCGCCGGCGATGGTCTCATAATATTGATAGCTGTCGTCCCCGAAGGTCAGGTTGTTCATCGTCCCCTGGCTGCCCGCCATCGCCCCCAGCGCGCCGAGCAGCGCGTCGGTGACGACCTGGCTGACCTCGACATTGCCCGCGACCACGGCGGCGGGGGAGCGCGGGTTGAGCATCGATCCTTCGGGCACGATGATCCGGACCGGGCGCAGAAAGCCCTCGTTCAGCGGCACCGCCTCGTCGACCAGCAGGCGCAGGACATAGAGGACGGCGGCGCGGGTCACCGCCAGCGGCGCGTTGAAGTTGCTCGGCCGCTGTTCGCTCGTCCCGGTGAAGTCGATCACCGCGCTGCCCTCGGCCCGGTTCACCCGCACCGCCACCTCGACCGCCGCACCGTCGTCCAGCGCATAGCGGAAATGCCCGTCGGACAGCGTCGCGATCATCCGCCGCGCCATCGCCTCGGCATGCGCCTGGACATGCGCCATGTAGCGGATGACGACGCCTTGCCCCTGCTGCTTCGCCAGCTGGCGAAGCCCCTCCGCGCCGCGTGCGCAGGCGGCGACCTGCGCGGCGAGATCGGCGATGTTCTGGTCGATATTGCGCGCCGGATGGGGACCGCCGGCGAGCAGCTCGCGGATCGGCGCTTCGCGCAGAACCCCGTCCTCGACGATCAGCATGTCGTCGAACACCACGCCTTCGTCGGCCAGCGTCCGGCTGTCGGGCGGCATCGAGCCGGGCGTGGTGCCGCCGACATCGGCATGATGGCCGCGCGCCGCGACGAAATAGGCGGGCGTCCCGCCGCCGGCGAAGACCGGCATGATGACGGTGATGTCGGGCAGATGGGTGCCACCACGATAGGGATCGTTCAGCGCATAGACCTGCCCCTCGCGCATCGTGCCCGCGCGATTGGCGATGACGGTGCGGATGCTCTCCCCCATCGATCCCAGATGCACCGGGATATGCGGCGCGTTGGCGACCAGCCCGCCCTCCGCGTCGAACAGCGCGCACGAGAAATCCAGCCGCTCGCGGATATTGACCGAGGCGGCGCTGCGTTGCAGCGCGGCACCCATCTCCTCGGCGATGCCCATGAACAGGCCGGCGAAAATCTCCAGCCGCACCGGATCGACCGCATCGTCCGCCGCCCGTTCGACGCGCGCCTCGGCGCGTTCGAGGATCAGCGTGCCGTCGCTCAGCACCCGCGCGCGCCAGCCGGGTTCGACCACGACGGTCGACACTGGATCGAGGATCAGCGCGGGGCCCGTCACGACACCGTCCACCGCCAGTCCGTCGCGGCGATGAACCGGTACCTCGTGCATCGCACCGGCCAGATACATGGGCACGCGTGCCACCGGCGCGGCGGACTGCGCGGGCAAATCCGGCGCGGGCAGGTCCTGCCCGTCCTGCTCGGCGCTCGCCTCGACCCGCAACTGCTCGACGACCAGCGCGTCGTCGCCGACAAAGCCGAAACGCTGGCGATGCGCCGCCGCGAACGCCTCGGCCATCGCGTCCGGCGATCCCCAGGGGACCGCGATCGTCTGGTCGTTGCGGGCATAGCGGAGCTGCGCCAGCGTCTCGATGCGGATCGCGTCGCCGGCCACGCCCTGCGCGGACAGCGCGGCGGTCGCGGCATCGCGCAAGTCGGCCAGCGCCGCGTTCAGCCCGCCATCGGCCAGCGGCAGCGCCACCGTCGCCTCACGCACCACGCTGCGCGCCGCCAGCCCGATGCCGACCGCCGACAAGACGCCGGCCAGCGGGTGGATCAACACCTGCTCCATGCCCAGCGCATCGGCGACCAGGCAGGCATGCTGCCCGCCCGCCCCGCCGAAACAGGCAAGCGCGTACGAGGCCGGGTCCTCGCCCCGCGCCACCGACACGGCGCGGATCGCGCGTGCCATGTTGGCGACCGCGATCGCGACCATCCCCTCGGCCGCCGCAAACCGGTCGAGCCGCTCGCCGGTCGTCGCCGCCACTTGGTCGAGCAGCGCGTCCAGCGCCGCCTCGGCCGCCTGCCGATCGGGCGGCAGGTCGCGGTTCGGCCCGAACAGCGCGGGGAAATAATCGGGTTGCAGCTTGCCCAGCACCATGTTGCAGTCGGTCACGGTCAGCGGCCCGCCGCGCCGGTAACAGGCCGGCCCCGGATCGGCCCCCGCCGAGGCCGGGCCGACCAGCAGCCGCCCGCCATCGAAATGACAGATCGACCCGCCGCCCGCCGCGACCGTATCGATCCGCATCATCGGCACCGCGACGCGCACCCCCGCCAGTACCGCATCCGATCGCCGGTCATAGCTGCCCGCATAAAGCGACACGTCGGTCGAGGTGCCGCCCATGTCGAACCCGATGACCCGGTCGAACCCGGCCCCGCGCGCTGTGCGTGCCATGCCGACGATCCCGCCGGCGGGACCGGACAGCAGCGCGTCCTTGCCGCCGAACCGGTCGGCCGCGACCAGCCCGCCGCTCGACTGCATGAACAGCAAGCCACCGGCGGCAGCGTCACCCAGCGACGCCTCCAGCCCCTGCACATAGCGGCGCAGTACGGGCGACAGATAGGCGTCGACCAATGTCGTATCGCCGCGCGCGACCAGCCGGATCAGCGGCGCGGTGCGGTGGCTGACCGAAATCTGGGTGAAGCCCGCCGCCTGCGCGAGATCGGCCAGCTTCGCCTCGTGCGCCTGATGCCGCCAGCCATGGACCAATATGATCGCGACCGACCGGAGGCCCGCCGCATAGGCCTTGGCAAAGGCCGCTGCCGCCCCCTCTTCGTCGAGCGGGGTCAGCACCGTACCGTTCTCCGCCACCCGCTCGTCGATCTCGACGACATCGGCAAACAGGGGCGCGGCGCGACGGATGTCGCGCGCGAAAATGTCGGGGCGATCCTGATAGCCGATGGTCAGCGCATCGCCAAAGCCCCGCGTGATCGCGAGCAGCACCGGCGCGCCTTCGCGCTCCAGCAGCGCATTGGTGGCGATGGTCGTGCCGATCCGGATGGTGCAGGGCTGAAGCGGGCCGTCCCCTGCGCCTGTCAACTGGCGGATCGCCGCCTCGGCCGCATCATAGCGACGCTCCGGGTCTTCGGAGAGCAGCTTGGCGGTGACGAGCGTGCCGTCGGGCCGCCGGGCCACCACATCCGTGAACGTTCCCCCGCGATCGATCCAGAACTGCCATTCTTTCATGGGTGCACGGCATGTCATCGATTCCGACCCGTCGCTAGAGGGTATTTTTTATTCGATTTTTTCGCCGGGGTCGCTCGTGCCCTGTTTGACCTTCGGCGGAGGGCCGGCCATCATCCGGAGATGGATCGCTTTTTCTCCCGTCGCGAAACCCTGGCCGGGTTCGCCGCCGTCAGCGCCTCGACCGCCATCCCCGCCGCCGCCCAGAATGCCGCGCCGCCGCTGCTCGATCGTATCGCGTGGCAATTGCTGGACCTCCTCCCCGAACGCGCCACCTCGCTGGGCGTCGATACCGGCGCGCATGCCGATCTGCGACGGCGGCTGGAGGATCGCTCGCCGGCGGGTATCGCGGTCCGGCAGCGCGTCCTGACCAAGGCGCTGGCCGACCTGGCGCGAGTGCCGCGCGCCGGGCTCGATCCCTCGACCGCGACGAGCATCGCGGTCGTCGAAAGCGCATTCCGCACCGCGCTGGACGGCATGGCGCTGCCCTATGGCGTGGCGACGATCGGCGACTGGCGCAACACGCCCTATGCCGTCGTCCAGAATGTCGGGTCCTGGCTCGACGTGCCGCAACTGCTCGATGGCGATCAGCCGGTGCGCGACAAGGCGGATGCCGAGGCCTATCTCGCCCGCTTGGCCGCGATGCCCGCGCAGCTGGACGGCGAAACCACGCGCATCGCGCAGGCGCGCGGCATGGGCGTCGTCCCGCCCGCCTTCCTGCTCGACAAGACGATCGCAGGGATGACCCGCACCATCGCCGAGGCGGCGAACACCGACGGCCCGCTGGTCGGCCCGCTGGCGCGCAAGGGGGCGAGCGTCCCCGGCGACTGGAGCGCCCGGGCGGCGCGGATCGTCCGTACCGCGATCGTCCCCGCGCTGGAGCGGCAGCTGGCCGAATTGCGCGCCGAGCGGGCGGTGGCGACCGATGCGGCGGGTCTCCTCACCCGTCCGCATGGCCCCGAATGGTATGCCTGGGGCCTGCGCGCCGGCACGACGACTCGCCGCAGCGCCGCCGACCTGCACGCCATGGGCCGCGCCCGGCTGACCGATCTTCAGGCGCAGATGGACGTGATCCTGCGCGGTGCCGGGCTGACCCAGGGCAGCGTCGCCGAGCGGACCATCGCCTTTCAGAAGCGCCCCGGCATCGGCTTTCCCGATGGCGACGAAGGGCGGCGCCAGATCGTCGCCTATATGCAGGGGCGCATCGACGCGATCCGGCCCAAATTGCCGCAGGCCTTTCGACGGCTGGCGCGCGGCAATCTGGAAATCCGGCGCATGCCGCTGGCGCAGGAGCCGGGCGCGCCCGCCGCTTATGGCGGGCCGGGCACGATCGACGGCAGCGTACCGGGCAAGGTCTGGGTCAATCTGGGCGATCCGTCGATCCACAACCGCGTGACCATCCCCGACCTCGTCTATCATGAGGGGATACCCGGGCATGTCTGGCAGGGGGAATATGCACAGAAGCTGCCGCTGATCCGATCGATCCTGGCGTTCAACGCCTATTCGGAGGGCTGGGCGCTCTATGCCGAGCAGCTGGCGGACGAGCTGGGCCTGTATCAGGGCGATCCGGCCGGTCGGCTGGGCTATCTGATGGGGCTGGCCTGGCGGGCGGCGCGGCTGATCGTCGACACCGGCATCCATGCGATGGGCTGGTCCCGCGACAAGGCGCTGGCCGAGTTCATCGCCGCCACCGGCCTGCCGCGCAGCAACGCCGAGAGCGAGGTCGATCGCTATTGCGCCTGGCCGGGCCAGGCCTGTGGCTATGAGGTCGGTCGCGCCGAGATCGTCGCGCAGCGGAGCCGCGCCAAGGCGGCGCTGGGTCCGCGCTACGACCTGCGCGATTTCGACCAGGCGGTGGTCGATGGCGGCAACGTGCCGCTCGACGTGCTGGCGGGCAATGTCTCGCGCTATATCGCGGGGGCGTAGCGGCCCGAGAACGCCGCCCCCTTCCCCTGGCGAGGCTTTCCGCCCTATCCATGGCGCAAAGCCATGAAAACATGCCGTTTCCGGGATAGGACGGCACGCGGGGGAGACGATGCGATGCGAATGATGCTGACCGTGGCGATGGCCGCGATCCTGCCCTTGAGCGCGCCCGTCATCGCGCAAGGGCCCGCGCCGATCGCCCAGACCGATCGGGGCGCGGTGCGCGGCGGCGTCGAGGACGGCGTGGCCAGCTGGAAGGGCATCCCCTTCGCCGCGCCGCCGGTCGGCGCGCTGCGCTGGCGCGCGCCACAGCCCGTGACAGCCTGGACTGGCGTGCGTGACGCGACCGCCTATGCCCCCGACTGCATGCAGGTCCCCTTCCCCAGCGACGCCGCACCGCTGGGCACCAGGCCCGCCGAGGACTGCCTCTACGCCAATGTCTGGAAACCGGTGGCGGCCAAGGGCAAGCTGCCGGTGGTGGTATGGATCTATGGTGGCGGCTTCGTGAATGGCGGGGCGTCGCCGCCGACCTATTCGGGTGCCGAGCTTGCCAAACAGGGCGTGGTCTTCATCAGCTTCAACTACCGCGTCGGCCGGTTCGGCACCTTCGCGCTGCCGCAGCTGACCAAGGCGAATGCCGATGGCGGGCGTCTGGGCAATTACGGGATCATGGACCAGATCGCGGCGCTGCAATGGGTCCGGCGCAACGCGGCGGCCTTTGGCGGCGACCCGGCCAATGTCACGATCATCGGCGAGAGCGCGGGCGGCATGTCGGTGCACATGCTCAACACCTCGCCGCTGGCCAAGGGGCTGTTCCACAAGGCCTTCATCATGTCGGGCGGCAATGGACAGTCGGACAAACGCACGCTGGCCGATGTCGAGGCGATCGGCGCCGATTTCGCACGGTCGAAGCATATCGATCCCGCCGGCCCCGACGCGCTCGAACGCCTGCGAGCCTTGAGCGCCGAGGAGGTCACCGACGGCCTCAACATGATGGCGCTGTTCCGGCCGCAAGCCGGGCCGCCCACCAACACCGGTCCGTTCGTCGATGGCAAGGTGGTTGTCGACATGGGAGCGGCCTATGCCGATGACCGGTTCGCGCGCGTGCCCGTGATCGTCGGCGCGACCAGTGCCGACATGGGCGGCAAGACCGGCTTCATGATTGCCGGCGCACGTCAGGTCGCCGGCGTGCTGGCGGACAGGCGCGTGCCGGTGTGGCATTATCGCTTTTCCTATGTCGCGGACTCGGTCGGCCAGCCCGGCGCGCAGCATGCGACCGACATCCCGTTCTTCTTCGATACCGTCAGGGTCAAATATGGCGACAAGACCACCGAGCGCGACCGGGCGATGGGACAGGTCATGAGCGCTTATGTCGTCCGCTTTGCCAAGACCGGCAATCCCAACGGCCCCGGCCTGCCCTCATGGCCGGGTTATACCCGGTCTGGGGACCCGCTGGTGGACTTCACCGCGCAAGGGCGGGCCGTCGCCCGGCCCGATCCCTGGGGCGCGGAGATCGATGCAGCGACGCCGCGACCTGCATCTCCGTCGCAATAAGGGACACCGCCTCCGCGCAGACCCGATTGCCGTCACCGCCGTGCCGCGATACGCGGTGCCCCCTAGGGGTTCTTTGATAGACAGGTCGGCATCAGCGCGACTGCGGGGGCACGTCGGCAAATGGGGGCCGCGAGAGTGGCATCGAACATCAGAGCGCTGGTGCTCGCTATGCTTATGCTGTTGGCAGGGTTGATCCCGGCGACGGCATCGGCGGCGACCATCGGCTTGCGGCAATCGGCCTGCGTCGCCACCCTGCCCGATTCCGCACGGCCCGCGGATGTCGTCACGGCGCGCTATGACTGCGGGCCCGATGCGCCGAGCCGTGGCCCCGACTGGACTTGGCTGAAGCTGGACGCCACGCGGCTGGGCGCGCTGCCCGCGCATTGGAGCCTGCTGGTCGACCAGACGCGGTTCGATCGGATTGCGGTGATCGTCGTCGGCCGCGAGGGCACGACCCGGCTGGACCGCTCCGCCCATGACCTGCGCGGCCATTGGGCGCCGGGCGGCCTGCTGAAATTCACCATCGCCCAGCCCGGACGTGACATTCGGGGCCTGTATCTGGGCTATCGCCACATCGACGACCTGTCGCTGATGCGCAAGGTCGTGGCCCAGCCAGGCTCGGTCATGACGAACACCGACATCGCGTGGCTGGTGCTGATGGGCCTGTTCGCGGGGACGCTGCTGTCCGCGTTGCTCTACAATCTCGTCATCCATACCGGGCAGCGATACGCCTTTCAGCGCTGGTATCTGCTGTGGGTCGGCGTGGCACTGGTCTATGGGCTGACCTGGTCCAATGTCGCGGCGTTGCTGATCCCCGATCTGGTCGGACCGGTAGCGGTGCGGCTGGACTTCGCGCTGGTCGGGCTGATGGTCGCGGCCTGCAACATGTTCTTCTTCGCGGTGGTCGAGGACGGTGTCCTGCCGCGCGGACTGGCGCGGGTGGGGCGATTGCTGGCGGCGGCGGGCGTCGTCACCGGCGTCACGGCGGCGGCCGATACGTGGTTCCCCCCGGTCCTCACCGACCGGCTACTCAACTATGTGATCGCGGCGATGGTCGCGGTCGTCGCGCTGTCCTGCGTCATCGCGGTCCGGCGCGGCAGCCGGGTGATCTGGTTCTACATGCTCGGCTGGGGGCCGGTGATCGGGTTGTTCCTGGCCCGGCTGGCGCGCAATTTCGGCTTCGCGCCGCAGAATGACGCGATCGACATGGGCACCTTCGCCGCGCTCGCCTTCGAAGCGCTGGTCCTGTCGCTGGCCATCGCCGACCGGTTCCGCCTGATCCGCCAGGACATGGAGCGCGTCCGACAGCGCCGCGAGATCGATCTGGCCGAAACCAAAGCCCTGCGGCTGGCCGCGCATACCGACTTTCTGACCGGCCTGGGCAATCGTGCCGCCTTTCAGGAACGGGCACAGAGCCTGATCGACGCGGACACGCCCTTCAGCCTGTTCCTGATCGATGTCGACTATCTGAAGACCGTCAACGACCGGCTGGGCCATGGCTATGGCGACATGCTGCTGCGCCATGTCGGATCGGCGCTGGCGCGCACGATCCGGATCTGCCCGGACGGCTATATCGCGCGCATCGGCGGCGACGAGTTCGCGATCCTCTGCCCCGGCGATCTGCCCGCCGAGAACCGGCTGACCGACGCGCTCGACGGCTTGCAGGGCGAGGTCTGGCATCCCGGCGATCGCAATCGCACCGTATCGTTCAGCGTCGGCTCGGCGCGGTTTCCCAACGATGCCGATGCGCTGGAGCTGCTCTATCAGAATGCCGATCTGGCGCTCTACACCGCCAAACGCCTCGGCCGTGGTCGCTATGTCCGCTACGATCCGCTGCAGCGCAGCCTGCGCGACCTGCAGCTGACCTTCACCGACGATGCCGAGGTCGCGATCGAACGCGGCGAGTTCACACTCTTCCTGCAACCCATCGTCTCGCTGACCACGGAGACGGTGTGCGGGCATGAAGCGCTGCTGCGCTGGAATCACCCGCTGCACGGCCAGATGACGCCCGACCGCTTCGCCGATGTGCTGGTGGCCGAGCGGATCGGTCCGTTGATCCAGGACCATGTCCTCGAACTGGCGCTGACCCTGTTGCGGGACGAGGGCGAGCGGCTGGGCGTGCTGAGCGTCAACTTCACGTCCGCCCAGCTTGCCGGGCCGCGATCGGCGCAGGCGGTGATCGACCGGCTGGCGCATCACGGCATTTCGCCCAAAAGGCTGTGCGTCGAAGTGACCGAGGGCGTTATGCTCGACCGTGCGGCGGACAGCATCCTGGGCAATCTGCGCACGCTGCACAATGCCGGGGTGGCGATCGCGCTCGACGATTTCGGCACCGGCTATGCCTCGCTGGTCCATCTCCGCCGCCTGCCGGTCGACCGGATCAAGATCGACCTGTCCTTCGTCGCCGGCATCGACCAGCCCGATGGCGGCGGTACCCTGGCCATCGTCCATGCGATCGTCGGCCTGGGCATGGGGCTGGGCAAGGTCGTCATCGCCGAAGGGATCGAGAACGAGGCACAGGCGCTGCGCCTGCGTCAGCTGGGGTGCCAGATGGGTCAGGGCTTCCTGTACGGACGGCCCGCCCCGATCGGTCGCAGCCCGGAGCCGGCGGCCCTACCCGCACCGGCCCGCCGCCTGACGCCGCCGCTGCACGGATAAGCGCCGCCCTCGCCATCCCGCCCACCATGGCGGACCGCCGATAAATGCTTGGGGCCGCGACATTTCCTGCAAACGTCGCGGCAAGTTTGCAGCCCCTATTTTCGGCCTGCGGCATGGTGCCGCATTCCGAAGGTAGACATGATGACGATCCACGATCCCCAATTCGCGGCCGGGCTGCGCAACGCCCGTCCCGACCGGACGGCGCGCACCCCCGTCAACGCCGACGCGTCCAGATCGCCCTTCCAATACGGGCAGCTCGATGCGCGTCACGATCCCGACACACAGACCTTGTGGACCGACATGCGCCCGCGTACCCGGCCCAGCTTCAACCCCGATCTGCTGGTCGACTTCGTGCACTGGCAGGCCGACATCGTCGATGCGGTCGATACCGGGGCGATGCCGATCCGCTATCTGGTGCTCGGCTCGCGCTTTCCCGGCGTCTTCTCGCTGGGCGGCGACCTCGACCTGTTCGCGCATGCCATCCGCACCCGCGACCACGGCGCGCTGTCGCGTTACGGGCGGACCTGCGTCCAGATCCTCCATCGCAACATGTGCGGGCTGGACCGGCCGATCATCACCATCGGCCTGGTCGAGGGCGATGCACTGGGCGGCGGGTTCGAGGCGCTCTTGTCCTTCCACGTCGTCATCGCCGAGCGCGGGACCAGTTTCGGCCTGCCCGAGACGCTGTTCGGGCTGTTCCCCGGCATGGGGGCGCATTGCTTCCTGTCGCGCCGGCTGGGCGCGGCGCGGGCCGAACGCATGATCCTGAGCGGCCGGACCTACAGCGCCGACGAACTCTATGAGATGGGGCTGATCCATGGGCTGGCCGAGCCGGGCGAAGGGCGGCGCATGGTCGCCGACTATATCCGCCAGAACGATCGGCGGCACAGCGCGCATTGTGCGATCTATGAAGCATCGCGCGCGGTCAATCCGCTACCGCTCGAGGAGCTGGAGGCGGTGGTCGACCTCTGGGCCGAGGCCGCGCTGCGGCTGACCGAGGGGGATCTGAAACGCATGGAGCGGCTGGTCGCGGCGCAGACCCGGCTGCTCGACAAGGCCGCCGACTGATCAATCGGCCCCGGGCAGCGCGGGCTGTCCGGGGTTTGATCGGAAGGCGGCCTGCTCGGCGAACAGGCCGATCACCTCCGGCGCCGACATCGGCCGGGCGAGCAGGAACCCCTGTACCGCATCGCACCGCGTCCGTCGCAGCTGGTCGAGCTGCGCGGGCGTCTCCACCCCCTCCGCCACGGTGCGCATGCCGAGCTTGGCGGCGAGATCGACGATCGTCTGGACGATCGCGACCGAGGCGGGGTTATGCTCCAGGTCGATGACGAAGGAGCGATCGATCTTCAGCGTCTGGAACGGGAACTGGGTCAGATAGCTGAGCGAGGAATAGCCCGTCCCGAAATCGTCGAGCGTGGTGCACACATGGATGCGGTTCAGCGCGCTCAACGCCGCCAGCGACCGGTCCACATCGTCGAGCAGCACCGACTCGGTCACCTCCAGCGTCAACCGCTCCGGGGGCAGGCCGCTCGCGCTCAGCGCCGCCAGCACCGCATGGGTCAGGTCGGGCGCGCGGAGCTGCACCGGCGACAGGTTGACCGCGATCGTCACATCGGCCGGCCAGTGTGCCGCCGTCCGGCACGCCTGGCGCAGTACCCAGTCACCGATCATGACGATCAGCGTATTGTCCTCGGCGATCGGGATGAACTCGGCGGGCGATATGCTGCCGAATTGCGGGCTGTTCCAGCGCAGCAGCGTCTCGCACGACGTGATGCGCCCCTTCGCCAGATCGAAGATCGGCTGATAGACCAGCTCGAACTCGTTCCGCTCCAGCGCGCCGTCCATCGCGAGCGCGATCTGGCGCCGCCGTTCAATCTTCTCGTCCATCAGCGGCTCGTAGAAGAAGAAGCGGCCCCGCCCCTTCTCCTTGGCGCGGTACAGCGCGAGGTCGGCATTCTTCAGCAGCGTGTCGGCATCCCGGCCATTGTCCGGCGCGATGGCGATGCCGATCGAGGCGGTGGTGCGCAGGTCGTGGCCGTTGAACCCGACCGGCTGGCGCACCGCCTCCAGCATGGCGCTGCCGATGCAGCCCGCCGCGCGCGCATCGGCGACGCCGCACAGGATGGCGAACTCGTCCCCGCCCAGCCGTGCGACGATGCCCCGGTCGCCCAGCACCTGCTCCAGCCGGCGGGCGACCGCCACCAGCAACGCGTTGCCCGCCAGATGCCCGAAAAAGTCGTTCACCTCCTTGAACCGGTCGAGATCGAGCCAGAGTAGCGCCAGATGCTCGCCCGATGCCGTCAGGTTGCGCAGCCGCTCCTCGAAATGCTCGCGAAAGGCGGTGCGGTTGGCCATGCCGGTCAGGTCGTCGCGGCGCGCCATGCCCGCGTGGTGCTCGGCCAGCGCGGCCATCTCCTCCGACGCGGTGGTTGCGCGCAGGATGACGGCATAGGTCTGCTGCGTGATGTCGCTCATCGCCAGCACGAACAGCAGGATGACCGCCGCCAGCAGCGCCTTCAGCGGGTCGAGCGGCAGGAGCAGCCCGAACACCAGCGGCAGCGAGGCGAAGCAAAGCTGCGACAGCGCGATCAGCGGCCGGCCGGCATTGCGCCCCGCGATCCCTGCCGCATAGCCGATGGCGGTGGTGACCGAGAGGAGGTCGAGCACGCCGCTGTCCGTCCGGGTGAGGGTCAGCAGGCCGAACACGCCGAGCAACCCGGCATAGGTCAGCGCGCCGATGCGATAGCCGCGCTCCTGCTGGCGCACCGTCGCCGAGCCGCGCATCCGCAACGCATCGACGATGCGGACCGCCCCGACCAGCCCGATCAGCACCGCACAGCCGATCAGCCATTCGTCGCCGCTGGCCGCCGCGACGACGGCCGCGATAGCGCTGCTGGTCAGCGCGCCGATGATCAGCGAGCGCGGCGAGGCGTAGAGCGATTCCACCAGCACCGCGCGGACGCGGGCCGAAATCTGATCGTCGGAGTGTCGAAGATGCGTCATCCGGCGGATTAAACGTTTCATATCAACCTCCTGAACGAACACCTATCCGATCCGTCCGGAGTGCCCAAAGGCCTTTTGCTAAGCCTGTGTTGGGTGGGATGGCACGTCTCTCACCCCTGGATCGCGGCCCCGGATGCCGCCGTCATGGCAAGGCCGCTAGCGATAACAACGTCTTACAGGGTGGCGCCTGGTGATGAACCGACACCGATAAAACCGCGACAACTGACCAATGGTGCCGGAATATGTCAGCTTGGGTCCGATTCCGGACTATTTCGCCCATCGGCGTCCGGCATGGCCCGTTTCCATCGATGTTCCTTGTCCAGCGCCAGCACGTCGCGCCCCGCCGTCAGGACGGCCTGCTCCCGACCGTCCTCGGCGAAGAAGACGGCGAAATCCCGGTCCGCGACATCGCCGTCGATCCTGCGATCGTCGGGCGCGGCGACATGGCCGACATAGCGCAGGCTGAGGTCGTAATGGCCCGACCAGAAGAAGGGCACCTCCTGATACGCGCCCTCCGCCTTGCCCAGCAGATGCCGCGCGAGCCATTGTCCCATGCGCTGCGCCACCACCCAATGCTCGACGCGGATGGGATGGCCCAGACGGGGGTCGGGCACGCTGGCGATGTCGCCGATCGCATGGATGGCGGGGTCCGAGGTGCGGAGCATCGCATCGACCTGCACCCCGCCGCCGGCCGCCTTGTCCGCAATGGTCAGGCCCGCTGCCTCGGCCAGTTCGACGCGTGGCTGAACACCGATACCGGCGACGACGAGATCGCCTTCGACGCGGGTGCCGTCGTCCAGCGTCGCCGCTTTGCCGTCCCAACGCACGATATGGCGGCCGAGATGGAAGGAGACGCCCTTGGACTCGTGCAGGTCGCGGATCATCGCCCCGACCTCCGGCCCGGCGGTCTTTTCCAGCGGCAGCGCATCGCCCGACACCACCGCGACCTCCAGCCCGCGCGCGATCAGCGAGGCGGCGACCTCCAGCCCGATATAGCTCGAGCCCAGCACGATGGCGCTACCCGCATCGGCGGTGGCGGCGATCAGGCGATCGGCATCGGCAAGACCACGCACGACATGGACGTCGTTGCGATCGGCACCGTAAAAGTCCGGACGGATCGCGGCGGCACCGGTGGCGAGCACCAGCGTGCGATAGGGAATGCGTGCGCCGTCGCGCAAGGTGACGACCCTGGCCTCGCGATCGATCCCGGCCACGGCAACGCCCGATCGGACGTCGACGCCCTCCAGCGCGGGCAATGCCGCATCGTCGCGGTCCGCCTTGCCGGCCAGATATTGTTTGGAACAGAAGGTGCGGTCATAGGGCGCATCGCCCTCTTCCTCGATCACCGTGACCGCTCGGCCCGCACCGTGCCGCGCCAGCATTTCGGCACAGGCATGTCCGGCCCCGCCGGCACCGATGATGACGACGGGACCAACGGTGTCCGTGTCGACCGAAGCGGGCTTATCGACAGGATCGGCGGGTCCGTCGATGCGGACCTGTCCGTCCTCTTCGATCACCGTAAACCGGTCGAGCGGCGCGAAGGCGGGCGCGCCCACGGCTTCACCGGTTTCCAGATCGAAGCGGGCGTGATGGAACGGGCAGCGCAGCGTGCCATCGGCGACGATCCCGTCTGCAAGCGGCGCCTTCAGATGGGTGCATGTCCCCGACAGCGCGCAGACCCGGCCGCGATGGCGGACGAGCACGATGTCCTGTCCGTCGAGGGTAGCCGGGACGATCCGCCCCTCCGCCAATTCGGTCGAGGCGATGCCGTTCGCCAGATCACGCTCCGCCATCGCCTCGTCCTCTCCCATCGCTCAGATCGTTCAGTCGGCGCGCTGGAGCGCGGTGGCGGCGAGGTGCTCGCCGATGAACCAGACCTGCGGTTCGTTGGAGCGGATGATGTCGCTGACCAGCAGATCGTTGGTGCCGTCATCACCCGACTCGTCGGCGGTCTTGGCGCCCTCATGCGCCTGTTCGAGTATGATCTTGTGCGCCTCCAGCAGACGCGCCAGCATCGTCGGCACATCCTCACGCCCGCGCGGCGGACGCGGGATACGGGTCATCTCGGCTACGTCATGCGGCGTCGCGATGCTGATCCCGCCCAGCGACTGGATACGCTCGGCGACCATGTCGACCAGTTCGGCCTGCTTTTCATAATGGGTGTCGAGCAACAGATGCAGCTGATAGAAGGTTGCGCCCGACATCTGCCAGTGATGCTTCTTATACAGGTCACGCAGCATCATCGTGTCGGCAAGGACCTGATTGAGGATCGATACGCTCTGCTTGCGGGCATTGTCGGACAGACCCAGTGGCAAGTCTTTCAGCGTACCGAACGCCTGGATTTCGCGATATTCGATCTTGTATTGCGGCTGTGCTTCATCGGTCTTGGCCACGATTTCACTCCGGGCAGGGACAGGGATGATGGCGAAGCGCATGCCCGCCGCCACGGTTCCATGAAATTTTGGACTGGCCGAACCGACCGAGCATTTTCCGGCAATGATCCAAATTAATTTTTGATCTCAAGCGTGAAAGCGGAACGCTACCGCCGCTGCGACGTCCAGCAGGGGCTTTTTGTTTGCGAGGCCGCATGACCCAACCCTCTCTGGTTTTCCTTCACGCTCTGGGCGCCAGCCACCGCGAATGGGACGGCGTGCGCGCGGACCTGTCCGACATCGATGGCATCGCGCTCGACCTGCCGGGGTTCGGCGAGCGCAAGGGCGAAGGCTATGCCGATGTCGCGGCGATGGCCGATGACCTGGCGGGCGAAATCCGGCGTCGGCGGCTGACCGCGTGCATCCTGGTCGGGCACAGCATGGGCGGCAAGATCGCCACCATCGTCGCGGCGCGCGCCGCGGCGGGCGAAGTCGGACTGGCCGGCGTGGTCGGCGTGGTGCTGGTCGCCGCCTCCCCGCCCTGCCCCGAGCCGATGGACGAGGATCGCCGCGAGCAGATGATCGGCTGGGTCGCCGATGGCGCGATCGGCCGTGCGGATGCCGAGACCTTCGTCGATGCCAACACCGCCACGCCGCTGCCCGAGCCGTTGCGGGAGAAGGCGATCGCCGATGTTCGCCGGTCGAGCCGCGAGGCCTGGCTCGGCTGGCTGGAGCGCGGCAGCCTGGAGGATTGGCGCGCGCGGGTCGGCCGTGTCTCGATCCCCGCGCTGATCGTCGCGGGGGCCGAGGACGGCGACCTGGGCGAGGCGGCGCAGCGGGCGCATAATCTGCCGCATTATCCCCACGCCGAGGTCCGGTCGGTCGAGGGTGCCGCGCACCTCATTCCCTATGAACAGCCGCAAGCGCTCGCGCGGTTGATCCGCGCGCATGTCGCGGCGGTCGCGTCATCGGCCCTGCCGGCGGCGTTCGTCGCCATTCTCGGCTCCGACCGGGTGAGCCGCCGGACACGCACCGCGATGCTGGAGCGCACCCGCCCGGTGGCTGACGCGCCCGCCGGCTGGACGGCGGCGGAGCGGGCGATCGCGGCGCAACTGGTGGCGCATATCCTGCCCGAGGTCGAAGACATGGACGGCCTGGCGGCACGAGTGGAACGGGCGGTGAACCAGGGTCAGGGCGATGGCTGGCGCTTCGCCGAACTGCCCGCCGATGCCGAGGCCTGGACGCGCGGGCTGGCGACGTTGGACGCGGTGAGTGGCGGCTTCGTCGCGCTCGACCATGACGCGCAGGCGAACTGGCTGGAGCGGATTGCCGAGGGACAGGGCGGCGCCACGGACGACGAACGCCATTTGTCGCCCGCGCAGATGGTCTTGTGGTTTCAGGATGTCCGCGCCGAGATCGTCCGCCAATGGGTGGCGCTGCCCGCGACCATGGCGGCGATCGGCTATGACGGCTTCGCGGTCGGCGGCGATGGTCCGCGCAAACAGGGCTATTCGCGCACGGCGGCGACTGACGTCGAGACATGGCAGCAGGTGCGGGAGACGATGGCATGAGCCGCGCGCCCTATTCCCATCAGGAGATGGTCGATGCCGTGGTCATCGGCACCGGAGCGGGCGGCGCCCCGCTGACCGCGCGGCTGGCGAAGGCCGGGCTGTCGGTCGTCGCGCTGGAGGCGGGCCGCTCCTTCGCCCCCAATGATCACGTCGCCGACGAACTGGCCGCCGACATCTATTGGATGGAAGAGCGGTTGAGCGGCGGGGCCGATCCCACCGCTTTCGGTTCGAACAATTCGGGCATGGGCGTGGGCGGATCGACGCTGCACTGGGGTGCCTTCTGCCCGCGCCCCGATGCGCGCGATCTGCAACTGAAGTCGTTGACCGGGCAAGGCGCCGACTGGCCGATCCCCCATGCCGAGCTGATCGCCTATGTCGAGGAGGTCGAGGCGTTCACCGGCGTGTCCGGGCCGGCCGACTATCCCTGGGACGCCAGACGCCGCTATGCCTATCCGCCGGTGCCGCGCAACGCCTCGGCCGATGCGATGGCGCGCGGGTGTGAGGCCATGGGCATCACCGCCACCGACGCGCCCGCCGCGCTCGTCTCGCGCGACCGCGATCAACCCTATTGGGGCCAGCGACAGGCCTGTGTGAATTGCGGCACCTGTCATCAGGGCTGCCGCAACGCCGCCAAGACCAGCATGGATACCAGCTACCTGCCCTTCGCCGTCGCGCATGGCGCGGAGGTGCGCTCCCAGGCCCGCGTCCTGTCGTTCGATCTCGACCATGAAGGGCAAATCACCGGCGTCGTCTATCATCAGGGTGGCGAGGAACGCCGCCAGCGCTGTCGTGCGGTCTTCCTGTGCGCGGGCGGGGTGGAAAGCCCGCGCCTGCTCCTGAACCTGGGGCTCGCCAACTCCAGCGGGCAGGTCGGCCGCAACTTCATGGCGCATGTCGCGACCCAGGTCTGGGGCCGCTTCGACGACGAGATGCGGATGAACCGGGGCTATCCCTCCTCGCTGATCACCGAGGACATGATGCGCCCGGCCGAGGCGGGGTGCGCGGGCGGCTATCTGATCCAGAGCCTGGGCGTGCTGCCGGTCAATCTGGCGACCCAGCTGGCGCGCGGCGCGGGCATGTGGGGCACGCGGCTCCAGTCCCTGCTGCGCCAGTATAACCACATGGCCGGGATCGGCATCAATGGCGAGTGCCTGCCGCATCCGGACAACCGCCTGACCCTGTCGGACGAAACCGACGCCTTCGGCCATCGCAAGGCCAGGATCGATTTCAGCTATCACGACAACGAGCGGGCGATCGACCGCCATTCTCGTCAGGTCATGACCGCGATCTGGGAAGCGGCGGGGGCAAAGGACATCTTCGCTATCGACCGTTCGGCGCATACCATCGGCACCTGCCGCATGGGCGGGAATGGCGACGAAGCCGTCGTCGACGCCGATGGACGCAGCTTCGACATCGCCAATTTGTGGATTTGCGACAATTCGATCTTCCCCAGCGCGCTGGCGGCCAATCCGGCGCTGACCATCATGGCGCTGTCGCTGCGCACCGCCGACCGTTTCCTGGCCCTGTCGAAGGCGCGTGCCGCATGAACGAGACCGACCTGAAGCATCTTGCCCGCTGCGTCGAACTGGCGACCGAGGCGGTGGAAGCGGGCGATGCGCCGTTCGGCTCGCTGCTCGTCTCGCGCGATGGCGAGGTGTTGTTCGAGGATCGCAACCGGATCGGCGGCGGCGATCCCACGCGGCATCCCGAATTCGCCATCGTCCGCTGGGCGGTGGAACATCTCTCGCCCGACGAACGCCGGGCCGCGACCGTCTATACCTCGGGCGAGCATTGCGCGATGTGCGCCGCCGCGCATGGCCTCGCCGGGATGGGGCGGATCATCTATGCCAGCTCGACCGAGCAACTGATCCGCTGGATGGCCGAGCTCGGCAAGCCGCCGCTGGGCATCGCGCCGCTGCGGATACCCCAGGTCATCGACGGTGCCGAGGTCGAGGGCCCTGTCCCCGCCTTCGCCGAGACGATCCGCGATCTTCACGCCCGCTCGCGCGCCTGACGGCGGCTCAGACCGCCAGATCGTTCGCCTCGACATGGTCGGCGATCTGGCCGGCGGTCGTCCACCAGATGCGCGGATCGGCGGCCTGCCGCAATTCCTCCAGCGCGCGCGCCAGCGGCGGCACCCGGTGCGCCTGCCCCATGATATAGGGATGCAGCGCGATGCCCAGCACCAGCGGCCGGCGGTCCGCCTCGCTCAGCAACTGGGTCACCGCATCGCGGATCATCGTGGCGAAGCCCGTCGCCTCCTGCCGCCGCTGAACGATGGCGGGTATGTCGTTGATCTCCTGCGAATAGGGCACCGACAGCAGATCGCCGGCTTGCGTCGTCAGGCGCGTCGGCTGGTCGTCATGCGCCCAGTCCATGACGTAGCGATAGCCCGCCGCCTTCAGCAGGTCGGGCGTCGCCTTGCTCTTGGAAATCCACGGACCTAGCCAGCCGCTGGGCCGGACGCCCAGTGCCGACAGCCGCGTCGTCACATCGTCGATCATCGCCCGCTCGTCATCGACCGACAGCTCGCCCTGCGCCTTGGCATTGCTGCGGCCATGCGCGGCGATCTCGTCGCCCCGGTCGCGGCACGCCTCGGCCAGGCCGGGGCAGCGATCGAGCACCTCGGCATTGAGGAGCGCGGTCGTCTTCAGCTCCAGCCGGTCGAACAGGTCGAACAAGCGCCACGCGCCGACCCGATTGCCATAGTCGCGCCAGGCATAGTTCATGACGTCGGGCTGGGTCTGCGACGGGGCCAGCTCGGCCCCGAGCCCGCCGTCAAAGTCGAACACCTCGTAGTTGATGCCGAAATAGATGGCGAGCCGGCGCCCGCCCGGCCAGTCATAGACGGGGCGATCGATGATGGGGCTATAGGGGTATCGGTGGTGATCGGACTGGCTCATGCCACCCCAACGAAGCCGCGCGTCGATGGATGCCCGACGATCCGACGCGTCGCTCAGCTTTTCGCGGTCACCGGCACCGATGGCCGTGATGCGGCGCGCGGCTCGGGTGTCTCGAGCGCTGGCGAGCCCGGTCCGCCATGCCGGGTGGCGTAAAGATGGCGCAGGATCAGCGCCAAATCCTGCTCGCCCAATTGCGACCCGCGATCGATCAGCGCGTCTTCGGGCAGCGATTCGACCCAGGCCGCCAGCCGGTTGCAGGCCGCGCCGAGTTCGGGATCGGCACTGTCGTCGAAAGCCGCCATCACGTCATCTCCTGCATTTCCGCGCCGTCGACCTCATTACAAGGCGATGCCGCGCCGCGCCATTTCCCCCGAGGCCATATCGCCGAGCGGCGTTGCCGCCCCGCCCGAGAAAATGTCTGCCAGATCAAGCAGATCGTCATCGCTCAGCGCGACGATCGACGCCTCGATCCGCGCGACTGTCCGAGCTGCCGCCGCATGATCGTTCGCGATCCGCTTGTTTCGTATCTTCAACATGGCGCCTCTATCGCATCTTTCCGGTCGAGGAGAGAAGCCGCTCCAGCGTCACCGGCGCGAATATATGGACATCGACGCCGACATCGAACTGCCGGGGCATCGGCTTCAACCGGCCATGGCTATGCCCATGCAGGTTCAGCGCGCCCTTATGTTGCCCGTTCCAGCTTCGGAACGGGTAATGGCACAGCACGAGCGCGCGGTCATCCACCATGATCTCGGCATAATCGCCCGTGCTGGCCCAGCCGGCGGCGGTCAGCGTCGCATCGGGATCGTTATTGCCGCGCAGGAGATGCTTGGTCCCGTGCAGCCGGTCGAGCAACGCCGGGACATCGGCGGGCCGCCGGGCGACATCGCCCAGATGCCAGACGACATCCTCCGGCCCGACCACGGCGTTCCAACGTTCGATCAAAGCGGCGTCCATCTCCGCGACGTTGGCGAAGGGGCGCTTCTGGATATTGATGGTGCGGTGGTCGCCGAAATGCGTGTCGGCGGTGAAGAAAATCGTCATGTCCAATAGAGGATACGCGCGAACGGCAGCGTGGATGCGAGCCGCTCCTCGAAAAAGCGGCGCAGTTCGCGCATCGTCTCGGCGTCATAAACCTGTTTCTCGGTGCCGAACTTGGTCCGCTTGGTGGTGCGATTGGCCTCCCCCATGTCGAGCGTCGAGCCGGGATACCAGCTGTCGAGCACCGCCTTCGACCCGCTGGTGAAGCGGTGGGTGATCAGCTCGATGGTCAGGTCCAGCCCCGGCACATCCGCCAGCATCGCGCCCGCATCGGCCAGCAATTCGCCATAGGCGTCGCGCCAGCCCGGCGCGGCAATGATCGGCGCGATGGTCAGCCCGACCGGATAGCCTGCCAGCGCCATCCGGCGCAGCGCGGCCAGCCGATCGGCGACGGGCGCGGTGCCGCCCTCGAACCGCGCGAACAGGCGTGGATTGATCGATGCGCGCATCCGCGTCCGCCGCTGGTGATCGATGTCCAGCAGCGGCGCGACGTCGGCGAACTTGGTCGTGAAGCGCAATTGCGCGGGCACGTCCCACCGCCCGAACCAGTCGATCATGTGCGACAGCGATCCGGTGATCGGCTCCAGCGCGAGCGGGTCGGTGTAGCAGGACGCTTCGAACGTCGTGCCCTCCTGCGCGCGGTCGCGACTGCGCGAGGTGATGGTCCCCTGCCCCAGATAGGCGGGCAGCCCGTCCAGTATCTCGTCGAGATTGGCATAGACACGCGTGATCGGCGGCCCCTTCAGCGAGCCTGCGAGATAGCAATAGCTGCAATGCGCCGGACACCCCTCGGCCAGATCGACCCGCCAATCCGCGCTCGGCGCGATGGGTTGCAATTTGCGCTTGGAAGGCGGCGCGACGACGACCGCCAGCGTTGATTTGGCCGCAGTATAGGCGCGGCGCGGATCGTCGGGCAGACCGAGATTGAGCCGATCGCTCGCCAGTTCGACGATCTCCACGCCAAGACCGGCCGCACGCTCGACCATCGCCCGGCCATGTGCGAAGGTCATGGCGGACCTTGTGATCAACAGACGGCGCGGACGCCATGCCGCACGGTCGGATAGGACGGATGTCGCGGCGGTGGCCATCCGCACTCAACGCCCCGCGCCGCCGGACGGTCCGAATTTTCCATTGCGATAAACGGTTTATTCCTGACCGACGGACCAAGCCGCCCGGGCATGCGTTAAGCCCCCTCACCATAAAAGGGCCAAGCGTGCCGCATTACCTGATCGCCCAGAGCGAATTGCCCGAGGAGCGCGAGGCACGCCGCAAACGCGCCGGCCAGAGTTCGGGCGAGACCTATGCCGCGACGCTGGCGCAGATGCAGCCCGGGATCGACACCACCATAGCCTCCCCCGCCGACGCCGATACGCCGGTCTTTTCCGCCGAGCGGCTCGCATCCTTCGACGCCGTGTTCCTCACCGGCTCGCCCATGCATGTCTATGACGATGGGCCGGAGGTGGACCGCCAGCTCGATTTCATGCGCGCGGTCTTTGCCGCCGGGGTTCCGTCTTTCGGTTCCTGCGCCGGCCTGCAGATCGCGGTCGCGGCGGCCGGCGGACAGGTGCGCAAGATGCCCGAGCGGATGGAGGCCGGCATCGCCCGACGGATCAGCGCCACCGAGGCGGGGCGTGACCATCCCCTGCTCGCCGGCCGCCCGCCCAGCTGGGACGCGCCGGCCATTCATGGCGACGAGGTTCTGGAACTTCCCCCCGGCGCGACCCTGCTCGCCAGCAATGCGGTCACCCGCGTCCAGGCCGCCGAGATTCGATATGATCGCGGGATTTTCTGGGGCGTCCAATATCACCCCGAGCTCGCCTTGCGCGAAATCGCCATCGCGCTCGCCGCACAGGCCGATGATCTGGTTGAGGCCGGACTGGCCGATCGCAAAAGCGACGTCACCACCCGCGCCGCCGACATCGACGCGCTGCACGACACGCCCGACAGCCGCGCGCTCCACTGGCAACTGGGCATCGACGGCGAATTCGCCGAAGAACGTCTGCGCCGCCGCGAGATCGGCAACTTCCTGGCCAACCTGTCCGCCCTGCGGGAGGGCTAGGGGATTTTGTCCGGTGATGTGAAGTAAGTGGCGGAGAGGGAGGGATTCGAACCCTCGGTACCGTTGCCGGCACGCCGCATTTCGAGTGCGGTGCATTCGACCACTCTGCCACCTCTCCGCGAGGATGATCCGGGCGGTGGGAAACCGCCGGGGCCAGTCGATTGGAGGCGCGCTCCTAGATCAGCTTTTTCGGCAATGCAAGCACCTAAACTTGTGCAACGCCACAAACGCATTAAATCTGTGGATATGGATTTCATCGACATGCCGCCCCTCACCTCGCGCTTCGACGTGGAAGCGCCCATCGTCGCGAGCGCCCGGTTCGCGATCGGCGATGTCGTGCGGCACCGGATGTTCGACATTCGCGGCGTGATCTTCGACGTCGACCCCGTCTTCGCCAATAGCGACGAATGGTATGACGCGATTCCCGAACAGATTCGCCCGGCCAAGGACCAGCCCTTCTACCACCTGCTCGCCGAGAACGCCGAATCGAGCTATGTCGCCTATGTCAGCCAGCAGAACCTGCTGCCCGACGACAGCGACGAGCCGGTCGATCATCCGGCGCTGGCGGGGCTGTTCACGGGGTATGAGCATGGGCGCTATCTGTTGAAGCGCGAACACCGCCACTGACGGAGACGGCCGGGCCCTTCGACCCGGCCGGCCGGAACGCTCAGAAGTTGACCGAGGCCCGCGCATAGAGGAACCGGCCGTTGAAGCCGAAGGGCGACAGGCTGGAATAAGGCAGGAAATAATTGTTGACCCCGAACGTGCCGCCGACCGGCGCGCGCGTGGGATAGATGTCGAACAGATTGTCCGCCCCGATCGCCAGTTCCAGCGCCTCGATCGGCTTCACCCGAACCTCGGCATCGGTGATCCATTTGGGCGCCAGCGTGAAGTCGCCGGCCCCCGCTCCCGGGGCGATCGCCAGATCGGTTGCCGTTCCCGCCGAGAAGACAGTGCCATAACGGTTGGCGCGGATCGTCGCCGAAACGCGGCCCAGTTCGTAATCGGCGCCCAGATTGATCTTGCTGTTGGGCTGTCCCCTGGTCAGCCGGTAGCTTTCCGCACGACCGAACACCAGCAGGCCGGGCAGCGAGGGCAGCGATTCGCGCCCCGTGATCGTCTGGTCGTTATAATTGAATCCGGCGGTCAGGCTGACCCGGCCATAGCCGAAATCGGGCACGCGATAGGTGGCGATCACGTCCACGCCCTGCGTCTTGGTATCGACGCCGTTGACGAAAAAGCGCGCCGAATTGACGCCCGCAAAACCCTGCGCCTGGAGCAGGGCATTGACGGCGGCGCCTTGCAGGTTTTCGCTGAGTACGATCCGGTCGCGGATGCGAATCTGGTAATAATCGGCCGTCACGTTGAAGCCGGGGATCGGGTCGAAGGTCAGGCCACCGCCGAAATTGGTCGCCTTTTCCGGCTGTAGCGGCTTGGACCCCAGCGCGATCGCCAGCGGGCTCGACACCGGCACGGTCAGGATTTCCAGCAGCGTGCCGGCGACATTGTTGGTCGAGGAGGTGCTGAAATATTGCTGGGCCAGGCTGGGTGCGCGAAAGCCGGTCGAGATCGAGCCACGGATCGCGACCCCGGGGAAAAGCTGCAACCGGCCCGCCAGCTTGCCGTTCACCGTGTCACCGAAATCCGAATAATGCTCATACCGTCCCGCCGCCTGGACGGACAGCGCCTCGCTTACCTCCGCATCGAGTTCGACATAACCGGCAAAGCTGTTGCGTGAGACATCGGTCACGTTGGACGGACGGAAGCCGGGGAAGACCTGCGCCCCGCCCGGTGCACCATTGGGCACGAACGGGCCATTGACATAGCTGGCCGGATTGCCTGCGCGAATCTGGAAATTCTCACGGCGGAATTCGCCGCCTGCGGCAAAGCCCAGCGACTGGAGGAAGCCGACGTCGAAGCGATGGCTCAGGTCGAGATTGGCGACGGTCTGGCCGAAACGGATGCCGCCCGCATAGAAGTTGCGCGGGCTGTTCGCGCCGCCCAGCGAGGTGTTGAAGCTGTTCTCGACCGAGTAATCGAGCGAATTGGCCCCATAGACGACCGACAGATCGGCATTCCATCCATCGGCGATCTCCCCCTTCACCCCGACCGCGCCCGAATAATCGGCGATCTCGGACCGGATGAAGGGCAGGAAACCGTTGGCGTAGAAGGGCACAAAGGTCGTGGTCGAGGCCGACCAGTCGCGGTTGCGCGAGTCATTGGGGCGCCGGAAGAAGCCCGCGCCCAGCCCGTCGCGAATGCCGTAGGAACCAAAGGTATAGAGGTCGAACTGCCCGGCGATCTGGGTGCCCGCATTCACGAACAGGTTCATGTCGCGTGTCTTGCCGTCGCCATAGGCGTGGTTGAAGCGGTTGGCGGTCAGCTCCCGCGCATCGCCCGCGACATATTGGCGGCGGGGATCGGCGGCGGCGCGCTGGGTCGGATCGCGGTCTCGGAACTGGCTGGAAAAGACGAAGTAACCGCCCTCCCCCATCGGCAGGCCGATCGACGAGGCGAGGGTCAGCGTATCGCCGTCATGACGCACCCGGTCATCCTGCGCGTAATTGAGGCCCAATATGTCGTTGGCGCGGTTGGTGCCGCCCGATACCGCGATCACGGGATTGCCCGCGGCATCTGTCTGGACGCCGAGCAGATCCTTCACCCCGTCCATGCTGGTGCGATATTGGCCATAGGTGACCGAACCGCGCACGCCCTTGCGCTTGGAAAGCTGGATATTGATGACGCCCGCGATCGCGTCCGATCCATAGAGCGAGGAGGCGCCGTCGCGCAGGATCTCGATCCGGTCGATGGCGATGGGAATGATCTCGTTCAGATCGACCGCCCCCGACCCGCGCCCGACCGACCCGTTCAGGTTGAGCAGCGCCGCCTGATGCCGCCGCTTGCCGTTGACCAGCACCAGCGTCTGATCGGGCGCCAACCCGCGCAGCGTCGCGGGGCGCAGCGAGTCGGTACCGTCGGTGATCGACGGCTGCGGAAAGTTGAACGAGGGCACCAGCTGGTTCAGGAGCTTGTTGGTTTCGGTATAGCCCGCATTGGTCAACTGCTCGCCGCCGATGACGTCGACCGGCACCGGGCTGTCGGCGAGCGTGCGGCCGGGAATCCGGCTGCCGGTGACGATGACCATGTCCTGCGACTCGCCGTCCTGTTGAGCGGCTGGAGAGGCGGACGTAGCGGTCTGGGCCATGGCGGGCAAGGCGAGGCCGAGGCTCGACACGGAGACGAGCAGGATCGTGGCGTGAAGCGAACGCATCAAATTCCCCATTTTTGATACAGGACGGTCATCGCGCCGCCCCCGACGATCACAATATGTCGAGCTTAGCGGCCAGCAATTGCCATTTCGATCGTTTCACAATTTTGTCATTCGATTGTTGCTGCAGTGCAACATCGCCAGATTAGTACCAATGTGGCCAAACCGCGCGATCGCGTCGCCTGACATGCCGTCAGGCGTGTGCGACCGGCGAAAACATGCAATCCTTGGTTGACAATCCGGCCACCTTTGCCTAGCTGACCCTTCTTTCCCGACGGGCATTCCCGCGCGGGAGCCATGCATTTGGGAAGTGATAAGAGCCATGTTCGCAGTCGTGCGCACGGGCGGCAAGCAGTATCGCGTCGCCGCCGGAGATAAGATCGTCGTCGAGAAGATCGAGGGCGAAGCCGGCGCGTCGGTGACGCTGGGTGACGTTCTGCTGGCGGGCGAAGGCTCGGAGCTGAAGGCCGTCGACGGCATCACCGTTGCCGCCGAAATCATCGCTCAGGCGAAGGCCGACAAGGTCATCGTCTTCAAGAAGCGTCGCCGCCACAACTATCGCCGTCGCAACGGCCACCGTCAGCAGCACACGATCCTGAAGATCGTGTCGGTCGGCGCCTGATTTTTCAGACGCGCCTCCCAACGAAATCCAGGAGTAGTTCGCAATGGCACATAAGAAAGCAGGCGGTTCGTCGCGTAACGGTCGTGATTCGGCCGGCCGTCGCCTTGGCGTGAAGAAGTTCGGTGGCCAGGAAGCCATCGCCGGCAACATCCTCGTGCGTCAGCGCGGGACGAAGTTCTATCCGGGTCGCAACGTGGGCATGGGCAAGGACCATACCCTGTTCGCGCTCGTCGATGGCCGCGTCTCGTTCCACGAGGGCAAGCTGGGCCGTAAATTCTGCTCGGTCGAACTGGCCGCAGCGGCCGAATAATCGGGCAACCGCGCCGGGTTGCCCACCAGGGTGACCCGGGTTCCGCGCAGGAACCAGCAAAAAAGGGAGACGGGTCACCCCGGCTCCCTTTTTTTCGTGCTCCCTCCACCGCTTCCGGGCTTCTGTCGCCGTCCCGTCATCCAGACGTGGCAGGGGCGGGCCCGACGCGACGAGGAGTTGTCGAGTGATGTTCGCGCGGACCGAAAGATTGTTGTTACGGCCGGCCTGGCCGGAGGATGCCAATGCCCTGGCGGAGGCCATCGGCCATGAGTCGATCGCCCGCATGGCGGCGCGGGTCCCCTACCCGTATCACCCCGAAGACGCCGAGCGCTGGCTGGCCCAGCCCTGCGCCGCGACCGAGCCGCGCTTCCTGATCACCGCGCTGGATCGCGGCGGCGCGCCCGAGCTGATCGGCGGCATCGCGATCATCGCGGGGGATACGGGACACGAGCTCGGCTATTGGCTGACCCCGTCGGCCTGGGGTCGCGGCTATGCGACCGAGGCGGGCCGCGCGGTCGTCGCCACGGCGCGCCATGCCCTGCCCATCGCCCGGCTGAACGCCTGGCACTTCGCCGACAACCCCGCCTCGGGCCATGTCCTGACCAAGCTGGGCTTCCGCCCCACGGGGCAGCGGATGGCGCGCGCCTCGGCCGGGCGGGAGGCGCTGTCGCCCAGCATCCATTATGCGCTGGACCTGGAGGACGAGCGCAATCGCGCGATGCCGTTGGCGGCGTGAGGGTTTTTGATAGGGGGTGTTCCGGATCGTCGGCGCGGGTCCGCGTTGCGATCCGGGATGCTTGGCGTCCGGGTGGGCGTGGCCTTCGACTGCGCTCAGGCTGAACGGAGGGTGGAACACGGGGCTTGGCACAACGACCGTTCAGCCTGAGCGCAGTCGAAGGCCACGTCATGCCCCCTCACACCCGGTGCGCCAAGGTCACGCCCCGCCCCCGATCGCCCGCGCGATACACGGCCGGGCTGGTCAGTCGGCGCGGTCAGCGGTAAGGGCGGGCCATGCATTTCCTTGACCAGGCCAAGATTTTCGTTCGCTCCGGCGCGGGCGGCCCCGGCGCCGTTTCTTTCCGGCGCGAGAAGTATATTGAATATGGCGGCCCCGACGGCGGTAACGGCGGCAAGGGCGGCGACATCATCTTCGAGGCGGTCGCCGGCCTGAACACGCTGATCGACTTCCGCTATACCCAGCATTTCCGTGCACCGCGCGGGCATGGCGGGTCGGGATCGAACCGCACCGGCGGCGGCGGCGACGATCTGGTCATCAAGGTACCGGTCGGGACCCAGGTCCTGTCCGAGGACAAGGAAGAGGTGCTGCTGGACTTCACCAAGGTCGGCCAGCGCGAGGTGTTCCTGCGCGGCGGCGATGGCGGTCGCGGCAATGCCAGCTACAAGACCTCGACCAACCGCGCGCCGCGCCAGCACGGCACCGGCTGGCCGTCCGAGGAAGCGTGGGTCTGGCTGCGGCTGAAGCTGCTGGCGGATGCGGGCCTCGTCGGCCTGCCCAATGCGGGCAAGTCGACCTTCATCAACGCGGTAACCAACGCCCAGGCCAAGGTCGGCGCCTATGCCTTCACCACCACCCGCCCGCAGCTGGGCGTGGTGCGGCATCACAATCGCGAGTTCGTCGTCGCCGACATCCCCGGCCTGATCGAGGGTGCGGCGGATGGCGCCGGCATCGGCGACCGCTTCCTGGGGCATATCGAACGGTGCCGCGTGCTGCTCCATCTGGTCGATGCCAATGATGCGGACGTGGCCGAAAGCTATCGCATCGTTCGTGACGAGCTGGAGGCCTATGGCGGCGGCCTGATCGACAAGCCGCACATCATCGCGCTGAACAAGATCGACACGCTCGACGACGAGCTGATTGAGGCGCTGTCGGCCGAACTGGCCGAGGCGAGCGGCGCGGACGTGATCCCGCTGTCGGGCGCGGCGGGGACCGGTGTCGACTGGGTGCTCGACAAGCTGCTCGAACAGATCGGGCCGGGGCCGGATTCGGTGCCGGACAATGACGAGGGCGAGGACGAGATTACGTGGTCGCCGCTGGGCTGATTCGTCGGGTGGCGGGCTCGGTGAGACACCCTGCCCTCCCCCAGCCCCTCCCGCTTGCGGGAGGGGAGCGATACTTGGCGGGCCGCTCGCCCCAAACACGCCCCTCCCGCAAGCGGGAGGGGATGGGGGAGGGCCGCGCGTGGCTGGACCCAACCCTACAATGATCTTCCCCCCCACCACCTGCCAGCGGCTGATCGTCAAGGTCGGCTCGGCCCTCCTGGTCACACCCGAGGGCGAGGTCCGTCGCGAATGGCTGACCGGTCTCGTCGCCGACATCGCCGCGCGCGTGCGGGACGGCCAGCAGATCGCGATCGTCTCCTCGGGCGCGATCGCGCTCGGCGCGCGTCGCCTGGGCCTGCCCAAGGGCGGCCGCGCCAGCCTGGAGGATGCGCAGGCCGCCGCCGCGACCGGGCAGATCGCGCTGAGCCAGGCCTGGGCCGAACTGCTCCACGCCGAAAACCTGACCGCGGCGCAGATGCTGGTGACGCTCGACGATCTGGAGGATCGCCGCCGCTACCTGAATGCCGCGGCCACGCTGAACCGGCTGCTGGGCCTGGGTGTGGTGCCGGTCATCAACGAGAATGACAGCGTCGCCACCGAGGAAATCCGCTTCGGCGACAATGACCGGCTCGCCGCACGCGTGGGGCAAGCGGCGGGCGCGAACGGCGTGCTGCTGCTCTCCGACGTCGATGGCCTGTACGACAGCAACCCGCACACCAACCCCGATGCGCACCATATCGAGCGGGTCGAGCGAATCGACGCGGTCAGCGGCATGGCCGATGGCGGCTCCGCTTCCGGCATGGGATCGGGTGGCATGGTGTCGAAGATCGCCGCCGCGCGCATCGCGGTGAGTGCGGGCGCGCACCTGGCCATCGCCTCGGGGCGGATCGACCATCCGCTGTCGACCCCTGCCCGCCACACCATCTTCGTCGCCGAGAAGAGCGCCCCCGCCCGCAAGGCGTGGCTGGCGGGCGGCCTGACCGCGCGCGGGGCGATTCAGGTCGATGCGGGCGCGGCCAAGGCGCTGGCCGAGGGTGGCAGCCTGCTCGCGGCCGGCGCGACCGCCGTGCAGGGCCATTTCGCACGCGGCGACCTCGTCACCGTCGAGGGGCCGAACGGCACCATCGCACGGGGCCTGAGCGAATACGATTCGACCGAGGCGCGCGCGCTGATCGGCACGCGCTCGGATCAGCAGGCCGACATATTGGGTCATGCGCCGCGCGCCGCGCTGATCCATCGCAACCATCTGGCCCTGCTATGATCGTCGCCGTGACGGGAGCGACCGGCTTCGTCGGTCGCGCGGTGGTGGACCGTGCCGCTGGTGCGGGGCTGTCCTTGCGCGCGCTCACCCGCCGCGCCCAGCCGTCGCGCGCCGGCATCACCTGGATCGCGGGTGCGCTCGACAAGCCCGACAGCCTCGCCACGCTGGTCGAGGGTGCCGACGCGGTGCTCCATATCGCGGGCGTGGTCAGCGCGCCCGACCGCGACGGCTTCGTAGCGGGCAACATCGACGGCACCCGCGCGATGGTCGCGGCGGCCAAGGCGGCGGGTATCCGACGCTTCGTCCATGTCTCCTCGCTGTCGGCGCGCGAGCCCGAACTGTCCGTCTATGGCTGGTCCAAGCGCCAGGCCGAGGATGTGGTGACCGAGAGCGGCCTCGACTGGACCATCGTCCGGCCTAGCGGCATCTACGGCCCGCATGACGCCGAATGGCTCGATGTGTTCCGCACCGCCAAGCTCGGCCTCGCCTTCATGCCGCCTCCGGGCAAGCTATCACTGATCGCTGTCGAGGATTTCGCGCGGTTGCTGACGACGCTCGTCGCGACCGATGGCCCCCGCGCGGTGCTGGAGGTCGATGACGGGCAGGTGCTGACCCATGCCGAACTCGCCGCCGCCATGGGTGCAGCGGTGGGTCGGCGGGTGATGACGCTGCATCTGCCTAAAGCTCTGCTGAGCGTGGGCGCGAAGATCGATCGCAAGTTGCGGGGCAAGGGTGCCAAGCTGACCCCCGACCGGGTCGGCTATCTTTGTCACCCCGACTGGACCGCCGACCCCGCTTTGCGCCCCGACCCGGCGCTATGGGAGCCCGCCGTTCCGCTCACCAAGGGATTGGCCGACACGGCACGGTGGTATCGCGCCAACGGCTTGCTATAGCAGCGAACATATCGCGGCCGAAAAGCCGCCGCATTTGGGTGCCACTGGGCGCCCGACTGAAAGGATCATCATGAGCGACCGCCAAGCCATTTTCGACATCGTCGCGGCCCAGATCGCGCCCTTCAACAAAAAGGGTGTGGAACTGACCGAGGCGACCACCTTCCAGGGCGACCTGGAGTGGGACAGCCTGACCGTGATGGATTTCGTCGCCGCGATCGAGGACGAGTTCGACATTATCATCACGATGAACATGCAGGCGGAGATCGAGAATGTCGGCCAGCTGGTCGACGCGGTCGAAAAGCTGAAGCAAGCCTGATCCCGAAGCGCCCGAGACGGACCCTGCCATGACCGAAGCCGCCGCCCAGCCCCATGCCCTGCCCGCCGATGCGCCCGAAATCGCACCCGAGCGCGACCTGCTGTCCAAGTTCGACGGCCTGATCGCCGAGCGGCAGGCGCTGCTCGATTCCGGCGTCACCGATCCCTTCGCGATCGTGATGGAACAGGTAAAGTCGCCCACCGAGGCGGTGATCCGCGGCAAGGACACGATCCTGCTCGGCACCTACAACTATATGGGCATGACCTTCGACGCCGACGTCATCGCGGCAGGCAAGGAAGCGCTGGAGAAGTTCGGCTCGGGCACCAATGGCAGCCGGATGCTCAACGGCACCTTCCACGACCATATGGAAGTCGAACAGGCGCTGCGCGACTTCTACGGCATGACCGGCGCGATCGTGTTTTCGACCGGCTATATGGCGAACCTGGGCATCATCTCGACGCTGGCGGGCAAGGGCGAGTATGTCATTCTCGACGCCGACAGCCATGCGTCGATCTATGACGGTTGCCAGCAGGGCAATGCCGAGATCGTCCGCTTCCGCCACAATTCGGTCGAGGATCTCGACAAGCGGCTGGGCCGCCTGCCGAAGGAACCCGCCAAACTGGTCGTGCTGGAGGGCGTCTATTCCATGCTGGGCGACATCGCCCCGCTGAAGGAGATGGTCGCCGTCGCCAAGAAGCATGGCGCGATGGTGCTGGTCGACGAGGCGCATTCGATGGGCTTCTTCGGCCCCAACGGGCGCGGCGTGTACGAGGCACAGGGGCTGGAAGGCCAGGTCGATTTCATCGTCGGCACCTTCTCCAAGTCGGTCGGCACGGTCGGCGGCTTCGTCGTGTCCAACCATCCGAAGTTCGAGGCGGTGCGCCTCGCCTGCCGTCCCTATATCTTCACCGCCTCGCTGCCGCCGTCGGTCGTCGCCACCGCGACCACCTCGATCCGCAAGCTGATGACCGCGCATGACAAGCGCGAGCGGCTGTGGTCGAACGCCCGCGCGCTGCACAGCGGGCTGACGGAGCTGGGCTTCAAGCTGGGCACCGAGCATTGCTACAGCGCGATCGTCGCGGTCATCCTGGAGGATCAGGAGCAGGCGGTCATCATGTGGCAGGCGCTGCTGGACGGTGGTCTGTACGTCAACATGGCGCGCCCCCCGGCGACCCCGGCGGGCACCTATCTGCTGCGCTGTTCGATCTGCGCCGAGCATACGCCCGAACAGATCCGGACGGTGCTGGGCATGTTCCAGGCGGCGGGCAAGGCGGTCGGCGTCATCGGATAAGTCGAAGCCTGCGGCTTTGCATTGTCCGATCGTTGCGATAGCGTCGCGGGCGTGATCGAGCAGCAGGATCTGGGAGGGGTCGGCCGTTGGCGGACCTTCGCACTGATCGCGATGGCGGTGGCCGGCGCGGCGACCCTCGTCCTGCTCATCGTCACGCTGGGCCACGCCAATCACGAACGCGACCGCGCTCTCGAACTGCAAAGCCGCAGCTATGACGTGATGATCCTGGCGCGGACGCTGGCCGGCACGATCGCCCGGTCGGAGGCGTCGCTCGGCCGTTACGTCATTTCCGGCGACCGCAAGCTGGGCCAGCTCTATTCGGAGGAATGGTCGCTGGCCGGCGCGCAGCTCGACCGGCTGGACCAGCTGATCGAAAATCCGCGTCAGCAGGCCTTTGTCGACCGGCTCCGTACCGCCTATGATGCGCGCGGCGACGAACTGTCCAGCATCGCGCTATCGACCACCTATCACCGCGACCGTCAGGCCTATTCGCTATATTATGCGGCGCGGCAGGCCGATGCGCTTCTCCAGATCAACCAGACGCTCAACGCGCTGATCGGCGGCGAGCGTACCTTGCTCGAACAGCGCAGCGCGGATGCCAGCGCCACGGTGGAGCGATCCAACCGACTGGCCGGCGGGCTGGCGCTGTTCGGCGTCGCGCTGGCGATCGGCGGCATCTTCCTTGCCTGGATGATCATCCGCGCCGAAGGCGAGCGCGCCGAAGCCCGTGCCGAGGCGCATGCCGAACGCGCCCGCGCCGAGGAACTGGCCAGCGCGGTCGAGGCCGCGACCGAGGAACTGAAGGTTCAGGAAGCCAAGCTGCGCCAGGTCCAGAAGATGGACGCGCTCGGCCAGCTGACGGGTGGCATCGCGCATGATTTCAACAATATGCTGGCGGTCGTGCTGGGCGGACTCGAACTGGCGAAGCGGGCGAGCGCGCCCGAGGACACCCATCGCCATCTCGACAGCGCGACCGAGGGCGCGCATCGCGCCGCCGCGTTGACCCGCCGCCTGCTGATGTTCAGCCGCGAAGAGGCGCTGACCCCGGAAGCGCTGCATCCTCGCCAGCTGGTAACGGGCATGCGCGACCTGCTCGACCGGACGCTGGGTGACGGGGTGAAGGTGACGGTCGAGGACCGGACCAGCAACTGGACGATCTTCGGCGATCGTACCCAGATGGAAAATGCCATCCTGAACCTCGCGGTCAACGCGCGCGACGCGATGGACGGGCGCGGCGAGCTGACCATCCGTACCGCCGAGGCGCGAGTGACGCCCAACGAACTGCCCCGCGCGGGTGCGGGCGACTATGCCGTCATCTCGGTCGCCGATACCGGCGCGGGCATGACGTCGGAGGTGGCCGAGCGCGTGTTCGAGCCGTTCTTCACCACCAAGCCCGCCGGCAAGGGCACCGGCCTTGGGCTCAGCCAGATTTTCGGGCTGGTCGGCCAGATGGGCGGCGACGTCACCATCCGCACCGCGCCGGGCGCGGGCACGACCGTCCATCTCTATTTCCCGCGCCATGTCGCGGCGATGCCGGCCCCCGCCCCCGTCGAGGCGGCCGCACCCGAGGCGGTTCCGGAGGATGCGGGCGGCCTGCGCATCCTGCTGGTCGAGGATGATCCGCGCGTGCTCGCCGCGACCATGGGGGCTTTGCAGGAGCTGGGGCATGATCCGGTGCCCTGCAACGATCCGCGCGAGGCCGAAGGGCTGCTGGCGCGTCATCCCGGCATTCGCCTGATCGTGTCGGACGTGCTGATGCCGCACCAGACCGGCCCCGAACTGATCGCCAGCCTGCGTCCGCGCTATCCGGATGTCGCGGTGCTGTTCGTCACGGGCTTTGCCGGCGACGCGCAGGCGACAGGGTTCGAGGGGCATGAGGTGTTGCGCAAGCCCTTCACGCTGATGGGGCTGGAACGCGCGGTCGCGGCGGCGCTGAAGCGAGCCGAAGGGCCGGTTTGCGCGGCGGCTTGAGGTGTGGGCGTGGCCTTCGACTTCGCTCAGGCTGAACGGCTGTTGTATTGAAGGCCTGTGCCCAAACCTCCGTTCAGCCTGAGCGAAGTCGAAGGCCAAGGGAATCCTTCGCAAACAAGGGGTGACGCGCCCTGCCCCGCCTCGTATAGCCATGGCCGTTTTATCGCGCGAGTGATGTCCCCCGCATGAAATCCATCGATCGCTACATGGCCAGGCTGATCGCGTTGCCGCTGTTCGCGACGCTGATCATCGCCGCCATGCTGCTGGTGCTCGACCGCATCCGCCGCCTGTTCGAATTCGTCGCGACCGAGGGCGGGCCAATCAGCGTGGTGTGGCGGATGCTCGCCAACCTGCTGCCCGAATATCTTGGTCTCGGCATCCCGATCGGGCTGATGCTGGGCATCCTGCTCGCCTTCCGCCGGCTGGCCACTTCGTCCGAGCTGGACGTGATGCGCGGCGTCGGCATGAGCTATACGCGGCTGCTGCGCGTGCCGTACATGTACGCGATCGTGCTCGCCGCGCTGAACCTGGCGATCGTCGGCTATGTCCAGCCGGTCGCGCGCTATTATTACGAAGGGCTGCGCTACGAGCTGCGCACCGGTGCGCTGGGCGCGTCGATCAAGGTCGGCGAGTTCACCCATCTGGGCGACCGCATGACGCTACGTATCGAGGAAAGCCGCGACAATGGCCGTGACCTGTCGGGCATCTTCGTCCATGCCAATACGTCGAAGGGCGACTGGATCGGCGTGACCGCCGAGCGCGGGCGCTTCCTGGCGACCGACGATCCCAACGTCATCATCTTCCGCCTGACCAACGGCACGCTGATCCACAATCGGCCCGAATTCCGCGCGCCGCGCGTGCTGACCTTCTCCAGCCACGACCTGCCGATCGACCTGCCCAAGTTCGATAATTTCCGTCAGCGCGGCGGCCGCGACCTGGAGTTCACCCTGCCCGAGCTTGCCCGCCACGGGCAGGAGGCGCAGAGTGCGGAGGCGCGCGCCGGCAGCCGGGCCGAATTCCACTTCCGCCTGGTCGAGGTGGTGACGATGTTCCTGCTGCCGCTGCTGGCGGTATCGCTGGGCATCCCACCCAAGCGATCGACCTCGGCGCTGGGCGTGTTCCTGTCGATCGTGATGCTGGTCACCTATCACAAGGTGAACCAATATGCCGCCGACATCGGCGCGCTCGGCCGGGTCGATCCGCTGATCGCGCTATGGGTGCCGTTCGCGATCTTCGCCGGACTGGTATTCTGGATGTATTATGTCACCGCCTATGTGCCCGGTGGCCAGCCGATCGGCGTGCTGGAGCGCGGCTTCGCCAAGCTGGCCAAGCTGATCGGTCGCCTGCTGCCCGGCCGCCGCCGCAAGAAGGCCTATACCGCATGAGCCTGTCGAGCATCTTCCCGTCGCGGACCATCGCCATCTACATGGCCAAGATGTTCCTGCTGCGCACCTTCGCGATCCTGTTCGCGCTGGTCATCGTGTTGCAGGCGCTCGACATCCTGAGCGAGTCCGGATCGATCCTGGCGGCGCCCGGCAATGGCGAGGCGCAGGTGTGGCGCTATGTCTCGCTGCGCGCGCCGCAGATCATCGCCTTCATCCTCCCCTTCTCGGTGCTGCTCGGCACCATCCTGACCTTCTTCACGATGAACCAGAATTCGGAGGTCATCGCGCTGAAGGCCGCCGGCCTCTCGGCGCATCAGGTGCTGGCACCGCTGCTCGTGGCCAGCGCGGGCGTGGCGGTGCTGAGCTTCGCCTTCAACGATCGGATCGTGCCGCGCGCCACCGCGACGCTGAGCGCGTGGCAAAAGGTCGAATATGGCCCCATCCCGATCGACAGCGGCGACCGCTCCAACGTGTGGGTGCGCGACGGCGACGATCTGATCTCGGTCAATCTGGTGCAGGGGCGCGGCGGCAACACCCAGCTGGGCGGCGTGACGCTGTACGACCGCAAGGGCAGCGGCAGCCTGCAGGCGATCATCCGCGCGCCGCGTGGGCGCCGCTCGGGCGATGGTTGGCAGATCGGCCCGGCCACCCGATTCGAGGTCGCCTCGGGCAAGCTGACATCGGTTCCGTCGATGATCATCGGGCGTGGCGTGACGCCCGAACAGCTGACGCTCGCCAGCGTCAATGCCGACGGCCTGTCGTTCAAGGGGCTGTCGAACGCGATCGACGACCTGCGCGAGGCGGGGCGGCCGACCAAGACGCTGGAGGGATCGCTCTGGCACAAATTGTCCGCGCCCATGTCGGCGGTGCTGATGCCGCTGCTGGGCGCGGTCGCCGCGTTCGGCATCGCACGCTCGGGCAAGCTGTTCGTCCGCGCCGTGATCGGCATGGCGCTGGGCTTCGCCTTTTTCGTGGCGGACAATTTCTCGATGGCGATGGGCGATCTGGGTGCCTACCCGCCCTTCCTCGCCGCCTGGGCGCCGATTTTGCTGTTCCTGCTGATCGGTGAAGCGGTGCTGTTCCGGACGGAGGAGTGAGGGGGTAAACCCCGTATGCCGTTCAGCCTGAGCGTCGTCGAAGGCCGGCCTAGCCGCTGGGTTCGCCCGTGCACTTCGACTTCGCTCAGTGTGAACGGGGCTTGGGGTGCTTGGCCCGACGCCTCGAGCCCTGCCTCGCCTTCACATTCTTAGACGACTGGCTTCGGCGACCTGGTCAGACAGAACGGGTATGGAAGGTATGGGATATGGGTTGGCGATTTGACGCCCGCCCCGAACACCACCTTCCGTTCGCACTGAGCGAAGTCGAAGTGCACGCCCCGGACATCGCCTCTTGGCGGACCGAGTCCCGTGGCCTTCGACTACGCTCAGGCTGAACGGAGGTAGTTCACTTCCCCCGACGGATCGTGCTCAGGCCGATCTTGGCGACCAGCCCCGGCAGGCCCTTGTAGCTCGCCTTGTGATAGGGCGATTCCGGCGTCACCGCCGCGCTGATCCGGCGATGCGCCTCGCCCAGCGCATGATAGGGCAGCGACGGCAGCAGATGGTGGAGCGCATGATAGCGCAGGCCCACCGGCGCCCACAGACCCGGCAGCAGCGAGGGCGGCGGGACGTTGACCGAGTCGAGATACTGCGCGGTCACCGTCATCGGCTCGCCGTCATTCTCCCAGAGATGCGCGACCAGCGTGCGAACCTGGTTTAGCACCGCGACGGCCGACCCGATCGCGAAGCCGATCGCGAAACCGCGCAGCGGGATGACGCCGGTCGCGACCATCGCCACCAGTGCCATCGCCCAGATCGAGGCGGCCGCATCGGTGCGGTTGAACAGCGTCAGTGCCTCGCCCTCGGGCATGCGGCGACGAAATTGCGGATTGATCGCCAGCGCCGAATAGCGCTCGACCACGATCTTGCGCAGACCCGGCACCACCCAGGACAAGGGCGACAGGATCGCGAACCGGATCAGCAGACCGAGCGGCGCCAGCGCCGACACCAGGATGAACACCGGCAGCGTCCATGGCTTCATCAGCGCCAGCGGCAGATATTCGGGATCGTCGGCGGTGCCGTAGCGCGTCTTGGCATGGTGCAGATTGTGCACGCCCTCATACATGAAGGCCGGTGTCAGCAGCGGCACGCCGACCAGCGCGTTCCAGCCGGTGCGGAAGCCCGGCAGCGCCGAATGCTTCATATGGCTGATCTCATGGATGAACAGCAGCGCGCGGTACAGCGCCAGCACCGACACGACCGACGCCGCGACGATCACGCCCGTGGACCCCGCCGTCACCGCGACGCCGAGCGCGGCATAGCCGAGCAGCGCGCTACCCACCATGTCCGCCCAATAGAGGCGCGGCCGCGGCGCGATCAGGTCGCGCGTCATCTCGGCGGCGGCACGCAACATCGCCTTGTCGTCCGCAATCGGGACGCGCGCCGCCGGGGCCGCATGGCCCGCCGTCGGGCCGGTTCGGAAAGAAAGCGTCGATTCCATAGGGCTATCCTTTGCTCCCACATAGTGGCGACACGGTGGCATTCCCACGGCCGGGGATGACGGAATCCTCACTCGCTATGATCGACCAAGCCGGTTAGGACGGGGCCATACATCTTTCCCGGACGCGATCACCCATGGCCCTTTCCATTCGCCCCGTCGCCGGCAAGCGCGACCGCAAGACCTTCGTCGACTTCCCCTTCTCGCTCTATGCCGACGATCCGCACTGGGTCCCGCCGCTGAAGGGCGAAGCGCTGGGCCTAATCACGCCGGAGAAGAATGGCTGGTACAGCCATGCCAAGGCGCAGCTGTTCCTGGCGGAGGAGAATGGCACGGTCGTCGGGCGCATTTCGGCGCATCTTGATACGCTGGCGCTGGAAATGGACCCGTCCAAGGGCTTCGGTCCGGGCACCGGTTTCTGGGGCCTGATGGACGCCACGCGCGAGGACGTGTTCCGCGCGCTGCTCGCCAAGGCCGAGGGCTGGCTGCGCGAACAGGGCATGACCCGCGCGATCGGTCCGGTCTCGCAATCGGTGTGGGAAGAGCCTGGCCTGCTGGTCCAGGGCTTCGATCAGGACCCGACGATCATGATGGGCCATGCGCGCCCCGAATATCAGGGCTGGATCGAGGCGGCCGGCTATTCGACGATCAAGCAGCTCTTCACCTATGAGCTGGACATCACGCAGGAATTCCCGCCGATCGTCCAGCGCATCATCAAGTCGGGGGAGAAGAACGAGCGCATCCGCGTGCGCGAGGTGAACAAGGCCAAGTTCGAGGAAGAGGCCGCGATCATCCTGAGCATCCTGAACGATGCCTGGTCCGATAACTGGGGCTTCATCCCGCTGACCCCGCCCGAGATCAAGGATGTTGGCGTCAAGCTGAAGCCGATCGTGTTCAACGACCTGATCCGCATCGCCGAACTGGACGGCAAGCCGGTCGCCTTCATGATCACCCTTCCCGACCTGAACGAGGCGATCAAGCCGTTAAAGGGCAGCCTGCTGCCCTTCGGCTGGGCCAAGCTGCTGCTCTGGCTGCGCGCGCCCAAGGTGCGGACGATGCGCGTGCCGCTGATGGGCGTGGTCAAGGAATTGCAGTCGTCGCGCATGGCCAGCCAGCTGGCCTTCATGATGATCGAATATATCCGCCGCGCCTCGGTCACCAAATATGGCGCATCGCGCGGAGAAATCGGCTGGATTCTCGACGACAATCAGGGAATGCGCTCGATCGCCGAGACGATCAACAGCCGGGTCAACAAGACCTACAACGTCTATGCGCGCGATCTGACCTGATGACCCTCACGGGCGGGGCCGCCATAGTGCGGCCCCTGCCCTGTCGGCCCTCACTTCTTCTTCTGGTTGAGATAGTCGAGCGGATCGATATTGCGCCACAGCCACTGGGCGCGCGTCCGGCAGACCTTGCCGCGCAGAATGTGGTCCTCCTCGACATCGTTGAAGCAATAGCGGACCGGCTTGGTCTTGGCCGGGGCGACGGTCGCGACCGCCGCTGTCATGGTGGCGGGCTTGGCCTCGCCATCGCGGGGCAGAGCGACCGGCTGGCTGAGGGCGGCGAGCATGGCGATGAACATCATGGCGTGTCTCCTGTCCTGCGGCTCAGTTGCGCTTGATCTTGCCGGTCGGCACCGCGCCATCGCGCGCGATCCATTCGTCGGCGGTGTGGCAGACCTTCACCGGGATACGCGAACCGGTCAGCCGGTCGACGACGCACAGCCGCGTGGCGGGCGGCAGGCTGGCGATGACGCTGGCAGCATCGACGAAGCGGCCGGCCTGGGGCTGCGGCGCCACCGGGGCGGCGGCCGTCGCCGGGTCCGGCGCGGCGGAGGAAAGGGTCGAGGCGATCAGCAGCGAAATCAGCATGGTGGTAACTCCCTTTTGCGTCGGAGCGTGTCCGACAGGTGCGTTACTGCATTAGTCATGCCATACAGTTAGGACGCTGTATTTGCGTTGTTTTCACTTTTTAGAGGGTGGTGAGATCACCCAACCATTGGGTTGTTGCGCCAATGATGGGTGAATGACCCGAACGGCCGGGCTACCAACGACGGCATTTTTCAATGCCGTGGAGGTTTCAGACCTGAGGTCGGATATTGAATCGGCGCTCCAAAGCCCCTCCCCTTCAGGGGAGGGGTTGGGGTGGGGCCTATCGACGAAACCTGCACCCGTGGAAGCGCCCCACCCCCGGCCCCTCCCCTAAAGGGGAGGGATGAGTACACGCCTAAGCCCCTCAGGCGTCGCGCAATTTCACCCAGGTTGGAGCATGGTCGCTGGCCTTTTCCCGCCCGCGATAGCTTTTGTCGACGCCGGCATCGACCAGCCGGTCCGCCGCCTGCGGGCTGAGCAGCAGGTGATCGATCCGGAACCCGGCATCACGCTGCCACGAGCCGGCCTGGTAGTCCCAGAAGGTCCACACCCCGCCCTTGGGCGCGCGGGTGCGCAGCGAGTCGGTCCACCCCTGCGCCAGCAGCCGGCGATAAGCCTGACGGCTCTCGGGCTGCATCAGTGCATCGCTGGCCATGGCGGGCACCGAGAAGGTATCGTCGTCATTGGGGATAACGTTATAGTCGCCCGCCAGCACCGCCGGCACTTCCTCCGCGAGCAATTCGCGTGCCCGCGCCGCCAACCGCTCCATCCAGCGCAGCTTGTAATCGAATTTCGGCCCTGGGCGCGGATTGCCATTGGGCAGGTAGAGCGAGGCGACGACCAGGCCGTTGACCTCACATTCGAGATAGCGGCTATGCTCGTCTTCGACCTCGCCGGCGAGGCCTCGCTGCCGCTCGACCGGCTGGGTGCCCCGCGCCAGCACCGCGACGCCGTTCCAGCTCTTCTGGCCGTGCCAGACGACGCCGTACCCCGCCGCCTCGATGTCCGCCACCGGGAAGGTCTCGTCACTGGTCTTCAACTCCTGAAGACAGACGATATCGGCATCCGCCTCCGCCAGATATTCGAGCAGGCGCGGCAGACGGGCCTTGATCCCGTTGATGTTGTAGGTGGTGATCTTCACGTCAGACCGCGAAGCTGGTGCCGCAACCGCAGCCCGAAGCCGCGTTGGGATTGGTCACGCGGAAGGCAGCGCCGCCCAGCGATTCGACATAATCGACCTGCGCGCCGCGGACGAGGTCCAGGCTGATGCTGTCGACGACCAGCCGGACGCCATCGGTCTCGGCGATCATGTCGTCATCGGCGGGCGTGTCGGCCAACCCGAATTTATATTGAAAGCCCGAACAGCCGCCGCCTTCGACCGAGAGACGCAGGATGGCGGGCTTGTTCTGCCGCTCGGCGATCGCCGCGACGCGAGCCGCAGCGGCCGGGGTCAGCGCGATTTCGGAAATGCTGGTGGCCATATGGCTCAGATAGGCGCGGGCGCGGCGGGCGGCAATCCCATGGGGCAGCGCTGGGACGGATCGACATTCCGTCCATTCCGCCCCTGCAAGGGGAGCTGGGACTATTCGAATGATGGTGGAGGGGTGTCCCCGATCACGCGGAAGCGATCCCATTCCGTAGACCGGCATACCCCTCCGTCAGGCCTGCGGCCTGCCCCCCTTTCAGGGGAGGAATGAGAGGAATGTCGATCCGGCCGGGATCGGTGCCGCGATCAGTCCTGCGCGGCGGGACCGTCGGTCGATACCGGGATCTGGTGGATGCTGTGGTCCTGCGACGCCATCAGATAGTCGCCGGTGGTCAGGAACGGCACGGGATTGACGGCATGGCCGTCCATGCGGACCTCATAATGGAGGTGCGAGCCGGTCGAACGGCCGGTCGAACCCATCAGCGCGATCAGCTGGCCGCGCGTCACCTTGGCGCCATCGGCCACCAGCAGCTTCGACAGATGGCCATAGCGGGTCGCGATGCCCTTGCCATGGTTGATCTCGACCAGGTTGCCATAGCCGCCCTGCCAGCCCGAATGGCTGACGATGCCGTCGGCGGTGGCGTAGATGGGGGTGCCGATGGGGCCGGGGATGTCGACACCGGCATGCATCGCGGCGGTGCCGCGGAACGGGTCGGAGCGGATGCCGAAATTGCTGGTGAACTGGAGCTTGTCGACCGGCTGGACCGAGGGAATGGCGATCACGCCCTTCTGCACCCCGTCCATCTTCTTCCAACTTTGGAACAGCGTGCGGAACTGCTGGTCGGCGCGGAAGTCGGCGGATGCCTCGGTGCTGCTGGCGGGGATGAATTCGCCGCCGACCGCTGCCGAGCCCTGATGCGGCGCCTTGGGGGCCGGTGCGGGTGAGGAGGCGGCGAATGCGCCCTGCGTGCCCAGGCCGATAATGGCGGTGGTGAAACAGAGAGTCCGAAGACGCGAGGCAATCGATTTACCCGAAATCACAAGCTGCTTCATCGAACCCCGACACCTTGCTGCCAAGCGCCCCCACAGTCGGGATTGCCGGCCTTCGTCCATCCAATCCTGTTTCGCAGCCCCACCGCGTTACAGACGCTCAGCTTGTGCCTGTTCGGGTTCCATGTCGGCAAGAGGCGCATAGAAGTCTCGCGTCAGACCGGCTGTCGCGCGCGCCGAGTCGTTCAACGGTGGCTTAACGACGCCCCGGAAATGGCGGCGGACCAGCATCCGCCACTGTTCCGCCGGGTCGATGTCCTGCCCGGCGGCCAGATAGCCGAACCATTTCGCGCCGAATCCGACATGGCGAATCTCGTCGGTATAGATGCGGTGGAGGATGCGCGCCGAGGCTTCGTCGCCCCCCGCCTTGAAGCGGGCCACCGTCTCCGGCGTCACGTCCAGCCCGCGCGCCTCCAGCACCATCGGCACGACGGCCAGCCGCGCCATGGCGTCATGCGCGGTTTCCTCCGCCGCTTCCCATAGGCCGGCATGGGCGGGCAACTCGCCATAACCCGACCCCAGTGTGCGCAGCCGCCGGTGGAGCACGGCGAAATGCATCGCCTCATCGGCGCCGACCGAAATCCAGTCGTCGACGAAGGTGCGCGGGAATTGCGCGCCGAACCGCCCGGCGGCATCGAAGGCCAGGTCGATCGCGGCGAACTCGATATGCGCCAGCGCATGGAGGAGCGCGATCCGTCCCTTTTCCGATCCCCCGCGTCCGCGCTTGGGCATGCGATTAGGGGGCAGCAATTCGGGACGCGCGGGCCGTCCCGGCGCATCGGGCATGGCCGTGTCGAATTCATGCGCCAGCGTGCCACGCCGCCAGGCGCGCGCGACCGCCCGCGCCCGCCGGACCTTGGTCAGCGGATCGCTCTCGCGCAGAACGTCCGCGCAGGCCTGGGCGATCGTCGTCAAAGCGTGCGCGCCGCCTCCAGCACGGCCTGCGCATGGCCGGGCACCTTCACCTTGCGCCAACTGGTCGCCAACCGGCCTTCGCGATCGAACAGGAAGGTCGCGCGCTCGATGCCCATATAGGTCTTGCCGTACAGCTTCTTCTCGCCCCAGACGCCGAACGCCTCGCACGCCGCACCATCCTCGTCGCTGGCGAGCTCGACCGTCAGGTCATATTTCGCCGCGAACTTCTGATGCCTGGCGGGGCTGTCCTTGGAGATGCCGATGACCCGCACGCCCGCCGCGCGGAAATCGGTGGCCAGCGCGGTGAAGTCCTGTGCCTCGCGCGTGCAGCCGCTGGTGTCGTCCTTGGGGTAGAAATAGACGACGAGCGGCCCCGCCAGATCGCCGAGCGCCAGCGCGCCGCCATCCGGGGTCGTCACCGTCACCGCCGGGATCGCATCACCCTGTTCCATCGCTCACTCTCCTTGCCAGACCCGCGTCACCTCCTGCCGCGTCGCTTCCAGCGTTTCAACCACCGCGTCCCAGTCGGCCACGCCCATGGCGCGTGCGATCAGCGGGCGGGTGGCCGGTGCCGGCTCCTGCCCATCGGGAATCAGCAGGCGGAAGGCGACGAGCGCACGGGTCAGCACGTCATGCGCCTGCACCATGCCAGCGGGCATCAGCCCTCGCTCGACCAGCCGCGCGATGGCGCGCCCCAGATCGGGGTCGAACCCGGTCCGCGCGATCAGCTGGGTCCGGTGCACCGCGAACTCCAGATCGACCAGACCACCGGGCAGCAGCTTGACGTCGAGCGGCCCCTGCGGCGGCTTATGCCGCGCCATCTCGGCCCGCATCTCGCCTGCTTCGGTCGCGATGTCGCGGGGCGGGCGGGCGCCGTCCAGCACCTCGGCGATGATCGCGGTGACCGAGGCGCGCGCTCCCTCCGATCCGAAGACCGGCCGTGCGCGGGTGAGTGCCATATGCTCCCAGGTCCAGGCATCTTCGCGTTGATAACGTGCGAAACTCTCGATCGACACGACCAGCGGCCCCTGCGTGCCCGAGGGACGCAACCGGGTGTCGACCGGATAGAGCGGCCCCGCCTGGGTCGGCACCGACAGCGCCGCCGTCACCCGCTGCGCCAGACGATTATAGTAAAGCGTCGCGCCGAGCGGCTTGGGGCCATCGGACTCGGCCGCAAAATCGCCGGTGAAAAGATAGACGAGGTCGAGGTCGGAGGCATGGGTCAGCGCCGCGCCGCCCATCCGGCCGAGCGCCAGGATGATCAGCTCACTGTCCGGCACTCGGCCATGCGCGGCGGTGAATTCATCGACCGTCGCCTGCGCCAGCACGCCGATCGCCGCCTCCGCCACCCGCGCATAGCCACCCGCCACCTCCAGCGGATCGGCGCGCCCCGCCACGATCTGCGCGCCCAGCGCGAAGCGGAGTTCGCCGACCACCCGGCGGACATGGTCCAGCCGGTCCTGATAATCCTGCCCCGCCTCGCCGCCGCGCATCGCCCGCTCGAGGAAGCGGACCGCCGGCAAGGGCTCGAAGGCCGAAGCGTCGATCAACCCGTCGAGCAGCGCCGGACGCCTTGCCAGTTCGGCGGCCAGTGGCGCGGCGTGGCTGAGGATCGCGACCGTCAGATGCGCCAGTGCGGGCCGCGCTTCCAGCAGGCGGAAGATGTTGATCGCACTCGTGATCCGCTCGAACAGCGAATCGAGCTTCAGCAGCGCGGCATCGGGATCGGGGGCCTCCCCCAACGCCTCGACCAGGGTCGGCAGGACGGCATCCAGCGCCTCGCGCGCCGCCGCGCTGCGCAGCGCGGGGTAATCGCCGCCACGCCAGGCCGCGATCCGCCGCGCCGCCGCCTCGATGTCTCGCAGCCCCGCCGCCTCCAGTCGCGCGTGGAGCAACACCGGATCATGCGGCAGGCGCGGCCGCTCATCGGCGTCGAGCGCGTCATAAAGGCGGCCGACCTGTTCGGTCACCGGTGCCAGCATCGCCACCAGCGCCGCGCCGTCCGCCATCCCGTGCAGATGCGCCACCCGGTTCAGCCCGTCGCCCTTGGGCAGTTGGTGAGTCTGGCGATCGTCGATCATCTGCACCCGGTGCTCGATGGTGCGCAGCGTCTCATAGGCCGCGCAGAGCGCCGCCGCGTCGCCCGCATCGATCCGCCCGGCCTCGGCCAGCCGGGTCAGCGCGTCGCGTGTCGCCGGCACCCGTAGCGCCGGGTCACGGCCGCCATGGATCAGCTGGTGGATTTGCGCGAAGAACTCGATCTCGCGAATGCCGCCGCGCCCGCGCTTCAGATCATAGCCCGGCCCCAGCGCCTGGCCCTGTGCATGATGGTCGCGGATACGCCGGGTCAGGTCGCGGATTTCGCCGACCGCGCCGAAGTCGAGCGCACGTCGCCAGACGAAAGGCCGGATCGCATCGAGGAACCGCTGTCCCAGCGCCATATCCCCCGCGGCCGCGCGCGCCTTGATGAAGGCCGCGCGCTCCCAGGTCAGCGCCTGGCTCTCATAATAGGCGATCGCGCCTTCGACGGGAATCGCGATCGGCGTCGCCTCGGGCGAGGGCCGCAGCCGCAGGTCGACGCGCAGCACATAGCCCTCCCCATCGCGCGCCTGGAGCAGTTCGACCACCCGCTTGCCGATCCGCACCGCCGCTTCCTCGGGCTCCTCGCGCGGACGGCGCGGCAAGGTCAGCGGATCGAAGATCAGGATGGGATCGATGTCCGAGGAATAGTTCAGCTCGCGACTGCCCTGCTTGCCCAGCGCGATCGCGGCGAAGCCGACCGGCTCGGCATCGGGCGTGCGCTCCAAAATCGCGGCGCGGATCGCCCGGTCGAGCGCGGCATCGGCGAAGTCGGTCAGCCGCCGCGTCACCGCCGTCAGGTCATAGACCCCCGACAAATCCCCGAGCGCAACCGTCAACGCCAAGGCCCGCCGCTCGCGTCGCAGGGCCATGCCCGCCGGCAGATTGGGGTCGAGCAGCGGCGGATCGGGCAAGCGCCCCTCCCGCGCCGCCGCCTCGATCCCCGGCTCCCGGTCGAGCAGCATCCCCAGGAAAGGCGAATAGGCGCGCGCGCGGGTGACGGCGTCGATCAGGGCGGTAGGGGGCGTGGCGATCATTGCCCATTCCTAATCGGCCGACGCGCGCAGGACAAAGGCTTTAGAAAGGCTTAATACCACCGCTTCATAATTTTAGAAACTTGTCAATCCCTCACCCGTTATAGAAACATGATGAGCACCGAACACGGCAACAGCGACGTCCATATCGTCCGCGCGCCACAGCGTACGGACGATATCGGCTGCGCGCTGCGTTCGGCGTTCTCGCGCCCGCTACGGCTGCCCGATCAATGGGTGAAGTTGCTGGCACGACTGGATCGGCGGTCGCACCGACTTTGAACGATTATAGCCGCTGGCCGGGTGGGCAACGGTCATAGCTTTTATCCATCCCTGCCAGATAGCCTGCCACGGGTGAAAGACCGACTTCTGCACGCAAACGGTCCACCGTCTTTTCATCCTCAAGCGGCTGATACACTCGCTGGCCGTTATCGCACATCGCTTGGGTCGCATAACGCTGCTTGCCAGTGATCTTCAGCATCACACGGTCGTAGAGATTAGGCATAGTCCCCCTTCGACACTTCGCCGCTCGGGACGAGCGGCTCCTTGGCGCGAAGCACACGGAGCTGGAACGCCGGGTCGGCATCGGCATGTTGGACCAACAGCCAAGCCTGACGGGCCGCATCGTCGCCAACCTCCGAACGCTTCGGCCACCCCTGAACGGCGAAGATGGTCTTGAGCCATTCGGTGTTTCTGAAATCCTCAACCCGTCGTGCCGTCATCAGGCGCGACAGGATGATCGCCTTTACCGGCTCGGGAACGGCGGGTGCGTTGGCCATGCTACCCGACCCCCACGTGGCGGAGTAGCGCAGCATCTGCTCACCCATCGGGCGCGCCATCAGCAGATCGTGAAGCTTGGCTGTTCTGGAAGCACCAATCTCCTTGGCCGCCTCCACCGCGATCAAATAGGTGTCCGCGATCGACACGGCCGTTTCGAGCGAGTGCCGGAAGGCAGCGAAACTCGACCAATGCGAGGTGTCGAGCGCCGAGGCCACCTGCGCGTAGACGAAGTCGCCGACAGGCGCACCGGTCAATTGGGGATGAGCAACGCCGAGCCCGCAAAGTTCTGTACGCGTCTTGGCAAGGGCATCCATATAGGAGCTTTCAGCCAATCCCGCACCTGCTTATCCTGTGCCTTTTCTTCGGGCGTCGCATCCGGGAAACGCCCCTTCATCCATTTGTAATCGCCCGGATCAAAGCGATCCCCCTTGATATAGGGCTTCAGGACGTCCGGGATCGGCGGCGTGGCCGCTGTCAGCAGAAAAACAGAAAAGATCAGAGCCAGTGTGCGCACGACCGGACCGGACAAGGTCACGCAAACCCTGTCAAGCCGAACACCTCCGACACAAAAAAGCCGCCCCGGTGGAAATCGGGACGGCCGTTCGTGAGGATAAAGGATGCGAGAGCGCTTACCGCCCGCCGCTCAACTGGTCGACATCGCCCATGATACTGTCCAGCGCGGTCTTGCTGCTGTCCGTTTCGTGCAGACGGCGCGAGGGCAGCGAACCCTCGGTCAGGATCGCCTCCAGCGCGACGCGGCCGCGTGCGACGCGGCTCTTGATCGTGCCCACCGCGACATTGCATATTTCGGCGGCTTCCTCATAGGCGAAGCCGCCGGCGCCCACCAGGATCAGTGCCTCGCGCTGCGGCTGGGGCAGATGCATCAGCGCACGCTGCATATCGCCGAGCTCGACATGGCGGTCTTGGCTGGCGGGGGCCGCCAGGATGCGGTCAGCGACCAGATCGTCCCACTCGCCCTTGAAGCGCGCGCGGCGCATCTGCGAGAGATAGAGGTTGCGCAGGATGATGAAGGTCCAGGCGCGCATATTGGTGCCCGCCTGAAAGCGCTTGCGCGCCGCCCAGGCCTTCAGCAGCGTTTCCTGAACCAGATCGTCGGCCAGATCCCGGCTGCCCGACAGCGAGCGGCCAAAGGCGCGAAGATGGGGAATGACACGCGCCAGCTCGGACTTGAACTCGGAATCGGGCAGGGCGATGTGCTCGACGGGTGCGTCGGCCTCGATTTCGTCCCGCGTCAGTGGCTGCGTCATGAAAATCCGATCGTCGGAGTCGACCGTCCCGGCGGTCGGCTCAAAATGTAAGACGGCTGAATGGCATTGGCCAGCCAAGCCCGAGATTTATTCAAGGCTCCCTGGGTCAGCGCAGCACCAGATAGGCAAAGATCACGATCACCAGCACCAACGATATGGGCAGGATGTACCGCGTGACGTGCGGCGTCGATCCTGCCCGGGCGTCCTGCTTGCTGACATGGATGGGTTTCTGGGGATCAACCATGTCAGCCTAACGCCTCCAAACCGTTTTGGGTCCGTAACCGAAATTCTTTTGCCCGTGCTTACTCCGCCGGGACCGTGCTCTGATCGAAGAACAGCGCCTGGCTGATCGCCGCCTTCACCGTCGACCGCTGGAACGGCTTGGTGATCAGGAAGGTCGGCTCGGGCCGCTCGCCGGTCAGCAGACGCTCGGGGAAGGCGGTGATGAAGATCACCGGCACCTCGAACTCGGCCAGGATGTCCTTGACCGCGTCGATGCCTGAGCTGTCGTCGGCCAGCTGGATGTCGGCGAGCACCAGCCCCGGACGATCCTCCATCGCCAGCGCGACGGCCTCGTCGCGGGTCACGGCGACGCCGGTCACTTCATGGCCCAGGTCGCGCACGATCGTCTCGATATCCATCGCGATGATCGGCTCGTCCTCGATGATCAGCACGCGCGCACGGGTCTGCTTCTCGATTTCGGCCAGCGCCTCGGAGACGAGATTCTCGACCTCGCTCGGCTCGACGTCGATCAGATAGGCCGCGTCCTCGGGCGTGAAGCCCTCCATCGCGGTCAGCAGCAACGCCTGGCGCGACAGCGGCGTCATCCGGGCGAGACGCGCGCGCGCCACGCCTTCGTTGCCGTCGGCATCGACACCGTCATTGTCCAGTTCGTCATAATTGGCCGACGACCAGATGCCCTGGAACATGCGGTACAGGCCAAGACGCGGATCGACGTCGCGCGGGAACTGGTCCGGCGCCGCGACGATCGCCTCCAGCGTCGCGCGAACATATTTGTCGCCGTGCATCTGGCTGCCGGTCAGGGCCCGGCCATAGCGCCGCAGAAAGGGAAGATGGGGCGCAAGCTGCTGTCCAAGCGACATGGGTAATAATCACTCCCTGAGGTGTTCGCGGGTACTCATGTGCTGGGCCCCGCAGCCGTTTTCAATGCCGTTACCGGAAATCCCGAATGCGGCGCCGTGAGCGATCACACCCATATGGAATTTTCGTATCTCTGCGGGAACCAACAAGATCGAATTTGGTTTCATCGGCACATCAACTATGGCTTTGGCGTTTCGCCCACGGCGGCGCCCGGGCCTGCCATTGCGTCGGTTGCCCCGCTAGTGGGTCATGCAGGGGGATATTTTGAGTTTGGGCAACAAGACGAAGAAGACGCCTTCCCCGACGCCGCAAAAGGGTGTGGAGAAAGATGCGGGCTCGGCCCTGCGCCAGGCGTATCAGAAGACCGTCGACGAACAAATCCCAGACGAGATGCTTGACCTTCTCAGCAAGCTGGACTGACGTCCGGCTGCATGGACAGCACGCCTCCCCAATCCGCTGATGTCGAACCGACCGAGCGCGTCCGCCCCCCCTCCCCGCGGCTGACCACCGGCGCCAGGCTGGTGCTGGTTCTCGGCAGTACTCTGTTCGTGCTGGCCGCGATCGCGGTTTTCGCCACCTTGCAGACGACCCGTCTCGCCGACAGCGAGGCGAGCGGCCGGCTGCGCATCGCCGCCAACGAAGACGCACGTGCCATCGCCACCGAGTTGATGGGTGACATGACCGCGCTGCGCGTCGCGGTCCGCGCGCTCGGCCAGGACCCGCTCGACGCCCCCAGCTGCGCGCGCGCGCAGGGCGTCTTCGCCCAGCAGTCGATGACCGGTGCGCGCTTCCTGATCACCGACCGCGCCGGACGCACGCTGTGCGGCGATCCGCTGCCCGCCGCGCTGCCGACGCCTGTCGACGGGTCGCCGATCGGCGCGGACCTGTTGCCCGGCCAGGGGCTCGTCCTCTCGGTCGCCAGCCATGACGGCCGTGCGCAGGCGCGCGCCTTCTTCCCGCTGGCCTTCCTCCGCTCGCTGGTCGACCAGAACAGCCACAGCACGCCGATCGAAAGCGTGATGGAGCTGGACGGCGAATCGCTTTCGATCGAAAGGCTCGCGAGCCAAGGTCCGCTGGAGCGGATGAAGACGATGCGCACCGAACTCGGCGTCGCCGGGCTGGTGTTGCGCACCTCGGCACCCAGCGCCCCGATCACCTCCTCGCTGATCGTCGCGCTCGCGCTGCCGCTGCTGATGTGGCTGGCCGCCGTGCTGATCGGCTGGATCGTCGTCGATCGCCTGTTGATCCGCCCCTTGCGTCAGCTGCGCGGCATCGTCGCCGCCTATCAGCCGGGCGAGACACTCGACATCTCGCAGGTCGAGGCCGCGCCCGCGCAGGAAATCCGCGATCTCGCCGAAACCTTCGAAGCGATCACCCAGACCGTCGCCACGCACGAGGCCGGGCTGGCCGACGGCCTGGTCCGCCAGACCAAGCTGACGCGCGAAGTCCATCACCGCGTGAAGAACAATCTTCAGGTCATCTCCAGCCTGATCAATTTCCACGCGCGCGGCGCGACCGGTCCCGAGGCGATGGCCGCCTATTCCTCGATCCAGCGGCGCGTCGATGCGCTGGCGGTCGTCCACCGCCATCATTTCGCCGAGCTGGAGGATAATCGCGGGCTGAACCTGCGGACGATGATCGGCGAACTGGCCGCCAATATTCGCGCCACCGCGCCCGAGGGTGCCTCAGGCATCGGCATCTCGCTCGACGTCGCGCCGCTGCTCGTCAACCAGGACGTCGCGGTCGCGGTCGCCTTCCTGGTCACCGAGACGCTGGAGCTGGCGATGAACTGCGATCCCGCCGCGCAGATCCGCGTCGCGATCAAGCCGGCCGAGGATGAAGGCCGCGCGGTCGTTCGCGTCGTATCGCGCGCGCTGGTCGAAACCGATCGACTGCGCGAACTGATCGGCAAGCGCTATGGCCGCGTGATGGAAGGGCTGGCCCGCCAGTTGCGCGCGCCGCTGCATCACGATCCGCTGACCGGCGCCTATGAGATCGCGATTTCGATCGTCGGACGCGATTGACCGCCTGGGGCGGATCGACACTCGGGCCGCCCCTTTTCTTTCCTTCCCGTAAAGGGGGCCATCGGAAGGCGTGTGAGGGGTATCTCCCTCGTGGTTGCGGCCGGTCTCTTAAACGCCCCCGTCAGACCTGTCGGCCTGCCACCTCCCCTTGCCTGGGGCGAAACGGGTGAACGTCAGCCCTATCCGCCTCCACGAAAAAGATTCGCAGTTGCGCAAATTCGCTGGAACCCATGCCCGCTCAGTGGGTTTTGATCTTCGGATAGCGAACTTATGCCCCCCCGCTCTCGCTGTCCAAGACATAGGCCTGGAAGCATCCACCCTCCCCCCCCCCCCGGTGATGCTTCCAGGCCTTAATCATTTCTCCCCACATCGCCGCACTTGTCCGTGACACAGCCGGAACGAAACCGTTTGCCGTGCATTCGGCAGGCACGAGTTTTGTCAAAAGGAGACACGGAATGCGCAAGCTCATGGGTCTGGCCATCGTCGCCAGCGCGCTGCTGGTCAGCGCTTGCAACACGGTCGAGGGCGTTGGCCGCGACGTCAGCTCGGCTGGCAACACGGTCGCCAAGACGGCCAACGACGCCAAGTAAGCCCGTCACCCGGCTGGATGCGTTTCAAGGGCTCCGGCGGTCTCCGCCGGGGCCTTTTTCGCGTCTTGGCATGCGGGGATTCCCTTGGCCTTCGACTTCGCTCAGGCTGAACGGGCGTTGTAGCTGGCCCCGATCCCCCACCGCGGTTCGGCCTGAGCGAAGTCGAAGGCCACGCCCCACCCCCAATAAAAAAGGCCCCGGCTTTCGCCGAGGCCCCTTCAACCAAGCCCACAAACCCGATCACGCGACAGCGTCGGCGTCCGCCTCTTCCGTGTCGCCCTGCTTCGCCCGGCTGCGTTCGGTGAACCAGATACCGATGATCGCCAGTTCGTAGAGGATGATCAGCGGCACCGCGAGCAGCACCTGCGACATTAGGTCGGGCGGGGTCAGCACCGCCGCGATCGCGGTCGCCGCCACGATCGCATAGCGCCGCGCGCCGATCAGCTGCTTGCGGGTGACGATCCCGGCCCGCTCCAGCAGCATCAGCAGCACCGGCAGCAGAAAGGCCAGACCGAAGGCGAACAGGAACTGCATCACGAAGGACAAATAGTTGCCGATCGCCGGCAGCGCCTCGCGCTTCACGCCGCCGACCATGCCGTCAAAGCCCAGCAAGAAGTGCAGCGCCATCGGGATGGCGATATAATAGGCCATTGCTGCGCCCATCAGGAACAACACGGGCGTTGCCAACAGGAAGGGCAGCAGCGCCTTCTTTTCCTTGCGGTACAGCCCCGGCGCCACGAACTGCCAGAGCTGGTTGGCGATTACCGGAAAGGCGATCATCATCGCTGCGAAGAAGGCGACCTTCACCTGGACGAAGAACGCCTCGAAAATCTCGGTATAGATGACGGTGCCCTGCCCCGCCGCCAATAGTGGCCTGGCCAGGAAGCCGAAAATCGCCTCCGAGAAGTACATCGACACGCCAAAGGCGATGCCGATCGCGACGATGCAATAGAGCAGCCGCCGACGCAGCTCGATCAGATGTTCAAGCAGAGGCGCGCGGCTGGCGTCGATTTCGTCATGCTCGCTCACGATGCGGCGCCCTCATTGGGGCGGGGCGTGTGAGGATCGACCGGCGCGGGGCCGATGACGGGCTTTTCGACCATCACCGGTCGGTCGCTCTGATCGTCATGCTGCGTAGCGGTCGCCGAGCCATGGTCCGGCGAATGATCGACCAAAGCCGGCGAGGTCGGGGTCGGGGTCGGGGCCGGCGCCGGATCGTTCACCGCCGGGGGCGCATCGGCGGCATGCTCGCGCATGATCCGCTCATTCTCCGCCGCCCAGCGCTTCTCCATCTCCTCCAGCTCGGCCTCGCGCACCATATTGTCAAAGCCCTGGCGGAACTGGCGCGAGACGCCACGCGCCTTGCCCACCCAGTAACCGACGACGCGCATCGCCTTGGGCAGGTCCTTGGGACCGATGACGACGAGCGCCACGATGGCGACGAGCAGGAACTCGCTCGAGTCGATGTTGAACATGGAAATCCGGTGCTAGCTGGGAAACCGGATCAGCGATCGTCGCGCACGCGCTCGCCATCGCGGTCGAAGGCGGGCTCGGCCGACTTCTGCGCCTCGATACGGGCGGATGGCTTGGCGGGCTTTTCGTCTTCCTCGGCCATGCCCTTCTTGAAGTTCTTCACGCCCTTGGCGACATCGCCCATCAGGTTCGAGAAACGGCCGCCGCCGAGCAGCAGGATGGCGACGATGGCGAGGACAAGAAGGTGGATCGGGCTGAAGCTGCCCATGGCACGTCTCCTGGGAATCTATGGTCTATCTAGGCCTTGGCATCGCCAGCGGCAATGGTCGAGCGATGCGGACAAGCCCCGATCAGGGATGCGGAGCCGTGCCTGCGCATTGTGACGTAGCGGTGACGCAAAGGAAAGCTCATTCGCCGTCCGACGCCGCCGATGCGGCGTTATCCGCCTCGTCATCCAGTTTTTCGAGAGCGAGGTCGACCGGATCGAGCAGCCCGGCGGCGCGCAGGTCCTCCAGCCCCGGAAGGTCGCGGCGGCTGGTCAGCCCGAAATGCTGGAGGAAAGCGGGCGTCGTCGCATAGATCAGCGGCCGCCCCGGCACCTCGCGGCGGCCGGCGGGGCGAACCCACCCCGCCTCCATCAGCACGTCGAGCGTGCCCTTGGAGATGGCGACGCCGCGGATCGCCTCGATCTCGGCGCGGCTGACGGGTTCGTGATAGGCGATGATCGCCAGCGTCTCGATCCCGGCGCGCGACAGGCGGCGCGCCTCCTCGCGGTCGCGGCGCAGCAGATGCGCCAGATCGGGCGCGGTCTGGAAATGCCAGCGATCGCCGCGCCGGACGAGCGCGATGCCCCGGCCGCGATACTGCGCCTCCAGCGTGTCGAGCGCGGCGCGGATGGCGGCATTGTCGGTATCCGCGACATAGGCGCGGATCGAATCGATCCCCATCGGTTCGGTCGAGGCGAACAGCACGGCCTCGACCGCGCGGACTATCGGGTCGATCTCGCTCATGCCGGCTGACGCACGAACAGCGGCGCAAAGGGTTCGGCCTGTCGCAGCTCGACCTTGCCCTGCCGCGCCAGTTCCAGCACCGCCAGGAAACTGGAGGCGAGCGCCGAGCGCCGCAGACGCTCGCTGCCATCGGGCAGGAAGGTCTCGATCGCCGACCAGTCGACGCGGGCTCCCACCAGCATCGAGACCCGCTCCAGCGCGGCCTCCAGCGTCATCACCTGTCGATCGGCGACGACATGCATGACCGGGCGGGTACGCGCGTTGATCCGGCCATAAGCGGAGATCAGGTCATAGAGTTCGGCCTGCCACAGCGCCTTGCGCTGCACCGCCAGCCCCTCGGGCGCGCCGCGTGCGAAGACATCGCGGCCCAGCCGATCCCGCGCCATCAGCCGCGCGCCCGCCTCGCGCATCGCCGCCAGCCGTTCGAGCCGGAGTTGCAGACGCAGCGCCAGTTCCTCAGGGTCGGGCTCCTCCTCGGGCTGACGCGGCAGCAGCAGCGCGGATTTGAGATAGGCGAGCCATGCCGCCATCACGAGATAATCGGCGGCCAGCTCCAGCTGCATCCGCCCCGCGCGGTCGACGAAGCGGAGATATTGCTCGACCAGCGCGAGAATCGAGATTTGGCGCAGATCGACCTTTTGCGACCGGGCCAGCGACAGCAGAAGATCGAGCGGCCCCTCCCACCCGTCCAGATCAAGCGTCAGCTGTTCCCCCGTCATCACCGAACAGCTTAGCGACGATCCGCCGTGAAGGCGAGACACGCCGGACCGACCGACTGACGACGACCTTTAAATCATCACCTGTTGATTTATCTGCAGGCGCCATGACGACCATGATCACCCGCCGCGCCCGAGGGCGTCCGCGTAAAGAGGAAGGCCCCGATCCCCGTCAGATCCTCGACGCCGCCGTCGCCGCCTTTGCCCAGCATGGTTGGGAGGGGACCCATCTGCGTCAGGTCGCGGAGGCGGCCGGGGTCGACGCCGCGCTGATCGCCCGGCGCTATGACGGCAAGATGGGGCTGTGGCAGGCGATCGTCGACGATGTCTCGCGCCGGCTGGAGGACATGTTCGCGGATGTCGCGCAAGGCCCCGACGCACCGGCGCGGGACCGGCTGGCCGGTGCGGTCGAGGCGTTTGTGCGACTGAACCTGAAGCTGCCCGATCTGGGCCGGTTCTTCATCGACCAGATTTCGCGACCGGGCGTGCGACGCGACTATGTGATCGCGCGGATGTGGGAGGTGTACCGCGCCGCCATGCTGCCGATCGTGGCAGAGGCGCACGGTTCCGCCCGGCCGGGACGCGATCCGGCGGTGTATGTCAGCCTGCTCCTGGGGGCGGTGGCGATGCCGTTGATGATGCGATCGGTGACGATGGCGGACTGGCAAGACCCGGTGGCGCGGGAGGCGTTTGTGCAGAATGTGCTGCGGCTGTTCGCCGAGCGATGACCCTTATTCCTCCCCTGCAAGGAGAGGGGGACCATGCGGCGCATGGTGGAGGGGGATCGCCACTTGGGATGTCCTATGGGGAAGCCCCCCTCCGTCAGGGCCGCGCCCTGCCACCTCCCCGCGCCGGGGAGGATTTGGGATTCAATCCGCCAGCGCGAGGAGCGCGTCGCGGCGGGCGATCAGGTTGGCGAAGTCACCCTCCCCCGCCCCGACACTGGCCATGGCCCGATCGAGCCGCGCCCGAGCCGCCTCGGTGATTGCAGGCACGCAGCCCGCGATCTCGACCATCTCGTCCATCCGCGCCCAACAATCGAGCACGAGGTCGCACCCCGCCGCCAGCGCACCTGCCGCCTTCTCGCCGGCAGTGCCGCTCAGCGCCTTCATGTCGATGTCGTCGGTCATCAACAGACCGTCGAAGCCGATGCGCCGGCGGATGATGTCCTCGATCACGATCGGCGACAGCGTGGCGGGGCGCTCGGCGTCCCACGCCTCGAAGACGATATGGCTGGTCATGCCCATCGGTGTGGCGGCCAGCGTGCGGAAGGGTTCGAGGTCGACCGCCAGCTCCGCCTCGCTCGCGGTAACGGTGGGGAGCAGATGGTGCGAGTCGACCAGCGCGCGGCCATGGCCGGGCATGTGCTTGACCACGCCGACGACACCCGCCGCCGCCAGCCCCTCCAGCATCGCGCGCCCGAGCGCCGCGACCTGCATCGGCTCCGCGCCATAAGCCCGGCACGCGATCGCCTCGGTCGTGTCGCTTTGCGCAACATCGAGCAGCGGCGCGCAGTCGACGGTGATGCCGACCTCGCGCAGCATCAGGCCCAGCGCCTGGCCATTGGCGCGCATCGCCTGGATCGCCGACATCGGCGCGATGGCATAGAGTTTGGCGAAGGCGGGCCCGGCGGGGAAAGCCGGCCATTCGGGCGGCCCCATCCGCGCGACACGGCCCCCTTCCTGATCGATCAGGATCGCCAGATCGTCACGCCCCGCCAGCGCGCGCAGATCGTCGGTCAGCGCGCGCACCTGCGCCCGATCGACGATGTTGCGCTTGAACAGGATATAGCCCGCCGGTTCGACCGAGGCGAAGAACGCCCGTTCCTCGGGGGTGAGCACCGGGCCCGACAGGCCGTAAATGACGGGGATCATGGCAGGCTCCGGCCCCCGGCGCGCCAGCACCGGGGGTGTGATCGATCAGCTGGCGACGAAGCAGGCCTCGCCCGCGACGCGCAGACGGCCGCAAATATCGGCGGCCTGGTTGGCGCTGCCGGTGTTGACGCGCAGGCGGTAGAGCGTCTTGCCGTTCGACGCGACCGGCTGGACCACCTTGCCCAGCGCCGCGACATAGGAAAAGCGCTTGGAGAAACGGTCCCAGGCCGCATTGGCCGAGGCCTCGCTGGGATAGGCGCCCAACTGGACCATCGAACCGCTGCCCGAAGGGGCAGCCGGCGCGGGCCGTGCGGCGGTCACCGGTGCGGGCGCGACCAGCTTGCCGCCCGATTCGGGCACCTGCGCCACGGCGTTGCGACCGCCATTGGGTTCGCTCGGCTTCTGGACGACGCGGGTGCCGTTCATCGGCGCTTCGGGCACGGCGCGCAGATCGATCGCGCCGGTGCCGCCGGTCTTGCCCGCACTGGTGGCGATGGCGGTGTCGCCCTCGCCCTTGACCTTCAGCCCGCCGGGATCGGCCGGACGCACCTTGTAATCGCCCTCGGGCGCGGCGATCAGCGCGCCGTCACCGTCGCTCGCGGCGCGGCTCGCCTGCCATTTGTAGAAGCCGAAGCCGATCGCGGCCAGGATCGCCAGGCCGATGATGACCAGCGCCACGACCTTGCCGATGCCGACGCCCTCGGGTTCGTCGGGCTCGACCGTCTCCAGCCAGGGGAGACGATCCTCCTCGGGCCGGTCATATCCGCGCAGGTCCATCTCGTCCGCCATCACTTCATCTCCGACACAGCCTCGACGCCCATTAGCGCCAGACCGTTACGAATGATTTGCCCGATCCCATCGGCCAGGAAAAGACGCGCGGTGGTGACGGCGGCGTCTTCGGCGATCAGGAAGCGGCGATCGGGGCGATCATTGCCGACATTCCAGGCGGCATGGAAGGCCGCCGCCAGGTCGTAGAGATAGAATGCGATACGATGGGGTTCGCGCGCGGCGGCCGCCGTCTCGACGATGCGCGGGAATTGCGCGGCCAGCTTCACCAGCGCCAGATCCTCGGCATCGAGCAGCGCCAGATCGGCATCGCCGCCCGCAATCCCCGCCTCGGCTGCGCGACGCTTGAGCGAGGCGATGCGGGCATGGGCGTACTGCACGTAGAAGACGGGATTGTCCTTCGACGCCTCGACCACCTTGGCGAAGTCGAAGTCCATCTGCGCGTCCGAGCGCCGGGTCAGCATCGTGAAGCGCACCACGTCCTTGCCGACCTCGCGCACGACGTCCGCCAAGGTGACGAAATTGCCCGCGCGCTTCGACATCTTCACCGGCTCGCCACCGCGCAGCAGGCGGACCATCTGGACGAGCTTCACGTCGAACTTGGTCTTGCCACCGGTCAGCGCCTCGACCGCCGCGACGATGCGCTTGACGGTGCCGGCATGGTCGGCACCCCAGATGTCGATCAGCTGATCGGCATCTTGCGCCTTCTGATAGTGATAGGCCAGGTCGGCGCCGAAATAGGTCCAGGCGCCGTTCGACTTCTTGATCGGCCGATCCTGATCGTCACCGAACTGGCTGGAGCGGAACAGCGGCAGTTCGACCGGCTCCCAGTCCTCGGGCGTCTCGCCCTTGGGGGCTTCCAGCACGCCGTCATAGACCAGGCCGCGCGAGCGCAGCTCGGCCTCGGCGGCCTCGGGCTTGCCCGCCGCCTGCAACTCCGCCTCGGAGGAGAAGAGGTCGTGATGGATGCCGAGCAGCGCCAGATCCTCGCGGATCATCGCCATCATCGCCGCCACCGCGCGGGTGCGGAACAGGGTCAGCCATTCGCTCTCGGGCGCATCGACGTACTTGTCGCCATATTCGGCGGCGAGTTCGGCACCGATGGGCTTCAGATACTCGCCCGGATACAGGCCTTCGGGAATTTCGATCGTCGCGCCCAGCGCCTCGCGGTAGCGCAGGTGCGCCGAGCGGGCGAGCACGTCGACCTGGCCGCCGGCGTCGTTGACATAATATTCGCGGATGACCTTATGGCCCGCGAACTCCAACAGCGTGGCGAGCGCGTCGCCCACCACCGCGCCGCGGCAATGGCCCATATGCATCGGCCCCGTCGGATTGGCCGAGACATATTCGATATTGACGGTCACACCCTGCCCACGCGCCGAACGGCCATAATCGCCGCCCGCCTGCGGGATCGCGGCCAGTTCGTCACGCCACGCCGCCTCGGTCAGCCGCATGTTGAGGAAGCCCGGCCCCGCGACCGAGACGCTCTCCACCTCGTCCAGCTTGCCCAGCTCGGCGGCGATCGCCTCGGCCAGCGCGCGCGGATTGGTGCCGGCGGGCTTGGCCAGCACCATTGCGGCGTTGGTGGCGAGGTCGCCATGGCTGGCGTCGCGCGGCGGCTCGACCGTGACGTTGCGGCGATCCAGCCCGCCGGGCAGCGTGCCGGCGGCGACCAGCGTGTCCAGCGCCGCATCGATATGCGCGGCAAAGCGGGTGTAGAGGGTCATCACATCGTCCGATCGGGGTAGCAAAGCGTTGCGCTTTAGCGAGATCGGCGCGCCGCTTCAAATCATGCTTGGCCCCCGTTCGAGACGGATGCCCAGGACGGATGCACCCATTGCAATCGCGGCACAGGTCTTTGCAGTTGCCGGCCATGCTGCACCGCAATAAATTGTCGGACGAAAGTTGAAAGCGCGGGCAAACGCGCGAGAGGACCTGATCCGGCTCAACGCACAATGCGGGAGTTTCGATCATGCGCAAGACCATTCTGATCCTGGCCGCCACCGTCGCCGCCGCCGTTCCGACCTTCGGTGCCGTCGCCGCCGAGGGCGAGCAGCGCTTCGTTCACGAAGGCAGCACCTATGTCTACACCCGGTCGGTCGACAACGGCCACCCGGTCATCGAAGGCCACCGCTATCCCGGCGGCGAGGCGTTCCGCTTCGTCGTGAAGGGCCACCGCGTGACCGGCTTCACCGGCAACGGCCCGGTGTCGTTCAGCACCTACGAAGCCAAGGGCGCGACCGGCGCCGGCATCGAAACCAGCGCTCGCTGATACGCGGCACCGGTTCCGAACGGCATAGGCGGCTCGCCCCCGACGGGGCGGGCCGCCTTCTCTTTGCGGGAAAGCCCGCCCCCGTACCCGAAAATCCCATCGCCATGGCACCATTACGCATCCGTATTGGTTATGCGGCGCGAGGGTTCGGGACACAGGGACATGCAGACAGAACAAGGAATCTTACGTCTCTCCATCGCGGTGACGTTCCTGATGGCGGTGCTCGGCGCGGTGATCGGTCTGATCGCGGGGTCGTCGGCGATCATGTTCGACGGTGTGTACGGCCTGATCGATGCGGTGATGACCGGGCTGGCGCTGATGGTCGCGCGGCTGATCGCGGCGTCGAACGCGGCCGATGCGATGGGCCAGAGCTATAGCAAGCGCTTCACCATGGGCTTCTGGCATCTCGAGCCGATTGTGCTGGGGGTGAACGGCATGCTTCTGACCGGCGCGGCGCTCTATGCGATGCTGGATGCGACCCGCATCATCCTGGGCGGCGGCCATGCGCCCTCGTTAGGCGCGGTTCTGATCTATACGGGGATCAGCCTCATCATCGACCTGGGGATGGCGTTCTACGTACGCCGGGCCAACCGGTCGATCGGGTCGGAGTTTGTGGCGATGGACGCGCGCTCCTGGGGCATGACGGCGGCGCTCAGCGGGTCGCTGTTCGCCTCTTTCGTCATCGGCCATGCGATCGACGGCGGCCGCTGGGCGTGGATGACCCCCTATATCGATCCGGTCGCGCTGCTGATCATCTGTATTGTCATCATCCCCGTGCCGATCGCCAGCGTGCGCAAGGCGCTGTCCGAAATCCTGCTCGTCACCCCCTATGACCTGCGGGTGCAGGTCGAGGATGTGGCGGACAGGATCGATGCCGCGCACGGCTTTCTGGGCCACCGCGCCTTCGTCGCGCGGGTCGGGCGCGGCATTCAGATCGAGCTGAACTTCATCGTGCCGCGCCACTGGCCGGCACGCCGCCTGGAGGAATGGGACGCGCTGCGCGACGAGATCGGCCAGGCGCTGGGCCATGACAGCCCGGACCTATGGCTGACGATCGTCTTCACCACCGACCCCGAATGGGTCCATTGACGCGCAAGGCCGAGGCGATCTGCCCTCGTCGAAGTGTGACGACCATGTGTCGGCCGAAGCAAGCCCCTCCCCTTAAGGGGAGGGGTGTTCTTTGGCAGATTGTCGCGCGTCAGAACCCCTCGGGCAGGTCGATCGGGCCGACGATCTGCTGGTAGCTGCGCACGGCGTAGCGATCGGTCATGCCAGCGATGAAGTCGGCGATATGCCGGCTGCGCTCGGGTTCGGCCTCGGGCAGGCGTTCGCGCCATTCCTCGGGTAGCAGCGCCGGGTCGGCGCGATAGGCGGCGAACAGACCCTTGACGATGCCATGCGCCGCATCCGCCGCCGCCAGCTGGCGCGGGTGGTGATAGAGATTGGCGTACATAAAGCGCTTCAGGTCGCGCTCCTCGACCCGCATCGCGTCCGAAAAGCCGACCAGCGCGCGGCCAGCGGCGCGGACATCGGCGACGTCCCCTACCCCGCTCTCGGCGATCCGCCGCCGCGTCTCGGCGACCAGATCGTTGACCATCACCCCGATCTGTGAACGGATCAGCTCGCTCGCCAGCCGCTTGGGGGCGACATCGGGAAACTTCGCCCGCGCCACGTCCCAGCCGCGCGCAACCAGCGGCACCGCCAGCATCTGGTCGAGCGTCAACAGCCCGGCACGCAGGCCATCGTCGATGTCGTGATTGTCATAGGCGATGTCGTCGGCCAGCGCCGCGACCTGCGCCTCCAGCGAGGCATGGCTCTCCAGATCGAGCGGGAAGTCGGCATCCGCCTCACGCAGCGCCCAGCCGGGATGGCGCACCGGCCCGTTATGCTTGGCCAGCCCCTCCAGCGTCTCCCAGGTCAGATTCAACCCGTCCCAGCGCGGATAGGGCCGCTCGATCGCCGTCAGCGTGCGCAGCGTATGGCCGTTGTGATCGAACCCGCCCTGATCGGTCAGCGCCGCCTTCAGCGCATCCTCGCCGGCATGGCCGAAGGGCGGATGGCCGATGTCATGCGCCAGGCACAGCGCCTCGGTCAGGTCTTCGTTCAACCCCAGCGTGCGCGCGATCGTCCGGCCGATCTGCGCGACCTCCAGGCTATGGGTCAGGCGGACACGAAAATGGTCGCCATCGGGGGCCATGAAGACCTGCGTCTTGTGACGCAGCCGGCGGAAGCTGATCGAATGGATGATCCGGTCGCGGTCGCGCTGGAACGCGTCGCGCGGGCCACGCTCCAACCCCTTGGTCTCGTCATGGCGGCGTCCCCGGCTCTGCTCGGGAAACGACGCCCAGGGCGCGAAGCGGGTCATCGCGTTACTTCGCGTCGAGCCGCGTGACCGCCTGCCCCGCCTCGCTGCTGACCGGGAAGGCCGACACGCCCTTCTTGGCCAGCTTGTTGACGAACGCCCGCGCCTCGTCATCGGTCTTGAACGGGCCGGTCAGCACGCGGTGCGTCGCGCGCAGCGGCGTCTTGTAACCCTGATGCCCAGCGAAGAGTTCGGGCGCCTTGGCCTTGGTTGCGGCCCAGGCCTTGGGCAGGTCGCTCTCGTTCGCGCCGCCCGCGACCTGGACCCAGATGCGCGACGGGTTGGCGCGCGCCTTGCGCTTCTCCTCGGCGGCTTCCTTGTCGGCGAGCGCCTTCTTCTCGGCCTCGGCCTTTTTGAGCGCCAGCGCCTTCTTGTCGGCGGCGGCCTTGGCGAGCTTGGCCTTGCGCTCGGCGGCAATCGCCTTGGGATCGCGGACGGGCGGCTCGACGACTTCGGCCGCCTTTTCGCGCGCGGCCTCATCCCGCTCGGCCTTGGCCTTCGCCTCGGCCAGGACGCGCTGCGAGCCGCTGCTCATCGGCGTATTGGCGGCGATCACGGCGGGGCGGTCCGGCCCCTCGACGCCGAGTTCGGAAGCGGGGATCGACAGATTGGCGACGATCCGCGCCAGCACCGAATCCTCACGCACCGCCCGTGCCGCCGCGAGCGAAGTGCGACGCGGTGCCGACGCCACGGGGTTCGGCGCCGGTGCCGGTTCCTCGGTCCGGGGTGGCAGCGGCTGGATCATCGCGGTGGCCACCGCCGTCGGGGTCGGTGCGGTCGTCGCGGTCTGCGCCATCTCGACCGGCGGCGTGACGGGCGTGGCCTGTGCGACCGATGTCGCGGGCGTCGCCTGTACGACCGACGTCGCCGTTGATGGCAGCGGTTGCACCGTCGCGGTCTGCCCGACCTGGGTCGGCGATGTCGTCGTCGGCAGCGGCTGGATCATGGGCCGCGCCGGCTCGGTCGCCGCAACGCTGGTGGCGGGCGCTGAACTCGTTGCCGCCGGCAGGGACGAGGTGAAACCGGGCAGCGGCTGAACCATGCGCATGGGCGCGGCGGCGGGCGTGACTCGCTGCTCGGTCGGTGTGCGCACCGGCGTGGCCGATGCCATCTGGACCGGCGCGGGCGGCGGCGTCGTGCTGGGAACGCTGGCGGCCAGCGCCACACCGCGATTGCCGCGTGCCGTGGTGCGGCCCGCACGACGCGGATCGGTCCGCGTCGCGACGGGGGCTGCGACCGGGGTCGCCGCCGCCATCTGTACCGGCGCGGTGGTCGGCGTCAGCGCGGGGAGAACCGGTGCCAGCCGCGCATCGGCCAGCCGCTCGGGCGTGGCGCGCGTCTCGCCGAAATGCACGGCAAAAGCGCGGTCGACCGCCGGCAGGGTCGGCAGACGCTGGAAAAAGGGTTGCAGCCCCTGAGCCAGCTGCGGCGGCATCATCGTCGCGGCGATGCGCGTCGCCTCGGGCATGTCGCCGGTCATCGCCAGGATGAAGGCGCGCGCACGCCAGGCGGCGCGGTCGGTCTTGCGCAGCAGCGGGTCGAGCTGTTCGAGCGCCTGCTCGCGCTGCCCCGAAATGCCGAGCGACAGCGCATAGCGGCGGATGATCTCGTCGGTCGGCGCGCTGGCGATCGCGGTGCGATATTCGCGCTGCGCCCGGGGCTGATCGCCGACCAGGTCATAGGCAAAACCGCGATCGGCCGCGAACTGCGCGCTCGGCAGTCCCGCCGCCTCGGCCTGCGCGAAGTAACGCAGCGCCTCGCCCGGCCGCTCGGAGCGGACGAGGATCGACCCCATGCCCGCCTTGATCCGGGGATCGCGCGGATCGACCTTTTCGGCACGCGCCAGCAGCGATGCCGCACCCGACAGGTCGTCGAGATGAATGGACAGCTGCGCCGCTTCGATCAGCGCGTTCACGTCGCGCGGGTTCTGCGCCACGCGGCGCATCACGTCCCCCAGCCGATCGGCATCGGTCGTACCGGGAAGCGCCTGGACCATCGCCTGGGCCAAAATCGGAAACGGAGCGGTCGCCAGCATCAGGGCGAGCGCCAACGAAGCGCGGGAAAGGAAGGTCGGCGTCATGGGACTGGGTCCCATAAAGCGCGTTTCGCGCCGCCGGGCAATGGGGATCGCACGCGCCGCGCGCCCGGTTGTTCCGCACGGTCGACCAAAAGGCGGGGCCAGCTGGGGGATCAGCGCGGATGGCGGGTTAGGATCGCGGCCGAGCCCTGTCAGGCCATCAACGCTTGGATCGGACGGGGCGCTGTTCCTTGGACCGAATCCTTCCGAGGTCTTCAAGGGCGTCGGCAGATCGAAGAACGGCATATCCCGGAGAGGGGGACAGACGGCCATTCCCGTCCCCTATGCCTTCACGATCACAGGAATGGCGGATGGCGTCAGGCAAGTCCCTCCCCTTCAGGGGAGGGGTTGGGGTGGGGCCTCACCCATCACGAAGCGCTCGCGGAAGCGCCCGACCCCCATCTCTCCCGCTGCAGGGGATCACGCAAAACTCTTAGCATCACCCCGCGCAGGCCGAGCTCCGGTTGGGTAAGCGCTGATAAGCGATGGAAAACGTTCAGCATCTGAACCCCGGCCTCCACTGGGGTGAAGTTCGGAGAGCGAGGAAGCGCCAATTTCGCAACGATTCCCTGACGGAGGGCTTCTCCACATACGACGTGCTCGCGGATAGGCCCCACCCCCGTCCCCTCCCCTGAAGGGGAGGGGTGATGTCGTTTCGGGCTTCCCGGCTCCGATCGCGATCATCACGGCGGATAGAGCCACATCCGCCACCCGCTCCCGTCGCCTATGCGGCAACGAAAAGGCCCACCCGATCGCTCGGGCAGGCCCTTTGCAACGTCTTCGCCAGTCGGACCGGCGAAAGCCTCTTACTGGTTGTTCTGACGATGCAGGAAGCGCGGGATGTCGAGCGACGAGTCGCCCGAGCCTTGCGCATTGTCGTCACGCTGCGCACCGCGCGCCGCGTTGGACATGCGCTCGAACAACGTACCACCCAGCTTCACGCGCGGTGCGGGCTGGGCCGGCACCTCGCCGGCTTCGCTGCCGGGGGCCAGCCAGCGGCGGCGGGCTTCTTCCGAACCGGGCGCCGGTTCGACCGAAGCGCTGTGGGTCGGGGCCTGGGGCTGGGCCGGTGCGGCGGGGACCATCGTGTCGGCACCCAGGACCAGTTCGTCCTCCTGCGCCGGCTGCGGCGCGGCGGGGGCCGCGACCGGCGCCGGCGGCGGCGTCACCACCGGTGCGGCCGGGGTCACGCTGGGCGACGGTGCGGGCTGTGACACGACGGGGGCGGGCGTCGGGGCCGGGGCGGCGACCTGCGACGCAGGGGTGGCGGCGGTCGGCTCGCTCGGGCGATAGCTGGGCGTGTCGTCGGTCTTGCGCGCCATGCCGCCCATGCTGAAGCTGCTGCGCTGCGCCTCGACCGGCGCGGCGGCACCCGGCTTCACATCGGCGTCGATACCGGTGGCGACCACCGACACGCGGATGCGGCCTTCCAGTTCGGGATTGAACGCCGAACCCCAGATGATGTTGGCTTCGGGATCGACCAGCTCGCGAATGTGATTCGCCGCCTCGTCCACTTCGAGCAGGCGCATGTCGTCGCCGCCGGTGATCGAGATGATGACGCCCTTGGCCCCCTGCATCGACACGCCGTCGAGCAGCGGGTTGGCGATCGCCTTCTGCGCCGCCTCGATCGCGCGATTGTCGCCGGTGGCCTCACCGGTGCCCATCATCGCCTTGCCCATCTCCTGCATCACCGAGCGGACGTCGGCGAAGTCGAGGTTGATGAGGCCCGGCATGACCATCAGGTCGGTGATGCCGCGCACGCCCTGCTGCAGCACCTCGTCCGCCATCGCGAACGCTTCCTTGAAGGTGGTGTTGGCGTTGGCGATCAGGAACAGATTCTGGTTCGGGATGACGATTAGCGTATCGACGTACTTCTGCAGTTCCTCGATGCCGCCATCGGCCGACTTGGCGCGACGATTGCCCTCGAACGCGAACGGCTTGGTCACGACGCCGACGGTCAGGATGCCCATGTCACGCGCCGCCTTGGCGATGACCGGGGCCGCACCGGTGCCGGTGCCGCCGCCCATGCCGGCGGCGATGAAGCACATGTGGCTGCCCTCGAGCATCTTGGAGAGATCCTCGATCGTCTCCTCGGCGGCGGCGCGGCCGATTTCCGGACGGCTGCCGGCGCCCAGCCCCTGCGTGATCTTGGCACCCAGCTGGACGCGACGCGGCGCGATCGACTGCTTCAGCGCCTGCGCGTCGGTATTGGCGACGAGGAAATCCACGCCCTGCACCTCGGCGCGCATCATGTTCGCGATCGCGTTGCCGCCGGCACCGCCGACACCGATCACCGCGATACGCGGCGTCAGTTCGTCGACCTCGGGTGCGATGAATTCGATGCTCATCCCAATTCTACTCCGCCGTTCCCGGTCGATACGCTAAGACCGGGCCCCTGAATAACTGTTAGTGCACCAGCGACCCGCCCGGTGCCAACCCAAAACTGCCCAGCATCGGGCCAATTTGCTTAATAATTCGCCTTCGCCGCCTGAATCAGCCGCCGGAACAGCCCCATGCCGCTCGGCCGGTGAACCGTCTGGTTCGTCGGCGCGATGCTGCGCAGGTCGATCGGGTCGGTCGCGGCATAGAAAGCCAGACCCGCAAGCGTCGCGAAAGCCGGCCCGCCATGCGCATCGGGCAGACCGGCCAGCCCGCGCGGCCGGCCGATCCGGACCGAGCGGCCCAGCGCCTGCTGCGCATAGTCGGCAATGCCCTTCAGCTCCGCGCCGCCGCCGGTCAGCACGACCTGACGCCCCACCGGCCCCTCGAACTTCAGATGCTGGAGCGCCTTGCGAATCTCGCCCATCTGATGCTCCAGCCGCTGGCGGATCACGCCGATCAGCTGCGCCTTGGTGATCTGCATCGTGTCGCCACCATCCTCGGCCGAGATCGGCGTCACCTGGATCATGTCGTGATTGTCGCGCGGGGAGGCATTGGCCGAGCCGTGGAAGCACTTCATCCGCTCGGCCATCTGCCGCCGGGTGCCGAAGGCGGAAGCGACATCGTCGGTGATGTCCGCCGCGCCCATCGGCAGCGAACACAGCCCCACCAGCATCCCGCCCGCGAACAGCGAGACATTGGTGATCCCCGCCCCCATCTCGACCAGTGCGACGCCCAGTTCGCGCTCTTCGTCCGACAGACAGGCCAGCCCCGTCGCCACCGGCGCGGCGATGATCGACTTGACCTCCAGATGCGCGGAACGGACGCACAGATCGAGATTGCGCACCGGCGAGCCGTCGGCGGCGACGACATGGATGTGCACGCCCAGCCGATCGGCATGCAGACCCAGCGGTTTCTTCACGCCGGTCAGCCCGTCCAGCGTGTAAAGCGCGGGCTGCGCGTGCAGTACCATGCGGCCTTGCGGGTCGATCGAGTTGCGCCCGGCCGCCAGCAGCGCGTCGATGTCGCCCTGTTCGACCTGATGGCCGCCCAGCTCGAACTCGACCTCGGCCACGTCGGACACCAGGCCACCGGCCGAGAAACCGACCCAGACATTCTCAATATTCAGCCCCGCGATCCGCTCGGCCTGTTCGACCGCCTCGCGCACCGCCGCCTCGGTCGCGCCCATATCGGCGATATAGCCGCGCTTGACGCCCCGGCTCTCGCGCTGGCCAGTGCCCAGCACGATCAGTTCGCCGCCATCGCCCTTGCGCGCGATCAGCGCGGACACTTTGGACGACCCGATGTCCAGCGCGGTGATCAGCCCCTCGGGTGCAATCTTTGCCATGACCTTGCTACCCCTGTGATGCCCCTTCGGCCGCTGCCGCCTCCGCGCCATTCCCGGGCGCGACATCGGCGGCACCGCCCCCGGCCTTTGCCGGATCAGCGAGCGCATGATTCTGATTCAAACCGGGCTTGCGCGCAACCAGCTTTGCAGGGTCGCGCATATCGAAGCGCAGCCAGCCGCGCCCCAGCAGCGGCCGCGAGCCGTCCATCGCGGCGAACTTCATCAGCGCCGCCCCCGCCCCGTCCTCGGGTAGCGCCAGCGTCTCGCCGCTGTCGAAGGTCAGATCCCAGCGGCGATTGCCGATCCAGGTCGCCGCCTTCACACGCGGTTTGAGCGCGGGTGCGGCGGACAACAACGCCTGATAGGCCGGCTCCTGCAAATTCGCGCCCGGGCCGATGATCAGCGGCAGGTCGGGCATCGCCTCGGCCCGCACCGGCTCCAGCAGCACGCCGCCCGCGTCGATCAGGGTCAGCTGGCCGTTATCCTGCCACACCGCCGCCGGGCTGCGCTCGTCGATATCGACCAGCAGCGTATCGGGCAGCCGCCTGGAGACATGCGCGTCCTTGATCCAGCCGTAGCGGAGCAGCTTGGCGCGGACATCCTCCAGATTGACGAGCGGCATCGCCCGGCTCTGCTGGTCGAGCGCGACGGCATAGACGGTCATCCGGTCCATGCGCTTCAGGCCGGTCACTTCGATCTGCTGGACGCGAAAACCGGCATGGCCCGCCTGCTCGGCGATCGCAGTGCCGATCATGCCGGGCACACCGACATAGGTCGCGACCGCCAGCACCGCCGCACCCGCGCCGCCCAGGATCGTCCAGGTAACGGCCTTCTTGATCGTCTCCTCGCTGACCGGCACCTTGGCGAGCAACCGCTCGCTCAGCGTCGCGCGCTTGACCGGCTGGCGACGGCGCGGTGCCGGGCGGCGCGGCGGCGGGCCGCGCTTGATCGTGCGGCTCATCCCGCCTGATCCTTGTACCACTGGAGCGCTTCGTCGACGATCGCCTGGACCAGCGTGTCATAATCCATGCCGACATGGCGGCCCTGTTCGGGCACCAAGCTGAGCGGGGTCATGCCGGGCTGGGTGTTGACCTCCAGCAGGAACAGTCCGTCGACGCCGCGCTCATCGTCCCAGCGGAAGTCGGAGCGTGAGGCGCCGCGACAGCCCAGGATGCGATGCGCCTCGAGCGCGAGCGACTTGCAGGCCTCGGCGATTTCGTCGGGAATCTGTGCGGGGCAGACATGCTCGGTCAGGCCATCGGTGTATTTGGCGTCGAAATCGTACCAGCCGTTCTTGGGCTTCAACTCGGTCACGCCCAGCGCGCGGTTGCCCAGCACAGCGGTGGTCAGTTCGCGGCCCCGGATATAGGGCTCGGCCAACAATTCCTCGAATTCGGCCCAGGGCCCGCTCGCATCGCGGGCAATCGGGCTGCCATGGTTGCTGGTGTCGGCAACGATCGCGACGCCGACCGAGGAGCCCTCATTGACGGGCTTGAGCACATAGGGGCGTGGCAGCGGATCGGCGGCGAACAGCTCTTCCGACTTCACGATGCGGCCGCCGGGCATGGGGATGCCGTGGGGCACGAGCGCCTGCTTGGTCAGCACCTTGTCGATCGCGATCACCGAGGTGGCGAGACCCGAATGGGTATATGCTATGCCCATCAGGTCGAGCATCCCCTGCACCGTGCCATCCTCACCGGGCGAGCCGTGCAGCGCGTTGAAGACGAGGTCGGGCTTGGCCTCGACCAGCCTGGCCGCAAGATCGCGGTCCATGTCGATCCGGGTGACACGGTGGCCGTTCCGCTCCAGCGCATCGGCAACGCCCGCCCCCGACATCAGCGACACCGGCCGCTCTGCCGACCAGCCGCCCATCAGTACGACGATATGCATCACGCGATCCTTGTTATTTGCGTGGAGTCTTCTTCAATCCTCCCCAAGCTATGCTTGGGGAGGATTGGGGATGCCGTCTTCACTTCGCCACCCCGACGCGCTGGATTTCCCATTCGAGCGTCACGCCCGACTGAGCCTTTACCTTGGTCCGGACCTCTTCGCCCAGCGCCTCGATGTCCGCCGCGGTGGCGTTGCCGAGGTTGAGCAGGAAGTTGCAATGCTTCTCCGACACCTGCGCATCGCCCAGCGTCAGCCCGCGACAGCCCGCCGCATCGACCAGCGCCCAGGCCTTGTGGCCATCCGGGTTCTTGAAAGTCGACCCTCCGGTCTTGGAGCGTAGCGGCTGCGATGCCTCGCGTGCGGCGGCGATGCGATCCATCTCCGCCTGGATCGCGGCAGGTTCGGCGGCGTGCCCCCGGAAGGTCGCCTCGACCACCACCGTGCCGTCGGTCAGGTTGGAGTGGCGATAGGTGTATTCGAGATCGGCGACACCCAGCGTTTCGACCATGCCGTCGCGACGGACGACGGTGGCGGAAACCAGCACATCGGCCACCTCACGACCATAGGCCCCGCCATTCATCCGCACGAAGCCGCCGACCGTGCCGGGGATCGAGCGCAGAAACTCCAGCCCACCGATCCCGGCATCGCGCGCGTTGGACGAGACGAGGATGCCCGAAGTGCCGCCGCCACAGGTGATGACGTGCCCCTCCCCTGCCCGCGCATAGCTGAACGGCTTGCCCAGACGGATCACGACGCCCGGCACGCCGCCGTCACGCACGATCAGGTTGGAGCCCAAGCCCAGTACCATGACCGGCACCTCGCCCCCGAGCGCCTTCAGGAACGCCGACAGGTCGTCGACATCCTTGGGCTCCAGCAGATATTCGGCCGCTCCGCCCGCCTTGAACCATACCAGCGGCGCCAGCGGCGCAGCCGGGGTCAATCGGCCGGCGGTGTCGGGCAGGTTCATCGGCACGCCTCGATGGCGCTTGCCAGACCCGCCGCCCATTTGGTGATGTCGCCCGCGCCCAGGCAGACGATCATGTCGTCCGCACGGATCGAGCTCGCCAGTTCTTCGGCCAGCGCGTCGGCGTCGGCCACCGTGGCCGTCGAGCGATGCCCGCGCCGCTTCAGCCCCTCGACCAGCGCAGAGGCGTCGACGCCCTCGATCGGCTGTTCGCCCGCCGCATAGACCGGGGTCACCAGCACACGGTCGGCGTCGTTGAAGGCGGTCTGGAACTCTTCCATCAGATTGCCGAGCCGGGTGAAGCGGTGCGGCTGCACCACCGCGATCACGCGACCGCGCGCGCTTTCGCGGGCGGCGGCCAGCACCGCGCGGATTTCCACCGGATGATGGCCATAATCGTCGATGACGGTCGCCGTGCCGCCGTCCACCGCGATCTCACCGACCTTGGTGAAGCGCCGCTTGACCCCGCCGAACTGGCCGAAGCCCTGCTGAATGGTGGCGTCGTCGATGCCCAGCTCCAGCGCCACGCCGATCGCGGCCAGCGCGTTCTGGACATTGTGACGGCCGGGCATGGGCAGCTCGATGCCCTCGATCGAACGGCTGGAGCCGTCACGGTGGCGGATGATCGCCTCGAACCGATTGCCGCCGGGAATCGGCGTGACGTTGACGCCGCGCACGTCCGCCTGCGCCGAGAAGCCATAGGTCACGACGCGGCGGTCCCGGACGCGCGGCAGGATGTTCTGCACTTCGGGATGGTCGAGGCACAGCAACGCCGCGCCGTAGAAGGGCACATTCTCGACGAACTCTACGAACGCGTCCTTCACCCGGTCGAACGAACCATAATGATCGAGATGCTCGGGGTCGATATTGGTGACAACCGCGATCGTGCCGTCGAGCCGCAGGAAGCTGCCGTCGCTCTCGTCCGCCTCCACGACCATCCAGTCGGAAGCGCCCAGACGGGCGTTCGAGCCATAGCTGTTGATGATGCCGCCATTGATGACGGTCGGGTCGACGCCCCCGGCATCGAGCAGCGCCGCGACCATCGAGGTGGTCGTCGTCTTGCCATGCGTGCCCGCCACCGCAACGGTGGACTTCAACCGCATCAGCTCGGCGAGCATCTCGGCGCGGCGCACCACGGGGATGCGGCGTTCGAGCGCGGCTTCGACTTCGGGGTTGGAGCGGGTGATCGCGGTCGAGGTCACGACCACCGCCGCATCGCCCAGATTGTCCGCCGCATGGCCGATGGCGACCGGGATACCCTTGGTCCGCAGGCCCTGCACGACATAGCCCTCGGCCACGTCGGAGCCCTGCACCCGGTAGCCGAGATTCTTCATCACCTCGGCAATGCCCGACATGCCGATGCCGCCGATGCCGACGAAGTGGATCGTGCCGATATCCGTGGCGACGCCCTTCATGCGCCTGCTCCCACCAAATTCCGTGTCCCTTGTGATTTGCCCACCGGCAAGACCATGCGCGGTGCGTCGAGGCTTTCGACCAGATCGGCGAGGTCGCTCGCCGCGTCGGGCCGGCCGCAGGCGCGTGCGCGGACCGCCGCATTCTCCAGCGCCGCCGGGTCGAGGCCCAGCTTCTGCATCTGCTTGGCGAGTTCGACCGGCGTGAAATCCTTTTGCGCGATCGTCCGCGCGCCGCCCGCCCTGGTCATCTCGCGCGCGTTCACCGTCTGGTGATCGTCGGTCGCGCTGGGTAGCGGCACCAGGATCGCCGGGCGCCCCGCGACCGTCAGCTCGGCCAGCGTCGAGGCCCCGGCCCGCGCGATCACCAGATGCGCCCAGGCAAGCTGCTCGGGCAGGTCGGGCAAATAGGTGGCGAGTTCGGCCGGAATCTCATGCTCGGCATATTTGGCGCGCACCGCGTCGATATCCTCGATCCGCGCCTGATGCGTCACCTGCAAGCGCCGCCGGAAGGTGACGGGCAGCATGGCAAGGCCGTCGGGCACGACCTGGCTGAGAATGCTCGCCCCCTGGCTGCCGCCAGTGACGAGGACGCGGAAGATACCATCCTCTTCCAGCAGCGGATAGGGTCGCGAACGTAAGCTGAGCACCTGATCGCGCACCGGATTACCGATCAACCGGGTCTTGTCCGCATGCTTGGCGCTCAGCCGCTGCGTATCCTCATAGGACAAGGCGATCGCATCGACCTTGCCCGCGACCAGCCGGTTGACCCGGCCCAGCACGGCGTTCTGCTCATGGATCGCGGTGGGAATTCCTTCCGCAAACGCCGCCAGCAAAGCGGGCATCGCGGGATAGCCGCCGAACCCGATGACCGCCGCCGGGCGGAAGGTCTTGTAGAGTTCGCGCGCCATCGCCCGGCCGCGCCACATCTCGCGCAGCGCCTTGGCCCAGCCGACCGGCCCGCCCGCAAAGCGCCCGGCTGGCAGGACGTGCGTCTGGATATCCTCGAACAGCCCCGGAAAGCGTACGCCGCGTGCGTCCGACACCAGCGCCACGCGGTGCCCGCGCCGGGTCAGCTCGGCCGCCAGCGCGGCGGCGGGGACCATATGGCCGCCGGTTCCCCCGGCGGCGAGGACGAAGTGACGGCTCATTGCCCGCTCCACCTGACTACATAGGGGCTGCGCGTCAGGAACGGGTTGCGCCGCGTGAATGCCAGCAACAACCCCATCCCGATCGACAGCGCGATCATCGACGAGCCGCCATAGCTGATGAACGGCAGGGTCATCCCCTTGGACGGAGCGAGCCCCGTATTCACCGCCATCGAGATCAGCGCCTGCGCGCCGAACTGCACCGCCAGCCCGGAGGCGGCGTAGAGCTTGAACTCGTCCTGTTCGTCAAGCAGCTTCACGAATACGCGCACCACGATCGCCAGAAAGACGAGCGCGATGATGGCGCAGGCGATCAGCCCGAATTCCTCGCCGATCACCGAATAGATATAGTCGGTATGCGCCTCCGGCAGGCCGAACTTGGCCGCACCGCCGCCCGGCCCGGTACCGGTCCAGCCCCCGGCGGTCAGCGTGTTGTGCGCGGCATTGACCTGGAAATGGTCGGCCGCACCCTCGCCATCGACGTCGGGGAACAGGAAGGCGTTGATGCGGCTGCGCGCCACACCATAGAACATATAGGCCATGACCAGCCCGATCGGCGCCAGCGACCCGATCGCCAGCATCACGCGCATCGGCGTGCCCGAGATCATCAACAGCGCGATCCAGACCAGACAGAAGACGATCGTCTGCCCGAAATCGGGTTGCAGCATCAGCAGCCCCGCGACCAGCCCGGTCATCCCCATGGTGATCAGCGTGGCAGGCAGATCGCGTTCCTTGGCCTTCAGCGACAACAGCCAGGCGGTCGTCACGATGAACATCGGTTTCAGGAACTCGGACGGCTGGAACTGCGCGATGCCCACGCCGATCCAGCGCCGCGCGCCGTTGATCTCCACCCCGATAAAGGGCGTGACCGCCAGGATCGCGATCAGCACGCCAGTGCCCAGCACCGCCATACGCCGCGCGGTGACGACCGGCAGCATCGACACGCCGAACAGCACGGGTAGCGAGACGCCGACCCACATCACCTGTCGCCAGAAATAATAGAGCGGCGTGAACTTCCGATGCTCGCCCGAATAGCGCATCGCGGTCGCGGGGCTGGCGGCAGCGACCGCGATCAGCCCGATCGCGATCAGGAACAGGGTGAGCAGCAGCAGCACCCGGTCGATGTCCCAGAACCAGGTGCCCAGCGGGGAACGGTCGCCGCGCCCGCCGCGTCCCTTCATCGATCCGATCAGGCCGGGGCGCGGCGCCTTGGGCGTGCGGTCGGTCATGCCAGCGCCTCCACGGCGGCGCGGAAGGCATCACCCCGCGCTTCGTAATCGCGAAACTGATCGAAGCTGGCGCAGGCCGGCGACAGGAGGACCGTGTCCCCCGGCCGCGCGGCGGCGGCGGCATGCGCGACGGCTGCCTCCAGCGTGCCCGACTGCTCGACCACCGGGACCTTGTCCTTCAACAGGTCGAAGAACAACGGCGCGGCCTCGCCGATCGTATAGGCCGCGACGACATGATCCAGATGCGCGGCGCAGGCGTCGAGGTCGTCGCCCTTGCGCTTGCCGCCGACGATCCAGTGGACGCGGGGGAAGGCCGCCAGGGCGGGGGCGGTGGACTCGGGGTTGGTCGCCTTGGAGTCGTTGACGAAGGCCACGCCATGCCGGGTGGCGACATGCTGCATCCGGTGCGGCAGGCTGGCATAGCTGGCCAGTCCGGCCTCGATCGCGGCCGCGTCGATCCCCAGAGCCCGCGCCACGGCGATCGCAGCCTGCGCGTTCTGGGCATTGTGCGGCCCTTGCAGCGCCGGCCAGCGGCGCTGGTCGATCACCATGTCCGGCGCGATCGTCACGAGGTCGTCGGTGCGGCCCGCCAGCCCTTGCGCGATATTGGCCGAGGCCTCGTCGCCGGTGCCGACCACCGCGACATGGCCCGCCGTCTGCATCGCGAACAGGCGCGCTTTGGAGGCGGCATAGCCCGCAAAGCCGTCATAGCGATCGAGATGATCGGGCGTGATGTTCAGCAGCACCGCGACGTCGCAATCAAGGCTGGTCGTCAGGTCGATCTGATAGCTGGACAGCTCCAGCACATAGACCCCGCCCTCGGGCAGAGGCTCCTGCCTCAGGATCGGCAGGCCGATATTGCCGCCCATCAGGGTCGGGACGCCCGCCGTCTTCAGGATGTGATGGACCAGCGCGGTCGTGGTCGACTTGCCGTTGGTGCCGGTGATGCCAACGACCTTGTGCGGCGGCAGGTCCTTATGCGCTTGGGCGAAGAGTTCGATGTCGCCGATGACGGGCACTCCCGCCGCGCGCGCGGCTGCGGCCAGCGGATGAGTGTTGAGCGGAACACCCGGCGAGACGATCAGTGCGTCAATCTCTGGATCTATCCAGTCGGAAAAATCGTCGATGAACAGCCGCTCGCCGCTCAAATGCCCCCATTGCGCGAACACGGCCTCGCGCCTTGCCGCATCGTCATCCCAAGCCAGTACGTCCGCCCCGCTGGCCAACAACGCAGAAACGGTCGCGGCGCCGGAGCGCGCCAGCCCCAGCACCGCGAAAGTCTTGCCCGCCCAGTTGCGCGAAACGATCATCGCAGCTTCAACGTCGACAGGCCCGCCAGCATCAGCACCAGCGCGATGATCCAGAAGCGGATCACCACCGTCGGCTCCGACCAGCCGAGCTGTTCGAAATGATGGTGGATCGGTGCCATGCGGAACACGCGCTTGCCGGTCCGCTTGTAGAAGAAGACCTGGATGATCACCGACAGCGCCTCGACCACGAACAGGCCGCCGATGATGCCCAGCACGATCTCGTGATGCGCGACGACCGCGATGGTGCCGAGCGCGCCGCCCAGTGCCAGGCTGCCCGTATCGCCCATGAACACCGCCGCCGGGGGCGCGTTGAACCAGAGGAAGGCGAGACCCGCGCCGATCACCGCACCGCAGAAGATGGCGAGCTCACCGGCACGCGGGACATGCGGGATGCCGAGGTAATCGGCGAACTTCACGTTGCCGACCAGATAGACGATGACCAGGAACGCCACGCTGGCGATGATGACCGGCATGGTCGCGAGGCCATCGAGGCCGTCGGTCAGGTTCACCGCATTGCCGAACGCCACGATCGTGAAGGCGGCGAAGACCGGATAGAAGATACCCAGATCGATGTACATGCGCGTGGTGAAGGGCAGATAGAGCGGCGTACCGTTCTGCCCCATGATGATCCACGCCGCAATGCCCGCGATCAGGAACTCCAGCAACAGCCGCGTCCGCCCCGACACGCCGGCGGTCGAGGCTTTGCGGACCTTGTCATAATCGTCGAGGAACCCGATCGCGCCGAAGCCCAGCGTGACGAACAGGCAGGCCCAGACGAAGGGATTGCTCAGGTCCATCCACAGCAGGATCGACATCGCCATGCTGGTCAAGATCATCAGCCCGCCCATGGTCGGCGTGCCGCGCTTGGCGAGGTGCGTCTGCGGCCCGTCGGCGCGGATCGGCTGCCCCTTGCCCTGGCGGACACGGAGCCAGCCGATAAAGCGCGGACCTATGATCAGGCCGATGAGCAGCGCGGTCGCGATCGCCGCGCCCGAACGGAAGGACAGATAGCGGATGAGGTTGAGAAGGCCCGGAAACCCGAGATGCTCCGCGATCCAATACAACATTATCCTTGCGCCCCGCCCCGTCGAGATTCCTGGCCCAGAGCGGCGACGACGCGCGCCAGCCCGACTCCGTTGGACCCCTTGATCAGCACCACGTCATCGGGCGCGATGATCGAGGCCAGCGCGGCGTGCGCGGCCTTTGCGTCGGTCACATGGACGAAATCGACCCGCCCCTCAAGCGCGGCGGCCAGCGGCGCCATCGTTTCGCCGACCAGCAGCGCCTTTTCGACGCGCGCGGCAAGGATCGGTTCGGCGAGACCGGCGTGATAGTCGGCCGAGTCGTCGCCCAGTTCGCGCATCTCGCCCAGCACGGCGACATGCCGCCCCGGCTCCTCGGCCAGCACCGCCAGCGTGGCGCGCATCGAGGCGGGGTTCGCGTTGTAGCTTTCGTCGATGATCAGCGCGCCGTTGCCGGCCCGGAACCGCGCGCCGCGCCCAGCGAGCCCGCCGAGTTCGGCCAGCGCGAGGCCCGCCAGCCCCAGATCGCCGCCCGCCGCATCGACCGCCGCCAGCACCGCCAGCGCATTGGACACCCAATGCCGGCCCGGCTGCGACAGGGTGAAGTTCAGCTCGCGCTCGCCGATCCGCGCGGTGACGAAGCTGCCGCCATTGGGACCACGCATCGCCTCCATCGCATGGACGTCGGCGGCGGGATCGAAGCCGAAGGTCACGATCCGCGCGGCATAGGGCCGGGCGGCGGCGATCAGCCGGTCGCGATGCGGGCTGTCATAGGGGATGATCGCGGTGCCGCCCGGCTCCAGCCCCTGGAAAATCTCTCCCTTGGCGTCGGCGATGGCGGATTCGTCGGCGAAGAATTCGGTATGCGCGGGCGCGATGGCGGTGACGATCGCGATGTGCGGGCGCACCATCCCGGTCAGCGCGGACAGTTCGCCCGCATGGTTCATCCCCATCTCGAACACGCCGGCGCGCACGTCACGCGGCATCCGCGCTAGGCTGAGCGGCACGCCCGTATGGTTGTTGTAGCTCTTGACCGAGCGGTGCACCCGCCCCTGCCAGCCGCGTTCGAGCGCGGCGTAGAGCGCTTCCTTGGCGCTGGTCTTGCCGACCGATCCGGTGACGCCGATGATCGTCGCCTCGGTCCGCGCCCGCGCGGCACGGCCCAGATCCTCCAGCGCGCGAAAGCTGTCGGCGACTTGGACGTGCGGGTGGGCGGTATCGGAGCTGACCAGCGCGCCCGCCGCGCCCTGCGCAAAGGCCTGATCGAGGAAGCGGTGGCCATCGGTCGCTTCGCCCAGCATCGCGACGAACAGATCGCCGGGGCCGACTTCGCGGCTGTCGAAAGCGACGCCCGTCACCGCGAACGCGCCCGACGCCTGTCCCCCGGTCGCGGCGGCGATCTCGTCGGCGGTCCACAGGCTCATGGCTTTTCTCCGGGGCGCGCGCCGTAATGCAGCGACAATTTGCGACGAGGCCGCTCGACGGGCTCGGCGGCGATCGGCGCGGGCACGGGCACGGGCGTGGCGTCGTTCGCCAGCGCGACGGGGGGTTCGACCGGCTCGGCGGCGGGCACGTTGGCGGCGGTCGTCATACCGCGCACTCGCGTGCCACCGCGACATCGTCGAAGGGCAGGACGAGATCGCCGACGATCTGGCCCTGCTCATGCCCCTTGCCCGCGATCAGGACGATGTCCTGCTCCCCCGCTTCGGCGATGGCGGCGGCGATGGCTTCGCGGCGGTCGCCGATCTCGATCGCGCCGGTCGCGCCGCGCATGACCTGCGCGCGGATCGCGGCGGGGTCCTCGGTACGCGGATTGTCGTCGGTGACGATCACCCGGTCCGCCTGCATCGAGGCGACCTGCCCCATCGCCTCGCGCTTGCCGGGATCGCGGTCGCCGCCCGCGCCGAACACCACGATCAGTCGACCGCCGGCATGGGGTTTCAGCGCCGCGATCGCGGCCTCCAACGCATCGGGCGTATGGGCGTAATCGACATAGACCGGCGCACCGCTGCGCGCGATGGCAGCCCGTTCCAGCCGGCCACGCACCGGCTGCAACCGGGCGAGATTGGCCAGCGTCGCCGCGACATCGCCGCCGGTCGCCAGCACGAGGCCGGCCGACACCAGTGCGTTGGCCGCCTGATAGGCGCCGATCAGCGGCAGCTGGACCTTGTGGGTCGCGCCATGCTCGTCTTCGATCACCAGACCCTGGCCGAGCAAGGTCGGATGCCGCTCGACCAGCTTCAGCGTCGATCCGCGCGTGCCGACCGTGATCAGATTGTTGCCGCGTGCGCGCGCCAGATCGATCACCCGGCCGCTCTGGACGTCATCGGCCCAGACGACCGCTGTCCCGGTGGGCGACAGCACTTCGGAGAACAGCCGCATCTTGGCCGCCAGATAAGCGCCCATATCGCCATGATAGTCGAGGTGATCGCGCGACAAATTGGTGAAGGCCGCCGCCGACACCTCCAGCCCCTCGGTGCGATATTGGGTCAGGCCATGGCTCGACGCCTCGAACGCCAGATGGGTCACGCCTTCGCGCGCGAGGCCAGCGACGTTGGACAGGAAGGTGACGACATCGGGCGTGGTCAGCCCGGTATAGGTCCGCTCGTCGGCGGTGGTCACGCCCAGCGTGCCGATCGAGGCGGCGTGATGCCCGGCCATGCGCCACAGCTGGCGCGTCATCTCGACGGTCGAGGTCTTGCCGTTGGTGCCCGTCACCGCCACCGCCGTGGCCGGGAACGGCGCGAAGAAGGCGGCGGCCAATTGCGCGAAGGCGGCGCGGGGTTCGTCCGACGCGATATGCACCGCGCCCTCGACGGTCACGCCGGGCCGCGCCACGACCGCGATCGCGCCGCTGCGCACCGCATCGGCGATGAAGTCCTCGCCATTCACCCGCGCGCCCTGAAAAGCGCCGAAGATGGTGCCGGGGGCGACCTTGCGATGGTCGATCGCGAAACCGGTGACGAGGGCGTCGCCGCCCTCGCCCGAAATGCCGTGGTCCAGTTGGTTCAGTTTCATGCCATCGCCCTTATCGGCCATCGATCGGCGGCCGGGTCGGGTCCTGCCACAGGGTAGGTAGAATGTCGGACACGTCGATGTCCTTGTTCGCATCCGGCACTACGCCCAGCATCGCGCCGACCCGCGTGATGGTGCGGCCGACGACGGGCGCGGCGTTCCAGGCTGCGGTCTTCCACCCGAACGTCTCCTTCGTACCCTGTGGCGAGTCGAGCATCGCCACGACGACATAACGCGGCGCATCCATCGGGAAAGCCGCGGCGAAGGTGGCGACGTTGCGCGACCGGTCATAGCCGCCCGCCACCGCGGCCTCGGCCGTGCCCGTCTTGCCACCGACGCGGTATCCCGGCGCATCGCCCTTGCGACCCGTGCCGCGCATCACGATCAGACGCAACATCTGGCGCATCTTGAAGCTGGTCGCCTCGCTGATCACGCGGCGGCCCTGCGGCGCATGGCCGGGCGCGACCTTCATCAGCGTGGCCGGACGCCAGATGCCGCCATTGACCAGCGTCGCATAGGCCGAGGCGAGATGCAGCGGCGTCACCGCGATGCCATGGCCATAGGCGGTCGTCATCGTCGTCGTCCGCGCCCAATAGGTCGGCAGCAGCGGCCGGCCCTTTTCGCGCAGCTCGATATCGGGCTTGGTGTCGAAGCCCAGCTTCTTGAACATCGCCTGCATCCGCTGCGGCCCGATTTCGTCGGCGACGCGCGCGGTGGCGATGTTGGACGAATAGATCAGCGTCTCGGCCATGTTCAGCCAGCGCTTGGGGTCGCCCGCCTCGTCATGGATCGTATAGCCGCCGACCTTGAGCGGATGGGTCGCGTCGAAGCGGCGCTGCATCGAGGTGACGACGCCATTCTCGATCGCGGTGGCCATGGTGATCGGCTTGAAGGTCGACCCCAACTCGAACACGCTCTGCGTCGTGATGTTGCGCAGTTCCTCGGTGCCCGCCATGCCGACCCGGTTGGGATTGAAGGTCGGCATCGATACCATCGCCACGACCTCACCGGTATGGACGTCGAGCACGATGCCGCCACCGGCGCGCGCGCGGAAGGTGTTCATGGCGCGGCCCAGTTCGCTCTCCATCGCCGCCTGGACGCGGGTGTCGATCGACAGGGCGACGGGCTGGCCCGCGCGGGCGGGGTTCAGCAGCCGCTCGTCGAGCACGCGCTCCATGCCGCTCACGCCGTGGCCATCGGTCGACAGGAAGCCCAGCGCGTGCGCGGCCAGCGTCGATTGCGGATAGAGGCGCTGCGTCTCGCGGTCGAAGACGATGCCCGGCTCGCCGATCGCGTTGACCTGCTCGACCAGCGTCGGGCTGGCGCGGCGTTGCAGATAGACGAAATTGGCCTTGCGGGTAATCTGGTTATAGAACCAGGCCTGGTCGCCGCGATCGGGCATCAGCGCGGCCAAGCGCGCGGCGATCTCCATCGGATCGCCGATCAGCTTCTTGGGGTGGACCGCGATCGTCCAGCTGTCGATCGTGCGGGCCAGCGGCGATCCGTTGCGGTCGACGATGTCGCCCCGCGCGGCCAGCGTCGCAGTGCGCTGCGCCGCATCGGCGGGCCCGGCGAAGATGGCGAGCAGGGTCAGCCGCCCGATCACGACCAGCACGGCCGCGCCGAACAGCATCATCAGCATCATCAGCCGCATATGCGTCGTCGCGACCAGCGCATGGCGCTGGCCGGCGGTACGTTGGCTGGTGGAGGGACGCGCGACGAGAACGCTCAACGCTGCCGCCGCGATTCGGACTTGGCCCCCTTCAGGATGTCACCCAGCGTCGTGTCGGACAGCAGCTGGCGGTCGAGCATCGCCACCGCCTGCGGCCGCACCTTGGCGACGGCGGCAGCGGTGCGCACCTGCGCGATCGGCGCGGGCTTGCCGACCTTGGCGGTCACGATCCGCTCGGACACGGCCTTGACCACCTGCGGCTTGGGCAGATCGACCTTGGCCAGCTTGACGACGGGGGCGGGCGCGATCGTCTGGATGTTGGGCTGGGCGGCGGGAACAGGCAGCGGCTCGACCGGCTGCGGCTGCGAGGGGACGAGAAGGGCGGCGGTCTGGATCGCGCCGCCGGCAGGGCCGCGCCTCACGTCGAGCGAGGCGAGCTGCGTCTCGTCCCCGACGAACTGGCCTGCGATCGGCGCGGTCAGGGCCAGCGTGTCGCCGTTCCACTTCTCGAGCTGCGCCAAGTTCGCGCGCGTGTCGAACTCGGTCTCCAGCGCGCGGATGTCGCGCTCGGCGGTGCGGATGCGCGTGTTGACGTCGTCGAGCTTCTTGCGCTCCGCCGCGACCTGGAGCGAGACCAGGTAGAAGCCCAGGACGACCGCCACGCAGCTCCCGAACCACCCTATCCCCTTCAACCGATACGCCGCCGTCATACGCCCAACTCCTGAGTCAACTCGCCCCCCGGCGCCCACCCCTGCCCCGCCGACCAGGCGGGGGATTCCGTTCGCGTCGCGAAACGCAGCGTGGCCGAACGCGCGCGCGGGTTGCGCGCCAGCTCGGCGGCGCCTGCCCGCACGGCCTTGCCGACCGCGGTAAACGTCGGTGCCCGCGCCGCCGCCTGCTGCGGCAGATGGCGCGAGCCGCCCGGCAACTGACCGGCCCGCTCCCGAAAGAAGCGCTTCACCATCCGGTCTTCCAGACTGTGGAAGGTCACAATCGCCAATCGGCCACCCGGCTTCAACGCGCGCTCGGCCGCCGCCAGCCCCTCGGCCAGTTCATCCAGCTCGCGGTTCACATGGATGCGGATCGCCTGGAAGGTCCGCGTCGCCGGGTCCTTCTTGTCATGCGGGCGATAACCGAGCGCACGGCGGACCACGGCGGCCAACTCGCCGGTGCGGGTCAGCGGGCGGGCCGCGACGATCGCCTGTGCCACGCGGCGCGAGCGCGGCTCCTCGCCATAATGATAGAGGACGTCGGCGATCGCGGCTTCGTCGGCGGTGTTCAGGAAATCCGCCGCCGACTCGCCTGCCTGCGCCATGCGCATGTCGAGCGGCCCGTCGCCCTGGAAGGAAAAGCCGCGCTCGGCCTGGTCGAGCTGCATCGACGACACGCCGATGTCGAGCACGACACCGTCGACCGGCGCCGGCAGCGCCTGGTCCAGCCCGGAGAACTCGCGGTGGACCAGAGTCAGCCCCGGCTCGGCCTGGACCAGCGCCTGGCCATTGGCGATGGCATCGGGATCGCGGTCGAAGGCGATGACCTTCGCCCCCCGGCCCAGCATCGCACGGGTATAGCCGCCTGCCCCGAACGTGCCGTCGACATGCGTCTCGCCGGGCGTGATGGCGAGCGCATCGAGCACTTCGTCGAGCAGGACGGGGATGTGCGGGGCGTCGTTGACGGTGGGGCTCACAGCGCGATCCCCTTTTCGTGGCAGTGGAAGCGCGCGGCGGAGATCATCTTGGCCGGCAGGCCCGGCGTCTCGACCAACGTCTTGGGGTCCCAGATTTCGATATAGTCGAACGTGCCCCAGAAAAAGGCGTGCGCGGTGATGCCGGCATGGAAGCGGGGAAAGCCCGGCATGATGAAACGGCCCGAGCCATCGAAGGGCACGGCTTCGCCATTCGCCAGATCGCGCTTGATATTGTAATCGATCCGGCCATCGGGACCACGCGACATCTCGGTCCGTGCGTCCAATTCCTTTTTCAGCACCGCGACATAACCCGGGTCATAAGCGATCAGACAGCGCTCGGTTTCGTGAACGGCGATGATGATCGTTCCGCCGTCTTTTCCATCGGGGCGCGGCGCGTTCTGGGCCAGGGTGGAGCGAAGGGCGTTAGGGATGGCGACGCGACCCTTGTCGTCGACAAGGCCAATGCCACTTCCCTGATACAAACCCCGTTCGGACACGCCAACCTCGCACATGGCGCGCACGGCCTCACTGCCCCGAACCACGACCCTCGCCGCGATCCGACCATCTTACGACAACAGTGAGCCTGCCCCTCTGTTGGGGTAAGATTTACCTATAGCAACGGCGGGAGGCAACGGGATTTTTGGGGATAAGCGGGGAAATCGCCCCGAATATGGGACTTATGCGATGAACCGCCGGGCGCATGACGGGAAACGCGCCCAAGCCTATTAACCACAAAGCCCGGAAATCCGGGCTTATGGTGCCCTTTCCCCGATTTTCCCCGGCGATTTGCGGCGGTCGTTCGGCGCGACACGCGGGCCCGAAATTTTACGATCGAGCCTGCATCTCCGGGTCCGGAATCGGCATGTTCCCGATTCGGTCCGGAATGGACGGACCTGGGCTGAATCGGCGCTCGCCTTACTCCTCACCTGGAAGGAGTGATGGCAGGCCGAAAGCCTGACGGATGAGTGTCGCCGATGGTGAGGTCAGAGCTTCGTTCGCCGCCAGTTACGCCCCTCCACCATGCTGCGCATGCCCCCTCCCCTTGCAGGGGCGGAATAGAGAGGGAGGATCAGGGTTGCGCCGACTCCGCCGGTGCCTGGCTGTTGACCGGCGCGGGGGCCACGCCCAGTTCGGCCAGCGGCTCGTTGGTCGGTGCGGTGGTGTTGGTCGCGGCCATATCGGCGACCATGTTGGTCTGGGCCGCCCCCGCGACCGCCGCCGGCGGTTCGTCGCGGTTCAGCGAGCCGAGGATCGTGCTGGCGAGCGCGATCAGCAATATCACGGCGGCCAGGCCGATCATGCCGACTTTGACACGCTGCATGATATGATGGTGGTCGTGTGACTTCATGGAATTCTGTATCACTATCGTGCGCCTGCGCTTCTGTCGACCGCCGGACGCAAACGGTTCCGGCGCTTACAGTCCCTTCTCGGCCCGCCACGCCGGGTCATGGAGCGTGGAGAGGTAGCGAAACCCCGTATCGCACAAAATGGTTGCGATCCGCTTATTCGGCCCCAGCGAACGCGCCAGCGCCACCGCACCCGCGACGTTGATGCCCGAGGACAGGCCAAGGCACAGCCCCTCCTCGCTCAAAAGCCGCTGCACCCAGTACCAGCCATCGGCGTCGGAGATGCGGAACTGCGCATCGACCGGCGCGCCGTCGAGATTGGCGGTGATCCGCCCCTGCCCGATACCCTCGGCCACCGACGACCCTTCGGACTTCAGCTCGCCACAGGCATAATAATTGTAGAGCGCCGCGCCATGCGGGTCGCTGAGCGCGATGACGACATTCTCATCATGCGCCTTCAGCCCCATGCCGACCCCCGCAAAGGTGCCGCCGGTCCCCGCCGCGCAGGTGAAGCCGTCGACCCGCCCATGCATCTGGTTCCAGATCTCCTCGGCGGTGCCCACGATATGCGCGCGGCGATTGGCGATATTGTCGAACTGGTTGGCCCAGATCGCATTCTCCGTCTCCTCGGCGATCCGGCGCGAGGTGTGGACGAAGTGACAGGGGCTGGAATAGGGCGCGGCCGGCACCAGGACCAGCTCGGCCCCGAGCGCGCGCAGCGTGTCCATCTTCTCGCGACTCTGCGTCTCGGGCATCACGATGATCGTGCGATAGCCCTTGGCGTTGGCGACCAGCGCCAGCCCGATGCCGGTATTGCCCGCCGTCCCCTCGACGATCGTGCCGCCGGGGCGCAGCGCGCCGCGCGCCTCGGCATCCTCGACGATGAACAGCGCGGCGCGATCCTTCACGCTCGCCCCCGGATTGGCGAATTCGCACTTGCCGAAGATGTCGCATCCGGTGGCCTCGCTCGGCCCTTTCAACCGGACGAGCGGGGTGTTGCCGATCAGGGCCAGGGTATCGGGGGTCGCATCCATGATCGCTAGATGGCCTCTGCCCCGGGCCACGGCAAGCAAAGCCTTGCTTGCCCACCCCAAAGCCCCATCATCGACCGGATCGCGACGTCCGCTTGCACCATTCCGGTGAACGCTACGGCATCTATCGACTTGACGCATGGTTGCTGCATTTGCGAAGCACCGCCCCGCTATGAAGAGCCTCCTCCCCCTCATCGTCGCCGCACCGCTGTTCGCCCTGGCAGCGTGCAATTCGCAGCCCAGCCAGCCCGAGGTCGTCGACACCAATCCCGACCCCATGGCCAACATCCTCGCCAATCGCGCGCCGGTGGAACTGCCGCCCGCGATCAAGGCCGACAAGACCTTCCGCTGCAAGGACCAGAGCCTGGCCTTCGTCACCTTCTTCCAGGGCGACAAGCAGGCCAATGTCCGCCTGAAGCAGGGCGACACCCCGGTGAAGCTGACCGCGCCGGCCGCCGGTGAGGCGCTGACCGCCGAGGGCGGCTGGAAGATGACGGGTGACGAGAAGAACATCACCCTGACCACCCCGAACAAGGCCGCGCAGACCTGCCACGTCTGAGGCCATGAAAGCCTTCGCGTTCGAATATCGGACGATAGGGACTTGATCGAAAACCGGCCGGCGGGGATACCTCCGCTGGCCTTTTTCTTGTGAGGTACAGCCGGGAGGTCGAAGAACCGCGTGGCCGCGATCGCGATTTACAGTCTGAAGGGGGGCGTGGGAAAGACCAGCATGGCGGTCAATCTCGCCTGGTGTGCCGCAAGTCTTTGTGCGCGCCGGACTTTGCTATGGGACCTCGACCCCCAGGCCGCCTCGACCTGGCTGCTCGGCGGCCCGGCGCGCGGGGATCAGGCGCAGGCCATCTTCTCGCGCGACATCGCGGTCGACCGGCTGGTGCGCAAGACGGACATCCCCCGCCTGTCGCTGATCGGGGCCGATGATTCGCTGCGCGGCCTAGATTTCCTGTTCCATGCGCTCGACAAGAAGAAGCGGCTCGACAAGCTGATCGACGGGCTGGACGATTACGACCGCATCGTCCTCGACTGCCCGCCCGGCCTGACCGAGACGACCGAACAGGTGCTGCGCGCCGCCGATCTGATCGTGGTGCCGGTCGTCCCCTCCGCGCTCGCCACCCGCGCGCTGGAAGTGGTCGATACGCATGTCCGCGGCCGGGTGCCGCTATTGCCCGTCCATGTCATGGTCGACCGCCGCCGCAAGCTCCATGCCGAGGCGGTCGCCGCCCAGCCCGACTGGCCCGTCATCCCGATGGCGAGCGTGGTCGAGGCGATGGGCGAGCACCGCGCCCCCGTCGGCGCCTTCGCCCCCCGCAGCGCGGCGACGCAGGCCTATAGCGAGTTGTGGCGCACCGTCGAACGGCGGCTGACCAGCAGATGAGCACCGGGGCCATCGAACGCCTGACCCCGCACCTCGTCCTAGGGGCCTATGCGGTCGGTGTGTTCCCGATGGCCGATACGCGCGATACCGATCACGTCTATTGGGTGGAGCCGCGCAAGCGCGCCGTCCTGCCGCTCGACGGGTTTCATCTGTCGCGCTCGCTGCGCAAGACGGTCGCATCCGACCGGTTCCGCGTGACCGCCGACACCGCGTTCGAATCGATCATCCGGCTATGCGCCGAAAGCGTCGCCGACCGGCCCGAGACCTGGATCAACTACGCCATCGAGCGGGTGTTCATCGACCTGTTCGACATGGGCTTTGCCCATTCGATCGAATGCTGGGACGGCGACGAGCTGGTCGGTGGCCTCTATGGCCTGAGCCTGGGCCGCGCCTTTTTCGGCGAATCGATGGTCAGCCGGCGGACCGATGCGTCCAAGGTCGCGCTGGTCTGGCTGGTCGCACGGCTGCGCGCGGGCGGCTATAATCTGCTCGACTGCCAGTTCCAGACGCCGCACCTCGCCACCATGGGCGCGGTCGAGATCGGGCGCGACGATTATGTCGCGCTATTGTCCGATGCGTTGGCGGGCGTGGTCGGCCCCGGTGCGTCCGCCGCCGGAGCCTCAGCCCCCGGCGATTTCGGCGCGCTCGACCGTCTGGGTGCAGGCCCCGGCGCTGCGGCCGGCACCGTGTCGGGACCGGTTTCGGGCCAGGACATCGTGCAGTTCTTGGCCCAGACGTCATAGACCGGATGCTGGACGACGTTCAGCGCCGGCCGTTCCTTGAACACCCAGCCCGAAAAGACACGCCGCCACTTCTGATCCGCGCCATGCACGTCCAGCTGGACGAAGGCCCCGGTCAGCTGCTCGGTTTCCCAGGACGCTGTCTTTTCGCAGGCGCGCAGGCGGACGATCGCGTCGCCGACACGCACCGCCTGGCCGGGCTTGAGCGTCAGCTCGCGCGATACGCCGTTCCGCTTGTTGAGCAGGCCGACCACCGCCACCCGCTCCGCCATCGGCGTGCCACCGGTCGGCAGGCCCGCCTGGCCCGCATCGACCGATTCGATGCCCGACGCGCCGCCGGGGCGATCGGGCAGGATCTGGCTGACGGCCGATTCGTCGCCACGCGCCGCGCGATCATCGGTCAGCGCCTGATAGCCGAACCAGCCACCGGCCCCGAGCGCGGCGGCCAGCACTGCGCCGGCCAGCCAGCGGGTCTTGTTCACCCCTCGGGCGTCCAGGCTTCATAGTCGCCGGTCGCGGCGGCACGCTGGCCACCCTTTTCCAGCGCGCCCGACGGACGATAGGCGAGCGCGGTGCCCGTCATGTTGGGGATGGCCGGCTTCTGCCAGGCGCGACGCGGCGGCAGCGAGCGGTCGGGCACGTCCTCGACCTGATGATGCAGCCAGCTGAACCATTCCGCCGGCACGCGGCTGGCATCGTTCGAGCCCTTGTAGATGACCCAGCGGCGCGGACGCCCGGCGGTGTCGCTGCCGCCCTCGTAATAGACGTTGCCGTGCGCGTCCTCGCCCACCTGCGCCTTGCCGCGCAGACCGAACCAGGTGCCAATGGTGGCGCCGTTCCACCAGGTGAAGGGATTGAGGTTGATGCCCATGACGCGCCGTGTAGCCCGGCTCTCGCCAGCCTTCAACCGCGTTCCGCGTCGCGCGGCCAGGAGACGGCGTCCCCTTCCGAAATGCCGAGCTCGGCCGAACGCCCGCCGACCAGCTCCAGCACGGCCGCGACCGGCTCGCCCGAGGGGACCGGCGCCTCGCTGAACGGCACGGTGTTCTCCGCGATGCGCGCGATCGTGCCGTCGGCGCGGATGAAGAGGATGTCGAGCGCGGTCGGCGTGTTCTTCATCCAGAAGGATGCCTCGCGCGGTGCGGTGCCATCGGGCGGATAGGGCGCGAACAACATGCCGCCATCGGGCGTCAGGTCGGTACGGTACATCAGCCCCTGCGCCTGCTCGCCCGTGGTCCTGGCCCGCTCCACCTGGAAGACATGCGCGCCTTGCGCGGTGCGGATCGTCACCGGAATGGTCGCGGCCTTGCGCGCCTCGGTGCTCTCGGCCTCCTGCGTGGCGGCGCCGGAGCATCCCGCCAGCGCGATCGCGATGGCCAGCGCCGCGCATGAACCAGGGCGAATCACGCCGCCCCCCGCGCCGTCACCGCCACTGCCAGCGGCCCTTTCGGCCCGTCGACGATCCGCGCTGCCAATGGCTGGCCGGGTTCGACCTCGACGATGCCGCCACGCCGCAGCGTTTCCATGTGTACGAAGATGTCCGCCCCGTCGCTGTCGCGCAGCAGGAAGCCATAGCCCTTCAGCCGGTTGAACCATTTGACCGCGACACCCTCGGCCTCGCCCGCCTGGTCGACCAGCGCGGTGGGATCGATACGATCGGGCGAGCGTGGGCGCTTGGGCTGTTCGGGCACGGCATGGGTCAGGTCGATCGAGACGACTTCGCGCGCCTGATAGCCGCGCCCGCGTTCGACCGCGATCATCTCCACCCGTGCGCCCTCGGGCAGGCTGCGCCGGCCATGCGCCTGCAGCGTGGTGAAGTGCAGCAGCACATCCCCATAGGTCAGGTCGTCCGCGACCGCGAAGCCGAAGCCCCGCGTCACATCGAACCATTTGACGACCCCCGCCAGCCTTACGGCGTTGTCCGCCGTCTCGCCTTCGAAGCCGCCTCCTTCATTCGGCGTATCTTCCAGCATCTCATGCACCCTTGAAGGCTATTGCTAGCATCATTGCTCGCAGTCGCAACGTAAGGCGGCGCATTTTTCCTGGTCCGATCTGGGACCGATACCAAAAATTCGTTTGTTTTTCCGTCAGCCCTCGTCGTCGTCCAGCATTTCGCCCGGCGCCGCCGACACGATGCGGCGCGCCAGGGCCATGTCGTGGCCCGCCCGCATCATCGCCGCGAACTGCTTTTCCCGCACGACGCGGTCGGTCTCTCCATCCCCGAACGGCCCGATTCGCCGCCGCCGGGCAAAGGCCAGCGCGGCATCGCGTGCCGCCTCGGCGACCTGGGACGCGACCGCCTCGCTATCCTCTTCCCCGATCCGCGCCGCGTGCAGTGCCTGACGCACCCGGCGCGCGCCCAGCCCCCGCCGGGCCAGCGCGGCGGCCTTCGCCTCGGCATAGGCGCGGTCGTCGATATAGCGCAGTTCCACCATCTTCGCCGCCAGCCCTTGCGGGTCGGGTGCGCCCTCGCCCGCCCAGCCGCGTTCGCGCAGCTTGCGGCGCAGATAGTCGATCAGCTTGCCCTCGGTGGTCGCGAACCGCTCGACATAGCGCAGCGCCAGCCGCTCCATCAGGGCGGGATCAAGGGGCTTGGGCGGGCGACGTTCGGCGGACACGCCTTGTTTGTGCCACAGTGACCACGGATTTAGAACGCGGGAAGCCGCTATTGTCGGCGAATACGGAATCGCTCGTCCCCGCCGGTCGGTGGTACGAGGCGCAAAAGCATAAGGAACGAAGGCAAGGCCATGACGATCGAGCACCATCAGGACGACGCGCGCGCCATCATCGCGACGCCGACCGAAGATGCGCTGCCGCGCCGCTTCGCCGACTTCGCGACGTTGGGCGAGGCGCTGGACTATGCTGCCGCCGGCTCGCGCGGGCTGAACTTCCATGACGCGCGCGGCACCCTGACCCGCCCCTATCCCTTCCGCGAACTGCGCGAGGATGCGCTGGCCTGCGCCCGCCGCCTGATCGCCAGCGGCGTGCAGCCCGAGGAGCGCATCGCGCTGGTCGCCGAGACGGGCCCGGAATTCGCCGCTTTGTTCTTCGGCGTCGTCTATGCCGGCGCCTGGCCGGTCCCGCTGCCGCTGCCGACTTCGTTCGGCGGGCGCGACAGCTACATCGAACAGCTTCGCGTCCAGCTCGCCAGCTGCGACCCCAAGATGCTGATCTTCCCTCCCGAACTGGCGCAGATGGCGGGCGCCGCCGCCGAAGCGGCGGGCGTCGAGGGGATCGACTGGGACAGCTTCGCCAAGCGCGAAGCCCCCGAAGCGACGCTGCCCGAGGCGAAGTCGGACGCGATCGCCTATCTGCAATATTCCAGCGGCTCGACCCGCTTCCCGCATGGCGTGGCGATCACCCATCATGCGCTCTTGAACAACCTGGCCGCGCACAGCCATGGCATGAAGATTCAGGAGAGCGACCGCTGCATCTCCTGGCTGCCCTGGTATCATGACATGGGTCTGGTCGGCTGCTTCCTGTCGCCGATCGCCAACCAGGTTTCGACCGATTACCTCAAGACCGAGGATTTCGCGCGCCGCCCGCTCGCGTGGCTCGACATGATCAGCCGCAATCCGGGCACCTCGGTCAGCTATTCGCCGACCTTCGGCTATGACATCTGCGCGCGCCGCATCTCGTCGCAGACCAAGGCGTCGGACCGCTTCGACCTGTCGCGCTGGCGGATCGCGGGCAATGGCGCGGACATGATCCGCCCCGACGTGATGCAGAGCTTCGTCGACGCCTTTGCCGATGCAGGCTTCCCCGCCACCGCCTTCCTGCCCTCCTATGGCCTGGCCGAGGCGACGCTGGCCGTGTCGATCATGCCGCCGGGCGAGGGTATCCGCGTCGAACTGGTCGAGGAAACCCAGTTGTCGGGCGGCGCGCAGGGCACCGATCGCCCGCAGCGTTTCCGCGCCATCGTCAATTGCGGCAAGCCCGCGCGCGACATGGTGATCGAAATCCGCGAGGAAGACGGCACCCCGCTCCCCGACGGCGCGATCGGCAAGGTCTGGTGCAAGGGCCCGTCGGTCATGGTCGGCTATTTCCGCGACCAGGCCGCGACCGATGCCTGTCTGGTCGATGGCTGGCTCGACACCGGCGACATGGGGTACATGTCGAAGGGCTATATCTACATCGTCGGCCGCGCCAAGGACATGATCATCGTAAACGGCCGCAACCACTGGCCGCAGGACATCGAATGGGCGGTCGAGCAGCTGCCGGGCTTCAAGGCCGGCGACATCGCCGCCTTCGCCATCACCACGCCGGGCGGCGAGGAAACCCCCGCCGTGCTGGTCCAGTGCCGCAGCTCGGACGATGAAGAGCGCCTGCGCCTGCGCGACGAGATCCGCGAGCGCGTGCGCGCGGTGACCGGCATGAACTGCGTGATCGAACTGATCCCGCCGCGCACCCTGCCCCGCACCAGCTCGGGCAAGCTGAGCCGCGCCAAGGCCCGCAACCTGTATCTGGCGGGCGAGATCAAGCCGTACGACGTCGCGGCCTGATTTCGGCCTGACGGTCTAGAAAGGGGCTCGGTCGAAAGGCCGGGCCCCTTTCCGTTTCCCACAAACTCCGTTCAGCCTGAGCGAAGTCGAAGGCCAAGGGCCACACTCTCCAATCCGCTACCCCGGCGGGGGCCGGGGTCCAGTTGGGGTGAACGATCGAGCGCGCCACGGGCTAGCGGGCTATCGAGCCACGGTCTTCGTTGGGGTGGTATTTATCCTTGGGCAACCCTTCGCCCGTAGCCTTCGACTTCGCTCAGGCTGAACGGAGCGTGGGGAATGCCGGATGAGGCCAGCCTCAATCCTTCAACGGATCATGCCCCCAATTCATCAGCGAGTAGCGCCACGGCGAATGCTCAACATCCTTGTCCGGCCCGCCCTGCTTCAGATGGCGGTGCACATAGCCGACGACCTTCTTCATATGCGCATAGTCGTCGTCAGTCAGATCGGCCTTCTTTTTATGCTTGATCGCGACGATCTTGCGACCTGAATCATGCCCGACGCTCTCGTCGGAGCCGCCCTTCTTCTGGCCGACCTCTTTCGATTCGTCGGTATCGAGGAACTTCTCCAGCTCGGCGGGGGCCATGTTCACGGCCTCCTTGAAATCGGCGTAAATCTGCTCGTGGTCGTCGGCCATCATCGGCTCCTTTCGCGGCGATCAACGCCGCCCGGCCGATTTCGGGTTCAGCCGAGCATCCCCTGATAGCTTTGCGGCGGCACGGGCAGCGTCGCGCGCGTCGCGGTGCCGACGACCAGGATCAGGCCAAGCACCACCGCCGTCGCCACGACGATCCGCCGATCCCCCCGCCATGGGCGCGCCAGCACCAGCCCGAGTGCGCAGGCGATGATCGCCCAGAGATGATAGCGGAAATCCGACGCCACGCTGATGACGAGGAAGCTCGCCTCCTGCCCCAGCGTCGAGGCGAACAACGCCCCCGCCAGCCCCGCCCCACGCGTGACCGCCAGCCCCCCGGCGGCGAGCACCAACCAGACGATGGGCCACATGATCGGCAGGTCGACCCAGGCCCCCGCCATCGTCTGCCACGCCAGCGCCACCCGCCCCGGCTCCCCCAGGCCGATCGCGTTGGGTTCGGTCGACTGCGGCGGGTCGGCATTGATCCAGCGCGCCGGCACCGCCCATCGCCAGGTCGAGTTGAGGTGCGTCAGACGCTGGGCTGCATAGGCGAAGGGATGATGCACAATGGCGGGGGCGAGCCGCGCATAAAGCGACCCCGGCGCCATCGCCTGGAACCGGGCGAGCAGCGTGCCGCACCGGTCCGGCTCCCCCAGCGGGTCCCAGAAGAACGGCCGGACACAGGCCTTGGCCCGCAGCCCATCCACCTCCGCCGGCGTGAAGCCCAGACGCGGGTCGTACGGCACGCGCACCGCGATCCCCGCCAGATCGTAGAGCGCCTGGGCGCGCGCCACCCCGCTCGCCTGCGCGCCGAGCAACCGGTGGTTGACGACCGGCGCAACAGCGAGCGTCGCCAGCGTCAGCGCGGTGGTGAGCGCGATCCGCCGCCCCCAGCGCTCGGCGAGCAGGAACGCGACCAGCGGCGCGATCGCGAAGATGGCATTGGCGCGGACCAGCGCGGCATAGACCAGCAAGACCGCGACCAGCAGCCAGGCCCAGCCCGGCACCGCCCGTCCGCGCAGCCGCCACCAGCCGACCAGCCCCACCGCCGCCAGCGTCGCAGCCGTCATCTGCGCATCCTTCAGCACCGAGACCTGCCAGCCCAGCCAGGGCGGCACCAGCCCGATCGCCAACACCGCCAGCGCCGCGCGCGGCCGCCGATCGACGATCCCCGTCGCGATGCTGCCCAGCCCGAGCCACCAGCCCGCCAGCTGAAGCACCAGCATCGGCCCCGCCCCCTGCCGTCCGAACAAGGACCAGAGCCGCGCCATGATCGGCGGATGCCAATCGTTGTAATGCCCGCTCAGCACCTGATCATATTGGGTGACGCTGTCATATTGCGCATAACCCGGCGCGAAGACGAGGACGCTCAGCCCGAACAGGATAAAGGTCGCGATCATGATGCGCAGGCGGTGGGAATGGGCTTGGGTCAAGGCGCGCCGATCAACTGGGTCGATAGCTCCGATGCGGCCAAATCCCCTCGTTTCGCAAGCGGAATGCGGCTGAATGGATGCGATCGGGCGGTGGGGACCGGGATTGATCCGGGGCTGCCTTCGATTCGGTGACGCTACTTGAGGAAAGCGTCTTGCGTGGCCTTCGACTTCGCTCAGGCTGAACGGAGCGAGGGAATGGCATCACTTCCTAACCCGTTCAGCCTGAGCGAAGTCGAAGGCCAAGGGAATTCCCCAACGAAAAAGGGGCCCGCAATCGCGAGCCCCCTTCCCATAACCGATGGCGTAATAATCAGATGTGGATCGCGCGCCCATAAGCCGCGAGCCCCGACTCGTGCATCGATTCCGAGATGGTCGGGTGCGCGAACACCGTTTCCATCAACTCGGCCTCGGTCGTCTCCAGCTGGCGGGCGACGACATAGCCCTGGATCATCTCGGTCACTTCCGCGCCGACCATGTGTGCGCCCAGCAACTCGCCCGTCTTGGCGTCGAACACCGTCTTCACGAAGCCCTCGGCCTCGCCCAGCGCGATCGCCTTGCCGTTGCCGATGAAGGGGAACTTGCCGACCTTCACCTGATAGCCGGCTTCCTTCGCCTTCGCCTCGGTGAAACCCACCGACGCGACCTGCGGACGCGAATAGGTGCAGCCCGGGATGTTGCCCTTGTCCATCGCGTGCGGGTGGACATCCTTGTTGCCCAAAGCCTGCGCGATGGCCTCGGCGGCGATCACGCCCTCATGGCTCGCCTTGTGCGCCAGCCACGGCGCGCCGGTCACGTCGCCGATCGCCCAGATACCGTCGACATTGGTGCGGCCATAGCCGTCGGTCTTGATGTGACCGCGATCGGTCTCGATACCCAGCTTGTCCAGACCGATATTCTCGGTGTTGGGGACGATGCCGATGGCGACGATGGCGTGGCTGAATTCGGCCGTCTCGACCTTGCCGTCCGGGCCCTTCATCGCGGCCTTCACGCCGGACGCGGTGGCTTCCAGCTTTTCCAGACCGGTCTTGGTCTTGATCGTCATGCCGAACTTGGTCAGCTGCTTGGTCATGAACTCGCTGACTTCGGCGTCCTCGACGGGCATGATCCGGTCGAGCATCTCGACGATGGTCACTTCCGCGCCCATGTCGTTGTAGAAGCTGGCGAACTCGACGCCGATCGCGCCCGATCCGATGACCAGCAGCTTGGTCGGCATGGCGGGCGGCACCATCGCATGGCGATAGGTCCAGATCCGCTCGCCGTCCGCCTTGGCGAAGGGCAGGTCGCGGGCGCGCGCGCCGGTGGCGACGATGATGTGCTTGGCGGTCAGTTCGGTGGTCTTGTCACCCTGGACGACCGACAGCTTGCCCCCATTCTTATCGGCGCCCGTAATGGTGCCGACGCCCTCATGGACGGCGACCTTGTTCTTCTTCATCAGGCCCTTGACGCCCGCATTCAGCTGGCCCGCCACCTTGCGGCTGCGATCGACCACCTTCTCCAGGCTGAACGAGGGCTTCTCGACCGACAGGCCGTACTGCGCGGCATGGGTCATGTAATGATAGACCTCGGCCGAGCGCAGCAGCGCCTTGGTCGGGATACAGCCCCAGTTGAGGCAGATGCCGCCCAGCCGCTCGCGCTCGACGATCGCGACCTTCAGGCCGAGCTGGCTCGCGCGGATCGCCGCGACATAGCCGCCGGGGCCGGAGCCGAGGACGATAAGGTCGTAAGTGTCAGCCATAACGCATCCTTGTCACGAAAAACCCAGTGAAGGCGCCGTAGGGCACTGCATACGCCGCCGTAGTGAAACCGGGCGGCATGAAGAAACTGAGCGGGACGATTGCCCCCGCCAAAGCTCCAACCATGCCACCAAAAATACTATTCCCAATCAGGGATCGTCCAAGGTACCGCGACGCGACGAAGGCCAGCGGGAACCCCACGATCAGCATGAAAGGGCCGCTGACAATCGCCGCCGCACATGACGATATGATTGCCAGCATCACAAACCCAAAAACTTCCCAGAGGCTCGGCCACCCCCATGGCACCGATTCATAGATCGCAACCATTCCGAACGTCATGGGGAGCGCCGTGAACGAGCCACATATCCACGCCCTTCCACAAGCCGCGAAGACACTGGGACCATCCACTGCCTCCGCATCGTCCATGGACCTTACCCCGCCATCGGCGGAACGGTACGCGGCTTGCGGTCCCGGTCGGTCGCCACGAACACGAAGCGCGCCTGCGTCACCTTGGTCGCATCCTCGACATGGCGGGCGCGGCGCCAGGCCTCGACCTCGATCGTCATCGACGTGGTGCCGACGCGGACGAGCTGGGCATAGACCGAGACTTCGTCGCCGACGAGGACGGGGGCGTGGAACTTCATCCCCTCGACCGCGATCGTGACCGCACGGCCGCCCGAATGACGCGACGCCACCGAGCCGGCCGCGAGGTCCATCTGGCCCATCAGCCAGCCGCCGAAGATGTCGCCATACGGATTGGCGTCGCCGGGCATCGCGGTGACGCGGATGACGGGGACGAGATCAGGCAGCGTGCTCATTGTTCGGAATGCCGGCGGGCCATGCGGTCGGCGATGCGCGCGCGGTGGAGCGGGCCGATGCCCATCACCACCGTCGCGACCATCGCCGCCGCCCCGCACCACCAGATTTCGGCGCGGGCCAGAGGATAGGCCCAGGCGGCGGCGCGGGTCATGATCACCGCCGCCACCAGCCCGAGGACGATGTAGAACAGCTCGATCCGAACCCGCATGGCCCCCGCCCCCGGACCGTCAGGCCAGCATCGCCAGCGGACGCTCGACCAGCTCCTTGAACACCTTCATCAGCTCGGCGCCGTCGGCCCCGTCGATCGCACGGTGGTCGAAGCTGCCGGTCGCCGACATGACGGTCGCCACGCCCAGCTGGTCGTCGACGATATAAGGGCGCTTCTCGCCCGCGCCGATCGCCAGGATCATGCCCTGCGGCGGGTTGATGACCGCCTCGAACTGCTTGATGCCGAACATGCCCATGTTCGAGATCGAGGCCGTGCCGCCCTGGAATTCATGCGGCTGCAGCTTGTTGTCGCGGGCGCGGGTGGCCAGGTCCTTCATCGTGGTCGAGATGGACGACAGCGAACGCGTATCCGCCTCCGACACGATCGGGGTGATCAGGCCGGCCGGGGTCGACACCGCGACCGAGATGTCGGCGCGCTTGAAGCTGATCAGCTGGTCCGGCGTGAACATGACGTTGCACTTGGGCACCGCCATCAGCGCGACACCCAGCGCCTTGATGAGCATGTCGTTGACCGACAGCTTCACACCGCGCGATTCGAGACCGGCGTTCAGCTCGCCACGCAGCTTCAGCAGCGCGTCGAGGCGCACGTCCACCGTCAGATAGATGTGCGGAACCTGCTGCTTCGACTCGGTCAGGCGGCGCGCGATCGTCTTGCGCATGTTGGACAGCTTCGACGCTTCGTGCGGGATGTCCGGCACCTGCGCGGGCTTGGGCGCGGCGGCCGGGGCGGCAGCGGCTTCCGACGACGAAGCGCTAGCAGCGGGAGCGGCGGCCTTGGCCTGACCCGGCTGCGCATTCTCGACGTCGGCCTTCACGATACGGCCGTTCGGGCCCGAGCCGGTCAGCGCCGACAGGTCGAGGCCCTTTTGCGAGGCGATGCGACGCGCAAGCGGGCTGGCGATCGCGCGGCCATTGCCGGCGCTCGATCCGCCCTGCTTGCCCGAATCGACGGGCTTGCCGTGATCCTCGGCCTGGGTCAGCGTGCGCTCGGCGGGCTTGGCTTCGCTGCCGGTCTTGTTGGGATCGGTCGGATCGGTCGGCATGGGGTTGGCCGGGGCCGGGGTTTCCGACTTGGTGGGGGCCTGGACCGACGAAGCGTCCTCGCCCTCTTCGGCCAGGATCGCGATGACGGTGCCGACCTTCACATTGTCGGTGCCCTCGGCGACGAGGATCTTGGCGATGACGCCTTCATCCACCGCCTCGAATTCCATCGTGGCCTTGTCGGTTTCGATCTCGGCCATGATGTCGCCGGACTTCACCGTGTCCCCTTCCTTCACCAGCCATTTGGCCAGCGTGCCTTCCTCCATGGTCGGCGACAGCGCGGGCATCTTAATCTCGATCGACATGGAGGTCCTCTCGGGGGAAAACGAATTCCGTAGCGGCCCGTCTCTTGCGCCCGAATTGCGCTCGGTCAAGTCATGGCCTTGCATGAAATACTATGTAACGGCATCCGTTGGAGACAATTAGGGGGCCGCGATGCGTATCTATCTGGTCGTGATCGACGACAGTCCGGAATCCAGGATCGCCCTGCGCTTCGCCGCCAGGCGTGCGGTGAAGACCGGCGGCGGCGTCGAAATCCTGACGATCCTGCCGCCGCAGGAGTTCATCGCGTTCGGCGGCGTGCAGGCGACGATCGAGGACGAGGCGCGCCAGCAGGCCGAGGCGCTGGTCGCCAGCGCGGCGGGCGCGATCCTCGACGAATCGGGGCTGCGTCCCGCCATCACGGTGCGCGAGGGCGACGGGCCGAAGGTAATCCGCGAACTGATCGCCGCCAATCCGGAGATCGCGGCGCTGGTGCTGGGAGCCGCCGCGAGTGGTGCACCGGGGACGCTGGTCAGCCATTTCTCGGGCACCGATGCGGGCGCCCTGCCCGTGCCGATCATGATCGTGCCGGGGTCGCTGACGCTGGAGGCGATTGATCGGTTAAGTTGAGAGGGGAATCGCGTGGCCTTCGACTTCGGCGCTAGGCGCCGAAGTTTATCCTGAGCGGCTGGCTTGCCAGCCAGCCAAAGGGCTCAGGCTGAACGGAGGTTTGGACGCCCTTGAACTCGGCCGGTATTCCTCAAACCCGTTCAGCCTGAGCGAAGTCGAAGGCCACGCCCGGCACTCTGCCCCAGGCCAGTCTCGTGATCGATCAACCACTTGCCACCCCCGCCCCGCTCGGCCAGTCTCGCCCGCATGATCCTCCCCCTGCTTCTCGCCGCCGCCGCGACACCGGCCGCCGCCCCCTCCCCCGCCCGGCTGAAGGCCGATGTCGAAGCGCTGGTCGGGTTCGGCACGCGCCATACCGCCTCGACCACCACCGATCCCAAGCGCGGCATCGGCGCGGCGCGCGACTGGGCGGCGCGGCAGTTCGAGACGATCGGGCAGAGCTGTAACGGCTGCATCACCGTCGAGCGGATCAACCGTCGCTTCACCGGCCCGCGCGCACCGAACGGCGTGATGGTCGAGGACGTGCTGGGCATCCAGCGCGGGCGCGATCCGTCGCGGGTCGTCATCGTCGGCGCGCATATCGACAGCCGGGTTACCGACGTGATGGACGCGACCTCCGACGCGCCGGGGGCCAATGACGACGCCTCGGGCGTAGCGCTGGTGCTGGAGGCGGCACGCCATCTGTCCAAGCAACAGTTCGACGCGACCATCGTCTATGCCGTCTTTTCGGGTGAGGAGCAGGGCCTATGGGGCGCGACCCTGCTTGCCGATACCGTCAAGGCCCGGAACTGGCGGGTGTCGGCGATGCTCAACAACGACATCGTCGGCAACACGATCGGCCAGGGCGGCGTGCGCGAGGCGCGCTGGGTCCGTGTCTTTTCGGAAGGCATCCGCGCGTCCGAAGGGCTGCCCCAGCAGATGCAGCGGCGCGGAAACGGCGGCGAGGATGACGGCCCCAGCCGCGCGCTGGCAAAGGCGATCGACGGCATCGCCGACAAGCTGGGCGGGCTGGACGTGTTCCTCGACCGCCGGCCGGACCGCTTCGGCCGTGGCGGCGATCACGAGCCGTTCCTGAAGCTGGGCTATCCCGCCATCCGCTTCTCGGTCGCCAATGAGGATTGGGACGCGCAGCATCAGGACCTGCGCAAGGAAGGCAATGTCGCGTTCGGCGACACGATCGACAAGATGGACTTTCCCTATCTGGCGAAAGTGACGGCGATCAACATCGCCACGCTCGCCCGGCTGGCCGCCGCACCCGCCGCGCCGGACAAGGTGACGATCAGCGGTGCCTTGTCACGCGATACGAAGGTCGAATGGGCGGCCGTGCCGGGGGCCGTCCGCTACCGCGTCCATTGGCGGCGCAACGATGGTCAGGAGTGGACTCAGTCGCGCGACGTGACCGAGCCGGGCACCGTGCTGACCCAGGTGCCGGTCGACGATCACTTCATCGGCGTGTCGGCGATCGCGGCGGACGGCGCCGAAAGCCTGGTCACCTTTGGCGGACGCTGATCGGGTCGTAGGGTAAAAGGATGCCGCTCCGTGGGAGTTGGTCGGAGCGGCATCCCATATTTCGACCCGGCGTCTCCTCGGGTCGAACTCCCCCCTGGGGAAGGCGTCAGCGACGAACCAGCTTGCTCCGGGTGCGTATGCGGCGCGGGGCCGTGCGCACAACTTCGGTCGTGGTGGTGGTCGTCGTCACCGGCGGACCCTGTACGACAACCGTGGTCACCGTGGGGGCCGGATAATAATAGCCGCCTTCATAATAGCCTGGCCGGCCTGACGCAAGCGTACCGACGGTCGTCGTCGTCGTGACGGTGCTGCCGTCGCGCGTCACCCAGCGGCGTCCGGTCGCGGGCGGCGGCGGCGGTGGAGCATAGTCGTCCCGATAGCCATAATCGGGCTGACCATAATCGTCATAGCCCGGCGCCATCCGCGTCCGCCGATCCTCGGCCCGGTCGATCGCATAGCCCGCCGCCGCGCCGACGCCCGCCCCGATCAGCGTACCGCCCAGCCGATCGTCACGCCCGGCAATGACGTTGCCGGCGATGCCGCCCGCCACCGCTCCGATCGCCGCGCCGCCCAGGCCCCGGTCACGCCGGACCGGCGAAGGCGGTGGCGGCGGATAGCCGGCCCCCGCATAATCGGGCGCGCCCGCCCCGTCCCAGTCGAGGCCGGCCATGCTGTCATAGACCCCACCGCGCGGATCGATCAGCACCGCATCGTCATAATAGCGCGACCAGCGATAGCCCGCCGGCGGCTGCGGCAGGCGATAGACCGCCCAGTCGTCGATCGCGAAGCGCGGGCTGTTCCAATAGCCGGGCAGGACGGTACCGCGCACCGGCCGGCGATAGGCGGGCCAGCCGCCCGGCGCATTCGCCCCACCCCACCAGCGACCACCGACCAGGCTGCCCCAGCGGTCGCGGCGCACCGGCCCGGTGCCCACGGTGCGCGTCGTCACCTCGGGCCGGACCATGGTCGGCGATGCGGTGTCGATATTGGGCCGCGGATAGCTGGCGCCGGCGCGCAGCGGGGCACGCTCCTGCGCCACCACCGGTGCGCTCACCATGGTGGCGAGGGATAGGCTGATCAGATGCGACAAGGTCCGCATGGCGTGGCAAATTTCCCCTGTTTCAAGGCTTGGACGTCCCCCCAAACGCCCGGGCCGCAACAAAGGTTTGTTACCAGCGCGGCCCTTTTGCCGATAGCGCCGCGCATCGTCCCGAATCGGGTCAGACGGGTCAGCTCGCCTTGCCCGCGAGCCGGGGGGCGAGCAACGTCATCAGCGCTTCGCAGCCCGCCTGATCCTCGGCATCGAAACGGTCGGGGACCGGGCTGTCGAGATCGAGCACACCGAGCACCTGGCCGTCATGGACGATCGGCACCACCAGTTCGGACCGGCTGGCGGCGTCGCAGGCGATATGGCCCGGAAAGGCGTGGACATCGGCCACGCGCTGCGTCTCGCCGGTGGCGACGGCCGCGCCGCACACGCCCTTGCCGACGGGTATGCGGATGCACGCCGCCTTGCCCTGAAACGGCCCCAGCACCAGTTCGCCCGCCACCATGCGGTAGAAGCCCGACCAGTTGAGATCGGGCAGATATTGCCCGATCAGCGCGGCGGCATTGGCCATGTTGGCGATCGCGTCGGCCTCTCCGGCGGTCAGCGCGTCGAGCGCGGCGTGGAGGTCATGATAAAGCTCCGCCTTCGATCCGGCGGCGATGTCGAACTGATACATGGCCCGAATGTAGTCGGCCGGGGGCGCTGCGTCATCCCCCGGCCGGCCCGATCGCGATCAGCTCGCCAGCGCCAGCCTGGGACCGGACCGCCGCATCTCGACCATGGCGTGATGGCCGCCCCGCTGGGCCGCGTCATGGCCCAGCCGGAACTGCGCGACTTCGCGAGCCAGCACATCGGCCTCGGCCGCCAGTTGGCGCGCCGCGGCGGTCGCCTGTTCGACCATCGCCGCATTCTGCTGGGTCGTACCGTCCATCTCGGCGACGGCGGTGTTCACCTGCTGCAGCCCCGTCGCCTGCTGCTCGGCGGAGGCGGCGATGTCGGAGACAAGCGTGCTGATCTCGGCGATGCGCTTGAAAATCGTCTCCAGCGAGCGCCCCGTCTCGCTGACCAGATCGACGCCCATGCCGACCTGGGTCGTCGAGGCCTGGATACGGTCCTTCACGTCCTTGGCCGCATCGGCCGAGCGCTGCGCCAGCGCGCGGACCTCGCTCGCGACGACCGCAAAGCCCTTGCCCGCGTCACCGGCGCGCGCGGCTTCGACGCCGGCGTTAAGCGCCAGGAGATTGGTCTGGAAGGCGATACCGTCGATGACGCCGATGATCTCCGAAATCTCGCTCGATGAGCGTTCGATCGCGCCCATCGCGTCGACCGCGCGGCGCACCACATCACCCGACTGCTCTGTGTCCTTGCGCGCCGCCGCGACGATCGCGTTGGCGCGGTTGGCCCCGCCGGCGGTGGCGCGAACGCCGGTCGTGATCTCGTCCATCGCGGCGGCGGTTTCCTCCAGGCTGGCCGCCTGCTGCTCGGTCCGCTGCGACAGGTCGTCGGAGGCCGATCGCACCTCGCCCGCCCCGGTCTTCACATGCCCCGCCGACTGGGCGACCCGCGCCAGCGTCTGCGCCAGCCGGTCCATGCTGGCGTTGAACGAACGCGCCAGCCCCTGATATTCGATCGGCAACGTATCGCCGACCCGGTGGGCGATATTGCCATGGCCCAGTTCGTCCAGCGCCGCCGCCAGTTCGCGGACGACCAATTCCTGCTTTTCGACATTGGCGACCTGCGCCAGCGCCGCGCCACGAAACACCTCGACCGCCGAGACCATGGTGCCGATCTCGTCGGCCCGCCCGCCCCCGTCGAGCGTCAGCGTCAGGTCGCCATCGGCCATGCGACGCATCGCATCCGCCGTGCCGCCGACCGGCCCCAGCACCCGGCGAAGAATATAGAAGATTCCCCCCGCCATCATCGCCGCCAGGATCAGGCCGAGCACGGCCAGGATCGCCAGCGTGCCGTGCAGCTTCGACAGGCTGAATGCCGCCACCTGGGACTTGGCGGTCGCGACGTCCTCGACCAGCGCGTCGATCGCCTGACGGTGCGCGGTGTAGAGCGCGGTCAGCCGCGCATAGCTGGCCTGCATCGCGGGGCGATCGCCACGCCGGATCGCCGGCAAGGTCGTCTGGTCCAACTCCTGCCAGAACGCATCGGCCGGACCGCCCGCGCGGTCGACCAATTGCCCCTTCAGCCCCTGCTCGATCCCGGACGCCTTCCACCGGGCGAGGCTGGCGCGGAAATCGGTTTCCAACCGCTTCAGGCGCGGACCACGATCAGCCAGCGATGCCGGATTCTGGACCAGCAGCGTCGCTTCCAGATAGGGTTCGATGATATAGGCCGGGGGCGGCAGGATGTCGGCCTGAAGGTCGCCGATCGCCTGATTGGCCTCGTCCACCGGGCCGCCGATCCGGATCGTGTCGATCTCGAATCCGGTCACCGCTCCACCGAGCAGCAAAACACCCAACGCCACGACGCCGCCCGTGCGGCACTTACTCTTGATACTCAAAGGACAACTCCTGGTTGCCCCGGAGATGCGTCACCACCCACTAATGATAGGTTATTTATGAGTTGGAAATATTTGTTTCATGATTGCAACGGCTTGATCAAATATTTCAAATTGTATTGGTTTTACGTACAGTAATTTATGACATAATCTTCATGAAAACTTGGGAGAATTGAGCATGTTGGGCCGGCCGGGCCGAATCAATCGAAGCGGACCTTGCCCCGTCCCGCCTTGACCGCGCTGCGCCCCTTCTTGGCATCGACACGACGGGTCTGGGACGCCTTGGTGGGCTTGGTCGGACGGCGCTTCTTGGGCACCAGCGTCGCTTCGCGGACCAGGGCGATCAGCCGTTCGCGCACCTCACGCCGGTTCATCTCCTGCGATCGGCTGGCATCGGCGCGCAAGGTGAGGACGCCGTCACGGCTCAGCCGCGTGCCCGCCAGCACCGCCAGCCGCATCTTCACCGCCTCTGGCAGGCTGGGCGAGTTGGCGACGTCGAACCGCAGCAGCACCGCGCTATCGGTGGTGTTGACATGCTGTCCACCCGGCCCGGAGGCGCGGGTGAAGCTCTCGCCGATCTCGCGCTCGTCGATCGCGATGGCGCGGGTCACCGGGATCAGCGCCATCGCCCGCGCCCTATTCGGTGAACGCGCCGAAGCGTTCGGGAAGCGGGGCCTCCGCTATGATCGGGTCCTTGGCCTCGCCACGCGGAACGGTCAGGCTGGCGGCGTGGAGCAGCATCCCCCCGGCCTCGCCCGCGCCGTACACCAGATCGCCGACGACGGGCGCGCCGAGCGCGGTCGCGGCATGGACGCGGATCTGATGCGTGCGCCCGGTCTGGGGCCGGAACTCGACCAGCGTACGCCCGCCCTCATGGCGCAGCGCGCGCCAACCGGTCCGCGCCGCCTTGCCCGCCGGGTCGGCGACGATCCGCCAGCCTTCCTCGATGGTCGACACCTTCGCGAGCGCCAGGTCGATCATCCCCTCGCCCTCGACCACGCCGTTCAGCACCGCCAGATAGCGCTTTTCGACCAGGCCGCCCTCGAACGCCTGCTGGAAACGGGCATGCGCCTTGGGATTGCGCGACAGCAACAGGCAGCCGCTGGTGTCGCGGTCCAGCCGGTGGACCGGCACCGGCCAGCGTTTGAACCCGAATTTGAGCGACTCGAGGTGATTTTCGAGGCTGATCGATCCGTTGCGGGGCCGATCGACGGGCAGGCCCGCCGGCTTGTCGATCACCAGCGCCTCGCCGTCGATGAATAGTACGCGATCTCCGTGCATGCCGCTCCCTTGCCACCGCGCGCGCCGACATGCCAGAGGCGCGCGCGTCATGCCCCCGCTTCCCGCCGCTTTCCTGCGCGCCGTCGCGCTTCTGTGCTTCGCCGTAGCGCCCAGCCTTGCCCAAGCCCAGTCCTGCGACGGCGTGCTACCCTCGCCCGGCCCCGATGGCCGTCTGGCGGGACACTTCCCCTATGGCGACGCGCCGTCCTCCGAACTGGTCGAGGCGCCGGCGGGCTTCGCCATCGGCCAGCCCTGCTATGTCCGGCGCGAGATGCTACCCGATCTGGAGCGGCTGCTCGCCGCCGCACGTGGTGACCCGGCGGTGATGGGCCAGTTGCGCGCGCTGTCCTGCCACCGCGCGATCGCCCGGCAGAACCGCGTCTTCTGCCGCGACCGGGAAAGCAGCGCGGCGGAGCGCGCCGTATCGGTGGCGCCGGCGGGGCATAGCGAACATGCCACCGGCTATGCGATCGACTTCGCCGTCCGCCCTGCCAATGGCTGCCCGGATGCCGAAGCCTGCATGGCCGCGACGCCCGCCGCCCGCTGGCTGTTCGCGAACGGGCCGCGCTTCGGGTTCGAGATGAGCTTTCCTGCGGGTAATAGCCAGCGGGTGAAATGGGAGCCGTGGCACTGGCGCTGGGTCGGCACCAGCCCGACCGCGCCCGGCGCGGCGCAAGCGCGGGCGGTGTTCGCCAAGGCACGCGCGCAGTTTCCCGCCAATCCGGGCGTGCGCGATCCGTTGCGGGTGGAAGTGACCAGTCCGCCGCCGGTGCCGGTGGTGGCGGCTCCGCCCGTTCCGGTGAAGAAGGGGAAACGGCGATAGGGTTTCCCTTGGCCTTCGACTTCGCTCAGGCTGAACGGAGGGCTAGGATTAGAGCTGCCTTCGCCGATCACCCCGACCGCCGTTCACACTGAGCGGAGGGTTGGGATCGGAGCCGCCTTGGCCGATCGCCCCGACCTCCGTTCGCACTGAGCGAAGTCGAAGTGCACGTCCGGCGGTAGCCACAAAGACGAAGAAGCGGTGATAACGAATCCCGTGGCCTTCGACTTCGCTCAGGCTGAACGGAGTTTAGGGATGATTGTCCTCCACGGCCGTTCAGCCTGAGCGCAGTCAAAGGCCACGTCCCAACGCCCGCCGCGCGGTAACCAAAAAAACGGGGGCACCCATCGGCACCCCCGTCCTTTACATCATCCGAACAGCTTGGCGGCCGTCTCGGCGATGCGCTTGCCCTGATAGCGGGCACCGTCCAGATCGACCTGGCTCGGCTGGCGGCTGCCGTCGCCGTCCGCCAGCGTCGATGCGCCGTAGGGCGTGCCGCCATGGACTTCCTTGACGCCCATCTGGCCCTGGAAGCCGTAATCCAGCCCAACAATTGTCATGCCGTGGTGGATCAGGTTGGTCAGGACCGAGAACAGGGTGGTTTCCTGCCCGCCATGCTGGCTGGCGGTCGAGGTGAAGGCGCCGCCGACCTTGCCGACCAGGCCGCCCTTCATCCACACGCCGCCGGTCGTGTCCCAGAACGCCGCCATCTGGCTCGCCATGCGACCATAGCGGGTCGGCGTGCCAACGATGATCGCGTCATAGTTGGTCAGCGCGTCGGGGCCCTCGATCTCGGGGTGCGCGGTGTCGGTCTTGAAGTGCGCGGCGGCGACCACTTCCGGCGGCGCGGTCTCGGCGACGCGGCGGATGTCCACCTCGGCCCCGCCGGCGCGCGCGCCCTCGGCGATGGCGTCGGCCATCTGCTCGATGTGACCATAGGACGAATAATAAAGGACCAGAACCTTGGCCATGTGATGATACTCCCTTCCTGAAAGCGTGAAATTATTCGGAATCGACCAGAACGATCTCGGCATCCTCGACCGCCGTGATCGTCACCGTGCGACCACCCGACAGCGCCGCGCCATCCCGCGCTGCGAACGGCACACCATCGATTTCGATCCGTCCCGTCGCCGGCACCAGATAGGCGTGACGTCCCGCGCCCACCGTATGTTCGATGCTCTCGCCGGCATGCAGGGTGGCGGCCAGGACACGGGCTTCGGCGCGGATGCGCAGCGCATCGCCATCCTCCTCGAACCCGCTGGCGAGCGTCACGAACTTGCCCGAGCGTTCGCCCTTGGGAAACGGCTTGGCGCCCCAGCTGGGCTGGCCGCCCCGCGTGCGCGGTTCGATCCAGATCTGGAAGAGCGTCGTCGGCTCGGCCTCCAGATTATATTCGGCGTGACGCACGCCCGACCCCGCGCTCATCACCTGGACATCGCCCGCAGCCGTGCGGCCGACATTGCCCATCGAATCCTGGTGCGTGATCGCGCCGGTGCGGACATAGGTGATGATCTCCATGTCGGCATGGGGATGCGGCGGGAAACCGGCATTGGGGGCGATGACGTCGTCGTTCCAGACCCGGATCGCGCCCCAACCCATGCGGGCCGGATCATAGTAGTTGGCGAACGAGAAATGATGCCGCGCATCCAGCCAGCCATGATTGGCGTGGCCCAGGCTTTCGAAGCTGCGGCGGTCGATACCCTTCTCGGCGGTGATAGCAGTCATGGAATTTCTCCCTTGGTTGCCCTCAAGATAGGGCCGATTATGATCGCGTAAACGGAAACGCTGGAAACCGATCGTTTCCACGTTCATTGTAGCGGCGCGGCCCGGCCATGGACCGCTTTGGGGGGATAGAGGGTCGAGGATGCGTCTGCCGGATCTGGAAGCCTGGGCGATCTTCGCCGCCGTGGTCGAGCATCGCTCGTTCAGCGCCGCCGCCGATGCGATCGGCCTGTCCAAGGCGACCGTCTCCAAGGCGATCACCCGGCTGGAGGCGCAGCTCAACCAGTCGCTGTTCCACCGCACCTCGCGCCGGCTGGCGCTGACCGAGGCGGGCAAGCCGCTGGCCGATCACGCCGCGCGCATCCTGGCCGAGGCGCGCGCCGCCGAGGAGGCCGCGCGCGACGCCGCCAGCGCGCCCGCCGGCCGTATCCGCCTCGCCGCGCCGATGTCCTTCGGGGTCAGCAACATCGCGCCCGTCATCGCCGATTTCCTGGCCGCGCATCCCGGTATCGAGATCGAGCTCAGCCTGTCCGACGCACGGGTCGACATCGTGGCGGAGGGCTATGACGTCGCGCTGCGCATCGCCGACCTGCCCGACAGCTCGCTGCGCGCGCGGCGGCTGTGCGGCATCTCGACGCATATCGTCGCCTCGCCCGGCTATCTGGCCGACCATGGCGAGCCGCGCCATCCCAACGAATTGGGCGAGCATCGCCTGCTCAGCTATTCCAACATCACCGGTCCCTGGCGCTTCCGCCATCCCAACGGTGCGGAGGTGTCGGTGCGGCCGCAGGGGCCGCTGACCGCCAATAGCGGCGATGCGCTGGTCCCCGCCGTCGTCGCGGGCCTGGGCATCGCGCGCCTGCCCGGCTTTATCATCGGCCCGCATCTCGCCAGCGGCGGCGCCGTCGAGATCCTGACCGAATGGACGCCGCCGCCGATCGGGCTGCATCTGCTCACCCCGCCCAGCCCGCTCAGGCCCGCCCGTGTCGAGGCGCTGATCACCTGGCTGGCCGACCGGGTGCGCGATCCCTGTACCGCGCATAAGCCGGGAGCCACGGCATGAACCGGCTGCGCCCCGATGCGGACGATGCGCGCTTCATCCGCCGGATCGTCCTGATCCTGCTGATCCTTGCCATCACCGCCGCGCTGTTCCGTGCGGGCGACCTGCTGATCCTCGCCTTCGGATCGATCCTGGGCGCGATCGTCATCCATGCCATCGCGGACCTGTATGCCGATCACCTGCCGCTGGGACCCAAGCGATCGCTGACCCTGTCGATCGTCACCGTGCTGGCGGTGCTGGGTTTTCTGGCCTGGCTGTTCGGTGTCGCCTTTCGCCAGCAATTGAACACGCTGGTCACCCAATTGCCGATCCTGCTCGACCAGCTGGCCAACTGGGCCTCGCAGTCGCCCGTCGGCGAAAAGATCGTCGATGCGGTGCGTGCCGCCTATGCCGGCAGCCGGGTGGCGCAGGACATCAGCGGCATCGTGTCGGGCGCGGGCGAGTTCGTCCTGAACTGCCTGCTGCTGCTGGTCGGCGCGCTGTTCTTCGCCGCCGATCCTAAGGTCTATGAGCGCGGCTTCCTGCTGCTCATACCTCGCTCGATGCGGCCCGCGCTGGAGGATGCGCTGTTCGACACGGGCTCGACCTTGCGCCTGTGGCTGCGTGCGCAGCTCATCCAGATGACGACGATGGGCGTGCTGGTCGGCATCGGTCTGGGCATCGCCGGCGTACCGTCGGCCGCCGCGCTTGGCCTGCTGACCGGGCTCAGCGAGTTCGTGCCCTATGTCGGCCCGATCGCGGCGATGCTGCCGGCGCTCGGCCTTGCCGCCCAGGGCGGCAATGGCGCGGTGATCGGCACGCTCGTCACCTTCGCGGTCGTCCGGCTGATCCAGACCAACGCCATCACCCCCTTCGTCACCAGCCGCGTCGTCGCCATCCCGCCGGCGATCACGCTGTTCGCGATCATCGGCATCGGCACCATTTTCGGGTTGTTCGGGCTGTTCTTCTCGGCCGCCTTGCTCGTCGTCGCCTTCACCCTGATCCGCAGCCTGTATCTGCGCGAGGTGCTGGGCGAGGATATTCCCCGGTCCGAACACAAGACGCTGCTCGGCCCGAACGCATTTTTGAAAAAGGATGCGTCGAGTCCCGATTAGGAGCGAATTAACCTTTTGCGTTCATATCCGCGTTGGTTAATGAACGGAATTTCAGATCGCCGGGGGCCTCACGGAGGGCGATCATCGCGAATGGGGACTGCCGATGCGCGTATTGTTGATCGAGGACGAACCGACGACCGCCAAGGCGATCGAGCTGATGCTCGGCAGCGAAGGCTTCAACGTCTATACCACCGACCTGGGCGAAGAGGGCCTGGATCTGGGCAAGCTGTATGATTACGACATCATCCTGCTCGACCTGAACCTGCCCGACATGCATGGTTACGACGTGCTGAAGCGTCTGCGCGTGGCGCGCGTGTCGACGCCGGTCCTGATCCTGTCGGGCATCAACGAGATGGACTCGAAGGTGCGCAGCTTCGGCTTCGGTGCCGATGATTACGTCACCAAGCCCTTCCACCGCGAAGAACTGATCGCGCGCATCCACGCCGTCGTCCGCCGCTCCAAGGGCCATTCGCAGTCGATCATCCGTACCGGCAAGCTGGCGGTCAATCTCGATGCCAAGACGGTCGAGGTCGACAATGCCCGCGTCCATCTGACCGGCAAGGAATATGCCATGCTGGAGCTGCTGTCGCTCCGCAAGGGCACCACGCTGACCAAGGAGATGTTCCTGAACCATCTCTATGGCGGCATGGACGAGCCGGAACTGAAGATCATCGACGTCTTCATCTGCAAGCTGCGCAAGAAGCTGAGCCTGGCCTGCGACGGTGAGAATTATATCGAGACGGTCTGGGGCCGCGGCTATGTGCTGCGCGAACCCGATGAGATCGGACAGGCCGAACAAGCCGTCGCCTGATCGGGCGGTTTGTCGGGGAGATACGGGCCGGTTCGCGGGGGCGCGGGCCGGCCCTTTTCTATGGTGAGGCCCCATGGCCTTCGACTTCGCTCAGGCTGAACGGAGCGAGGGGACAAGACCCGATCAAAAATGCCGTTCAGCCTGAACAAACACGTCGTTCAGCCTGAGCGAAGTCGAAGGCCACGCCCCACCCTATCCATCAGGCGATGACGCGCCGCCGCCGCAGCGCCAGGACCAGCAACGCCAATCCCCCCGCCATCAACCCCATCGTGGCCGGCTCCGGCACCGGGGTCGGCGAACCGCCGCCGCTGCCACCCGGCGTGACCGGCACGTTCGGCGTGGTGGGCACATAGGTGCCGATATAGGTCCCCAGATGGAATTCCCCATTCTGGGTCAGGCTGGCGAACACCGCCGAACCTTCGATATAATTGCCGGTCGTCGCCGCCGCCTTGGGCGCCAGCACCGAGCCCTTCCAGGCGGTGGTCAGCTCCAGGCTGGTCGCGGTCGGGAAATTCCAGATGACATGCTCGCCCAGGCCGCTCGCATCGCCCAGGAAATTGTCGTCCAGCCGCACCGCGCTGCCGGTGACATTGACGATGACCGTGTCCGCGCCGTTGCGGTTGAACGCGATCTCGCCAAAGCGCGACAGGTCGGCGGCGTTCAGGTTGAACACCGCGACGCCATTGGCGCCCGGCACCGCATTGAAGGTCGCGCGGTTGCCGACGATGCTGACCGCGCCGGTCGCCGCCAACGCCGCATAGCCGTTGGACAGATCGGTCATGCTGCTGGTGAGCAGCGTCTTCTGCTGGTTCAGCCCCGTGACGAAACCCGGATCGCTCGCGCCCAGCCCGGCTTGCACGATATTCTGGTTGATATTCGTGTTGGACAGCGTGCCACCGACCTTCACCGTCTGCACCCCGCCATTCAGGTTGAACCCGCCGACGACATTGCCGCCGACCAGCGCGCCCGAGCCGTTGTTGAGGTTCTTCGTACCGCCCAGCACGTCGCCGACCACGGTCAAACCGGGCAGCGCATAGTTGGACGGTGCCGGCGTGCGGATCTGGTAATTGGACGAATTGCCGCTCAAATTGCCGCCGACGAAGGTCCGCCCCTCCACCTCGGAACTGGAGGTCAGATCGCCGAGCACGATCAGATTCCATTCCTTCAGCGCATCGATGCCGACGACCGGCCCGGCCATGGCGATGGAGGGCAAGGCGGCGGTGATCAGCGCGACGAAAGAAATACGGTATTTCATGGGGATCGGCCTAACCCAAAAGCCTTGCCGATCCCTTATGGATGTCGTCCCGTTTCGGGATCAGCGGCGCTCCCACACCTTTTGCCCGCCGATCCACGTCTCCTCGACCTTGGTCGCGCGCAGCTGGGTCGGGTTGGCGTCGAGCGGGTTGCGGTCGACGATGACGAAGTCCGCCTGCTGGCCATGGCCCAGCCGGCCGAACAGCTCCTCGGCGAACCCGGCATAGGCGCCGTCCATGGTGAAGGCGCGCCACGCCTGTTCGCGGGTCACGATCTCCTGCGGCTGCCACCCGCCATAGGGCTGGCCGTCCGGCCCCTGGCGCGTGATCGCGGCGGCCCAGCCGGCGAAGGGATCGGGGCTTTCCACGGGATAGTCCGATCCGAAGACGAGCGGCGCGCCGTTCTTCAGCATCGTGTTCCAGGCATAGGCCCCCGCGAGCCGCGCCGGCCCCAGCCGTGCCTCCGCCATGGTGCGATCGCTGGTTTCGTGCACCGGCTGCATCGAGGCGATGATGCCATGCTTGCCGAAGCGCGGCAGGTCGGCGGGATCGACGATCTGGGCATGTTCGATCCGCCAGCGCCGATCGCCCTTATAGGTTTCGGCCAGTTCGTCGATCGCGTCGAGCACCTGCGCATTGGCGCGGTCGCCGATCGCGTGGACGGCGACCTGATATTTGTCCATCGCCGCGCGGCTCATCAGGTTGCGGATCACATCGTCCGACATGAAGCCCAGACCCGTCTGGCCCGGCGCATCGGCATAGGGCTGCTTCAACCACGCGCCGCGCGACCCCAGCGCGCCGTCGCCATAGAGCTTCACCCCGACCAGCCGAAGCTTGTTGTTGTACAGCCACTGGGTCGGCCCGGTGCCGCCGATGCGCACGCTGTCTTCGACGCCGCCGCCATAGCTCATGATACGGACGCGCAGGTTCCCGGCATCGCCCATCCGGCGATAGGTCAGCCATTCGTCCAGCGTCGTGCCCATATCGGCGGTCGCGGTAATGCCGTGGCTGAGCAATTCGTTCTGCGCCTTCAGGAAGGCGGTGTTGCGATCCTTGGCCAGCGGTTGCGGCACCGCCTTCTGGATCAGCGCCATGGCGGCGTCGACGAACACGCCCGAGGGCTGGCCGCCGATCTTCTCGATCCGGCCGCCGGCGGGCGAGACGGTCTTTGCGGTGATTCCAGCCGCCTTCATCGCCGCGCTGTTCGCCCAGAGCGCATGGCCATCGGCACGCTCCATCACCACCGGCCGATCCGACACGATGGCGTCGAGATCAGCGGCGGTCGGAAAACGACCCAGCGCCCAGCTTTCCTGGTTCCAGCCGCCGCCCAGCACCCATTTGCGCTCGGGGTTCGCCGAGGCATAGGCCGCGATACGCGCCTTGGCCTCGTCGAGCGACTTGGTCGGCGCCAGGTCGAGTTCGAGCAGGCGGAAGCCCAGCCCCATCACATGGCCATGCGAATCGACGAATCCGGGGATCAGCACCCGCCCCTTCATGTCGGCGCGCCAGTCCAGCTTGTCGGGGCGCTTGTCCTTGGCCGACAGGAGCCGCGCGACCTTGCCATCCGGGGTCAGCAGCAGGCCGGTGAAGCGGACGACCTTGCCATCCTTATCCAGCGTCATGCCCGTCACATTGTCGATCAGCGCATCGGCCAAGGCCGCGACGGGGGTGAGCGCGGTCGCCAGCGTCGCGGCAAGCAGGATGCGAAGGGGGCGGAAGGAGGAAGCCGACTTGAGCATGGTCCGTTCCCTATCGGGTGATGAAGCGGGTGGGAAGCACACAGAATCGTCCTCCCCTGCAAGCGGAGGGGAACCAGCGAAGCTGGTGGAGGGGTGTCCCGGTTCGTGAGGGATTACGCCAGCAGCGGCGACACCCCTCCGTCAGGCCTTTCGGCCTGCCACCTCCCCTTGCAGGGGAGGAAAGTTCTAGGATCGCCGCACCACCTCGCGGATCACGAAGTGCGAGGCCAGCCGCGTCACCCCCGGCAATCGCGCCAGCGTCTCGCGGTGGATACGCTCGTAACTGTCGTCGCGGCGCACCTCGACCTGGATCATATAGTCCGCCTCACCGCTCATCAGGAAACATTCGACGATCTCGGGGCAGCGCAGGATTTCCCGTTCGAACGCCGCCATCGTTTCCTGCCGTTGGTCCTTGAGCGTCACATTGACCATCACGATCGACGGCCGCCCGCGCGCTTCATGGCTCAGGATCGCGCGATAGCCCGCGATCACTCCCGCCTCGCGCAGTTGCGCCACCCGGCGATGCGCGGCGCTGGCCGACAGCCCCACCTTCTCCCCCAGCGCGGCGCTGGTCAGGTCGGAATCGCGGGCTAGCTGGGCCAATATGCGGCGGTCGATCGCGTCAGACATGATTTCCTATTACATGGGTTAAACGCGCAATAAAATCCCGCATGTGCCGCTCAATTGGGATCGCTTTGCAAACCTCTCCCGCCCGATCGGCGCTACTATCGGCGCAGCAATCAGGAGAGTTTCGTCATGCGCGTCGGTGTGCCCAAGGAAATCAAGAACCACGAATATCGCGTCGGCCTGACCCCGCCGTCGGTGGCCGAGTTGGTCGCGGCCGGCCATGAGGTCATCGTCGAGACCAAGGCCGGCGGCGGCATCGATTTCGAGGATCAGGACTATATCGACGCCGGCGCGCGCACCGTCGCGACCGCTTCGGAAGTGTTCGACCAGGCCGAGATGATCGTGAAGGTGAAGGAGCCGCAGCCGCAGGAAGTGGCGATGCTGCGCCCGCATCACCTGCTGTTCACCTATCTCCATCTCGCCGCCGACAAGCCGCAGGCCGAAGGGCTGATGGCGTCGGGCGCGACCTGCATCGCCTATGAGACGGTCACGTCGCCGCGTGGTGGCCTGCCGCTGCTCAAGCCGATGTCGGAAGTCGCGGGCCGCATGGCGGTGCAGGTCGGCGCGCATTATCTGGAAAAGGAACAGGGCGGTCGTGGTGTGCTGCTGGGCGGCGTGCCCGGCGTGGCACCGGCCAAGGTCGCGATCCTGGGCGGCGGCGTCTCGGGCGTGAATGCCGCGCAGATGGCGGTCGGCCTGCGCGCCGACGTCACCATCTACGACATCAACAACGACCGTCTGGCCGAGCTGGACATGTTCTTCTCCAGCCAGATCAAGACCGCCTATGCCTCCAAGGCGGCGATCGCCGCGGCGGTGAAGAACGCGCATCTCGTCATCGGCGCGGTTCTGGTCCCCGGCGCTGCGGCGCCCAAGCTCGTCACCCGCGACATGCTGAAGACCATGAAGCGCGGCTCAGTGCTGGTCGACATCGCGATCGATCAGGGCGGCTGCTTCGAGACCAGCCATGCCACCACCCATGAGGACCCGGTGTTCGAGATCGACGGCGTGATCCATTATTGCGTCGCCAACATGCCGGGCGCGGTCGCGCGCACCTCGGCCTTCGCGCTGAACAACGCCACCCTGCCCTTCGCCATCCGCCTGGCGAACATGGGCGCCGAGGCCGCGATGAAGGCCGATGCGCACCTCGCCAACGGCCTGAACGTGTCGGGCGGCAAGATCCGCCACGCCGCCGTCGCCGAAGCGCTCGACCTGCCGTTCGAGGCCTGGGCGGGTTAACGCCTGTTCTGACTGCCGTTCGGTCTGGGCTTTGTCGAGGGCGCTTCGCGTGGCCTTCGACTTCGCTCAGGCTGAACGGCGGTTCGGGACATCTTCCCAATCAGGCCCGCCCCCTCCCCGCCCTCCGTTCACGCTGAGCGAAGTCGAAGCGCACGCCCCGCCCTTCGCCACGAGGGTGATCCCGTCGCCTTCGACCGCACTCCGGCTGAACGGCTTGAAGGATTTTGGTTCGCGCGGAGACGCAGAGGCGCGGAGATGATCGCTCCAGCCGCCAAGGCTGGTCGCCGATCGATACGGTGCGGCAAATCCCGCTGCTGAACTGACACCAGAGGGCCAGCCCATCCCGGCCCTCTCCGCGCCTCCGCGCGAACCAAAATCTTCGCGTCCTCGCGCCTTCGCGTGAACAGAAATAGAACGTCCGCGTTGGTGCCGGCGAAAGGATGCCGTGATGACCGACAACCCCAAATCCGAACCCTTCTCCAATGCCGAGAAGGACCCCGATGACTGGACCACCGGCGATGAAGCGATGACCGGTGCGCAGGCCAGCTATCTGAAAACCCTGTCCGAAGAGGCTGGCGAGCCGTTCGACGACGGCCTGACCAAGGCGGAAGCGTCGAAGCGGATCGACGCGTTGCAGGAAAAGACCGGCCGGGGCCAGTAAGCCCTTACGGCTCCATCAACGCCATCGCCCGGTCGAGCAGCATCACGCGCTGCGCAATGGCCGGGCGATAGGGCGCATCGGCGGGCGTCTTTTGCAGGGCCAGCCGCCACAGCGTCCGTGCCTTGGCGAACTCGCCCGCGCGCATCTGCGCCAGCCCCTCGAAAAAGAACGGCACCGGGTCGTTCGGCCCCAGCACCCGCGCGCGGCGGAAGGCGAATTGTGCGGCCGGCGACATCTGATAGCCGTCATGCGCGAACAGGACATTGCCCAGCTCGGTCCAATAGGCGACGCTGCGGGGCTTGCCGCCCACCGCGCCCAGCATGATCTGCACCGCCGTCCGCTTGTTGCCCGACCGTGCCAGCGCATCGGCGGCGGTGAACATCGTCGCCTCCTCGCCGAACCGCCCCATCAGTTGCCCGCGCAGCTCGACCAGCTCGTCGCTGTCCAGACGGGGATCGGGCCGCGCCGAAGGTGGGCTGGCGGACAGGCTCGGTCGCCCCTGCCACGCATAGCCGACGCCGCCCAGCGCCAATGCCGCGCCCAACATCGTCCAAAGCGGCCGCGGAAAGCCGCGCCACAGCGCCAGGCCGATCACGGCCCCGGCGATCAGGATCAGGACCAGCCACCCCATCATCGCCGCTTCCGAAAGCTGGAACGCGCGATCCAGGCGCCGATGCCCAGCAACAGGATCGGCGTCGCCCACAGGAGCGCGGTCGCCCCCGACAAGGGCGGATCATAGCTGACATAATCGCCATAGCGTTCGATCAGCCAGTCGCGAATCTGCGACGGGTCCTCCCCGCGTGCGATCCGCTGCCGCACCAGCGCACGCATATCGGCGGCCATGTCGGCATCGCTGTCGGCGATCGACTGGCCCTGACAGACGACGCAGCGCAGCTCGCCCATCAAGGCGCGCGCCTGCGCTTCGGCATGCGGATCGGGCAGCTGCGTATTGCCGAGATCGGGCGCGGCCGGTGCGGCCGCCAGCGCAAGGGCCAGAACCAGGCTCATCGCGCCGCCGCCACGTCGCGGACGATCTGGTCGACCTGATCGGCACGGATGTCGCCGATATATTGCCGCACGATCCGCCCGCGTCCGTCGATCAGGAAGGTCTCCGGCACGCCTGACGAGCCGAGCGACAATTGCACCCGGCTGCGGCTGTCATCGCCGATCCGGTCATAGGGATCGCCATTGCGGCGGAGGAAGGCGACGACCGCCGGCCCCTTGTCATGGATCGCGATGGCGTCGATCGGAATGCCGCGCGCCTTCAACCGCATCAGCTGCGGCGCCTCGGCGATGCAGGGGATGCACCAGCTGGCGAAGACGTTGAGCAGGTGGGGGGTGCCACGCCCGAAATCGGTGCTCGCCAGCCCGGATTTGCCCGGCACCATCGGCTCCAGCTCGAAGCTCGGCAGCGGCTTGTCGACCAGCGTCGAGTGCACCGCCGTGTCGGCCGGGCGCATCAGTCCGGCCGCGACGACCGCAAACAGCGCGCCGAACACGGCCAGCGGCGCCCAGATCAACCAACGCTTCATCCCCAAAGGGCCTCCCGCCGTCGCTGCTGCCATGCCTTCCACCAGCGCCCGACCAGCGCCAGCGCGCCGCCGAGCGCGACCAGGATGCCGCCGAACCAGATCAGCGTCACGAACGGCTTCCACCACAGCCGCAGCTGCCAGCGACCGGTCGCGGCATCCTGCTGCCCCAGTACGGTGTAGAGCTGTCCGTCCCAACCGGTCGCGATCGCGCTCTCGCTGGTCGTCGTCGGCGGATCGGTGAAGAATCGCTGCTGCGGGCGCAAGACGGTGCCCACACCGTCGCGGGTCGCGGTCAGTCGCGCCTCCAGCGCCGACCAGTTCGGCCCGACATTGGGATAGATGCGGTTCAGCTCGACCCGCCACGGCCCGACGATGGTCGCCTGTCCCGGATAGAGCGCGACCAGCCGCTCGGCGGTGAAGGCGCTGTCACAGGCCATGCCGATCAGGCTGACGCCGATACCCGCATGCGCGACCACCATGCCCCAGATGGGCAGCGGGGTGCGCCGCCAGTTGCGCTGCGTCATCGGCAGGACGCTGGCGACGATCAGCCCGACACCGAAGGACAGGCCCAGGAGCGGTAACACGCCCATGCCACCGCTCAGCGTCAGAACGAGCGCGAAACTGCCCGCCGCCGCGACCATCGGCCACAGCATGCGGATCAGCACCGCCTCGGCCTGATCCCGCCGCCAGCGCAGCATCGGCCCGACCGCCATCACCGCGACCAGCACCAGCGCGATCGGTCCGGCGGCGGCGTGGAAGAAGGGCGGGCCGACCGACAGCCGCACGCCGAACCCGGCCGCGATCAGCGGATAGAGCGTGCCGATCAGAACGATCCCCAGGATCACCGACAGCAGCAGATTGTTGACGACCAGCCCGCCCTCGCGGCTGACGAAGGTGAAGCTCCGGCCCGCGCGCACCTGCCCGATCCGCGCGCCGAACAGCGCCAGCGCGCCACCGATATAGAGCGCCAGCAACGCCAGGATGAACGCCCCGCGCCGGGGATCGACCGCGAAGGCATGGACGCTGGTTAGGATGCCCGACCGGACCAGGAAGGTGCCGATCATCGACATCGAAAAGGCGACCACGGCCAGCATCACCGTCCAGGCGCGCAGGCCATCACGCGCCGCCAGCACGTTGACCGAGTGGAGAAGCGCGGTCGCCGCCAGCCAGGGCATCAGCGACGCATTCTCGACCGGGTCCCAGAACCACCAGCCGCCCCAACCCAGCTCATAATAAGCCCAATAGGACCCCGCCGTGATGCCGATGGTCAGCAGCACCCAGGCGCCCAGCACCCAGGGCCGCATCGCACGGGCGAAAGCCGGCCCCACCTGCCCCGTCACCAGCGCGCCGACCGCGAAGGAGAAGGCCACCGACAGGCCGACATAGCCGGCGTAGAGCGTCGGCGGGTGGAAGGCGAGGCCGGGGTCCTGCAACAACGGGTTCAGCCCCTGCCCCTCAATTGGTGCCGGGTTCAGCCGCGCGAACGGGTTGGAGGCGAAGAGCAGGAAACCATAGAATCCGAGCGCGATCGCGCCCTGCGCCGCCAGCGTCGCGACATGGGTCGGCCGGTCGAGCGCCCGCTCTTTCCACGCGACCAGCGCCCCGCCCGCGCCCAGGATCGTGACCCAGAGCAGCATCGACCCTTCGTGATTGCCCCAGGCGCCGGCGAATTTGTAGATCCAGGGTTTGGCCGAATGGCTGTTCTCGGCGACCAGCGCGACCGACAGATCGGTGGCCAGGAACACCGCGATCAGCGCGCCCATCGCGATGGCGACAAGCGCGCCCTGCACGATCGCGACCGGGCCGATCGCCGCCATCGCCTGCTCGCCCGCCGCGTGCCTATGCCGCAGGGCCAGCACGCCGAGCAACAGCTGCAACCCCGCCAGCGTCGCGGCGAACCATAGCGCGGCCAAGCCCCCTTCCGCGATCACGGTTTCAGGCTCCGGCTCTCATGCATATTGCCCGCCATTTCGGGGGGCATGTATTTCTCGTCATGCTTGGCGAGCAGGTTGTTGGCGACGAAGCGGCCATCGGGCTGGAACTGCCCCTCGGCCACCACGCCCGATTTCTCGCGGAACAGGTCCGGCGTGATCCCGGCGAAAGTGACGGGCGTCGTCGCCTTGCCGTCGGTCACCACGAAGCGCACCGTCACGCCGTCGGGCGCGCGCCGGACCGACCCCGCCTCGACCATCCCGCCCAGCCGCACCGCGCGGCCCAGCGGCAACCCTTGCGCCTTCGCATCGGAGGGGGTGTAGAAGAACGCGGCCTGATCCTTCATCGCCGACATGGCGAGCAGCACCGCCGCGACGATCGCGGCCAGCGCCAGCAGCACCAGCGTGAGACGTTGGGATTTGGGCGTCATTTCTCGGCGCGCTTCATCGCCAGATAGCTGATCGCCAGCAGCAGCCCGGTGCCGCCCAGCATGACGGCGTAGGCGGCCGCGACGAAGCTCCACTGGCTCATGCGCGCGCCATCCGTCGCATCCGCGCCTCGGCCTTAGCCAGGGCGAGCAGGGTCCGCATCCGCATCAGCACGATGGCGGCAAAGAGCAGGGTGAAGCCCGACAGCATGATCGGCAGCGGCCAGAGCAGCGATCCCGCGATGCTCGATCCCGTCAGCCCGATCGACTGGCCCTGATGCAGCGTGTTCCACCACACCACCGAATAGCGGATGACCGGTAAGAGCGCGGTGCCCGCCAATCCGTACAGCGCCGGAATCCGGCCATCGCCACCGCGATCGGCATCGGCCCGGGCGAGCGCGATATAACCCAGATAGACGAACAGCAGCAGCAGCATCGAGGTCAGCCGCCCGTCCCATTGCCACCACGTCCCCCAGGTCGGCCGCCCCCAGATCGATCCCGTCGCCAGACAGAGACCGGCAAAGACCGCCCCCGGCCAGGCGATGGCGCGGCCCGCGACCTGCGCCAGCGGATGGCGCCAGACGATCAGCGACAGGCTGGCCACCGCGATCCCGCTCCACCCCGCCATGCCCAGCCAGGCGGCGGGCACATGGATGTAGAGGATGCGCACCGTCTCGCCCTGCAAATAATCGGGCGGCGTCTGGCTCAACCCCGCCCAGGCGCCGATGGCGACCAGCACCAGCCCCAGACCCAGGCATATCCCGGTCAGCGGACGAGCGATCTTCAGAAAACGCGCAGGATTCGCAAGGGTGTGCAGGGTGGCCACGATGACGTGACTGTAAGGGGGTTTTTCGGCGACGTCATCCGCCTTCTCCCTCCTTCTTTAAGCCCCTCCCGTAAACGGGAGGGGTTTGCGGAGGGCACGGTGTCTCATAGAGAGCATCGCTCGTGGCCTACCCTCCCCCATCCCCTCCCGCCTGCGGGAGGGGCGTGAGACTCATGGAGGGCGGAGGCTGTTACCGCCTTGGTTGGTCCTATCGCTATGGCTCTCGATCAGGAGACCCCAAAGGGACCATCGCCGCATCATCTGGAGGGGGTTTGGGGAGGGCACGGTGTCTCACCGAGATCGTCGCCTGCGGCCTGCCCTCCCCCATCCCCCCCGCCTGCGGGAGGGGCGTGAGACTCATCGGCGAATGGACCCGTTGATGCCTTGATTCGTCTTATCGTCACGACCCTCGATCAGGGGGCTCCAAAGGGGACCATCACCACATCATGCCCACATCCCACCGCCTGCCGCTGCTCGCCATCGCGCTCGTCACACCCACCGCCCTGTCCGCCCAGGTCGGCGAACCCCAATCCGCCACCATCACCGTCACCGGCCGGGGCCTTGCCGACCAACCCGGCGAGCGCGCGCTCGACGTCGTGACGATCGACCGCGACCGTATCACGCAGAACGCCTCGCAACGGCTGGAGAACGTCCTCGCCGACGTCGCCGGGCTTCAGCAATTCCGCCGCTCGGACAGCCGCTCGGCGCATCCGACCTCGCAGGGGATCACGCTGCGGGGCTTGGGCGGCAATGCGTCGAGCCGCGCGCTGCTGGTACTGGACGGCGTGCCGCAGGCCGACCCCTTTGGCGGCTGGGTGGTGTTCCCCGCTTATGCCACCGGGCGGCTGGGCCGCATCCGCGTGACGCGCGGTGGCGGGTCGGGCTTTTGGGGGCCGGGCGCGCTGGCAGGCACGATCGAGATGGATAGCGCCACCCCCGACCAGCTCTCCCCGCTCGATCTGGCGGTCGCCTATGGCAGCCGCCAGTCGGTCGATGCGCAAGGGTCGGCTTCACTGGTGCGGGACGGCGGCTTCCTGACCATGTCGGGGGCCTATGCGCGCGGTGACGGCTTCATTCCGATCGTCGCGGGCCAGCGCGGCCCCGTCGACCGCCCCGCGCCTTACGAGCAATATTCGGGCGCGGCGCGCGGTGTCGTCGGGATCGCACCGTCGACCGAATTGCAGATGACCCTCGCCGCGTTCCACGATGCGCGCGAGCGGGGGACAGACTTCACCGACAATCGCTCGGAGGGCGCCGATGCCAGCATCCGCCTGGTCGGGCGCGGCGCATGGGGCTGGTCGGCGCTGGGTTATATCCAGACGCGACAATTCGCCTCGCGCTATGCCAGCGTCAACGCCGCGCGGACGGCGGCGACGCTGACGCTCGACCAGTATAATGTCCCCGCCACCGGGCTGGGCGCGCGGGTCGAGGTGTCGCCGCCGCTCGGCGACTCGGTGACGCTGCGGCTGGGTGGCGACATTCGCGACACCAGCGGACGGACGCAGGAGCTGTACACCTATGTCAACGGCCTGCCGACCCGCCGGCGCGAGGCGGGCGGCGCGACGCGAACCATGGGGCTGTTCGCGGATGGCAGCGCGGCGTTCGGCATCGCGACGCTGACGGCGGCGGCGCGGGTCGATGACTGGCGCATCCGCAACGGCCGGCTGGACGAATCCGCGCTGGCGAGCGGTGCGGTGCTGACCGACACGGATTTTCCAGACCGGTCGGGGCAGGAATTTACGGGCCGCGTCGGGCTGGCCGTCCGTCCGGTCGCGCCGCTCTCGCTGCGCGCCGCCGCCTATCGCGGATGGCGGCTGCCAACGCTCAACGAGCTGTACCGGCCCTTCCGTGCGGGTGCCGATGCGACCGCCGCCAATGCCGGGCTGAACCCGGAACGGGTCAAGGGGGTCGAGGGCGGCTTCGACCTGACGCCGGCGGCTGGGCTGCGCCTGTCGGGCACCTATTTCGTCAACCGGCTGACCGATGCCATCGCCAATGTGACGATCGGCCGGGGGCCGGGGACCTTCCCCGGCGTCGGCTTCGTCGCCGCCAATGGCGTGTACCGGATGCGGCGCAATCTGGATGCGATCCGCGCCGAGGGGTTCGAACTGGATGCGAACTGGACGCTGGGACCGATCCAGGCGCGCGGCTCGTGGTCGCGGACGAATGCGCGGGTTCGCGCCTCGGGTGCCGCCGCCGCGCTCGCCGGCCTGCGCCCGGCTCAGACGCCGCGTGATCAACTGTCGGCGACGCTGGGGGTGGAACGGCGCGACGCGGCGCTCAGCGGCACGGTGCGGCATATCGGCCGTCAGTTCGAGGATGACCAGAACAGCCGCACGCTGGCGCCCGCGACGACCTTCGACGCCTATGCGGCGGTGCCGATCCTGACCCGCTGGCTGATCGAGGCACGGGCGGAGAACCTCGCCGATGCGCGGGTGGAGGCGGCGTATAGCGGTGCGGGATTGATCGAGCGGGCGACGCCGCGGACCTTGTGGATCGGGGTGCGGACGCGGTTGTGAGCGATGGGGCGTGCACTTCGACTTCGCTCAGTGCGAACGGGGTTTGGTACTGAACCTCAACCTCCGTTCAGCCTGAGCTTAGTCGAAGGCCATGTCCTGCCCTCGCCTCCTACCCCCGCTTCTTGACCAACGCGGTCCGCAGACACCGGCACACCACCTCTCCCCGCTGGTTCAGCGCCTCATGCCGGAACGTCACCAGCCCCGCGCCCGGCCGCGACTTGCTTGTCCGCAAGGCCGTCACCTCGCTCGTCGCACGCAGCGTGTCGCCCAGGAACACCGGCGCGGGCATGACCAGTTCGTCATAGCCGAGGTTCGCCACCAGTGTCCCCAGCGTCGTCTCCCCGACCGACAGCCCGACCATCAGCGAGAAGGTGAAGGTGCCGTTGACGAGAATCTGCCCGAACTCGCTCGCCTTCGCCGCCTCGGCATCGATGTGCAGCGGTTGCGGATTATGGGTCATGGTCGAGAAGAGCAGGTTGTCCGTCTCGGTCACGGTACGGCGTATGGGGTGGTCGATCCGGTCGCCGATCGTCCAGTCGTCGAAGAAGCGCCCGCTCATGCCGCGTCCTTCGCGACGATGCGGACCAGCGCGATCCCCTCCGCCACCTGCCCACCGGTCTCGGCCTTCAGGTCGGCGACGACGCCGTCGAACGGCGCGGTCAGGACATGCTCCATCTTCATCGCCTCCAACGTGACGAGCGGCTGGCCGGCGTTGACTGCCTGCCCTTCGGTCACGGCGACCGCGATGATCCGGCCGGGCATGGGCGACAGGATCGCGCCGTCCCCCGCCCCGCCCGCCGCCAGCCCATCGGCGCGCCAGCGGGTGAAGGACCAGCTTTGTCCACCCTCCGAGATCAGCACCGCGTCGGTCGGCGACGGAGGCACATCGCCCGCGTGCGCAAAATCGACCGTGATGGCGCGCCCGTCGAGCAGGAAGCGCGCGCTCCGCCGGGGTGCGGCGTTCAGGCGGAAGCCTGACAGCGCGTCCTGCCCGATCAGCGCGGCGGCGGCCTCGGCCAGCGCCTCTTCGGACGGCTCGGTCGGTGGCATCAGCGCCTCGCCCTCGCGTGCGATCAGCCCGGTATCGACCTGGCCGCTGGCGAAATCGGGATGATCAAGCGCCTCGACCAGAAAGCCCGCATTGGTGCGCACCGGCCAGATCACCGTCTCGTCCAGCGCATCGGCCAAGGCCTCGCGCGCCGCCTCGCGGGTGTCGGCATGCGCGATGACCTTGGCGATCATCGGGTCGTACCAAGGGGTGATCTCCGCGCCCTCCTCGACCCCGGTGTCTATGCGGATCGCGGGATCGTCGCCGAGGTCGAACACCTCCAGCGTGCCGATCGCGGGCAGGAAGCCCTTGGCCGGGTCCTCGGCATAAAGCCGCGCTTCGATCGCGTGGCCGTCGATGGTGAGGTCGCCTTGCGTGATTGGCAAAGGCTCGCCCGCCGCGACACGCAACTGCCATTCAACCAGATCGACGCCGGTGATCGCCTCGGTGACGGGATGCTCGACCTGGAGCCGGGTGTTCATTTCCATGAACCAGACGCGGTCAGCGCGAAGTCCTTCCGAGGCATCGGCGATGAACTCGATGGTGCCCGCGCCGACATAGTCCACCGCCTGCGCCGCGCGGACGGCAGCGCCACATACGGCGTCGCGGGTGGCATCATCCATGCCCGGTGCGGGGGCTTCCTCGATCACCTTCTGGTGGCGGCGTTGCAGCGAACAGTCGCGCTCGAACAGATGCAACACCTGCCCATGGCGATCGCCGAAGACCTGCACCTCGATATGGCGGGGCGAGAGGATGTATTTTTCGATCAGCACGCGGTCATCGCCGAACGAGGCCGCCGCCTCGCGACGGCAGGAGGCCAGCGCCTCGGCGAAGGCGGCGGGATCGTCGACGCGGCGCATCCCCTTGCCACCGCCGCCCGCGACCGCCTTGATCAGCACGGGATAGCCGACCGCATCCGCCTCGGCGGCAAGGCGGTCGGGGGACTGGTCCTCGCCCAGATAGCCGGGCGTGACGGGCACACCGGCGGCGATCATCCGCGTCTTGGCCGCATCCTTCAGGCCCATGGCACGGATGCTGTCGGGGTTGGGGCCGACCCAGATCAGCCCGGCGGCGATCACGCTTTCGGCGAACTCGGCATTTTCCGACAGGAAGCCATAGCCGGGATGGATCGCCTCCGCCCCACTTTCGCGCGCGGCGTCCAAGATGCGCGCCGCATCGAGGTAGCTTTCACGCGCCGGGGCCGGCCCGATCAGGATGGCCTCGTCGGCCATGCGGACATGGAGCGCACGCGCATCGGCCTCGGAATAGACCGCGACGGTGCGCAGGCCCATCTCGCGCGCGGTGCGGATGATACGGCAGGCGATCTCGCCGCGATTGGCGATGAGGAGGGAATCAAACATGGGTTTCAACCTCATTCCTCCCCAAGCTATGCTTGGGGAGGGGGACCATGCGGAGCATGGTGGAGGGGCAATGGGGATACCGACGAAGCCCGGCAGGACGGTGCGACGCGCAAGGGGATTGCGGCGCGAGATGACGCTGCCCGAGGTGATTCTTTGGGGCGTCCTTCGCGAACGAACCGAGGGGTTGCGGTTTCGGCGGCAGCATCCGGCGGGGGCGTATGTGCTGGACTTTTACTGCCCGGCGGCTCGGTTGGCGGTGGAAGTGGATGGCGAGGTTCATGGGCGCGCGGATCGGCCCGAGCGCGATGCGCGGCGCGATGCCTTTTTGGCGGAGCATGGTGTCGCGGTAGTGCGAATCCCTGCCCGCGACGTGCTTCGCGATCTGGACAATGTCGTCCGTTACATCGTTGCGCAGGCTCGCGACCGTGTGCCCCTCCACCGTCCTTCGGACGGTCCCCCTCCCCAAGTGAAACTTGGGGAGGAATAAGCAGGGTTCTTGAATCCTCCCCAAGCTATGCTTGGGGAGGGGGACCGCCGCGAAGCGGTGGTGGAGGGGCGTCCCCCCGCCCATCACATCCGGAACACCCCGAACCGGGGCGCCTCCGCGATCGGCGCATTCAGACACGCATCCAGCGCCAGCCCCAGCACATCCCGCGTCTGCGCCGGATCGACGATACCGTCATCCCACAGCCGTGCGGTGGCATACCAGGGATTGCCCTCGTCCTCGTAACGCTGGCGGATCGGGGCCTTGAACGCCTCGACCTCGTCCGGCGTCCAGTTGTCGGCGTCGCGGTGGACGGTCGCCAGGACGCTCGCCGCCTGTTCGCCGCCCATCACGCTGATCCGCGCATTGGGCCAGGTGAACAGGAAACGCGGCGAATAGGCGCGCCCGCACATGCCGTAATTGCCCGCCCCGAAGCTGCCGCCGATCAGTATGGTGATCTTGGGCACCTGCGCCGTCGCCACCGCCGTCACCAGCTTGGCACCATGCTTGGCGATCCCTTCGGCCTCATAACGGCCGCCGACCATGAAGCCGGAGATATTCTGGAGGAACAGCAGCGGGATACGCCGCTGGCAGGCCAGTTCGATGAAGTGCGCGCCCTTCTGCGCGCTCTCCGAGAACAGCACGCCGTTATTCGCCAGGATCGCGACCGGCTTGCCATGGATATGCGCGAAGCCGCACACGAGCGACGCGCCATACAGCGCCTTGAATTCGTGGAAGCGCGATCCGTCGACCAGCCGGGCGATGACCTCGTGCACGTCATAGGGCGCGCGCACGTCCTGCGGGATCAGGCCGTACAGGTCCTCCGCGGGATAAAGCGGTTCGTCCGGCTCGGCGAGGTTCACGTCGGGCATGGTCTGCGGCGGCAGCGTCTCGACGATGTCGCGGACGATCGACAGCGCATGGTCGTCACTCTCGGCGACATGGTCGACCACGCCCGACTTGCGGCCATGGGTGTCCGCGCCGCCCAGTTCCTCGGCCGAGATGACCTCGCCGGTTGCCGCCTTCACCAGCGGTGGCCCGGCGAGGAAGATCGTCCCCTGCCCGCGCACGATCACCGTTTCGTCCGACATGGCGGGGACATACGCGCCGCCCGCCGTGCAGCTGCCCATGACGCAGGCGATCTGCGGGATGCCCGCCGCCGACATCTGCGCCTGGTTGAAGAAGATACGGCCGAAATGATCGCGGTCGGGAAACACCTCCGCCTGATGCGGCAGGTTCGCGCCGCCGCTGTCGACCAGATAGATGCAAGGGAGACGGTTCTCGAGCGCGATCTCCTGCGCGCGCAGATGCTTCTTGACGGTCAGCGGGAAATAGGTGCCGCCCTTCACCGTCGCGTCATTGGCGACGATCATCACCTGCCGGCCATGCACCCGGCCGATCCCGGCGATCATCCCCGCGCCCGGCACCGCATCGTCATACAGGCCGTTGGCGGCAAGCTGGCCGATTTCGAGGAAGGGCGAGCCGGCATCGAGCAATTGCTCCACCCGGTCGCGGGGGAGCAGCTTGCCGCGCGACACATGGCGGTCGCGCGAGGCTTCGCTGCCGCCGAGGCCCGCCTGCTCCACGTCGCTGCGGAGGCGTTCGGCCAGCGCCCGGTTGTGGTGGGCATTGGCATGGAACGCCGCATCGTCGCGTGAGATGCGCGTGGGAAGAACCGCACCCATCAGATCCTCCCCATCTTTGATGGGGAGGGGGACCGCCGCGAAGCGGTGGTGGAGGGGCGAGGGGCGGGGGGGGGGGCCCCCCCCCCCCCCGGCGCGCGCCCCCCCCCCCCCCCCCCCCCGGCGGGGCCGGGGCGGGGGGGGGGGGGCGGGGGGGGCGGGGGGGGGGGGCGGCG
>NZ_JACIDH010000008.1 GCF_014196255.1 Sphingomonas pseudosanguinis
GCGAACGGTGCACCCGTCATACCCGTCACGCTGCTCGACGAAGGGGGTCCCTTTTGGACGCCGATAGGGGGTCCTTTTTGGACGCCGATTGACACCCAGAGGAGTATTTCCAGTCAGACGCCTATGGCCAAGCGATCCACGACCTTTGGGATAAATGGCGGGCCACCAAAGAGGAATACGAGCGTGCCCGGCTTCTCTTGAGCGATGCATTCGTGGAGGGGTTCGAGCAGATAGAGGCGCGGTTAGACGCAGTGGATGAAGACGACATCCCTCCCCTGATTTACGCCACGACACGCGAGATTTTTGACGAAGCCGTCAGCCCGATGCTCGAAATCGCGAAAGCCGAAATCGCCCCGCAGCTTCCCGCCACCGCCTGATGCATCGACAAGGCTTGAGACTCGTTCCCTTTTTGTTCTAGGCATGGAGGACGGAGATTCGAGCCATGACAATCAATCCAGACCAGATAGCCCACGCCCTTCATGACGCACCCGCGTGGGCGCTGATCGGCCTAACAGCGCCACGAGACACCCTTCGCGAAGACGCGGCTCGCGCTGTCGCCGATCACCTTTGCAATGTCCTGACACGCCCGGAACCCGCGCCAGAAGGACAGATGTCGCTTCCGATTTGACGTGGGTGCGAAGCAGGTTCGCTCACTCAGTGACTGTCACCTCGCATGTGGTTCGCACGCAACGCCATCATCGTCCCCGTCCATCTCGGAGCGGTAACCGGGTTGATCGCTAAACAGCGGCGCACGACCTGCCGCCCGCACTTCGTCACAGCCTGCATAATAGACCGTCGCCGCCATCGGCGCTGCCTTAGCGCGCGCGACCGGCGATGGCGCAATCGTCTCCACCGACTTGAGTTGGTCGGCGGTAGCGCTCGCCTGTGGCGGTGTCGTCGCGATCCAAACTCCTGCAAAAGTGGCGATCGAAAGGGTGGCGGTCAGCGCAGCGAAACGACGGTCCATCCCGCCACCATGATGGCAAATTCTTAACATCCTGCGGTGACGAATTTCTTCTTCGCCAATGAGGATGGGTGGAAGATGGTGATCACGAGACTGAGGGGGACAGCCCCCTCAATCGGCAATTCTTTCAAGTGATATAACTTGGGTGAAAACCTCATCCAAGTGCACATTCTTATCGCTGTAGCAATAATTCCATCGCTCTTGCTCGATACGTAGCTTACTGTTTAGCCGCTTGATATACCACATGCCATTGGCGGCGTTTTCCGAACCTTCGTCGTCGTTGAACGAAACCATCCAATCACCCGGAGATTTTTCCCATGCTGCGAATGGCACACGACCTTGAAAATCGCGGGATACATTAATCGGAGCCTCGGGATGATCAAAATCCGAGTTATCTATCTTACCGCTGATGAAGCAACCTGTTCCCGATTTTTGCCGATCGGTTTCCAAAGCAGTGTCAATGCGAACGCCGTCACTCCGACCCTGCATCAACGCCACATATCCCGTCAGCAATCCTGATTTATCCGGTTGGACAAATAATTCGCACTTTACTGGTGGCGTCTTATTGGCGAAATCGAGCCCGCATAGCTTTGCTGCATACTGAGCAGCATCCCCATCGAGCATCTTGAGGTCGGAGTTTTTCGGCAGATCGGCTGGGTTAATCTTAGGATTACGCCCAACACGGTATCTACCGGCCTTGGTATTTATAATGTTTGAGGGGGCAGCCGTCGTCGTCATAGCCGTTGGGCTTGCAGCTACAGCTTCGTTACCGCCGTTCGCGCCACCACATGCAGACAATGCGACGCACGCCATCAAACTAATCTTTTGCATAAATTCCCCCCATTTCGGGGGCAGCTTAACGGTGTCTGGCGTGACGCACCAGACACCAAACATTCTAGAAGACCGCCGCCGCCACAGTTGCGATTCAAATCACATTCACAGTGGCGGCGAAGATGGACCAGATGGCCCAGATCAAGCTCACGCCGCTTTAGCGCCCATCTCCTCCGCTTGAGCGGCTGAAAGCCCAAAGACCTCGGCTAAACCGGCCTTCCGAACGATTGCCGCTAAATGGGCCTCCCAAGCGCCATAGGCACGCCGCAGATCGTCAATGGGGTCGTGGCGGTCATAGATACGCTCGACGCCCGCAGGGAGCTTGTGAGCCAACATCGCCTCAGCAGTCAGGTGGTCGATGCCAAATCGCCGGGTATTCGACCTTACAGTTCTCCGAAGGTCATGCGGCTTCCAGTGTCCGACAGGACCGCCATTCGCCTCGGTCATTCGTTTTATGAGGCGATCACGGACCTTGTACCAGACGTAGCGCTGCGGCTTTTTGGGATCGTTTTCGCAGGGCAGGACCCATTCTGATCCGCCAACAGCCAACGCCCGCCCCCATGCCCCTAGCGGGATCGCGTGGTCCTCACCGTTCTTTACGTCACTGGCCTCACGATACCAGACGCCATCGCGTATCGCAGACGCCTTGGCCTGAGCGATTTCCTGAATGCGACACGCGGTAAGGAGCATGAGGGTAAAACCCCGGCGATATGTCTCCCGCTCAACGGCCAGCGCTTGAAAGAACAGCCCAATCTCTGCATCCGAGAGCGTGCGCGTATTTTTGCGGTTGCCATGCGCGTCAACCGTCTCATCGGTCGCAAGCTGATGGAGCCGGGTCGCGGGATTGACCTCAAGCGCGATGCTGTCGCTGGCGTCCAGTGAGCAACACCAATTGAAGAAGACCTTGAGTTCGGCGATCAGCCGGTTGGCGCGGACGGGGGCGACCATCGCCTTGGCCTTCACCATCGCGACCAGATGGCTCTCCTTCACCTCGTAGACGGATTTCGCACCAATCCGGGGCTCGATGTCGCGGGTGAAAATGGCGAGCTTGTCTTTGACCGTGCGGGGCTTGGGAACTCGCCGCTCACGCGACGCAGTCCCCTTCCCCACCGCGACCATGTAAAGGCGGTGAGCCGCCATGACGGTCATGATTTCGATCCGCTTGGCCTCGCGGCGCGCCTTCCCCGGATCACGCCCCGCTTCGACTTCAGCGTTGATCGTTCCAGCCCACCGGCGCGCAGCCTGAAGGTTCGTCGCCGGATAGGTGCCGCCCGATTGCTTGACGATCACTCCGGCATCGCGGGACGGTTGGCCATCAAGATCGCGTGCAGGAACGCGGCGCTTAAAACGCCAGAGCTTTTTGCCGCCGGGGGTAACGTCGAGCGTCAGGCCGGGCGTTTGCGTATCGCTGAGCGATCCGACCGAGTGGGCGGCAAGAATGTTTGCAGTGAGCTTTGACACGAATCGACCCCATTGTGAGGCCACAAATCGGACACAGAGCCGGGCACAAACCGGACACAAAACCTCGCCCGGAGACAGTGAAGACACAGAATTTGTGACACAATAGGTGTCCCGAAATGGCCTAATTTGGCCGACCGTGTCCTACCACTTTTCATGAAATATAGCCGCGAACTCAGTGCCTTGCCTTGTGGACAGTGAGATCGGCGGTGGCTGGGGCGGCAGGATTCGAACCTGCGTATGACGGTACCAAAAACCGTTGCCTTACCGCTTGGCGACGCCCCAGTGGAGAGGCGCGCCTTATACCGGGCGCGCCGCTCTTGAAAAGCCCTTATTTCTAGGAAAAATCAGCCCAGGCGGCGCATCCAGCCATGCGGGTCGGGGGCCTGGCCGCGCTGGATGGAGACCAGCTGTTCGCGCAGGCGCGTGGTCAGCTGGCCGGGGCCGCCGCTGCCGATGGTGAAGCGGCCCGCCGGCTCGGCAACGCTGCCGATCGGGGTGACGACGGCGGCGGTGCCGCAGGCGAAGGCCTCGACCAGGCGACCGCTGGCGGCGTCGGCGCGCCACTGGTCGATGGCATAGGGCTCCTCGCGCACCGTCAGGCCCTGCGCGCGCGCGATGGTCAGGATTGAATCGCGAGTGATGCCGGGCAGGATCGTGCCGGTCAGCGGCGGGGTCACCAGGCTGCCGTCGTCGAACACGAAGAAGACGTTCATACCGCCCAGTTCCTCGACCCAGCGACGCTCGACCGCGTCGAGGAAGACGACCTGGTCACAGCCATTGGCAATGGCTTCCTTCTGCGCGAGCAGGCTGGCCGCATAGTTACCGCCACACTTGGCGGCACCCGTGCCGCCGGGCGCGGCGCGCGTATAGCCCTGGCTCACCCAGATCGACACGGCGGGCGCGCCGCCCTTGAAATAGGCGCCGACCGACGAGGCGATGACCATGTAGAGATATTCGGAGGAGGGCTTCACGCCCAGGAACACCTCGCTGGCGAACATGAAGGGGCGCAGGTAGAGCGCGCCGCCATCCTGTTCGGGAATCCAGTCGCGCTCGACCTCGACCAGACGCTCGACCGATTCCAGGAACAGCTCCTCGGGCAGTTCGGGCATCGCCATGCGCCGCGCGGAATCCTGGAAACGGCGGGCATTGGCCTCGGGACGGAACAGCGCGGTGCCACCATCGGCCAGCCGATAGGCCTTCATCCCCTCGAAGATCTCCTGCGCATAGTGCAGGACCGAGGCGGCCGGATCGACGGTCAGCGGCACACGCGCGGTGATCTGCGCATCGTGCCAGCCCTGTTCGTCGCTATAGCGGATCAGGGCCATGTGATCCGTGAAAACGCGCCCGAAGCCGGGGTCTACCAGCCGCGCCGCCCGCTCGCTCGCCGCGACCGGAGTCGTGCAAGGATCGAACCGAAACGTCAGGGATTGCTGCGCTTTCATGACCATCTCTCTGTTTTGGGTTGCCGTGGCCTAGGGCGTGTGAGTAGACGGGTCAACATGGCTGCCTCGAACCAGTCCGCATCGGCACAATTTCTCCGCGAGCCCGAGCTTCGGCGCGGGCTGGAACTGCTGTATTTCGGCAATAGTCACATCGTCCGTTCCATCGACCGCGGCCTCGCGGCACAGGGATTGGGCCGGGCGCATCACCGTGCGCTCTATTTCATGGCGCGCAAGCCCGACATGACGGTCAGCGAGCTATTGTCGCTGCTGGCGATCACCAAACAATCGCTGGGGCGCGTGCTGAACGAGTTGGCGAGCCGCGATCTGGTCGAGACCCGACCGGGCGATCGTGACCGTCGGCAAAGGCTGTTGCGGCTGACCCCGGCCGGCGCGGCGATGGAGGCGCAGTTGTTCGATGCATTGCGCGAGAAGCTGGCCAAGGCCTATGCCCGCGCCGGGCAGCAGGCGGTGACGGGGTTCTGGACCGTACTGGAAGGGCTGATCCCCGAGCAGGAACGCGCCCGGGTCGAGGATCTACGAACCAACGACGCCTGACGGTCAGCGGCGCGCCGCCGCGGCCATTTCGCGATTGCGCCGTTCGGAGGCGGCCAGCGTCGCCGCCATCAGCCTCTCGAGCGCATCATCGGCGTCGAGGACGTTCAACCCCTCGCGCGTCGAGCCGCCCGGACTGGCGACACGGTCGGCCAGGACGCCGGGCGAGGCATCGGCGCCGATCGCCATCGATCCTGCGCCGTTCACCGTCGCCAGCGCCAGATGCTGAGCCAGGTCCGCATCGAGGCCGAGTGCGACCCCGGCCTGCGCGATGGCATCGATGAAACGGAAGACGAAAGCGGGGCCGCATCCGGCCAGCGCCGTCACCGCATCGAAGCGCGCTTCATCCTCGATCCACGGCGCCAATCCCAACGCCTCGGCCAGCGCTTGCGCATGCCCACGCACCTGCGCATCGGTCGAGCGGGTGAACAAGGCGGTCACCCCCTGCCCGATCCCGACCGGCAGGTTGGGCATCATCCGCACCGTCGCGCCCGCCGGGATGCGATCGGCCAGCACCTGTTCCTCGACACCGGCCAGGATCGACAAAACCAGTCTGGGGTTCAGATGCGACAGCGTCGGCGCGATGTCGTCGAGCTGCTGGGGCTTGAACCCCAGCATCAACGTGGCCGGCGTTTCGTCGATCGGCAACGCGGTCAGCGAACGCACGCCTTCGGGCGCACCGCGACCGCTGCGCGTGATCACCGTCACCTGCGCCGGGTCTAGCCCTTGCGACAACCAGCGACGCAGCATCGCGCCGGCCATGTTGCCGCATCCGATCAGCCAGAACGGCCCTTCGGGAAAACTCACGCCTCGCCCTGCGTCTCGATCAGCGCGGCGGCCAGCGCCTCGCGCGGGCTCTTGCCGCCCCAAAGCACGAACTGGAACACGGGGTAGAAGCGCTCGCACTCCTCGATCGCCGATTCGACCAGCAATTCGGTCGCGCTGAGCGAGATCGTGCCATCCTCACCGCCATCGACCATGGCGGCATGGCGATAGAGCAGGATGCCGCTGTTCGACCATAGTTCGAAATGGCCGATCCACAGCTGTTCGTTCACCAGCGCCAGCGCCTCGTAGATGCCGGCGCGGCGATCCTCGGTCACCTTGATGTCGGGGAAGGCCAGGAATTGCAGGACGCTGTCGTCGTCGCGCCACAGCGCGCGCAACTCATAGGTCGCCCAGCTGCCCTTTACGGTCGCGACGATCTCTTCATCATGCCGTTCATGCTCCCAACCATGCGCGGCGAAATAGGCCTCCAGCATATCGATGGGGGCTGATTCTTCGGCTTCATGATCGGTCGACTCAAGCATCGCGCTGTCCTGCGAACAAAACCAGACCGTTACAGGGTGCACCCGTAACGGTCTCACTGCAAGCAGCGTTGGATCGAAAGCTGTGGATAGCTGCGCCGCCCGAATCGACGCGTGAACCATCCCGCAGGGCTGTGCCGATCAGGATTCGGACCCGGTCATCGGCGCGGTCACGCCGCCCTGCTGCTTGGCCTCGAGCGCGTCGAGCCGCGCCTTGAGTTCGTCGGCCTCGTCGCGCGCAGCGACGGCCATCGCCTTCACCACTTCGAACTCCTCGCGGCTGACGAAGTCCAGGCCGCCGATCCATTCACGCGCACGAGCGCGGGCGCTGGATTCGGCCTCGCGGCCCATGCCCGCGACGGTGCCGGCCAGGCCGTTCATCACCTTGGCGAAATCGTCGAAAAGCTTGTTGTCGGCCTGCATGATCAAAATCCCAATAAGCGTTTCACAGCATTTGGGAGGTTTGGGTGCGCGGCACAAGGCTTTCCGCATCGGGATTGAGCTGTCCGATCCGCCAGTTCAACACGCCGGCGAAGGACAGCCAGACCAGATAGGGCAGCATCAGCCACGCCGCACCGCGCCGGATACGCGCAAAGGCGACGGTCGTGGCGATGGCCAGCGCGAGGATGGCGAGCAGCACGATCAGCGCGAGGGCGACGCGGTGCGCCCCGAAGAATAGCGGCGTCCAGGACAGGTTCAGCGCGAATTGCGCGACGAACAGGCCGATCGCCACACCCCGCCCCTTCGCGCCGCGCGCATGGAGGATCATCGCCAGCGCCAGCCCCATCAGGATGTAGAGCGTCGTCCAGGCGACCGGAAAGACCCAGCCGGGCGGCGTCAGCGGCGGCTTGGTTAGCGCAACATACCAGAGATTGTCGCTCCCCGCCGGGACCGAGCGGCCCGAGGCGAAGCCCAGCAACAGCACCAGCGGTACGGTTACGACCGCCCAGCGCAGAAATGCCATCCGCAACTGCCCCTTCGATGCGATCGCGCCCACTCGTTCCTCTTTCCTTATGATGCCGTCGATCTGCCGGACTGCCACAAGACAGTAAACGGAAAGCTCAACGACGATGGCGACGCGCCGTTCAATTTCGGGATGCGGCGACCAGAAACTCGATATTGCCCTCCGGCCCGGTGATCGGGCTCTGCACCACCCCGTACACCCGCCAGCCGATGCCGGTCAGCCAGGCGGCAACCTCTTCACAGACCCGAGCATGGACCGCCGGATCGCGCACCACCCCGCCCTTACCGACCTCTTCGCGCCCCGCCTCGAACTGCGGCTTGATCAGCGCCAGCAACCGCCCTGACGGCCCCGCAAAGCTCAGCGGCCGCTCCAGTACCTTGGCCAGCCCGATGAAGCTGGCATCGCAGACGATCAGGTCGACGGGTTCGGGAATATGGGCCTCGGTCAGGATGCGCGCGCTGGTCTGTTCATGGACGACCACGCGCGGGTCCTGGCGCAGCGACCAGGCGAGCTGGTTCGTCCCGCTGTCGACCGCATAGACGCGCGCCGCGCCCTTCTGCAGCATCACATCGGTGAATCCCCCGGTCGACGACCCGACATCGATCGCGACCGCGCCGGTCACGTCCCAGCCGAAATGCTCCAGCCCGTGCGCCAGCTTGATGCCGCCGCGCGACACCCAGGGATGATCGCGCCCGCGCACTTCCAGCCCTGCATCGTCGGCCAGTTGCTGGCCGGGCTTGGCGATCTTCGTCTCGCCGGAAAAGACCAGCCCCGCCATGATCATGGCCTGCGCACGGGATCGCGATTCCACGAGTCCGCGATCCACGAGCATCTGGTCGACACGCTGTTTGGCCATGGCCGCCCCTATCGCGCCGCTCGGTTCGTCGCAAGCCGCCATCCGTCAGGCGCGACGCCTATTGCCTATCAATATGGTAGGAATAATATGCCGTCATGAGTCGACACGGGGACTCACCCGTTCGGCTCCGGCAGCAAGGAGACGCCCGATGGGTTCGTTCGCATCCTATGAAGCACGCAAGCCGACCATCCTGACCGTGCCGGGCCTGGGCGGCTCGGGTCGATCGCATTGGCAGAGCCTGTGGGAAGAGGCGCGGCCCGATACGATCCGGGTCGAATTGGGCATGTGGTCGACGCCGCATCGCAACGCCTGGGTCACGCGCCTGGATCAGGCGATCAGCCAGGCCCAGGCCCCGGTCATCCTCGCCGCCCACTCGCTGGGGTGTCTGGCGGTGGCCTGGTGGGCGGAGCTGTCGCCGCAACCCTATGGCTGGCCTGTCGCCGGCGCGCTGCTGGTCGCGCCCGCCGATGTCGACCGCGCCGATGCACCCGACAGCCTGAAGGGCTTTGCGCCGTCGCCACGCACGCCCCTGCCCTTCCCGTCGATTTTGGTCGCGAGCCGCGACGACCCCTGGATCTCGATCGAGCGCGCGCACAGCTTGGCGGTCGATTGGGGCAGTCACTTCGTCGATGCCGGGCATCAGGGGCATATCAACGCCGCCAGCGGCCTGGGCTGGTGGCAGGAGGGGCAGGAACTGCTCGGCCGCGTGATCTCGGCCAGCGGCGCGGATCGGCCGACCCAGTCGGGGCCCCTCTCGCCCAGCGAAGCCCGCGCGGTGCTGGCGATCAACGCGACCGATGCCGCGCAGGCGCATTATCTGGGGCGGTGAGAACGGATCAAGGAACCTTGTCCCAGCATCCTACCCCCCGTTCAGCCTGAGCGTAGTCGAAGGCCAAGGAACGACGCCTGTTTGCACAGCCTTCGGCGGCTAGGCGAAAACTTGCGGGTCTGTTGGCCAAGGACTGGGCGTGGCCTTCGTCTACGCTCAGGCTGAACGGGAGTTTGGTCTGACGCATCTCTGCCTGGCGAAGCACATGGTGCCGATGACCAGCCCTCCGCAGGCGCATCACGAAGAGGTGGGGAACGGACTTAAGGAACCGCGTCCTCATCCCACCCGCCGTTCAGCCTGAGCATAGTCGAAGGCCAAGGGACAGCGCCTGTTTTGGAGCAGCCCCTGGCGGCTGGGCGAAAACTTGCGGGTCCGAGGGCGAAGGACTGGGCGTGGCCTTCGACTACGCTCAGGCCGAACGGGGGTTTGGGTTTGATCTAACGGATTTTCGCTTGGCAAAGCGCAGGGTGCCGATGCCCGGCCCTGCGCAGGCGCATCACTGAGGGATGGGAGACTTAAGGAAGCCCGTCCTTACCCCACCCGCCGTTCAGCCTGAGCGCAGTCGAAGGCCACGCCCAGGCTCTCGCTAATTTCCACTCTGACTGACCGATCGTTGCCAAGGCCCGATCGGACGAATGTCATCCCTTGGCCTTCGACTGCGCTCAGGCTGAACGGAGATCGGAGTCTGGGTCGGAGGGGCACGCAGCCCCACCCTCACCCCGCTCCGCATCCGCCTTCGCCGCCGCGGTGGCGGCCTTCATTCGGCGCCACATGCGGACGTTCACGCCGATCATGATGACCACCGCCAGCGTCGTGAAGACGATGACGGCGGTCCATCCCCGGATCACGCGCGCGCGCCCTCGGTGACGTGGGTGCTGTTGTGGCGCAGCGCCTTCAGCACCGTCTCGACGATCGCGTCGGCGTCCAGCCCGGCCTGGGCATATTGCACCTCGGGCTTGTCCTGATCCTGGAAGAGGTCGGGCAGGCGCATGGTGCGCAGCTTGAGGCCGGCATCGATCAGCCCTTCGTCCGACGCCATGGTCAGGACATGCGCGCCGAGGCCGCCGATCGCATTCTCCTCGATCGTCACCGCCACTTCATGCGTGGTCAGCATCCGACGGATCAACGCCTCGTCGAGCGGCTTGGCAAAGCGCAGGTCGGCAACCGAGGTCGACAGCCCCTTGGCCTCCAGCGTGTCGGCAGCGCGCAGCGCCTCGGCTAGGCGGGTGCCGAGCGAGAGGATCGCGACCTTCTTGCCTTCGCGCACGACGCGGCCCTTGCCGATCTCGAGCAGTTCGGGCGTCTCCGGCAATGCCACGCCGACGCCGTTGCCGCGTGGATAGCGTACCGCGATCGGGCCGCTGTCGTGGTTGACGCAGGTATGGACCATATGGACCAGCTCCGCCTCGTCGGCGGCGGCCATCACGACCATGTTGGGCAGGCTGGCCAGATAGGTGATGTCGAACGAGCCCGCATGGGTCGCGCCGTCCGCACCGACCAGCCCGGCGCGGTCGATCGCGAAGCGGACCGGCAGATTCTGGATCGCGACGTCATGGACCACCTGGTCATAGGCGCGCTGGAGGAAGGTCGAGTAAATGGCGCAAAAGGGCCGCATGCCCTGCGCGGCCAGACCGGCGGCGAAGGTCACCGCATGCTGTTCAGCGATGCCGACGTCGAAGAAGCGCTCGGGGTGCGCATTGGCGAATCGATCCAGCCCGGTGCCCGACGGCATGGCGGCGGTGATCGCACAGATGCGCGGATCGCTCTCGGCTTCCTTGGCCAGCGTTTCGCCGAAGACATTCTGATAGGCGGGCGGCCCCGGCGGGGCCTTGGCCTGCGCGCCGGTGATGACGTCGAACTTCTGGACGCCGTGATATTTGTCCGCCGCCGCCTCGGCCGGGGCATAGCCCTTGCCCTTCTTGGTGACGACGTGGATCAGGATCGGGCCTTCCTCGGCGTCGCGGACATTCTCCAGCACCGGGATCAGATGGTCGAGATTGTGACCGTCGATCGGGCCGACATAATAAAAGCCCAGCTCCTCGAACAGCGTGCCGCCCATGGTCATGCCACGCGCGAACTCGTCGGTCTTCTGCGCGGCCTTTTGGATCGGACGCGGGAAGCGCTTGGCGAGCTTCTTGAGCACGTCGCGCACACCCAGGAACTCGCGGCTCGACACCATGCGCGACAGATAGGCGGACAGGCCGCCGACCGGCGGCGCGATCGACATGTCGTTGTCGTTGAGGATCACGACCAGGCGATTGCCCGCCTGCTCGGCATTGTTCATCGCCTCATAGGCCATGCCCGCCGACATCGCGCCGTCGCCGATGACCGCGATGCCCTTGCCCGGCGTGCCCGCCAGCTTGTTGGCGACCGCAAAGCCGAGTGCGGCCGAGATCGAGGTCGAGCTGTGCGCCGCGCCAAAGGGGTCGTATTCGCTTTCCGACCGCTTGGTGAAGCCCGACAAACCGCCACCCTGACGGATGGTGCGGATGCGATCGCGACGGCCGGTCAGGATCTTGTGCGGATAGCATTGGTGGCCGACGTCCCACACCAGCCGGTCGGCCGGGGTGTTGAAGACATAATGGAGCGCGACCGTCAGCTCGACCACGCCCAGACCGGAGCCGAGATGGCCGCCGGTGGTGCCGACCGCCGAAATCGTCTCGGTCCGCAACTCGTCGGCCAGCTGCCGCAACTGCTCGGGCGCGAGCCGCCGAAGATCGTCGGGAGTGTGAACCGTATCGAGCAACGGGGTCTGAGGAATGTCTGCCATCACACCGGCTTATCGCAGCAAATCGATGGTGTCGATTGCAACCGTTCACCGATGTCATGTTGACGACACATCACCCTGTTGCAAAATTGGGACATGTTTTCGTTTCGCTGGGCCAATTCGTCTGATCTTTCCGCCATCGCGGTCCTGATGGACCGCGCCATCGCAACGCTCCAGCAGCCGTTTCTTTCCCCGGCCGAAATCGCCGCCAGCCGCGCGGTCATGGGGCTGGACACGCAATTGATCGCCGATGGCACCTATCTACTCGCCGAATGCGAAAGTCGGCTGGCCGGATGCGGCGGCTGGAGCGCTCGCGCGACTCTGTATGGCGGCGACCACAGCACGAGCTTGCGTGACGCCGCCATGCTCGACCCCGCGACACAGGCGGCGCGTATCCGGGCGATGTACACCGACCCCGATTTTACGCGCCGGGGCCTGGGCCGGATGATCCTGACCCGGTGCGAGGATGCCGCCCGCGAGGCGGGGTTCCGGCGGGCCGAGATGATGGCGACGCTGGCGGGCGAACCGCTCTACCGCGCCTGCGGGTATGAGGTGATCGAGCCGGTCCGATCCGCCCCGGTCGACGGGGTCAGCGTGCCGCTGATCCGCATGGGCAAAGCGCTGTAGATCGCTATGGAGCGGCTTTCACTCTTCCCCTGAGAGCGGAAGCGCGACGACGTGGAGCATGGTAGAGAGGTGTACCCGGTCGCGCGTGAAGGTCAATCCCTCTGGCGGCGACACCCCTCCGTCAGGCCTTTGGCCTGCCACCTCCCCTTGCAGGGGAGGAATAGAGGAAATGTGTATCGACGCTATCAACCCGCCGGCTGATCAGACCTTCGCACAGTCAGAGCAGCGGCCGCGTACCTCGATCACCGGCCGTTCGGGGCTGAATCCCGCCCCGCGCGCCGCATCGCGGACCGCGCCGGTCAGGCGGTCGTCGTCGATATGCGTGGTCTGCCCGCATTTGTCGCAGACCAGGAAGATGCAGTCGTGCAGGCAATCGGGATGCGCATTGGCGACATAGGCGTTGGCGCTTTCCACGCGTCGCGCGAGATTGGCGCCGACGAACAGGTCGAGGATGCGATAGACGCTGTTGGCGGCCACGCGACGTCCCTGCGCCTTCGACATGGCATCGGCGATGTCATAGGCCGAGGCCGGCTTTTCGAACCCGGCCAGCGCCTCGAACACGCTGGCGCGCATCGCGGTCCATTGTTCGCCCGCCCGCTCGAGCGTGGTCTTCGCCGCTTGGGCGAGATCGGCCCCTTCGGGCTCATGATGGTGATGCGCGTGCGCCATGGTCCGGACTTAAGGTGTCGTCGTGACGGGAGCAAGCCGGGCGGCGCGCTCATTCAGCAGGTGGCCCACGGCCAGCAGCACGACGCCGACAATGGTCCATAGCGCCTCGCCACCCGACGCATCATGCGGCAGGGTCATGGCCCAACCCATCGTACCGAGACCCACGACACCGACCAGCGCGGGCACGACACGGCGATGCCGCAAGAAACCGCGCCCCAGCGCGACGACACCCAGCAAGATCGCGACGACCAACCCGACCTCATGGATGATCGGCGTGGCCAGCAGGCCGCCGGCAGTCGACATCAATGCGATCAGCACCGACGACGTCACACAGTGCACGACGCACAGGCCCGACAGTCCGATCGCCCAGCGATCCAGGCCGGACGCATGGCGCGGTCGCGCGGAAAGGGTCGATGTCGCGGCGTTCATTCCCGCCATGTAGGACTGCCAGCCGCTAGTTACAACATAACATTACTCGCAATGAGAACCGAAATCGGGCATTCGGTCCACTATCCGCCGCCGCGTCGACACCTTATCAATAGGGCATGTTGCAACCCAACCCCGCCTTCATGGTCACCGCCCGCCCGCGCGCCGTTGCCCGCTGGCTGATCGTCGTCGCCGGCCTGATCGTCGCGATGGTGATCGTCGGCGGCATCACGCGCCTGACCAATAGCGGCCTGTCGATCACCGAATGGAAGCCGATCACCGGCATCATCCCGCCGCTGACCGAGAGCCAGTGGCAGGCCGAGTTCGACAATTACAAACGCATCCCAGAATATTGGACCTTCAACCGCGACATGACGCTCGCGGGGTTCAAGGCGATCTTCTTCTGGGAGTATCTCCACCGCGTGCTGGGCCGGGTGATCGGTATGGCCTTCGCCCTCCCCTTGCTGTGGTTCTGGATGCGCAAGGCGATCCCGGCAGGGTATAAGCCACGCCTGCTCGCGCTCCTTGCCCTCGGCGGGTTGCAGGGCGCGATCGGCTGGTGGATGGTCGCCTCGGGCCTCGTCGAGCGGACCGATGTCAGCCATATCCGCCTGACCGTCCATCTGCTGACCGCGCTGTTCATCCTGGCGGGGATCGTCTGGACCGCGCTCGACCTGATGGCGCTGCATCGCAACCGGCTGGCGGCCCCCGCCCGGTTGACGTGGCTGGGCGCCGGCGCGGTGCTGACCCTGTTCGTCCAGCTGATGTTCGGCGCGCTGACCGCCGGGCTGGATGCGGGCTATGCCTTTTCCAGCTGGCCGCTGATGGGCGATGCCTGGTTCCCGGCGGGCACGCCGATGATGACGCCTGCCATCGCCAACGCCTTCGACAATCCGGTCGTCGTCCAGTTCATCCACCGCTGGTTCGCCTTTGCGGCGGCGGGCCTGCTGGTGTGGATGGCGGCGCGTGCGATCCGCAGCGGAGCCCTGCGCGCCGGCTGGCTGGTGATCGTGCTGGTCATCGTTCAGATCGGGCTTGGCATCGCCACGCTGCTGAGTGGCGTACAGATCGACATCGCCGTCGCGCATCAGGGCAATGCCGCCCTGTTGCTGATCGCCGCGACCGCCGCAGCGCACCGCCTGGGACAAGCTCCGAAGAAGCCCATGGTATCATAATACCCGTCAGCAAAGCCGTGCTTTGCTTGACATTTTCGAGTCCCTCCAGCATTGGCCCCTTGTCCGCGCCGCCCGATCCAAAGGGCGGCGCGTTGCATTTCAAACCGAAAGGTCTCACGCCCATGAAGGCGCTCATGAAGACCACCAAGGCGGCCAAGCCGCACGAGGTGGAGAAGAAGTGGCATATCGTCGACGCCGACGGCCTGGTTGTCGGCCGCGCCGCCACCATCATCGCGAACATCCTGCGCGGCAAGCACAAGCCGTCCTTCACCCCGCACGTCGATTGCGGTGACAATGTCATCGTCATCAACGCGGACAAGGTGCGCTTCACCGGCAACAAGCTGGGCCAGAAGGTGTACTACAAGCACACCGGTTATGCCGGTGGTATCAAGGGCATCACCGCCGCCAAGGTCCTGGAAGGCCGCTTCCCCGAGCGCGTCCTGGAAAAGGCCGTCGAGCGCATGATCCCGCGTGGTCCGCTGGGTCGTCAGCAGATGCGCAACCTGCGCATCTTCGCCGGCACCGAGCATCCGCACGCCGCGCAGAACCCCGAAGTGCTCGACATCGCGAGCATGAACCGCAAGAACAAGGTGGGCGCATAATGTCCGACAACCGCCAGTCGCTCGCCGATCTCGGCGCCACGCTGAACCAGCAGGCCGCCGCCGCTTCGGCGCAGCCCGCCGCCGCCGGTGAAGCCCCCGCCGCCGCTCCCGCCGAGCGCGTCAACACCACCCCGCTGCGTCAGCAGGAACTGGACAAGCTCGGCCGCGCCTATGCGACCGGCCGTCGTAAGGACGCCGTCGCTCGCGTCTGGCTGAAGCCGGGTTCGGGCAAGATCACGATCAACGGTCGTGACCAGGAAGTGTATTTCGCACGTCCGACGCTGCGTCTCGTCATCAACCAGGTGTTCGGCATCACCGAGCGCGAAGGTCAGTATGACGTGATCTGCACCGTCAAGGGCGGCGGTCTGTCGGGCCAGGCCGGTGCGGTCAAGCACGGCATCAGCCAGGCGCTGACCAAGTACGAGCCGGTCCTGCGCGCGCCGGTCAAGGCCGCTGGCTTCCTGACCCGCGACAGCCGCGCCGTCGAGCGTAAGAAGTATGGCCGCGCCAAGGCGCGTCGCAGCTTCCAGTTCTCGAAGCGCTAAGACGCGGACCCACCCGGATGGTTCAAGCCATCCGGGGACAGGGTACGATAGGGCGATCCGGCAACGGGTCGCCCTTTGTCGTTCCAGACATGCCCGGTGCTAGCGACGCCCGGCCTTCACCAGCGCCATGACCGGGATCACGCAGGCGAGCACGGCCAGGCCAAGACCGCCGAGCGCCGCCCATATCCCGATCTCGACCCCGCCGAGATAGCCGCCGATCACGAAGCCCATCAGCGGCAGGATGATGAGCAGCAGGCACCCCAATATGACCATCCCCCGGCAACGCCAGCCGGAAAGCCGGGGTTCCGCAGGCAGGCGGGACAGGCCAATCCGATCGACATTAATTCCATTCCTCCCCTGCAAGGGGAGGTGGCAGGCCAAAGGCCTGACGGAGGGGTATCCCCGTTGGCGAGATCAGCCTCCACCAGCGACCGAGCCCCCCCACACTACCCGCCACATGGTCACTCCTTACAGGCGACCAGTGCGAAATTGGCGTTTCCCCGCTCTTTCCTACACCACCCAAGCGAGGGTCCAGGTTCATATGCCGAATGCCTTCCATCACTTATTAGCGCTTACCCAACTGGACCCCGGCCTTCGCCGGGGTGGTGTGAAGAATTTTGCGAAGATCCCCTAAAGGTGGAGGAATGAAGGCGCATTCGTCTGAATATCGATAAGTTCGTCGTGCCAGACAAAGGGCCGGAGCCGGTTCACCCGCGCCGAAACTTCACTAAGAGCTTCCCATGACCAACCCGCTCTGGATTCCCGCCACGATCGCGGCCGCGACCTTTCAGGTCGGGCGTAACGCCTTGCAGCGCGGGGTCATGTCGTCCTCGGGTCCATGGGGCGCGACGCTGGTCCGCTTCCTGTTCGGCCTGCCCTTTTCCATTCTGTTCGTCACGGTCGCCCATCATGTCATGCCGGGGGCCGATCTGCACTGGAGCGGCGCCTTCTGGCTGTCGGCCGTGGTCGGCGCGACGTCGCAGGTGCTGGCGACGGCCGCGCTGCTTGATGCGATGCACCGGTCGGGCTTTGCCGTGGGCACTGCGCTTCAGCAGAGTTCGCTGCCGCTCGCGGCGCTTCTGGGCCTGGTTATCTATGACGACCGGATCAGCGCGCTCGCCTGGATGGGCGTCGTCGTCACCACCATCGGTCTGGTCGCCCTGTCCTGGCCGCCCGCCGAGCAGCGCCGCGCCTCGCTGATCGGGGCCGCCATGGGGCTGGCGTCGGGGCTGTTCTTCGGCTTTTCGCTCAACGCCTTTCGCCATGCCGCGCTGGCGCTCGATCCCACGCATCCCGTCTTCGCCGCTTTGGTCTGCGTCGCGGTGGTACAGGCGATGCAGACCGTCGCGCTCAGCCTCATCCTCGCCTGGCGCGATCCGGCGACGTTGGTCGAGGTGGCGCGCCGCTGGCGTCCCTCACTGGGGGCGGGGCTTTGCGGTGCCTGCGCCTCCGCCGGATGGTTCATCGCGCTGGCGCTCTCGCCCGCCGCGCCGGTCCGCGCGCTTGGCATCATCGAGGCGCCGATCGCTGCCATGGCGGGGCACCGGCTATTCCGTGAACGACTGGGTCTGCGGCAGGTCCTGTCGGGCATCGCCATCATTGGCGGCGTCCTGATCACGACCCTGTTCTGACGGCCGGATGACGTTTTGATCATACGCCATTTTCACCATCACCGGGCGGCATCGGTGGGCTATAGCGGGTTATCAGGAGGGTCGGGCATGCGGCGAGCGATGGGGATTGGCCTGGCGATGATGTCCCTGGCCGCCGCAGCGCCGCCCGGCACCCCGCAGCCGCGTCTCGACCTCTCCGCCCCCTTCGGCCTGCCGCACGACTGGCAGCTCTTTACGACACAGGGACCCGAGGAGGAAGACCCCGGCGGAAACCGCGCACCGGGCGCGCTTCACCTTTGCATCACGCGTGACGGGGGCAGGACCTACCGCCCCGCACTCGACACCATGCTGGTCACCGGGGGCGGCAAGAGCGTGTTCGACACCGCGCATTATCTGGAGTTCGCAAGGGTCATCCGCCCCGCTCCCGACCGACCGCTGCTCTGGGTGCAGGTCGCCAGCCTCCATGCCGGCAATGGCGACCAGATCGTCGGGCGTATGGCACTGGCCTATGACCGGGCGGGCCAGCGCTTCGTGCCCGTCTATGACAAGCGGACCGGCCGCAACAACAATCAGGACGTGCGCTTCATCGAGCAGGGCGCTTTGCGCGGTGCGATCATTTCCGCCGAACCGACGACGGGTGCGCCCTTCGCCTTCTGGATCACCGTCAACCGCATCGGGCGCGACGGCCGCTATGCCCCCATACTCCGCTATCGCAGCTCGACGCGCTATGGCGACGGCAATCCGTTGGCCGTCATCGACTCCGAGATGCCGGAGACGCTGCGACGCCTGAACCTCTGGCGGCCGGGCAGTCCGTTACCGCTGCCCGACGGTCCCTGCCCCCAGCCCCGGCTGATCGCGCGGGTGCTGTGGTGCACGCCCCCAAAACGCTGATCGGTCCGCAAAACTTGCCCGCCGCACCGGTGGGCGGTAGCTGCGTGACAAAATCACCATGCCTGTAGGAGAGCGTCCATGTCCCCCACCCTCGATCGCCGCCAGATGCTGAAGGCGGGTGCCACGATCGCCGGCCTGTCGCTGGGTGGCCGGGCGCTGGCTCAGTCGTCGGTCGCGTCGGACCGTATCGAAAGCCTGATCCGCCAGATGACGCCGGCGGAAAAGGCCGGCCAGCTGTCCTGCTTCTCCGACCAGATCCGCCCGATCGGCCTGCCCTTCAACCCCGGCCTGCCCGCCCGCAACGATGCGACCGCGCAGCTGGCGCGCATCCGCAAGGGCGAGATCGGCATGCTGTTCAACGGCGTCGGCTATGCCGGGGCCAAGGCGGCGCAGGACGCGATGATGGAGACGCGGCTGAAGATTCCGCTGATCTTCGCGGGCGACGTCATCCACGGCCTGCGCACCGCCTATCCGCTGCCCATCGCCGAGGCTTGCGCCTTCGACCCCGACCTGGCCGAGCGGACCGCGCGCGCCGCGGCGATCGAGACGACCGCGCTCGGCATGCAATGGACCTTCGCGCCGATGGTCGATGTCGCGCGCGACCAGCGCTGGGGCCGTGTGGCCGAGGGTTCGGGCGAGGATGTCTATCTGGGCACCAGGCTGGCCGTCGCGCGCGTGCGCGGCTTCCAGGGGCGTTCCTTGCGCGATCCGACCAGCCTCGCCGCCTGCGCCAAGCATTTCGCGGCCTATGGCGCGGTCAGCGGCGGCATGGATTACAACTTCACCGAGATTTCGCCGCAGACGCTGCACGAGGTGCACCTCGCGCCGTTCAAGGCCTGCGTCGATGCGGGCGTGGCGACGATCATGTCGGCGTTCAACGACATCGACGGCGTACCGTCATCGGGCAACAAGTGGCTGCTGACCGACCTGCTCCACGGCGAATGGGGCTTCAAGGGCATGGTCGTCGGCGATTATACCGCCGATGAGGAACTGATCGCGCACGGCTATGCCGCTGATGGCCGCGACGCCGCCAAGAAGGCGTTCCTGGCGGGCATGGACATGGCCATGGCCTCCAATCTGTTCAATCTGTGGCTGCCCGATCTGGTCGAGAAGGGCGAGGTGCCGATGGCCCGACTGGACGAGGCGGTGCGCCGCGTCCTGTCACTGAAGGAGGCGATCGGCCTGTTCGACAATCCCTATCGCTCGATCAGCCAGAAGGCCGAGCGGACCCAGGTGTCGACGCCGGCCATGCTGAAGCTGTCGCGTGAGGCGGGCGCGCGCTCGATCGTGCTGCTGAAGAATGAGGGCGACCTGCTGCCGCTCAAGGCCAATCCGGGTCGTATTGCGCTGATCGGCCCGTTCGGCGAAGACCGTGACAATGTCGTCGGCACCTGGGCGTTCATGTCCGACGCCGCGCTGAACGTGTCGATCGCGCAGGGGCTTCGCAATCGCAAGCTGACGGTCGATGTCGTCAAGGGATCGGAGGTCGAGGCCCCCTTCGCCGGCGGGATCGACGCGGCCGTCGCCGCCGCGCGCAACGCCGATATCGTGCTGCTGGCGATCGGCGAGACGCAGCTGATGTCGGGCGAGGCGCAGTCGCGCACCGAGATCGTCGTGCCGGAGGCGCAGATGGCGCTGGCAGAGGCGGTGGCGGCGACGGGCAAGCCGGTCGTCGTGCTGCTGCGCCATGGCCGCGCGCTGGCGCTGCACGGCGCGGTGAAGGATGCCCCCGCGATCCTCGCCACCTGGTTCCTGGGCTCGGAAAGCGGCAATGCGATCGCCGATGTGCTGTTCGGCGACGTGAACCCTTCGGCCAAGCTGTCCGCCAGCTTCCCGCGGGAAAGCGGACAGCAGCCCTATTTCTACAACCACAAGAATACCGGCCGCCCTGCCCCCGATACCGGCGCGCAGGAATATAAGGCGCGTTATCGCGAGACGAAGAACGAGCCGCTCTATCCCTTCGGCCACGGGCTCAGCTACACGCGCTTCGCCATCTCCAACGTCTCGGTACCCGCGCGGATGACCGATGCGATGGAGGTGACCGCGACCGTCACCAACACCGGCGCGCGCGCCGGGGCCGAGGTCGTGCAGCTCTATATCCATGACAAGGTCGCCAGCCGCACCCGCCCCGTCCGCGAGTTGAAGGGGTTCGAGCGGGTGATGCTGAACCCCGGCCAGTCACGGACCGTCCGCCTGCGCCTGACCCGCGACGATTTGCGCTTCTGGGGCAAGGACGATTGGGTGGTCGAGCCGGGCCAGTTCGACCTATGGGTCGCGACCAGCTCGGCGAATGGCGAGAAACAGACCTTCGAACTGGTCTGAGGGGATCAGAGCCGGACGATCGCGGTGGCGATCCGTTCGGCTTCGTCCGGGTCGTGCGTGACCATCAGGATGGGGATGCCCGTCCGGTCCCGTACCGACATCAGCGCGTCGAGAATATCCCCGCGCCGTGCCCGGTCGAGCGACGACAGCGGTTCGTCGAGCAGCAGCACGCGCGGATCGCTGAGCAGCGCGCGACCGATCGCCACCCGCCGCGCCTCGCCCCCCGACAGGGTGCGGGGCCAGCGGTCGAGCAGATGACCGATGCCCAGCATTGCGATCACCCCATCCCAATCGCCCGCGCCCGGCCGCATGCCATAGCGCAGATTGGCCGCGACCCGCCGATGCGGGAACAGCCGCGCTTCCTGAAAGACATAGCCGATCCGGCGCCGCTCGGGCGGCACGTCTACCTGCGTCGCGGCGTCAAACAGCGTCTCGCCGGCGATCCATACATGCCCCGCCTCGGGCTTGAGCAATCCGGCGACCATCTGGAGGATGCTGGTCTTGCCGATCCCTGACGGCCCGAACAGCACCGTTGCGCCCGGTCCCGTGACGAAGGATGCCGCGATCCGGCTCTCGCCCCGCCGGACGGACAGCGAAACGTCAAAGGACATGCAGCCCCCGCCCCATGCGCCGCGCCAGCCATTCGGAGGCGACCAGCGCGATCAGCGACAGGCCGACCGACACCCCCGCCAGCCGCCAGACCATCGCTTCACCACCCGGCCGCTGGAGCGCGGAATAGATGGCGAGCGGCAGCGTCGCGGTCTCGCCGGGCACGTTCGAGACGAAGGTGATCGTCGCGCCGAACTCGCCGATCGAGCGCGCAAAGCCCAGCACCAGCCCCGCCAGCACGCCCGGCGCGCATAGCGGCAGTGTGATCGTCGCGAACACCCGCCAGCGCCCCGCGCCCAGCGTGCGTGCGGCCTGCTCCAACTGGCGGTCGACGGCCTCGATCGACAGGCGGATGGCGCGAACCACCAAGGGCAACGCCATGACCCCGGCCGCGATCGTCGCGCCGGTCCAACGGAACAGCACGCTGACCCCGAACCACTGCGCCAGCCAGGCCCCGATCGGTCCCGCCGGTCCGAAGAGCAGCAGCAGCGCCCAGCCCGTCACCACCGGCGGCACGACCAGCGGCAGATGGACGACGCCATCAAGCAGCACCTTGCCCGGAAAGCGCCCCCGCGCCAGCAACCAGGCGAGACCAAAGGCGACCGGGAGGGTCACCAGCATCGCCGTGCCGCCGACCAGCAGCGACAGCCGCACGATCCCCCATTCCTCAGGTGACAGCATCAACCGATCACCGGGTCGAGAACCCGAAACGCCGGAAGATCGCCTTGCCCTGCGCCGAGATCAGAAAGCGCCGGAACCCTTCCGCCGCCGGATTGGTCGAGGCCTTCAGCCGGGCGAGCGGATAGGTGATCGGCGGATGGCTTGCCGCCGGGAACATGCCGACCACGCGGACCCGCGACGACGCCTTGGCGTCGGTGGCATAGACGATGCCATAGGGCGCCGCCCCACGCTCGACCAAAGCGAGGGCGGCGCGCACATTCTCGGCCCGGACGACATGGGGGGCAATCATCGGCCATGCCCCTAACCGCTCCAGCGCCGCCTTGCCATATTTGCCCGCCGGCACACTGTCGGTATCGGCCATGGCCAGCGGCCCGGCGGACAGGGTCTTGGCCAGGGTCCGCGTCGTCACCTGCCCGCCCCGCCCCGCCGGCGCGATCACGACCAGCCGATTGCCCAGGAACGCGCCGCGCGTCCGGTCCGCCAGCAGGCCGTCCTTTTGCAGCACGTCCATCCATTCCTCATCGGCCGATGCGAACAGGTCGGCCTTGCCCCCGGCCTGGACCTGCCTCGCCAAGGCGGAGGATGCGGCGAAGGAAATGACCGGACGCGTATGTCCCTGATTCGCCCACGAATCGGCGGCGGCATTCATCGATTCCTGCAAACTCGCCGCCGCCAGGACCAGCGGCGCACGCTCCTGCGCCAAAACCGGCGGCGCACAGCACAATGCCACCACCCCCAAGATCATACGCGCTACCATTGGCAGTTTTTCCCTGTTTTCCGCCGAGTCGCTGTCGCTCGACATTGTTAATATTCCCAGAGGATTCGGCAACGCTGTTCGAATAGGGCATGCCGATTGCCCCTTTAGTAATTGTATGAAAACGATTTCCTGAATAGCCTCCGTTTTCGGAGCGAATGGAGAAAAAGCCACGCTCCCCAAAACAAGGGGGAATTTTCATGGTCCACGATCTCGCATCGATGGGCGGGGCGCGACGACGCGCGGTCCTGCTCGCATCCAGCGCGCTGCTCGCGCTGTCGCTCGCCACGCCGGCCCAGGCACAGACCGCGCGCCCCGAACAGGCGATCGACTATGCCCAGTCGTCCAGCCCGGAGCGCATGGGTGCCATTCCCGGCCTGCGCGTCGTCGACGAACCGCAGATCGTCATTTCGCAGCCCGGCACCACGACCAGCGCGCTCGACACCGCCGGCGGCATCAACGGCGTCGGCCAGATGTTCATCGCGGCCAGCGGCGGCGGCCTCAGCCTGTGCACCGGCACGCTGATCAACCCGCGCACCGTCATCTTCGCGGCGCATTGCGTCAATTCCGCCACCGCCGCCAGCTATGGCACCGCGCGCGGCGGCACGCCCATCGCCTTCGGCTTCAAGCCCGACAATCTGCCGGGCGTGCGCGAATGGTTCCTGAGCACGCTGGGCGGCGCGGCCAATGCCAACCAGTTCAAGACGAACACCGCCAACGCCGTCTACAATGTGAACCAGGTCCATTGGAATTCGGGTTCCGCGCGCACGACGTTCCTGGAGGCCGATGTCGCGCTGGCCTCGCTCGACACGCCGGCGACCGGCGTTCCGACCTGGGCGATCCTGTTGTCGGCGCTGCCCGCGCCCGCCGCGATCGATCCGACCACGGGCACCGGCTATCATGTCACGCTGACCGGCTATGGCCGCAGCGGTGTCGGCAATCAGGGCGATACCAACGGCATCGACTATCGCCGCCGCATCGCCGAGAATTATATCGGCCTGCTCGGCTCGTTCGACGACCGCAATCTGTGGCTGTTCGGCCGGGGCGCGAACCTGCCGCAGAACCTGTACCAGCTCGACTTCGACGATCCGCGCCGGGGCACCGCGGCGGCCAGCCCCTATGACTTCAACCTGTTCCGCGACGCGCCGTTGCCGAAGGAAGGCACGACGGCAGGCGGCGACTCCGGCGGTCCGCTGATCCTCGACCGGACGTTCGCGCGCAAGGTCGTGGTCGGCGTGCTGTCGGGCGGCAGCCGCTTCTTCGGGCCGCAGCCCTTCTCCACCTATGGCACCTCGTCCTTCTACCAACCGCTCTACCTCTTCTGGGACTATATCGCCGCCAAGAACCCCTATCGCTACGCCGCCGCCAAGGCCGGTGACGGCGCGTGGGAGGACGGTGCGCATTGGGTGACGACGACCGACCCGGCCTATCAGATCATCCAGAACGGCCAGCTGGTGAACGGCGTTCCCACCACGCCCGGTATCGGCACAGCGAATGACCCGGACAACAAGTTCGGCGAGATCTGCGACGGTGTCGAGTGCCAGAACATCAAGACCGGCAAGATCACCGCGCAGAATGACGATGCCAGCAGCATGGGCCGCGAGCTGAACGCCGCCGGCCGCGCCACGCTGACCGACACCATGACCGGTGCCAAGGACCAAGCGCAGGCAAGCGGCAAGGCGGTCGCCGCCGCCCTTCCCGCCGCGACGCTGGCCAACGGCCTGCCGGGTGCGACCAACTTCGTGCCCAACAACGTCAACCCGACCGCGTCGATCGCGGCGCGCTATTATGACGTCACCCTGTCGGCGGCGGGCAATACGACGCTCAGCTCGGCGGCGACGGTCGACCGCTTCACGATCAGCGGGTCGCAGGCGCGGCTGTCGCTGGCCAGCGGCGGCGCATTGACCACCGTGGCGGACTTCAACCAGCTGACGGGCATGATCGCCAATAACGGCACGATCAACGCCGGCGGCGATTTCCTGATGCTGGCCGGTGGCCTGCAGGGCTCGGGGCGGATCAACGCGCCGTTCTTCACCAGCGTCGGCGGCATGATCGCCCCCGGCACGGTCGGCACGATCGGCACGCTGACCTTCGGCGGCAATGTCGTGCTCGCCTCGGGGACGCAGTTGCTGATCGATGTCGGTCCGGGCGGCACCTCGGACAAGATCGCTGTGGTCGCCAATGGCACTTCGGGCGGCCAGCTCAATGCCGGCGGCTCGGTCGGCTTCGCACCCGTGAGCGGACACCTGATCCGCGCCGGCGACGTCTACACGATCGCGACCGCCAGCGGCGGCGTGTCGGGGCGGTTCAATGCCCCCACCGCGCTCAGCGCGATCCTGACGCCGACGCTGAACTATAGCGGCAACGCCGTCACCGCGCGGATCGTCGCCGGCGCTTACGCCAATGTCGTCGCCAACACGCCCTATCAGACGGCCTATGCGCGCCTGCTCGACCAGAACCGGTCGATCCAGGGCAATTTCAGCAGCCTGTACGGCACGCTGGACCTGCAATCGGCATCGACCATCCGCACCACGCTCGAAGGGCTGGCCCCCTCGACCGAGGCGCTGAAGCGGGCGCAGGGCACCATGGCGCTCGACAACAGCGCGCGCTTCTTCCGCGAGCATCTGGCGACGCTGTCGCCCAGCGAAGGCCTGGGCGGCACGCTGACCATGATCGGCAAGCCGGTGCAGGTCGCGAGCCTCGCCATGAGCAATCTGGCGGGCAGCCAGGCGCAGATGGCGACCGACAGCGGCGGCGTGTCGATGCGCGAGAATGTCCTGCCCGAAAATGTCGCGGTGTTCCTGGCGGGCGGCTATCTCGACGGCAAGGCGCGGGCCCTGCCGCAGACGGCGACTGCCGACATTCGCGACCGGTTCGACGGCTTCTACGTCGCGACCGGTATCGAGACCGAGGTGGACGATGCCAGCATCCTCGGCTTCGGCTTCTCCTATACCAAGACGACCGGCAACACCTCGTTCGGCCAATATGCGCGCGGCGACCTGTATCAGGGGACGCTCTACGGCAAGGCGGAGCTGGGCGGCCTCTCGCTGGACAGCCAGTTCAGCGCGGGCGTGTTCCAGGCGCGGACGCAGCGCAACGTGTCGCTGGCGGGCGTCGCCTATAATCTGCGGTCGCGCGACAATGCCCTGGCACTGTCGAGCGAAGTGGGGTTGGCCAAGACCTATGGCTTTGGCGGGCTCAAGATCGGACCGCGTATCGCTGCACGGGTCAGCCATCTGGGCTTCACCCCCACCGCCGAAACCGGCGGCGGCCCCGCGCTGCGCTATGACCGCCAGGACTATAACAGCGTCCAGGGTCGCGCCGGCCTGATGCTGAGCTCGGACGGGCCGTTCCGTCCCTATGCTTCGGCCTATTATGTCCACGACTTCCAGGATCGCCCGGGCGTGTTCGGTGCCAATTTCGCGGGCGGCATCGGCCCTTCGGCGCTGTTCGCGCTACCCGGTCATGACAAGGATTGGGGCGAGGCGAGCCTGGGCGTGTCCTACACCTCGGGCCGTGTCCAGCTGTCGCTGGGCGCCGACACGACGTTCGAGCGCAAGGATGTCGAGAACCAGTCCTATCGGGGCACGATCAAGATCGCGTTCTGATCCGATCCCGTTCGTTGAACATCGAAAGGCCCGTCCGAGGAAACCGGGCGGGCCTTTCCCCACGAAATTGTTTTTCTATTTACCATCAATTTCTTATGGAACGACGTCGGAATTTCGTACGCCACTCTCTGAGACAAGATGCGCAACGCGCAGCAGAGGGTAAGCAATGCCGGGAATTTAGGATGAATATGGGCGTCGTCTCGACTCGCCAGGAATTGATGCAAATGGATGCTTGACGCTGGGCATCATCGGATTTGTCGGCCTGACGCTGCTCGAAATTTGTGTACCCATTTGGACGCATCTGCGCGCGCAGGATGTCCATCCGGTCTTCGTTATATTGCTGATTATCGGTGTGTTGACCATTTTATGGTTCGCCGTCACACGATCGCTCCGATCCGCGTGGGTAAGAACGGCCTGTGCCTTCGCTGTCTCGGCGTATCTCGGATATGCTATTTTCATAAACGTCGCCCGTGACGCCGACTATATCTGGGCGGGTGCTGCCTTGGGCGTATTCGGCGTCTTTGCCTTTCGCTTCATGCGTTGGGCCCATGAGCCCGAAGACGATCTGGCGAGCGTGTTTTTCCTCTGAATATGGAAAGGCCGCCCCGATTATATCGGGGCGGCCTTCGAATCCTTACGCCTCGTCGCCCATGCGCAGCGCGGCGATGAAGGCTTCCTGCGGGATGCTGACCGAGCCGTATTCGCGCATCTTTGCCTTACCCTTTTTCTGCTTTTCCAGCAGCTTGCGCTTACGCGTCGCGTCGCCGCCATAGCATTTGGCGGTCACGTCCTTGCGCATCGCGCTGATCGTCTCGCGCGCGATCACCTTGCCGCCGATCGCCGCCTGGATCGGGATCTTGAACAGGTGGCGTGGGATGAGTTCCTTCAGCCGCTCGCACATGCCGCGCCCGCGCGTCTCGGCGGTGCCGCGGTGGACGATCATCGACAGCGCGTCGACCGGCTCTTCGTTGACCAGGATGCTCATCTTGACGAGGTCGCCCTCCCGATAGCCGATCTGGTGATAGTCGAAGCTGGCATAGCCCTTCGACAGCGACTTCAGCCGGTCGTAGAAGTCGAACACAACCTCGTTGAGTGGCAGTTCATAGGTCGCCTGCGCGCGGCCGCCGACATAGGTCAGGTTCTTCTGGATGCCGCGCCGGTCCTGGCACAGCTTCAGGATCGAACCGAGATATTCGTCGGGGACATAGATGGTCGCCTCGATCCACGGCTCGCTGATCGACTCAATCTTGTTGGGATCGGGCATGTCGGCCGGGTTGTGCAGGTCGATCTGGCCGCCGTCATGGGTCAGCTCAATCTGATAGACCACCGACGGCGCGGTCGTGATCAGGTCGAGGTCATATTCGCGGGTCAGCCGCTCCTGGATGATCTCCAGATGCAGCAGGCCCAGGAAGCCGCAACGGAAACCGAAGCCCAGCGCCGCCGAGGTTTCCATCTCGAAGCTGAACGAGGCGTCGTTCAGCCGCAGCTTGCTGATCGACTCGCGCAGCTTCTCGAAGTCGTTGGCATCGACCGGGAAAAGGCCGCAGAACACGACCGGCTGGACTTCCTTGAAGCCCGGCAGCGCCTGTTCGGTCGGCTTCTTGGCATCGGTCAGCGTGTCGCCGACGCGCGCCTGCGCCACGTCCTTGATCTGCGCGGTGATGAAGCCGATCTCGCCGACGCCCAGCTCGGTCAGCTGCTCGATCTTGGGGCGGAAACAGCCGACGCGGTCGATCAGATGGGTGGTGCCCGCCTGCATGAACTTGATCTGCTGACCCTTTTTCAGGGTGCCTTCCATCACGCGCACGAGGATGACGACGCCGAGATAGGGGTCGTACCAGCTGTCGACCAGCATCGCCTTCAGCGGCGCGGTCGCGTCGCCTTTGGGCGCGGGGATGTTCTTGACGATCGCTTCCAGGATGTCGCCGATGCCGATGCCCGACTTGGCGCTGGCCAACACCGCGCCCGAGGCGTCGATGCCGATGACGTCCTCGATCTCGGCGCGGACCTTTTCGGGTTCGGCGGCGGGAAGATCGATCTTGTTGATGACGGGCACGATCTCATGATCATGCTCGATCGACTGATACACGTTCGCCAGCGTCTGCGCCTCGACGCCCTGCGCCGCGTCGACGACGAGCAGCGCGCCTTCGCACGCCGCCAGCGACCGGCTGACCTCATAGGCGAAGTCGACATGGCCCGGCGTGTCCATCAGGTTCAGCGTATAGGTTTCGCCGTCCTGCGCCTTGTACGCCAGGCGCACGGTCTGCGCCTTGATGGTGATGCCGCGTTCCTTCTCGATCTCCATGTTATCGAGAACCTGTTCGCTCATCTCGCGGTCGGTCAGGCCGCCGGTGAACTGGATCAGGCGATCGGCGAGCGTCGACTTGCCATGGTCGATATGCGCGATGATGGAGAAGTTGCGGATCTTGTCGAGCGGCGTGGACACGGGGGGAATGGTTTCCTGAAAAGCTTTAGCTGACGCCGTTAGCAAAGATGCGCGCGGATGCCAAAGCTATCGATCGCCGCCAGCGCATTTGCATAGCGACGCTCGCCCTGCCCCTCGACCAGCGCATAGCGCACCCCGCGCCGATCCAGCTCGGCCCGCGACAAGTCGAAGAAGCGCTGCCGCTCGGCCAGCGTGCCGAACAGGCGGGTGCCGTCCTCCACCCAAGGCAGGTCGGGCGCGAACAGGAGATAGACGTCGGACAGCCGGTTCCAGCGGGCGAACCACGGGTCGCGCGCACCGAACAGCATATCGGCCCACACGGCGGTCATCAACGGATCGGTGTCGGTCACGACCGGCCAGGGACCCTGCGCCAGCGCCTCGGCCAGCATCGCGTCATGCCCCTGCCCGATCGCCACCAGATCGGCCATGGTGAAGTCGGTGCCATGCGCCTCGGCATAGTCGCGGCCATATTCGGGCAGATAGCGCCCGCCGAGCGCTGCGGCGAGACGTGGGCCGATGGTCGATTTGCCGGTGCTCTCCGGGCCATGCAGACAGATGCTCGTCACGCCCGTACCCGCCATTCGCGATAGCCCCACACCGACAGTCCCAGAAAGATGACATAAAGAATGGCGGTCAGCGTCAGGCCCTTCACCGCGTAGAGCGCGATGGAGGACAGATCGACCGCGATCCAGAGCAGCCAGTTCTCCAGCCGACGCCTCGCCAGCAGGATTTGCGCCGCCACGCTGGCCACCGCATTGACGGCGTCCCAATAGGGCATGGCGGCATCGGTCCAGTGCGCCATCGCCCCGCCCCACAATAAAGACGCGACCGCGACCCCGGCCAGCCATACGCCTTGCGCGACAGGCCTCAGCGTGCCGACCGCGACCTCGCCTTCACGCGCCAGGCTGCGCCGCCAGACGACCCAGCCGTAAAGGTTGATGATGAAGAAGAATAATTGCAGCGCGGCGTCGCTGTAAAGCCGCTCCTGCCAGAACAGCAGGCCGTAAAGCGACACCATCACCAGCGCGATCGGATAATTCCACAGGCTGCGCCGCACGACGAGCGTGACGTTCGCGATACCCAGAACGAAGGCGACGATTTCAAGCCAGGTCATGCCACCGGAGCAAATCCGGTCGCCCTGGGGCGGTTCGCTATCGATGGGCTGGGCCGCGCGCTTCGCGACGAAATGGTCGGGGAGAGAGGATTCGAACCTCCGGCCCCTGCCTCCCGAAGGCAGTGCTCTACCAGGCTGAGCTACTCCCCGACTAGAGAGTATGGACCGGTTGTCAGAGCCTTTCGGGAAGGCCGATCCATGCTGGAGGCGCGCCAATAGCCAGCGGCCGCACACCACGCAAGCGGTTTTTCACCCGAAACGAAAATTCTTACACCGCCCGGCCCAGCCGCCCCGCCAGATCGACGATATATTGCCAGGCGACGCGCCCCGAACGGCTGCCCCGCCGGGTCGCCCAGTTGACCGCCTCGGCCCCGTCGAACGGCAGGTTGTGGCGATCCGTATAAGCGCGGACGATGGCGAGATAGCCATCCTGGTCGAGCGCATGGAAGCCGAGGCTGAGCCCGAAGCGGTCGGCCAGCGCCAGCTGGTCGTCGACCACGTCGCGCGGATTGATCGCGCTGTCCTGTTCGCTGAGATCGCGGGGCAGCAAATGGCGACGATTGGCGGTGACCAGCAGGCGGACATGCGCCGGCCGCGCCTCCGCCCCGCCATCGAGCAGCGAGCGCAGTCGCCGCGCCTCGCCGGCTTCGTCGAAACCCAGATCGTCGATGAACAGGACGAAGGCACGGTCGACCCCTTCCAGCATCGCGAACAACGCGGGCAGGCTGTCGAGCATGTCGACCGACACCAGCGCCAGCCGGCCGGGCCGGGTCGCCTGAACCGCCGCGACCGAGGCCTTGACCAGCGCCGACTTGCCCGTTCCCCGCGCGCCCCAGAGCAGCACGTCCTGCGCAGCATGACCATCGGCCAGCCGCTCGAGATTGGTGACCAGCGCCTCGCGCTGGCGATCCAGTCCCTGCAACATCGCCAGCGGCAATGGCGCGAAGCCCCGCGCCGGCTGCAACATCTCTCCGCGCCACAGATAGGCCGGATGCGCCAGCGGATCGGCCGAAGCCGCCGCTTGGGGCGCGAGACGTTCGAGGGCGGCGGCGATCCGCTCCAGCGCGGCGGTGGGAAGCTCGGTCATGCCGCGCGTCTTAGGCGGCCGGCACCCTGCTGCAAAGATGGCGGCTCACAGCGCGTCGCGGTGGGCGATCACGACGGGATTGCCGGGTGACAGCGACAACGCCTTGTCGAACAGCTGCCGCGCGCCCTCGGCCTCGCCCGCCGCCGCCAGTGCCACGCCATAGGCATCGGCCACTTCGGGGTTCATCGGGGCCAGTCGATAGGCCGCCGCACCATATCGACGTGCGACCACGCCGTCCCCCGCCCCGGCATAGGCCAGCGCCAAGTCGCGCAGCAGCACGACATCGCGCGAACTGAGCTGATCGCGCAAACCTTCGAGCAGTTCGATCGCCGCGTCCCAATCGCCGTTGCGCAATTGCCACTCACCCAGCAAGCGCCGCGCGGCCACGCTTTGCGGGTTCTGCGATATGTACAGCCCCAGCGCGACGGCCGCATCGCGCGGCTTGGCGGCGCGGATTTGCCCATCGATCAGGCGAAGCATCGTCGGTTCGTCGAAGGTCAGGTTCGCCGCGCGGGCATAAGGGGCGACCGCCTCCGCCGAGCGGCCGGACAGCGCCAATATGTCCCCATAGGCCAGCTGCGCCGCCGGTGCCCCCGGTGCTGCACGAACCAGCGCCTGCGCCCTTGCCGCCGCCGCGCCCCAATTGCCCTGGCTCGCCAGCCCGCGGATGACGCCCAGCGCGTATGTCGGGTCGGTCGGCTCGCCTGCCGCCGCTTGGGTCAGTTCGGCAAGAGGGCGGTCGGGGCGAAAGATGGTCGAGTCCCCGCGTGTCCCCGACTGCGCCCGGTCGACCATGGCCGCGCTGTCCGAACCACCCGCCAGCGCCATCACCGCCAGTCGCAGCGCATAGCCGTCCGCATCGGGCCGGCTCAGCATCGGCCTGAGCGTGGCCAGCGCCGCGGCGCGATCGCCGATACCGATCTGCGCCGCCGCCAACAGCTGCCGTGCGGCGATATTCATCGGTTGCATGCCGACCAGCCGCCCCCAGGCGCGCACCGCACGCTGCGGGCGGCCCTGCGCATAGGCGACCACGCCCTCGAGCATCGCCGTCGCCGGTCGCTGCGCCAATGCTCCGCCGGTCAGTTGCAGGAGCTGTTCGGCCAGACCATAGCGCTTGGCGCGTGCCGCGATCACCGCCTGGAGGTAGAAGGCCTCCGGACTCCCCGGCAGCGACACCAGCGCGGTGCGCGTCGCCGCCAGCGCGTCGCCCGCCCGGCCGAGATCGCCCAGCGTCGCGGCATATTGGATCAGCGCGGGATGATAATAGGGATCACGGCCAAGCGCCTGCCGGAACCATGGCAGCGCCGCCGTCAGCCCATAGCGCGCGCGAACGATCTCCCCCCGCAACGTCAGTGCGCGCGGATCGGCCGGGGCCAGCGCCGCTGCGCGCGAGGCGGCCTCGGTCGCACCCGCAACATCCCCCGCGCCGAAGCGACTGCGCCCCAGATCGGTCCAGATCGCCGCGTCATCGGGCTTCGCTGCCGCCAATTGCTGGAGCGTGGCGCGGTAGGCGCCACCGCCGTTCGTCTGCGCGGCGCGCACCTTGGCGGCGATACGGATCATCTCGGCATCGCGAGCCGCTGGCATCTGCGCGACCGCCTCCTGCGCGCCGGCCGGATTGCCGAGCAACAACCGCGCCTCGGCCCGCATCGCCAGCGTGTCCGCGACCGGAACGCCCGCCGCGATCGCGCGGTCCAGCGCCGCCTCGGCGGTGACGCCCTCCTCCAGCAACAGGCTGGTCCGCGCCAGCGTCATCTGCGCCGCGCGCGATCGCGGGGCGGCAACGCTCGCACGGCGGGCCAGATCATGCGCGGCGTGATAATTGCCCGCCTGCAACGCGGTCGCCGCGTTGCGAAGCGCGACGGCCGGATCGACCGGCGGCTCGCCGCCGCGCAACAGATAGGCAAGACCCGCCATGCCCAGCGCGATGGCCATCAGGATCGCGATCAGCCTTGCCCGTCGCCGGATCGAACGCCGCCGCCATATCCGCCGCCGCTTGCGCCGCATCATCGGATAGGGCTGCGCCGCGCGTCGGTCGCGACCGCGATAGCCCCGCTCGGGCCGGATGTCCTCGCTCACCGTGCGCCCGACGGCCACAGGATGACGCGCAGCGTCTGCACCAGGATCAGCGCATCGAGGAAAGGCGAATAATTCTTCGCATAATACAGGTCATATTCCAGCTTGTGCCGCGCATCGTCGATCGAGGCGCCATAGGGATAGTTGAGCTGTGCCCAGCCGGTGATGCCGGGTTTGACCATATGCCGCTCGGCATAGAAGGGGATTTGCTGCTCCAGCTGCTCGACGAATTGCGGGCGCTCCGGGCGGGGGCCGACGAAACTCATCTCGCCCAGCAGCACCGACCAGATTTGCGGCAGTTCGTCGATCCGCACCTTGCGGATGAAGCGGCCGATCCGCGTGATCCGGGGATCGTCCTTCTCGGCCCAGATCGCCTGCCCCGCCAGCTCGGCGTCCTGCCGCATCGACCGCAGCTTGGGGATGTCGAACGGCTGGTTGAACAGCCCCACGCGCCGCTGCCGATAAAAGGCCGGACCTCTGGACTCCAGCTTGATGGCAAGGGCGGTGATCAGAATGATCGGTAGCGCGACGACCATCAGCAACAGGCTGACCGTCACGTCGAAGGCACGCTTGACGATCGCCGACCACATCCGGCCAGATGCGAAACCGTCTGAGAAGATCAGCCAGCTATGGCTGACCGAGGCGAGGTCGATCCGCCCGGTCTCGCGCTCGAGGAAGCTGGACAGTTCCGACACCTGCACGCCGGCGGTGCGCACCCGCAACAGATCCTGATAGGGCAAGGCGTTGCGGCGTTCCTGGATCGCCAGCACGACCTCGGTCGCCCGCTGGTCGATGACGAAGCCTTGCAGATTGGGTATCGCGGAACGCGGGATCGCGTCTGGCAAGGCGGTCTCGTCGGCGTTCATCGCGATCACGCCCGCAACCAGGAAGTTGCAGCCCGGCTGTCCCGCGAGCGTCGCAATTCGGGCGGCGCGCTCGCCCGCGCCCATCAGGACGATGCGGCGCTTGAACCGGTCCCCGCCCAGCGACCGCCCGAGCAGCCCGCGGACGACCACCAGCAGGACGACCGCGATGACCATCGAGTAGAACAGGCTGGAGCGCCAATAGGACAGCGCGGGAAAGAAAAAATAGATGAGCGACAACAGGATCACGCCCATCGAGATCGCCACCATCAACCGCGCGGCGGCGAAGCGGAGCGACAGGAACGAGGCCGCCGCATAGGCCCCGACTGCCATCAGCGCGATCTGAAGCGGTACGGCGAAGCCCAGGATTTGCGGCAGATTGTCGATCACGCGCCCGGCGGGATAGCCGATCTGCCACGCGCGCACCGTCCAGCCCAGCTCCGCCGCCGCCATCAACAGCACGAAATCGACCAGACCGAGCAGCAGCACGGCGTGCGGGACATAGTGTTTGAACAGACGGATCATCTATCGATCGATCGTACCCGGGCCGTGCGTGATCACCAACTGTCCCAATTTTTGCAGAGAATGACAAACGAAGCGTGAAGATATGCGTTATGCGGCGTTGTAGAGAGCCACGTCGCCCGGTTTTTGGTGACGGGACATGAGAAGGGGCGAATATGCATAATCAGATCGTACCGGTCATCCTGTCCGGCGGGTCCGGCACGCGTCTATGGCCGATGTCGAAGCCGGAAATGCCCAAGCAGCTGCTGGCGCTGACCTCGGACGAAACCATGCTGCAGCTGACCGCGCAGCGCACCGCATCCAACGAATTCGCCGCGCCGATCGTCGTCGCGGGCCAACGCCACGCCGACTTGGTCGAGGGGCAGCTGACCGACGCGGGCACGCCACCCCAGGCGCTGATCCTGGAGCCGGTGGCGCGCAACACCGCGCCCGCCATCGCGCTCGCCGCGCTGGCGGCCAATCCGGAAGACGTCATGCTGGTCATGCCGTCCGACCATGTGATCGCCGATCTCGACGCCTTCCATGCCGCCATCCACGCCGCGCTGCCGATGGTGTCGCAGGGGTGGCTGGCGACTTTCGGCATCGCACCGGACAAGCCCGAGACCGGCTATGGCTGGATTCAGGTCGGGCGTGAGATCGCCAAGGGCGTGCATCAGGTGGCGCGCTTCGTCGAAAAACCGCGTCTGGAGCGGGCCGAGGCGATGCTGGCACGCGGCGACTATGCCTGGAACGGCGGCATCTTCCTGTTCCGCGCCGATCGCTATCTGGAGGAACTGGGCCAGCACGCCCCCGAGATGCTGGTCGCCGCCGAAAAGGCGATGCGCGCCGCCAAGCGCGACGGCAAGCGCATCTGCCCCGACGAGACGGAGTTCGGCAACTGTCCGTCGGACTCGATCGACTATGCCGTGATGGAACGCGCCGACCGCGTGGCGGTGGTGCCCGTCGCGATGGGGTGGAACGATGTCGGCAGCTGGGATGCACTGCATGCGATCAGCGAGCTGGACGGGTTCGGAAATGCGCATCGCGGCGAAGTGCTGGCGATCGACACCAAGAACTGCCTGATCCGCACCGACCGGGTGCGCGTGGCGGCGGTCGATGTCGAAAATCTGATCGTGGTCGCGAGCGGCGACGACGTGCTGATCCTGCCGCGTGGACGCAGCCAGGACGTCAAGAAGCTTATCGAGGCGATGAAGCGCTGACCGGCATTCCGGGGGCGGCCGGTCCGGCCGTCCCCAATCATGGCGTCAGGGTCTGCACGATCTTAGCAACCGTAGCCGGCTCGACGCCACGCAGCGCCAGCCGCTCGAACACCACATCCCACCAGCGATCGAACGCCACGCGGTCCCGGGCATTGCGGACATAAGGCGTATGCCCGGGCTCCAGCGTCGGCGAGTGGAACGAAAAGGTCAGCAGCCGCACACCATCGGCCAGCGCTTGGTCGATCGCAGCCAGTGCGTCACCGCTGCCCACCCCTTCGGGTGTCAACGGTATCCGCGACAACAGCCCCAGCCGCGCCAATACGCCGCGCCCATGCGGCACATGGCGGGCCGGCGGATAGAGACGGTGGCCCATTCGCCGCAACATCCCCGTATAGACGCTGGTCAGCGGCAGCTCGATCATGCCGTCGCGCCGAAAGCCATGCGCGTCGATCGCGCGGAAATCCATGCCACCGGTACGGCCATAATCGTGCAGGGCCCGCATCGAGCTGTCGATCCGATAGCCGCGTTCGGCCAGCAGCGCGAGGCTGGCGGGCCCCAGGCCATAACGCCCCGAGCGGAAACTGCGCGGCCGCATGCCGAAGGCGCCCGTGATCGCGTCGGTCAGCTGATCGAGCTTCGCCGCCTCCAGCGCGACCGGCAGATTGCCGGCATGGCTGGTCACAGGGTCGACGACTTCGCCATAAGGCGGCGTCACCCAGGCATGAAGCTGCGCACCGATCTCCGACCGGCCATCCGCCAGACAGTCGGACAGGATCGCCACCGCCGCCGGATCGACCGCGACCGGATAGTCGACCATGCAGTTCAACCCCACCCCGGCCGCCGAGAAGCGCCGATGCGCCTCGGGAAAGGCGCGCATCGCCGAGGTGGCGCGGTGCCGCCGGTCGAGCGGGGCCGACCAGTCGAACTCCTCCTCGACATCGACGGTCACCAGAAAGCGGGTGCCGAAGGCCGCCGGCCAGTCGATCCGTTCGGCCGCGGTCGGCGCATCGGGGCGCCAGGGTCGGACCGGCACGGACACGGTCAGCGGGTCGACGCTTTCCCGGCGCGCTGGTCCATGTCCATCGGCAGCGTCAGGACGACGCGGTGCAGCCCGATGCTCAGGCCACCGCCCATCTCGGCCCCCAGCTTGTCGACCAGTCGAAGCGAAAAGCCGGTGCCGAGCAGCGGCGCGCCGTCGCGCTGCTCCTCATCGCCGGCATCGCTCAACAGCGCCGCATCCGTCTCGATCGCGAGCGCCAGCGGACGATCCACCCGCAGGCTCGCCATGCCTTGCTCCTCGGTCAGGCTGGCCGTCAGCCGCTCGCCGACGACGCAATTGGACAAGAGCACGGAAAACAGCCGCGCGATCAACCGCTCGGTCGCGCGGTCGTCGGCCATCGCGGCGATCATTGCGGCCGGCGGCTCGAACCGAATTTCGGCGCGGCGCAGTTCGGCCAGCGGTTGCAACTCACCGAGCAGGCGCTGGATCAGCGGCGCGAGCGGGACCTTGGTCGGACGAAGCTCCAGCACATGCCCCTCGATCCGCGCGGCGGTGTCCAGATCCTCGACGGCGGCCAGCAGGTCCGACGCCATGGACCGGATCGCGGTCGCGCGGTCGCGATAGACCGGGGCGACGGGCCCCAGCAACTCGCTCTCGATCAGCTCGGCAAAGCCCGCCACCGCATTGGCTGGCGTCCGCAGCTCATGGACCAGTTGGCGCAGCGAGTCGGACGAGGCCGCATCGGCCCCCGCCGGCACGGTCGCGATGGTGGCGCATTCGTCGCGACGCGGCCGTCGCCCGCTGCCGCGATAGCCCAGGAAACGCCCCGACAGCCCATCGAAATAGGGCGCGGCCGACACCCGCCACGATCCCGCCGCGTCGGACATGCCACCGATCTCCAGCCGCGCATCGCGAAACGGTGCACGGCTGCGAAAGGCGCCCATCGCGACGCCATCGAACTGCGCCAGACCCTGGGCGGCCGTCGCGGCGATGCTGACGCCGACCAGCACACCGCGCGCCACGCCGTCAACGCCCAGGATCAGGCCGCGCTCATCGGTTTCGAAATCGAAATGCGCCGGGCCGGCATGGGCGTCCGGTGTGCCCGTCACCTCCTCGCGGCGCTGGTTGAAGGCGTCGATCCGGGCGACCAGATCGGCGATCTCGTAACGTGGCGGTGCGGCGGGCGACGGCGCATGACGCAGCGCCTCGGCCATGAACGGCAGGCTGCGCGCCACCTGCCCCAGTGGGACAAAGGGCGTCGCCGCCTGGGTCGGCACGGGATCGAGCATCACCGACAGCGGCACGGCCGGTGCTTCCCTGACGGCGTCGGCCCTCGGCGCGGACGGTGCCGCGATTGGCCAGGGCTGCGGCGACGCCTTGGGAACCGGCCGCTCGGCGACGGGGGCGGCTGCGACCGGCGGCTCGACGGGCATGGGCGCGGACGGGGCGGCGGCCATGTTCGGCAGCACGAAGTCGACCGGCCCGAAACTCTCCAGGCCCCGCATCACGGCATCGGACAGATCGCGGCGATGGCGCAGCACCGATCGGGTGCGGGGATTGAGTTGCGGCAGGATGTCCAGCCATTCGGCGTCGCTGAGCTGCGCCATGCGGAGCACCGGCGCGGCGATCGCCAGATCGTCCTGCGCGAAGAAGGCGACCAGCGCGGCGGGGGGCTGGCACAGGCTGAGCAGTCGTGCGCTCGCCGAGCGCGTCGCGTCGGACACCGATCCACGCAGTTCGGCCAGACGCGCCAGCGTCGCCGGGTCGGCGGCTATGCGGCCGCGCCCCATCAGGTCGACGACCTGACGCCAGGCGGTCTGCGCGCCAAAAGGCGTTGCCGTGTCGGCCGACAGGATCGTCGCCAGGCTATCGTCGAACCGCACACAGCTCCCTTTTCATTGGGCCGGATGGCCATCAGCCATCTGACTTAACGCCCTTATCCTTCCAACTGGTAACCTGCAAATATCCGATCGCATCCCCGTTGCATTGTGTGACAATTGCGGTAGTGCGTAATTTTCTTATATTCAGCCCCGAATGGGCATAGGGATTCGGTTTTTTATGTGGAGTATCGTGTAATGGCGCTCGATCGCATCGATCGGCAAATTCTGGCGCTGTTGCAGGCCGATGGTCGGATGACCAATGTCGAACTGGCCGAACGTGTCGGCCTGACCGCCCCACCCTGCCTGCGTCGCGTTCGCGCGCTGGAGGAAGCGGGCGCGATCCGTGGCTATCATGCCGACCTGGATGCCGCCCGTCTGGGCTTCCCGATCACCGTCTTCGCGATGGTTTCGCTGCGCAGCCAGGCCGAGCATGACCTGGCGACGTTCGAGGCGCATGTCGCCGGCATTCCCGAAGTGCGCGAATGCCATATGCTGAACGGCGAGATCGACTTCATCCTGAAGATCGTCGCGTCCGACCTGAAGAGCTTCCAGGAAATCCTGACCACGCACCTGACGCCCGCGCCCAATGTGGCGAGCGTCAAGACGTCGCTGACCATCCGCACCGCCAAGCAGGTGTCGGGGATTCCGATCGAGGCCGATTGAACGATCGGCGTTGGTGAGAATGCGAAAGGGCCGGTCCTCCTGGGTGGAGGGCCGGCCCTTTTTGCTGTGGTGGAGCGTGGCCTTCGACTTCGCTCAGGCTGAACGACTGTTGGTCTTGGTCCAACCTCCCAACCCCGTTCCGCCTGAGCGAAGTCGAAGGCCACGCCCACACCTCACCCGATAACGCCCCCGCACCATTGCCGGTGCAGGGGCATCACCAGATCAAGCCTGGGTATCGAGATAGGTCTTCCAGAACCCGGCCAGTTCGGCGCGCGGCGACCCCTGGACCGCGTCGAACGCCGCCTTGGCCCCGGCCTTGTCGCCCTGCGCGGCCAGCGCGATGCCGAGGCGGGTGTTCACCTCATTGGCGTCGATGCCGCCCTTTTGCAGCGCCAGACGGTACAGCTCGGCCGCCTTGGCGTAGTTGCCCTGGCCGTAATAGGCCTCACCGGTCAACGCGGCGAGCTTGCCGTCGCCAGCCGACTTGGCGCGCGCCTCGGTCGGGGCAAGCGAGCCTTCCTGCTTGTTCTTGGCGTCCGCCGCCGCCAGCATCGCCTTGGCGGTCGCATTGCCGGCCGGGATCTTGCCGGTCGCCATGCCTTCCTTCAGCACAGTCGCGGCTTCGGCCGGCAGGCCCTTGTCGGTCGCGTACTGGGCATATTCCATATAGTCGTTCTGGTCGGCCAGCGACTTCGACGCGCGCATCAGGCGGAAGAGATCGAGGCGCTGGTTCTTGTCCAGCGTCGCCAGCGAGCCCGGCTGCAGGCCATAGATGACCAGCGCGTTGCGCCAGTTCTGCGCGGTCGGATAGGCCGCGATCCACTTGCGCATCCAGCTCAGCGTCTCGGGCACCATCTTGCTCTTGTTGGCGCGACCGATGGCGTACTTGTAATAGTCCTCCGGCGCCTTCTGGCCCGAGGCGTTCATCTGGTCGATGGCGGCGGCGAGGTCGGCATTGGCGCCGGCGACGTCACCCATCTCCATCTTCGCCTTGACGATCAGCATCGGCAGGTTGGGATCGTTATAGCCCAGCTGCTTGGCCTGCTCGAAATATTTCAGCGCGACCGGATACTGCTTGCCGTTGAACGCCAGCGCGCCGCGACGATAGACATAGCGCGGCTTGTCGGTGGCCGGGGTCGACGGGCTAGCGATCAGCGCGTCGAGCGGCTTGGCGAGCGGTGCCTCGTCGATCGGGGCGTTCGGATTGGCCTGCTGGGCCGCGAACAGCTTGCCCGATTCGAGCTCGTAGCGCAGCGCGGCCGCGATATACTTGTCGTCTTCGGTCTTGGCGGCGGTTTCGACGGCCTGGATCAGCGGCTCGGCCGCCGCATAATTCTTCTGCTGCAGCACGGGCTGCGCGGCCTGTGCCGCCTTCAGCGCCTCGGGGCTCAGCTTCAGGCCGCCGGCCTCTTCCTTCTTCTTCTGCGCGGCGGCCGGAACGGTCAGCGCGACCCCGCTCACGCTCGTCGCCAGCACCGCTGCAAGCGCGAGCTTCGGAATGATTTTCATGCGAATTCTCTCCAAGAATAAAGCCTGTCGGGTCGGGAACCGTCGATGGCGGGTTGATAGGGGCAGCGGCCGCCCCGTTCAAGCAACGCGATGATCCGTGCCCTCCTATCCACCAGCCGCTGAACGCGGATTGAACGCGAACGCTCCCGGCGCTAGCGGGCGGGCCATCATGATCGCCGTCATCTCCCCCGCCAAGACGCTGGACTATAAAAGTCCGCTCCCCGCCCTCGCCCCGACCCGCCCCCATTTCGCCAGCGAGGCCGAGACGCTGGCCGCCGCCGCCGCCGGACTGGGCGAAGAGAAGCTTGCCGCGCTGATGCGGATCTCGCCCGCGCTGGCCAAGCTCAATGCCGACCGCTTCCGCGATTTCGCCGACGGGCCGGAGCGGCCGGCCCTCTTCGCCTTTGCCGGTGACGTCTATACCGGGCTGGAGGCCAAGACGCTGGACGAGCCGGCGGTATTGTTCGCGCAAGACCATCTGCGCATGCTCTCGGGGCTGTACGGCCTGCTCCGCCCGCTCGACGCGATGCGCCCCTATCGGTTGGAAATGGGCACGCGCTGGGCACCCCATCGGGGTGGATCGGGCGGCGACAAGCTGACCGACTGGTGGGGCGATCGCATCGCCGCGCGCCTGGCGGAGGAGGTCGAGGCCGAAGGATCGGGCGCGATCTTGAACCTGGCCAGCCAGGAATATTGGCACGCGGTCGACGGCAAGCTGCCGCCCGCGATCCGCATCATCGCGGTCGATTTCCGTGAGGGCGACCGCTTCATCAGCTTCCACGCCAAGAAGGCGCGCGGCGCCATGGCGCGCTGGATGATCGAGCACGGGATCACCGATACCGACGCGATGCGGGGTTTCGATAGCGACGGTTATGCGTTCGACGCCGAGGCGAGCACGCCGACGCAGTGGAGATTTGTGCGATGAGCGAATGGAAGCGGGCGATCGTCATCGGTGCCTCGGGCGGGATCGGCGGAGCGATCGCCGATGCGCTGGAGGAAGAAGGGGTGTCCATCACCCGCCTCGCCCGCGCCCTGTCCGGTGACGCGCATATCGACCTGGAGGACGAAGCCAGCATCGCCGCCGCCGCCAAGCAGATCGCCGACGGCTCCGCCCCCGATCTGGTGATCGTCGCGACGGGTCTGCTGCACGATGGCGCACACGGTCCGGAAAAGGCGATCGATCAGCTGTCGCCCGAATGGCTGGCGCGCAATTTCGCGGTCAATGCGATCGGCCCCGCGCTGGTCGCCAAGCATTTCCTTCCGCTGATGCCGCGCACCGGCAAGACGATCTTCGCGGCGCTGTCGGCGCGGGTCGGATCGATCTCCGACAATCGCATGGGCGGCTGGTACGGCTATCGCGCGTCCAAGGCGGCGCTCAACCAGTTTATCCGCACGCTCGCCATCGAGCACAAGCGGCGCAACGACCGCTCGATCGTCGTCGCGCTCCATCCCGGCACCGTCGACACCGCGCTGTCCAAGCCGTTCCAGGGCAATGTCCGCCCCGGCGGCCTGTTCGCGCCCGACCGCGCGGCGGTGCAATTGCTCGACGTGCTGGACGGGTTGAAGGCGCCGGATAGCGGCAAGCTCTTCGATTGGGAGGGCAAGGAGGTCCAGCCTTAGGTGGAGGGCCGACTCAACCCCATCATCCGTTCGAGCTGAGCGAAGTCGAAGCGCACGCCCGGACATCGCGGCGTGGCCGCCGTCATCCCTTGGCCTTCGACTTCGCTCAGGCTGAACGGAGGTCAGGACAGGCTTGCCCAGCCCGGGAATGGCCGACCCCTATTTATCATTCAGATTACAACATTGTAACATTTGCGACATCAGGTCGAAACCGCGTGGCCGGCATAAGGGCGGGGCTGGTCGCCTTTACTCCCGCTGGCGACCAGCGCCTTCGAAGTCCCGCGATATTGCTGCCGAGGGGGGAGCACATTCCGTCGGGCCCGCCCCCGCCACCCCGTTTTCCGCGCCCGCCGTTCCTCCCAAACGGCCGCTCGCTTATGGGTTGCGCGGGGGTGGTCAGGCGCTTTCCGCTGGGCTAGGAACGACAATTCCCATCTGACCATCAAGCCGGAAAGCAACAGACTTTGGCCGACGAGACGACCCTCGCGGAACCTTCCGATATTTCGACGATCTCCATCGTCGACGAGATGAAGTCGAGCTATCTCGACTATGCGATGAGCGTGATCGTGGCGCGTGCGCTGCCCGATGTGCGTGACGGCCTGAAGCCCGTCCATCGCCGTATCCTCTATTCGGCCGCCGAAAGCGGCTTCGTCGCGGGCAAGCCGTACCGCAAGTCGGCGCGCATCGTCGGTGACGTGATGGGTAAATACCACCCGCACGGCGACAGCGCGATCTACGACGCGCTGGCCCGCATGGCGCAGGACTGGTCGATGCGCGTGCCGCTGATCGACGGTCAGGGCAATTTCGGATCAATGGACCCCGATCCGCCCGCCGCGATGCGTTACACCGAGGCGCGCCTGGCCAAGGTCGCCAATTCGCTGCTCGACGATCTCGACAAGGACACGGTCGACTTCCAGCCGAACTATGACGGCTCGGAGCGCGAACCCTCGGTCCTGCCCGCCCAGTACCCGAACCTGCTGGTCAATGGTGCCGGCGGTATCGCGGTCGGCATGGCGACCAACATTCCGCCGCACAATCTGGGCGAGGTGGTCAATGCCTGTCTCGCGTACATGGAAAACGGCGAGATCACGGTTGAGGAACTGAACGAGATCGTCCCCGCCCCCGACTTCCCCACGGGCGCGCTGATCCTCGGCCGCTCGGGCGCGCGTTCGGCGTACCAGACCGGGCGCGGTTCGATCATCGTGCGCTCGCGCCACGAGATCGAGGAGATGCGTGGCGATCGCCGGGCCATCGTCCTCACCGAAATCCCCTATCAGCAGGGCAAGAACGCGCTCGTTGAAAAGATCGCCGAGGCCGCCAAGGAAAAGCGGATCGAGGGGATCAGCGACATTCGCGACGAATCGAACCGCGAAGGCGTTCGCATCGTCATCGACCTGAAGCGCGATGCGACCCCGGAGGTCGTGCTCAACCAGCTGTGGCGGCACACCCCCGCCCAGACCAGCTTCCCGGCCAATATGCTCGCCATTCGCGGCGGCCGGCCCGAGCTGCTGAACCTGCGCGACATCATCCAGGCGTTCGTCCAGTTCCGCGAGCAGGTCATCACCCGCCGCTCCAAGTTCGAACTGGCCAAGGCGCGCGAGCGGGCGCACATCTTGCTCGGCCTCGTCATCGCGGTGACGAACCTGGACGAGGTGGTGCGGATCATCCGTGGTTCGGCCTCGCCGGTCGCCGCGCGCGAAGCCCTGCTCGCCCGCGAATGGCCGATCGCCGAGATCGCCGGGTATATCCGCCTGGTCGAGGCGGTCGAGCATGAGGGCTTCGGCGACACCTATCGCCTGTCGGAGACTCAGGTTCGCGCCATCCTCGACCTGCGCCTGCATCGCCTGACCGCGCTGGGCCGCGACGAGATCGGCGACGAGTTGAAGGGTCTGGCGGACTCGATCACCGAGCTGCTCGAAATCCTCGCCAACCGCGTGAAGCTCTATGAGGTCATGCGCGGCGAGCTGGTGGCGATCCGCGACCAGTTCGCGACCCCGCGCCGCTCGGAAATCGCCGCCGCCGCCGATGGCATCGACGACGAGGACCTGATCGAGCGCGAGGACATGGTCGTCACCGTGACCATGCAGGGCTATATCAAGCGCACCCCGCTCGATGCCTTCCGCGCGCAAAATCGCGGCGGCAAGGGCCGCTCGGGCATGGCGACCAAGGACGAGGACGTCGTTACCGAGCTGTTCGTGACCAGCACCCACACGCCGGTCCTGTTCTTCTCGAACCATGGCAAGGTCTATCGCTACAAGGTGTGGCGCCTGCCCGAGGGCGGCCCCGCCACGCGCGGACGGCCGATGGTCAACCTGCTGCCGCTGGCACCGGGCGAGGTCATCTCGACCGTGCTGCCGCTGCCCGAGGACGAGGCGGAGTGGGGCAAGCTCCACGTCATGTTCGCCACCGCCAAGGGTGCCGTGCGCCGCAACTCGATGGATGCGTTCACCAACGTGCCCTCGAACGGCAAGATCGCGATGCGCTTCGAGGAGGGCAGCGAGGACCGGCTGATCGGCGTCGCGCTGCTCGGGGCAGAAGACGATGTGCTGCTCGCCACGCGCTGCGGCCGCGCGATCCGCTTCGCCGCCGACGATGTCCGCGAGTTCCAGAGCCGCACCTCGACCGGCGTGCGCGGCATCGCGCTCAAGGGCGAGGACGAGGTCATCTCGCTCTCGGTCCTGCACCGTGTCGGCACCACCCAGGAAGAGCGTGAGGCTTACCTCCGCTTCGCCCCCTGGAAGGGCGAGAAGGAGGGCGAGCCCGAGCTGTCGGTCGAGCGGTACGAAGAACTGCGCCAGTGCGAGCAGTTCATCCTGACCGTCTGCGCCAACGGCTATGGCAAGCTGTCCTCGGCCTATGAATATCGCCGCACGGGTCGCGGTGGTCAGGGCATCACCAACATCGACAATATCGCCCGCAACGGCGATGTCGTCGCCAGCTTCCCGGCATCCAAGGGGCACCAGCTGATGCTGGTGACCGACCAGGCCAAGTTGATCCGCATGTCGCTGGCGAGCCTCCGTGTCATCGGGCGCGGCTCGGCCGGTCTGCGGCTCTTCAACGTGGCACCGGGCGAGCATGTCGTCTCGGCCGCGCGCATCGAGGAAACCGAGGAAGACGCCGAGATGAACCTGGCCGAGGGCACCCCCGAAATCGCGCCGGAGCCGGATGCGATCGTCGGCGAGAACCTGGCTGCCGGGCCGGAGGATGGCGAGTGAGCCACCCGACCACCGCCTATAAGGTGCTGACCGCCGATCAGATGGCGGTGTTGGAGCATGAGGGCGTCTTCACGGGCGCCCCGGTGGATCTGGCCGATGGCTATATCCACCTGTCCACCGCCGCGCAGCTGACGGAGACGGTCGACAAGCACTTCGCCGGACAGAGCGACCTGCACATCGCGGCGGTCGATCTGGAGGCGATGGGCGAGGCGGCGAAGTGGGAGGAGAGCCGGGGCGGCCAGCTCTTCCCGCATCTCTATGCCGATCTGCCGCTGACGGCGGTGATCGCCTATGGCCCGATGAAGCGTGACGATGACGGGACGGTGCGGCTGCCCATCGCGGGATAGGTCGCAAAACTTCTGTCGTCACTGAAACGTCATAAATCCCTAACGCCGCATTTACGGTTGCGGCGTTAGGGATTGGTTATGAAACCGCCCCACTTCTCCACATGGTCCGCCCCCGGCGGCGGCGATCCGGTGATCGACCATGCGGCGTCGTTGACCGAGGCGGTCGGCCTGTTCCGGCACTATCCCGACATGCGCCTCCTGCCCGTGCTCGATGCCGAGCGGCGGCCGATCGGTGCGATCCTGGAACGCGATGTGAAGGGATTGCTCTACAACCCCTTTGGCCATGCGCTGCTGCAAAATCCCGATTTCGGGGCCAGCCTGACATCCTATGTCCGCGCGCATCCCTGTTGCGAGGTCACGGCCAGCGTCGCCGAGCGGCTCGCGCTCCATGCCGACTGGGGGGCGCCCGACGCGCTGATTCTGACCGAAAACGGTGTATTTGCCGGCACGCTCGACGCCGCCACCATCGCGCGGCAGGCCGCCGATGCGCAGACCGCCCTGGCGCGCGAACGGATGGTGCGAGCCCGCCAGATCGACAGCGCGGCGCGCGGCTTCATGGCCGACATCGCGATATTATGCGACACGCTGGGCCATGCGAGCGGCGATATGGGCCGGGTCGCCGGCGACCTTGCGCGCTACGCCGGGCAGACTCAGGACGGCGCGGCACGGATGACCGAAGCGGTGGCGCAAAGCCGGTCGGCATTGGGCGACACCGCCACGCGCGGACGCGGCCTCGCCAGCGCTTTCGCCACGATCACCCGCGACATGGACGAAGCGCGCGAGATACGTGGCAGAGTCAGCGACCGTATCGCCAGGGCCAGCCGCCGCACCGCCGCGCTGGCCGACAGCGCCACCGCGATCGACGCGTTGCTCGCGCTGATCGAGACGGTGTCGGCGCGCACCAACCTGCTCGCGCTGAACGCCGCGATCGAGGCCGCCCGCGCCGGTGACGCCGGACGCGGCTTCGCCGTCGTCGCGCATGAGGTGAAGGCGCTCGCCAGCCAGACCCGCGACGCTGCGCAGGACGCCGCCCGCAACATCGCCGAGGTCAAGGCGAACCTCCACGCGCTCGTCACCGAACAGGGCCAGCTGGGCGAGGCCGTCTCCGCGATCGGCGCCATCTCGCAGTCGATCGACGTCGCGGTCGCGGCCCAAGCAGTCGCAACCACCGCCATCGCCACCAATGTCGAACAGTCGGTGACGGCGGCGCATCAGATCGGCCGGCAGGTGGCACAGATCGAGCGCGACGCGACCCGGATCGACCGCGATGCCGGATCGCTCGACACGCTGTCACAGGCGCTCGGCGACACGATCGAGTCCCTGCGCGAACGGACCGCGCGCTTCGTCGAACTGGTCGCCCTCTGACCTGTCAGACGTAGAGATCGACCACGTCCACCCCCTGCCCCACCGCTTCCAACAACAAGGTGCGGTGGCAATGACAGGGATCGCGCTCATAGCAGAGCAGCGCGCTGGGCTTCTCACCCGCCAGATCGAGCATCCGCGCGGCCGCCGCCTGCGCCTCGGGCAAGGCAAGTTGGTCATCATAGACCTCGCGCAGCGTGCCGACATCGCCCTTCTTCGCGGCATCACGCCCGCGCTTGGGCGTGCCGAGATCCTTGAGATGAACATAGTCGATCCCGACCTCCTTCAACGCGGCGGCCAGCGGCGATTTGGAAAAACCGGGCCGCCGTGACAGCGGCAGCGCGCGGACATCGATCAGCCGCGCGACCCCGGCCGTTTTCAGCGTCGCGAGAAAGCCGTCGACGGTCGCGCCTTCGTAACCGATGGTGAAGATGGTCGTCATATCACCGACTTGGGGAGCCGTGCCTCACGCGCCAAGTCCTTCCAACCGGGGCCGTCCGGGTTTAAGGCGTCGCGATGACCTATGACATTCATGTGATCGGCGGCGGGCTGGCGGGCTCGGAAGCCGCGTGGCAGCTCGCCGAGGCGGGGCTGAAGGTGCGCCTGTCCGAAATGCGCGGCGGCGCGGACACCACGCCCGCCCATCATGGCGGCGACTTGGCGGAGCTCGTCTGCTCCAACTCCTTTCGTTCGGACGACGCGACCTCCAACGCAGTCGGGTTGCTGCATCAGGAAATGCGCGCGCTCGGCTCGATCATCATGGCCAAGGGTGACACCCATGCCGTGCCCGCCGGGTCCGCGCTGGCGGTCGACCGCGACGGCTTTTCGGGCGGGGTGACGGCGGCGCTGGCGGCGCATCGCAACATCACCATCGTCCGCGAGCGGATCGACGCGCTACCCGACGGGCCTGCGATCATCGCCACCGGCCCGCTGACCGCTCCAAGCTTGGCGGGTGGCATCGGCGAGGCGACCGGCGCCGAAGCGCTGGCCTTTTTCGACGCGATCGCGCCGATCGTCCACCGCGAGTCGATCGACATGGATGTCGCCTGGTTCCAGAGCCGCTGGAACAAGGGCACGGGCAAAGACTACATCAACTGCCCGATGGACAAGGAGCAATATTACGCCTTCCATCAGGCGCTGCTTGACGGCGAGAAGACCGAATTTCGCGAGTGGGAAAAGGACACGCCTTATTTCGACGGCTGTATGCCCGTCGAGGTGATGGCCGAGCGCGGAGTTGAGACGCTGCGTTTCGGCCCGATGAAGGGCGTTGGGCTTGACGACCCGCGCACCGGACGCTGGCCCTATGCCGTCGTCCAGCTGCGGCAGGACAATGCGGCGGGGACGCTGTGGAACATCGTCGGCTTCCAGACCAAGCTGAAATATGCCGAGCAAATCCGCATCTTCCGCACCATTCCCGGGCTGGAAAAGGCCGAGTTCGCGCGGCTCGGTGGTCTGCACCGCAACACCTTCATCCGCTCGCCCGAGTTGCTCGACGCGACGCTGCGGCTGAAGTCGCGGCCGAACCTGCGCTTCGCGGGCCAGATCACGGGGTGCGAGGGCTATATCGAAAGCGCCGCCATCGGCCTGCTCGCCGGGCGTTTCGCCGCCGCCGAGCTGACGGGGAAGGCCATCGCGCCGCCGCCGGTCGAGACGGCTTTGGGTGCGCTGCTGGGGCACATCACGGGCCTGGCCGAGGCCGAGACCTATCAGCCGATGAACGTCAATTTCGGCCTGTTCCCGCCCATCCCCGGCCGGACCAAGAAGGCCGACCGCAAGCGGATGTACACCGACCGTGCGCGCGAAGCGCTGCCTGGCTGGCTCAACTCTCTTCCGCCGGGGCCGCCTCCGGTGCCTCAGCCGGTGCCGTTCGTGCCGGAGGACAGTTCGCCCGCGCAGCCGGTCGACGCTTGACGGCGGTGGTGGCGAACTCGGCCGCGTTCATCGTACCCGACTTGTCCCGGTCGGCGGTGGCGAATTTGGTCGTGGCCTTGATCGCCCATTCGTCGAACGACAGCTTGCCATCGCCGTCGCGGTCGAGCTTGGCGTAAGCCTTATGCCGCGCGGCGAGATACTCCTCGCGCGTGATCGTGCCGTCGCGGTCCTTGTCATAGCGGTCGAAGCGCTTCTGCTCGCGGGTACGGGCGGAGGCTTCGGGGAGTGCCGTGTCGTCATCTGCGGCTTGCTGGGCAGTTGTCGTCGCGGCACTCGCGGCGGGCAGCGGGGACGGTGTGTCGGGGCGACTGCCCCAGAGAAACAACCCTGCCCCCACCAGCGCGAGCGTGCCCAACCCACCGGCCAGATAGCGCCACATCGGTCCCGTCTCCCCCATTCGACGGACCTATGGTTAACCGGGGTTGAGGATGAGCGGCAAGAGGATTCCCTTGGCCTTCGACTTCGCTCAGGCTGAACGGGGGGTCGGTAGGGGCGGCCCTACTCTCGGGCGTACCCCGGCGAAGGCTGGGGTCCAGTTTCTATGCTGCTGAAGGCGCGCCGGGGTAGACGAAGACGCAAACGCCTTTCGCTATAGCGAGGGCATTGCATCTGGACCCCGGCCTTCGCCGGGGTACGGCTTCACCTGGAAGTGCAGTGGGTCAGCGTCCGGTCAGGCCGTGCCATGCCAGCCTTGCGGCACGTAGCGGATGACCGGGCAAGCGATCCGGATGGCGCAGGCTCTCGCGGGCCAGAACCGCCAGACCGCTTAAACCGCGAGCCGGCTTCGGCGATTTCGCCGTCAGCACTCCGTCCAATTCCGACAAGGCCGCCCCTGCGATTCGAGCGCGAACGGCATGATCGGAGACATGCTGCGCCAGATCGGCCCTGGCCCAGGCCGTTCCCAGCGGCGCCATCCCGGCCTGCCCTTGCAGTTGCCCAACGGATGCGAACAACACCCCCCCCCGAGCCTCGGCATGGCGCGCGACACGCTCGTCATCCAGCGGCTCGCCATCATCGAGCAGCGCCTCCCACCCCTCGATCATCGGGGCGAGGTCTGCCCCCCGCACACCACCGGGCAGCACAGACGACGCCAGCCGCTGCAACACCGGATGCGCAGGGGCAGGCTCGCGGTCGAGCTTTTCCAGCGCCTCGAACCACCAGGTCAGCCGCATCTGGCCGATCATCGGCTCGGTCGTGCTTTGCAGGATCGACGCGAGCTGGTGGTCCAGATCGAGCAGCGCCGCAAACCCGTCCCGCGCCGACGCGGGCGCATAGCCGACCGCCAGCGCCTGTTCGCGCATCACTGCCTCGATGGCGGGCGGAGGTGTAGGGGCGGCAGGAGCATCGGTCATCCCTTGCCCTTCGCACAGGTGGCGGCCATGAAAAAGGGCCTCCCGGTTTCCCGGAAGGCCCCTTTCAAACCAAAAGCTTACCTCACGGCTTAGCCGCGATAGGTCACCTTCTTGACCGCCGCGACGACCTTGTTCGCGTCGACCAGCGCCAGCTTTTCGAGGTTGGCGGCATAAGGCAGCGGCACGTCCTCGTTGGTCACGCGCAGCACCGGCGCGTCGAGGTCGTCGAACCCTTCCTCCATCACGACGGCCGTGATTTCCGACGCGATCGAGCAGGTGGGCCAGCCTTCCTCGACCACGACCAGGCGGTTGGTCTTGGCGAGCGACTTGAGCACCGTCTTGGTGTCGAGCGGACGCAGCGTGCGCAGGTCGATGACCTCCGCATCGATGCCCTCGGCGGCCAGCTTCTCGGCGGCTTCGAGCGCAACGCCCACGCCGATCGAGTAGGAGACCAGCGTCACGTCCTTGCCCTCGCGCATGATCCGCGCCTTGCCGATCGGCAGGACGAAATCGTCGAGCTTGGGCACGTCGAACGAACGGCCGTACATCAGCTCGTTCTCGAGGAACACGACCGGATCTTCCGAGCGGATCGCGGCCTTCAGCAGGCCCTTGGCATCGGCCGCGTCATAGGGCGCGATCACGATCAGGCCGGGGACGCTGGCGTACCAGGGGCCGTAATTCTGCGAGTGCTGTGCACCGACGCGGCTGGCGGCGCCGTTGGGACCACGGAACACGATCGGGCAACGCATCTGGCCGCCGGACATATAGTTGGTCTTGGCGGCCGAGTTGATGATGTGGTCGATCGCCTGCATGGCGAAGTTGAACGTCATGAACTCGATGACCGGACGCAGGCCGCCCATGGCGGCACCCGTGCCGACACCGGCAAAGCCATATTCGGTGATCGGCGTGTCGATCACGCGACGGTCGCCGAACTCGTCCAGCAGGCCCTGCGTGACCTTGTACGCGCCCTGATACTGGGCGACTTCCTCGCCCATCACGAAGACGCGGTCGTCGGCGCGCATTTCCTCGGCCATCGCATCGCGCAGCGCTTCGCGGACGGTGAGCTTCACCATCTCGGTGCCTTCCGGGATTTCCGGCGAGGCGGGCGCTTCCTGCTCGGCGGCGGCGACCAGCTTCTGCGTGCCGCTTTCCTGCTCGGCCGCAGCCGCGCCTTCCGGCATCGGCGGGGCGTTATGGTCGGTCGGCTCGTTCTTCGGCGCGGCATTGGCCGCATCGCCCGAACGCGAACCCGACGCGGCGGCAGACGCGACGTCTTCGCCCTCTTCGGCGAGCAGCGCGATGGCAGTGCCGACCTTCACATTGTCGGTGCCCTCGGCGACGATGATCTTGGCGATCACGCCTTCATCGACAGCTTCGAATTCCATCGTCGCCTTGTCGGTCTCGATCTCGGCCATGATGTCGCCGGACTTGACCGTATCGCCTTCCTTCACGAGCCACTTGGCGAGCGTGCCCTCTTCCATCGTCGGCGAAAGGGCCGGCATCTTGATCTCGATCGCCATCTTAGTAACGCTCCACCAGCACTTCAGTGTAGAGTTCAGCCACATCGGGCTCGGGGGTCTGCTCGGCGAAGTCGGCCGCCTCGTTGACCGTCTTGCGGATGTCCTGCTCCAGGCCCTTCAGATCGGCCTCGGTGACGCCCTGCTCTTCGAGCAGCCGCTTCACATGGTCGATCGGATCGGACTTGTCGCGCACGCCCTGCACTTCCTCGCGGCTGCGATACTTGGCGGGGTCGGACATGGAGTGACCGCGATAGCGATAGGTCTTCATCTCCAGGATGACCGGACCCTTGCCCGCGCGGACCCAGGCCAGCGCCTCTTCGGCCGCGCCACGGCACGCCAGCACGTCCATGCCGTCGACCTGGATGCCGGGGATGCGGAAGCTCTCGCCGCGGCGATACAGCTGGTCCTCGGACGAGGCGCGGTTGACCGCAGTGCCCATGGCGTACTGGTTGTTCTCGATCACGAAGATGATCGGAAGCTTCCACAGCTCGGCCATGTTGAAGCTCTCGTACACCTGGCCCTGATTGGCCGCACCGTCGCCGAAATAGGCGAGGCAGACGCCGCCGTCATTGCTGTACTTGTGCCCGAACGCCAGGCCGGTGCCCAGCGACACCTGCGCGCCCACGATGCCGTGGCCGCCGTAGAATTTATGCTCGGTCGAGAACATGTGCATCGACCCGCCCTTGCCCTTGGAGATGCCGGCGGCACGCCCCGTGAGCTCGGCCATGATGACCTTGGGATCGATGCCATAGGCCAACATATGGCCATGGTCGCGATAGCCGGTGATGACCGAATCCTTGTCGCCGTCGAGCGCCGACTGCAGACCCACCGCCACGGCTTCCTGGCCGATATACAGGTGGCAGAAACCGCCGATCAGGCCGAGGCCGTAGAGCTGGCCCGCCTTCTCTTCGAAGCGGCGGATCAGGAGCATCTGCTTGTAGAAATCCAGCAACTGTTCCTTGGTAGCCTGGAACGGTTGCGGTTCGGCGGGACGCTCCCGATTGGGAATGGGGGGCTCGCTGGTACGGCTTGGAGCTTTTGCCACAGTCGGGAACACCTTTGTTTCCGTTAGGGAAGGATCGACGCCTATTGGCGCGGTTCTGCGCGAAACTCAATTCCCCGTTACAAAACATCACGGGACAGCTGGATTTTGCCGGGTGATAGCTCAGCCTCGGTTGCCTTGCTGTCAAGCCGGAGCCTACAACGCACGCCGACCATGGATAGACCCCTGCACCCTTTCCGCATCGCCAATTTCCGCAGTTACTGGCTGTCCCGTTTCAGCGGCACGATCGCGGTATCGGCGATGTCGATCGTCATCGGGTGGCAGGTCTATAATCTGGCGCGCGAGACGATGGACGTGCGTCAGGCCGCCTTCATGCTGGGCATGATCGGCTTCGCGCAGTTCGTGCCGCTGTTCCTGCTGACCCCGATCACCGGCCTGGTCGCAGACAGCGTCGACCGGCGCTGGATCGTGCGGGCGACGACGACGCTGCTCGTGCTGACCGCCGCCAGCCTGTGGCTTCTGACCTGGTCGGGGCATCTGACGCTGGGCGCGCTGTTCACCGCCGCCGTCGCCTTCGGCATCGCGCGCGCCTTTTCGGGTCCGGCCTATTCGGCGCTCGCGCCCAATTTGGTGCCGCGCGAAAGTCTGCCCACCGCGATCGCGGTTAGCTCGATCGCGTGGCAGGTCGGCACGATCGCGGGGCCCAGCGTCGGCGGGCTGCTCTACGCGGTCCATCCCGAATTCGCCTACGGCGTCGCGACCTTGTTGTTCGCGGTCGCGCTGTTCTGCATCTTCCTGATCGGCCCGGTTCCGCAGCCGCCGGCGCAGACCGATCGCCGGCCGCTGACCCGGATCATCGAGGGGTTCAGCTATGTCCGGCGCAACCGGCTGGTCCAGGCGGCGATCACGCTCGACCTGTTCGCGGTGCTGCTGGCGGGCGCCACCTCGCTGCTGCCGGTCTATGCCCGCGACATCCTGCATGTCGGGTCGCAGGGGCTGGGGCTGCTGGCCGCCGGCATGGGCATCGGTGCGGCGACCACCGCCATCTGGTTCTCAGTCCGGCCGATGAAGTCGAATGTCGGGGTGAAGATGCTCGTCGCCGTGGTCGTCTTCGGCCTCGCCATCCTGACCTTCGGCATCGCCAGCCACATCACCGGCGCGCTGGGACTGGATACCGGCACCGTCCGGCTGGGTGGGGCCAGCCTCTTCGTCCATCCGGCCTTCCTGCTCAGCCTCGTCGCGCTGATCGTGGCGGGCGGTGCGGACATGGTGTCGGTCTATGTCCGCCAGTCGCTGATCCAGCTCCACACCCCCGATGTCATGCGCGGGCGGGTGAGCGCGGTGTCGCAGCTGACCATCTCCGCCTCGAACGAGCTGGGCGAGTTCGAGAGCGGCGTGATGGCCTCGATCCTCGGTCCGGTCGGCGCCGTCGTGTTCGGCGGGGTGGGCGCGATCGGCGTTACCCTGCTCTGGTCGCGGCTGTTTCCGGAACTCCGGCGCGCGCGAACCTTTGATCCGCCTGAAATCCTCAGCACCGAACCAACCCACGGAGAAGCCAAGCCATGAAGGCCAACACCATCCTGGAAACGATCGGCAACACGCCGCACATCAAGATCCAGCGGCTGTTCCCCGGATCGGAAGTCTGGATCAAGTCGGAGCGTTCCAATCCCGGCGGCTCGATCAAGGATCGTATCGCGCTCGCCATGATCGAGGCGGCGGAAGCCAGGGGCGAGCTGAAGCCCGGCGGCACCATCGTCGAGCCGACCAGCGGCAACACCGGCGTCGGCCTGGCGATGGTCGCGGCGGTGAAGGGTTACAAGCTGATCCTGGTCATGCCCGAATCCATGTCGATCGAGCGCCGTCGCCTGATGCTGGCCTACGGCGCGACCTTCGACCTGACCCCGCGTGAAAAGGGCATGAAGGGCGCGATCGAGCGCGCGCTGGAGATCGTGCGCGACACGCCCGGCGCCTGGATGCCGCAGCAGTTCGAGAACCCCGCGAATATCGACGTGCATGTCCGCACGACCGCGCAGGAGATCCTGAACGACTTCCGCGATTCGCCGATCGACGTCATCATCACCGGCGTCGGCACCGGCGGCCATATCACCGGCGTTGCCGAGACGCTGAAGAAGGAATGGCCCGAACTGAAGGTCTATGCGGTCGAACCCGCCGCCTCGCCGGTCATTTCGGGCGGCCAGCCCGGCCCGCACCCGATCCAGGGCATCGGCGCAGGCTTCGTCCCCGCCAATCTCCACACCCAGGCGATCGACGGGGTGATCGAGGTCGATGCCAATGTCGCCAAGGACATGGCGCGCCGTTCGGCGACCGAGGAAGGGCTGCTGGTCGGCATCTCGTCGGGTGCGACGCTGGCGGCGATCCTGCAGAAGCTGCCCGACCTGCCCGAGGGTGTCCGCGTGCTCGGCTTCAACTATGACACGGGCGAGCGCTATCTGTCGGTGCCGGACTTCCTGCCCGAACAGTGAGCACGCCAGATCGGCCGCGCGGCGGCATCCGCGCGGCCTTGTTCGTCATCGCCGGTACGGCCAGCGCCGTACCGGCTTTGCTCGTGGCGAACGCCCCCGCCATCCCGCATCAGGCCCGTGCCCGGCCGCAAGGTCCGGCGCGGGCGGGTCGCGTCGTGCCCCCGGCCGAAGTGCCGGCGGTGGAGCCGGTCGCCTTTGTCGACATGACCCCCGACGAAGCACGGGTCTATAACGCCAGCGTCCCCTTTTCGAACGATCCCAATCCGGCGGCGCGTCCCTTCGTCTTTCGCGGTACGGCGGAGGACAAGGCGCGGGCGCTCGACTGTCTGGCGGCGGGCGTGCTCTACGAGGCGGGCGACGATGCCAAGGGCGAACAGGCGGTGGCGCAGGTCGTGCTCAACCGGCTGCGCCATCCCGCCTTTCCCAAGACGGTGTGTGGCGTGGTGTTCGAGGGGCAGGAGCGCAGCACCGGCTGCCAGTTCACCTTCAGCTGCGATGGCGCGCTGACCAAGTGGCAGCCGCCCGAAGCCGCCTGGACCCGCGCCCGCGACATCGCCGGCATGGCGCTGAACGGCAAGGTGTTCCGTGCCGTGGGCCATGCGACCCATTATCACACCGACTGGGTCGTGCCCTATTGGCAGGCGAGCCTCGACAAAGTGGCGGCGGTCGGCAGCCATTTGTTCTTCCGCTGGTCGGGATGGTGGGGAACGCCGCCCGCGTTCAACCGACATCTGGTGCCGGGCGAGCCGGTCATCGCGTCGCTGGCACCCTTCTCGCCCGCGCACCGGGCCGGGGTGGACGGCACCGCCGAGGCGGGCGCCGCGCTGGCCGAGGGGGCGGCTGCCACCGGCGCGGCCACACCGCTGGCGAATGAACCCGATACCTTCCTGGTGTCGCTGCCCGGCGGTCTGGCGGCGGAGGGATTCCCGGCATACGCGCTCAAGCTGTGCGGCGACCGGGCGCATTGCACCGTCATGGCCTGGCGCGAAACCGCCGCCACGCCGCAGGCGGTGCCGCTGACGCCGCTTCAGATGGAGACGATGGCGTTCAGCTATTATCGCGACACCGGGATCGGCATCGAGCGGACCCTGTGGAACTGCACCGTCTATACCGCGATGAAAGGGCCGCGTTGCATGAAACGGCAGAGCCTGACGGCGATGCCCATCACGCCGAGCCAGACATTGCAGGCCGGCGCGCCGGCACCCGCCCCTACCCCCGCGCCCGGTGAACTGCCCGGCGTCCGTCGCGCCAGCGCCGCACCGGCGGAGGCGCAGCCCCGCCCTTGACCTGCTCAGTCGCGATGGGCGTTCAACAGGTCGACGAACTCGGTCAGCTCGGCGATGGCGGCATCGATGTCCTGCTTCTGGGCCTGGAGCGCATCGATCTTGGCGGCGCAGCGCGCGACGGTGACCTCGCGCTGCTGCCGCCGGCCGTCGCCCAGGTCGTAGAGATCGATCATCTCGCGGATTTCGGCCAGGCTGAACCCCACCCGCTTACCCCGCAAGATCCACGCGAGCCGGGCGCGATCGCGCTGCGAATAGATACGCTGTGTGCCCCGCCGCTCGGGCGCGATCAGCCCTTCATCCTCATAGAAGCGAAGCGCGCGGGCCGTGACGCCGAACTCACCGCATAGCTCGGTGATCGTGTAATCGTCCCGATCGCCCCGAGGGGGAATGGCGGCATAGGCGGCGACCCTGGTCATGGTCGCGACGCTAAATACCCTTTACGTCAACGTCAATCGGCGCAAAGTGCGGTCCCGTTGGGGCCACGCAGGGTGCGTGCCTCCGCCACCGAAGCGCTGACCCGCTCGACCGCCAGCGCCGACAATGTGGCGCGGCCGGTGCACAGGCCGTTGCAAGTCGCTGGCAAAGCGGCGGGAAACTGGATGCTGTCGCCATCGAGCCGGGCGGAAAACCGGCATGCGCCCAGCGCGATCGTCAGGTCCCGGCCGGAACGGGTCAGGGTGCCCCGCGCGGTACAGCCCTGTCCTTCGCCGTAATCGAGCAGCACGCCGATGTGGCGGGGCGCATCATCCTCACCCCCCGAGGCGGGCATGATGCACATCCGGTCCGAATCGCGTGCCCAGATGCCGTCGAGTGGAATGGTCGCCGGATCGGCGACAAGGCCGGTCGCGATGCTGGCCGCCTCCAACCGCTCGCCCGCCGCATTGTCCGCCGTCTCGCCCGATGACGTGCAGGCGGCGATCAACAGGTACAGGATGAGGCCAAGGCGACGCGCGATCACGCCACCGGCGCCAGCCCGTCCCCCTCGACCCGGCGGAAGAAACAGCTGCGCGCGCCGGTGTGACAGGTGGGCCCGGCGGGGTCGCAGATCAGCCACAGCGCATCCTGATCGCAGTCGATCCGGATTTCGGCGACGTTCAGCACGTTGTTCGAACTTTCGCCCTTTTTCCACAGCCGCTGGCGGCTGCGCGACCAGAAATGCGCCTGTCCGGTCGCCCGGGTCGCCGCCAGCGCCTCGGCATTCATATGCGCGACCATCAGCAATTCACCACTGACACGATCGGTAACGATCGCGGTCAGCAAGCCCTGGGCATCGAATTTGGGGTCGAGCGTCAGCCCGGTGTCGCGTTGGTCGGCCATGATCGCGATCTAGCCGCAACCCCGGCCTCTTCCAAGCTATCCGTGGTTGCGAATCGCCTCGATCAGGTCGGCCTTCTTCATCTTGGACCGCCCTTCGATGCCGATCTTGCGCGCCTCCTGCATCAGATCGTCCTTGGTCCGATCCTCCAAATGGGTCGCGTTATGCTTCAGGCTGTCGTTCGCCTTGGCATTGGCGATGCGCGCGGCTTTTTCCTTGGATTGGCCCTGCTTGCGCAGTTCCTCGTACAGCCCATCATCCTTGATCTGGGCGCCGTGATCGCGGGCCATATGGCATCTCCTGCTTTCGGGTTCGAAACGCGGACCTGTCGAAAATGATCCCGTCAACCATGACAAACAGGCGACAAACGCCGATCACATTCCTATATGCGCCCCGTCTGCCCCTTAGTTGCGAACGTTGCGAGCGCCTCTCCCATGCTGACCACCAACCCCTTCGACGACGACAAACTCCGCGAGGAATGCGGTATCTTCGGCGTGTCCGGCGCCACCGGCGCGGCCGCGCTGACCGCGCTGGGGCTCCACGCCCTGCAGCATCGCGGACAGGAAGCCGCCGGCATCACCAGCTTCGACGGCACGCTGTTCCACACCCACCGCGCGATGGGCCATGTCGCGGGCAATTTCGACCGCGACGACGTGATCCGTGGCCTGCCCGGCGAGGTCGCCTGCGGCCATGTCCGCTATTCGACCACCGGCGAGACGGCGCTGCGCAACGTCCAGCCGCTTTACGCCGACCTGTCGACCGGCGGCTTCGCCGTCGCGCATAACGGCAACATCTCGAACGCGATGAAGCTGCGTCGCGAACTGGTGCGTCGCGGCTCGATCTTCCAGTCGACCAGCGATACCGAGACGATCATCCACTTGGTTGCCACGTCCAACTACCGCACGCTCCTCGACCGCTTCATCGACGCGCTCAAGCAGGTCGAGGGCGCCTATTCGCTGATCGTGATGACACCCGAGGGCATGATCGCCTGCCGCGATCCGCTGGGCATCCGGCCGCTGGTCATGGGCCGATTGGACGGCGCGGTGATCTTCGCTTCGGAGACGGTGGCGCTCGACGTGTGCGGTGCGACCTTCGAACGCGCGGTCGAACCGGGCGAGCTGGTCATCGTCCAGGGCACCGAGATCCGCTCGATCCATCCCTTCCAGGCGGTCAGCCCCCGCCCCTGCATCTTCGAATGGGTCTATTTCAGCCGCCCCGATTCGATCGCGGGCGACCAGTCGGTCTATTCGGTGCGCAAGGAAATCGGCGCACAGCTGGCGATCGAAGCGCCCGTCGATGCCGACCTCGTCATCCCGGTCCCCGATTCGGGCGTCCCCGCCGCGATCGGCTATGCGCAGCAATCGGGCATCCCGTTCGAGCTGGGCATCATCCGGTCGCACTATGTCGGCCGCACCTTCATCCAGCCGGGCGACAAGGTCCGTCACCTCGGCGTCAAGCTGAAGCATAATGCCAATCGCGCGCTGATCCAGGGCAAGAAGGTCGTGCTGATCGACGATTCGATCGTGCGCGGGACCACGTCGCTCAAGATCGTGCAGATGATGCGCGAGGCCGGCGCGGCCGAGGTGCATATGCGGATCGCGTCGCCGCCCACCCGCCATTCCTGCTTCTACGGCGTCGACACGCCCGAGCGAGCCAAGCTGCTGGCGGCCAAGCTCGATCTGGGCGGCATGACCGACTTCATCCATGCCGACAGCCTGTCCTTCGTGTCGATCGAGGGCCTCTACAAGGCGCTGAACGCCGCGCGGGACGGCAAGCCCAGCTATTGCGACGCCTGCTTCACCGGCGATTATCCGACGACGCTGACCGACCATGACGAAACCGCCACGGTCGACCAGTTCGCGATGCTGGCCGAGCGGGTCGCCTGATGGCGGGCGCGCTCGACGGCAAGCTGGCGCTGGTCACCGGGGCCAGCCGGGGGATCGGTGCCGCCACCGCCATCGCGCTGGCGGCGCAGGGCGCGCATGTCATCCTGACCGCGCGGACGCCCAAGGGATTGGAGGAGGTCGAGGAGACCATCTTCAACGCCGGCGGGGCCGCGACCATCGCCCCACTCGACCTGACCGAAAACGAATCGATCGGTCGGCTGGCGGGCGCGATCGGCGAGCGCTGGCAGGCGCTGGACGTGATGGTGCTGAACGCCGGGATGCTCGGCTCGCTCGCCGCCGTGCCGGCGATCGACGCCAAGGAATTCGCCCGCGTCCTGACCCTGAACGTCAGCGCGCAGGCCGCGCTGATCGCCGCGTTCGACCCGATGCTGCGTCGGTCGAAAGGGGCGCGGGTGATCGGCGTGACCTCCTCGGTCGGGCGCAAGCCGCGCGCCTATTGGGGCGCTTACGGCGCGTCCAAGGCGGCGTTCGAGACGCTGCTCGGCGCTTATGGCGACGAGACGTCCGAGATCAGCGCCATCCGCACCGCTATCGTCGATCCGGGCGCGACCCGGACCCAGATGCGCGCCAAGGCCTATCCGGGGGAAGACCCCGCGTCGGTAAAGGCGCCCGAAGTGGTGGCGGACCGGATCGCCGCGCTGGCGATCGAAGGCTTTACGCCGGGGCACTTCGAACGCGTGGGGTGAAAGCGTTGGGGCGTGGGCTTCGACTTCGCTCAGCCTGAACGGCTGGAGGGAGAAGCCCTACGCCCCAAACCCCGTTCAGCCTGAGCGAAGTCGAAGGCCAAGGGAACCCCTCACCGCAACGTCGCGATGATCCCCGCCATCTCGAACACCGTCCCCTGCGCATCCAGCGAAAGCCCCCGCGCCGCGCCGGCCAAATCCTGCGCCGCCGCATAGGCATCCAGCGCCACCTTCAACCGCGCGCCGGAACGCCCCCGCGCCTGCGTGGCGATGAAGGCCGGCACCCGGTCGAGAAACGCCTCGTACCGCGCCTGCGCCGCCTTGCCGGCCAGCGACTTGGCCAGCTTCACCCGCTCGGCATTGCCGGGGTCGCCGCTCTCGGCGATGCGCGCGATCGCCGCGTCCATGCCCGCGATGTCCAGACCGGCAAAGCGCAAGGCGCGACCCGGCGCGCCCTCGGCAGCGGCGACCAGTGCGCCGATCTCGCCCTCATCCGCCTCGGGCAGTTGCTGGCGCAGGACGCGCGCGACATCGCTGTCCGACAGCCGCTCGAAGCGCAGGAGCCGGCACCGCGATCGGATCGTCGGCAGCAGCCGCCCCGGGGCATGGCTGACCAGCAGGAACACCGTCCCCGCCGGCGGCTCTTCCAAATTCTTAAGGAGCGCGTTCGCGCCGCCCCGCTCCAGATCGTCGATCGCATCGATCAACACGACCCGCGCCGGCCCCATTGCGGGTGCGGTGGCGAACATGGGTTGCAGGGTGCGGACCTGCGCGATCGTGATCGACCGCGCCAGATCCTGATCGGGCTTTTCCGCATCCTTGGGCAGGCGCGAGAGCACGCGGAAGTCGGGATGCGACCCCGCCTCGATCAGCTTGACGGTCGGATGCTGCTCCGGCACGGCGAGGCCGGGGGGCAGGTCACCCTGCCCGCTCGCCCGCGCCAGCAGCCGCGTTGCCGCCGCGCGCGCGAAGCTGGCCTTGCCCACACCCTCCGGCCCGGCGATCAGCCAGGCATGGTGGAGCTTGGCGCCTCCCAACGCGGCGGCGAAAGCGGCCTGGCCTGCATCATTGCCGACCGGCAGGGTCATCCGATCAGCCGAAGAACGAGGTCAGCCCGGACCAGGCACGGCCGAAGAAGCCCGCTTCGCTCACATCCTTTTCCGCGACCAGCGGCAGGCGCTGCGCGGGCATGTCAGGCGAGCTGACGACCAAATCGGCGATATGCTGACCGGCCTTGATCGGCGCCTTGATCGGCCCCTGATAGACGACCTTGGCGCTCAGTTGCGGGTCTAGCCCGGCGGGCAGCGTGACGGTCAACTGGCGCGGCGCGACCAGGCCGACGCTGCTCGACGATCCCATCTGGACCTCGGCATCGGCGACCTTCTTGCCCTGCGACACGACGGGCTTGGCCTGCCATGCGCGGAAGCCCCAGTTCATGAACTTGACCGATTCCTCGGCCCGCGCGCCCGAGCTGTTCAGCCCGGCCATGACCATCACAAGACGGCGGCCATTCTGTTCGGCCGAGCCGGTGAAGCCATAGCCGGCCTCTTCGGTGTGGCCGGTCTTCAGACCGTCGGCGCCGGCGACGCGGCCGAGCAGCGGATCGCGATTGGCCTGGGTGATGGCGTTGCCGCCCATCGTCTTGCCCCACGAGAAATCGCGGCGCGAATAGAATTGCTTGTAGAGCTGCGGAAAGTCCTGGATCGTGTGCTCGGCCAGGTCGGCCAGGTCACGCGCGGTGACATAGGTCACGCCGCCGTCCGGCCAGCCGTTCGACGTGCCGAAATGGCTGTTGTTCAGCCCGATCTGCTTGGCGGTGCGGTTCATCCGCTCGGTAAAATTCTGCTCGGTGCCCGCGATATGCTCGGCCAGCACGACGCAGGCGTCGTTGCCCGACAGCGTGACGATGCCGTACAGCAGATTGGCGACGCTGACCTGCTCGTTCGGCGACAGGAACATGGTCGATCCGGCCTGGGGCCCGTGCCACTTCTTCCACGTCTCGGGCTGGACGGTGACCATGTCGTTGAGCTTCAACTGGCCCTTCTTGACCAGATCGAAGGCGACATAGACGGTCATCATCTTGGCCATCGAGGCCGGCGGCATGCGGCGATCGGCATCGCGCTGGAACAGGATCGCGCCCGAGGACAGATCCTTCATGAACGCGACCGGGGCGGGCGTGTCGAACTGCGGCGCGGCCGCGATCGAGGGGTGGGCCAGCGCGACGAGAGCGAGCGGGGCGGCGAGCGATGCGAACAACGTCTTCATGGGTGTTCCGTGACCAAAGGGCGGGAGGAGGTCAATCCTGATGCAGGACGCGGGCGTCGTCATAACCGGCCTGCGCAGCCGCGTCACGCAGCGCTTTCGCCGAATTTGCATCGAGCGCGCCGCGTTCGACGCGCCAGACGCGGCCGACATGTTGGGTACGGGCGTCGAACCGGCGGGCGAGCGCTTCGGCGCGGCCCTGGCTGGTGAAGCTGGCGATCTGGACGCGGTAGGTGCCGGCGGCATCCAGCTTGATCGGCCGGGCGACGGGCGGCGCGGCGCTCGCCCCCGCCAGGATCAGGCCGGGATTGTCGGAGCCGGCTTTCAGCGCCCGCAGCCGGATATTGGCGACCGCGCGGCGATTGGTGCCCAGCAGGCGCGCCGCGCCGAGCGACAGGTCGGCCACCCGGTCCGCACGGCCCGGCCCGCGATCGCCGACGCGTGCGACGATGGTGCGGCCGGTATCGACATCGGTCACCTCGACCATCGAATCGAGCGGGAGCGAGCGGTGCGCGATCATCACATCGTCGGGGTTGAAACGCCGGCCGGTCGCGGTGCGCCGCCCGGCCAATTCATGCCCGTACCAGCTGGCGCGGCCCGTCGCCTGATAGCTGCCATAACGCGCCGCCGGCGCATCGTCCGGTGCCGCCGCCGTCGCGGGCACCGCCAGCATCGCGGCCAGCGCCGCGATGGCGAGGCGCTCAACCCGCAATCGCATCGGCCAGCAATCCCACCGACAGCGCATAGAAATTGGAACAGTTGTAATCCAGGATGACCCGGTAGTTGCCGGTCAGCAGATAGGCGGTCGCCCCCTGCCCGTCCGGCTCCATCAAGGTTGCCAGCACCCGGTCGTCGGGCCAGGCCGCACCCTGCGGCACGATGCCCAGCGCACGCCATTCGGCGATGGTGCGCCAGCCGCTATGCCGTTCGAACACGCGGGGGCAGCGCGGGCTGACCAGCTGGTTGCGCACCATCGACCGGTCGAACCCGGCGGGCACGCTGACCGCGAAGCCCCAGGGCTGGCCCGCGCGCCAGCCGGCGTTGACGAAATAATTGCCGATCGAGGCCAGCGTGTCCGCCTCGCTGTTCCAGATGTCGGCGCGGCCATCGCCATCGCCGTCGCGTGCCAGGCGGAGATAGATGGAGGGCAGGAATTGCGGATTGCCCGTCGCGCCCGCCCAGCTGCCCTTCAACTGCTCGCGGCTGACGCCCCGGTCCATCATCTTCATCGCGGCGATGAACTCGCCCTCGAACAGCGGCCGGCGGCGACCTTCATACGCCAGGCTCGCCAGCGAGCGGATCAGGTCGAAATTGCCGGTATAGGACCCGTAATTGGTCTCGTGGCCCCAGATCGCGACCATGATCGATTCGGGCACGCCCGTCTCGCGCTCGATCCGCGACAGGCGCGGGCGCTGCGCCAGATATTTGCTGCGCCCCCGGCTGATCCGCGCGGCATCGACATGCGCGGCCTTATAGGGGGCGAAGGGGCTGAAACCGCTATTGGCGGGGCCGCCGGGCTGACGCCGGTCGAGCTCGATCACCCGCTCGTTGAGCGTCAGCGTCGGCAGCACCGCGTCCAGCGTCGCGCGGCTGACGCCCTGCGCCAGCGCAGTGCCGCGAACCTGTTGCAGATAGCTCTGAAACCCAGCCTCGTCCTGCGCCAGCGCGGGCGCGCTGCTCATCAGCGTCGCCAGGACCGAAAAAATGCCGAGGCGCATCCCGCGCCGGGTAATGTTCCCCCACATGGACCGTTCTTTGCCATAGCGGCCCCGCATCCGGAACCTCACGTCACCGCAGGGAAGGCACGATCAGCCGCTGTCGGGGATCAAGCACTAATGGCGGGTGGAGTGGGATTCGAACCCACGGAACGGTTACCCGTTCGCCAGTTATCATATTTGACGGAGCCGACCGCTAGACGCCTCAGAACGCGCGCGTTCTTCCACGCGCGTCGGGATCAAGAAGCGTATCGGAAGCGGTCACGGCTTGGGCTTCGGCTTTCCCCTCAGCCTCGCCAACTCATCGTGCATGTAGCGTCGCAGCTTCTTCGCCTGCTTACGGATGGCCGGGGAGTCCAGCGCCTCAGCAGAGCGCTCCGCGTATGCGAGGAAGTTCCGGTCGCCAGCCCCGGTGAAGCGCTTGTGCAGCTTGCGGGTGAATATCTGCTTGGCCTTGCCCTGCTTGATGGCGTTCAGTCCGACCCGCTCCGTCTTGCGGATGGCGCGCTTCGCGGTGCGCCACTGCCTGGACAGCGACTTCAGGCGCAGACGGGCGTCCACGAGCCCTAGCTGGTAGCCGAGGTACTGAAAGGTGAGGGTGCTGGCCGGTGCGTGCAGCGTCACAACCTCGGTCTTCGCCGACTGGAGTTCCAGCCCGTGGTCGGCCAACTTCTCCTCGACCAGCGCCTTGAGCACACCGTGCCTCGTCGGCGGGCACGCCACGAGGATGTCGTCAGAGTACCGCTGATAGAGTGCGCCGCGCTTGGCGGCCTCTGCCTCCATCTCAGCGTCGAACCGGGTCATGTACAGGTTGGACAGGCTGGCGCTGATCGGGGTGCCCTGCGGGATGCCGACCGCCTTCGGATTCTTCTCTATTGGAACTCCCAGCGCCTTGAGGTCTGCGATGGTGGCGAGCGGGTGCCGCTTCCGCTCGCGGAGGCGCTTCGCCAGGTCGTCGTGCTTCTTGATCTCCTCCAGGTGGACGTAGTGGTACCGCGTCACCGTGCGGAAGACGGCGAACCAGTCATCCGCCAGTTCACCGCAGCCCAGAACCCACTTCAACCGCTCCTTGAGCTTCTTGTGGTCAAGGTTGTCGAAGAAGCCAGTGACGTCGAAGCACATGACGGTGAGCGACGGGTGCGCCCGCACGAAGTCCTCCACCCGCCGAGCGAAGTGGTAGTTGGACTTGCCGAGCGACCGGTAGGCGATCACCGTGTCGTCCAGCCCGTTGGCGGCGTACCAGTCGTCCAACCGCGTCACCAGCTCGGCCGAGTACTTGGACAGGATGCAGGAGTCGCGGTGGGAGGCAAACATGATCGGGCGCTCCTTGGCGACCGTCTTTCGCTCCTTAACCTTGTAGCGCTTCTCGGTCTTTACGTAGTGGATCAAAGGTGACCACTTGTGCGCCGCGACCTTCGCGGGCGTCAGCCCAGTCGCGAACTCGGGCTTAACGGGCATGTCTAGGTGGAGATAACCGCGCGGGCGGAACCAGTTAGGCGTCTTCATCAGGCGAGCCTATCAATAGCAGAGTCCGGGGGCCAGTCTTGACCCGAGACCCCAGCAAGCTGGATGCCCCCGGACGCACACCACAATCCACCCCTGTTAGGCCCGTGTGAGGCTGCTCGTCGGCGCGGGTCTAGAACGCTATGTGGTATCGTGTAATCGAGGAGATCATCGGAGCTATGCTCGTCAATCTGACACTCGCACTCGCAGAGTCGCTGATCCGCGGCATCGCCGTGGAACTGCTACTCGTATCGCGGGTTGCGCGTTGCAACGATCGTATCCGTCGGCCAATTCCGGGGACGTGATCGAAGTAGGAACGCGCGACTTCGTGCCAAGGGGCCGGCGCGCCAAGATCGTTACTTTCCTGGAACTGTTGCAGGTAAGTCACAGGTAGCAGCACTGGCTGGCGGAAGAGGTGGGATTCGAACCCACGGAACGGTTGCCCGCTCGCCGGTTTTCAAGACCGGTTCCTTAAACCACTCGGACACTCTTCCGTACCATCATCGCGCCTGCTGTTTACAATCTACTTACGGGTGTTTGCACCCGCAACCCAGATGTAGCGGCAGACCCGCAGAAATCCTTGCCTTCTCACCGCGTCAGCCCTGAACCTCCAGTGGCTTTCGAGAATGGAGCCTTAAACCACTCGGCCATCCACCCGTCTTTGCCGCGCCCCCATGCGCAAGAAACGGCGCGTCTTCAAGTCCCCCCGGTCAAGGCAGGACACCGGTCTGCACGGCTTCTGCACAAAAGGCTCGCGAGATTCGCAACGGGTGCCATGATCCCGCTCCATATCCGCCCGCCATCAGCAAGGCCTGCTAAGGAGACCGGCATGACCGTCATCGGATCACCGCGATATTCTTTCCTGGCCAAGCTGTTCGGCGCTGCCGCGCTGATCGGCCTGGCGGACCTGTTCTTCTACGATCACGAGCCGGGCTGGACGCTGGGCGGCTTCGCGCTCGCCTGGGCCCTGGTGCTGGCCGTCACCCGCCCCGATGTGCGGCACGATCGCGCGGCACGGGTGGCGCTCGTCGTCGCGCTCCTGTTCGGCGTGATGCTGGTCGACGATCCCGGGCCGCTCGACTGGTGCCTGTTCGGGCTGGCGCTGATGTCCGCCAGCCTCTTGCCGCTGCGCCGGTTCGACGACGCGATACGCTGGGGCCTGCGGATCGCCCTGCATGGCATATTCGGCCTGGCCACGCCTTTTCGTGACGCCCGGCGTCTCGCCCGACAATGTCCGTCGCGCGCGCTGGTCACCGTTTCGGGGCTGCTGATCCTGCCCGTCCTGGGCGGTGCGCTGTTCCTGTATCTGTTCGCCCAGGCCAACCCGCTGATCGCCGGTGCCTTTGCCGCGATCCGTTTCCCGGACCTGTCGGCGATGATCTTTCACGCCGTCTTCTGGCTTATCATCCTGCTGGCCGTCTGGCCGGCGCTGCGGCCGCACCGCGCGGTGCTGCGGTTCGACTTTGGCGGTGTGGCGGATACGGCCCGTGCCCGGCATCTGCCGGTCACCGCCTTGATCCTGTCGCTGGTCACCTTCAACGCGATCTTCGCCGTCCAGAACGCGCTGGACCTCGCCTTTCTCTGGAGCGGTGCGGCCCTGCCCGCCGGGGTGACGCCCGCCGAATATGCCCATCGCGGCGCTTATCCGCTGATCGTCACCGCGCTGCTTGCCGGCGCCTTCGTGCTGCTGGCGGCTCGGCCCGACAGCGATGGCGCGCGCAGCCCGCTCGTTCGCCGGCTGATCCTGTTGTGGGTCGCGCAGAACCTCCTGCTCGTCGCGTCCAGCATGCTGCGTACACTCGACTACATCGCGGCCTCGATGCTGACGGGCTGGCGGATCGCGGCACTGTTGTGGATGGGGCTGGTCGCGACCGGGCTGATCCTGATCACCTGGCGGATGGTGACGGGCCGGTCGGTGGCCTGGCTGATCAACGCCAATGCGCTGGCGGCCGGGCTGGTGCTGGCCAGCGTCTGCGCGGTCGATCTGGGGGCGATCGCCGCCGATTGGAATGTCCGCCATGCCCGCCGCGGCGACGCGCTCGACCTCTGCTATCTCGAACAGCTGGGCCCCTCGGCACTGTTGCCGCTGATCGATCTGGAGCAGCGCGCGGGCGGGCCGGTGCTGCGGGGGCGCGTCAATTACCTGATCGACGAGGCGATGGGCCGGCTGGAGCGGGACCAGCGGGATTGGCATAGCTGGACCTGGCGCGGCGCGCGACGGCTGGCGGCGGCCGAGGCGCGGGTCCGCCCGCATGCCGCGCCGCCGCCGCTGACCGACGGCTGGATCATGGGTTGTGGCGGCCTGCGTATCCGGATCGTCGACGACGCCCCGCCTCCGGCGCCTACCCCGTTGACGAAGTCGCCCCGGCCATGATCCTGTGCCCCATGCCGCGCACCATCCTGATCGCCGATGACGACCCCAATATCCGCCAGTTGCTCGTCTTCGCGCTGGGCAAGGCGGGGCTGGACACGATCGAGGCGGCGGATGGCGAGGCGGCGCTGACCGCCGCACTGACCCATGCGCCCGATCTGGTGGTGCTGGACATCAACATGCCGCGCATGGACGGGCTGGAGGTGTGCCGCCGCCTCCGGGCCGACAGCGATTGCCCGATCCTGTTCCTGTCGTCGCGCGACGACGAAATCGACCGCGTGCTGGGGATCGAACTGGGCGCGGACGATTATGTCGTCAAACCCTTTTCCCCGCGCGAGGTGGTGGCGCGGGTGATGGCGATCCTGCGTCGCACCCATGCCCATCCGTCGAGCGTCCAGCAGATGGGCGCGACCATCCAGCACGCGCGACTGACCCTGGATGTCGAGGGATGGCAGGCGCACTGGAACGGGGCGGAGGTGCCGCTGACCGTCACCGAATTCTCGATCCTGCGGACCCTGGCCGTCATGCCGGGCAAGGTGTTCGGCCGCGATGCGATCATCGACCGGCTGCACGGGCCGGGCTTCGCCGTCACCGACCGGACGGTGGACAGCCATATCCGCAACCTGCGCGCCAAGTTCGCCGCCGTGGGTGGCACCGACCTGGTCGAGACGCGGCCCGGCATCGGCTATCGCCTGGGGGCCTGCACCGGCGCGGGCGCGTGATCGGCGGGGTCAAGGGCTGGGCCAAGCGGCACTGGCCGCGCCTGAGCCTGCGCACCTATCTGTTCGCCAGCTTCTTCCTGGTCGCCGCGCTGCCCGGCGTCGGTGCGGTGGCGCTGCGGGTCTATGAGAATACGCTGGTCCGCCAGACCGAAGCGGAACTCGCCGCGCAAGGCGCCGCGCTGGCGGCGAGCGCGGCGGTCCTCTGGCCCGAGGCGCCACCTGGGCGATCCGTCACGCCGGCGTCTGCCCGATATGGCGAAGGCGACAGTACGGTCGACCTCAGCGCGACGCCGATCCTGCCCGAACGCCCCGCGCCTTCGGCAGCACCTGCACCCTTGGCCGATGCGCGAGCAGCCGCGATCCGGCTTGCCCCCGTCCTGGCCGCGACGCGGGCGGCGACCCTGGCCTCGATCATCCTGCTCGACCGCGACGGGCGGATCGCCGGCGGGACGGGGCGACGCGGCAGCTATGCCGGACTGGCCGAAGTCGCCTCGGCGCTTCAGGGCCAGCCGCGCACCGAACTGCGCCGCAACGCCAGCTATCACGCCGTCTATCGCTTCGACTGGCTGACCCGCGCGGCGGCGACGCGGGTCCATCATGCGCGGCCCGTGCTGGTCGATGGTCGCGTGGTCGGCGTACTGCTGTTGTCGCGCTCGGCCCGATCGTTGTTCGTCGGGCTGGATCAGGACTGGGGCAAGATCGTCATCGGCATCCTCGCCATCCTCGCGCTGTTGATCCTGTTGTCCGGCCTGTTGTCGCGCGGGATCGCCCGGCCGATCGAGCAATTGCAGGAGGCGACCCGAAGCGTCGCGGCCGGGCGGGGCGGCGTGCCCGCCATTCCGCCGACCGCCGCGATCGAGATACAGGATCTCTACCGCGACTTCGCCGCCATGGCCGAGGCGATCGAGGCGCGTTCGCATTATCTCCGCAACTTCGCCCATGCGGTCAGCCATGAGTTCAAGACGCCGCTGACCGGCATACGCGGCGCGATCGAGCTGTTGCAGGATCATGCCGACAGCATGACGGCGGCGGACCGCGCCCGTTTCCTGGCCAATGCCGATGCCGATGCGACCCGCCTGACGCTTCTGGTGTCGCGCCTGCTCGACCTGGCGCGTGCCGACATGATGATTGCAGGCCCCGAAGGCAGCGCCGATGTCGTGGCCGCCGCGCACAAGGTGGCCGATGCGCTGCGCAAGACCGGCATGACCATCCTCGTCGAGGCCGCGTCCCCAGCCCTGTTCGCCGCCGTTCCCGCCTCGACGCTGGAGGCCGTGCTGACGACGCTGGTCGAGAATGCCGTCCAGGCCGATGCCGACCGGATCGTCATTAGCATCGCCGCCGGTGACCGGCTCCTGCTGACGGTCCGCGACAATGGCGGCGGCATCCCCGCCGCCGATCGGGCGCGCATCTTCGAGCCCTTCTTCACTTCGCGCCGGGTCAGCGGCGGCACGGGGTTGGGCCTGCCGATCGCCCGGTCGCTGCTCCATGCTTCGGGCGGCGAACTGCACCTGCTCGACGAGGGGCCGGGCACGACGATGCGGATCAGCCTGCGCCCGGCCGTCCATCCGCTGGATCAGCGATAGCGGCCCATCGTCACCTTCAGCACCACCGGACGATCGATGATGTTGATGCCATAATCGGTCTGGTCGCCGTTCCACACCCGGTCCATGACCCATTGCCCATCGGCGAAATGCCCTTCCTCGACCCGCACGACCATCGCGCGGGGGTCGGGCGTGGCCGGCTCGAACTGCATCCGCACATGATCGCCGATCATCAGGAATTCGTCCGCCGACAGGTGCAGCACCGCCACGCCGCCGATCGGCTCCTTCGCCCAGGGCGCGGGTTCGGACTTGAGCCAGCTCCAGCTCTTCTCCCCGAACTGCCATCCGCCGAAGCTGGCGCGGATGGACCAGTCGCCCATCACCGTCTGGCGATCCGATCCGTCGTCGGGCCGCGCCGTCCCCCAGCTGTCATGCGCGAAGGACAGTCGCGCCCAGTCGCGCATCACCCCCGCCATCGCCCGATACGGCTTGGCGAAGGCGTCCAGCGTCGCCTCGTCCAGCGCCTTGGCGCCGAGCGGATAGTTGAAGAAGCCCGTGTCATCCATGCCGAACGGCGCGAAGCCGATCGCGCCGCGCCCCAGCGCTTCATAGAAATAGCGCGCGAAGTCGCGGGCGTTACCGATCTCGGGCACCAGCAGCGGGTTGTCGGGCCGCGCATAGGCCTTCAGATACAAGGCGACATTGGCGCTGGCCCGGTCGTAGAGATCGGGCGCGGCGGCATCGATCACGGGCGCAGCGACCTTCCAGATGTCGAGCACGTCCTGCTGCGGCCCGCCGCTCGCCACCCCGTCCGGGTCGGGGACGTTGGACGGTCCGGCCAGCGCCCCGTTGACATAGATGGGCAGCGGCTTGACCGCCTTGCCGGCGGCGGCGATCTCGTCGACGAAGCGGGCGGTGTACCAGGTGTTGAACGCGCGGTCCGCCTGCGCGCCGAAGACAGTGGACCAGGTGCCGGGCGCCTTGCCGAGCTTACGGGTGAGAGCCGCCGGCACCGGTCCAGCGAACAGCGCCTGCGCCGCCGCGCCGAAATCGCGCGGGTTGCGATAGCTGCCGACCTCATTCTCCGCCTGCACCATGATGACGGTGTTCTGCGGATCATGCGCCTTCAGATAGGCCATCAGCCGGACGAAGGCGCGCTTGTCCGCCTCCAGCGTCGCGCGGAACATCGGCGACAGGACATAATGGTCGTTGCCGTCGCGGGTCTTCATCCGGGGGAAGCGGCGATTGTCGAGTTTGACCCAATCGGGCGTATAGCCGGGCGACGTGTTCTTCCAGGTCCCGAACCAGAGCAGCACGACCCGCTTGTCATGCGCGCGGGCCTGGTCGAGCAGCGTCTGGACGAAGCCGAAGTCGAACTGCCCCTCGCGCGGTTCGATCTGCTGCCAGGCGACGGGAATCTCGATCGTGTTGGCATGCAGCCGGTCGAGCATCGGCCAGACCTGCGGCAGCGCGCTGGCATAGTTGCTGGAATTGTTGACCTGCGCGCCCAGCATCAGGAAAGGCTGGCCATCGACGATCAGCGCGTGGCGGCCGGCACGCGTGACGATATGCGGCACCGGGGTCTCCTGGGCCCAGCAGGACCCCGCGATCGCCAGCGCGCCCAGCGCCCCCATGAATGCCCGTCGCAAAGCCCTACCCTCCCCCGATGCGGCATGCACGATGCCCCGCCCACTTCTGTGCACGCGCGGGCGTGCCCGATCAACCGCAGGTCTTGGGGGATCGCCTGCTCAGGCGGCGAGATCGCGCTTCGTGACGATCCGCGGCAGCGCCGCCAGCCGATAGGTCGCCGCGATCCGCGCGATCTCGAACGGCGTATAGACCGCATCGAACGGATAATCCCGCGCGGCCTCCTCACGCCAGCCGTCGACGTCATCCATCCGCACCGGCTGCCCCATCATCAGCCCTATCCAATGCGCCAGCAGCACGTCCAGTTCGCGAAAGCTGTTGGAGGTGACGCGGGCACGGACCGCATGGTGCAGCGATGTCGGCGGCGGACGATCGGCGGCCCAGAGCGGCGCGATACGATCCTCCAGCGCGCCGATCCCATCCATCAGCGCGCGGTGCGTCCGCATCCGTTCCTGCGCACTCACCATGGGCGCGCGGCGGCGGACAAGCGCCCTCGTCGATACCGATCGAAAGACGTCATGCTGATGCTCCGGCCAACAAGCGGGAGCACATGGGTCTCTCAGTCGCCAGCGCTTGCGGTCGTCAAACCGGCGATGCGGCGGGGTTAGCACAGGGTGACGGGTGCGTCGCCGCCTTTCTCCCCCAACCCCCTTCCGCCTGACGGAATTTTGTGTTTGTTCCACACCGCTTGACACCAAATTCCCGGGCGGGCGTTATCATGCCGAACAACGCCAGACCCCTTGGCGCCCATGTCCCCAGGGTGGGACGCTTGATGGTGACGGGTGAACGGTAGGACCAAGGGAGAGATGCACGGTGGCGGACGAGACTTCAGGCGCTTGTAATATTTCATTTTCCCGGCGCGGAGTGATGGTTGGCGGCGCGGCCACGGCCATGGCCGCCTCCACCCCGTCGGACGCCCAGACCAAGAGGACCACCATGCCGCCCGATCCCGCCGCGATGCCCGTGACCATGCCCGTCACTTTGAAGGTGAATGGCAAGGATCGGCCGCTGTCGCTCGACCCGCGCACGACGCTCCTCGACGCGCTGCGCGAACATCTGCACCTGAGCGGCACGAAGAAGGGCTGCGACCATGGCCAGTGCGGCGCCTGCACCGTCCTGGTCAACGGCCAACGGATCAACAGCTGCCTCAGCCTGGCGCTCCAGCATGACGGCGACGCGATCACTACGATCGAGGGGCTGGGCACGCCCGACAAGCTCCATCCGATGCAGGCGGCCTTCGTCCGCCACGACGGTTATCAATGCGGCTATTGCACCCCAGGCCAGATCTGCTCGGCGGTCGCGGTCCTCGACGAGATTCGCGCCGGCGTGCCCAGCCATGTCCAGGCCGACCTGATGGCCCGCCCCCAGGCCAGCAATATCGAGATGCGTGAGCGGATGAGCGGCAATATCTGCCGCTGCGGCGCCTATTCCAACATCGCCGACGCCATGGCAGATGTCGCGGGAGCCAAGGCATGAAGGCCTTCACCTATGAGCGCGCCAAGGACCCCGTCGCGGCGGCGCGCGCCGCGACCCGGCCGGGCGCGAAGTTCCTGGCGGGCGGCACCAACCTGCTCGACCTGATGAAGATCGAGGTCGAGACGCCGACCCATCTGATCGACGTGCAGGACCTGAAGCTCGACCGGATCGAAAAGACCGAGGATGGTGGCCTGCGCATCGGCGCGCTCGTCACCAACACCGCGCTGTCGGCGGACGAACGGGTGCGCCGCGATTACGGCGTCCTGTCGCGCGCGATCGCGGCCGGTGCGAGCGGCCAGTTGCGCAACAAGGCGACAACCGCGGGCAACCTGCTCCAGCGGACCCGCTGCCCCTATTTCTACGACACCAACATGGCCTGCAACAAGCGCAAGCCGGGTTCGGGATGCAGCGCCATCGGCGGCTATTCGCGGCAATTGGCGGTCGTCGGGACGAGCGGCCAGTGCATCGCGACCAACCCCAGCGACATGAACGTCGCGATGCGGGTGCTGGACGCGGTGGTCGAGACGGTGAACCCGCAAGGGCAGACCCGCGCCATCCCCATCGCCGACTTCCACCGCCTGCCCGGCGACACGCCGCATATCGAAACCGTGTTGCAGCCCGGCGAACTGATCACCTCGGTCACCCTGCCCCGCCCGCTTGGCGGCACGCACATCTATGAAAAGGTACGCGACCGCGCCTCCTATGCCTTTGCGCTGATCTCGGTCGCGGCGGTCGTCCAGAAGGATGGCAGCGGCCGGGTCGCGGTCGGCGGCGTCGCGCACAAGCCGTGGCGGGTCGAGGCGGCCGATGCCCAGCTGCCCGCCGGGGCCAAGGCGGTGACGGCCAGGCTGCTCGCCGACGCCAGGCCGACCGAGCATAATGCCTTCAAGGTGCCGCTCGTCGAACGGACGATCGCCGCCGTCATCAGCCAGGCGAGGACCGCATGAAATTCACCGAGCCGGCAGGCACCAATCCCATCGATCGCATGACCGTGGTCGGCCGCGCGCAGGACCGCATCGACGGACCGCGCAAGACCACGGGCACCGCGCCCTATGCCTATGAGCGCCATGCCGATGCCCCCGATGCCGCCTATGGCTGGATCATCGGTGCAGCGATCGCCAAGGGGCGTATCCGCAGCATCGATCTGGACGATGCACGCGGCGCGCCCGGCGTGCTGGGCATCGTCACCGCCGGCAATGCCGGTCCGCTGGCCAAGGGCAATTTCAACACTGCCAAGCTGCTCGGCGGCCCGGAGGTCGACCATTATCATCAGGTGATCGCGATCGTGGTTGCCAAGACCTTCGAACAGGCGCGTGCGGCGGCTGGCCTCGTCCGTGTCGATTATGACCGCGCGTCGGGCAGCTTCGACCTCGACAGCGCGCTCAAGACCGCGCCGCTGGTGGGTGGTGACAGCAACGAGGGGAACAAGGCGCCCGCCGCCGACCGGGTCGGCGATTTCGAGAAGGCCTTTGCCGCCGCGCCGGTAACGCTCGATGCGGCGTATACGACGCCCGATCATAGCCATGCGATGATGGAGCCCTTCGCCTCCACCGCCATGTGGAAGGGCGATGAGTTGCACATCTGGACGTCCAACCAGATGATCGACTGGGGGCGCGGCGATCTGGCCAAGACGCTGGGCATCGCCAAGGACAAGATCCGTTTCATGTCGCCCTATGTCGGCGGCGGTTTCGGCGGCAAGCTGTTCCTGCGCGCCGATGCGATCATGGCGGCGCTGGCCGCGCGTGACGTCGGGCGGGCGGTCAAGGTCGCGATGCAGCGGCCGCTGATGGCCAACAACTCCACCCATCGCCCCGCGACCCGCCAGCGTATCCGGATCGGTGCGGCCAAGGACGGCACGATCCAGGCGATCGCGCATGAGAGCGGATCGGGCGACCTGCCGGGCGGTGGCCCGGAGACGGCGGTCAACCAGACCCAGCTGCTCTATGCCGGCCCCAACCGCCTGACCGCGATGCGTCTGGCCGTGCTCAACCTGCCCGAGGGCAATTCGATGCGCGCGCCAGGCGAGGCACCGGGCATGATGGCGCTTGAAATCGCCATGGATGAGATGGCCGAGAAGCTGGGCATGGACCCGGTCGCCTTTCGCGTGAAGAACGACACCCAGGTCGATCCGCAAAAGCCCGATCGCCGCTTCTCGCAGCGCCAGCTGGTCCGCTGCCTCGAGGAAGGCGCGCAGCGTTTCGGCTGGTCGCGGCGCCATGCCAAGCCGGGGCAGGTGCGCGACGGGCGCTGGCTGGTCGGCATGGGCATGGCGGCGGCGTTCCGCAACCATATCAACCGCCGCTCCGGCGCGCGCGTCACGTTGCAATCCGATGGCCGGGTGCTGGTCGAAACCGACATGACCGACATCGGCACGGGCAGCTATACGATCATTGCCCAGACTGCCGCCGAGATGATGGGCGTAGGGCTGGATCGGGTGGAGGTCCGGTTGGGCGATTCCGCCTATCCGGTGTCGGCGGGGTCGGGCGGCCAGTTTGGCGCGGCCAATGCGACCGCCGGCGTCTATGCCGCCTGCGTCAAGTTGCGCGAGGCGGTGGCGCAGACGCTGGGCTTCAACTCGGCCGACATCGCCTTTGCCGGCGGACAGGTCTCGGGTGGCAACCGGTCGGTGCCTTTGCGCGACGCGGCGAAATCGGCGCCGCTGACCGCCGAGGACAAGATCGAGTTCGGCGATCTGGGCAAGACCTTTCAGCTGTCGACCTTCGGCTCGCATTTCGTCGAGGTCGGCGTCGATGCTTATACCGGCGTGGTCCGTCTGCGCCGGATGCTGGCCGTCTGCGCCGCCGGGCGCATCCTGAACCCCAAGGCGGCGCGCAGCCAGGTGATCGGCGCGATGACGATGGGTGTCGGCTCGGCGCTGATGGAGGAACTGGCCGTCGACACGCGCTTCGGCTTCTTCGTCAATCACGATCTCGCCGGCTATGAAGTGCCGGTCCATGCCGACATCCCGCACCAGGAGGTGATCTTCCTCGAGGAGGCCGATGACAAGGCGAACCCGATGAAGGCCAAGGGCGTCGGCGAACTCGGCCTGTGCGGGGTCGGTGCGGCGGTGGCCAATGCGGTGTACAACGCCACCGGGGTTCGCGTGCGCGACTATCCGCTGACGCTGGAAAAGCATCTCGATCGCCTGCCGGAGATCGCCTGACCTCAAGGATAGGCCGCGGACCGCCTGGCGCGCGGTCCGCGGCCATGTTCCATCGTTTCCGCCCCGCGGATCACCGGCCGATCGCGTGATGGCGGCCGCTTTTCCTCTTGTCGCCCCAAAAGTCCCCCGGCAAACAAAGGGCATAAGAGGGGAAGGCGGTGGTGCGTCCATCGCCGGCCCGCCGCGTCGAGGCGCGGTCGGGCGGAGGGGAATTGGCGATGCTTCACAATGCGTTGGATAGTTTCTGGCGAACCGCCACGACGATCCTGTCACCGCACGGCCCGGCGAGCACCGGCGCCGCCGCCACCTATGCGCCGGGCGACTATAGCATCCATTTCTTCCTGCAACTGGCGGTGATCCTGTTCGCCTGTCGTCTGGTCGGCTGGCTGGGGCAGAAGTTCCTCGCTCAGCCGCCGGTCGTGGGCGAGATGATCGCGGGCGTCGTGCTCGGCCCCTCGCTGCTGGGACTGGTCTGGCCCGAATTGCAGGGCGCGATCTTTCCCAAGGAAACGCGCAACGTCCTCTATGCGGGCGCGCAGCTGGGCGTCGCGCTCTACATGTTCCTGGTCGGGCTGACGCTGCGCCTCGACCATTTCGAATCCAAGGCGCGCAGCGCGATGGCGGTGTCCGCCTCGGGGGTCGTGGTGCCCTTCCTGATCGCGATGCTGATTACCCCCTGGCTGATGACCGTGCCCGGCCTGTTCGCGCCGGGGATCAGCCAGGCCAATGCCTCGCTGTTCATGGGTGCCTGCATTGCGCTCACCGCGTTCCCGATGCTGGCGCGCATCATCAACGAACGGGGACTGGCGGACAGCCCGCTCGGCACGCTGTCACTGGCGGCGGGGGCGTTCGACGATGCCGCATCCTGGTGCGTGCTGGCGGTGGTGCTGGCGACCTTTGGCGGCGGCAGCGGCGTTGCGATCCTCGCGATCGGCGGGGCGATCCTGTATGTGGGCTTCCTCCTGCTGTTCGGCCGCCGCATCCTCGCCCCGCTGGGCCGCGCGGTCGAGGCGCGTGGCGAGATGTCGACCAATGTGCTGGCGATCACCCTGATGGCTTTCTGCGTGTCGGCGTTCATCATGGACGCGATCGGCGTGCATGGCATCTTCGGCGGCTTCATCCTGGGCGTCTTCATGCCGCGCGGGCTGTTCGTCACCGAACTCAAGAAGAAGGTCGAGCCGCTGGCGGTCGTCCTGCTGCTGCCGATGTTCTTCACCTATTCGGGGCTGAACACGCGGATGGACATGGTCAATTCCGCGCCCCTGCTGCTGATCGCCTTCGCCATCCTCCTCGCCTCGATCGCGGCGAAGTTCGGCGCCTGCTACCTCGCCGCGCGTGTCTGTGGCGAGGATAACCGGACCGCGCTCGGCATCGGTGCGCTGATGAACTCGCGCGGGCTGATGGAGCTGATCATCATCAATATCGGTCTGCAAAAGGGTATCATCGGGCCGACGCTGTTTTCGATGCTCGTACTGATGGCGATCGTGACCACGATGATGGCCAGCCCGCTGTTCGAGTTCGTCTATGGCCGCAAGGCGCGCGTGATGGGCGAGATGGAGGCGCTGCGCTCCGCCGCCGCCTGACCGGAGAGGGGCGCCTGCCCCTCTCCACCACCCCGCGCACATATCCGATTGGTTTGCCCCCTGCCCCGGCTGCGCCATGCCGTCGAGCGGCGGCCCACCCCATCACCTGCGACAGGCATAAAAAAGGGCGGCCGAGGCCGCCTTTTTCGAAACGGCACCAGCCTAATGGCCGGTGCCGTTATGAAAGCCCGTCAGGCCGTCTTCTTGCGACGACGGCGCGAAGCGGCGATCAGGCCGCCGATGCCGGCACCGAAAAGGGTCAGCGTCGCCGGCTCCGGCACCGCGGTCGGGTTCTTGTTGAAGAAGGCGACATTGTCGAGCTCGAACGCGGTGTCCGTCGACAGGAACTGCAGGCCACCGATGCGCGCGCCGGTCAGGCTGTCCAGCGTGTAGGTAACATACTGGTTGTACTTCGGGTTGTTGTAATCGCCGAACGAGTTGTTCGCGCCCGGGAACGCGATTTCCGTGCCGGTGATCGTCTTGATGACGCGGCTGGCGGTGTCGAGGATGTTCAGCGTGTTGAAGGTGTCGATCGACCCCCAATACAGGCTGACGCTGTCATAGCCGGCGGCGTTGTTCGACTTGAGCGTCGCGCTGCTCTTGTTGACGAGCAGATACTGGGTCGTGTCGCCCAGCGGCGTGCTGTAGCCATTGGCCGAACCGGTGACGAGCTGGCCACCCGACAGCGAGAAGCCGGTCGGCAGGTTGGTCATGCCCGGCGTGCCGTTGCTGTTGAAGTCGACCAGGGTCGCGCCCGCCGGTGCCGGCTGGTCATAGGCGACGCTCGTCACGCCGGCCACCGCCGCCGTCGACACCATCGCACCGGCCAGCATGCCTGCCACCGCCATCATCGTCTTTACGCCAGCCATCATCTTTCTCCCTGTTGTCCTTGACCAAAGCAACACGCCGGATACCGGCTTCCGATCTTCTCTGTGTCCGCGCGGCGGGCGATGCCAGCGCTGCGGACCGTTCCGTATCAGGCGGCCTGACGGCGGCGGCGACGCGCCACCCCGACCAGACCCGCCAGCCCCGCGCCGAACAGCGCGATCGATGCCGGTTCCGGCACCGCCGCGGGCGAAGCGTTGCTGAATGCGATATCGTCTACCTCGAACGACCAGCCATTGTTGTTCGGCGAGGTGAAGCGCAGGCCACCGATCTGCTGACCGCTATTGGGATCGAGCGAATAGGTGACGTAGCGGTTGGTGCTGAAGTCGAGCAACGAACGGTTCGACAACAGGTTCAAACCGGTGATCGAGGTGATCACATTGCCAAAGATGTCGAGCACATCGAGGATGTTCGACGTGTCGATCGAACCCCAGTTCAGCCCGACGCTGCCATAGCCGAAGCGCTTGTCGGCGGTCAGCGTGGTCGATGCGTTGGGCAGCGTCACCAGGAAATTGGTCGAGTCACCCGACGGCGCGACATATTTCCAGTTGCCCACGCTCGGGTCCCAGACCGAACCCGTGCCGATCGTGCCGCCCTGCAGCGAGAAGCCGTTGGGAAGCTGCGGCGTGTCGAACGTCACCACGGTCGAACCCGCCGGCACGTTCCTCTGCGCGGAATAATAATCGTTAGCGGTGCTGGTCACGGTGCCCGGCGCGGCCTGCGCCGAGGTCGCGGCGAGCGCGGCGGCGGCGACCGAAATCAGGGCGGTGGTGAACTTGCGCATCGACAACACTCCGAACGTCAATCAATTGGCGACTCGGCGCCTCGAACTTGAAGGCCGGTATATCGCGGACGTCATCGCTATCGCACCCGGTAAAATTCCGGACAATAACCTTGTGGTGCAGGGACTTGGTCGAATCTGTTTCAAGATAAGACATGGATTTTCCGGTGCTTCGCCCCTTTTACGTTATGGCAAGGCGAATCGCACGATAGGCTGACGCCACAATGAGCAGGGATCGATCAATGAAACGGGGCAAAATCTTCGTCATCGCGGGCATCGTGCTCGTCCTGGCCATCCTGGCCTTCATCGCGGTGGCGCTGCTGCGGCGTCCCGCCGACACCAAGCCCGTGGTGACGCCGGTCTTCATCGAGCGCCCCACCCCCGCCGCCGATCCGACCGCCGCCAAGGCCGCCGCCGCCAAGGCGCCGGGGGACGCCGCCGCGCAGAAGCAGCTGGGCGACGCCCTGCTCGCCAAGCGTCAATTCGCGGAGGCCGCAACCGCCTATCGCGCCTCGCTGGCGATCGATCCGAACCAGTCCACCGCCTGGTCGGCGCTGGGCGAGACGTTGATGCAGACGACCAAGTCGAACGACGTCAACCTGCCGCCCCAGGCCGCCGAGGCGTTCCGCAAGGCGCTGGCCATCGATCCGCGCGACGCGCGCGCCCGCTTCTATTTCGCGATGGAAAAGGACTTCAAGGGCCAGCATGACGAGGCGATCGGCGAATGGTTGCAGCTGCTGCGCGAGGTGCCCGCAGGCTCGGATGCCGATGAGGCGATCCGTTCCACGCTGGCCGCGTCGATCAAGCGCAATATCCAGCTGATCCGCCAGGCTGCCGACGAAGCCGGCCGCGCCCAGCCGCGCTACAAATCCAAGCCCTGATCGCAATCCGCACGTTCCAGAGGGGCGCGGGTGGCCATGCCATCCGCGCCCTTTTTTCATGCCCTGTCGATTTAAAGCCCAAAGCCATGTGAGCGTTATTCGGATGCGAATGTTGGCCGGCCAATCTCGCCCGACCGTCAAGCTGCGCGATCATGCTGATCTGAAGCAAGACGCTATTTTCCCATTGTTTAATCCTTACGCTTCGCTCAGATTGCCCCGTAACGGAGGCGGCAATCGCCCCGTATTTGCGGACGGTCAGGTACCGGGCACCCTGCCCGTTTCACGCCTTATCCATCTGCAGAAATGATAGCGCTATCGCGCAATAGGAGGGGTAATGCTGAAACGGATAGGGTTCACCTTGTTGACCTCGGCCAGCCTGTTGGCCAGCGCCCATGCTCTTGCCCAAACGCTGGCGGTGACACCGGCCGAAACGCTGGAGACCCAGGGGCTGACCGTGATGGTCGACCAGAACCAGTTCAGCCCGATCTTCTTCGACGAGAAGAATGCCGGCATCCAGATCGTGCTGCATGGCGAGCGGATCGCCACCGATGGCGCGGTTCGGCTCAATCGCACGCCCGAACAGTGGGACCCCGTCCCCGCCTTTCTCGGCCGCACGCGCGGAACCGAGGCCAATCAGATCGTGGTCCGTTCCGCCTATAAGGATGTCGACCTGGCCTATAAGGTGAAGGTCACCGCCGAGGGCGACGGCTTTCGCATCGCGGTCGACCTCGACCAGCCGCTGCCCGCCAGCCTGGCGGGCAAGGCCGGGTTCAATCTCGATTTTCTGCCGACCAGCTATTTTGGCAAGACCTATCTGATGGACGCCGCGCCGGGCCTGTTCCCGCGCCACGCGACGGGGCCGATGGCCAAGGACGGCTCGGGCGATCCGATACCGCTGGCGGCGGGCGGCAAGTCGATCACGCTCGCCCCCGAAGACCCGCTGACGCGCGTCACCATCACCTCGGATGCCGGCGCGCTCGAACTCTATGACGCGCGCAACCGGGCGCAGAATGGCTGGTTCGTGGTGCGCTCGCCGATCGCCGTCGGGGCAAAGGACAATGCCGTCGTCTGGCATGTCCGCCCCAATGTCGTGAAGAACTGGGTGCGCCCGCCGGTCGTGTCGTTCAACCAGGCCGGCTATACCCCAGGCCGGTCGAAGGTCGCGCTGATCGAAACCGATCCGCATGGGCCCGCTCCGGCCGAGGCCGAACTGGTCAAGCTGGCCGCCGACGGCACCCGTCAGCCGGTGCTGCGCGCCGCCGTCACGTCGCGCGGGCGCTGGATGCGGTACAATTACGCCGCCTTCGACTTCTCCAGCGTGCGCGAGCCGGGCGTCTATGCCATCGCTTATGGCGGGCAGGTCACCAACCCCTTCCGCATCGCCGCCGATGCCTATGACCGCATCTGGCAGACCTCGCTCGACACCTTCATCGCTGAGCAAATGGATCATGTCGGCATTCGCGAGCAGTACCGCGTCTGGTCCGCGCCCTCGCATCTCGACGACGCGCGACAAGCCCCGCCCAATCACGTCCATTTCGACGGATACAAGATGGGGCCGAACCTCGACTCCCCCTTCAAGCCCGGCGAGCATATCCCCGGCCTGAACGTCGGCGGGTTCCAGGACGCGGGCGATTACGACATCCAGACGCCGCAGAACGCCGCCGTGGTTCGCGATCTGGTCTGGGGGCGTGAACTCTATGGCCTCGACTGGGACGAGACGAGCGTCGACGAAGCCGCCCGCGCGGTCGAGATCCGCAAGCCCGATGGCAAGCCGGACGCAGTCCAGCAGATCCGCCACGGCGTCCTGCAACTGCTCGCCCAGTACAAGGTGTTCGGCCATGCGATCGTCGGCATCATCGATCCGGCGCAGCGCCAATATGCCCATCTGGGCGATGCCGGGTCGCAGACCGACAATCTGACCTATGACGCCGCGCTGGGCACGACCGAGCGTAAGGGCGGCTCGTCGGGCGCGCAGGACGATCGCTGGGCCTTCACCACCGATCTGCCCGCCAACAATCTGGCGGTGGCGGGCGCGCTGGCCGCCGCTTCGCGCGCGCTGGCCGACAGCGATCCCGCCATGGCCGCCGAGGCGCTCGACGCCGCCAAGGTCCTCTGGGCGCGCCAGCAGAAGGGCAAGATCAAGGCCGGCGACGGCCGCGACGACTCCGGCTCGCCCTGGTCGGCGGACGGCGCGAATGTCGGCGCGACGGTCGAGCTGCTGATCACCAGCAAGGGTGACAAGCTCTATGCCGATCGCCTGCGCGGCCTGATGCCGGTGATCGCCAAGAGCTTCGCCTGGGTCGGTGCCTCGGCGATCCGCGCCATCCCCTATATGGACGCCCAGTATCGTGCCGCGCTGGTGCCTATGGTGCGTGCGGCCAAGGCCAAACGCGATGCCGAAATCGGCAAGAACCCGTTCGGCGTGCCGATCAGCGAGGGCAATTGGGCGGGGTCGCATCAGGTGGTCGAGTTCGGATCGACCATGTACCTGATGCACAAGGCGTTCCCGGAGATCATCGGCACCGACTATACGCTGAACGCGATCGACTATGTGCTGGGGCGGCACCCGGCGAATAATTTGTCGCTGGTCTCGACGGTGGGCACCGCCTCCAAGCTGATCGGCTATGGCCATAATCGCGCCGATTACGGCTTCATCCCCGGCGGGCTGGTGCCGGGCGTGCTGATCGTAAAGCCGGACTTCCCCGAGCTGAAGACCGACTGGCCGTTCCTGTGGTTCGAAAATGAATATACGGTGGCGACGACCTCGGCCTATATCCTGGCCGCCAACGCCGCGATCGAGGCGACGAAGGAAGATCGGTGATGGCATGCGGGGCGGGACACTATAGTCCCGCCCCGTTCACCCGCCTCAATAATCGAAACGCAGCGTCGCCATCACGCTGCGCGGTGCGGCATAGAAGGCCTGGCCGTATTTCAGCGTGCCGAGATACTTGGCATTGGTCACATTGCGCACATTCACGCTCGCGCGGACATGGTCGATCACCCGGATGCTGCCCAGCAGGTCGAGCGTGGCATAGGCATCCTGCACCACCGGCACCGCCTGCCCGGCCGCATCGACCGCGCCATTGGTGTTGCTGATCCGGCTCTGATAGCGGAACTGGCCGCCCAGCTTCAGGTCGTTCAACTGCTCGATGCTGTAGGTCGCGGCCAGCTTGAACGTGTCGCGCGGAATGAAGCTGCGCGCGCGGATGCCGTCGCCATCCTCGATCTGGAGATGGGTGAAGCCGCCCGACACCAGCCAGCGATCGGTCATCCGCCCCGCCACCTCGACCTCAAAGCCCTTCGAGATCGAGTCCTGCCCGGTGTAATAGCTGTTGCCGACAGGCCCGTTGGTGCCGTCGAACTGCCCTGCGAACAGCGCCAGCCCCTTCTGCTCGGCGCGGAACACCGCCGCCGAGCCATAGAGGCGACCGCCCATCCACTCGCCCTTCAGGCCCGCCTCGATGCTGGTCCCGCTGGCGGGGTCGAGGCGGCGGTTGGTAATGTCGACCTCGCTCTGCGGATTGAAGATGTTGGTATAGCTCGCATAGGCGGTCAGATGATCGGTCAGGTCATAGAGCAGCCCGGCATAGGGGCTGACCCGGCTGTTGTTGCGCGCCTGATCGGTGCCGTAGGACAGGCCCGAGCTCTTCAGCCAGATTGCGGTCGCGCCGACCACGCCCTTCAGCCGGTCGGTCAGGTTCAGATGCATCGCGCCGTACGCGCGGGTCAGCAGGTCGCGCGTGTCCGCCTGTTGCGCCATCGGACTGTAGCCGATCTGCGGCGCGCGGAAATCGGCGAGGTCGCGAACATCGCCATAATCGACGAACGCCAGGCCGTTGCCGGCATATTGCTCGCCGTCCGAACGTCCGTTCGACACGCCGAAGGCCAGCTGGTGATCGCGCCCGAACAGCGACACGCTGCCCGAGGCATAGCCGTCGAACAGGAGCTGGTCGTAGTTGGAATCGTACCGCCCGGTCTGCCCCTGCATACCCCGCCCGGTCGTCCGGTCGGGCAGGCCAAAGGCGTAGAGCAGCCGCGCGCTTTCCTCGAACCGGCGATAGGTGACGACACCACGCACCGCCCAGTCGCCGCCCGGCTTCCACGCCAGCTCGCCAAAGGCGGTCTGGTCGATGGTGTTCCAATAGGTCCAATCGGCCGAGGTCGAGGCCGAGCGGGCATAATCGATCCGCGTCCCGTCCGAATAGGTCAGCGGCAGCGCGCCCCACAGCACCCCGCGCGAACGATTGTCCTGTCGCGAATAGCCGAGCGTCGCGGTCAGCGCCGGGGTCACGTCCGAGGCGAGCAGCCCCGCCATGACGTCGCGATTGACGTGGTTATAGTCGAGATAGCTGTCGCGCTCCTCATGCGCGCCGATCACCCGCGCCCGCAGCGCACCATTCGTCGTCAGCGGCCCCGAGACATCGCCGTCCAGCCGCCACATGTTGAACGAGCCGAGATAGGCCGAGCCATTGGCCTGGAAGCCGGTCGTCGGGCGCTTGCGCAGGAAGTTGATCGTCGCGGACGGATTGCCGACGCCCGTCATGATCGCGTTCGCCCCGCGCACCGCCTCGACCCGGTCGAACAGCACGGTGTCGAGGTCACTGGTCTGGATGCTGTAGAACAGCGGCAGGCCGATGCCGTCGAACTGGAAATTGGTGATGTCGAACCCGCGCGAGTTGAACTCGGTCCGGTCGGTCTCGGTCCGCTCGACATTGATGCCGACCGTCTGGGTCAACAAATCCTGGACATTGGTCAGCGCGAAATCCTCGATCCGCTGACGATCGATCACCGTCACCGACTGCGGCGTTTCGCGAAGCGACAGCGACAGGCCGGTCGGCGATGCGCTCTGCTGATCCCCCGCCTGTGCGACGCGGGCACCGGTGACGATGATGTCGTTGTCGCGTTGCGGATCATTGGCCGGAGCCGTCTCCGCCGCACATGCCGGTGCACCGATCACGGCCGATGCGACACCGGCCAGCAGGCCTGCCAACAGGCTGCGCTTCATACTTCCTCCGCTGCTGTCTCTCACCCGTTCGGGGGTTCGGCGGCGGCTTTAGTGATACCACTAATGATAATCAATCGCATATTTACGTTGTCATGTTGGCGACGCTACCCGGCGCGCCAGGCGCCGCCAGGCCGCCCGGAGCGCCGGGTGATCGGCCCTACCCCATCGTGATGGCCGGCTCCCCCGCCGCGACGGTCGCGGTGGCGAGCGTCACCACCGGCGCATCGCGTGTCGAGACGCTGCGCACCGCGTGGAAGCGCGTCTGCCAGGCATCGCGGCGCACCTCGCAGATCGAATAGCCACGCCGGTCGGCGGTGTATTTCAGATAGGGGTTGTTCGCCATGATCCGGTCATTGCCCTTGCGGACATCGGCCCCGTCTCCGCCCGAGGAGATGGAGGTGGTGACGAACTCCACCGCCTTGGCCGCGCCGTTGCCGCCTTGCGTCCGCAATTCGCCGGCGAAGGTCTGATGCTCGTCGCCGGTCAGCACCACCGCGTTGCGACCGCTGAGCATCGCCAGCAACCGCTCGCGTGGGCCGTCATAGCCGCCCCAGCTGTCCATGTTGCGGATCGCCGCCGGCGCATCGTCGGTGCGGCGGTCGAGCGGCATGACCATCACCTGCTGCGCTATGGCGTTCCAGCGCGCGCCGCTTTTGGCGAGATTGGCCGCCAGCCATTTCTCCTGCGCATCGCCCATGACCTGCGCCGCCGGATCGCGTACCCCGGCGCAGACCGGCTTGAAGCCATCGTCGCAGGGCTGATCGCTACGGAAGCTGCGGGTATCGAGCAGATGCAGGTCGAGCAGATTGCCGATCCGTGCCCGGCGATAGGCGGTCACCCCCGATGGCGTCGGCATCGCGGCACGCCGGACCGGCATATGCTCATACCAGGCCTGGAGCGCCATCGCGCGACGCAGCGCGAAATCCTCGGGCGGCGTGCCCTCCTGATCGATCAGGCCGACCCAGTTGTTCTCGACCTCATGATCGTCGAAGGTCGGGAACCATGCGGCGGCGGCGTGCGCGACCTGAAGGTCGGTATCCAGCTTGTACTGGGCATAGCGCCGGCGGTAATCGGCCAGGTCGAACAGCTTCTGCCCGACATGCTCGCGCACGAACCGGCGCGGCTGCCCGTCATAGCCGAACGCGAGCGGGGAATCGCGGCCCTCATAGATATAGTCGCCATAATGGAAGACGAAGTCGGGCGCTTCCTCGGCCATGTGGCGATAGGCGGTGTACAGCCCGTCCTCATAGGCCTGGCACCCGACGACCGCGAAGCGGACCCGGTCCAGCGGCGCACCGGCGGGTGGCAAGGTCCGCGCCACGCCCCGCGCCGACCGTTCGCCACCGATCTGGAAGCGACACCAATAGGGTCGCGCCGGCTCCAGCCCGGTCACCTCGACATGGACCGAATGAGCGAGTTCGGGACGGGCCAGCGCCGTGCCCTTCGCGACTACATCGCGCATCCCCTCGTCGCGCGCCACCTGCCAGTCGACCGCGACCGGCGCCATCGGCATGCCGCCATGCTCGGCGAGCGGATCGGGGGCGAGCCGCGTCCAGATCACGAAGCCGTCCGCCGAAGGATCACCCGCCGCGATCCCCAGCCGGAATGGATAGGCGGCGAATAGCTGCTGCGCGTGCAGGACGGCCGGTGCGGCCCCGAGCAGTACCGCACTGCCAAGCAGATGACGTCGGGTGAACAGGGTCATGCCGTGGCTCCGAACAGGCGACGATGGCAAGCGCTGGGAGGGCACATGAGGGGATACTCCGACCAAAAGCCAGGCAAATACAGGATATGATGTTACACGCGCATGACAGGCCGCGTTCGCGTCATGACAAATGCGTCATCCTGCCATGGGATGTTGACTGCCTAGGCAATCATTGCCAAGGCAGCGATATGGTGACGCAGCAACCCGACTCCTATGACCCCGAACGCTCGGTCGGCTATCTGACCAAGCGTGTGTTCCAGCTCGCCCGGATCGGCATGGAGCCGATCTTCGAGCATGAGGAAGTCACGCACGTCCAATGGACCGCGCTGATGGCGCTTCTCTACGATCTGGCGGGGACGGCGGCGGAATTGTCGCGTCATCTGTGTCACGACACTGGTGCCACCACCCGGATCGTCGACACGCTGGAGGAGCACGGCCTGATCGCGCGGAGCCGCTGCACCGAGGATCGCCGCGTCGTGCGGCTGAGCCTGACCGACGAAGGGCGCGCAGTCGCGCATCGCTGCAAGGAGAAGGTCGTGGCGCAATGGGATGTGTGGCTGTCCGACTGGGCACCCGAGGATGTCGAGCAGATGGTCGATTATCTTCTGCGACTGCGTAACAAGCTGGAGACGGTGGCATGAAGCGCTTCGCCCTCGCCATCGGCCTGTTGCTGGCCGGCTGTTCCGCGCCACAGACGCACCCCGCCGTCGCACCGATCGCCCCGGATCGGCTGGGCTTGGGCCTGGGCGATGCGCAGGCGCCGCTCGTCGCGGCCGACTGGTGGCGTGGTCTGGGCGATGCGCAGCTCGACCGGATCATGGCCGACGCGCTGTCGGGCAACCCCTCACTCGACATCGCGCTCGCCCGCTTGCGGCAGGCGGAATCGGTGCTGGCCAGCCGCCGTGCGGACAATGGCCCCGACGTCTCGCTGAACGCGCAGGAGCAATATAGCCGGATCTCGGGCCGCTACACGATCCCGCCACCCTTTGCCGGCACGACCCAGTGGCTGGGCCAGGCGCAGGCCAATCTGAACTGGACGATCGACCTGTTCGGGCGACAGGCCACCGCGATCGGCGCCGCGCGCGCCTCGACCCGCGCCGCCGCGCTCGACGTGACGGCGGCGCGGCTCGCCATCGCCAGCGCGGTAGCGCAGACCTATGTCGAGCTGGCCCGCGCCGAGCAGCAGGCGGCCATCGCGCGCAGCACCATCGCAACGCGCAGCAATTCGCTGACGCTGATCCAGGCGCGCATCCGCAACAATCTGGCCAGCCAGCTGGACGCCACCGGTGCCCGGACGCTGCTCGCCCAGGCGCAGGTCGCGCTGGCGCGGGCGGAGGCGCAGACGGCCCTGTCGCGCAATGCATTGGCGGCACTGGCGGGACGCGGGCTGGACTATCCCGCCACCATCACGCCGACGCGGCTGGGCTTCGATACCGCGCTGCCCATGCCGGCGGCCGTGCCCGCCGATCTCCTCTCGCGCCGGCCCGACATCGCCGCCGCGCTCGCCCGGATCGAGGCGGCGAGTGCGGGCCAGGAGGTGGCGCGCAAGGCGTTCCTGCCCAACGTCAATTTGATGGCGCTGGCCGGTTTCCAGGCGGTGGGCCTGGGCAATCTGTTCACCACCGATGCCGCCACGGCGGGCGTCGGGCCGGCCATCCATCTGCCGATCTTCGACGGCGGACGGCTGCGCGCCGGGCTGGCGGGCGCGACCGCCGCGCTCGATCTGGCGACCGCCGACTATAACAACCGCGTCGTCGGCGCGGTGCGCGAAGCCGCCGATGCGGTGACGCGCAGCCGGACCATCGCCACCGAGCGGACACGACAGCGCGAGGTGGTACGCGGGTTGGCCGAGACCCGCCGCCTGAACGCCATTCGCGTGTCGACCGGGCTGCAATCGCAGCTCGGGCTGATCGATCCCGACATCCGCCAGCTCGAAGCGCAGCAGGCCGACATCAATCTCGCCGCCGACGCGGTCCAGGCGCGCATCGCGCTGGCCGTCGCGCTGGGCGGCGGTTTCTCCTCTTCCTCGCAAGGTATCACGCAATGAGCGACACCGAAGCCGCCCCCTCCACCGCACCGGCCGCCCCCACGACCCAGGCCCCGACCGGCGGCAAGCCCAAGGCGCGCCGCCTGGGCCTGACCATCCTGGTGGTGGTCGTCGTGCTGATCGCGGTCGTGTGGGCGGTGTTCCACTTCCTGCTCGCCAAGCCCGAGGAAGAGACCGACGACGCCTATGTCGCGGGCGACGTGGTGTCGATCACCGCGCGCGATCCGGGCACGGTGCTGGCCATCCACGCCGACAATACCCAGACGGTGAAGGCCGGTGCGCCGCTGATCGACCTCGATCCGGCCACCGCCGATGTCGGGTTGGCCTCGGCCGCCGCACAGCTGGCACAGGCGGTGCGCGCGACCCGCGCCGACTTCACCAAGGTCAACCAGAGCGGCGCGGCGATCGTGCAGGCGCAGGCCGAGCTGGCCCGCGCCCAGTCCGACTATGCCCGCCGCCGGGGCGCCGCCGCCGAGGGCGCGGTATCGGGCGAGGAACTGTCGCACGCCGCCGATGCGGTGAAGGTCGCCACCGCCAATCTGAACCTCGCCCGTGCGCAGGCCGCCCAGGCCAGGACCGCCGTGCAGGGGACCCAGGTCGGCACCAACCCCGCCGTGATGGCCGCCATCGCCGCCTATCGCCGCGCCGCGATCACTCGCAACCATATGCACATCATCGCGCCCATCGACGGCGTGGTCGCGCAGCGGACGGTGCAGGTCGGCCAGCAGGTCGCCGCCGGCACCCCGCTGATGGCGGTGGTGCCGCTCGACCGGCTGTGGGTCGACGCCAATTTCCGCGAGACGCAGTTGAAGGACCTGCGCATCGGCCAGCCCGCGACCATCGTCGCCGACATGTATGGCGGTAAGATCGTCTATCACGGCAAGGTCATCGGCCTGGGCGCGGGCAGCGGCAACGCCTTCGCGCTGCTGCCCCCGCAGAACGCCAGCGGCAACTGGATCAAGATCGTCCAGCGCGTGCCGGTACGCATCGGCCTGAACGTCAACGAGCTGCGCCAGAACCCGCTGCGCGTCGGCCTGTCCGCGACCGTCACGGTCGACACCGCCGATCAGCGCGGCCCGCGTATCGGCTCGGCGGCGACCCAGGCCTATCGCACCCCCGCCACCGATGCGAACGACCCGGCGGTCGAGGTCCGGATCGCGCAGATCATCGCGGCCAATCGCTGATGGCCGGCGCCCCTTCCCAGGGCGCGGGGGCGGGCCCGGCGCCGCTGACAGGCCCGGCGCTGGCGCTCGTCGCCTTCGCGCTGGCGCTGGGCACCTTCATGCAGGTGCTCGATTCGACCATCGCCAATGTCTCGCTGCCGACCATCGCGGGCAATCTGGGCGTCAGTTCGGACAATTCGACCTGGGTCGTCACCGCCTTCGCCGTCGCGAACGGCGTGGCGGTGCCGCTGACCGGCTGGTTGATGGGCAAGTTCGGCGTGGTGCGCACCTTCTGCGTCTCGGTCCTGCTGTTCACCATCGCCTCCTTCCTGTGCGGCATCGCGTGGAACCTGTCCTCGCTGATCGGCTTTCGCGTGCTGCAGGGTGCGGTGTCGGGGCCGATGATCCCGGGCAGCCAGGCACTGCTGATCTCGATCTTCCCGCCGCAGAAGCGATCGACCGCGCTCGGCATCTGGTCGATGACCACGCTCGTCGCGCCGATCATGGGGCCGATTTTGGGCGGCTATATTTCCGACAATTATCACTGGAGCTGGATCTTCCTGATCAACGTGCCGGTCGGCCTGTTCTGTGCGGGCGTGTGCTGGCGCGGGCTGTCCGCTCGCGAAACGCCGACCCGCAACCTGCCGATCGACAAGGTCGGCCTCATCATGCTGGTCGTCTGGGTCGGTGCGCTGCAAATGATGCTCGACCTGGGCAAGAATGACGACTGGTTCCATTCGACCCGTATCGTCGTCATGACGATCATCGCGGTCGTCGGCTTCATCGCCTGGCTGATCTGGGAGCTGACCGACGCCAATCCGGCGGTCGACCTGTCGCTGTTCAAAGGGCGGAACTTCGCCATCGGCACGCTGGCCTTTTGCCTGGGCTACGCAGTGTTCTTCGCCAACACGCTGCTATTGCCGCTCTGGCTCCAGACGCAGCTGGGCTATACGGCGACCTGGGCGGGGCTTGTCGCCGCGCCCAGCGGCGCGGTCGCGGTGGTGCTGACGCCCTTCGTCGCGCGGCTGTCGGGCAAGGTCGATGCGCGGATCATGGCGACGATCGCCTTCGCCGCATTCGGCCTGTCCTATTGGATGCGCTCGGGCCTCAATACCCAGGCGAGCTTCGGCGACTTCGTCCTGCCGCTGATGGTGCAGGGTATCGCGATGAGCACTTTCTTCCTGGCGATGCTGACCATCGCGCTGGACGGTGTGCCGCAGGCGCGTATCCCCTCGGCGACCGGTATCTCGAACTTCGCGCGGATCACGGCGGGCAGCTTCGCCGCCTCGCTGACCACGACCATGTGGGACCGGCGCGAGGCGCTGCACCAGGCGCATCTGGCCGAGGCGATCGGGCAGAACCCGGTCTGGCAGATGGCGCGGATGGGGCTGAACCATCTCGGGCTGACCGATACCCAGGCCGCCGCCGCCGTCACGCGCCAGATGGTGGGCCAGGCCTATCTGCTCGCCTCGACCGACATCTTCTATGTCTCGGCCTGGCTGTGCATCGTGCTGGCGGCACTGACATGGTTCACCCGGCGACCCAAGCCGCATGACGGCCCGATCGCGGCGGACTAGATTATTCCTCCCCTGCAAGGGGAGGTGGCAGTCCGCAGGACTGACGGAGGGGTGTCACCGCTGCTGGTGACACCCCTCCACCATGCTCCGCATGGTCCCCACCCCCTTGCAGGGGAGGAATGCATTGCCCTTAGCCGTCAGCTTGCTACGCTCCCCCAAAAGGGAGAGGGATGATGCTGAAAACGCTGATGATGATCGCGCTGGTCGCGGCGGTACAGGCACTCTCCGACCCACATCTGCCCACAAAGGTCGTCGACACTGTCGCCCCCACCCTGCCCGCCGGCATCGCGCACGGCGTGCTGATCGTCTCCAAGACCAATGGCTGGCGGCATTTCGAGCATATCCCGCATTCCAACGCGGTCCTGGCCGACATCGCCAAGCGGCTGGGCCGCGCGAGCTACACCACTGAGAATGCGGCGGTCTTCAACGACGACCAGTTGCGTCATTTCTCGGTGGTGGTGCTGAACAGCGCCAGCGGCGACTTCCTGACGCCCGAACAGCAAGCCGCCTTCTCGCGCTTCGTCGCGCGCGGCGGCGGTGTCGTGGCGCTCCATTCCGCCGGGGACGATAGCCACAAGACGCCGTGGTACGCCGATACGATCATCGGTACGACCTTCATCGGCCACCCCAATGGCCCCGATCATATCCAGACCGCACAGGTGACCGCGACGCAACCGCGCCATCCGATCCTGGCGGGCGTCACCTTGCCCTGGGTCGCACGCGACGAATGGTACAGCTTCGACCGCGACCCCGCCGCGCAAGGCATGACCGTGCTCGCCCAGGTGGACGAGGCCAGCTATCGCCCCGGCGAAAAGCTCCGCATGGGCGCGCACCACCCGGTCATGTGGATCAATCCGCGCACCAAAGGCCGGGTCTTCTACTCCGCACTGGGGCATGAGCCGCAGCTGTACGACGATCCGTCCTATCGCCACATCCTGACCAACGCGATCCGCTGGGCGGCGCGCTGATCGGCGGGGTCAGCATTCGACGACGTTCACCGCCAAGCCGCCCAGGCTCGTTTCCTTATATTGCGACTTCATGTCCTCGCCGGTCTGCCGCATCGTCTCGATCACCTGATCGAGGCTGACGATGTGCCGGCCGTCGCCGTGCAGCGCCAGATAGGCGGCATTGATCGCCTTGATCGCGCCCATCGTGTTGCGCTCGATACAGGGAATCTGCACCAGGCCGCCGATCGGGTCGCAGGTCAGGCCCAGATTATGCTCCATGCCGATCTCGGCGGCATTCTCGACCTGCGCCGGACTGCCGCCCAGCGCTGCCGCCAGCCCGGCCGCCGCCATCGAGCAGGCCACGCCGACCTCGCCCTGACAGCCCATTTCCGCCGCCGAGATCGACGCGCGCTTCTTGTAGAGCATCCCCACCGCCGCCGCCGTCAGCAACAGCGTGCGCGTGCCGTCACGCGTCGCGCCGTGGACGAAGGCCTCATAATAGCGCAGCACCGCCGGAATCACGCCCGCCGCGCCATTGGTCGGCGCGGTGACGACGCGGCCACCCGCCGCATTCTCCTCATTGACCGCCAGCGCCCACAGGCTGACCCATTCGAACACCAGGCTGGGGTCGGTACGTGGCCCGCGGTCGAGCAGCTTCTGCTTGATCGCCTGCGCGCGCCGTTGGACCTTCAGGCCGCCGGGCAGGATGCCCGAGGCAGCACAGCCCCGCTCGATCGAGGCGCACATCGCGTCGCGCACCCGGTCGAGAAAGGCATCGGTTTCGCCATCCTCCCGCCACGCCGCCTCGTTCGCCCGCACGATCTGCGCGATCGACAGTCCCGTCTCCGCCGTACGTTCGAGCAGTTCGGCGCCCGACGCGAAGGGATGCGCCAGCCGCCTGTTGGTCTTCATCGGCTCGGCGCCCTCCATGCGGATCGCGCCGCCACCGATCGAATAGAAGCGCCGGACGACGGCGCTGCCATCGGACAGGAAGGCGGTGAAGACCATGCCGTTCGGATGCGCCGGCAGGAAGCCGGGGCGGAACAGCAGATCGTCCTCGCAATCGAAAGCCAGCGCATGCCGCCCGTCGAGCATGATGCGGTTCGTGTCGCGGATGGTGGCGAGCATCGTCTCGATCGCATCGGGATCGATCGCCTCGGGCGTCTCGCCCGCCAGCCCCAGCAGGACCGCGCGGTCGCTATGGTGTCCCCGCCCCGTCAACGATAGCGAACCGAACAATTCGGCCTGCACCCGGTCCGGCACCAGCCCGGTGTCGAGCATCTCGGTCGCAAAGGCCTTGGCCGCGCGCATCGGTCCGACCGTGTGCGAGCTCGACGGTCCGATGCCGATGGTGAACAGCTCGGTCACGCTGACCGCGGCGACGCTGTCCTCGGCTCGTGATGGCGTGGCGGCGGGAATGGCGGGCAGGGTCAAGATCGTTCCAATTGTTACGAGTTGGCCCGACATAACCCATGCCCATCCGACTGGCCACCCGTTACCGCCCGCCCGGCGGTTCAGGCGAGCGGCGCGAGGATCGCGAAGGACTCCTTGTCGAGCGGCTCATGGAACTGGCACCCCGCCGCGAAGTCGGTCGCCCAGACGACACGGGCGATCACCTGCCCGATCTTGGGCAGACGCAGGCCGATCGTCATACCGCATTGCAGCTCGGTATAGGTTTCGAGCCGTGCGCCATGGGCGGAAATGTCCAGCACCTTGCACAGCGCGCGCGCCATGCCGTCGCTTTCATATTCGGTCTCGACCGCCACCGCCGCACGCTTCGACCGGCGGCGGCTGGGAGGTTGCAAGGGTTCGAATTCAGCGGCGAACATGGCTCGAAGCTAAAGCAGGCTGGTTAACACATCGCAAAGGAATTTTGCCGCCACAGCGCCTTACGCAAAAAAAGCCCGGCGCTCCGCGAGGAAGCACCGGGCCTTTGTCCAGCGACGCCGAATGGCGTGCGGGCGATTACTTGCGGAGCGTGAGACCGCCACCGAAACGCTTGTTGAAGCGCGCGACCTGACCGCCGGTGTCGAGCATCTGGCCACGGCCGCCGGTCCAGGCCGGGTGCGCCAGCGGATCGATGTCGAGCTGCATCGTGTCGCCTTCCTTGCCCCAGGTGGAGCGGGTTTCGAACACGGTGCCGTCGGTCATCTGCACCTTGATCATGTGATAGTCGGGATGCGTGTCGGTCTTCATGATATTGCTCCGGAAATGGCTGGTTCCGACCAGCCTGAAAGCGGGAAGCGCGGCCCATAGCGGACCGCGCTCCGTTAGTCAAAACCGCGACCGCTTACACCTCGGCGGCGGGCGGGTCGGCGATCATCGCGGTAAAATGGGCTTCCGCCACGACCACGCCGTCGATCTTGGCCACGCCGGCGAACTTGCAGACGCGGGTCCGCTTCGACACGAACTCGACCTCCAGATGGAGGAGGACGCCGGGTTCGACGGGCTTGCGGAACTTCACGCCGTCGATCGACATGAAGTAGACGAGTTTGCCCGAGTTCGCGAGGCCCAGGCTTTCCACGCCCAGGACGCCGGCGGCCTGCGCCAACGCCTCGACGATCAACACGCCCGGCATGATCGGACGGCCGGGATAATGGCCCTGGAAAAAGGCCTCGTTGATCGTCACCGCCTTCACCGCGCGGATCGACGTGTCGAGGATCAGCTCCTCGACACGATCGACCAGCAGCATCGGGTAACGATGCGGGATCGCCGCCATGACCCGGGTAACGTCCATCGGGCCGATGACGGTCTTCACCCCGTCCGTCGTTGCGTCAGTCATCGGCGGAGATTACCGGCCGCTGTTCTGACGGCGCGCCGGTGCCGCTGCCGGCGCGGCGGCGGGGGCCGGTGCGTTGGCCGGGGTCGCGGCCTGCTGGCCACCCTGGCCCGGCTGCCAGTTGGCGGGCGGCGTGATGCTGACGGTCGGGACCAGCTTGTCCAGCTCGGCGGTCACGGCGGTGGTGATGTCGGCGGTCGGCTGCATGAACAGCACGGCCTGCGGGCTGACCAGCAGGCTGACATTCTTAGCGCGCACGGCGTTCTGCACCGCTTCGCCCAGACGCGCCTGGAGCTGCTCGACCGCATAGGTCTGCGCACGGACCGCCGGCTGAGTCAGGCGCTGCAGTTCCTGGTTCGCCGCCTGCTGGCGGGTCTCGATCTGCTCGGCCTGGGTGCGCAGCGCGGTCTGGTTGGCGTTGGGCTGCGAACGCGCGGTCTGGAACGCCTGGACCAGCGGCTCCAGCTCGCGGGTCAGCGCGGTGCGGCGCGTCTCGGCCTGGTCGAGCTGGGTCTTGTAGGTGGTCTCGATCTGCTGGCGGGCGGCGGCCCAGGCGCGCGAACCGGCGATCGCGCCCTGCGGATCGGCGACGGCGACACCGTTGACCTGCGCCTGCGCGCTGGTCGCGACGGTGGCGGCCGGGGCCACCAGGGCCGCCGCGAGGAGGAGCTTGGAAATCGTCTTCATCAGAACTGCGTCCCTACGTTGAAAGTGATGAGCTTGGGGTCGTCGCCCGGCTGCGTGACCAATGCCTTGGCCAGGTCGATGCGCAGCGGTCCAAATGGTGAATTCCAGTTCACGCCGATACCGATCGACACGCGCGGCTTCCACGTGCCGCCGTAGAATTCCTCGAGGGTGTAATTGGTGTTCTGGACCGCGGTGTTGACCGACGTGCCGGTGCAGGCACCACCCAGGGTCGACGAGAACCCGACCGGGCAGGTCGTCTGCAGGCCGGCGTTCGGATCGGTCGTTCCCGCCGCGGGTGTGGGCACCTGATACAGCGGCCGCCCCTGCTGATCGGTCGCCGCGATCGGCGCCAGGGTGGGCGAACCATCCTTATTGAACAGCAGCTTGCCGTTCGCATCCTTCGCCTGCGGGAAGCCCAGCGAGGGGAGCGGACGGGTGATGCCCCACAGGCTGCCCGCCTGGACATAGATGCTGGGCCGCAGACCCATTTCACGGGCGCCCGAACCGAGCGGCAGTTCCAGTTCGGCACGCGCCAGATAATAAGCGCGGCCGCCCAGTGCGTCGTCGAAGAACCGCTGGCGGTCCGTCTCGCGCGTCTGCGTACCGTCTGCCGCCACATTGTACGGGATACGCAGCACGCGCGGGCCGACGCCACGGATGTCGAAACCGCGGAACTGCGGCTCGCCCAGATAGAAACGGTCGACGATACGGACCGGATCGATACCGGGGCCACGGCTCTTTTCCAGCGAGTGGATATAGCCGCCCTCACCCAGCACCGAGAACACGAAGCCCTTGCCCAGGCCCATGAACTTGGCACCTTCGGCGCGCGTGCGGATATATTTCACGTCGCCGCCCAGACCGGCGAAGTCCTGGCTCAGCGAGAAGCGATGACCGGCGGTCGGACGCAGACGGCTGTTCAGGCTGTCGAAGATCAGTGAATAGCCGATCGACGAGGTCCAGCGGTTGCCGACCGAGTCGCAGAAATAGCGACCCACCTGTTGGAAGTTACAGCTGCCATCGGCGTTGAAGAAGTCGCGCGCCAGGCCGACCTCGTCATAGCTGAGACCATAGCGGCCCGACAGCGACCAATATTCGGTCAACGGCACGCCGGCACGGACCTGGAAGCCGGTCGAGACCTGGGTGTAGGTCGTCTGGCGCGACCCCAGGTTGAAGTTGAACGAGTTGAAGTCGCGGCGGAACACGTCGACGCCCAGCGCGATATTCTTGTCGAACACATAGGGCTCGGTGAAGCCCAGTTCGATCGACTTCTGGTAAGCCGAATAATTCACGCCGGCGCGCAGTTCCTGGCCCTTGCCGCGGAAGTTGCGCTGGGTGATGTTCGCCTGGACGATGAAGCGCTCGAGCGACGAGTAACCGGCCGACAGCTGGAGCGAGCCGGTCGACTGTTCCTCGACATTCGTTTCCAGCACGATACGGTCGGGCGTCGAGCCGGGGTTCTGTTTGATCTCCAGCTTTTCCTGGAAATAGCCGAGCGAGTTGATGCGGTCCTGGCTGCGGCGGACCTGGAAGCTGTTGAAGGCATCACCCTCGGCCACGCGGATTTCGCGGCGGACGACCTTGTCCTGCGTCTGCGTGTTGCCGTTGATGTCGATGCGCTCGATATAGGTGCGCTTCGCCTCGGCGATGTTGAACGTGATCGACATGGTCAGCGTGTCCTTGTCACGCTGGAAGTCGGGGTTCACATCGGTGAAGGCATAGCCGAACAGGCCCGCCGTCTGGCTGAGGCTGTCGATCGAGTCCTCGACCAGCTTGGCGTTGTACCAGTCACCCTTCTTCATCGGCAGCGACGCGGCGAGCTTGGTATTGTCGAAGTCGCGGATCTGGCTGTCGACCTTCACATCGCCGAACTTGTAGCGCGGACCTTCCTCGACCACATAGGTGATGATGAAGTCGCGCTTGTCCGGCGTCAGCTCGGCGACCGCGCTGGTCACGCGGAAATCGGCATAGCCGTTGGTCAGATAGAATTGGCGCAGCTTCTGCTGGTCGGCGGCCAGGCGGTCCTGGTCGTAGCTGGTGGCCGAGGACAGGAAGCGGAACCAGCGCGACTGCTTGGTGAACATCGCACCGCGCAATTCGTCGTCCGAGAACTTCTCGTTGCCGATGATGTTGATCTGGCGGACCTTGGACTTCGGCCCCTCGCTGATCTCGAACACGATATCGACGCGGTTCTGGTCGAGATTGACCATCTTCGGTTCGACCACCGCGCCGAACCGGCCCTGGCGGCGATACAGCTCGACGATGCGCGCCACGTCCTGGCGGACGGCGGTGCGGGTGAAGATCTGCCGCGGCGCGAGCTTGATCTCCTTCTTGATCTTGTCGTCCTTCAGGCGCTTGTTGCCCTCCAGGATCACCCGGTTGATGATCGGGTTTTCGCGGACGCGCAGGACGATGTCGCCGGTCTCGACGCCCGAGATCGAATAGTCGGCGAACAGCTCCGACGCCTGCAGATCCTTTAGCGCCTGGTCGAGCGTTTCGGGCGTGTAGGGAATGCCCTGACGCAGCTTGGTGTAGGAGAGCACCGTCTCCGGCTCGATACGCTGCGCGCCCTCGACCCGCAGCGTCTTGATCACCCGCTGCGGTGCCGGTGCGGCCACCTGGGTCGCGGTCGTCTGCGGCGCGGCACCGGCCGGCGCGACCTGCGCCATGACGGGAACACCCGACAGCATCGTGCCCGCCAGCAGCATGGCGCCTGCGCGCACAGTCTTCATACCCGTCATTGCTGTCACCAAACCCACCCCAGAAAAGTCGAACCGACCCCTGTCGTACTCGCGCCCTGCCCCATCGGCGTCACCCGATCAAGCCGGCGATATTCTTCCAAAGCCCCAAATTGCCCAGATCGTTGAACGTCACGAACAGCATCAGGGCCAGGATCGCGATCAAACCGCCGCGAAACGCCCATTCCTGAGCCGCCGGCTCCAGGGGGCGTCGCCGCACGGCTTCGATCGCATAAAAGAAAAGATGGCCGCCATCCAGCATCGGCACCGGCAACAGGTTGATGAACCCCAGATTGATGGACACCAGGGCCACGAAGAAAACAAAGGCGTCGAGGCCCAGCGACATCTGCTCGCCCGACACCTTGGCGATCGAGACGGGGCCGCCCAGTTCCTTGACCGAACGGCGGCCGGAAATCACCTGCCCCAGCGTCTCGACCATCATGCGGAAGATCTCGCCGGTCCGCTTCACCGCCACGACCGGCGCGCGCAGCAGGCCGACCGGCTGGACGTCGATCGTGCCCGCGCCGCGCAGGCCCAGCCGGCCGACGCGATATTCGTTGCCGAAGCGGTCGCGCTGCTGATCGGTGCCGATGGTCGTCGACGTGGTGAAGGGCGTGCCGTTCCGCGTCGCGGCGATCGTCACGCGCTCACCGGCGCGAATCTGCACATAGCGCGCGATGTCGGCGAAGTCGGTGACCTCCCGGCCGTCGATCGCGGTGACCCGGTCGCCCGGCTTCAGTCCGGTCGCGGCCGCCGCGCTGCCCGGCATCACCTGTCCGACGACCGGCGGGATCACGACCTCGCCATAGGCATAGGCGAAGCCGGCGAGGATCAGGATGGCGGCGAGGAAATTGATCGCCGGCCCCGCCGCGACGATGATCGCGCGCTGCCATACCGGCTTGGCCTGGAAGGTGCGCGCGCGCTCCTCAGGGGGCAGCGACAGCCAGGCTGCGTCCGCCTGGCTGGCCGGGTTCATGTCGCCGGCGAACTTCACATAGCCGCCCAGCGGCAGCCAGCCGATCTTCCACCGCGTGCCGCGCTTGTCGGTGAAGCCGGCGATCTCGCGACCGAAGCCGATCGCGAACGTCTCGGCCTTCACGCCGAACCAGCGGCCGGCGAGATAATGCCCCATCTCGTGAACGAACACGAGCGGACCGAGCGCGCAAACAAAGGCCAGGATGGTCAGCAACAGGCCGGGGGTTTCGATCAAACGATGCAATCCTCTACGCGCTCGCCCGCCAAGACCCTCGCCTCCGCATCGATCGCGATCACTGCGTCGAGCGTTTCCGGCGGGGCCGGGTCGTAGCGATGGAGAACATCCTCGACGATTGCGGCAATTTCGAGGAAGCCGATGCGCTTGCCGAGAAAAGCCGCCACCGCGATTTCGTTGGCGGCGTTCAGGATGGCCGGCGCCGCCCCACCCGCCTCCAGCGCGGCACGTGCCAGCCGCAGCGCGGGGAAGAGCACCGGATCGGGCGCGGCGAAGTCCATCCGCCCCAAGGCGACCAGGTCGAGCGGCGCCATCGGCGTCGGCATCCGGTCGGGCCAGGCCAGGCAATGCGCGATCGGCACGCGCATGTCCGACGGGCCGAGCTGCGCCAGCATCGAGCCATCGATATAATCGACCGCCGAATGGATGACCGATTGCGGGTGCAGCACGATCTCGATCCGGTCGGAGGGGACCGGGAACAGGCGCGCGGCCTCGATCAGCTCCAGCCCCTTGTTCATCATCGTCGCCGAGTCGACCGAGATCTTCGCGCCCATCGACCAGTTGGGATGCGCCACCGCCTGCTCGGGAGTGACGCGGCGCATGTCCTCGGTCGTCCAGGTGCGGAACGGTCCGCCGCTGGCGGTCAGGACGATCCGGCGCACCCGTTCGGGGCGGTCGAAGTCGAAGCACTGATAGATGGCGTTGTGCTCGCTGTCGGCCGGGAGCAGCGTCGCACCCGCCTTGGCCGCAGCCGCCAGCACCACCTCGCCCGCCGAGACCAACGGCTCCTTGTTGGCCAGCACCACCGTGCCGCCATTGGCGATGGCGGCCATGGCCGGCTCGAGCCCTGCGCAACCGACGATCGCGCCCATGGTCCAGTCGGCATGCAGCGCCGCCGCCTCGATCACCGCCGTACGCCCCCCCGCCACGCGGGTCTCGGTGCCGGCCAGCGCGTCGCGCAGATCGGGCAGACAGCTTTCGTCCGCCACGACCGCAAGTTCGGCATGGGTGCGCCGAGCAGCGGCGGCCAGCTTGGCCACGTCGCAATTGGCGGTCAGCGCGCGGACACGGTAACGGTCCGGCTCACGCTCGATCAGGTCGAGGGTCGAGGTGCCGACCGAACCGGTCGCGCCCAAAATGGTTACGCTGCGCATCAGAACAGGTCCGGCAGGAAGATCAGAAGAGCCGCGATCGGCGCGACCGGCACGATACCGTCCAGCCGGTCCATCACGCCGCCATGGCCGGGCAGCACATTGCCGCTATCCTTGACCCCGGCCCGCCGCTTGAGCGCGCTTTCGAAGAGGTCGCCGCCCTGCGCCAGCACTGCCAGCACGGGCGTCGCAATGACGAGATGCAGCGGCAAACCATGCGCCCAGCGCATGACGACCGCGAGCAGCGTCGCCGCCGCCACGCCACCGATCAGGCCGGACCAGGTCTTGGCGGGACTGATTTTGGGCGCCAACTTCGGCCCGCCGAACTGCCGCCCGACGAAGAAAGCGCCGCTGTCGCAGGCCCAGACCAGCGCCATCGCCCAGAGCGACAGCGCCAGGCCATCGACATGCAGCCGAATGGCGAGCAGCGACAGGACCGGCAGACCGACATAGAGCGCGCCCGCACCATATTCGGGCCGCCGCGAAATGATCGTCAGGAAGAAGAAGGCGGCAGCGATCAACCCAAGCGCGAAAAAGCCCGGTCCGGCGGCCAGCCCCGGCGCCATGATCGCCAGCGGCACCGACAAGGTAAACTGCGCCAGCCGCTTGCGCGAACGGTCCACCTTCAACAGGTCGGACCATTCGGCCATCATGAACAGCCCGACGACGACGGCGAGCAGCCAGAAGGCCAGACCGCCCAGGGCCAGACAGAGGCTGGCCACCGCGATCATCACGACGCTGGCCAACACCCGCTTGGTCAGGTTGGACATGCTTTTGACCGGGGCCGCTTCGTGCGCTCCGGTCTTGGGGGATTCGGGATCGGTCACAGGCCGCCGAAACGCCTGTGACGTCGGCCGAACTCGGCCACCGCATCGGCCAGCGCGGTTTCGTCGAAATCGGGCCAGAGCGTGTCGACGAACAACAGCTCGGCATAGGCCGCCTGCCACAGCAGGAAGTTGGACAGGCGCTGCTCGCCCGAGGTGCGGATCACCAGATCGAGCGGCGGCAGGCCGTTGGTCTGCAATTCGCCTTCGATTGCCTCCGGTGTGATCGCGTCGGCCGCCATTTCGCCGGCCGCGACCTTGCCGGCCAGCCGCCGGGCGGCCTCGACCAGCTCGGCCTGCGCACCGTAATTCAGCGCGATGGCCAGGATCGGGCCGCTATTGGCCGCCGTGCGCGCGACCGCATCGTCGATCATCGCGACCAGATCGGCGGGGAAGCGACGATAATCGCCGATCACCCGCAACCGGACATTGTCCGACACCAGCTCGGCCAGATCCTTGCGCAGAAAGATGCGCAGCAGACCCATCAGGTCGCTGATCTCGGTCTCGGGCCGCCGCCAATTCTCCGACGAGAAGGCGTAGAGCGTCAGCGCCTCGATCCCCATCGCCCGCGCCGCACGCGCGATCCGGCGCACGGCGTCGACACCGGCCTTGTGGCCGGCGAAGCGGGGCAGCAGACGGCGTTTGGCCCAGCGGCCATTACCGTCCATGATGATCGCGACGTGACGCGGGACCGCACCCGTATCGGGCACGGCCACCAGCGACCCCAGAGCCGTCTGGGCCGAGGCGGCCGGAGGACTCACTTGCCCAGGATTTCCTTTTCCTTGGCCGCCGCCGCCGCATCCAGCTCGGCGATGGTGGCGTCGGTCAGCTTCTGGACTTCGGTCTCGTGACGCTTGCGCTCGTCCTCGCCGAAAACACCCTTCTTCTCGTCGACCTTCAGGCTGTCCATGCCGTCGCGACGCACGTTGCGCACCGCGATGCGCGCGCCCTCGGCGTACTTGCCGGCCAGCTTGGCGAGCTCCTTGCGGCGCTCCTCGGTCAGGTCGGGGATCGGCAGGCGCAGCGTCTGGCCGTCATTGATCGGGTTGAGGCCCAGACCCGCCGAGCGGATCGCCTTCTCGACCGACGACACGTTCGAGCGGTCCCAGACCTGCACCGACAGCATGCGCGGCTCGGGGGCGGAAACGGTCGCGACCTGGTTCAACGGCATGTGGCTGCCATAGACCTCGACCGTCACCGGATCGAGCAGCGCGGTCGAGGCGCGGCCGGTGCGCAGGCCGTTCAGGTCGTGCTTCAGCGACTCCACCGCGCCCTGCATGCGGCGTTCGAGATCGGACTTGTCATAAGCGGCCATGGTTTACGCTCCTTGGTTCTGGACGATCGTCGACACGCCTTCGCCGGCGAGCACGGCACCGAAATTGCCGTGCTGGCGGATGTTGAAGACGACGATCGGGATATTGTTGTCGCGGCACAGCGCGATGGCCGAGGCGTCCATGACCTTCAGGTCATCGGACAGGACCTTGGAATAGCTGACCGTTTCATAACGGGTCGCGGTCGGCACCTTCTTCGGGTCCGCATCATAGACGCCGTCGACGCTGGTGCCCTTGAACAAAGCGTCGCACTTCATCTCGGCGGCGCGCAGCGCGGCGCCGCTATCGGTGGTGAAGAAGGGCGAGCCGACACCGGCGGCGAAGATCACCACGCGGCCCTTTTCCAGATGTCGCTCGGCGCGGCGACGGATGAAGGGTTCGCACACGCTCGCCATCGGGATGGCGGACTGCACGCGGGTATCGACGCCGATCTGCTCCAGCGCGTTCTGCACCGCCAGCGCGTTCATCACGGTCGCCAGCATGCCCATATAATCGGCGGTCGCCCGCTCGATACCCTTGGCCGCTGCCGACAGACCGCGGAAGATGTTGCCGCCACCGACGACGACGCACAGTTCATAGCCCTTGGCCCGCACATCGGCGATCTCCTGCGCGACACGCGCGGTGATCTCCGGCGAGATGGCCAAGCCCCCCTCGCCCATCAGGACCTCGCCCGACAATTTGAGGAGGATGCGTTTAAAGGGCGGGGTGGTCATCGTTTCTCGGATCTTGGTCATGAAAGTGGCGCGGACCTTAGGCGGCGTCAGGGCGGCGGGCAACCGTGGAGCGGCGGGTTGCGGGGATTTTCGTGGGACGCGTGCAAGCGCCCCCGGCCCATGACCCCATCCCCGTTCAGGCTGAGCGAAGTCGAAGCCCATGCGACTCCGTTCATCGCGTGCCCTTCGACTTCGCTCAGGGCGAACGGAGGTTGGAAATTCCATTCCTCCCCAAGCTCGCTTGGGGAGGGGGACCGCGCCCGCAGGGCGTGGTGGAGGGGCATGACCCGCCTGTCATGGCCCCTCCACCATCGCTAACGCGATGGTCCCCCTCCCCGAGCGTAGCTCAGGGAGGATTTGAAGAAGCCCCCAAACGCAAAGAGAGCGGCCACCTTGCGGCAGCCGCTCCCCTTGAACCGTCACCGTCCCATCAAGGGACGGCGCGAAGGATTACGCCTTCTGCGGAACGCCCGAAGCCGCCGCCACTTCGGCCGCGAAGTCCGACGCTTCCTTCTCGATGCCCTCGCCCAGCTGGAAGCGGACATAGTCCACCAGCTTGATCTCGGCACCGGCGTCCTTGCCTGCCTTCGCCACGACGTCGCTGATCTTGGTCTTGCCGTCGATCACGAACAGCTGGCTGACCAGCGCGTGCTCCTTGCGGTACTTGGCGATGCCGCCTTCGACCATCTTGGCGATGATGTCGGCGGGCTTGCCCGATTCGGCGGCCTTTTCGGTCGCGATCGCGCGCTCACGCTCGATCTCGGCCTCGTCCAGGTCTTCCTCGTTCAGCGCCTTCGGGAAAGCAGCGGCGATGTGCATCGCCAGCTGACGGCCCAGCGACTGCAGCACCTCGTCAGCGGCTTCCGACTCCAGCGCGACCAGCACGCCGATCTTGCCCAGGCCCGGCGCCTGCTGGTTGTGGACGTAGGACACGACCGCGCCCTTCGACACTTCGAGGCGCTTGGCGCGACGCAGCGACTGGTTCTCACCGATCGTCGCGACATTGTTGGTCAGCACTTCGGCGACGGTGCCGCCCTGCGGCATCGCTTCGTTCTTCAGCGCCTCGATGTCGTCGCTGGTCTTCAGCGCGATCGCGGTCACGTCCTTCACGAACGCCTGGAACTGGTCGTTCTTGGCGACGAAGTCGGTTTCCGAGTTCACTTCGACGGCAGCACCGACGGTGCCGTTGGTGGCGACGCCGACCAGACCCTCGGCGGCGGTACGGCTCGACTTCTTCTGCGCGGCCGCCAGGCCCTTCGTGCGCAGCCAGTCCAGCGCGGCGTCCATGTCGCCATTCGCCTCGGCCAGCGCCTTCTTGCAGTCCATCATGCCCGCGCCGCTCTTTTCGCGCAGGTCCTTGACCATCGCTGCGGTGATATCGGCCATTGTCTCAATCCTCTGTCTGAAAAGGGGGATGCGGGTAGGGCCGCCCCATCGGAGGCGGCCCTTAGCACGGCTTGCATGTCAAGCCGATGTCACCGACCGGCGAGTTGCCCCATCCGGTCGATGATCGCCCCGCCCGCACCGCGGGGCTTTGTCACGCGATTATGCGTCGATCTGGCGCTCGGCCTCGACCGCCTGCTCGGCGGTTTCGGTCGGGGCAACGGTCAGCGCGTCCTCGACGGGCGGCTCGGCCATTGCGCCGAAGTCCGCACCGCCACGGCGCTGCTGCTCGTGACCGCCACGGGTCGCGGCGATGGCAACGGCTTCGCAGTACAGACGGATCGCGCGGCTGGCGTCGTCATTCGCCGGAACCGGGAAGGCGATGCCGTCGGGCGAGACGTTCGAATCGAGGATCGCAACGACGGGAATACCCAGCGTGTTGGCTTCCTTGATCGCCAGCTCTTCCTTGTTGGCGTCGATCACGAACATCACGTCCGGGATGCCGCCCATGTCGCGGATGCCGCCCAGCGACAGCTCGAGCTTGTCGCGCTCGCGGGTCAGGTTCAGCACTTCCTTCTTGGTCAGGCCGTGCGTGTCGCCCGACAGCTGCTCTTCAAGGGTCTTGAGGCGCTTGATCGAGTTCGAGATCGTCTTCCAGTTGGTGAGCATGCCGCCCAGCCAGCGGTGGTTGACGAAGTGCTGGCCAGCGCGGCGAGCGGCCTCGGCGACCGGCTCCTGCGCCTGGCGCTTGGTGCCGACGAACAGGACCTTGCCACCGCCAGCGACGGTCGAGCTGATGAACTCCAGAGCGCGCGCGAAGAGCGGCACGGTCTGCGACAGGTCGAGGATGTGGACGCCGTTGCGGTCGCCAAAGATGTAGGGCTTCATCTTCGGGTTCCAGCGGTGGGTCTGGTGGCCGAAGTGCGCGCCGGTCTCGACCAGCTGCTGCATGGTGACGACGGGTGCCGCCATAATCTAATTCCTTCCGGTTATGCCTCTGGGAAGCGGATGACGCGGCGGGCAAAGCCCATGCGCACCGAAATATGATGCTTCCCATGCGGTGTTGAGGAGCGCGCCCTTAGCGAACGGGATACGCCATGGCAAGCGCGTTCCGCTGTTCACTTTTGTTCCAAACGCCGTTGACTCGGGAACAGTGGTGGAACATAAGATGACCGCAAGAGGGAACACGGCTTGATTGCGGTTAATCGCGAACGCAACGTCGTTGATTTGGCACGGTTCGTCCTGTTGTCGCGATTATGACAACGGAACTGATCAAAATTTCCAATGGTTACGGTTCGGTTAATATGCCGGACCCCATGGTAAGGCAGGAGGCAGACATCATGATGATCGTGGTGAGTGTTCTGGTTTTCACGGGCGCCTTGGTCGCCGCCATCGCCACCATCGCGATGATGATCGCGCCCCAGTGGCGGCGTATCCTTCACCTCGCCACGGGCCACACCGAACCCGCCTTCACGCCGCTGGCCACACTGGTTGTGGCCGAGCGGCGGATCGCGGTCAGGCGCTGGGCGGCGGGCTCGCCGGTCCCCGCGATGGCGTCGCGCCGCCGCGCTGCCGCCTGACCCGGGCATAGGCGATCATGCTGAACGGGATACTGCCCAGATAAGCGAGGCAGATTGCGGTCAGGGCATGCCAGGGGGCCGACAGCAGCGCCGCTCCCACTAGAACGATGATCGCCAGTACCTCGAAGCGCACATTGCGGCGTAGCCGGAACGAGGTCCATGAGAAGGTCGCGACACTCGATACCATCAACAGCGCGATCAGCGTGACCCAAGGGGCGACCAGCAGCGGCGATGCGAAGAGCGGCTCGCCGGTCCAGAACCAGAGATAGAGCGGCAGCATCGACAGGCCGGCCCCTGCGGGCGCAGGGATGCCGGTGAAATAGCCCGCCGTCTTGCGCGGCTGATCGACGACATCGAGCTGCGAGTTGAAGCGCGCGAGACGAAGCGCGCAGAATACGGCGAGCAGCAGCGCCGCGATCCAACCGATGCGCGGCAGCGTCCAGAGCGACCAGAGATAGAGGATCAGCGCGGGCGCGACGCCGAAGGAAATGGCATCGGACAGCGAGTCCAGCTCCGCACCGAACCGGCTTTCCCCGCGCAGCAGTCGGGCGATCCGTCCATCCAGTCCGTCGAGCACCGCCGCCACCATGATCATGGTGACCGCCGCCTCCCAGGACTGGGCGATCGCGAACTTCACGCCCGTCAGACCGGAGCACAGCGCGAGCGCGGTGACCGCATTGGGGGCGATCGCCCGGAGCGGCAGGCCACGCGGCGGACCGCGACGGGCGAAACGGGGGGAAATGGCCATGGGTTACTGCGCGATGCCGGTCATCGGCTTGCCGCCGACGCGGCCCAGCACCGTCTCGCCCGCGACCGAACGCTGGCCCAGGCAGACCTGCGGGGTAACGTCATCGGGCAGATAGACGTCGACGCGGCTGCCGAAACGGATCAGGCCGACGCGCTGACCGGCGGCGACCATGTCCCCGGGCTTCACGAAGCCGACGATGCGACGCGCGACCAAACCCGCGATCTGGGTGAAACCGATCTTGCGGCCGTCACGGCCTTCGACCACGAAATGCTGGCGCTCATTCTCGTCCGACGCCTTGTCGAGATCGGCGTTCAGGAATTTGCCCGAAATATAGACGACCTGGCGGATGACACCCGCCACCGGCGTGCGGTTGATATGCACGTCGAACACCGACATGAAGATCGACACGCGGACCAAAGGCGCCTCGCCCAGCTCGCCGACCAGCTCGCGCGGGATCGGCACGCGCTGGATCATCGTGACCAGGCCATCGGCGGGCGCGACGATCAGGTCGTCGCCCTGCGGCGTGGTGCGAACCGGATCGCGAAAGAACGCCGCGATCCAGATGCACAGACCGACGAACGGCCAGAACAGGATCTTGGTGATCAGCGTGGCGATCAGGGTCAGGCCCGCCCCGATCAGCACATATTTGCGCCCTTCGGGATGGACGGCGGGGAAGCGCCACTTGACGGTGGTGGTCGCGACGGGGGGCTTTTCAAGCGAAGGCATCGGGCCTGTCTACCTGTCCACCGGCCATCGCACAATCTTTTCGGTTCGCCCCGGCCCTTTCACCATCATCCGGCACCGCCCAAGGGGTGGTTGATCCGCCGCGCCCCCTCCCCTAGACGCGTGCAAAACCCGCCTAATCTGAAGGATGCGCATATGGCGAAGATCAAGGTAAACACCCCCGTCGTGGAGATCGACGGCGACGAAATGACCCGGATCATCTGGGAATGGATTCGCGAACGCCTGATCAAGCCGTATCTCGACATCGAGTTGGCCTATTTCGACCTCTCGGTTCAGAACCGCGACGCGACCGCCGACCAGGTGACGATCGACAGCGCGCATGCGACCCAGAAGTACGGCGTCGCGATCAAGTGCGCGACCATCACCCCCGACGAGCAGCGCGTCGAGGAATTCGGCCTGAAGAAGATGTGGAAGTCGCCCAACGGCACGATCCGCAACATCCTGGGCGGCGTGGTGTTCCGCGAGCCGATCGTCATCAAGAACGTTCCCCGCCTGGTTCCGGGCTGGACCCACCCGATCGTCGTCGGCCGTCACGCATTCGGCGACCAGTATAAGGCGACCGATTTCAAGGTTCCCGGCAAGGGCAAGCTGACCCTGAAGTGGGAAGGCGAGAATGGCGAGTCGATCGAGGAGGAGGTGTTCAACTTCCCCGCCGCCGGCGTCGCCATGGGCATGTACAATCTCGACGAATCGATCCGCGACTTCGCGCGTGCCTCGATGAACTACGGCCTGAACCGCGGCTGGCCGGTCTATCTGTCGACCAAGAACACTATCCTGAAGGCCTATGACGGCCGCTTCAAGGATATCTTCCAGGAAGTCTTCGACGCCGAGTTCGCCGAGCAGTTCAAGGCGGCGGGCATCGAATATCAGCACCGGCTGATCGACGACATGGTCGCCTCGGCACTGAAGTGGCACGGCGAATTCGTCTGGGCGTGCAAGAACTATGACGGTGACGTGCAGTCGGACACGGTGGCGCAGGGCTTCGGCTCGCTGGGCCTGATGACCTCGGTCCTGATGACCCCGGACGGCAAGACGATCGAGGCGGAAGCGGCGCACGGCACCGTCACCCGTCACTATCGCCAGCACCAGCAGGGCAAGGCGACCTCGACCAACCCGATCGCGTCGATCTTCGCCTGGACCGGCGGCCTGAAGTATCGCGGCAAGTTCGACAACACGCCGGACGTCGTCCGCTTTGCCGAGACGCTGGAAAAGGTCTGCGTCCAGACCGTCGAGAACGGCCAGATGACCAAGGATCTCGCGATCCTGATCGGCCCGGATCAGCCCTGGATGACCACCGAGCAGTTCTTCGAGGCGATCCGCGTCAACCTTGAAACGGAAATGGCCAACTGGCAGTAATTCTGTCGAGAGGTTGTGAAGAAGGGGCTCGGAGGCATTGTCTCCGGGCTCTTTTTTATGCCCCCGCCCCACCTCCGTTCAGCCTGAGCGAAGTCGAAGGCCAAGGGAGGCCCTCTGCAAAACGGACATTGAAGAGGTTCCGGCGTAGCCTTCGACGTCGCTCAGGCTGAACGGACGTTGGGGGGTTGATGTTGGGATTAGGGCGGCCCCTGCCCCCCAAAGCCGTTCACGCTGAGCGAAGTCGAAGCGCGCGCCCCGCCCTCTCCGCTCAAGCAAAGCTTTATTCCCGCCCCTCGCGCTCCAGATAAGCGATCACATCCGCCCGCGCGAGCGGGTCGGACAGGCCGGCAAAGGTCATCCTCGTGCCCGGCGCGAAGCGTTGCGGCGAGGTCAGCCAGCGGTCCATCGTCGGACGATTCCAGACCCCGCCGACCGTCTTCAAAGCCCCCGTATAGCCGAAGCGATCGCTACCGCCCGCCACCGGCTTGCCCATGATCCCGTGCAGATTCGGCCCGGCGCGATCCAGCTCGCCCTTGCCGATGGTGTGACAGGCGAGACATTGGCCGAAGGTCCGCGCCCCGGCATCGGCATCGGCCACGCGCATCAGCGCGTCGAGCGACGGGTTCGGCCCCGCCGCCTTCAACCGGGCTGCCCGGTCGCCGTCACCGCACCCGGCCAGCAGGAGCATCGAAAGAACGGGCGCAGAAGCAATACGGAACGGGCGGGTCATCGCCGCGCCCTAGCGCCACCATCGGCCACACGGCAGTGGACCGATTGCCCCATGACCGTTTCGCGGGATTAACGACCTGACAAGCGTGGCAAAGCCGGGTTAGTCTGTCGGCATGGCATTACGGCTCGACAATCAAGGCTTCTCCGACGCGCTCGTCATCCTCGGCTCGGCGGGGATCGTCATCCCCGCCTTCGCCCGGTTCCGCGTCAGCCCGGTGATCGGCTTCATCCTGGTCGGGCTTCTGGTCGGCCCGGCCGGGCTGGGTTCGCTCGTGCCCCATGCGCCGTGGCTCTATTATCTGACCATATCCAACCCGGAATCGATCGAGCCATTCGCCGAGTTCGGCATAATCTTATTGCTGTTTTCCATAGGGTTGGAGCTGTCCTTTCGCAGGCTATGGGCGATGCGTCGGCTGGTGTTCGGCACCGGTGCGGCGGAGCTGCTCGGCTCGGCGGTGCTGATCGGCACGGCGTTGCATCTGATGGGCCAGGGCTGGGCCGGGGCGATCGGTTTGGGACTGGCGCTGACCCTGTCGTCGACGGCATTGGTGTTGCCGCTGGTCGGCACGACCAGCCCAGTGGGGCGCGGCGCGTTCGCGATGCTGCTGTTCGAGGATCTGGCACTCGTCCCGATCATCTTCGCGCTGGGCGCGATGGCACCGACCGCGAGCGACGAGGGCTGGGTCGGTATCGCCGGTGTCGCGCTTCGCGGCGGGCTGACCGTCGTCGCCATGTATCTCGGCGGCAAATTCGTGCTGCCCCGCCTGTTCGCCCAGGCCGCGCGGACCAAGAGCCCGGAGCTGTTCCTCGCCGCCTCGCTGCTCGTCGTCATCGTCGCCAGCGTCGCTACGACTGCCGCCGGGCTGTCGCCGATCGTTGGCGCGCTGCTCGCCGGCCTGCTGATCGCCGAAACCGAATATCATTCGGAAGTCGAGGTGATGACCGCGCCGTTCAAGGGCCTCGCGCTCGGCGTGTTCCTGATCACGGTGGGCATGAGCCTCGACCTGCGGCTGATCGCCAAGAACTGGGACATGCTGCTGCTCGCGGTGGTGGGCGTGGTCGCGGTCAAGGCGATCGTCACCTATCTGCTACTGCGCGTGGCGCATGCCCGGCGCGGCGTCGCGGCGGAGACGGGGCTGTTGATGGGCAGTCCGTCCGAAACCACGCTGATCGTGCTGGGCACGGCGGCGCAGGCGCAGTTGATCCTGCCCTCGACCGCCGCCTTCTGGCAGACGGTGACCGCGATCGGGCTGACCATCACGCCGCTGCTCGCAAAGGCCGGCCGGGTGATCTCGCGCCGGATCGAGGCGCGCAGCACCGAACCCGCGACACCCGAACTGGAGGATGATGCGGGCCGGACCGTCATCATCGGCTTTGGTCGCGTCGGTAAGATGATCGCCGACATGCTGACCGTACACGGCCAGCCCTATGTCGCGGTCGAGGCCGACATCGATTCGGTCGGCGAAGCGCGGCGCGCCGGCTATCCGGTACTGTTCGGCGATGTCGCGCGCGCCGAGCTGGTCGACCGGCTGAACCTGCCCGCCGCCCGCGCGCTGATCCTGACGATGGACGATCCGGTGCTGACCGTGCGGCTGGCGCGGCGTATCCGCGAGGCTGCGCCCGACCTGCCGATCATCGCGCGCGCCCGCGACATGGCGCATGCGACCGAGCTGTACCGCGCGGGGGTCAGCGAGGCGGTGCCCGAGACGCTGGAAAGCTCGCTGCAACTCTCCGAGGCGGTGCTGGTCGATCTGGGCGTCGCAATGGGGCCGGTGATCGCCTCGATCCACGAGAAGCGCGACGAACTGCGCCAAGTCATCCGGCGCGAGGCGCAGCTCCAGCGCGAGCCGCGTATCCGGCGGCTAAGACGGCTGGGGGAACAGGGCTAACCCGATCCTCCCCAAGCTCGCTTGGGGAGGGGGACCGCGGCCGTAGGGCGTGGTGGAGGGGTAAGCCCCCTGCCCCTCCACCATCGCTTCGCGATGGTCCCCCTCCCCATCTGACGATGGGGAGGATTTGAGGGTTAGCCGAGGCGGCCCAGCGCCGCGTGCAGGCGGGCTGCTTCGGCCATCTTGTCGGCGTGGTCGGCCTTCGCCTTTTCCACCGCTTCGGGCTTGGCGCGTTCGACGAAGCTCGCATTGCTCAGCCGGCCGCCCAGCGCATCGCGTTCCTTCTCCACCGCCGCAATCGCCTTGGTCAGGCGCTGGCGCTCGGCGTCGAGGTCGATGACGCCCTCCAGCGGCAGGACGAAGGTCGCCTCGTCCACCACCACCTGCGCCGCGCCGCCGGTCGCCTCACCCTCGGCCGCCTCGACCCGCGCCAAGCGGGCCAAGGCCGACGCCTGACGGATCAGCCGCGCCGTGGTGCCCTCATTCGCATCACGGACGTGCATGGGCAGACGCGCGCCCGGCGGTACGTTGAGTTCGGTGCGCGCGGCGCGGATTTCGCTGACCAGACGGATCAACCAGTCGATCTCGCGCTCCGCTTCCGGATCGAGTGCACGCGCGTCGGCCATCGGCCACTGGGCCACGATCAGGTCGTGATGGCGCGCACCCATGGCGTGCCACAGCTCTTCGGTGATGAAGGGCATGAACGGGTGGAGCAGGACCAAGATCTGGTCGAGCACCCAGCCCGCCACGGCGCGGGTTTCCTCGCCGCCCTCTTCACCGCCTTGCAGGACCGGCTTGATGAGTTCGAGATACCAGTCGCAGAAGCGGCTCCAGACGAACTGATAGATCGCGTTCGCCGCGCCGTCGAAGCGGTAATCGGCGAGCGCGAGGTCGACCGCCTGCACGGTCTTCACCGTCTCGGCAATGATCCACTTGTTGACCGCGAGGCTGGCGTTCGGAGCCTCCAGCGTGGCCGAAGCCCCGATGCCGTTCGCCTGGGCGAAACGCGCCGCGTTCCACAGCTTGGTCGCGAAGTTGCGATAGCCCTCGACCCGGCGTTCATCCATCTTGATGTCGCGGCCCTGGCTTTCCATCGCCGCCATGAAGAAGCGCAGCGCATCGGCGCCATATTGATCGATCAGGCCCAGCGGATCGACCGTGTTGCCCTTCGACTTCGACATTTTCGATCCGTCGGCGGCGCGAACAAGACCGTGGAGATACAATGTCTTGAAGGGCACATCTTCCATGAAGTGCAGGCCCTGCATCATCATCCGCGCATCCCAGAAGAACAGGATGTCGAAGCCGGAGATGAGCACGTCGTTCGGGTAGCGCCCCGCCAGCGTCTTGCCGCCATTATCGGGCCAGCCGAGCGTCGCGAAGGGCCAGAGCGCGGAAGAGAACCACGTATCCAGCACGTCCGGGTCGCGGGTCAGGGCGACGCCTTCGCCTGCTTCCGCCTGCGCCTCTTCCTCGCTCTCGGCGACGAACACGCGGCCGTCCTCGGCGAACCACGCCGGGATCTGGTGCCCCCACCAAAGTTGGCGGCTGACGCACCAGGGCTGGATATTCTCCATCCAGTTGAAGAAGGTCTTTTCCCACGCCTGCGGCACGATCTTGATGTCGCCGCCGCGCACCGCCTGGATGGCAGGCTGGGCCAGCGTCTTGGCGTCGACATACCATTGGTCGGTCAGCCACGGCTCGATCACGACGCCGGAGCGGTCGCCGTACGGCGTCTGGATCGTGCGCGGCTCGGCGTCATGCTCCTCGCCGTCCTTGTCGATATGGGGGATCAGGACGCCCTCGTCCTTCAACCGTGCGACCACGGCCTTGCGCGCGTCGGCGGTCGACAGGCCCAGGAATGCGTCGGGGATCAGCCCGTCCGACGTCTGGCAGATATGCGCCTTGCCATCGAGCATGTTGAGCATGTCGCGCGCCTCGATCCCGGCGCGGCGGCCGACCTCGAAGTCGTTGAAGTCGTGGCCGGGCGTAATCTTGACCGCGCCCGATCCCAGCTCGGGATCAGCATGTTCGTCGGCGACGATCGGGATCAGGCGGCCGGTGATCGGCAGGCGAACCTGCTTGCCGATCAGCGCGGTGTAGCGCGCGTCGTCCGGGTGGACCGCGACCGCCATGTCGGCGAGCATCGTCTCGGGCCGCGTCGTCGCGACCTCGATAAAGCCCGATCCATCGGCCAGAGGGTAGCGCAGGCGCCAGAAGCTGCCCTTCACTTCGCGCGTCTCGACTTCCAGGTCGCTGATCGCGGTGCCCAGCCCGGCGTCCCAGTTGACCAGCCGCTTGTCGCGGTAAAGGAGGCCCTGACGGTACAGGTCGACAAAGACCTTCAGCACCGCCTTGCTGAAGCCCTCGTCCATGGTGAAGCGCTCATTGGCCCAGTCCATCGAGCAGCCCAGACGGCGCAGCTGGCCGGTGATCTGGCCGCCGCTCTCCGCCTTCCACGTCCAGACCTTTTCCAGGAACTGGTCGCGGCTGAAGTCGGTGCGCTTTTCGCCGCGCGCGTTCATCTGGCGCTCGACGACCATCTGGGTCGCGATGCCCGCATGGTCGGTGCCGACGACCCACAAAGCGTCCTTACCCTTCAGACGGGCATGGCGGACGAGAATGTCCTGCAACGTGTTGTCGAGCGCATGGCCGATATGCAGGTTGCCGGTGACATTGGGCGGCGGGTTGACGATCGTCCACGGCTCGGCATTCGGGCGATCGGGGCGGAACAGGCTCTTTTCCTCCCAATGGCCATACCAGCGGGCTTCGATTGCGGCGGGGTCGAACGTCTTGGGCAGCTCAGTCATGCCGCTGCCTTAATGACCCTGACGCTGGGACGCCAGATGCTATCCGGTGCGGGTCATATCGAGCCGCTCCCATCCCTTCCATTCCTCCCCTGCAAGGGGAGGGGGACCATGCGAAGCATGGTGGAGGGGTGTCCCCCTCTCGATAGGGTGACGCCCCTCCGTCAGGCCTGCGGCCTGCCACCTCCCCTTACAGGGGAGGAATCATTGCAGGAGGAACGACGCTAGGTACGCGCGCCCGGCCGGTCGAGCACGGCGCGAATGCGCTCGTTCAATTCGCTCCGGCGATAGGGCTTGCGGATCAGCTCATAGGAGCGCGCGCCCTCGTCGATCGCCTCGTCGGCGAAACCGGTGGTCAGCAGCACCGCCAGGCGCGGATAATCGCGCCGCACCACCTGCGCCAGCGCCACGCCGTTCATGCCGCCGGGCATCAGGATGTCGGTGAAGAGCAGCTGGAAATCGCTGTCCTGCGCCAAATGGTCGAGCGCCTCGCGCGCGCTGCGGGTGAGGACGACGTCATAGCCCAGATCCTCGAGCATCGACCGGCCAAGATCGCCGACATCCTCCTGATCCTCGACCATCAGGACGCGCTCGGCACCGCCCTTTCGCGCCGGCTGGACCGCGCTGGGCCGGCGTTCGGTCACGCCCGCCGCTCGCGGGAAGTGGAGCGACAGCGCCGCGCCGCCTTCGGCATCGGGCTCGACCGTCGCCAGGCCGCCCGACTGGCGCATGAAGCCATAGACCATCGCCAGACCCAGCCCGGCACCCTTCCCCATCTCCTTGGTGGTGAAGAACGGGTCGAACACCTTGTCGGCGATCGTGGGATCGATGCCGGGGCCGTCATCGGCGATCCGGACGACGACATATTCGCCCGGCTCCAGATTGGCCGGGCCTTCGGGCTGGTCGGCGGACTGGATCATATTGCGGGTCGAAATGCTGATCGCGCCGCCCGTCCCCTGTCGCGCGATCGCCTCGCGCGCATTGGTGACGATGTTGAGCAGCGCCATTTCGGCCTGGACCGGGTCGATCCGGCAATTCCAGAGATTTTCCTCCAGCCGCTGGCGCAGGATGATCCCCTCGCCGGCCGTGCGGTTGAGGATGGGGCGGAAATCCTCGATCAGCTGGTTGAAGTTGAGCAGACGGTCGCGCAATTCCTGCTTGCGCGCGAAGGCGAGCAGCTGCTGGGTCAGCGTCGCGCCGCGTGCGGCGGCCGCGCCGATCGCCTCGACTGCGCGACGCCCGCTGCGGTCCCCGGCATCGATCCGCGCTTCCAATATGTCGGAATAGCCGATGATGACCTGAAGCAGATTGTTGAAGTCGTGCGCGATGCCGCCGGTCAGCTTGCCGACCGCTTCCATCTTCTGCGCCTCGTGCAGCGCATCCTCGGCCTCGCGGCGGCGCGAGATGTCGAGTTGGCTGCTGAAGAAATAGACCAGTTCGCCCGCATCGTCATAGACCGGCGAGACGAACAGCGCGTTCCAGAAGGTCGAGCCGTTCTTGCGATAGTTCAGCAGCTCGACCGCGATCTCGTCACGCCGCTCGACTGCCGCGCGCACCTGCGCCACCACGTCGCGATCGGTTTCCGGCCCTTGCAGAAAACGGCAATTGGTGCCGAGGATTTCTTCCTCGGAATAGCCGGTCATGAAGCTGAAGGCTTCGTTGCAAAAGACGATCGGGTTGTCGGGTTGCCGGGGATCGGTGACGATCATCGGCATCCGCGTCGTCTTCACGGCGGCGAAGAAGATGTCCGACTGGCCCGAATGCGGCTGGCGCGCATCGGCGATAGGCGGCGAGGATACCGGCGACCGGGTCGCCTTTTCCGTGTCAGCGGGCCTGTCGGTTGCACTCATACCGAACGAACCCGGCCAAGTGACGCCGGTTCCCCCACCGGCACCATAGTGGACGGATTCGTCGCGGTCGGCATCAGCGCCCTTCGCGGGTGATCCGGGCGATTTCCTTGGCGACCATCGCCTCGACCATCTCGGGCAGGTTCGCGTCCAGCCATTCGCGCAACATCGGGCGCAGCATGTCGCGGACGAGTCCTTCCAGGGTGCCGTCGCTGGTGGGTTCGGGCTTGACCATCATGCGGCTCAGGGACTCCAAAGCGCCACGGCTCGCCTCGGCGGCGCGCGGCGAGACGATCGCCTCTTCCTGGTCCGGGGCGTGGAGGGGTTCGACCGGGGTCGCCGCGACCGGTGCCGGTGCGGGTGCCGGAGCCACCGGTTCGGGGGCGGCCGGCGCCGGCTCGGGCGGGGCGCGCATGACCGATTCGGCGGCACGCGCGGCGGCGGCCTCCACCTTCATGCGCAGGGGCATGGGATCACTGAGTTCGAGGATCTCGGGGCCATCGTCATCGGCGACCGGCGACGGCACCGGGCGCGGCTGGCGACGCTGACGCGCCGGCACCTCGCCCTCTTCGGCGATGATCCTTTTGATCGAGGAAAGGATTTCCTCCATCGACGGTTCGGCGCTGATCTCACCCATGACCGCAATCCCCATTGAAGCCCCCCAGGCCCCCATAGCCCTTGTGGCCGGCGTTATTGCCGGCTCGGTGCCGATGCACCTGTGGTTAATGCGGGGCTTCTGTCAACAGGGGCGTTCACATCCGCGTCGAGCGGACGGGTGATCGCCGCCGTCTGCGCCGGGGTGCCGGCGGTGGTGCTGGCGACCGGCGCTGGCTCGCCGTCGCCGTCCCAGTCGCTGATGCGGTTGCGCACGCGCTTGTAGTTGGTGACCGGATCGTAGAGCGACCCGCCGTCCAGTCCCAGGTCGCGCGCCTCGGCATTGCCCATCGCCGCAATCAGCGCGAAGCCCGCGACATAGGCGTCGCGCCGCGCGGTCACCAGCGTCACCTGGCTATTCAGTAATTCCTGCTCGGCGTTGAGGATGTCGAGCACGGTGCGGGTGCCGACGCTGTTTTCGGCACGCACGCCCTCCAGCGACAGTGAGTTGGCGCGCACCGCCGATTCGGCCGAGGCGATCACCTCCTGCGAGGATTGCCAGACGGCATAGGCGGAGCGGACCTGCGCCACCACCTGCCGCTCGGTGGCGGTGGCGTTCTCCAGCGCCTGACCACGCAGCGCCTCGGCCTGACGGACCTGCGCCGCCGGGCGGCCGCCCTGGAACAGCGGCATGGTCAACTGCGCACCAACGGTCGCGTTGACGCCGGAGGTCGGCACATTGCCTGCGCTGGGCGGCGGATTGATCGAGCCGAGATAGTTGAAATAATTGCCGCTCGACACGGCCGCGACCCGTGGCAGCCGGTTGGCGCGCGCGACGTTGATGTCATAGCGGGTGGCATCGGCGTTGCGCCGTGCCGCGATCAGCTGCGGATTCTGGTCCAGCGCCACCGCGACCGCCGCATTGGGTGAAGCCGGCAGCGCGGGCAAGGCGGGCGGCTGCTCCAGCCCGACCGGCGCGATGCCGACGATGTTGATGTAATTCTCGCGGCTGGAGATCAGATTGGCCTGCGCCGACTGAAGCTGCGCGCGCGCCTGCGCCAGACGCGCCTGCGACTGCGCCACGTCGGTACGGGTCAGATCGCCGACCTGGAACCGGTCGCTCGACGCGCGCAGGTTCGTCTCCAGCACGTTGACGTTGCGGGTGTTGAGGTTGACGATCGCCTCGTCGCGGATGACGTTCATATAGGCCGCCACCACATTGGTGAACAAATTGGCCTCGACCCCGCGCAGCTGCGCCCGCCCCGCATCGACCCGCGTCTCGGCCGCGCGCACCGCGTTCTTGACCGCGCCGCCCTGATAGAGCGGCACCGACAATTGCAGCGCACCGGTCGCGACCCGTTCCGGATTGAGGAAATTGTTGTTCGCAACGACGATATTGTCGGTGAACTGCCCCTGCGACTGGAGCGAGGGCAGGCCGTTGGACCGTGCGATCGGCACATTCTCGTCGGTCGCGCGCTGGGCGGCGCGCTGACCGGTGATCGTCGGGTTCGTCTGATACGCCCGCACCATGGCCTCGCGCAGCGTTTCCGCCGAAGCGGACCCGGCCAGCAGCAGCGCCGAACCGATCAGGACGCCAGAGGTCAGGGACGGACGCATCGGCATCAGAACTGGAACGCGCGTGGGCGGGCGAAGCCCGGCAGGATGGCGCATTCGGCGTCGGCAAAGGGACGCACGCCGTGGCCGCCTTCGGTCCGGCGACCGCTGGCGAGACGGGTCACACCCTTGTCGACCAGCCCGGTGACGATCCGGCCGTCGATGCGGACCTGCTCGATCAGAGCAGCGGGGATTTCCTCGACCGCGCCGTCGATCACCAGCACGTCATAGGGCGCATCGCCCGGGTTGCCGGCGGTCAAGGGCGCGTCGACCAGCTTGACCTTGGCCTCACCCGCCAGCGCGGTGCGAGCGGCGGCGAGCAGATCGGCATTGTCCTCAACCGCCACGACCTCGGCGACGATCCCGGCGAGCAGCGCGGCAGTATAGCCGGTGCCGGCGCCGATCAGCAGCACGCGGTCATTCGCCTCCAGATAGGCCTCGGTCAGCAGACGGCCGGTCGCCATCGGCAGGTTGACCGCGCGCCCCTGCCCCAGGTCGATCGTGCCGTCGCGATAGGCGACCTCGCGCAGCGCCTCGGGCACGAACGCCTCACGCGGGACACGCGCCATCTGCGCCACGACGCGCTGGTCGCTGACGGCGGTGGTGCGCAGCTGGCTCGCCACCATCGCATGGCGCATCGCGTCGAAATTGGAGGATTCGTTGCTGGTCGTCATCATGGCCCATCCCTGTCGCACAGCCGTTTTAGTTGTGCAATACACTAATTTGGTTCCCGCCGCTTCTATCGCGCCCGCTCGGTTCCGCCAAGCGGAGGGATGGCGCCTGACGCCTCCGGACGGGATCGGTTTTGCGACAAAATGTAACGGCAGGAGCCAATCGCGCAGCGCCCCGTTTCACCGACATTCCGAAGCACCCCGCCGCTTGGCCCATCCTGGAGGAGCCCCATGAAACGCAGCACAGGCTTTCTCGGCGTCGGCATCATCGGTGCCGCCGTCCTGGGCGGATCGATCACCGCCGGCTATCTGGAGCAGAAGCTGAACGCGCAACCCGCCGCCGCGACGTTCGGGCGCGGCGTGTCCGAAGCGCAGGAACTCGAACGGCGGCGCGGCAAGGCGGCGGCCGTTGCCGTGGCGGAAACGGCGGTGAAGTAAGTCTGCCAGTACCGGGCTCCGCCGGCTCGCCGAAATCGGATCGGGGCAATTTTTTGGGCCGACCACGGCCTCCCCTGTTGACGCCGCGCAAAAAACCGCACACATGCCCGCCTCCCACGCATCGAGGCGCGATGGCGGAGTGGTGACGCAGAGGACTGCAAATCCTTGCACCCGGGTTCGATTCCCGGTCGCGCCTCCAGATTTCCAGAGCGGATCGCCGGAAATCTGATCTTCACGGCAAGGCCAACAAGGTCTTGCGACTTTCTGAAAAGCGATGGACCCCACCCCTTTCCACGGCGTAAGCCCAGCGCTTCGATGGCGATTGAGAGGGATGCGGATGCGGATGCGCGGCGTGATGATGACGGCGGTTGTGGCTCTGTCGAGCACCAGCCCGGCTATCGCATGGAGCCAGACGACGGCCGCGCCGCAGATGCAGGCGCCCCCGTCGCAGGCACCGCAAATGCAGGCTCAGGCGGCACCCGTCGAATATGACATCGCCTTCCCCCGCCCCGACCATCACGAGGCGCAGGTCAGCGTCACCTATCGCGGGTTGCCGGCCGGGCCGGTGCGCTTCCAGATGGCGCGCTCTTCCCCCGGACGCTACGCGCTCCACGAGTTCGCCAAGAACGTCTATTCGGTTTCGGCCACCGACGGCGCGGGGCGGCCGATCGCGGTGACGCGCCGCGATCCCTATGGCTGGGGCGTGGAGCGCCATGACGGTACGGTCACCATCCGCTACACGCTGTTCGGCGATCGCGGCGACGGCACCTATGCGCAGATCGATCCGACGCACGCGCATCTGAACACGCCGGCCACTTTCCTCTGGGCGGTCGGAGAGGATCAGCGGCCGGTGCAGGTCAGCTTCCACCCCCTGCCCGGCTGGAAGATCGCGACGCAGCTGGCGCCGACGAGCGATCCGAACGTCTTCACCGCCCGCGACCTGCAATATTTCATGGACAGCCCCGTCGAGCTGTCGGCACATGACGTGCGCAGCTGGACCGTCGCGGACGGGGCCAAGCGCTACACCATCCGGCTGGCGGCGCATCATGACGGCAGTTCGGCCGATCTCGATCGCTTCGCCGCGATGGCGCAGAAGGTCGTCGCGCAGGAGATCGCGGTGTTCGGCGCGCCGCCGCCGTTCGACCATGGCACCTACACCTTCCTGGCCGACTATATCCCCCAGATCAGCGGCGACGGGATGGAGCATCGCAATTCGACCGTGATCAGCATGCCCAAGTCGCTCGCCGATGCGCAGTTCCAGCAGATCCAGACGCTGGCGCACGAGTTCTTCCACGCCTGGAATGTCGAGCGTATCCGTCCCGCCGAACTGGAGCCGTTCGACTTCACCCGCGCCAATGCGACGCCGTCGCTCTGGCTGGCCGAGGGCTTCACCCAATATTACGGGCCGCTATCGGTGGTTCGGGCCGGTGAGATGTCGCGCGACGACTATATCCGGCAATTGTCGGGGACGCTGAACAACCTGCTCAACACCCCCGCGCGGGCCTATGGCACGCCGCAGGAGATGAGCCTGCGCGCGCCCTTCGTCGACGCGGCGCAGTCGATCGATCCGACAAATCCCAATATCTACGTATCCTATTACCCTTATGGCGCGATCATCGCGCTGGCGCTCGACCTGGAGCTGCGTCAGCGTTTCCCCACGCTGACGCTCGATAGCTATATGCGCCAGCTCTGGCGCGATTACGGCCAGCCCGAGCGCGCCTATCGCCCCGACGATCTGCGGCAGAGCCTGGCCAAGCTGACCGGCGACCAGCGCTTCGCCGACGCCTTCTTCGCGCGCAGCGTGACGGCGAGCGGACTGCCCGACTTCGCGCCGCTGCTGGCGCAGGCGGGGTTCACCTTGCGCCCGGCGCATCCCGACGCTGCCTGGGCTGGTGCGGCTCCGACCGCGAAGGACGGCGTCCTGACGCTGGCCGCGCCGAGCCGTCCGGGAACCGCGCTCTATGCGGCCGGTCTCGACAAGGATGACGTGATCCTCAGCCTGGATGGCCAGCCCGTGACCTCTTCGGAGGGCTGGGCCGCGACGCTCGCCCGCCACGCGCCGGGCGACCGGCTGCCGATCACGTGGCGCAACCGCGCGGGCGAGCGCCAGGCCGAGCTGACCCTGAGCGCCGATCCGACCATGGAGATCGTCGCCGACGAGACGCTGGGTCAATCCCTGACCGCTGCGCAGCGCCGCTTCCGCGACGGCTGGCTGGGCAGCAAGGTGCCGGCCGCTCCCTCATCTTCCTAATCGGCACGGGAACGTCACGACCCCTTTACGTGTTGATATAGGTGAGACATTTGGGGGCAGACGGCTCGGTCCGCACTTGCGGCGCAGGGGGAGCCATGCGAATGCGCGTCGAGGAGCCAGTTTTTCGTGGACGATCATGCTATTCCGGCCCATCTGGCCGCGTATCTGGACAAGTCGCCGATCGCCTTGGCGCTGGCCGACGCGCGTGACGACAACCCGCTGATCTTCATCAATCACGGCTTTCGTGAGCTGACCGGCTATACCAGCGAGGATATGATCGGGCATAATTGCCGGATGCTGCAACGCGACGCCGAAAATGAAGAGGCGCGCGACCGTATCCGCGAGTTCCTGGCCAATGATCGCCAGCTGACCGTCCGCACCACGCTGATCAACTTCCGCAAGGATGGCTCCCCCTTCGTCAACCTGCTCTACATGTCGAAGCTGCGGCAGCTGGGGGGCGACATGCCCTATATCTTCGCCTCGCAATTCGACGTCAGCCGCTCGCAGCCCGACCGGCTGTCCGCCTATGACGCCGAACTGGGCCGGACGCTGGGCAAGCTGACCCCGATCCTGGCGGAGAGCGGCATGGTGCTGGAGGGATCGCTGACCGCGATCGCCAACACGGCCGCAACCATCGCCCAGGCCAAGCTGACGCTGTCCGACCTCGACAGAGCCGCTTTTCCGTGATCGCGACGTCGCTGTCGCACAGCCTCTCCTTCCGGGATCTGACCGCATGAGCGATGGTAACGGCGGCACCGCATCGGTTCCGGTGGTCGGCATCGGCGCGTCCGCCGGCGGGCTGGAGGCGCTGCGCGAGATGCTGACGCCCGCGCGCGCACCGACCGGCCTCGCCTTCGTCGTCGTTCAGCATCTCGACCCCAATCACGAGAGCATGCTGGCCCAGCTGCTCGACCGCCACACCAATCTCGAGGTGCGCCAGTGCGAGGGGTCGGAGCGGATCGAGGCCGACCGCGTCTACATCATCCCGCCGGGTCGGGGACTCGCCATTCGTGGCGGCGTGCTGGAACTGACCGATTTTGCCCAACCGCGCGGGCTTCGCCGGCCGATCGACGACTTCTTCCTGTCGCTCGCCAGCGACCAGCAGGCCAACGCCGCCTGCGTGATCCTGTCGGGCACGGGGGCGGACGGCACCACGGGCCTGCGCGCGATCAAGGAGAATGGCGGGGTCAGCGTGGTGCAGCGCCCGGAAAGCGCGCGCTATGACGGCATGCCGCTGTCGGCCGTGGGCACCGGCCTTGTCGATTTCGTCAAGCCGGCGGGCGACATCGTCGATTGCCTCCAGGCGTTTTTCGCGCGCCGCACGGGTGAGCCGAAGCATCAGGAGGCCGAGGTCGTCGCCGATCATATCGACGATCTCTGCCGCGTCCTGCGCAACGCGGTCGGCCATGACTTTTCGGGCTATAAGCGCACCACGCTGGTCCGCCGGGTCGAGCGGCGGATGCACGTGCTCGGCATCCCGACCGGCTCGGCCTATCTGGCGCGGGTCAAGAGCGACTCGGACGAGTGCGAGGCGCTGTTCCGCGACCTGCTGATCAACGTCACCCGCTTCTTCCGCGACACCGAATTGTTCGAAACGCTGCGGGCCAAGGCGATCCAGCCGCTGATCCGCGCGCGCGATCCGGACGAGGACATCCGCATCTGGGTGCCCGGCTGCTCCAGCGGCGAGGAGGCCTATAGCATCGCGATGCTGTTCGCCGAGGCGATGCGCGAGGCCGGGCAGCCGCTGGCGGTGCAGATTTTCGCGACCGACATCGACGAGCAGATGCTGCAGATCGCGCGCGAGGGCAGCTATCCGGCCGCCGCGCTGGGCGACATCCCGGCGGCGATGCGCGAGCGGTACACGATGCCGCATGCCGAGCGGTTCACCATCACCGCGCAGATCCGCGACATGATCCGCTTTTCGAACCACAGCCTGGTCAAGGACCCGCCCTTTTCACGGATCGACCTGGTATCGTGTCGCAACCTGCTGATCTATTTCGACGATCGATTGCAGCAGTCGGTGTTGCCGCTGCTCCACTACGCATTGCGCCCCGGCGGGTATCTGTTCCTGGGCCCGTCCGAGAGCGTCGGGCGGTTCGATCATCTCTTTCCCGCGATCGACGGCCATGCCCGCCTGTTCGAGCGGTCGCCGGGCTCCCCCTCCTACCCCATCGACCTGCCCGGCGCGCGGAGCCGCAGCCCCCGCCGGCGTGGCGAACGCGGCGAGCGCGAGGATGGCCCGACGCTAGGCGACGAAGCGACCGCGATGCGCCGCATCGTCGATCGCTATGCCCCGCCCAGCATGATCGTCGATCAGGACGGCGGCATCCTGGCCGCGTTCGGCAAGCTCAGCCGCTATTTCAACTTCCCCGTCACCCGCGCCGGCGGGTCCAGCGCGATGACGCTGGCGCGCACCGGCCTGCGTGAGGTGATGGGGCCGATGCTCCGCCAGGCCCGCGACGCGCGCAAGCGGATCGCGGCGCGCGACGTGTCGGTCACGACCGAATATGGCGTGCAGCCGATCGAGGTCATTTGCGACCCGCTGACCGACGGCTCGCTGCTGTTCCTGTTCCGCGACTCCGCGCCGTTCAGCCCGGTCGAACAGAGCGATCTGGCCGATCTGGAGCCGGGCGACGATCATATCGAGGCGCTGGAGGACGAGCTCCGACTGACGCGCCACCGCCTGCGCTCGACGGTCGAGGAACTGGAGACCGCGAACGAGGAGCTGAAGAGCTCCAACGAAGAAATGATGTCGATGAACGAGGAGCTTCAATAGACCAATGAGGAGCTGTCGACGGTCAATGACGAGCTGAAGACCAAGGTCGATCAGCTGACCGTCGCCAATGCCGATCTGCGCAACTTCTTCGAATCGACCGATCTGGCGGTCGTCGTGCTCGACAGCGACCTGCGGGTGCGCAGCTATACCGAGGCGGCACGGTCGATCTTCCCGCTCCAGCCGAGCGATCGCGGGCGGCTGCTCGCCGATGTATCGACGCGGCTGGCGAACACCGACTATCTCGACGGCGCGGCTTCGGTCGCGGCCGGCGGCGCGGCGATGCAGCAGCGGGTGACCACCCGCGGTGGCGAGCGGACGCTGTCGCTGCGCATCCTGCCCTATCGCACGCAGGGCGACGGTATCGACGGCGCGACCCTGGTGCTGACCGACATCACCGACGCGCTGAGCATGGAAAGTGCGCTGGCCGCCGAGCGTGAGCGGCTCGACCTCGCCATCAAAGCGGGCGGGATCGGCGTGTGGGAATATCGCGCGGACACCGGCGAATCGATCCTCGACGAAATCTGTCGCGAGCTGTTCGGCTTCAAGACCGAGGACGATGCGCATTCCCGCCTGCTGTTCGACCGCATCGCCGCCGAGGACCGCCCCACCGTCGAACTGGCGCTGGCCGAGGCGATCGCGGCACGCGGCGATTTCGAGACGACGTTCCGGGTCAACGCCGATGGTCAGGAGCGCTGGATCAAGGGGTTCGGCCGCGTCATCACCGAAGCGCCGCCGCATCGCATGGTCGGCGTATCGATCGACGTGACCGCCGAATATGCGGTCGCCGAAACCCGCGAGCTGATGCTGCGCGAGATGAACCACCGGGTGAAGAACCTGTTCGCGATCATCTCGGGCATCGTCTCCGCCGCCTCGCGCTCGCATGACGATGTCCGCGAAATGGCCGAGGACGTGCGCGAACGCATCGCGACGCTGGGCCGCGCCCATTCGCTGGCCTCCCCCGCCGGCGAGCAGCAGTCGATCGAGTTGCGCGCCCTCGTCGAGGCGACCATCGCCCCGTATAAGGGGCAGTCGTCGATCACCATCGACGGCCCGCGCCTGCTGGTCGATCGGCGCTGCCTGTCGCCGCTGGCGCTGATCCTGCACGAATGGGCGACCAACTCGGTCAAATATGGCGCGCTGGCGACCGCACACGGTGTGCTGTCGGTTACCTGGCTGCTCGAGGACGGCCAGCTTCGGCTGGAATGGAGCGAGACCGGCGGCGAAACCGCCGATACCGATTCCGCCAAGGGCTTCGGGACGCTGCTGGTCCAGACATCTTCGCGACAATTGGGGGCGACGCTGGAGCGGGATGCCACCGATGGGCGTTATCGCCTTCGCCTCCTTCTGCCGGACACGGTGCTATCGCATGACTAAAAAGATATTGCTGGTCGAAGACGAGTTTTTCGTAGCGCTCGACCTTCAGACGATCATCGAGGATGGCGGCTACACGGTCGACGGGCCGTATGTCAGCGTGCAGGAAGTGCTCGATCATCTGGACGGTGAGCATCCCGATCTGGCCTGCGCGATCCTGGACGTCCGGTTGCGCGACGGCGAGGTCTTTCCGGCGGCCGAGCGGCTGCACGAAGCGGGGGTGCCGCTGATCTTCCATTCGGGTCATGCCGACGAACGCGCGCTGCAATCGCGCTATCCGGGCGCAGCGGTGTGCGGCAAGCCCTGCTCGCCCGCGCTGCTGCGTCGCACCCTGTCGATGGCGGTCGCAGGGCCTGACGAAGGCGATCGCGCGGCCAGCTGACGCCGCGATCCCAAAAGCTAACAGCGCGACGCCCCTTTACTTGTAGGACATTATCGCAGAGACTTCCCCCGAAAATGGATCGGGGGAGGCGGCGATGATCGCTCGCGAATATATGTATGGCGCAGGCCGGCGAGGCATGGGGTGGATGTTATCTGCCGCCCTATTAGGATTGACCGGGATCACGGCATCGGCGAGCAGTCCGACAATTGCCCAGCCCGTGGCGGCCGGTGTCACCCAGCGCGTGGCGGATGCGCTGCGCCGGCTTCCCGCCCTCAACGCGCCGTTCCGGGGCAGCATCACTTTGCCGGACACCGCCGCCGATCTGCGCGAGCTTGGCAGTGCGCCCGAAAACGTTTCCATACGCTGGCGATCTTCGAACGCCTCGATCCTGTCCGATACCGATCGGGGCATGGGTGAGGACATCGTGCGCAAGGGCGCGGTCCGGCGCGACGGGGTCGATCGGCGGGTCAGGCTGACCGCCACGATCACCGCGCCGGGCGCGGCTCCCGCGACGACGAGCTTCGATCTCCGCGTCCCCGCCAAGGTCAAGCCCGACCCGAAACAGGCCTATCTCTTCGTCTATTTCACCGCCGACACGGTCGAAGGCGAGAAGCTGCGCTTCGCGGTGTCGGAGGGCAACAACGCGCTGCAATGGAAGCCGCTGAACGACGCGCAACCGATCCTGGAGTCGACGATGGGCACGCGGGGCCTGCGCGATCCCTTCATCCTGCGATCGCCCGAGGGGGATCGCTTCTTCCTGCTGGCGACCGATCTGTCGGCGGGGCGGACCGGCTGGGGCGGTGCGACCGATCAGGGCAGCCGCTATCTGGAAATCTGGGAGTCGACCGACCTGATCCATTGGGGCGAGCAACGCCACGTCAAGGTCAGCGCCGACGCCGCCGGCATGACCTGGGCGCCCGAAGCGCATTATGATCCCAGCATCGACGCCTATGTCGTCTATTGGACCTCCACCCTGTTCCGCGACACCGCGCACCGGCAGAATGACGGCAATGGTCCGCAGATCCTGATCTCGACCACCCGCGACTTCCGCCACTTCACCACCCCCCGCCCCTGGTTCAAGGCCGCCGACCTGCCTTTCCTGGTCAAGGACAAGGGGATGATCGACGCGACGGTGCTGAAGGACGGCGACTATTATTATCGCTTCACCAAGGTGTCGGAGGCGTCGGGATGCCCCTCCGCCGACATTATGGCGCAGCGTTCGCGGTCGCTGCGCGCGACGACCGCATCGGGGGCGTGGGAGACGATCGACCGCTGCATCGGCCGCCGCGCCGGCACGCCCGAGGTCGAGGGGCCAAGCGTGTTCGCGGCCAATCCGGGCGATAGCAGCGGCTTCCGCTATTATCTGTGGGTCGATAATTATGGCGGGATCGGCTATATTCCGCTCGCGACCAATTCGCTGACGCCACCGATCAAATGGACCTATCCTAAAGACTTTCGTCTGCCCAAATCCCCACGCCACGGATCGGTGCTGTCGATCACGACCAGGGAGCGCGACGCCCTGATCGCGCGCTGGGGCCAGGCCTCGCCGACCATGGCGGGGACGCCCCGATGAGCCGGCATCATCGCCTGATCCCCGCGCTCGCCCTGGCGATCGGCGTGATACCTGGCGTGGTAGCCAGCATGACCATCGCGGCCGCTCAGGGGGATACGCCAGTTCCCCCCGCCGGGGGCTGGGTCGTACCGCCGGTCCTCGCCTCCGGCACGCGGCTGCCCGCGCCGCCTGGGATACCGATCCGGTGGTCGGCACCGGGATCGGTGGTACAGGGCGATCGTCTGATCAATCCCGGCGATGCGCCGATCATGGTCGCGCTGACCGGTCGGCAAACCGTCCCGAACGGCCGCCCGGTCATCAAGCGCTTCACCGTCACGCTGCTCGGCCGCGAGGCCCCTCGCCTGCGCGCCTATACCCGCACGCCGACCACCGCGCATGACGCGAACCAGCCGATCATCGCCCGCGCCGTCCATCTGGCGATGGCGAACGGCACCGATGCCGCCAGGCCGCTCAACGGCGATTACGGCATCGTCTTTCCGATCGGCGAATATGTCGGCATCGACCGCGTCGAGCATCGTGGCCTGTCGCGGCCCGCATTGTTCCACTTCGCTGATGGCAGTCTGGGCATCATCGCGACGCGGGTCACGCTGGATGGCAAGCCCGATGATACACAGGCGTCGAGCGCCCTGGTCTTCAAGAGCGATCCGGCCAGCCCCGCCGATTTCATCGAACTCGGGCTGATCGACCTGCGCACGACGGGCGGTGTTGTCGCCCCGCGTGCCGTATGGGACGGTGCCGCGCGCCGCTACCTGATCGCTTGGACGGACAATGTCGGCAAGCCGCAATGGACGGTCGTGCAGGATCTGGCGCGGACCGAGCGGGTCGCGACTCCCTTCTATCCCGAACAGGGCGGCCGCCGCTCGCGGATCGTGTCGCGGGGCAATGTCGGCGTTCCCCAGGGCGGCACGCCGGTCGGCCTGATCGACGACGTGGCGATCGACGCCCGCACCGCCGCCGCGCTGACCACCCGCTATGGCCGCATCACCAACATCGCCAGCCGGATCGCCCCCCAGCGCATGACGGCGGGCGGCGACCTGCCACCGGTGCGGGCGGAACTATCCTATTCGGACGGATCGACGGCGACGCGCGCGGTCGACTGGGACGCCGCCGATCTGGCGCGGCTGCGCACGAAAGGTCCCGGCACCTATCAGGTCCATGGCGCCATCCGGCAGCGCCGCTATCCGACGATCTTCGCCTATAACCGCGCCGACCCGGTGATCCACCGCTACACGCAGGGCGGCCGCACCCGCTATCTGTTCATCGCCACCGACGATACCGACAACAACAATGTCGGCTCCCCCCATCTGCCGATCCGCGTTGCCGACAGCATCGCCGCGCTGAGCGACGATCAGGGCGGCCGGGCGCGCGAGGTCGATCTACTGAACCGCCTCACCCGGCGCGACCAGACCGCCGAGGGGCGGGTCATCGCCGGCTGCTACTGGGCGCCCGAACTGCACGAGATCGGCGGCCGGCTCTCCATCCTGTTCGCGCCGTGCTTCAACCCCAAGGATGACCGGTCGAATGTCGACGGGGCCTGGCATACGGTCACCTCGCACATCATGCAGCTTCGCCCCGGCGGCGACCCGGCCAACCCCGCCGACTGGTCACGCCCTGCCGCCATCCGGAAACAGGACGGCACACCGCTGGGCCGCGAGGGCTTTGCCCGCAACATCAGCCTCGACATGTCCTATTACGAGTCCGGGGGGCAGGCCTATTACACCTGGTCGCAGCGTTACCTGACCGATAGCGGCCCGATCGGCGATCCGCTGACCTGGAGCGCGCGGGTCGATCCGGCGCACCCGACGCGGCTGATGTCGTCGCCCCGGCCGATTATCGCGCCGACCCGGTCGTTCGAGGAAAACCTGTCCGAAGGCGCGTTCGCCGTTCATCATGACGGCCGCATCCACCTGATCTATTCCAGTTCGGGGGTCAGCCCGACCTATGTCGTCGGCGGCGCCTGGGCGCGCAAGGGCAGCGACCTGACCGACATCGACAGCTGGCACAAATGGACCGCCCCACTCCAGCATAGCGAGCCGATGCCGCCGGGCGTGACCGACTATCGCCGGTACGAACAGGGCATCGGCCACGGCGCGTTCACGACGGACGAGGACGGCAACCTCCTCTATGTCTATCATAGCTGGGGCGACGGCGTCGGCGGCAACGGGCGGGACACGCGGCTGCGCCGGGTGCACTGGGCCGTGGATGGCCACCCCGTGCTCGACATGACCGAGGATGAGGAGGTCGCCCCCGCCCATCGCCGGGTGACGATGCAGGTGACGGTCCGGCGGCGTTAGCCCCGCCGGACGATCACCGCGCCGGCGATGACGAGCGCCACGCCCAGCAGCTTGCCCGCCGTCACCGGCTCGACCCGGACGCCGAACAGGCCGAAATGGTCGACGATCAGCGCCGCGATCAGCTGGCTGGCGATCGCCGCCGTCAGCGCGACCGAAATGCCGAGGCGCGGCGCGGCATAGGCCAGCACCGCGACGAACCCCGCCCCGTAAAAGCCACCCAGCCAGGCCCAGCCCGGCGCCCCCTTCAGCGCCGCCGGACTGGTCCGGTCGATCGTCGCCCAGGCGATGGCAAGGACCACGGTGCCGATCAGGAACGAGGTCAACGCCGCCAGCACCACCGATCCCGACGCCTTGGCCAGCGCGGCATTGGTCGGCGGCTGGATCGCGAGGCCAAGGCCCGCGATCAGGACGAGGATGAGCGGAAAAATGGCGGCCATATCGGCGGACCCAACGCTGGGAGCGCTACTTCGTTCAGCCCGAGCGCAGCAGCGCCACCCCGGCATCCCGCTCGAATAGATAGAGCGCGGTTCGTGCCGCCTGTCCTCTGGGCGCCTCCAGCCCGCCATCACGGTCGATCAGCAGCCGCGCGTCGTCCTGCGCACATTGCATCAGGTCGGCCATGTTCTCGGGTGTGGCCAGCCGGAACGCCATCTCCCCGGATTGCCGCGTGCCGAGCAGTTCGCCAGCCCCGCGCAATCGCAAATCCTCCTCAGCGATGCGGAAACCGTCATTGGTTTCGCGCATGAGGGCAAGGCGCGCCCGCGATGTCTCCGACAAGTGCGAGCCGCGCAGCAGCAGGCAACGCGACAGACCCCCGCCCCGCCCGACGCGTCCGCGCAACTGGTGGAGCTGCGCCAGGCCGAAGCGGTCGGCGTGTTCGATGACGATCAATGTCGCGTTGGGCACATCTACGCCGACCTCGATCACCGTCGTCGCGACCAGCACGCCCAGCCGCCCGCCCGCGAACGCCTCCATCACGGCGTCCTTTTCGGCGGGCTTCATCTTGCCATGGACGAGGCCCAGGCGATCCTCGAAGCGGGCACGCAAGGTCTCGGCCCGCATCTCGGCGGCGGCGAGATCGGACTTCTCGCTCTCTTCGACCAGCGGACACACCCAATAGGCCTGTCCCCCGTCCGACAAATGACGGCCGAGCGCATTGACCACCTCATCAAGACGATCCTCGGACACCACGCGCGTCTCGATCGGCTGGCGGCCCGGCGGCATCTCGTCCAGGCGGCTGACGTCCATCTCGCCGTAATTGGCGAGCGTCAGCGTGCGCGGGATCGGCGTGGCCGTCATCGCCAGCAGATGCGGTGGCGCCTTGCCCTTGGCGGACAACATCATCCGCTGCGCCACACCGAAGCGGTGCTGCTCGTCCACCACGACCAAAGCGAGGTCGCGGTACGTCACGGTGTCCTGGAAGATCGCATGGGTCCCGACCAATATGTCGATTTCCCCCGCCGCCAGCGCCATCAACGTGGCTTCGCGGGCTTTGCCCTTGTCGCGGCCGGTCAGCACCGCGATCTCCACTGGCAAACCCGCCAGCGTCTTGCGCAGCGTCTCGTAATGCTGGCGCGCGAGGATTTCAGTCGGGGCCAGCATCGCCGCCTGCGCGCCTGCCTCGACCGCGATCAGCATCGCCATCGCCGCCACCAGCGTCTTGCCCGCGCCCACGTCACCCTGAAGCAGCCGCAGCATCGGCGCGTCCTGCGCCAGATCGCCCTCGATCTCGCGCACCGTCCGGCTCTGTGCGCCGGTCAGCGTGTAGGGCAGCTTGAGCATGTCGCGCAGCCGCCCGTCGCCGTTGAGCGCCCGCCCGCGCCGCTTGCGAGTGTCGGCGCGGACCAATGTCATCGCCAGCTGGTTGGCGAATACCTCGTCATAGCCCAACCGCTCGCGCGCCTTGGCGTCCGCCGGATCGGCATGGATGCGGGCCAGCGCCTCCCGCCAGTCGGGCCAGCCACGCTGCGCCTTCAGCCCCGGCTCGATCCATTCGGGCAGTTCGGGCGAACGCTCGACCGCCTGTGCCGCCAGCGCGCCCAGTCGCCGCGAGGTGATCCCCTCCGACAGCGGATAGATCGCCTCCCGCTCGCGGAAATCCTCGGCGCTGTCGCCCAGATCGGGGTGCACGATCTGCAAATCCTGGCCATACAGGTCGAGGCGACCGGACACGATTTTTGTCTCGCCGATCGGCAGCAGCTTTTTCACCCAGCCCGAATTGCCGCCGAAATAGACCAGCGCCACGCTGTTGCCCGCGGCATCCTCGGCCCGCACCCGTGTCGGCCCGCGGGGGGAAGACGAGGCGCGGTGTTCCTTCACCGTCAGCGGTATCGAAATCACCCGCCCCGCATCCGCCATCATCAGCTCATCGCGCGGGAAACGGTCGATATGGCCGGTCGGCAGATGGAATGCGACATCGACCACGCGCGCGATGCGCAGGCGTTCGAGCGGCTTGGCGAGACCGGGCCCGACGCCTTTCAGCGACGTGACCTCGGCGAACAGCGGATTGAGGATATCGGGACGCATGACTAGATGGGTCTGTATAGCCTTTGCTTCGCACGCCGCCAGAGCGTGTGGAGCCTATTCTCGTTGGATCGGAATCCCATGGACCACGAAACCCGTATCAAGCGCCTTCGCTTCCGCGCATGGCATCGCGGCACCAAGGAAGCCGACCTGATGATCGGCGGCTTTTTCGACGCGCATCACGAGACGCTGTCGGCAGAGGAGCTGGATTGGTTCGAGGCGCTGCTGGAAGAACAGGATGTCGACATCATGGCCTGGGCGATCGGGACGCAGCCCTGTCCGCCTGAGTGGGACGGCCCGGTGATGCAGCGGATGCGCGCCCTGAATTTCGTGCCGATCGCCCGGTAACTTATTCATGCGCTGATGATTTGATCTGAGCCTAGCCCCTCTCCTTCAGGGGAGGGGTTGGGGTGGGGCCTCACCAAGAGCACCAACGCTCGCGGAAGCGCTCCACCCCCGGCCCCTCCCCTGAAGGAGAGGGGTGAAGGACGCAGATGACATCATGCCCTAACTTCCAAGTCTCGGAACCCCATGCCCGATATCAAGACGATCCTGACCGCCAAGAGCCCGCTGACCCTGTCGGGCGTTCCGGCGGGGTTCCTGCCCGTGCTGCTCGCCGATCTCGCCCGCGCCGCGACGGCGCGCGCGGTGTTCATCTGCGCCGACGAAGCGCAGATGCGCGAGCTGGCCTCGACCGCGACCTATTTCGCGCCCGAGCTGGAAATCCTGCAGATCCCCGCCTGGGACTGCCTGCCCTATGACCGCGCCTCGCCGACCTTACGCGTCATGGCGGAGCGGATCGCGGGGCTGCACCGGCTTCAGGCCAGGCCGAAGACACCGCAGCTCGTCCTGACCACCGCCAACGCTGCGACCCAGCGGGTGCTGACGCCGTTCCGTATCCGCCAGCTGGTCGCCCGCCTCGCCCCCGGCGAGCGGATCGGGCTGGAGAAACTGTCCGCTCTACTCCAAGCCAACGGCTATGTCCGCACCGAGACGGTGCACGACCAGGGCGAATTCGCGGTGCGCGGCGGACTGGTCGACCTGTTCCCCAGCGGCGAGGAACAGGCGTTGCGCCTCGATTTCTTCGGCGACGAGATCGAGAGCGTCCGTACCTTCGACCCCGCCGACCAGCGGACGACGGGCCGGGTGGAGGGCTTCACCCTGCTCCCCGCGTCCGAGGCGCTGCTCGACGAGGAATCGATCAAGCGCTTCCGCACCCGCTATCGCGAAACCTTCGGCGCGACCGCGACCGGCGATCCGCTTTATCAGGCGGTGTCCGAGGGGCGGCGCATGGCGGGCATGGAGCATTGGCTGCCGCTGTTCGAGGAAAAGCTGTCGACGCTTTTCGACCATCTGGGCGACGGTGCCGTTGTGGTACGCGACAATGGCGTGACGGCGGCGGCTACCGCACGGTTCGAGGCGGTGGCCGACTATTACGAGAACCGCAAACGCGCCGAGGCCGCCCAGCCGGGCAGCTTCCGCCCCCTGCCCGCCAAATCGCTCTACCTGGCGCCCAAGGAATGGGACGAAGGGCTGGAGACCGCGACTGCGCATCTCGTCTCGCCTTTCCACGAGCCGGAAAGTGCGACCGTCCTCGATTTCGAGGTGGACGGCGCGCGCGACTTCGCGCCCGAACGCGCGGCCCACGCCAACATCTATGAGGCGGTGGTCGACCATGTCGAGGCGCTGCGCAAGGAAGGCCGCAAGCCTGTCCTCGCCAGCTACTCGGTCGGCGCGCGCGAGCGGCTGGGCAGCCTGCTCAAGGATCACGGGCTGAAGGGCGCCAAGGCCGCCGAGACCTGGCAGGAAGCGTTGGGCATCGCCGATACGTCGAAGAGCTTCGGCGTCGCGCTGGTCATCCTGCCGCTCGACCATGGCTTTACCGCGCCGGGCATCGCGGTGCTGACCGAGCAGGACATGCTGGGCGACCGGCTGATCCGGCGGCAGAAGCGGCGCAAGTCGGCCGACGCCTTCCTGGCCGAACTGGCGACGCTTTCGCCCGGTGATCTGGTCGTCCACTCGGATCACGGCATCGGCCGCTATGAGGGGCTGACCTCGATACCCGTGGGCAAGAGCCCGCATGATTGCGTCGCCCTGTCCTATGCGGGCGGCGACAAGCTCTACGTGCCGGTCGAGAACCTGGAAGTCCTGACCCGATACGGTTCAGGCGAGGATGGCGCGAGCCTCGACCGACTGGGCGGCGAGGCCTGGCAGCGTCGCAAGGCGAAGATGAAGGAGCGCATCCGCGAGATTGCGGGTGAGCTGATCGCCACCGCCGCCGAACGCGCGCTGCGGCCCGGCGAAGTGGCCGAGCCCGACAGCGCGGGTTATCCGGCCTTTGTCGACCGCTTCCCGTACGAGGAAACCGACGATCAGGACCGCGCGATCGACGACGTGCTAGGCGACCTGACTGCAGGCAAGCCGATGGACCGGCTGATCGTCGGCGATGTCGGCTTCGGCAAGACCGAGGTGGCCTTGCGCGCCGCCTTCGTCGCGGCAATGGCGGGGATGCAGGTGGCGGTCGTCTGCCCTACCACCCTGCTCGCGCGCCAGCATTACAACAATTTCGTCGCACGGTTCGAGGGCTTCCCGATCAAGATCGGCCGCCTCTCCCGCCTCGTCACCGCGACCGAGGCGAAGAAGACCAAGGACGGGGCGGCGTCGGGCGACATAGACATCGTCGTCGGCACTCATGCCCTGCTCGCCAAGGGGGTGGAGTTCAAGCGGCTGGGCCTCGTCATCGTGGACGAGGAGCAGCGGTTCGGCGTGACGCACAAGGAGCGGCTGAAGGCGCTGAAGGCCGATGTCCATATGCTGACGCTGACCGCCACGCCGATCCCGCGCACGCTGCAAATGGCGATGTCGGGCCTGCGCGAGCTGTCGGTGATCCAGACGCCGCCGGTCGATCGCCTGGCGGTGCGCACCTATGTCATGCCCTGGGACCCGGTGGTGCTGCGCGAGGCGCTGCTGCGCGAACATTATCGCGGCGGGCAGAGCTTCCTCGTCACCCCGCGCGTCGCCGACCTGCCGGATATCGAGGAATATCTGCGCAAGGAGGTGCCCGAAGTCCGCTATGTCGTCGCGCACGGCCAGATGTCGGCGACCGAAGTCGAAGAGCGCATGTCCGCCTTCTATGACCGCAAGTTCGAGGTCCTGGTGTCGACCACCATCATCGAAAGCGGCATCGACATTCCGTCCGCCAACACGATGATCGTCAACCGCGCCGACCGCTTCGGCCTGGCCCAGCTTTACCAGTTGCGCGGCCGCGTGGGCCGATCGAAGACGCGCGCCTATGCCTATTTCGTCACCCCGCCCGAGCGGCAGATGACCGAAGCGGCGGAAAAGCGACTGAAGGTGCTGTCCGATCTCGACTCGCTCGGCGCGGGCTTCCAGCTTGCCAGCCACGATCTCGACATTCGCGGCGCCGGCAATCTGCTGGGCGACGAGCAGTCGGGGCATATCAAGGAGGTCGGCTACGAACTCTACCAGTCGATGCTGGAAGAGGCGATCCTGGAAGCCAAGTCCGGCGGCGCGTTCGAGCCGAAGCGCGACTTCAGCCCGCAGATCACCGTCGACGCCCCCATCCTGATCCCCGACGATTACGTCCCCGATCTCGACCTGCGCATGGGGTTGTATCGTCGTCTCAACGACCTCGAGAAGAACCAGGAGGTCGAGGCCTTCGCCGCCGAGATGATCGACCGCTTCGGCCCGCTGCCCGAGCCGACCGACAATCTGATCCAGGTCATCAAGATCAAGCTGAACGCCAAAAAGGCCTGTATCGCCAAGATGGATGTCGGCCCGCGCGGGGTGCTGGTCAGCTTCCACGACAATCGGCCCGCCAATGTCGATGGTCTGTTCGCCTATGTCGAACGGCTGGGCGAGCTCGCCAAGCTGCGGCCCGATGGCAAGCTGGTGCTCAACCGCGCCTGGCCCGATGCCAAGGCGCGGCTGCACGGGGCGCTGCAATTGTCGAAGGGGCTGGCGAAAGCGGCCGGGTAAACTCAAATCCTCCCCGGACTGCGCCCAAAGGGCGTGGTGCAGGGGCAAGGGGCTGGTACGAGCGTCACCGCCCTGCTCCTCCACCGCCGCTTCGCGGCGGCCCCCCTCCCCAAGCATAGCTCGGGGAGGAATTGGGCGTCAGCTGCTGTGGTCGGTCAGGATCTTCCAGCCATCGGCTCGACGCTCGAAGACCAGCGTCGTCATCCCGCTTTCCTCTTCCGCGCCGCCTGACAGGACCCAGCGCGCGAACAGGATGCGCCGTTCGCCGATCGGCCTGAGCCCGAGAAATTCGAAGCGCAGCTGGCCGCGACGATTGCTGCCGGCGACGAAGCTGGGCCGGTAATTCTCGGCGATCGCCGCGCGACCCCGGATCAGCCCCTTCTTGCCGACGAAGATCGCATCCGGCGCATAGATGGCGATGAAGCGCTCCAAGTCACCGCTATTCCAGGCGGCGGCACTCGCCAGCATCGCCGCGCGAATACCCGCCTCCGCCGGATCGGCGGCTTGGGCTGCGGGGGCCGCCACATAGGCCAGTGCGATCGTCGCCATCGTCACGCCGCGCATTGCATCTCCTCCTCGACCATCGCGATCAGCGCATCTTCTTCCAGACCGCCGGCGCGCAGGAACCCCTGATAGGTTTCACAACCCAATTGGCCGAGCAATTTGGCCTGTTCGGACGTCTCCACCCCCTCGGCGACGAGGCCCAGGCCCAGCTGGCTGGCGATCTGGATGATCCCGCGCACGACGATCCGGTCACGGTCCGCCCCGTCGACATGCGACACCAGCGCGCGGTCGATCTTGATGTAATCAATCGGCAGGCTGGTCAGATAAGCCAGGCTGGAATAGCCGGTGCCGAAATCGTCGATCGCCACCTTCACCCCCGCCTGCCGCAACTGGTCGAGCACGGTCGCGGCACGGTCGAGTTCGGAGATCAGCCCCGTCTCGGTGATCTCGACGGTCAGCCGTTCGATCGGAAAGCCGCTGCCCACCACCCGGTCGAGGAACAGCCGCGCGAAGCCCGCGCGCGCGACATCGGCGGCGGTGACGTTGATCGACAGGCGCAGATGCGACAGGCCGGCGGGCCAGCGAGCGGCGCGTTGCAGCGCGATCTGCTGGATATGGTCCGACAGCGCGAGCCCCAGATCGGCGCGCTCGGCCGCCGCGAACAGCGGGTCGGCGCCCAGCGGCCCGAGCGTGGGGTGCCGCCAGCGGGCCAGCGCCTCGACCCCGGTGATCCGCCCCGCCTTGATCGCCACCTGCGGCTGGAAAACGATGTCGATCTCGCCGCGCTCGATGGCGTGGTGCAGGTCGGCGCCCAACAGGTCGAGCGGCGCGACATTGCCGGGATGGGCGAAACGCAGCATCGCGCCGTCGCTCGCCCGCGCCGCGCCCAGCGCCTCGCCGGCCCGCGCCAGCAGCGCCGCCGGTCCCTCGCCCGGCTGATGCACCGCCAGGCCCAGCCGAACGCCCAACCGGATCGGCACCGCGCCCGCCTGGAACGGCGTGGCCAGCAGCGCCTCCAGCGTCTCGGCGATGGCGCGCGCGCGCTCAGGGTCGGCAACGCCGGCCATGACGAACTCGGCCCCGCCCGCGCGCGCGACGATCGCGACATCGCCGAACGCCTCGGCGGCGGCGGCCTGCATCCGTGCCTCGACCCCGCGCAGCAGCATGTTGCCCGCGGGTCGGCCATGCGCGGCGTTGATCAGGTCCAGCCGCGACAGCGCGACGATGATCGCGACGCACGGCTTGCCCCGGTCGACGACATCGGCGACCCAGCGATGGATTTCGCCGACCTCACCATCCGCATGGGTCCGCCGCCGCCGGACATCGAGCGTGCGGCGGGCATGACGCTCGGCCAGCTTGATCGAGGCATGGACCATCGCCGCATCCGCCTCGACCGGCAGGACATGGGTGGCGCCCGCCGACACGAAGGCGCGCAGCGTCTCGGGCGCGGCGTCGGGCAAGGCGACGAGCATCGCCGCACCGGTCGCGGCGATCACCGCACCCAGCGCCTGCGCGGCGCGCAGCGCCGGCTCGGCGGCCTCGCGCGCGTCGATCAGGGCGACCCGCGCCTCGCTCGCCAGGAAGGATGCGACCAGTGCATCGCCCGACGGCGGCTCGCCATCGCGCGGCGCCATCGACCAGATCGCCCAGCCCGCCCGCATGACCGCTTCGTCCAACATCGCAGGATGTCGGAACGAAAGCGTAAACACCGCCGTTCCGCCATGGTGGGCGTTAAATCCGAATTCATCCTGCGTCATGCACGCACCCTATCCATCGGCATGAGGATCACCAATGCCAATCGGCCTTGCTGGCGTCCCGTCATGGGGCTACCCTCATGACGATGGTCAGTGCCGATAACTCGACCGAACGGTCGCTGATCGACCAGCATGGCCGCACCATCCGCTATCTGCGGATTTCGGTGACCGACCGCTGCGATCTGCGTTGCCGATATTGCATGGCGGAACAGATGACGTTCCTGCCGCGCGCGAAGCTGCTCAGCCTCGATGAAATCGCGATCATCGCCGAACGCTTCATCGCGCGGGGCGTCACGCGCATCCGCCTGTCGGGCGGCGAGCCGCTGGTCCGGCGTGACGTGGCCGATCTGGTCCGGCGCCTTGGCAGCCATGTCGGGCACGGGCTGGACGAACTGACCATGACCACCAACGGCACCCGGCTGGCCGAGCATGCCGACGCGCTGGTCGATGCGGGCATCCGCCGGATCAATGTCAGCCTGGACAGCCGCGATCCGGAGCGTTTCCACTATATCACCCGGCATGGCGATGTCCGACAGGTGATCCATGGCATCCTTTCCGCGCGCGACGCCGGCCTTATGATCAAGATCAACATGGTCGCGCTCAAGGGGCTGAACGAAGACGAAATCGCTTCGATGCTATCATGGTGCATTTCGGAGCGATTGGACCTGTCCCTGATCGAGACAATGCCGCTCGGCGCGATCGACGAGGATCGGGTCGATCGGTTCCTGCCGCTGACCACCGTGTTCGACCGGCTGTCGACGGAATTCCCCCTCGTCCGCGCCGGTCATCGCACCGGCGGCCCGGCGCGTTACTGGCAGGTGGAGGGCGCGACCACCCGGCTCGGCCTGATCTCGCCGCTCACCGCCAATTTTTGCGACGGGTGCAACCGGGTGAGGCTGACGACCGAGGGCAAGCTGTATATGTGCCTGGGCCATGAGGATCAGGTGGATTTGAAGGCGGCGCTCCGTGACGGCGGTATCGCCGGGCTGGACGCGGCGATCGATCGCGGGCTGGCCGCCAAGCCGGCGCGGCACGACTTCCGGATCGAGGCCGGGGCCGCGCCGGCCGTCGGCCGTCATATGAGCGTCACCGGCGGATGAGCGCGCCCATACGGCGTGCGCTCGTCGCCTCGCCCACCGCGCAGGCCCAGACAGCGGCCGAGCAACTCGCCAACAGCGCCGACTGGGTCGATTTCGACGATGCCGATTACGTCATCGCGCTGGGTGGCGACGGCTTCATGCTGCAGACGCTGCACCGGATGCTGGAGCGGCGGCGCGGCCCCGTGCCCGTGTTCGGCATGAACCTAGGCACGGTCGGCTTCTTAATGAACGAGTGGCGCGGCTATGGCCTGGAGGACCGGCTGGCGCGCGCCAAGCCGTTCCGGGTCACGCCGTTGCAGATGACAGCGACCGGCATCGATGGCCGCGTGCAGACGCTGCCCGCGATCAACGAGGTGTCGCTGCTCCGCGAAACCCGCCAGACCGCCAAGCTGGAGGTCATGGTCAACGAGCGCGTCGTCCTGCCCGAGCTGGCCTGCGACGGCATCCTGGCCGCCACCCCGGCGGGGTCGACCGCCTATAATTTCTCGGCGCAAGGACCCATCCTGCCGCTCGGCTCGGCACTGATCGCGCTGACCCCGATCAGCCCGTTCCGCCCCCGCCGCTGGCGCGGGGCGATCCTGCCCGACAAGGCGCGAATCTCGATCCGCGTACTCGACCCCGGCAAGCGGCCCGTCTCCGCCGTCGCCGACCAGCGCGAGGTGCGCGACGTGGCGCAGGTCGACATCTGCATGGATCGTTCGCGCGAGCTGACGCTGATGTTTGATCCCGAACACGCGCTCGACGATCGCATCACGATGGAGCAGTTCGTCGCCTGACGGCAACGGGGGAACTGCTCGTCACCTGACAACGGCGGTTATCCACAGTTTTGGAGGCCCGGCTTACGCAAAACCGTCAAAAAAGGGGTTGCGGCATTTTTCGAGCCGTTTATAGGACCCCTCCACAGCGCCGGAACATTCCCTGATAGCTCAGCGGTAGAGCTCTCGACTGTTAATCGAGCGGCCGTAGGTTCGAATCCTACTCAGGGAGCCACCGGCGCTGTAAAATCCAAGATCGCGGCTTGAGCAAAAGCTCGCCGGCGACCCCCTTCCAAAAATCCATCTGATCAGCATATCGACCGGGCAGAGACCGCTCATGGTGCGTTATCTACACCTGCCGGCCCACGCCGTTTGTCATGCGCATTGGCGCTGACGTCGTAACGTCTGGGTGCCTACTCGCCCCATATTCCTCCCCTGCAAGGAGAGGTGGCAGGCCGAAGGCCTGACGGAGGGGTGTCCCGGCCCGAGAGATCGGTCGACCTCACAACCGACAACACCCCCATTAGATCGTTACGGAATTGGTGTTTCCCCGCTCTTCACCCCATCCCGCGACGGCTGGGATAGTATGAAGAGTTTCGCAGCGATCCCCCCATCGGGGGCCGCCTAGGCCTAATCGACATTCAGCCCGCCTCACCTTCTTTCCTCTCCCGCTGGGGGGAACCGAAGGATGTCTCCGATCGTGGCTGCGGCCCACCTCTCAGACCGGGACACCCCTCCGTCAGGCCTTTCGGCCTGCCACCTCCCCTTGCAGGGGAGGAATGCGATGACTGTCGATCAGACTTGAACGATACGCCTCAGAAGGCCGACCAATCGTCCGCCGCGACCGCGCTGCCGTTCGCGACCAGCCGAACCGGCGATCCCGTCCGTCCGCCGGCCGGGGCGGTGGCGCGCGGCGTGATCGGGGAAGTTGCGGCTGCGGCTGCGGCTGCGGCGGCCCGAACCCGGAAGCGCGCGACATGGCCGTTCAGATCATCGGCCTTTTCCGACAGTTCGCGCGCGGCGGCGGTGGTTTCCTCGACCATCGCGGCATTGCGCTGGGTGACGCCGTCCATCTCGTCCACCGCGACGTTGACCTGACCCAGCCCGGTCGCCTGCTGCTCGGCCGAGGACGCCAGGTTGCGGACCAGCGCGCTGATCTCCGCCACCCGCTCGATAATCTGTTCCAGCGCCCGTCCGGTCTGGGCAACGAGTTCCACCCCCGCCTCGATCTGCTCGTTGCTGCTGGTGATGCGCGCCTTCACGTCCTTGGCCGCATCCGCCGAGCGCTGGGCGAGCGCGCGGACTTCGCTGGCGACGACCGCGAAACCCTTGCCCGCGTCCCCGGCGCGCGCCGCCTCGACGCCCGCGTTCAGCGCCAGCAAATTGGTCTGGAAAGCGATGCCGTCGATCACGCTGATGATCTCCGAAATCTCCTGGCTTGAGCGTTCGATACCGTTCATCGCGGCCACCGCATCCCGGACGACCTGACCCCCGCCCTGCGCCGCGCTGGTCGCGTCGGCGACCGCGACATCGGCGCGCTTGGCGTCGGCGGCGGACTGGGCGACCACGGTGGTGATCTGATGCATCGAGGCGGCGGTTTCCTCCAGGCTGGCCGCCTGCTGCTCGGTCCGCTGCGACAGGTCCTCGGAGGCGGAGCGGATTTCGCCCGACGCGGCGCGAAGCCCCGCCGACACGCCGCTGACCGCCTGCATCGCCTGCTCCATCGTCGCCATCGCTTCGTTGAAGTCGGTGGCCAACCGCGCGAACGGCTCCTCCAGTCGGGCGTCGATACGCGCGGTCAGATCCCCGGCCGACAGCGCCTGCAACCCGGTGCCGACGGTCGAGACGATCAGCGCCGCCTGCTCGTCCTTCTGCCGGTCCGCGCGGGCCAGCTGATCGCGCAGGGCGGCGGCGGCGCGCATCATGTCCCCGATCTCGTCACGCGCGCTGTTCGCCGCGATCGTGACCGAGCGCTCCCCCGCCGCGAGCTGCGACAAGGTGCCGCTCATCGCGCCGACCGGCCGCGCGATCACCCGCACCAGCGTCAGCAGCATCGCCACCGTCAGCAGCGCGACCAGCAGGACGGTGCCGATCATGATCAGCCGGCTGACCGAATAGGTGCTCTGCGCCTCCCCGACCAGATCGTCGATCGCCCGCGACTGCTTCTGGCGAAGCGTATCGGCCGCCTTGTTCGCGACGATGAAATAGGGTGCCGCCGCCCGGAACAGCGCGATGGCATTGTCCGCACCCGCCGTCGCCGCGCGCGAGGTTTCCTCGGCATGGCTGCGATACTCGTTCCACGCGCCGACAAAGGCGTCGAGCGCCGCGCGGGTATCGTCGTCCGCCAGACGCGGGCGCAGCCAGGCGGAGCGCTCCGCCACCTGATCCCGCAGTTCGTTGATCCGCCGCTGCGCCGTTTCGCGCGCGTCGGGCGTGACGGCGAGCAGATGCTGCCCGACCGTGGCGCGATAGGTCGCGGTCGCGGCATTGATGACGGCGATCGCCTCGAGCTGCGAGCGTTGTTCACCGCCCAGGTTGACAGCGACGTCGCGCATCTCGCTCAGCCGGACGACGGCCAGCGTCGCCAAACCCAGCAGCGCGATCAGCAGCACGGAAAAACAGGCGATCAGTTTCCCTGGAATGCGCATGTTCTGCACGGAGGCTGTTCCTTTTTAAACCAACTACGCCCCCCGGCGCTGGTCGCCTCCCTGCCGCCGCGACATTAAACTTTCGTCATAAATCTGCGTTAACCCGCCTTAACGAAGCGACGTTTCGCGTCAGCCATCGATGACGTGCGGCACGAAACGCGCCGTGTTCGACGTGATCAGCCCGCCTTCGCGAATCCCCATGCCGGCCGCCGCGCCGTCGACGATCCAGCTGCCGATCACCGGAAAGCATCCCGGCGCCATTTCGGGCAGGCGGTAGAGCGATTGATAGACATAGCCCTCGTCACCATAGTCCCCCGCCGTTTCGGCGATGATGGTATCGGCGCGGCGGATCGAGACATTGGCCCCCTCGCGCGACAGGAGCGGCTTGGCGACCGCATCGCCGCTCGGGACCGTGAAGCTGGCGGGCAGCAGATTGGGATGGCCGGGAAACAGGTTCCACAGGACCGGAAGGATCGCCTTGTTGGACCAGATCATCTTCCAGATCGGTTCGATCCACAGCAAGTCGCCGCGCGCGAGATTGTCGAGCAGGTGCGGCGCGAACCCCTCATGCACCAGCCATTCCCATGGATAGAGCTTGAACAGGGCCCCGATCCGGATGTCGCGCCCGTCGACGAAGCAATGATCGTCGTGGTTCCACCCGATCTCCTCCATCAGCAGCGGCTGGGTGGCGATGCCCGCCGCCTCGGCCGTGTCGCGCAGATAGGCGGCGGTGATCGCATCCTCGCCCGACAGATCGTCGACATGCGCGACATGCAGCGTGGCGGGCAGCATGGGGGCCAGTTCGCGCCACCGCGCCACCAGCGCCTCGTGCAGGCCGTTGAACTGGTCGAGCGCCGGAAGACATTCGCTCTTCCAGTCCCATTGCACCACCGCCGCCTCCAGCAGAGAGGTGGGCGTATCGCAGTTGAACTCGAACAGCTTGGGCGCATCCTGCCCGTCGAAACCCAGATCGAAGCGGCCGAAATTGAGCGCGGGCGGCTCCGCCTCCCATGCCTCGCGCACCGGATCGTGAAAGGCGGGCGGGATGCCGAACCGCGTGAGCAAGGCCGGGTCACTGACCACCGCCTCCCCCGCCGCCAGGAACAGCCGGTACAGTTCGATCGTCGCCGTCTCGATCCGGTCGATCTCGCAGGCGGTAAAGCGATAACAGGCGCTTTCATCCCAATAGGGACGCTCCGCCCCGGCATGCCAGACCAGCCCCAGCGCCTCGACCTTGGCCTGCCAGTCGGGACGCGGGGTCAGCGTGTCGCGGATCACGAGCGGGCGCCGCCGAAATGATGCGCCGACGATCCGAAGCCGCCCCGGCTGATCGCCGCCGACCGGGTCATCGCGGTACTGGCCGGCGCGGTCTGATAGCGCATACCGCCGGTCGCACGAAAGCTGCCACCGCGCGCGCGTTCGCCGACAAAGGGAATGATCCCCCCGCGCCGGAGGAAATACCAGTGCGCCATGCCGCCACCGCCGCCGACCCGGTGCTGACGGCATCGATCGTCGGGCAGGCGCTTGCCTTGCGCGTCGGTGCAGATCGCGGTGTCGGTATCGGCGGTCCAGCCGTCATCCGCCGAGGCGCGGTTGCATCCCCCCGCGAGCAGCGCAGCTGCCAGCGCGGTCGTCCATTTCAAATCAAAGGCCATGAAAAACTCTCCCCGCGCCATCATGGCGCAGGTCGATCCCGCTTGGCCAGTCCCGGATGCTTCACATAAACGAAGGGCGTCGATCCCCGTCCGACCGACGCCCCCCGACCATGACCGCGATCAGCGGCAGCGGACCTTGCCGCGATCGATCGAACGGCCCAGTAACGCGCCACCACCCGCGCCCAGCAGCGTACCCAGCGTCCCGCCGCCGATCACATTGCCCAGGACACCGCCGCCCAGCGCACCGACAACCAGACCGGTCGTCCCGTCATTGCGCTTGCAATAGGTGCGGCCGTCGCGTCCCCGGAAAACCTGGTCGTTGCGCCCCAGGCGGCGCTCGCGATAATTGCCACGCCGATAGTCGCGCGACGGTTCCCAGTCATTGCGGTCGCCATGCCAGCGATAATCGCGATTCTGCGCCATGGCGGGGGTCGTGGCGATCGGGGCGGCGACGGTCATCACGGCCAGCGCGGCGAGCAGAGGGGCTTTCATCGGAACTCTCCTTTTCAGACGACTGCTCAACGCGTTAGGGATGCGGCCGTTCAATTACGGCCGAAGCGATGGCATCATCCGGCCGGCTGGCGCATTGAGCATCCATGCAACAGGCTACCACCATCCTATCCGTCGACACGCATGGTCAGGGGCTGACCGAGGTCACCCGCGATGTCGCCGCGTGGGTCCGCGCGCAGGGCATGACCGAGGGGCTGCTGACCCTGTTCTGCCGCCACACCTCGGCCTCCTTGATCATCCAGGAAAATGCCGCGCCCGAGGTGAGGACCGACATCCTCGCCTATTTCGCGCGGATCGCGCCGGAGGATCGGCGGGCCTATGCGCATGACGATGAAGGGCCGGACGACATGCCCGCGCATCTGCGCGCGATCCTGACGGGCGTGCATCTGTCGATCCCGCTGATCGACGGGCGGCTGGCGCTGGGGACATGGCAGGGCATCTATCTGTTCGAGCATCGTCGCGCGCCGCATCGCCGGTCCATCGCGCTCCACATGATGGGCGAATGAGCAACATTTCATCGCGGGAGCAAAACTGTTCATCGCCCGTTCTGCGGTGATGGGATAAGGTTTTCACGCTCTCGGTCCGTCCGGGCAGCAGGAAAGGAAATGATGACCATGCAATTCGGTCGAAAGGTCGCTCTTGCCCTGGTGGGCGCCAGCACCCTGATGGTCGCCGGCTGCGCGACCGAAACCACCTATCGTCCGGCCACGGGATCGGGCTTCTACCGGACCGGCTATTCCGATCAGCAGCTGGAGCCCGGCCGCTTCATCGTCAGCTTCGCCGGCAACACCGTCACCTCGCGCGACACGGTCGAGCGCTATCTGCTGTTCCGTGCGGCCGAACTGACGCTGGCCAATGGCTATGACTATTTCGTGATGGCCGACCGCGATACACAGCTGCGCTCGCGCACCTATTCGACGCCGGGTGCCTTCGGACCGGGCTTCGGTGGCTGGGGCGGCGGCTGGTGGGGCCCCTCGTGGCGCTATTATGGCCGCGGCTTCGGCTGGCGCAGCTGGGACCCGTTCTGGGGCGATCCCTTCTTCGGCAACAACATGGATATCAATACCATCGACCGCTACGAAGCGACCGCCGAGGTGGTGATGCGCAAGGGCCCGATCCCGCGCGACAACCTCCGTGCCTTCGACGCCCGCGCGATCGTCAACACGATCGGGCCGACGGTGGTGCTGCCGAAGTAATTCCGCACACCGATCGAGCGATTGGGGCGGTCACCTTCAGGGGTGGCCGCCCTTTTCTATTGGGTCGGGTGTTTGCGGCGGGCCATTGACCAGGCTCCAGTACACGCTGGCCATTCGCACTTTCCGGAGAGGGAACGCGCGCCCTGACGAAGCGTCCAAGTATGATAGTGGTCGACTGGGTCAGTATCGCATGATGCTTCGAGGTCAGTCCCCGGTCGGCAAGGAAATTATTCAACACCGCTGCTCTTCGAGTTCTTCGTCTGATTTGAGACAGGAAATTGGAGCGCGGTGTCCGGCATGCGAGGAGACGGACCCGATCAAGCGGGGATGGAAGTCGGGCTATCCCCGGTTGCGAGGCAAGGCTAATCTTTCTCACTGGAGACGCCCTGTGGCAGGCCTGTGGCCTGCTTCTTTGCCTAATGGGTGAGTGACAGAACGCAAGAAAGCCCCGGAGCGGCGATGCTACGGGGCTGGGGCTGTGTTTGCGTGTGGTGTGATGGTTGCGGGGGCAGGATTTGAA
>NZ_JACIDH010000009.1 GCF_014196255.1 Sphingomonas pseudosanguinis
CGCCAAGCGAACAGCCTAGACCAACGGGATGAGGGGTCCCTTTTCCACGCCGATCACCCCGCTACCGGGGTCCCTTTTCCACGCCGATCCACAGCGCAAGGCCAGGCCACCGTGCCGGGCAATCTGACGTCGACCTGCCGCCAGCTCTACGACAATGTCGCGAGCGAGATGTTCCGGCTCGACACGCCCGACTTTCCCGAATTCGCCCAGGCGATCAAGGAGAGCATCGCCGATCCGAATGGCTGGTGCCACGGGACGCTGGCGCGCAAGGCGGAGGAGTTCGGCGCGCCCGATCCCGACAAAACCTATCTGCGCATCACGCTCGGGCAGAATCAGGGCGATTCACCCGGCGTGCCCTTCGTCATGGAGATCTGGCCGGTCGGCCATTACTCGCCCATCCACAATCATGGCGGCGCGGAGGCGGTGATCAAGGTGCTGCACGGCGAGATCAATGTTGATCTCTACCGTATGCTATCGCCCTATCATCAGGCCCCCTTCGCGACCGCCGTCTTCGAGAAGGACGATGTCGCATGGATCTCGTCACGCCTCAATCAGGTCCACAAGCTGATCAATCGCGGGACTGACGAGCCGTGCATTACCATCCAATGCTATCTTTATGCCGAGACCAACGAAGTCCACTGGCCCTATTTCGATTATCTCGCCAAGGCGAAGATCGCCAATTTCGATCCCAATTCCGACGACGACTATGTGTCGTTCAAGGCGCGAATGAAGGACGAATGGCAGCGTCGCCATTCCGGGGGAGGCGCGTCGCAACCAGGCTGACCCGCCTGATTTGGGATGAGATGAAAAGGGCCGGCGATTGCCACGCGGTTCGGCCGGCTCGATTCGCTATCGCTGACCTCGCTCCTGGCGACCTTGGTGCTACTAATCCGCCGCCAATCCGGCGCAGCGCTGGTGATGGTCGCGATCGTGACGCGGACCCGCCCATGGTATCAATGCGGCGTTGCGCCAAGGCTCGCCCCGCGAAACGGTGAAGCGTGACATTACAAAGCCATACCGTGTCGACCCCGGCCCCTCCGGCCCGGCCTCATTCATTCCGCATATTGGTGGTTTTGATAGACGGAGCCGCGCTTGGTCCATCGGTTACGAGGAAAGACATTGACGGATATGATCCGGTCGGCCGCCATCGGGATGGTCTTCGCGATGCTCGTCGGCGTGGCGCAGCCCGCATCGGCGCAATTCTACCTGGAGCATTACGATCATGCCGCCGTGCTCTCCCCCGACAAGCTGCCCGAGGCGGTCGAGCCGCTGCCCGGCGCGACCGATGGCGAGAATGACGCGGCGCTGATCTGGACGATGCGCGCCGCGCTCAACGTCGCGGCGCTGCAATGCCAGTTCGAGCCGACGCTGCTGACCGACACCAATTACAACGCGATGCTGACCGATCATGTCGAGGAACTGGCGGCGGCCTGGACGCTGCTCGGCATGTATTTCGCGCGCGTCAGCCCGACGCCCCGCGAGGGAGAGGCCGCGCTCGATCGCTATGGGACGCGGCTCTATTCCCGCTTTTCGACGGTGCGGGCGCAATATGAATTCTGTCGCGTCGCCGGCTCGATCGGGCAGGAAATCCTCTTCTCGCCGCGCGCCCAGCTCGCGGTGGTGGCGGGCGCGCGGATGAACGAGTTGCGCAGCAGCCTGATCTATCGCGGCGAACAGCGTTTCGACATGCGCCAGAAGCGCGAAACCGTCACGCTCCCCCGGCTGGACGCAGCATGCTGGGACCGAAGGGCGCGCTGGCGGGACCGGGTCTGCGGACCGGACCCCTGGGCCGTGCCCGGGACAGCGGGCGACGACAAGGCGGCGACGTCCGCCAGCTGACATGAGGCCAGCTGGCGGCGTTCCTCAGATCTGCGCCAGCCCCCCATCGGTGAACAGCTCGCTGCCCGTCATGAAGCTGCTGTCCGACGATGCCAGGAAAGCGGCCGCCGCGGCGACTTCGGACGGGTCGCCGATATGCCCGATCGGGGTCGTCGCCCCCATTGCGATCATCGCATCATGGCCGACGACCTCGGCGGCCAGTTCGGTGAGCGTTGGCCCCGGCGACAGGACGTTGACGCGGATGCCCGTACCCCGCAAATCCTGTGCCCAGCTGCGCGCCAGGTTGCGCACCGCCGCCTTGGACGCGCTATAGACGCTGAACGCGGGCGTCCCCATGACGCCGGTGGTCGAGCCGGTGAGGATGATCGAGCCCCCTGCCGCCATCAGTTTCAGCCCCTTCTGCACGGTGAAGATCGTGCCCTTCACATTGACGTCGAACGTGTCGTCGACATGCTCGGGCGTGATCTCCGCCAGCGGCATCAGCGCGCCGGTGCCGGCATTGGCGAACAGGATGTCGAGCGAGCCGCGCTCCTGCCGCACCGTGTCGAACAGCCGGTCCAGATCCGCCGCCTCGGTCACCGATCCCGCGACCGCGCGCACATTGCCGCCCAACATCGCGACCGCCGCCTCCAGCTTGTCCGCGCGCCGTCCAAACAAATAGACGAACGCCCCTTCCGCCACGAACCGCCGGGCGGTCGCCAACCCGATGCCGGTGCCACCGCCGGTGATAATCGCGGTCCTGCCTTCCAATCGTGTCATATGTGCCTCCATTCATAGGGTTGCACATAGCTGGTTCCACGCATACCTAGAGGCAAGTATACACCTTTTTGTAAGTACCCGAAAAATGTCCGATGCCGCCATTCTCGACACCCCCGCTTTCACCTGCGGGCTCGACGCCACGCTCAAGGTCATCTCGGGCAAGTGGAAGCCGTTGATCCTCTATTTCCTGCTGCGCGGACCGACCCGCTACGGCGAACTCAAGCGCGCTGTGCGCGATGTCAGCGACAAGGTCCTGATCCAGCAGCTCAAGGAGCTGGAGGCGGACGGCGTGTTGACCCGTAACGACTATCGCGAGGTCCCGCCGCGCGTCGATTATACGCTGACCGAAATGGGCCAGAGCCTGGCGCGCGCGCTGGAGCCGTTATGCGCCTGGGGCACCGAGAATATGGCCGAGATGCAGGCGCTGTTCGCCGCGCGTGACGGCTGGGGGCGGGGCAAGCGCGGATAGGTTGCCGCGTGGCCGACCGGTCGATGCCAAAAGCCGCTGGTCGGTGCGGTCGGGCCGTGGCACATGAACGGTCCGTCATCACAAGGGGTTATGAATGCGCACCGGTGCCTGCCTGATCGCTCTCCTGCTTGCCTCCACCGCGACCGCGCAAACGCCCGGCACCGCCTATCACCGTGCGCCCGACGCGATCGCCAAAGCCCTCGAAACCCCACCGACCCCGGCCGTCGGCGTCAGCCCCGATCACCGCACGCTCGCCATTTTCGGCCGCGAGAATCTGCCGACGATCGCCAATCTGTCGAAGCCGATCCTGCGGCTGGGCGGATACCGGATCGACCCTGCGACCAACGGCCAGGCCGAGGTGCGCGTCCAGTGGCTGAACGCCTTGAGCTTCAAGGACATCGCCAGCGGCCGGACGATCGCGGTGCAGCTGCCCGCCGGCCTGCGCTTCGCCGCACCCGACTGGTCACCCGACGGCGGCCGGGTCGCCTTCTACGCGCAGGATGCCGATGGCCTGTCGCTCTGGGTCTCCGAGCGTGACGGCCGCGCGCGCGTCGTCGCCCATGGGCTGAACGGCGCGTTCGGCACGCCCTTCGTCTGGATGCCGGACAGCCGGTCGCTGGTCGCCTATACCGTCCCCGCCGGTCGGGGCGCGCGCCCCGCCCAGGCCGCGACCCCGACCGGGCCGATCGTGCAGGAAAGCAGCGGTCGCACCTCAGCCGCACGCACCTATGAGGATCTGCTCGGCGATGCACATGACGAGGCGCTGTTCGATCATTATTTCACCGGCCAGCTCGTCCGCATCGGCCTCGACGACGGTGCGACCCGACCGATCGGCACGCCGGGCCTGATCAGCGGGTTCAGCGTTTCGCCCGATGGCCGCTATCTGCTGACCGAGCGGTTGAAGCGCCCCTATTCCTATCTGCTGCCCGCACGCTTCTTCCCGACCGAGATCGCGGTCTCGACCATCGACGGGCAACCGGTCAGGACGTTGGTCGACCGCCCGCTCGCCGACGACCTGCCGGTCGATTTCGATGCGACGGTGAAGGGGCCGCGCGAGGCGGAGTGGCGGTCGGATGCGCCCGCGACCCTCGTCTGGGCCGAGGCACTGGACGGCGGCAACCCGCGCACCAAGATCGCCTTCCGCGACAAGGTGATGATGCAGGCCGCCCCCTTCGACGCCGCCCCCGTCGAACTGGCGCGGACCTCGGCGCGCTATGCGACGACGATGTGGGGGGATGACGGCTTTGCCATGATCGTCGACCGCGAATGGCGCAGCCGTACCGAACACCGGCTGGCAGTCGCGCCCGCGCGGCCGGGAAAGACGCGGATGCTGCTGACCCGCAATTATCAGGATCAATATGGCGATCCGGGCGATCCGATCCTAGAAGAGAATGCCGCCGGCAAGCCGGTGATGCGCTTCACGCCCGCGCATGACGGCGTCTTCGTCTCGGGGGAAGGCGCGAGCAAGACGGGCGCATTTCCGTTTCTGGCCACCATGCCACTCACCGGCGAAACGTCGACACGCCTATGGGCCGCCAAACCGCCTTATTACGAGTCAGTCGTCGCTATGCTCGACGATAGGGGCCAGCGCATCCTGACGCGGCGCGAGAGCGCTACGCTCGCCCCCAATTATGTCATCCGCAGCACCAAGGGCGGCAGCGCGAAGGCGATTACCGCCTTTGCCGACCCCGCCCCCGTCTTCGCGGGCGTCACCCAGCGGACGATCACCTATAGCCGCGCGGACGGCGTGCCGCTGTCGGGTACGCTCTATCTGCCCGCCGGCTATGACGCGAAGCGCGACGGGCCGCTGCCGACCCTGCTCTGGGCCTATCCGGCGGAATATACCGATGCCAAGGTCGCCGGGCAGACGGTCGACCGGGGCAACCGCTTCGTGCGACCGCGCGGTATCAGCCATCTGTTCCTGCTGACCCAGGGCTATGCGATCCTCGACAATCCGGCGATGCCGATCATTGGCGAGGGTGGCGCGGAGGCGAACGACACATACGTCAAACAGCTGCGCGAGGATGCGCAGGCCGCGGTCGATGCGGTGGTGAAGCTGGGCGTCGCCGACCGGACCCGCATCGCGGTCGGCGGACACAGCTACGGCGCGTTCATGACCGCCAATCTGCTGGCGCATACCGACCTGTTCCGCGCCGGTATCGCGCGGTCTGGCGCGTACAACCGCACGCTGACACCGTTCGGTTTCCAAGCCGAACAGCGCACCTATTGGCAGGCGACGCCGACCTATACCGAGATGAGCCCCTTCACCTATGCCGACCGGATCAAGGCGCCCATCCTGCTGATCCATGGCGGTGCCGACGATAATAGCGGCACTTTCCCGATCCAGTCGGAGCGTATGTACGCCGCGCTGAAGGGCAATGGCGCGACCGTCCGCTATGTCGTTCTGCCCAACGAGCCGCACGGCTATCGCGCGCTGGAATCGACCGAGGAGACGCTCTGGCAGATGACCGACTGGCTCGACCGCTACGTCAAGCCGAAGCAGCCCGTTCCGACATCACCCGGCACGGTCAGCGCTCGCTGACCGGACCCGGTCGGGGCCTGCCGTCCGGCCCCCGTGACCGGACGGCAGCGCTCAGCGCTGCTTCTTGGTGATCGCGGCGGTGAAGTCGGGGTCCTTCTTCGCCACCCAGTCGACGAATTTGCGGATATTGGGATTATCGAGCAGGCCCGACACGTCCATGCCATGTCGCTGCAACTCGGAATTGGTGAAATTGGCGGTCAGGGTCTGCTGACAGATCGGATGCATCGGCACGACATCGCGGCCGCCGCGACTCATGGGCACGGGATGGTGCCAGACGATGATCTTGCCGGTCGGCCGACCGCATAGCCAGCACGGCACCGGTGCGGCCGGGGCCTCCTCCTCCTGCGGAAGATGATCATAGGGGTCATGTTTCGAACGTCTGGCCATGGCGCAATCTATCTGTCTCTACGGCCCCGGTCTGTAGCAAAGCGACCCGGTGCCGCCTATGGCCGGCGGCCAGCAGCGTTAAATGTCGCGTACCGATCGGGAAACATGATGGCGGATTCGTTGAAACCCTGGGACGCGGCACTCGTCCGCCGATGGCTGGAACGCCGTTACGCGGCATCGCGGCTGGATCAGGCCGCGGCGGACCGCGCCGGCTATGAGGCCCGCGACGATTTCGACAAGGCGGCGGCCGAGGAATGGGCGTGCCGCACGCTGAAGAACGCCGACTGTGTGGATGATCAGGCCGCCTTCGCCGCCCGCCTCAAGGAACTGATCGCGCAAGACGAGTATCCCGCCACCGGCGTGAATGACGATGTCCGGTTCGAACGCCATGTCCGCAGCTATCTGCGCAAGCTCGCCAAGATGACCAAGGCGAATGAGGGCTTCGAGAAGACCCACCGTCATCAATAGGGATGGTGGTGGACCGGCATCCTGACCGATGGTCGGTCACGCGGCGCTGTCGCGATGCGACGCGGCCAGGATAACGGTGCACGTACACCGCCTGCATCACCTTCATGCCGCCCTGGCGCGCACCGACGCCTGATGGGCGCCGATGCCCGCCAGCACGCCGGCCGCCGATGCAAGTGTGGCATTGTGCATCGGCGTCGCGGCATCCCCCGCCGCCCACACGCTGGGCACCGATGTCGCGCCCCAGGAGTCGACCTTGACGTACGGTCCTGTCGGCCCGTCCTCGTGCGCACAGCCCAGCATCGCCGCCAGCGCCGTGGCGGGTCTGGTGCGGGGTGCGGTAAAGACCGCGCCCACCGCGACGACGCGTCCATCCGCCAGGCGGACGCCCTCCAGCATCGGCGCCGCGCCGAGTAATTCGACCACTGGGGTCCGCTCCACGGTGATCCCGCGCGAGGCGAACGCCTCAAGCTCGTCGGGCTCGGGCTCGAACTGGCCTTGGGTGAAATAGGTGGTCGGTCCCCAGTCGGGGATCAGCAACGCCTGATGCGCCGACAGGGGATGCGCCGCGATCACGCCCAGCGGCAGGTCGCGCACCTCATAGCCATGGCAATAGGGGCAATGGAGCACGGACTCGCCCCAGCGCTCGGCCATGCCCGGGATCGCGGGCAGTTCGTCCGAGACGCCCGTTGCCAGGATCAGACGCCGCGCCCGGCGTTCGTCGCCACCCGACAGATCGACGGTAAAGCCTCCGTCCACAGCCTTGGCGCCCACCGCCTCACCGGACAGGATGTCCACCGTAGGATAGCGCAGCAACTGGCGTCGGGCGTCGCGCATGATGATGGCAGGCGTCCGTCCATCCTGCCCCAGAAAGCCATGCGCTTCGTCCGCGAAACGGTTGCGCGGCGCCCCGGCGTCGATGACCAGAACCTTCTGACGCGCACGCGCCAGTTGCATGGCGGCGGACAGGCCCGCGAAACTCCCGCCGATCACGATCACTTCGTACATCCGCTCACCCTTCATATAACAGTGATAGTTACATGATGTCGCACGCTCTCTTTTGCAACATCAAATGTGACGTGATAAGCCGTAGCGTCGGTTGGAGACTGAAAGTGGACGCACGCCTTTCACGAATGCTGCATCTGCTGATCCATATGGGCCGGATGGAGGGCCCCCTGACGTCGGAGGCCGCCGCCACGATGTTGGGGACGAACCCGGTCGTGATCCGCCGAACGATGGCGGGGCTGCGCGATGCGGGCTATGTCCGCTCGGTCAAGGGCCATGGCGGCGGCTGGTCGCTGACGCGCGGGCTCGACGGCATCACGATGCTCGACGTCCACCGCGCGCTGGGCGAGAACCGCATTTTCGCGCTCGGACCGGCCGATCCCGATCCCGTCTGCCTGGTGGAGCGGGCGGTCAACGGCTCGCTCGAGGACGCCTTGCAAGAGGCGGAGGCTCTGCTGCTGCGCCGCCTGGCCGATGTGACCCTGGCCGACATCGCGGCGGACTTCGACCGACGCTTTGCGGCGCTGTCGCCCGAGGATCGGACGGCGCGCGCCCATGCGGGGCAGCTTCCCCCCGGTTGACGGTACCATGGGAGGTGCCCCGATCAGGCCATCCCCGCCTCCACCCGCGCCGTGCAACGGGCGACCCAGTCGCGGATCACCGGTTCGGCGGGCATCATGTCGGCGAACCAGGCGAAGGGCGAGCTGCACAGCATGTCGGCCGCCGAAAACCGGTCGCCGAGCAGCCAGGGGCCGCGCCGCAGCGTCTCGGCGAGCCGCTCGATCATCGTGTCATAGTCGCGCAAGCCGGCGGTGATCGCCGGATGGCTCACCCCGGCCCAGTTCAGGATCAGCAGCGGCTCCATGACGCCCTGATAATAGAATAGCCATGACAGATAGGCGCCACGCGCCGCCTCACCCGGCAGCGGGCCGAGGCCGGCGGAGGGATAGGCGTCGGTCAGATAGAGCATGATCGCACCCCGCTCACGCACCGTATCCGTGCCATCGGTGAGATAGGGCACCTTGCCCTCGGGATGCGGATTGGCCGGATCGCGCTGGCCCGTCCCGTCCTGACGCGGGATGCTGACCTCGCGATAGGTGATGTCCGCCGACAGCATGCGGGCGAGCGCGACGACCGTGTCGGACCGCGATTGGGGAGAATAATATAGCGTGCGCATCGGGATGCTCCTTGCGTGGAATGATGCGGGCACCTTACGAAGGGCCTCCTGACAGTTTCGGGCAGCAGGGATGGCACGATCGGATCGACTGATGCGCTTGCTCGACACGTTGCGGCGCCTGCCGCAACCGGTGACGGCCGCGCGTCTGGCGGCGGAAACCGAGATTTCGACGCGCCAGCTCTACCGCGACATCGCGACGCTGCGCGCAGGCGGCGTGCTGGTCGATGGCACGGCGGGCTATGGCTATACGCTGACCGAGGACCCGACCCTGCCGCCGCAGAGCTTCTCGCGGCTGGAGATCGAGGCGCTGATGCTGGGCGTCGCCAGCCTGGGCGATCTGGGCGATGCCGCGCTGACGATCGCGGGCCGCAACGCGCTCGCCCGTATCGTCGCCACCCTGCCCGACCGGCAGGCGCGGCAAGCGGCGCATGCGACGATGCGGTCCTGGCGACCGACCGAGCCGCGCGCGCCCATCACGATCGCGCTGGACCTGTTGCGCCAGGCTTGCTGGGACGAATTCAGCGTCCGCATCACCTATCGCGACGCGCACGACCGTCGCAGCGAACGCGAGATCCTGCCGCTCGGCATGTCCTACAGCCCCAGGACGCTGATGCTGGTCGCCTGGTGCCTGTTGCGACAGGGCTATCGCACCTTCGAGGTCGCGCGGATCGATACGCTCATGCGCGGCACGACCAGCTTCCGCCCCCGCCGGGTGCAGTTGCTGCGCGATTACGTCGCGCTGCGCGCGGCGGAGTGGAAGATCAAGGACCAGCAGGCGGCGCTGCCGATGCCGTGAGGTGGAAAATGGCCGCGCCGGCGGGCGGCACGGCCAAAAGATAAGGCGGGAAAAATCCCGCCTTATCGAGGTGTTCGTCGCTGCTCTCAGTTCGTCTTGAGCTCGACCGTGTAGGAGAATTTGTCGCCCGTTTCCTTGATCGTGAACTCATAGCGCAGGTTGACGCTCTGCCCCCGGGTGAACCCGGACTCCAGGCTGAAGCCGATCGCCTGACCGCTCGATATGACCGTGCCGTTGCCGATGCCGCGGAACGATGCGGCGACGGGCGAGCCGGTCGTCAGGTTGGTCGCGGTGACATCCTGGATCGTGAAGCGGTCGCCATTGGCCATGATCCTGAACCGGTCGATCGTGACCGTCGTCGGGCAGCTGGTGCCGGCACAGGTCTGCGACGTCTGGATCGAGGCGGAGGTGGTATAGGGCAGCTTCAGCAACTCGTCCCGGCCCAGGCTGTCCACCCGGTACAGCGACAGATTGGGCGCGACCGCCGTGATCGCGACGGTCGTGGGTGCGCTGTCGACGGTGCCGTCGTTGACGATCAGCGTCGCGACATAGGTGCCGGCCACATCGGCGGTGAAGTTGGTAACCGCCTGCGTCTTGGCCGACAGGGACGCATTGCTGCCGGCGGGCTTCGAGGTCAAAGTCCATTCATAGGTCAGCGGATCGCCATTGGCGTCGCTGCTGCCACGTCCGTCCAGCGTGACGCTCGACCGCGTGGGCACGTTCTGGTCCTTGCCCGCATTGGCCACCGGCGCGGCGTTCGCCCGGCTCGACGTGATCGTCACGCTGTCGGCCACGCTCTTCAGCGCGCCGTCGCTGACGATCAGCGACAGGATGTAATTGCCGGCGACGTCAGGCGTAAAGCTCGGATTGACGACGGTGGTCGAGGACAGTGCGGCGGTGCTTCCCGAAGGGCGGGCATCCATCGTCCAGGCATAGGAGAGCGCATCGCCATTGGCATCGCTGCTCGCGCTGCCGTCCAGCGTGACCCGGGCGCCGTTGGTGACCTTCTGGTCGGGGCCGGCATTGGCGACGGGCGCGGCATTGGCAACGGCGGCCGTCACGGTGACGTCGACCGGCGCGCTGTCCACCTTGCCGTCATTGACGATCAGCGTGGCGACATAGGTACCGGCGACATCGGCCGTGAATGTCGGCTTCGCGTCCGTCAGCGACGACAGCACCGCCGCGCTGCCCGATGGCCGCGACTTCAGGACCCATTTATAGGTCAGCGGATCGCCATTGGCATCGACGCTGGCGCTCGCGTCCAGGGTCACCGACGTCTTGGTCAAGACGTTCTGATTGGCGCCCGGATTGGCGACCGGCGCGGTATTGGTCGCCGTGGGCGTGGGTGTGCCCGTCGGCGTGGGTGTCGGGGTCGGTGCGGTCACGACCGGAATGTCCCCGCCACCCCCATTGTCGCCGCCCCCGCAGGCCGCCAGCAGCACGGCCAAGGATATGCTGCCCGACATGGCAAATTGCCGTATTCTTAACATATGTATTTTCCCCCGGTGCGCATAGGCGTTTGAACAACGCCATGCGGACGGGGCCGTATAAGTGCGGTTCTTCCGCATGATAGCCCAGATTAACACCCGGAATGGATCAAAATCCTAGCCCGGGAGATGCTGGCTTTATTCTGCTCGAAGATGACCCCTCGCTTCCCCATCAGCGCATCCGATAAGATATTACGTGTTTCAAGGCTTGCGATGTCATGCGTTATGATAGCCAGTTTCAAACTTGGCCTTCGTGACACCCGCCACCCCGCCCATCACGCCAAGGTTGCGCTCCCGACAGTGCGGGCGCAAAGCGGTCCGTCTCTCCGGGTGCGCGTGGCTGTACGCCCCGCCCCGCAAATGTGATGGACGATGTCGTGACCACCAAAATCTACCTCTCCGCCGACCGCCTGCTGGAGGATTCCTTCCGTCTGGCCAATCTGGTCTTCGACGCCGGTTTTCGCCCGACCCATATCGTCGGCATCTGGCGCGGAGGGGCGCCGGTCGGGATCGCGGTGCAGGAACTGCTCGAATATCGCGGGGTGCATAGCGATCATATCGCCATCCGCACCGCTTCCTATACCGGCATCGACCAGCAGGAGCCGCAGGTGCGCATCTATGGGCTGGGTCATCTGGTCGATGTCCTCAACCCCGAGGATCGGCTGCTGCTGATCGACGATGTCTTCGATTCCGGGCGTTCGATCCGCGCGCTGCTCAAGGAGTTGAAGGCGCGGTGCCGCAACAACATCCCCAACGAGGTGAAGGTCGCGACCGTCTATTACAAGCCGTCGCGCAATGTCACCGACCTGAAGCCCGACTTCTTCGTCCACGAGACGAACGACTGGCTGATCTTCCCGCACGAGATCAACGGGCTGACCGAGGAGGAAATCCGCGCCCACAAGCACGGCGCGGACATCATCCTGCGCTGACCATCGGTGGCTTGCGCTTTGCCCCCGCTGTCGCCTAGCGTGGGGCAAAGCCTTCCATAATCGGGGAAAAATCAGCATGGATCGTCGCACCTTCCTCCTGTCCAGTGCGGCGACCGCCGGCGCGACCATGCTGCCCGCCCTTCCCGCCTTCGCGCAGGCGGCGTCGGGGACGGCACCCGCCCCCGGCGACGCGAGGCTGAACGCGGTGTTCGATCAGGTGCTGGCCGAGACGGTGCGCGAGTCGCCCGAATTCGCCACCTCGCTCGGCTTCGACACCGGCAAGAACGCCGATCTCCGCCACAAGCTGGGCGACAACAGCTATGGCGCGATCGCCAAGGATCTGGCGCGCAGCCGCAAGGCGCAGGCGCTGGTCCGCGCGGTCGACCCCGCCACGCTGTCGCCCCAAGCGCGGATCGATCGCGAGGTCGTGCTCTACAATATCCAGTCGAACATGATCGGCCCGGAAAAGTTCGGCCTGTCCTCGCCGCAGGGGCCCTATCCGATCTCGCAGCAGGACGGCGTCTATTTCTCGCTGCCCGACTTCCTCGCCTCGACCCACCCGGTCAAGACCGCCGGCGATGCGCAGGCCTATCTCGACCGCCTGTCGCTGATGGGCCGTCAGCTCGACAATGAGACCGAGGTCCAGCGGCGCGAGGCGGCAAAGGGCCGGCTGGCCCCCGACTTCTCGCTCGACCTGGCGCTGGGCCAGATGGCCAAGCTGCGCGCGCCCGCCCCCGCCGACAGCCAGCTGGTCAAGGCGCTGACCAGCCGGACGAGCGCGGCGAACATCGCCGGGGACTGGCAGGCACGCGCGACAAAAATCGTCGCCGATCAGGTCTATCCCGCGCTCGACCGCCAGATCGCGCTGTTGCGCTCGTTGCGCCCCTCGGCACGCAGCGCGGCGGGCGTTTGGGCCTTGCCGGGCGGCGACGCGCTCTATGCCGCCGCGCTGGCGCAGGCGACGACGACCACCTTGTCGCCCGACGAGGTCCACCGCATGGGCCTGCAACAGGTGGCCGAGCTCACCGCGCAGCTCGATCCGATCCTGCGCAGCCAGGGCCTGACGCAAGGCAGCGTCGGCGCGCGGCTCGACCAGCTCAACCGGCTGCCGGCACAGCTCTTCGCCGACACCGATGCCGGCCGGGCCGAGCTGCTCGCGAGCCTCAACGCCAGTGCACAGGCGATGCAGGCGCGGCTGCCGCAGGCGTTCAGCAACCCGCCCAACGCCGCGCTCGAAATCCGCCGCGTCGCGCCCGAGATTCAGGACGGCGCGCCCAATGGCTATTATTTCCGCGCGCCGCTCGATGGCTCGCGCGCCGCAATCTACTGGATCAACCTGAAGAGCGTGCACGACTGGCCCAAATACACGCTGCCCAGCCTGACCTATCATGAGGGCGTGCCGGGCCATCACCTGCAGATCTCGACCGCGCAGCGCGCCCCCACCCATCCCTTGCGCAAGATCGCCTTCTTCAACGCCTATCTCGAAGGCTGGGCGCTCTATGCCGAACAGCTGGCCGACGAACTGGGCGGCTATGCCTCGCCGGTCGAGCGCGCCGGCTATCTGCAATCCTTCCTGTTCCGCGCGGCGCGGCTGGTGGTCGACACCGGCATCCACACCAAGCGCTGGACGCATGCGCAGGCGACCAAATACCTCGTCGACACGGTCGGCTTCGCCCCCGGCCGCTCGCAGCGCGAGGTCGAGCGCTATTGCGTGTCGCCGGGCCAGGCGTGCAGCTACAAGATCGGCCACGCCGCCTGGCTGCGCGCGCGCGAACGGGCCAAGGCGATCGCGGGCGACCGTTTCGACCTGAAGCATTTCCACGACGTGCTGGAGGCTGGCGCGATGCCGCTGTCGATGCTGGAGCGGATCGTCGAGGAACGCGCCCGCGCCGTCTGACGGCGCGGGCGGACGCCGGCTTCACCCTAGCGGCCGGTCCATGGCGCGACCTGGCTGCCGCCGAAGATCTGCGCGCGCGGCAGCTGGAAGATGAAATAGGGATTGAGCATCGGTGGTGCGCCCGCCGCGTCCAGCCGGGCCTGCTGCTCGGGCGAGAACGCGATGTCGAGCGAGGCCATGTTCTCGATCACCTGCTCGGCCCGGCTCGCACCCATCAGCACCGATGAGACGCCCGGCCGCGACACGACCCAGGCGAGGGCGACCTGCGCCATCGGCCGGTCCAGTTCGCCCGCCACCGCGCGCAGTTCGTCGACGATGTGGAAATTGGCCTCGGTGAACAACATCCCGCCATAGGGATTGTCGCCGTTCAGGCGGCCGTCGCTATCACCGTTGCCGGTGTCGCCGCCCTTGTTCGGGACGCTGCCGGCGGGGCCGAAATCGGCGAGCTTCTCGCGGCCATATTTGCCGGTCAGCATCCCGAAGCCCAGCGGGCTCCACGCCACCAGCCCCATGCCCAGCGCCTGGCCGGCGGGCACCAGGTCCAGCTCGACCCCGCGATCGATCAGCGAATAGCTGTATTGCAGGCCGACCGGTTCGGGCAGGCCATGCGCGCGCGCCAGCGTCGCGACCTGCGCGGTGTACCAGGCCGGAGCGTTGGAAAAGCCGTAATAGAGGATGTCCCCGCGCCGCACTGCGTCGGTCAACGCGCGCAACACTTCCTCCACCGGGGTCGTGCGGTCCCAGACATGCGTCCAGTACATGTCGATATGACCGGTGCCGAGCCGGCGCAACGAGCCTTCCAGCCCGTCGCGGATGTTGCGCGCCGAATTGCCCCCCGCCAGCGGATTGCCCTCGCCGCGCGGGAAACCCGATTTGGTCGCGACGACCATGCGATCGCGCATGCCGCTGTCGCGCAGGAAGCGGCCGAGCATCGCCTCGCTCTCGCCCCCCGAATAGACATCGGCGGTATCGACGAAATTGCCGCCCGCATCGGCATAGGCGTCGAAGATTCGGCGTGAGGCGGCGTCGTCCGCACCCCAGCGGCCCGCGCCGAAGGTCATCGTCCCCAGCGCCAGCGGGCTGACGGCCAGGCCCGATCGGCCGAGCGTGCGATAATGGGTCAGGTCCATGGTTCGTGTCTCCCGTGTTCGACACCCGAATTAAGGACCGCACGCGCCCGTGATTAGCGGTTGCCGCCCGCAAAGGCTTGTGAGCATGATGCAACAATGCGGCGTGGCGACCTCGACGATCTGGCGGCGTTCGCGACCGTCGCACGGGTGCGCAGCTTCACGCGCGCAGCGGCCGAACTCGGCCTTTCGCCCTCGGCGCTGAGCCACGCGATGAAGGCGCTGGAGACGCGGCTGGGCGTTCGGCTGCTCGCGCGCACGACGCGCTCGGTGGCCCCGACGGCGGCCGGCGAATTGCTGTTGCGTTCGGTCGACCCGGCATTGACGCAGGTGGCGGCCGCACTGGCCGCACTGGCCGACTGGCGCGACGCGCCGTCGGGGACGATCCGGCTGACGACCTTCGGCTATGCGGCGCGGACCATCCTGGCCCCGCGCCTGCCCGATTTCCTGCGCGATCATCCCGATATCGCGGTCGAGGTGATCGTCGAGGATCGCCTGATCGACCTGATCGCCGGCGGGTTCGATGCGGGCATTCGCCTGGGCGAGACGGTGCAGCGTGACATGGTGGCGGTGCCGGTCGGCCCGTCGCTGCGCACCGTGGTGGTCGGCACGCCGGGCTATTTCGCGCAGCACGGCATGCCGCGGACGCCCGACGATCTGGCCGATCATGTCTGCATCAACTACCGGCTGCTCGGGGGCGGCGGGCTGCTGCCCTGGGAATTCTGCATCGACGGGCGTGACGTCCGCATGCGGGTGTCGGGGCAGTTGATCGTCAATGACGAGGTGCTGGCCGGCGCTGCGATGCGTGCCGGCGCGGGGCTGGGCTATGTGATGGAGCATGATGTCGCCGACGAGATCGCCGATGGCCGATTGGTGCAGGTGCTGTCCGACCACTGCACCCCCTATCCGGGATGCCACCTCTATTATCCCGATCGCCGCGTCAGCCCGGCGCTGCGCGTGCTGATCGACCGGCTGCGCTGGCGGGATCAGGCTTCGCCGAACATCTCCTGCTGAGCCTTGTCCAGTTCCTCGGCATAGCGGCGTCGGACATAGGATTCGGACAGGATGCCCAGGACATGGCCGCCGCCCGTGACCACCGCCATCTCGTCCGCGCCCGCCTTGTCGAAGGCCGCCATCACCGTCTTGATGTCGGCATCGGGGGCCAGCGCCTGGTCGCGGTGGATCGCCAGCGTGCCGACCGGGTCGCTCGGCGTCGCACCCTCGGCAAAGGCGCTGGCGGTCTGGACGATCCCGGCATAGCGGCCCTCGTCGTCGACCAGCACGATGCGGCTGGTCGAGCCCAGCGGGAAGGATCGGCGGAATTCGGCGACGGTCATCGCGGCCGGCGTGGCGCGCTCGACTTTGCGCATCATCCGCCCGGCGGTCAGCGTGCGCACCCAGCCGACATCGCGCGCGCTCTTGATCGTCTCGCCGCGCAGATGCAGCCGCCAGGTGGAGAAGGAATAGCCGAACGTCTCGCGCACGATGGTCGAGGCGACCAGCGCGGCCGCGATCGTCGCGCCCGCCAGCGCAAAATCGTGCGTCGCTTCCAGCACCAGCATCGCCATCGTCATCGGCCCGCCGATCACCGCGACCGCCAGCGCCGCCATGCCGACCAGCGCGGCATTGTCGGGCGCGATCAGCGACTGGCCGGCGATCCATCCCAGGCCGCCGGCATAAAGCTGGCCCAGCAGGCTGCCCAGGAACAGCGAGGCGAAGAACAGCCCGCCGCGAAAGCCGAAGCCCAGCGAGACGATCGACGCCGCGCTCTTCATCACGAAGATCGCCGCCAGAAAGCTGAGCGGCACGCCATATTCCAGGTCCATGTGCAGCGCGCCATGCCCCGCCGACAGGACCTGCGGCGTCAGCCAGGCGAGCGGCATCAGCAGCACGCCGCCCAGGATCGGCCGCCACGACGCGCGCAGCGGCAGGCGTCGGCTGAGCGTCTCGACCTCGGCGACCGCGCGCATCAGGACGATGCCGATGCCCGCCGCCAGCGCGCCCAGCCCGGCGTAGAGCAGATAATGATGGGTGCGCACCTGCTCGCCGACCGTGGCATCGACCAGATAGGATGGCGCGCCCAGCGCCTGCGCGACGAACACGCCGGACAAGGAGGCCGCCGCCACCGGCGCGATCGCGGCGGGGGTATAGGCGCCGATGACAATCTCGAACGCATAGAAGGCGCCCGTCAGCGGCGCGCCGAACGCCCCGGCGATCGCGGCCCCCGTGCCGGCGCCGACCAGGATGCGCAGGTCGGCGCGACGCAGCCGGAACCACCCGCCCGCCACCGAGGCGACGACCCCGCCCAGCTGCGCATAGGCCGCCTCCAGCCCCACCGATGCGCCGAAACCGTTCGACAGGATCGTCTGGCCCGAAATGACCAGGCTGTCGCTCCACGACATGCGCCCGCCATGCAGCGCATTGGCCTCGACCGCGTCGACCATGTGCCGCGACCGCGCCCTGGTCAGCCAGGAGAACAGGACGAGCGCACCCCCGCCCAGCGGCAGGGCGAGCAGCGCGAGGACCGGGATCGCCGGCGTCGCGCTCAGCCGCTGGCCGATGGGCAGGGCGAACAGCAGATGCTGGATCAGATGCGCGACCGCGCCCTGCACCACGCTCAACAGCCCCGCCGCGCCCCCGATCACGACCGCCAGCAGGATGAGCACCGCCTCGCTCGCACGCAGCCGCTGGCGCAGCCATGCCGTCGCCGACCGTGTGAATGCGACGCCCATCGCCCCTGTCTCCGTCACCCGACGCCCCGACGCGGCGCGCCCAGCGGCCTTGCGCACAAATCGGGCGGACATCAATATCGGCAAGGATGCTTATCCGCGTCTGTGGGAGAGGGTGTGCGGAGCATGGTGAGGGGGTGCGAGCGGTCGTGGTTCAGGCTGACGATCGAGAGGGGGATACCCCTCCGTCAGGCCTTCGGTCTGCCACCTCCCCTTGCAGGGAGGAATGGAAAGAGGCGCGACGGAGGCATATAATTTCTGTTCAGTAAATATGGCCATATATTCGAATATTCGATATGGATGCATTATTCGCTGAGCAGGAAAGATGCTGAAATACGATAATGAAGAGCAGCTCCTGTTTCATGGGCTGACAGACATGATCGGCCTTTTGCCGGGCGCGAAGGTTTGGGTCGATGAACGCGAGGTTCGCGTCGGTCCGCAGGCGCTGATCGACGCGCTGGTCGATGTGACGATCGACGGCCGGCCTCTCCGGCTGGTGGTCGAGGCGAAGCGTCAGGCCTATCCGCGCGATGTGCGTCAGGCCATCTATCAGCTGCGCCACTATATCGCCCAGCTGCCCGCGAGCGACGTCCATGAACTGGTGCCCTTTTTCATGGCCAACAGCATCTCGCCGGGCGCGCGCGATCTGCTGCGTGAGGAGCGGATCGGCTTTTACGATCTGGGCGGCTCGCTCTTCATCCCGGCGAACCACGCCTTCATTCTCATCGATCGCCCCCCGCCCCCTGCGGCCGCCAGGAATCTCGACCGGATCTTCCAGGGCCAGCGCGCGCGCGTGGTCATGGAGGTCGTCGAGCGACGCCCCGAATGGCTGGGCGTCAAGGGCGTGGCGGAGGCGACCGGGGTCTCGCCCGCCACCGCCTCGGCGACGCTGTCCGAAATGGAGCGGCGTGAATGGGTCGAGGTGGAGGGCGCCGGCCCCGCCAAATTGCGCCGGCTGCGCGATCCCGCACCGGTGATCGACGCTTGGGCCAGTGCGATCGCCGAGCGCAAGCCGCCCGCGCTTACCCGCTATTATGTGCCTGTCGGCGATGTCGGCGCGCTGGCACGGCGGCTGGACGCGGCCTGCACCCAGGCTGACGCCGTTTATGCGGTGACGTCCGAGGTCGCGGCCCAGGCCTATGCCCCGCATCTGTCGAGCATCTCACAGCTTCGCTGCCGCATCGCACCCGGCCCGGCGCACGACGCCGCGCTCGCCGAACTGGACGCGCGGCGGGTCAAGGAGGGCTGGAATCTGGGTGTCCTCGAAACCCGTAGCCCCGGCGACGTGATCGTCGGCCCCCGCATCGACGGCATTACGCTGGCACCCGCGCTTCAGGTCTATCTCGACCTGCTACAAGGGTCGGGCCGCGCCAGGGACATGGCGGCGCATCTGCGCGCCGAACGGCTGGAGCGGGCATGAGCAAGCCCCGGAGCATTGACGGCTATACCGCCCAGGTCACCGACGCGTGCGAACGCGTGCTCGTCACGCTGCTGCGCGGGCTGGGGCCGTGGAAGGAGTCGGTCTATCTGATCGGCGGGCTGGCACCACGCTATCTGGTCACCGCGCGTCCGCCGCAGGTGCCGCGCCATGCCGGGACCGGCGATGTCGATGTCGTCGTCGACTTCACCATCCTGACCGATACCGAGGCGTACAGATCGCTGGAGGACAATCTGCGCGCGATGGGGTTCGAACGCGCCGAGAATGATCGCGGCCAGAAACAGTCCTGGCGCTGGAAGGCGGCGATCGAGGGCGGCGCGGTCATGATCCTCGAATTCCTCGCCGACGCGCCCGCATTGAGCGGGGGCCGCGTCACCGAGCTGCCGACCGAGGGCAACGTCACCGCGATCAACATCCCGCACGCGTCGATGGTGTTCGACCATCACCGCGTCACCGCGATCACCGCCGAGCTGCTGAACGGCGGAGGCCGCACGACCGAGGAGGTCCGCCACGCCGACATCGTCAGCTTCACCTGTCTGAAGGCCTTCGCCTATGACCAGCGACACGAGCCGAAGGACGCGCACGACCTCGTCTATTGCCTGGAACATCATGACGGCGGCCTCGCCGCGGCACGGGACGCGTTCCGGGCGGCGCTGAGCGGCCCGCACGGCGCGGTGGTGCGGCTTGCCCTCGACCGGCTGGGGGTGCGCTTCACCGATCCCGACCCCGATCAATCCTATCGGCGCGACGGCCCGGTCGCGGTCGCCCGGTTCGAGGCCGACACGCTGGAGGAGGATGACGAAGACCAGCGCGACCGCCTGATCCTGCGCCAGCGTCGCACCGCCGACCTGATGCGCGACTTCCTGATGCCGTTGGTCGAGGCGTAGCCCCACCCTTTTCCTCCCCTGCAAGGGGAGGGGGACCATGCGCAGCATGGTGGAGGGGTGTCCCGGTGGCGAGGTCGCCCCATCTCACGACCGGTGACACCCCTCCGTCAGGCCTTACGGCCTGCCACCTCCCCTTACAGGGGAGGAAAGGACAGGGTCAGCGCCGCCAGTCGCGATAGCCGATCACCGCCAGCCCGATCATCACCGCATACAGCCCGGCGGTGGGCAGCAATCCCTTGGCGACGAACATGCCGACATAGACGATGTCGACCGCGATCCAGAGCAGCCAGCTTTCGCGGTGCCGGCGCGCGGTCCAATATTGCGCGACCAGGCTGAAGCTGCTGAGCGTCGCATCGAGCCAGGGCAATGCCGCGTCGGTATGCCGGCTGGTGAACCACCCGATCGCCAGCGCCGCCAGCCCGCCCATGGCCAGTCCGCCCAGCCCTGCGCCGCGCGACAGCGGCATGACGACCACCGCGCCGGTGCTTTCCCGGTCGCGCTGCCATGTGATCCAGCCATAAAGGATGCCAAGCGCAAACACCGCCTGCAACGCCATGTCGGCATAGAGCCGCACATCGAGGAACAGCTTGAAATAGAGCGCACAGGCGAGGAGGTTCAGCGGCCAGCACAGCATGTTGCGCCGCGCCGTCAGCCAGATCGCCAGAACGCTGATCGCGACCGCCGCGATCTCCAGCGGCGTCATCATCGGCCGGCCTCTTCGCGCAGGTCCGCCAGAAACCCCCGCCCCGCCCCCGACAGGAACCAGTCGGCATGACCCAGCAGATAGCCCTCCCACGCCAGCAGCGTGGCATCCTCGTCGCCGACGATCCCGGCGAAATAATCGATCTCGGACAGCGCGAACTCGATATGAACCAGCGGCAGCAGGCGGATGGCCGTCTCGATCAGGTCGGGCGACAGCGGCCCGGCCGAAGCATAGCCCGCGATCAAGGCACGCGCCGCACGCAGGTCGGCGATGGCGTGATCGGGCTTCGTCCCCAGCTCCAGCCAGGCGAAGGCGGTGCGCTCGATCGCGGTGGCCAGGTCGTGCGCGGCGCACGTACGGTCGGCCAGCCCGAAGTCGAACACCGTCGCGACCCCGCCGTCCGCCGCCCAGAGCAGGTTGGACGGGTGCCAGTCGTTATGCGTCCAGAGCGACGGCTGGCGGACGAGACGCGGGGCCAGTCCGCTCGCCCCATCCGCGAACAGCGCGGCCAACGGGCTGCGCCAGTTCCGCGCAGACAGGAACGCGGCCAGTGCGGGCCGCGCGGCGATATAGGCATCCATAGCCGCCATCGGATCATGCGCGGGCAGGATGGTGAAGCTGGCGACCAGCGGCTGGGCGGTGCGCGCCGGCGCGTTGAACCCGCGCGCGGCCTGGTGCATCCTGGCCAGCGCATAACCCGCCGCATGGGCGTGATCGTACGACTGGAACGGAGTCCAGGACGGGTGGTCGCGGTACAGATCCGCGCCCGGCGACCGGCGATGCAGCTCATAGGTCCCCTCGCCCAGGCCCACCGCGCTCGCCCCCTCGGCGGTGCGCAGGACCTCGGGCACCGACAGGCCGGCCGTCGCGAGATGCGCGATGAAGCCATGCTCCGCCGCCAGCCCCGCGACGCTGCGCACCTGGTGGTGATGCCGCTTGAGCAGCAGCGCGCCGTCCGCCGTGTCGATCAGCGTGGCGGCGGAAAAGGGGCGTGGCGAATGCCAGCTTAAGGTGGTGATCGGGGCGACCAGCGGGAAATGCGCCAGCACGGCCGCCGCCTCACCGTCCGTGATCGCGGGCCAGGTCGGCGCCTCCAGCGCCAGCCCCATGCCGTGGACGCGGTGGCCTTCGCCCTGCACGATCAGAAGCTGCGCGACAGGGTGGCGACCACCGCCGCCCCGCCCGCGATATAATAGGCCGGCGCATTGCCCGTAATGACCGTACCGCCACGCCCGACCACATCGCGCGCATTGGTGGTCACCGCCTGCACGCCGGCCAGCACATGCGGATCGGTGACGTTGATCGCGTTCAGCCGCAGATCGGTGCGCTTGCCGTCCAGCCAGTCGGCCAGATGCACCCCGATCGACAGGTCGAGCGTGGCATAGCCGGGAATGCTCTCGTCATTCACGAAGGTCGCATATTGGCGGCCGACATATTTGCCCGCGATACTGCCGAACAGACGCCCGTCGTCATAGATGCTGCCCGCGCCGAACTGCCAGGTCGGGCTGGACACGGCACGCTTGCCGCGCGTCGGGAGTAGGTCGTTGCCGACCGGCAGATCGTCGCTGATCCGCGCGCGCAGATATTCGCCCGAGGCATAGAGGCTGAGGCCCGCCACCGGACGATAGTCGATCTCGGCATCGACGCCGTACGAGGATTGCCCGCCGGCATTCAGCGTGGAGTTGACCAGCGCCCCGCCATTGTCGACCACGGTCGCGAGCTGGCGGTTGCGGAAACGGTAATGGAAACCGGTCACCGAGGCGGACAGGCGGCTGCCGATGAAGCGATAGCCCAGTTCCTGCGACACCGAATATTCGTTCTTCAGCGTATCGGTGCCGCGCGTCGTGACCTGCCCGCCGATATAGCTGTCATACAACGTGAACTCGTTGGGCGTGCGGAAATTGGTGGTGATGTTGGCGAAGATTTGCTGCCGGTCGTCGATCGCATAGCGCACCGCCGCACGCGGCAGCGCGATATTGCTCTCGCGCCGCACCGCCTGTTGCGGGCCGGGCAGATAGTTGCGGCCGCTGCGGAGCATGTTGATGCCCTTGATGCCCAGATCGACGGTCAGCTGCGGGGTCAGCGCGATGCTGTCCGCGACAAACAGGCTCTTGATGACGGTGATCGTGCGCTGGTTCTCATAGGCGAGCAGCCGCCCGTCGGCGGTGCGGATCGCCCGGCTGCGATAGCCCCAGCGATCGGCGGGCTGGCCGTCGGGGCCGACCGCCGTATAGGTCTGGGTCACGCGGTCGATGCCGTAATCGAACCACAGCCCGGCGGTGATCCGGTGGATGCCCGCCATCCGCGTCAGCTTGACGACCTGCCCCAGCCGCCGCTGGTCGCCGGTATAATTGCCGAGCACCGTCGCCACCCCGTCGACCGCGTTCGGCAAAGCGATCGGCGCGGTCAGCTCCTCATTGCCGAGGAAATTGCCGGTGGTCGCCAATTGGGTGCCATAGGGCGAGTTGCCATAGCCGAATTGCAGATAGCTGGTGGTGTCGAGCGTCAACCGATCGCTCAGCGACACATGCACCGGCGCGGAGGCATAGAGGTTGCGGAACGGAGCGCGGTACAGCCGCCAATAGCTGCTGCTGCCGGGCGTGTAGCGCGGATCGAAGTTGAACCCGCGCCCCTGCGCCTGCCACTCAAGCAAAGTCGGGCTGGGATAGCTCGACGAATTGGCGTCGTTGTACGACAGCGCCAGGCTGGCACGGTTGCCCTGCCCCCATTCGCGCAGCAGCTTGGCATCGACATGCTGGCGCAGGTCATAGCCCGGCCCACGCCAGTTATCCGCCTGGGTATGCGAATAGGACAGGAACGCCTTCACCCCGCTGTCGCCGAGCGTCCCCGTATCGACCCGCACGAACATGCGGCGCAGGGCGTGCGACCCCAGCGACAGATCGCCGCGCACCTGCGTCGTCGCCTTGGGATCGTCGAGGGTCAGCGACAGCAATCCGCCCGCCCCCGCCACCGTCGGCGAGTCCAGATCGACCGAGCCTTGCGCCAGCGCGATCTGGCGGATGTTGCCCGGATCGGCGAATTGCGACGGATAGGCGTAGTAATAGCCGATGTCGTTCTGCGGCGCGCCCTCCATCAACACGCCGATCTCATCCTGCCCCAGCCCGCGCAGAGTCAGGCTCGAACTGGTCGACAGACCGTACGGGTCGGCGGACGCCACCGTTGCGCCGGGCAGCAGATTGACCAGCTGAAAGGCGTTCAGGGTCGGCGCCTGCTTGACGATGAAGTCGGCGGAGATGGCGCTGACCGCCTTGGGCTCGGTCTGGTCGGGGAGCAGCCCGGCGGGATCGCGCTGACCCAGCACACGGATGTCCGCCGGCGGGGCATCCGTCACCGTCTGCGCCTCAGCCGCCAGGGGCAGCAGCGCCCAGGCGGCCGACAGCAACAGGGCAGCAGGGCGGATCATCCGCTGATCACGCTTGGTCACAACCGGCATCGTCCTCTTGTCCACTTTCATGGAGGGAGGACGGAAGAGCGCCGCCAACCCTCCCTACGCCGGTATGATCCGGATCAGGTTCGGCGGGTCATGGGCTGCTGCCCACCTCTCAACCGCGCATCAGCGGTCCCCCGGGGTGCGCGCGCTCTAGGCGCTTCTGAGGCCCATGAAAATCCCCATCGTCGATCGCTTGCGCGACGATGACGTGCCAGCGCGCACGGCGACGCACCGTCGCCACCCGCCAGCGCCGGCCGGTCGCCCGCAGGAAGCGCATATGGATGCCGGCGGCATGTTGCGCGAAGTCGTAATAATCGACGCGGTGATGCGCCAGCACCAGCCGCCCGCCGGGCCGCAGCGCCTGCGCGACCGCGCGCGCGACCTGCGCCATCGCCAGCGGCGGCAGATAATAGAGCAGCTCGGCGATGACGACCGCGTCATAGACGCGGCCCGGCAGGCGGTCGGGCAGCGCCAGCGTGATCGCCCGCGCACGCGGCCAGCCGGCCACCGCGCGCGCGGTTAGCCGGGTGCCCTCGACCGTGCCCTCGGTCGCATCCAGCCACCGCGCGCGCGGGGCGACGGCGCGGCTGTTCGAACCGTTGCCGCTGCCCAGCTCCAGCACCCGCCCCCATGGCCCCGGCCCCAGCGCGTGGAGGATGGCGGCGCGCTTCACCGCCTCGTCATGGTTGGAAAAGGTGCGCCAGGGATCGTCATCGCCCGCGAATTTCTCGGCAAAGCCGCTGAGGTCGATCGGCGTCATCGCCTCACCGTGGCAAAGCGCTCGACGGGGTGGGCAAAGACCGCCAGCTCGTGCCGCGCGATGGCGAAGCCGTGCGGATCGTCGGTGATCGCGCCCAGCTGCGTCCGGTGCACGCGGATCAGCGACCGCTTGGCCGCCGCACCCCCCGGCATCGTCACGCGGGTCCCCCGCGCCGCCATCGGCCGCTCGGGCGGCCAGACGCGGTAGGTCAGGCGGCGCCCGGCAAAGCGATAGTCCCGCAGCGCCTCGGCGACCGCGCGGTGATCGGGATGCGCGTCGTCGATCGCCGGCCCGACGATCAGATCGATGGCGGGGTAGCGGCGCAGCGCGCGGTGCAACGCCCCCCGGCATCCCGCCGACAGCCCGCCATCGGGCAGGCGCAGGAACGTCACCTGCCCCCGCACTACCCCCAGCCGGCGGAGCGCGTGCAGGCTCTCCCGCTCGCGCGCGGCGACAAGGCGCTGGCGCGGCCACGCCATGCTGTTCGGGTGCGATGCGGCACCGTCGCTGACCACGATCACGCGCACGTCGCCACCCTGTCGCCGCAGGTGCCCGATCAGCGCGGCCGCGCCGATGACCTCGTCATCGGGATGCGGCGCGACGACCACCGCCCGGCGAACGCTCCGCAGGCCCCAGGTCATAGCGACGGGGCCAGCAGCCCCTGCCCCACCGCCGCGCCGACGCGCAGCCGCTGCGCATCGGGCACGGGCTGGCGCAGATAGACCGACAGATCGGCGAGCATCGCCGACAGCGGGTGCGTCAGGAACTGCCCCGCCAGCCCCACCGCCTCGCGCGCGATGACGATGGCGCGTTCGGCCGCATCGGTCACCGCCAGTCGGGCCGCCGCCACCCGCGCCGCATAGCCGCTGTCATTCGGGTCCTCGCCCCAAGCCCTTGCGGTCCGCCGGACGATGGCCGCCGCCATCTCCGCCAGCCCAAACAGGTCGGCCAGCCGCGCGGCTTGGAAGGGATCGTCGGCGCGCCCCGTCGCGACGAGATGCGCGCGCGTCAGGTCGCAAATCCCCGCCACACCCCCGGCATGGACGGCCACGAAACGCAGCGCCCCGCCGCTGAAAAAGGGCTCGCCGGCATAAAGGTCGGGCGCGCCGATGCGGTCGGCATCGGCAACCTCGGCCCCCTGCCAGCGGACCTGATGCGTTTCTGAGCGCTGCATCCCCGTCACGCGCCACCAGCCGCGATCGATCGCCGGCACGACCCGCGCCAGATCGAGCAGCAGCAATTGCACCCCCGCCGGCCCATCGGCGGTGACCAGCGCATGGCTGAGCACGCCCGCGCCCGAGGCATAGCTCTTGCCGCCGCTTAAAGAGCCGCCCTCCAGCCGCAACGGCTCGCCCGCCAGCCCGGCATTCCACACGCCCAGCGTCGCCCCCTTCGCTAATGCGGTCCGCAAGGCGGCAACCTGCGCGGCCGACCCATAACGCTGGACGATCTGCACCGCATCGACATGCCCCTCGACCAGCCGCGCGAGCGGCAGGTCGCGGCGGCCGATCTCGTAGAGCGGGCGGAGCAGCGCAATATAGTCCTCGGCGGTGTGTGGATCGCCGGGGGGATGCTGCGCCCAGCCCGCAGCGGCGATCGCATCGCGCAGGGCGGTGGCCATGTCGGTCATGCCGCGATCTCGCACCATTCGCGCTCCAATATCGACACCCCGTCCTCCGCTTCGGCCAGCGTCACCGACCCGGCATGATCGCGCGGTGCGGGCACCACGCGCATCGCGAAGGCCTCCGCATTGGGACAGTCGCGCGCCACGCCCAGCACATGATCCGCCGTCAGCCCCAGCCGCCGGCCCAGCGCGGCCCGCGCATCGACGCGGTCGATCGCCGCAAACGCCCGCCGCGCGGCGGCCTGCGCCCGCCATTGCCAGGCGGCGCCGCGCGGATCGGCCATCATCGGGGCCGCGCCTTCGTCCAGCGCGCGCAGCTGCCCCGCCAGCCCGCCCGCGATCCGCCCCTGCCGGCGCGACGACGTCTCGACCCGCATCGCCCCGTCGCGGCGCACGCGAAGCCCCGCCCGCGCGGCATCGTCCAGCAATCGCGCATCCTCGCCGCAGGGCAGCGGCAGAAAGCCGCCGACGTCGCGATAGGCCGACGCCCGGAGCGCGATATTAGCGCCCCCGCTGAAATGATGCGTGTCGCGCGCCTCCCACGCCACGGGATCGACGATCCGGCGATAGCGGTGGAGCCGGTCGTAATAGGCCTCGATCCGCCCCTGGAGCGGATCGGCCGCCGCATCGATGCGCAGGATGCGCCCGGCGACGATGTCCGCCACGGCCAGGGCCTTGCGCCCCGCCGCGATCCAGTCGCGCTGCGGCCGGCTGTCGGCGTCGGTGGTGAAGACCATCCCCTCGCCCCCCTCCAGCAGCGCCAGCCCCAGGGCCAGCGCCGCGCGCCGCGCCGCCCCGGCATTGGGTGCGGACGCACACGGACCTTGCGCCACGATCAGCGGGAAAGGCAGGTCGGGGCCGATCCGTTCGAGCAGATGCGCGCTGCCGTCACGGCAATCGTCGAGATAGATACAGACACGCAGCGTCGTAAGCGGAACCGACTGGCCGGCGATCGCCGCCAACAGGCCGGGCAGCATCGCCGCCTCGTCGCGGGCGGGTATGCAAAGGACCGTGGGCGCGTCGTCGGGCAGGGCCATTCTCCGCTCCGTGGGTCTTCGGAATGCCGATCAATGACCCATGTCTAGGCCAGTCATGCACCCTGCGCCTTGATGAACATCAAGCACTTAGTCCCCGGACGAATGGCGATCCCGCGCGTTGGAAAGGGCGATCCCCCATCACAGACGGAAGGCATGACGATGGCCAGCAAGACCAAGACCGGCGCGGGCAAGACCAAGGGCGAGACCCCCGCCACCGCCCCGCTCGTCCCCGCCGGCGCGGATGCGCCCACTTATTATGCCGAACCCCAGGGCCATGGCGGCGAGACGCATCAGACGACCGACGACGTGGCCAACACCATGACCACGCAGCAGGGCGTGCCGATCGCCGACGACCAGAACAGCCTGAAGGCGGGCGCGCGTGGGCCCACGCTGCTCGAAGACTTCATCCTGCGCGAGAAGATCTTCCACTTCGACCATGAGCGCATCCCCGAGCGCGTCGTCCATGCGCGGGGTTACGGCGCGCACGGCGTGTTCGAACTGACCGACAGCCTGTCCGATTACACCCAGGCCGATGTGCTGAGCACGGTCGGGCAGCAGACCGAGGTGTTCGTCCGCTTCTCGACGGTGGCGGGCAACAAGGGATCGATGGACCTGGCGCGCGACGTGCGCGGCTTCGCGGTCAAATTCTATACCAGGCAGGGTAACTGGGACATTGTCGGCAACAACATCCCCGTCTTCTTCATCCAGGACCCGATCAAATTCCCCGATCTGGTCCATGCGGTGAAGCAGGAGCCCGACCGCGCCTTTCCGCAGGCCCAGTCGGCGCACGACAATTACTGGGACTTTGCGAGCCTCAGCCCCGAGGCGTGGCACATGGTCATGTGGCAGATGTCCGATCGGACGATCCCGCGCTCGTTCCGCACCATGGAGGGCTTCGGCGTCCACAGCTTCCGGCTGGTCAATGCCGAGGGCAAGTCGACCTTCGTCAAATTCCACTGGAAGCCGCGTCAGGGCCTGCAATCAGTGCTGTGGAACGAGGCGGTCAAGATCAACGGCGCCGATCCCGATTTCCATCGCCGCGACCTGTGGACCGCGATCGAGGGCGGCGACTTCCCGCAATGGGATCTGGGCGTCCAGCTGTTCGACCAGGAAACCGCCGACCGCCTGCCCTTCGACCATCTCGATTCGACCAAGCTGATCCCCGAGGAGGAGGTGCCGGTCCGCATCGTCGGCACGCTGACCCTCAACCGCAATGTCGACAATTTCTTCGCCGCCACCGAACAGGTCGCCTTCTGCACCCAGAATGTCGTGCCGGGCATCGACTTTTCGGACGATCCGCTGCTCCATGGGCGCAACTTCTCCTATCTGGATACCCAGCTGAAGCGGCTGGGCGGGCCGAACTTCACCCATATCCCGGTCAATGCGCCGCGCTGCCCGGTGATGAACTTCCAGCAGGACGGCCATATGGCGATGCACAACCCCAAGGGGCGCGCCAATTACGAGCCGAACAGCTGGGGCCCCGATGGCGGCCCGCGCGAGAACCCGACGATCGGCTATCGCAGCTTCCCCGCCGAGGTGCAGGGCACCAAGCAGCGGCTGCGTGCCGAGACCTTCGCCGACCATTACAGCCAGGCGCGGCAATTCTTCGTCAGCCAGCAGCCCATCGAACAGAAGCATATCGGCGACGCGCTGGTGTTCGAGCTGTCCAAGGTCGAGCGGGTCGACATTCGCGCGCGCGCCGTCTCGCACCTGCGGCTGATCGACGAGGGCCTCGCGGCGACGGTCGCCGACGGGCTGGGCCTCGACCTGCCCGAACCGGCGCAGGCCGCCAAGCCGACGCGCGACCTGCCCCCCTCGGCCAAGCTCAGCATCCTCGCCAACGGGCCGGACAGCTTCAAGGGGCGCAAGATGGGCATATTGCTGACCGACGACAGCAGCGCCGAGCTGTTCCAGGCGCTGACCAAGGCGCTGGAGGCCGAGGGCGCGCTGTGGGAGGTCGTCGCGCCCAAGATCGGGGGCGTGACGCTGGACGACGGGACGAAGGTCGCCGCGCGGCAGAAGATCGATGGCGGCCCCTCGGTGCTGTACGACGCGGTCGCGGTCCTGCCCTCCGAGACCGGCGTGGCGATGCTCGCCAAGGACGCCACCGCCAAGGACTTCGTCGCCGACGCCTTCGCCCATGCCAAGTTCATCGGCCATAATGCCGCGGCCGAGCGGCTGTTCGAGGCCGCCGGCGTGACGGAACGTGACGAGGGCTTCGTCACGCTGGCCAAGGCGAAACAGGCCAAGGGCTTCGTCACGACATGCCGTGCGCTGCGCCACTGGCCGCGCGAACTGGCGGTCGATCTCGACGCGGCATCGCTGCGCCACGCGGAGTGAAGCGACGGGACGGGAGGGGCTCACCTCTCCCGTCCACTTGTCCGACTTCATGGCTTTACCACACCGAATGTGGCGTCAGCGCGCGTCAGGAATCCCGGTTGATCTCAGCATCCGACCGAGCCTTCCGAATTCGTTTACGGCCGGTGCAAAGTGGCACAATTGTGCATCGACGCGGCATGGTCATCCATACTGACCTTTTAAAGATCGGTCCGCGCCACCTGTCACTCAAGACATTGATAATAGGCGTGATAATGCAACGCCTCACCACGCCGGTCCATTTTTCATGCTGTGGCGCACAACAACTAAGGCACCGGTCGTTACAAAAAGATTTCAGCAAAATCATTATGTTACAAAACAGACGCAAATAACGGTCTTTTCCTCCAAATTCATTTGTCAGGCATTTGGGCTTATGCCATGTAGAGCATGAGCCGCACGATAGCGGACGGACATTTTGGGGGGAGGATATATGCGAGATATTGCATCGCGCTGGCTGTTCGGCGCGTCCATCGTTGCGATCGCGACCGGTGGCATTCATAACATCGCCAACGCACAGACCGCCGTCACGCCGCCGAAGCGCGGCGCCGAGCTTCGCGTCGAGCAGGGCCGCGATCCCAGCCAGCCGACCGGCGCGCTGAACGCGACGCAGGTGGCCGAGCAGGGCGTTTCGGATCAGGACATCGTCGTCACCGGCGTGCGCGAGTCGCTGCGCTCGGCGCAGGCGCTCAAGCGCAACGCCAATCAGATCATCGACTCGGTGCAGGCGCAGGACATCGGCAAGCTGCCCGACGCCAATACGACCGAGGCGTTGCAGCGCATCACCGGCGTCCAGATCCAGCGCCGCTACGGTGAAGGCGCGACCGACTTCGACCACCGCACCTCGCCCGCCATCACCGTGCGCGGCCTGACCCAGGTGCAGAACTTCCTCGACGGCCGCGCCATCTATTCGGCGTCGGGTGGCCGCGCCTTCGACCTGGAGGGGATTCCGCCCGAACTGCTGGGCGGTATCGACGTCTATAAGAACGCGCCCGCCAACATCATCGAGGGCGGCGTCGGCGCCGCGGTCAATCTACGCACCCGCCTGCCCTTCGACCAGCCCGGCCAGACGATCAGCGCCACGCTGCGCGGCAACTATTACGACCGCGTTGACAAGTTCGGTTATTCCGCCTCGGGCCTGTACAGCAACCGCTTCGACACCGGCATCGGTGAGGTCGGCGTGCTGTTCAACGCCGTCTATTCGACCGCGCATTACCGCCAGGACGGCATCCTCTCCAACCCGCAGAACCCGATCCCGGCCGGCAGCATCTCGGGTGCCCCCGCCAATGCCCGCGCGCCGATGGGTCTGCAGGTCTATGACGATCTCGGCGATCGCCGGCGTCTGGGTATCGCCAGCGCGATCCAGTGGCAGGCGGCCGACAATCTGCTGATCACCGGCCAGTATCAGCTCGCCAAATACTGGTTCAACCGGCGCGGCGCCTATTACTATACGGTCAATGGCGGCAGCGAGTCCAACCCGCTGCCCGGCGCGGCCTTCACCTTCAACAAGGAAGGCTATGCGACCTCGGGCTCGCTGCGGCAGCAGAATTTCGAGACCGGCCGCTTCGACCAGCAGCTGTGGAGCCAGAGCCAGAACTTCACCCTGGCCGCCGAATGGCAGGCGACCGACCGCGCCAAGGTCCATTTCGACGCGCAGTATCTGAAGAGCTATTATAACGCCGACCGCAACGGCCATGTCCTGTCGCTGTTCACCGCGGCCGGGCAGAACACGCCGACCGGGTCGCCGCATCCCTCGATCATCGACTTCGACCTGCGCGGCAAGCGGCCGCAATGGGACGTGCGCGACAAGGCGCTGCTGAGCAACCCGGCCAACTACACCACGCCGTTCATCGCCGATGCGCTCCAGCGCAACGACGCCGACACGCTCGCGCTGGCCTATGACATCGAATATGATCTGGAGGGCGGTTTCCTCCAGAAGCTGCGCGGCGGTGCGCGCTATTCGGACAATTCGATCGACCTGCGCGGCACCTGGAACGGCGTCTGCCTCTATGCGACCGGGCCCGATCCCTCCTGCTCGGCCAAGGACGGCACCCCGCTGATCCCGCTCAGCCGCAATCCGCAGCTGGCGATGCCGGGGCCGTCCAAGAATTTCTTCGACGGGCGCACGGTCACCGGCGGCTTCCTCTATCCGGCCTTCCCCGCCGGCGACGGGGTCTGGGCGCAGACCAAGGCGCTCTACGCGCTGTTCGGTGCCAAGACCAAGGACGCCTTCACCGCGGGCGACCTCAATTCGCAGACCGAGAAGACCTATACCGTCTGGGGTGCGGCCGATTATGAATTCGCGGCGGGTGATGTCCGCTTCGATGGCGGCGTCGGCGTGCGGCTGGTCAAGACCGACCTGACCTCCTTCGGTACGCAGTTCAATTCCAACGGCACCAGCTCGCCGCTGGCGATCCAGAACAGCTATACCCGCGCGCTGCCCAGCGTGAACCTGCGCGCACGGCTGACCGAAGAATTCCAGATGCGCTTCGCCTATTCCAAGGGGCTGGCGCGGCCGAACTTCGATCAGCTGTCGACCAACCTGACGCTGAACAATCCCAATCAGATCAATCCGATCACCGGCCGCCCCAGCGCCAATTCGGGCAATCCGCGCCTGCGGCCGATCGCGTCGGACAATTTCGACCTGACGGCGGAATGGTATTTCGCACCGACCGGCTCGCTGACCGGCGGCCTGTTCTACAAGAAGGTCGACGGTTTCCTGGCCAGCGGCGTGATCGTCCAGAATTTTCAGGGCCGTGCCTATGACGTCAACACCGTGCTCAACTCGGGCAGCGGCACGGTCAAGGGTGCCGAGATCGGCTATCAGCAGTTCTTCGACTTCCTGCCGGGCATCCTCAGCGGCTTCGGCATGCAGGCGAACTACACCTATGTCGACTCCAACGTCACCAACCCGTTTGCGGTCGCCGGATCGGGCAATACCCAGCTGCCGCTGGAGAAGCTGTCCAAGCACAATTACAACCTGATCGGCCTGTACGAAAAGGGGCCGCTGACCGCGCGTCTCGCCTATAACTGGCGGTCGAGCTATCTCGACCAGACGTTCGGCGCGGGCACCAACCAGCCGCAATATGCCAAGCCCTATGCGTCGCTCGATGCCTCGGTCAGCGTCAATGTGAACAGCCACATCGCGGTTTCCGCCGATGCGGTGAACCTGACCAACCGCATGAACGTGACGTATATCGGCACGCTGGGGCAGCCGCTTCAGTATCAGCTGAACGACCGCCGCTTCGGCCTGTCGATCCGCGCGACCTATTGATCCCCGCCTGCCGGCATGGTCTGTTGATCGGACCGTGCCGGCAATTTTTCGTCAGGGGTAGGAACGATCATGGCCACCGCGCCCGCGCTGGAATTTGCGGCCGATGCCGTCCCCACCGTCCGCCATATCGGGCATGAGCGCGAGCCGGTGGTGATCCTAGACCGCGCGACCGGATGGGTCGACCATTTGCGCGATTTCGCCGCGACCCGCTCCGCCTTCGCGCCCGCTGCCGAAATGGGCAGCGCCTATCCCGGTCTGCTCGGCCCCGCGCCGCTCGCCTATGTCGATGCGATGGTGCGCCGCGTCCTGCCGTTGATCGCGACGCACTTCACCGGCGCGGCCGTCCGCCCCGCCCGGGCACGCGGCAATTTCTCGCTGGTCACCACCGATCCCGCCGAGCTGACCGCGGATCAGCGCGTGCCGCATGTCGATACCGCCGACCGGCTGCAATTCGCGACCGTCCATTTCCTGTCGTCCGAGAGCGACGACGGCACCGCCTTTTTCCGCCACCGCGCCACCGACTTCGAGACGCTGGATGCCGAACGCCTGGCCCCCTATCACGCCGCGCGCGCCGGCGATCCGCCGCCAGCACCCGGCTATTGCACCGATGGCGACGCCGCGTTCGAGATGATCGCGGCGATTGCCGCCAGGCCCGACCGGCTGATCCTCTACCGCGCGAACCTGCTCCATTCGGGGCGGATCACCCGCCTGCCTACGCGGCCCGACGATCCCCGGTCGGGGCGGCTGACCGGTAATCTGTTCCTGCAATGCCGGCTGGCGGCATGAGCGACGACGCGCCCATCGGCCGGATCGCGATCGTCGGCGGGGGCACCGCCGGCTGGATGGCGGCCGCCGCGCTCGCCCGCGTGCTGGGGCCGCACGGTCCCGCGATCACGCTGGTCGAGTCCGAAGAGATCGGCACCGTCGGCGTCGGCGAGGCGACCATCCCGCCGATCCAGGCCTTCACCGCGCTGCTCGGCATCGACGAGGATGATTTCGTCCGCGCGACGCAAGGCACGTTCAAGCTGGGGATCGAGTTCGTCGACTGGCTGCGCCCCGGTCACCGCTATTTCCACCCCTTCGGCGTCTATGGCATCGACAAGGGCGCGATTCCCTTCGAGGCGATGTGGCAGCGGCTGCGGCTGGCGGGTGAGGCACTGCCGCTCGAGGCCTATTCGATCTGCGCGGCCGCCGCGCGCGCCGGCCGGTTCATGCGACCCCAGCCGGGGGGCACCCCGCTCGCGCATATCGGCTATGCCTTTCACTTCGACGCCGCGCTCTATGCCCGCTTCCTGCGTGGCCATGCCGAGGCCGCCGGCGTCCGGCGCGAGGAGGGCCGCGTCGTGTCGGTCGAGCGCGGCGGGCCACGCGACTTCATCGAGGCGGTCGTGCTCGCCGATGGCCGCCGGATCGCGGCGGACCTGTTCGTCGACTGCTCGGGCTTTCGCGGCCTGTTGATCGAGGGCGCGATGGGCGCGGGGTTCGAGGATTGGGGGCATTGGCTGCCCAATGACCGCGCGGTCGCGGTGCCCACCGCCAATGCCGGGCCGCCGACGCCCTTCACCCGCTCGACCGCGCATGGTGCGGGCTGGCAATGGCGCATCCCGCTACAGCATCGCACCGGCAACGGTCTGGTCTATGCCAGCCGCCATCTGTCCGACGACGAGGCGGTCGCGACGCTGCTCGGCCATCTCGACGGCGCGCCGCTCGCCGATCCGCGCCCGTTGCGCTTCCGCACCGGTCGGCGCGACCGCTTCTGGATCGGCAATTGCGTCGCACTGGGGCTGGCCGGGGGTTTTCTCGAACCGCTCGAGTCGACCAGCATCCATCTGATCCAGGCGGGGATCGCGCGCCTGCTGGAGATGCTGCCAACCCAGGCGTTCGAGCCGGCGGACACGCGCCGCTACAACCGGTTGATGGCGGCGGAGTTCGACAGCGTCCGCGACTTCCTGATCCTGCATTTCCACGCGACCGAGCGGCGCGACACCGCCTATTGGCGCGAGTTGGCGGACATGGCGATCCCCGACACGCTGGCCGAGCGGCTGGCGATCCATGCGCGCACGGGGCGCGTCTATCGCGAGGCGGACGAGCTGTTCACCAAGACCAGCTGGCTGGCGGTGATGGACGGACAGGGGCTGGTCGCCAGCGGCCATGATCCGCTGGCGCTGGGGCTGCCGCTGGACGAGATCCGCGCGCGCCTCGGCCGGATCGCGGCGGTGACTCAGGCGGCGACCGGGCATATGCCCGAACACGCCGACTTCATCGCCCGCCACTGTTCCGCCCGGCGCTGATCCGGGCGGAACGTAGGAGCCCCCTTACGCCTCGCGATTGACGTAGAAGACGAAGTCGGTCTGTCCGTCATGGCCGGCGACGACCTCCTCGCCCCCCGAATAGCCGATCGCGGCGAAGGCCTGTTGCACCCCCGCCGCGCGGAAGGCGGTCCGCGCCGCCTCGGGATCGCCGTTCGCCGTACCCGACAGCTCGCACAAGGTGATCGTGCAGGCGACCTTCACCTCGCCCAGGACGCGGCCGGTGAAATGGCCGCTGAACGCGGTGCGCACCCGCTCCTCGATTGCGTCGCCGCGTGTGTCGCGGGGCTGTTGCTGCATCAGTTCGGCGATGTGTTGCGTGTCGGAGTCGGCACGCGCCAGCGCCTTCGCGACGTGCGGCTTGCGCACGGCCGTGGTGACGGGCGGGGCAGCCGGCGCGACCACCGGCGCACGGGTGACGACCACGGGCGCGGAGGCGGCGGGCGCCGCCCCCCCGACCACCGCGATTCCGCTCGGACCGGGGGGCGTCGCCGGCCCGCCGGTCAGCCACAGCCCCCCGGCCAGCGCCGCCACGCCGACCCCGGCCGCCCCCAGCGCCAACGGCCAACGACGCGCCACCGTCATGACACGAACGACCAGCGTTCGTTGATCGCCCCGCTGCACGGCCAGGTGATCAGGTTGCCGCCGCGATCGCGCGAGTCCCCCGACACGTTCAGGCAGCGCCCGCTGGCACGATTGACGATCGCGGTGCCCGACACCGACCATTCGGCGCGCGTGCCGATATTGCAGGTCGTCTGCACGACGTCGCTGCCATTGGTCGCCTCCGCCAGGCACAGCCTGCTCTGCTGGAAGACATATTGGGTGTAGTTGCCCGACGGACGCCGCTCCACCTTGGCATTGGACGCACCGTCGCAATCCCACTGGATGATCCCGGCCTCGTAATCGCGCGACTGGTTGGCGACATTGGCGCACAGCCCGCTCGAGGCGACCTTCATCATCGCCAGCGTCGTGCCGCTATAGCCGTTGCTGATCGCGCCGGTGCTGGCGTTGATCGTGATCTGCGACGAGGTGGGCATGCCGACCGAGGTCGCGCTGGGGAAGGTCAGCGGCAGCCAGACATAGGTGGAGTCGTTGGGCTGCTGCCCGGTCGCCGGCCCCCAGCGATCGCCGAGATACAGGTAGGAGGTGCCGCCGCTGCCCTGCACCGGCTGCACATAGGTGGACTGCGAATTATAGGTGCGCGGATCGCCGAAACCCTGCGGCGCCGTCCACGGCCCGGCCATGCTGGAGGCGGTCTGATAGGCGGCCTGGTTGGGGTTCCACCCGGTCGCGGCCGAGGTGATCAGGAAATAGACGCCGTTGCGCTTGAAGACGGCGGGCGCCTCGCGGTGATAGCCCTGCAGCACGGTGACCAGCGAGTCGATGCCGGTATAGCTGCTATTGAGCTTGTAGATGTTCAGGTCGTAATTGCTGGCGGCGGCCGAGATCAGATAGGCATTGCCATCGGTATCGGCGAACAGCGTCATGTCGCGCGATTCGTAATTCAACGGCCGGAACTCGCTGAGATAGGTGTAGTTGCCGTCGACCGTGTCCGATGTCGCGACGACGACCCGCGCCTCGCCATAATCCTGGCCGTTTTCCTTGTGCGCCCACAGCACATATTTCCTGGTCACGGCGTTATATATGACCTTGGGCCGTTCGATGTTCGAGGTGTTCAGGCTGGTTGCCGAATTGCGCGTCAGGATGTCGCGGCGGAACTCCCAGTTCTTCAGGTCGGTCGAGCGGTACATCGACACTGCCTTGAACAACCAGCCGTCGCGGTTCTCGCCGAGCATATAATAATAATTGCCGACCTTGATGATGCCCGCGCCGTGCGCCTGGACCGCATCGCCGGTCGTGGTGGTGAACAGCGATCCGTTATTGACGGCGACATTCTGGCCGATCGCGGCCGAACCCATCAACGCGCAAGCCGCCAGGCCCGCGCGGACGACATGAAATCTGCCCATCGCTCAACTCCTCTCCGAGTGTGGCGGTGCGACCTTGTCAGCCTGTCGTCATCCGCTACGCCCATCCTGAGCGCGCTTATTAAGACTGACAATAAGAATCTGATGCCCTTCTGAGCGGACCGTTTTCATTCCGCAAAATTCGCTTACAAGTCAGCAACATCCCGCATTGCCGCATGATCAAAGAATTTTAGGCGGGGGATCAATAGGTTCGACAATTAGCGCTAACGCGAAACGACTCACCCGCGCCGGTCCTGCCCTCGCTCCCGGACACGTGATCTGTTAGCGTCGCGGATCGGAATAGGCGGCAAGCGGACGGGATCATCCATGTCACGAGGTCGGTATCTGTTGGTCGGGGTCTCCGCCATCGCGCTCGCGGGTGGTGCGGGGGCGCTCTATGTCGCCCCGCTGATGGCCGATCCCGCCGGGATCAAGGATTGCGGCAACGTCCTGCCCCCGCTCCCCGCCCCCTCGGGCCATGCGCCCACCTCGGTCGCCGAACCGCAATGGGCGCAGCGGGGCGGCACCGTCAACGACGCCAGCTGCCTCAGCCGTACCGCCGTCAAGGGCGTCGTCCGCCCGACCAGCGAGGCTGAGGTGGCGCAGGCGCTGGCCTATGCGCGCGCCACCGGATTGCCGGTGTCGGCCGCCGGCGTGAAACATTCGATGGGCGGGCAGGCGTTTCGCGCCGGCGGGGTCGTGCTCGACATGCGGGGCATGGACGCCATCACGCTCGACCGCGACGCGCGCACCGTCACGGTCGGCGCAGGCACGACCTGGCACGCCATCCAGCAGGCGATCCACCCCGATTTCGCGGTCAAGGCGATGCAGTCGACCGACATCTTCTCGGTCGGCGGGTCGATCTCGGTCAACGCGCATGGCATGGATCATCAGGCGGGCGCGGTGATGGGCTCGCTGCGCAACATCCGGCTGATGCTCGCCGACGGGCGGGTGGTGACCGTCTCGCGCACCGAGAATCCCGATCTCTTCCGCCATGTCGTCGGCGGCTATGGCCTGTTCGGGGTGATATTGTCCGCGACGCTCGATGTCGTGCCCAACGCCATCTACCGCTCGGAACGCGCGCTGATCGACTATCGCGCCTTTCCCGCCACCTTCGAGCGGATCGCGGCCGACCCGTCGGTGGGGCTCGCCTATGTCCATCTCTCGACCGCGCCGGGATCGCTGCTGACCGAGGCACTGGTCTATCAATATCGCCAATTCCCCGAGGATCAGGCGCTGACGCGCGCGCCGCTGGGCGAGGTGCCCTCGACCAAGGTCCGCCGGCTGACCGTCAATCTCGCCAAGAAGAACGATCTGTTCAAGACGATGAAATGGTGGAGCGAGAAGCATCTCGAACACCGGCTGGAGGCGTGCACCATCACCCGCGCCACCGCGCAAGGATCGGGCGAGGCCTGTCTGGTCGCGCGCAACGACCCAATGCACGATTCAGTCGCCTATCTGTTCAACAAGCTGCCCGGCGAGACCGACATCCTCCACGAATATTTCGTGCCGCGCGACCGGATCGTCCCCTTCATCGACGGCATGCGGGACATATTGCGCGACCAAAAGGCCAATCTGGTCAACGCCTCGATTCGCGCGGTTGGGCATGAGGACAATGCGCTGTCCTATGCGCCCGCGCCCGCCTTCTCGGTGGTGCTCTATCTCAACCAGCCGACCGACGACGCCGGCACCGCCGCGATGCGCCGGCTGACGAGCGCGCTGATCGACCTGACGCTGGCGGAGGGCGGGCGCTTCTTCCTGCCCTATCAGCTGCATTATTCGCCTGAGCAGCTGGTACGCTCCTACCCTGAGATCGGTGCCTTCTTCGCGGCCAAGCGGCAATGGGACCCGGACGGGCTGTTCAGCAACAGCTGGTATGCGCGCTACGCACCCCTGGCCGGCAAACAGCCCGCCGCTACCCGCCCCTCGATCACCAGCGGCGCACCGGCGGCATAGAGCGCGGCGACGAAGCCCGCCCGGTCGCCGCGCGCCAGCGTCGCCCCGCGCCGCACCTCGACCACCCGCCCCCCGGCCGCCGCGATGGCGCGAACCGCACGCCCCTCGTCGCCGACCACCGCCACCAGCCGCCCCGCCGGCCCGACAAAGGGCAGGCCGAGCATGATCAGCGCCCAGCCCGCCAGCACGAGCGCCAGCAGCGCGGAAAAGCGGAGGCCGGTATTCAGCCCCGCCCTAATAGTCATAGACATGCTCGACCACGCCACCGCACGCGCGCGCGTCGCGGATCAGGGCGGGGAGCGCAGGCACCTGCACCGAAGTGCCGATGCGCCGCCACCCCGCCCGCTCGATCGGCATATCGAGCAACGTCGTCCCCGCCATCCGCGTGCCGGCGGGGACCAGCAGCGTGACGAAGATGTCGTCATTGCCGGCGATCTCGACCAGCGGCACGTCCGCCGTCGCCAGCCGGCCGAGCAGGTCGGTGAACTGGGCATAGCGCGGTGCCTCGACCACGGTCAGGCCGTTGTCGCTCCGCACGGGGCGCAGCCGGGGGTCGATCCGCGTCACCTCGGCCGGGGTCGCGCGCACGACGAAGCGTAAAGAACGCTCATCGGGCGGACCGCTCCGCGCGCTGGCGGCGCCTAGCGCCCTGGCATAGCCGGCCTTGACCAGATATTCCGCCGACAGTGCGCCGCGCCGCTCGATCGACCGCGCGCCCCAGCCCGGCGTCCGCCACAGCCCGCGCAGCGCGTCGCCGAACGCGAACTTATACCAGGGCACCTCGTGGATGAACGCGCCGTAGCGCGTCTGCACGCCCGCGGCATAGCGGTCCTGCGGGCTGGTCCAGCCGCCGATCGCTTCGGACAGTCGCCCGGCAGTGTTCTCGTACAGCGCCTTGACCGCCATCTCGACGGTGAAGCTGATGCCGATCGTATAGATCATCAGCTTGGCCTCGCCCGCGCCGGGCTGTCCGCGCGCGACGCGGTTGATCGCGCAGAAGCCGCGCCAGAAACCGGCGATGTCGCCGCCATAGCCATAACCGCTGGGCGGCCGACCCGCCGACAGCCAGCGCCCCAAACTGTCAGCCGAATAGACGATATGCCATTCGGGATAGGTCAGCCAGGTCCGCACCTCCGCGCGCGGGGCGGCGGGGCCGGAGGCGGCCCCCGGCCCCGCGACCGACCGATAGGGGCCGTGCGGCGCGAACCCCGCCAGCGGCGCACGGCATCCCAGCTCGATCCCCGCTACTGGCACGATCACCAGCGCGGCGAGCGCGCCGCCCAGCGCCAGCGCGACCCGCCAGCGCCGCCTCATGCCGGCCGACGCGCCCAGCGATAGCCGATCCAGATCGCCACCCCGCCGATCACCAGATGCGGCAGGTTGGCGAAGACATGCGCATAGAGCGACTGGCGGATCGGCCCGTAGAGAAAGATGCCCCCGTCCAGATAGCCGCTCCCCAGGAACAGCCCCATCACCCCGTCGGCGAAGTAGAGCGGCCCGAACAGCCGGAAATAGGTGCGCGCCGCGCCGTATGACCACCAGGCGGCGATCCCGGCCCACAGCCCGGAGAAGAAATGCAGGCTGTCGTCATACAGGTCGAGCTTGAACAGCCCGAACAAATTGCCGTCCGCGTCGTGGAAACCCGGCACATAGCCGATCGCGACGACCAGCATGAAGCCGAGGAAATAGATCCAGCCAGCCTTGCGCACCCGGTCCATCGCATTCTCCCTGCGGTCACCATGTCACCGACGGATCATGGTGACAATGCGCACGCCCCGTCGCGACCGGGCCTCAGTCGAGCCGGCAGTCCGACAGGATGGTGGTGCCGCCCAGCGCGCGGACCCCGCCGCACGCGACGGTGATGACCTGCCCCTTGGCCAGCGGCGCCAGCCGTTCGCGATAGCCGGCGGGGAAGTTGACGATGACATAGTTGAAGCGCGTCCGCCCCTCCATCGACAGCGACGGGGTCGGCCCCGGCTGGACCATGGTCGCGATCGTGCCCGACACGCGTACCGGCCCGGCATAGCGCGCGGCCGCGCCCTGCGGATCGCTGACGAAGGACGAGTCGAGACTGGCGGCCGAGACGGTCCGAGTCGGGGCGGCGTCGCTACCGGGTTCGGTCGCAGCAATGGTTGCCTGCGCCTCGGGCGTGTCGGTGCGCGTCGTCGGCGCCGGGGTGCGGGCGGGGGCGAGCAGCAGATAGGCGATCGACAGCACCGCGATCACCAGCAGCACGGGGAGCAGCCAGCCGCGTCCACCTCTCGCGCCGGGCTGCGACGCGAAGGACTGGGTCTCGACGGGGTTGGGTCTTGGCGGTGGCGCGACCGGATCGGCGGTCACGCCGGCCGTCGTACCCGACACCGCCGCGCCGCACTGACCGCAAAAACGGGCATCCCGCGCCAGTTCGGCGCCGCATTGGCTACAAAAGGCCATCGCCGTCTCTCCCTTGTCTGCCGGAGATGACGCCTGAGGCGGAGGGATCGTTCCCCTATCGTATCGATTGCCGTGCCGCGAACGCCACTTGAGAATAAATGATCGCTGTTCATTTGTCATTAATTGAACGATGCTTATTTATCGATCCGTGGCCGATGGACGGCCGCGACCCGGACCGTTTCGGGGACGGGAACCAAGCATGGGAGAACGACCATGAAGCGCATGACCCTGATCGCCACCGCGATCGTCGCAGCGGCCTGCGTCGCCGGCCAGCCCGCGGCCGCCTATCAGATCCGCACCACCGGCCGCACCATGGCCAGCCCGCAACTGGCCGCCGATGTCCTCAACGACATCGCGCGCTATTCCAAGACGACGGGCGGCTGTTCCTTCATCTATTCGGCCGACATGCGGATCGTGCCCGACAGCCAGCGCGCCGATGGCGGCCATACAGAGATCTGGACGCTCAATGCCTGCGCGGCCAAGCAACGCTTCCGGATCGCGATGCGCCCGTCGCCGCGCGGGGGCAGCGACTATACGATCCAACCGCTGACCGGCCGCATGCCGCTCTGGGTACGGTGAAGCCAATCCGCCTGCGAAACATTCTACTCGTTGGACATATGGGAGACTTGTCATGTTGAAGTCGATCATCACCACCGCCGCGCTGGCCGCGACGCTCGCCCCCCTCGCCGCCACCCCCGCCCGGGCGCAGGGACTCGCCAGCTGGCACGGCACCTATGTCTGGGAAGAATCGCTCGGCCGGATCGGCGGCAATGGCAGCGACGGGTTCGCCGCCTTCGTCACCCGCACGCTGACGCTGGGGCCGGCCGCCGGCGCGACGGGCTGCCGGCTGAACAGCGAAGGCTTCCAGACCTATCAGCAGATCAAGTGCACCGCCACGCCCGAGCCGGGATCGGTGATCATCAAGCTCTACAAATTCCGTCCCTCCGATCCCGGCCGTGGCCCCTCGGGCACCCGGCTGTTCCGGATGACGCGGACCGGATCGGGGATCGTGACCACGCTGGAGGCGATGACGCCCGCCAGCGATGCGACACCGACGCGCGGCCGCCTGTTCCACCGAGTGCGCTGACCGCTTACACACCCTCGACGGCCGTTCGCTCCGGGCGGCCGTCGCCCCCTTTTCCAGAAAGCCTCGCCATTCCATGGGTAGACGATCCGACCATAGCCGCGACGAACTGACCGAATTGATGATCGCAGCGGGCACCGGCCTGATGGCCGAAACCGGCTTTGCGGGCTTTTCCGCGCGGGAGGTCGCCAAGCGGGTCGGCTATACCATCGGCACCGTCCACAATGTCTTCGGCAATGTCGACGGACTGGTCACCGCGATCAACACGCGCAGCTTCGCCGACTGGGCCGAGACGCTGGCGGACAGCCTGCGTGCGGCCGAGACCGGCGGGGATGGCGACCGGATCGCCGCGCTGGTGCACGGCTATTTCGCCTTCGCCCGCGCGCATCCCCGCCGCTGGGCCGCGATCTATGACCATCGCCCCGCCTGCGAGACGCTGAGCCCCGCGCAGGAGGAGATGCGCGGCCGGCTGATGCGGATCGTCGCGGCGGAAGTGGCGCGCGCGCTCGACCGGCCGATCGACGCCGCGCTCGGCACGCTCGCCCGCTCGCTGGTCGCGACCGTCCATGGCCACTGCGTCTTCGCGGTCACCGGCTCCTGGGCGGCGATGGGCGAGCACGATCCCGAAGCCGCCGCGCTGGCGCGCGTCCGCGAAAGCCTGGCCGCCGCGAGGGCCGCTCACTGACAGGATAGCATCATGCCGTTTCGCCTGGACTATCGCAGCGCCCATCGCCGCATCGGCATCGACCGGATCGCCGGCCTGCCACCGCAGTTCGAGGGCACGCGGGACGGCTGGCTGTTCCGCCGCCACGGCCATGGCCCCGCCTTGCCGTTGAGCGAGGCCGAACATGCCGGCTTCATGCGCGAGGGCGTGCGTGCCGTGCTGCTGCACGCGGTGGCGCTGCCCGTCTTCGGCTGGCTCGCCTGGCTGCTGCTCGCGCGGCTGCTGCCCGGCTGGGGCACGAACCCGCGCGCCGCGCTGTTCGGGGTCGTACTGGCGCTGATCGGGCTGGCGCTGCACCTGTCGCTGCGTCACCGCGCCGATGCGCCCGCCCGCGCGCTGGCCGGACGCCGGCCGGTCGCGCCCGCGCGCGATCCCGACGACGCGACCCAGCCTTCCTATGGCACCATCCTCGTCCTGATGCTCTGGATACTGTTCATGGCGGCGGTCGGCACGCGCCAGCCGCCCGGCTTCTACATCGCCTTCGCCACCGCCGGACTGATGCTCGTCCTGTTCCTCGCCATCCGCCGCTGGCGGTTCCAGCATCGGCTGACCCCGGCGCAGCGCCAGCGGCTGCGCACCGCGCACAAGACCGAGCGCCGCGAGCGCCGCGCCGCGCGCCGCTGGTGGCAGACGCCGCTCTATCTCCTCTTCCTGCTGGTCGGGATGATCCTGCTCGGCGTCATCGTCATCGTTGCGCTGGCGATCACCGCGCGGATCACCGGCACGACGATCGCGGACATGGGCTTCGGCCCGTTCATGACCGGCATCATCGCGGGCATCGTGCTGGGCTGCTTCGCCATCGCCCCGTTCGACCGGCTGTGCCGGCGCTGGACCGGCCACTCGACCCTTGGCGCCTTCGACTGGTGGCCGCTCCATTGGTAGCGGCCGACAGATAGTGGCGAACGGGCAACACCCTGCCAGAGATGCACAAGATCGATAACAAACGATTGCAGATTGCCATTGCAATGGTTTGCACACGGCCATATGCAACCTGCCGGCCATCCAAAGAGAGGCCGTCCAGGAGAGGTTTCGTGATGTCGCTGCGCTTTCATCTGCTCGCTTCCGTCCCCGCGCTGCTGATCGCCAGCGCTGCCCAGGCGCAGGTCGCCCCGCCCCAGACCACCGAGTCGCCCCCGGCCGCCGACGCGTCCGAGGCCGCCGCTTCGGGGGATATCGTCGTCACCGGCGTGGCGCAGGGGCGCAACCGCCTCGACACCTCGGTCTCGGTCAGCTCGCTCGACGCCGACCTCACCACCAAGATCCCGCCGCGCAACACCGCCGAGATCCTGCGCAACCTGCCCGGCGTGCGCGTCGAGGCCTCGGGCGGCGAGGGCAACGCCAATATCTCGGTGCGCGGCCTGCCCGTCGCGTCGGGCGGCTCGAAGTTCCTGCAGCTGCAGGAGGACGGCCTGCCCGTCCTGGAATTCGGCGACATCATCTTCGGCAATGCCGACATCTTCATCCGCAACGACCTGTCGCTCGAGCGCATCGAGTCGGTGCGTGGCGGCTCGGCCTCGACCTTCGCCAGCAACTCGCCGGGCGGCATCATCAACTTCATCTCGAAGACCGGCGAGCAGGAAGGCGGCTCGTTCCAGCTGTCGTCGGGCATCGACTACCGCGAATATCGCGCCGACTTCGCCTATGGCGGCCGCATCGACGCCAACACCCGCTATGAGCTGAGCGGCTTCTACCGGCTGGGCGACGGCCCGCGCGACGTCGGCTACGACGCGATGCGCGGCGGCCAGATCAAGGCGAACATCACCCGCGAGTTCGAGGGCGGCTATATCCGCGTCTATGGCAAGTATCTGGACGATCGCAGCATCGCCTATCTGCCCAACCCGGTGCGCGTGACCGGCAGCAACGGCGACCCCAGCTATATCAACATCCCCGGCTTCTCGATCAACGAGGACACGCTGCACAGCCGCTATATCCGCTCGGTCCAGACGCTCGACGGCAACAACAATGTCGTGCGCCGCAACATCGGCGACGGCATGCACCCGGACGTGAAGTCGGTCGGCTTCGAGGGGCAGTATGAGATCGCCGATGGCTGGAACGTCACCGAGCGGTTCCGCTATTCGGACATTTCGGGCGATTTCGTCTCGCCCTTCCCCGCCTCGGTCGGCGATGCGCAGACCACCGCCAACGGCTTTGCCGGCGCGGGCGCGCAGCTCTTCTACGCCAGCGGCCCGCTCTCGGGACAGCGTATCGCCAATCCGGGCGCGCTCGGCGGCAACGGCCTGCTCGCCAGCGTCGTGCTGTTCGATGTCGACCTCAAGAGCCTGAACAACATCACCAATGATCTGCGCATCAACGGCAAGGTCGATCTGGGCGGTGGCCAGCTGTCGATCGCGGCGGGCATGTATAATTCGCGCCAGGACGTGAAGACCGACTGGCTGTGGACCTCGTTCTTCCAGACCGTGCAGGGCGATGGCCGCTCGGTGCTGGTCGACATCCGCAACGCGGCCGGCGTGTCGCAGACGGCGGGCGGCACGCTCTATTCGGCGGCCTTTTTCGGCAATTGCTGCCGCCGCAGCTATGACATGCGCTACACGACCAACGCGCCCTTCGCGCAGCTGGGCTTCGAGATCGGCCGCCTGAACATCGACGGCAGCCTGCGCTACGACTTCGGCTCGGCCAAGGGCAGCATCGCGGGCGACCTGCCCGGCGCGGTGACGACCCGGGCGCAGGACATCAACGGCAACGGCGTCATCTCGGCGGCCGAGCGCAACGTGGCGTTCCTGCCCAACAACCGCACCGGCATCGACTATGATTACAGCTATCTGTCCTATTCGGCGGGTGTCAATTATCGCCTGAGCCCGACGCTGGCGGCGTTCGCGCGCTACAGCCGGGGCGGCCGCGTCAATGCCGATCGCCTGCTGTTCGGCCCGACCATCAACCTGCAGACCGGCGGGCTGGTCAATGGCGCCAAGCCCTATGACTTCGTGCGCCAGGCCGAGGGCGGCCTGAAATATTCGGCCGGCCCGGTCGGCCTGTTCGCCACCGTGTTCAACGCGCGGACCGAGGAAACCAACTATCTGCTCTCGCAGCAGCAGTTCACCAGCCGCCGTTACGAGGCGACCGGTGTCGAGCTGGAAGGCCGGTTCCGTGCGGGTCCCTTCTCGCTGAGCGCGGCGGGCACCTATACCGATGCCAAGATCACCAGCGACGCGACCGATGCGACGCTGAACGGCAACCGCCCGCAGCGTCAGGCCGCCTTCGTCTATCAGGCGACGCCGCAGTTCGACTTCGGCCCGGTCAGCTTCGGCGCCAACGTGATCGGCACGACGTCCAGCTATACCCAGCCGGTCAACCAGCTGAAGATGCCCGCCTATACCCAGGTCAACGGCTTCCTGCTGGTGCGCGCCGCCAGCAATGTCAGCTTCAACCTGAACGCCAACAACATCTTCAACGTCAAGGGCATCACCGAAGCCGAAGACGCCGCGATCCCGGCCAACCAGCTGGTCCGCGCGCGTTCGATCAACGGCCGCACCATCGCCGCCTCGGTCCGCTTCGACTTCTAAGGCCGGGTGGCATTCAATCTATCCTCCCCTGCAAGGGGAGGTGGCAGGCCGCAGGCCTGACGGAGGGGTGTCCCGCTATCGAGAGCGTGACACCCCTCCACCATCCTTCGGATGATCCCCCTCCCCTTGCAGGGGAGGAATGAGGGTAGCTTCGTCTCCATCCCGATGAGACCTACGAGGCCCGTCCACCAGCGGAGACGGTTGATCCCGCTCCCCCGCCGTGCCACGCGGGCATCCATGCAACCCCATATCCGCGCGATCATCGCCGCCTCGGCCCATGCCCTCCTCACCGGGCGCAAGGTGGCCGGCCTTTACGACCATCACGCCGAGCGGCATCTGCGCATCGCAGCCGAAGCGCGCGGCGCGCATCTCCAGGGCTATGACGGCGAGCGCGCGTCGAAATTCGGCGGTACCCTGCCCGAACTGCGCGACCTGGGGGCGGATGCGGCGATCAACATGACGATCGAGGACGGCGAAGCCCGCGGCTATGACCGCAGCAGCGGCACCCACTTCACCGCCCGCACCACCGAGCAGCAGGTCCAGCTGTTCGATCACGCGGCGGAGAGCTGGTTCACCTATATCGTGCAGGTCGCGCCCTGATCCTGCCCCGTCCGGGGGCATTTGCGAACGCGCAACCCTGCCCCCAACCCATTCCTCCCCTGTAAGGGGAGGTGGCGCGCGAAGCGCGTCGGAGGGGTGTCCCGCTATCGAGAGGGCGACACCCCTCCGTCAGGCCTGACGGCCTGCCACCTCCCCTTCCAGGGGAGGATTGATACTTCCCCCGATCAGAACTGCTTGCGGATGGTAATCCGCTCGGTCGCATAGCGGCTGCCCTGGCCCAGCGCGCCGCCCAGGTCGAAGCCGATGCGCCAGCCATTGTCGAAGACATAGTCGGTGCCCAGCTCGATCGAATAATTGTCGCGCGTCCAGCCATCGCCGCGAATGGCATAGTTGAACCCGCCCAGATCGGCATAGTCGAGCGCCTGGATACCGCCATTCTTGAACTCGTGCCGCCACTCGGCGCGCACGCGGGGCACGAACCGCCCGGTGACGAACGATCCGCGCAGGCCCAGCACACTCGACAGCGAGGTCAGTCGGCGGCCGTCGAACACCAGATTGGCATTGCCCGCCCCGGTCTCCGCATAGCGGTCCAGATCGGCCGACAGATAGTCGATCCGGCCATAGGCGGACAGCGCATGCGTGCCGCTGGTCCGGTCGAACCCGCCGGTCAGCGAGCCGAACAGCATCGACCCGCCACGATGGCCGCGCGCGACCGCGTCGCTGCCCGTCACATTGCGGATCGTATCGAAGGACAGGCGTCCGGCACCCGCGACACCGTCGACGAACAGCCCGTCCGCCGGCGCGACGCTGCCATAGACCGCGCCCATCCAGCTATTGCTGTCGACCCGGCCCTTATCCTGGCCGACCTTGGCCCGCTCGCCGCCATAGCCTCCGCCGATGCCGACGGTCAGCGTTTCGGACAGCTTCACGTCGACGCCGCTGCTGAGCCCCCCGGTCGAGACGGTCAGCTTGCCGCGCCCGCGCGCCGCATCCTCGCTGCCCAGCGCGATCGCACCGCCCGACCAGATCGCCGTCGACCCGACCGACCGGCCGGTGCCCTCGATCGCCTCGGCCTCGCCGGCCTCGCCCGTGCCGCCACGCGCGGCCGGATCGCCCGGCATCGCCTGGCCCATCGCCCGGTCGCTGCGCGCGCCCGCCAGCCCCGCCACGGGCATGGCCCGGCCGTCGCGGTCATAGGTCATCATGCCCGCCGCCCGCTCGCGGCCCATGACTTCGGTCGCATGGTCCGACTTCAGCATCGCCAGATCGGTCGCCGCCATTCCGGCATTGGGATCACGCGCACCATAGCTGTTGCCACCCGCGATGCTGATCCCCATCGGCCGGCCGACGCTGCCCGCACCGCCATTGTGCAACTGCTCGTTGCGGCGCTGGAAATTGTCGAGCTGCGCCTGGGCGAAGCGGCGCGTCGCCTCGGCCTGCGCGGCCGAGATGCCGGTGACGGTCGCGTCCTGCGACGGGTCGGCACGCTGCACCACGCTGACGCTGACTGCGGCCGGCGCCGAGGTGCCATAGGCGTTGGTCAGCGTGTAGCGGACGGTCGCCGTGCCGCTGAACCGGCCGCGCGGGGTGATGCGCAGCTGGTAGCGCCGATCGCCGGTGCCGCCGCTCTCGACCAGCGTCGCCTCGACCCCATCGGCCGGCGTGACCGACACGATGCTCGCCCCCAGGAACGGCCCGCCGATCGCGCCACCGGTCAGGTCGATGATCTGGGTCTGGCCGTTGGTGACGCTGGCCTTGACCGCCGGCGCGACGGGCGCGCTGCCCTTGACCGTCACCGCGACCCGCGCCTCGTTGGAGGTGCCGCCCGCGCCGATCGCGACATAGCCGAAGCTGTCCTCGCCGATATAGCCCGGCTCGGGCGTATAGGTGACGGTGATCCGCTGGTTCGTCTCGGTCACGTCCTGCTGGCGCGCGTCGAGCGATACCGTGCCGTGCTGCGGCTGGGTGGTGATGCGGATCTGGCGATAGTCGCCGGTGACCAGCGCCGACAGATCGATCGCGACCGCGCCGTTCTGCGCCGTGGTGGCGGCGCCGGTCGCGGCCGAACCCGGCCGGGCGACCGGCGGGGCGGGCAGCGCGATCTCCAGCGTATAGGCATTGGTCGCCGTGAAGGGACCGTTGCCCGACGAACTGTCGGTCGCGGTGACGGTGACCGTATAGCGCCCGCTCTCCTGCGGCGTGCCCGCCAGCAACCCGCCCGTCGACAGCGTCACCCCGGCCGGCAGCCGCCCGGCGGTGACCGCGTAAGCATAGGGCGCGGTGCCGCCGCTGGTGCTCAGCTGTTGGCTATAGGCGACATCCTCCTGGCCCGCCGGCAGCGTCGCCGGGGTGAGCGCCAGGCTCGGCTGCGCGACGGTGATGCTGACCGTCGCGGGGGCCGAGGCGCCGCCCGCATTGGACGCGGTATAGGTGAAGCTGTCGGCCCCGGCATAGCCGGCCGCCGGCGTATAGCTGATCGCGGTGCCGTTGACCGTCGCGGTGCCGTGCGCGGGCGCGGTGGCGATGGCGACACCGGTCGCCGCACCGCCGCTCACCTTCAGCGGAACCGACGTGGCCGCCGCGTTGTAACCGACCGCCAGGCTGACATTGGCCGCGACCGGCACGTCGGGTGCGGCGATGACCAGGCTATAGGCCTTGGCCCCGCTATAGGGCCCCGCCCCCGTCGAGCTGTCGGTCGCGGTCACGGTGAAGGCGAAGCGCCCGAACGCGCCCGGCGTGCCGCTCAGCGTGCCATCGGCCGCCAGCGTCACCCCCGCCGGCAACGCGCCGTCGGTGACCGCATAGCGATAGGGCGCGGTGCCGCCCGATGCGGTGAGCGTCTGGCTATAGGCCGCCTCATAGCGTCCATCGGGCAGGCTCGCCGGCCCGACCGCCACGCTCGCGCCCGCCACGACCAGGGTATAGCCGCGCGCGGCGGTATAAGGCCCGCCATTGCCGGTCGCGGTCGCATCGGTCGCGGTCACGGTGAAGCCATAGCTGCCACCGGCGGTCGGCGTACCGCTAAGCGTGCCGTTGGTGCCAAGCGTGACGCCCGCCGGCAGCGCACCTGCGGTGACGGCATAGCTATAGGGCGCCGTCCCACCAGTCGCGGTGAGCGCCTGGCTATAGGCCGCACCCACCGTCGCATTGGCCAATGTCGCCGGATCGAGCGCCAACGCCGGTGCCGCGATGCTGAGCGTATAGCTGCGCGTCGCGCTGTACGGACCCGAGCCGGTCGAACTGTCCGTCGTGGTGATGCTGAAGGTGAAGCTCCCCGACTGCGTCGGCGTCCCCGCCAGCGTGCCATTGCTCGCCAAGGTCACCCCCGCCGGCAGCGCGCCAGCGGTGACCGCATAGCTGTAGGGCGCGGTGCCACCGGTGGCAGACAGCGTCTCGCTAAAGGCCGTGCCCGACACACCCGCCGGCAGGCTCGCCTGACCAAAGGCCACCGTCGCGGTCGCGACACTCAGCGTATAGCTGCGGCTCGCCGTATAAGGCCCACCATTGCCATTCGTCGTCGCGTCGGTCGCCGTGACGGTGAAGCTGTAGCTCCCACCGGCGGTCGGCGTGCCGCTCAACGTACCGTTGGTGCCAAGCGTGACGCCCGCCGGCAGCACACCCGCCGTCACGGCATAGCTGTAGGGCGCGGTCCCGCCGCTCGCGGTGAGCGCCTGGCTATAGGCCGCCCCCACCGTCGCATTGGCCAGTGACGCCGGTGCCAGCGCCAGCGCAGGCGCCGCGATGCTGAGCGTGTAGCTGCGGGTCGCACTATATGGCCCTGAGCCGGTTGAACTGTCGGTTGCGGTGATGCTGAAGGTAAAGCTACCCGACTGCGTCGGCGTCCCCGAAAGCGACCCGCTGCTCGACAGCGTCACACCCGCCGGCAAGGCGCCGGCGGTCAGGGTATAGCTGTACGGCGCGGTGCCACCAGTCGCCGACAGCGTTTCGCCATAGGCAACGCCCGACGTTCCCGCCGGCAGGCTCGCCGGCGACAGCGCCACCGTCGCGGTCGCAACCGTCAGGGTATAGCTGCGTGCGGCGGTGTAAGGCCCGCCATTGGCAGTCGTGGTCGCGTCCGTCGCCGTAACGGTGAAGCTGTAGCTGCCACCAGCGGTCGGCGTGCCGCTCAGAGTACCGTTGGTACCAAGCGTCACCCCTGCCGGTAGCGCACCGGCCGTGACGGCATAGCTGTACGGTGCGGTCCCGCCACTCGCGGTCAGCGCCTGACTATACGCCGCACCCACGGTCGCATTGGTGAGCGTCGTTGGGGCCAGCGTCAGCGCCGGAGCTGCGATCACCAGCGTATAGCTGTGAGTCGCACTATAGGGCCCCGAGCCCGTCGAACTGTCGGTCGTGGTGATGCTGAAGGTGAAGCTGCCAGACTGCGTCGGCGTCCCCGCCAGCGTGCCATTGCTCGCCAAGGTCACACCCGCCGGCAGCGCGCCAGCGGTGACCACATAGCTGTAAGGAGCGGTGCCACCGGTGGCAGACAGCATCTCGCTAAAGGCCTTGTCCGACACGCCCGCCGGCAGGCTCGCCTGACCAAAGGCCACCGTCGCGGTCGCGACACTCAGCGTATAGCTGCGGCTCGCCGTATAAGGCCCACCATTGCCAGTCGCTGTCGCGTCGGTCGCCGTGACGGTGAAGCTGTAGCTGCCGCCGGCGGTGGGCGTGCCGCTCAACGTACCGTTGATGCCAAGCGTGACGCCCGCCGGCAGCGCACCGGCCGTGACGGCATAGCTGTAGGGCGCGGTCCCGCCGCTCGCGGTGAGCGCCTGGCTATAGGCCGCCCCCACCGTCGCATTGGCCAATGTCGATGGCGATAGCGTCAGCGCTGGAGCCGCGATCACCAGCGTATAGCTGCGCGTCGCGTTATACGGACCCGAACCGGTCGAACTGTCGGTCGCTGTGATACTGAAGGTAAAGTTCCCCGACTGCGTCGGCGTCCCCGCTAGCGTACCATTGCTGGCCAAGGTCACCCCAGATGGCAGCCCGCCAGCCGTTACAGCATAGCCGTACGGCGCGGTCCCACCGGTCGCCGTCAGTACCTCGCTGTATGCCACGCCCGACGTCCCCGCCGGGAGCGTGGCGGGTGACAGCACCACTGCCGCACGTGCAACCGTCAGCGTATAGCTGCGCGAGGCGGTGTAGGGCCCGCCATTGGCGCTCGTAGTCGCATCCGTTGCGGTCACGGTGAAGCTGTAGCTGCCACCAGAAGTCGGCGTACCACTCAACGTGCCGTTGGTTCCAAGCGTGACGCCCGCCGGCAACGCGCCTGCGGTCACGGCATAGCTGTACGGCGCGGTCCCGCCGCTTGCGGTCAGCGTTTCGCTATAGGCCGAGCCCACCGTTGCATTCGCCAGCGTCGACGGCGCGAGCGTCAGCGCCGGAGCCGTAATCGCCAACGTGTAGCTGCGCGTCGCACTGTACGGACCCGAGCCCGTCGAACTGTCGGTCGCGGTGACGCTGAAGGTGAAGCTGCCAGACTGGGTCGGCGTGCCGGCCAGGGTCCCGCTGCTCGACAAAGTCACGCCCGCCGGCAACGCCCCTGCCGTCACGGCGTAAGCATAAGGCGCCGTACCACCGGTCGCCGACAGTGTTTCACTATACGCCACGCCGGACGTTCCCGCCGACAGGTTCGTTGGCGACAGCGCCACCGTCGCGGTCGCGACGGTCAGCGTGTAGCTGCGTGCAGCGGTATAAGGCCCGCCATTGGCGGTCGTGGTCGCATCCTTCGCGGTCACGGTGAAGCTGTAGCTGCCACCGGCCGTCGGCGTCCCACTCAACGTGCCGTTGGTGCCAAGCGTCACGCCTGCCGGCAATGCGCCTGCCGTTACGGCATAGCTGTACGGAGCTGTGCCACCGCTTGCGGTCAGCGCCTGGCTATACGCCGCACCCACCGTCGCATTGGCCAGCGTCGCCGGAGCCAGCGTCAGCGCCGGTGCACCGATCACCAGCGTGTAGCTGCGCGTCGCGCTATATGGACCCGAACCGGTCGAACTGTCCGTTGCGGTGACGCTGAAGGTGAAACTCCCCGACTGGGTTGGCGTCCCCGCCAAGGTCCCGCTACTCGACAGGGTCACACCCGCCGGCAAGGCGCCTGCGGTCACGGTGTAGGCATAAGGCGCGGTGCCACCGGTCGCCGACAGCGTCTCGCCATAGGCCACGCCCGACGTACCCGCCGGAAGGTTCGCTGGCGACAACGCAACCGTCGCGGTTGCAACCGTCAGCGTATAGCTACGCGCGGCCGTATAAGGCCCGCCATTGCCGCTCGTGGTCGCATCGGTTGCGGTAACCGTGAAGCTGTAGCTGCCACCAGCCGTCGGCGTACCGCTCAGCGTACCATTGGTGCCAAGCGTCACGCCCGCCGGCAAAGCACCAGCCGTGACAGCATAACTATACGGTGCCGTTCCGCCACTCGCGGTCAGCGCCTGGCTATACGCCGCACCCACCGTCGCATTGGCCAATGTCGCCGGATCGAGCGCCAACGCCGGTGCCGCGATGCTGAGCGTATAGCTGCGCGTCGCGCTGTACGGACCCGAGCCGGTCGAACTGTCCGTCGTGGTGACGCTGAAGGTAAAGCTCCCCGACTGCGTCGGCGTCCCCGCCAGCGTGCCGTTGCTCGCCAAGGTGACGCCCACCGGCAGCGCGCCAGTGGTGACCGCATAGCTGTAAGGCGCGATCCCTCCCGAGGCCGAGAGCGTCTGGCCATAGGCCACGCCCGACGTCCCCGTCGCCAGGCTCGCGGGCGACAGTGCCAGCGTGGGGGCGGTGACGCTCAGCGTATAGGCGCGCGCGCCCGTAAAGCCCGCCGCGTTCGTCGCGGTGAGCGTGAAGGCGAAACTGCCGCCCGCCCCCGGCGTCCCCGTCAGGCGGCCGTCGCTGGCCAGCGTGACGCCGGGGGGCAGCGCGCCCGCGGTCACCGCATAGCTGTAGCTGGTCCCCGCACCGCTGGCGGTGACGGTCTGGTCATAGGCCTGGCCGACGGTCGCGGACGGCAGGGTCGCCGGGGTGACGACGATGGCCGGCGCGGCGACGGTGATGGCGTAGAGCCCCTCGACGCCGAACGGCGTCGTCGCGCTGTCGGTCGCGCGGACGCGGAAGGTGAACGTCCCCGCCGCGCTCGGCGTGCCCGAAATCACCCCGCCGCTCGCCAGCGTCAGCCCGGGCGGCAGCGCCCCGCCGACGACGCTGTAGCCGTACGGCGCGATGCCGCCGCTGGTGGTGATCGTCTGGCTGTACGCCGTCCCGCCGGTCGCGGCGGGCAGCGCGGTCGCGGTGGCCGTGTTCGCGGCGGGCGACAGCGTCAGCACCGGCGGCTGGACACTGGTCGTATAGCTGGCCTGGCCGACAAAGGGCGCGCCGCTGCCGCTCGCGCTGTCGGTCGCCGTGATCGTATAGGTGAAGCTTCCGGCCGCGCTCGGCGTGCCCGAGAGCGTGCCGTCGCTTGCCAGCGTCAGCCCGGTGGGCAGCGCGCCCGCCGTCACCGCGAAGGCGTAAGGCGCGGTGCCGCCGCTGGCGGTGAGCCGCTGGCTATAGGCGATGCCGACCTGCGGCGTCGGCAAGGTAGCGGGGCTGAGCGCGATCGTCGGCGCGCCGATGGCGATGCTCTGCTGCACCGGGGTGGCGGGGTCGAAGCTGGTGTCGCCCGCCTGGCTGGCGGTGACGACGCAGGTGCCGACCTGGTCGAAGCGCACGCTGTTGCCCGTGATCGAGCAGATGGCGCGCGAGCCGGCATCGATGGCGATGACCGGGGTCAGCCCCGAGCTGGCGGTCGCGGCGACCAGATAGGTGCCACCGACGATCGCGCCGGCCGGCGGGGTCGAGGTGAAGCGCACGGTCTGCGCCCCCCGCCCGATCGTGATGGTGAAGGTCTGCGACTGGGCCACCGGCGGATTGCCGCCGGTCGAGTCCTCGGCGGTAACGGTGAAGGCAAACGCCCCCGCGCTCGTCGGCGTGCCCGACAGCGTACCGCCCGTCGCCAGCGTCAGCCCGGCGGGCAGCGCACCCGCCGTCACCGCATAGCGATAGGGCGCGGTGCCGCCCGTCGTGCTGAGCGTGGCGGTATAGGCCGTGCCCACCGTCCCGCTGGCGGGCGGCGCGGCGATGGTCAGCGTCGGGTCACCGATCGTCACGGTTACCGTCGCGGGCGCGGAGGTGCTGACCCCATTGCTGGCGGTGTAGGTGAAGCTGTCGGTGCCGCGCGCACCGGCGGCCGGCGTATAGGTCAGGTTCGGCGCGGTGCCGCTGAGCGTACCCCGGGCCGGCGCGGCGGTGATCGCATAGCTCAGCGCGCGCGCGGGCGTGTTGGAATCGGTGCCCGCTAGGGTGATGCCGCGCGCGGTCTGGAACGCGGTCGACACGGTCTGCGCACTCGCGGTCGGTGCGCCGACATAGGTGAAGCTGCCGGTCGTGGTGCCGACGCCGGCGGCATTGGTGACCTGCACCGTCGCGGGGCCGGCAGTGCCCGCCGGGGTGACGGCGGTCAGGCTGGTCGCGCTGGCGATCGTCACGCCGGTCGCGGGCGTACCACCGACCGTCACGGTGCTGCCGCTGGTGAAGTTGGTGCCGGTGACGGTGATCGTCGTGCCGCCCGCCGTACCGCCCTCGGCCGGGGTCACGCCGCTGACCGTGGGAAGCGCGACGATGGTGAAGCTGTTGGTCGCGTTCGGCGAGACATTGCCCGCCGCGTCGGTCGCGGTGACCGACACCGTGTTGGACCCCAGCGGCAGATCGGCCGTCGGTGCATAGCTATACGTGCCGCCCGCCGTCGCCGAGGTCGTTCCGGCCGCCGCCCCATTGATCCGGATCGCGACGCTGGCATTGCTCTCCGCCGTGCCGGTGATCGCCGGCCGCCGATTGGCCAGCGTCGCGCCATTGGCGGGCGCGGTGATGATCGGCGTGGCGGGCGCGACCGTGTCGATGATGAAGACATTGCTGCTCGAGGCCGGCGACGCCACCCCCGATGCCGAGGCGACCGCATAGACGCTGTGCGATCCCTGGCCCAGCGCGCTCACCACGGGGTAGCTGAAATTGCCGCCCGAAACGGTCGCGTTACCGTTAAGCGTGCCGTCGATGAAGATCTGGACGGTCGTGCCGCCCGCGGTGACGCCGGTCACGACCGGTGTCGCCGTATTGAGCGTCGATCCGTTGGCCGGGCTGGTCAGCACCGGCGCGGCCGGCGCAGGCGGCCCCGCCACGGTGATCGTCACCGTCGCGGCGCTGGAGGTCGCGAGACCGTTGGAGACGGTGAAGGTGAAGCTGTCCGCCCCGATATAATTGGCGGACGGCGTATAAGTGAGGTTGGGCAAAGCACCGCTCAGCGTGCCATGCGTCGGCGGGCTGCCGATAATAGCATAGGTCAGCGTCCGGGCCGGCGTGTTCGGGTCGCTGCCCGTCAGCGTCACGGCGGTCGCGGTGTTGAAGGTGGCGGTCACGCTCTGCGCGTTGGCGGTCGGCGCCTGGATGACGGTGAGGGTCGCGGCGCTGCTGGTCGCGCTGCCCTGGCTGTTGGTGAAGACCGCACGGTACTGGCGGCCATTGTCGCCCGCTGTCGTCGCGGGGGTGGTATAGGTGGCGGCGGTCGCGCCGGCGATGTTGGTGAAGCTGGCACCGCTGTCGCTCGACACCTGCCACTGGACGCTGGGCGACGGACTGCCCGAGGCGCCGGCGGTGAAGCTGGCCGTCGCACCGACCGCGACCGTCTGGCCAGCCGGCTGCGTGGTCACGGCGGGCGGGTTGAGCACGACATAGCTATAGCCGTTCGCCAGCGTGGCGGTGCCGCCCGGCGTGGTGACGGCGATCGACGTCGCACCCGCGCCGCCCGCCGGGGTTACCGCCGTAATCTGCGTATCGCCGGTGACCACGAAGCTGGTCGCCGCGTTGCCGCCGAAGGTCACCGCGCTCGCCCCCGTCAGCGCGGTGCCGGTGATCGTCACGCTGGTGCCACCGGCGGTCGTCCCCGTACCGGGCGTCGCACCGGTGATCGTGGGCGCCGCGATATAGCTATATTGCGAGCCCGGGCCGGCCGCGCTCGTCACGCTGCCGGTGGTGACCTGCACGTCATAGGTACCCGCCGCCCTGGCGGGCAGCGTCGCGCTGAGCTGGTTCGCATTGGTGTAGGTGACGCCCGTCGCGGCGGTGCCGCCGATCGCCACGGTCGCGGCCGGGGTGAAATTGGTGCCGGTGATCACCACATTGCGCGCCGTATTGGCCGGGCCGGAGGTGACGCTCAGCGCGGTCACGGTCGGCGCGGCGAACGTGTAGTTGACGCTGCCCGTGCTCGCCTGGCCGTTGGTGGCGTCGGTCACACCGACCGCCACGGTGCCGGCCCCCGCCGGCGTGGTCGCGGTCAGCGTCGTGGCGCTGGCATAGGTCGCCGGGACCGTCGTCGCGCCGAAGCTGGCGCTATAGCTGTTGCCGCTGACGAAGTCGGTGCCGGTGATCGTCACCGGCGTGCCGCCCCCGCTCGACCCGCCGGTCGGCGAGATTCCGCTGATCGTTGGTGCCGCGACATAGCGATACTGGTTGCCCGCCCCGGTCGCCGATGTGCCGCCCGGCGTGGTGACCGTCACATTGACGGTGCCCGACCCGGCGGGCGCGGTCGCGGTGATCTGCGTCGCGCTGTTGACGGTGTAGCTCGACGCGGGACTGCCGCCGAAACTGACCGCGGTCGCGTTCGTGAAGCCGGTGCCGGTCAGGGTCACGCTGTTGCCGCCCCCCGCTCCTCCCGAAGCGGGCGCGACCGCCGTCACGGCCGGTGCGGCGATATAGGTATAGCCGGTGAAGGTCGCCGAGGCGGTTCCGTTCTTCACGACGGCGATGCCGACCGTGCCCGCCGCATGCGCGGGCGCGGTGGCGACGATCTGCGTGTCCGATGCCGGCGTGACCGAGACGAGGGTGGTGTCGAACCGCACCTGATCGACGCCGGTGAAGTTGCTGCCGTTGATGGCGACCGAGGTTCCGCCGGCCGTCGGCCCGGAGGTCGGCGTGATGCCCGAGATCGCGGGGGGCGGCGTGCCGACGCAGGTGGCCGACATAGTGAACGAACCGGTATCGGCGGTAGAACCGCGCTGAATGCGCGCAAGGAGCGCATTGGTCCCCGCGTCAGTCGTCAGGGTTTCCGTTATGGTCCCTGCCGACGCGAGCAGAATACCGGGTGCGCTTACAGCCGATCCGGGCGTGGTGTTGGACACCGGAAAAAATGCCCGGAAACTGCCGCCCGATACACTGATCGTCTGCACGGTGAACGTGATCCGTTCGTTCGCGTCGAAATCATACAGCGTCGGACTGAAGCCGGCGTAGTCGGCCCGATAGGTGCCGATGGTCGTGGTATAGGATGCGGATCGGATACCCGAAGCGGTGGCAGAGGGGCCAGCCGTACGGCCCTTGGGGCTGGGTGCAGCCGTCGAACTGAAATTGGCGGAGTAGTTCAGTTCGCCGTTATTGATGGCCGTGCACGCCGCGCTCTCGGCAGCCGCCGCGCAGGGCATCGCCGCGATGGCAAGCGCCGACAGGGCGATCGTCGGTCGCACGATACGATGCGAGGCGCGCGACGCGACATCCGTCTTATCCGACGCAAATTGGTCCGACGATAAAGCGACTCCCGGCGCCGTATCGACAGTGACGCCGGTCTTCACGACACGGCCGAGCGCACGAATAAACGCGCCAAACATGGTCTATAGCCCCCCGGCTCGCCCCCGAAATCATCCCCGATCGGTGACGAACGCTTCACCGGACGACAGAATCAAAGATGAGTCAATGTTTTAAAGATCCGGTTTCATCGATGAGACAGACCATCGTCCTTTTACCGGACGATCTTGATATATATCATGAGAAAAACCACTTACGCCTAATCGTTACGCACGCGTTATCTCCGATATGAACAGAATAAATGCTCATTTTGGACATTGTCTATATTTGCAATACAACCATTATGGATTTGTTTTCCGATTTCGCCCGGTCAACAATGAAAGCGGCGCGCCGCGACATTGCGAATTGGCGCGCCCTCAAGGGAGCGGACATGGAAGCATATCTCGGATACGTGATGTTTACTGCGGGCAGCTATGCCCCGCGCGGTTGGTCGTTATGCCAGGGACAGCTCCTGAGCATCGCGCAGAATTCCGCGCTCTTCTCGCTGCTCGGCATCACCTATGGCGGCAATGGCCAGCAGACCTTCGGATTGCCGCATCTGGGCGGTCGCGTGCCCGTCGGTACCGGCCAGGCACCTGGTGTCAGCCATAATTATCAGGCGGGCGAAGCGGCCGGCACCGAGCAGACCACCATCCTCACCACGCAAATGCCCGCGCATGTTCATGCATTCCCCGCACAGCCGGGCATGGCCATCGTCACCGACAATACGGCCGACGACAGCACCGCCTCGGCCTCGGCCGGCGCGCGTCTGGGCAATTTGATCGATCCCAATGCCAGCGGTGCCGCGATCTACGTACCGGCGGGATCGGGCAACGCGACGGTGAACCTGGCGGGTACGCCGGCGGGCAACACCGGTCTGGCCGGCGGCAGCCAGCCCATGTCCCTGATGCAGCCCTATCTGGCGATGAACGCGGTCATCTGTATCGAGGGCTATTACCCACCGCGCGACTGATCAATCGGCCAGCACCCTACCCCTCGGGACAGGGTGCTAGCCCCTTTTCGATCAGTTGAACACCGCCTGATAGACGCGCCGATCGCGCAGCGGCGGGCACTGGCTGATGAAGATGCTGTGCGGCCCGCCGCGCCCGCAATCGAACTCATAGGCCAGGTCGAGCAGCACGACGCTAAGCGGCGCTTCGAAGAACAGCGAAAAGGGCTGCCGGAAATCGAGTCCATCGGGCAGGCGCGGCGACGTCTCGACGCGGTCCAGCCGCACCTCGACCGCCTCAGGCAGCGTGTTCACCTTCACCGTCTTGCCCACCCAGGGCAGGAAATCTTCCGGGGTCATCAAGCGCATGCACGATCCTTCCTCGCCCGCCACCATTCCCGATCGGGGCGGCGCCGACAAGATGGCGGACCCCGGCATGGCACCTGATCGGATCATGTTCCGGCCCGAAACCCCGGACGATGCCGCGCTGATCGCCCGCGCCCATACCGGCCATTGGCGCGCCCCCGCCGGCTTCGCCCTCCCCGCCCCGATGCTCGCCACCCTGCTCGCCCAGCAGCACGCAGGCCAGGAGCGCCATATCGCGAGCCGCCATCCCGGTGCCGAGCGGCGGATGATCCTTGCGGACGGCATGGCGGTCGGTCGCCTCTGCCTCGACCGCACCACCCTGCCCTGGCACATCATCGACCTGGCGCTGGTCGCCGAGGCAACCGGCCAAGGCATCGGCCGCGCCGTGCTCGACCGGCTGAAGGCCGAAGCCGCCTCCGCCAACGCCGCCCTCATGCTCGACGTCGCCCATGACAACCCCCGCGCCCAGGCCCTCTACCACCGCGCCGGCTTCATCCCCGCCGGTGGCGACAGCGCGACGCATCCGCGCATGATGTGGCGGAATCGGCAAACGCCCGCCTGACCGGTGCCTGACCCTCCGCAACCTTCGTGTCATCCGTTGCGTTTATTGCGAATATCGCGTAAAAGGATTGCTGCCCGGAGAGCACACCCCCATGACCTTGCCCGCCTTTGCCGAACCCTTCGGAGAGCGCCTGCCGACGCCCGCCGACCGCCAGTCCGCCGACCAGTTGCGTCGCATCATCGCCGCCCATGCCAGCGGCGATACGCTCAAGGTGTTCGACGAGCAGACGCGCAAGCCGGTCGACATCGTCCTGACCCCCGACACCTCCGCCCTGCTGCTCGACCTGCTGCGCCATATCAGCAGCGGCCATGCTGTTACGCTGGTGCCGATCCGCGAATTGCTGACCACGCAGCAGGCCGCCGACCTGCTTAACGTCTCACGCCCCTATCTGATCGGGCTTCTCGACAAGGGAGTGATCCCGCACAGCTTCACCGGGCGGCACCGCCGCATCCGCGCCGAGGACGTCTTCGCCTACAAGGCCAGCCGCGACGCCTCCCGCGCCCGAGAACTCTCGGCGATGGCGGCGGGGGATGCCGACCTGCTCTGATGTTCGCCAACCGCTATACCGCGCTGATCGATGCCTGCACGCTGGCGGACGTATTCCGCCGCAACCTGCTGCTGACATTGGCGAGGCGGAGTTCTTCCGGGTACGCTGGTCAGCGACCATCCTGGATGAGACCGAACGCGCCATCGCCGGCATGGCCGCGCAAAAGGGGCTGGCGGATGCCTCCGGGCGCGCAGCCCGCGCGCGTCGCGCCATGGAAGCCGCCTTCGAGGAGGCGATGGTCGAGGGGCATGCGCTGTTGCTCCCCAGCGCGACCGGACTCCCCGATGCCGGCGATCACCATGTTCTGGGCGCTGAAGACCCAGGCGCAGACCATCGTCACCGAAAATCTGCGCGACTTCCCCGCCGCGATCCTGGCGCCGCTGGGCATCGAGGCGTGCTCCGCCGATGACTTCATCGCCGATACGATCGCGCTCGATACGGGCCGCGCCATTCCCGCCATCCGCCGGATGCGCCAGCGCTTCCAGCGCCCCGCCATGACGGCGGAGACGATGCTACGCGACATGGAAGCGCGCGGCCTTGTCGCAACCGTCGGCGTGCTCGCGCCACATGCCGGATCGCTCTGAGCGCGGGTGCATTACCTCTTGCCCGAATGAAGCTCGCCATGACATATAAAGGCCAATAAGCTTCAATTCGGCGATCGGACCCTGACATGAATGCAATCGTCTCTCAGATCGGCGATCTGGCGGAGGCTGGCGAGCGGATGATCGAGCGTTTGCGCCGCAAGGCCTTCCTGCCCGAAAGCCGCAAGGGCCTGAACGTCCGCTTCGGCATCGCCGAGGCCGCGCAGCTGCTCGGCTGTTCGACCAACCGCATCCGCATGGCCGAGGAGGATGGCCGCCTTCCCCCCGCGCCGGCCGCCGAGAATGGCCGGCGTCTGGGCTATAGCGTGCCCGAGCTGCTCAACATGCGCCAGGTGCTGGGCGCCTCGCCTGCCCGCGCCCCCCTCGACGTGCCCGCGATCATCGCGGTCCAGAATTTCAAGGGCGGCGTCGGCAAGTCGACCGTCACCACCCATCTGGCGCATTATTTCGCGGTGCAGGGCTACCGCGTGCTGGTCGTCGATTGCGACAGCCAGGCGACGACGACGACCTTGTTCGGCTTCAACCCGCATTTCAACATCACGCGCGAGGAGACGCTCTACTCCTATCTGTCGATCGACCCGACCCAGACCGACCTGTCCTATGCGGTCAAGCCGACCCCCTGGCCCAATGTCGACTTGATCCCGTCCAACCTGGAGCTGTTCGACGTCGAGTACGAACTGGCAGCGGCCGGATCGGATGGCCAGTCGGTGCTGGCGGCGCGGTTCCGCAAGCTGAAACAGGGACTGATCGCGCTGGCGGGCGAATATGACATCGTCCTGCTCGACCCGCCGCCCGCACTGGGCACGATCAGCCTGGCGGTGATGCAGGCGGCCAATGCGCTGCTCGTGCCGCTCGCCGCGACGACACCCGATTTCTGCTCGACCGTGCAGTTCCTGTCGATGATGGACCAGGTGCTGCAGCAGCTGGCGGGCGCCGGGATCGAGGTGGATTACAGCTTCGTCCGGCTGATCTGTTCCAAGTTCGACGGCAACGACCCCAGCCACTCCATGGTTCGCGCGATCATGGAGCAGAGCTTCGGCCCCGCGCTCCTTCCCGTACCGATCCTGGAGTCGGCGGAGATCAGCCATGCCGCGATGCGGATGATGACCGTCTATGAACTCGACAAGCCGATCGGCACCTCGAAGACACACAAGCGCTGCCGCGCCAATCTGGACGAGGCGATGGGGCAGATCGAACAGCTGGTCCGGCAGGGCTGGGGCCGGGTGACCCCGGCGGATGAGGCGGTGCTCTATGCCTCGGCCTGAAATCGCCCTTTACCCCCCTTTCCTACAACTGCGCGTTTCCCCTATGTTCCGCGCGGGAGACGATCATGGCGCGTAAACAATCCGATTATCTGGCGGCGTTGCTGGCCGACGAAGCGGCTTCGGGCACCGACAGCCCCCCTGCCCCCACGCCCGGCGAGCGCCCCGCCGAGCGGCTGCGCGGCACCACATTGCTGGGTCGCGAATCGGCGCTGGCGCGGGTTGCCTCGGGCGAGGTGCGTCAGGTCACGCAGCTGCTGCTCGACCCGGCGCGGGTGCGCATATGGCCGGGCAATGCGCGCTCCTATGCGCATCTGACCGAGGCGAGCTGTCGCGAGCTGATCGACTCGATCATCGCCGAAGGGGGGCAGAAGGTCCCCGCCGTCGTCCGCCGGATCGAGGGCGATGCCGACCATGATTATGAGGTGATCGCCGGCACGCGGCGGCACTGGTCGATCTCGTGGCTGCGCGCGCACAGCTATCCCGACATGATGTTCGTCGCGCAGGTCGCGGTGCTCGACGACGAGGCGGCGTTCCGCCTCGCCGATCTGGAGAACCGGGCGCGTGCCGACGTGTCCGACCTGGAACGCGCCCGCAATTATTCCGAGGCGCTGAAGACCCATTATGGCAACCACGCCACCCGCATGGCCGAGCGGCTGAAGCTGTCCAAGGGCTGGCTGTCCAAGATGTTGAAGGTCGCCAGCCTGCCCGAACCGGTGATCGCCGCCTTCGCCTCGCCCGCCGAGGTACAGTTGAAGAGCGGCTATGCGCTGGCGCAGGCGCTGGGCGACGAGAGCAAGGTCGATCGCATCCTGACCTATGCCGTCACCCTGGCGCGCGAACAGCAGACCCGGCGCGACGAAGGCCGCCCCGCTTTGCCGGCCGCCGAGGTGGTGCGCAGCCTGCTCAACGCGCCGGTGATCGCCGAGCCGCAGCCGCCGCGCTACGAATGGAAGACGCCCTATGGCCGCAAGGTCCTGACCGTCCAGTCCAACAATCGCCAGGGCATGACCATCCGCCTGCATGCGGGCACCGGCATGGACCCCGAGGAAGTGGCCGACATCCTCCGCATGGCGCTGACCGAGCTGGAGGCCGAAGGGCGCGGGTTGCAACGGTGATGCGGGCGCACGGGCGAAAAGTTTCCCCGGGGAAACATCGGGCGGCGGGGCGGGGTGCTCCCCTGCCCTTGTCCGACGTCGGGCGAAAAGTTTCCCCGGGGAAACTTTTACGTCCTGCGGGGTGGGAACGATGACGCGCGCCACCTCCGAGAAGGTGTCCGAACAGTTCGACCTGTTTCTCCCCTATCTCGCCGACCTGCCCTTGCGCGACCAGCGCGAGATGATGGAGCGGCCCTTTTTCAGCCTGGCCAAGTCGAAACGGGTCAAGCCGATCGATTATAAAAGCCCCGACGGCAAGCTGTGGGTCCATGTCTCGGCCAATGCCGATTATGGCATGGCGACGATCTGGGATGCCGACATCCTGATCTATTGCGCCAGCGTGCTCGCCGACATGGCCAGGCGCGGGATCAACGACGTGCCGCGCAAGCTGCACCTGATGCCCTATGACCTATTGCGCGCGATCGGGCGGCCGACGACGGGCCGCGCCTATGAGCTGCTGGGGCAGGCGCTCGACCGGCTGGTCGCGACGACGATCAAGACCAATATCCGCGCCGATGCCGGCCAGCCCGCCGCTGCGCGCGGACGGCGTGAGGCGACCTTTTCCTGGCTCGATGGCTGGACCCAGCTGGTCGACGAAAAGACCGAACGCTCGCGCGGCATGACGATCGAGCTGTCCAACTGGTTCTGGGAAGGCGTGATGATGACGGGCGGCGTCCTGTCGATCGACCGCGCCTATTTCGACCTGACCGGCGGGCGCGAACGCTGGCTCTACCGCGTCGCGCGCAAACATGCCGGCGGGGCGGGCGAGACCGGTTTCGCCATCTCCATGCCGACGCTGTTCGAGAAATCGGGCGCCGAGGGGCAATATCGCCGCTTCAAGTTCGAGATCGCCAAGATCGCCGAACGCAACGAGCTGCCCGGCTATACGCTGACGCTGGAGCAACCCGCCGACAAGCGCGAGCCGCAATTGCGGATGCGACGCCGGCCCGAGGCACCCCAGCGCGCCGTGTCGGTCGGGACGGCGCCCCCTGCCCCGTCCCCGCCCCCTTCGCCTGACGTTCCGCCGGCCGAACCGGTGCCCGCCAAGCTGCCCGAGCGCACGCAGGAGCTGATCGATGCGGCCGCCATGATCCGGCGCAGCGTCAAGAGCCTGGCGACGCGCGCGACCGATGGCGAGATCACGCCCGCGACACTGGCAACGCTGCGCGCCGAATGTCCGGGCTGGGATTACCAGACACTGCACGCCGAATTTCGCGCCTGGATCGACGCCGATCCCGCGCGTACGCCGGTCAGCTATCAGGCGGCGTTCATCGGCTATGTCCGCCGCTGGGACGCCAAGCACCGCCACGAACTGGGTCGCTGATACGCGGACGGCGGGGGCCTGACGGCTTCGTGACCCGCGCGCGGGGGAGGGGAGGGCGCTCGCCTTGCCCCTTTGGCCGGCATCACCGCGTTCCCGAAGTGTCGGGTGTCGCGCCGGCCTTCCCGACAAATCCGATCCGCGCCGCGCCAGCATTTCCGGATTGAACGTCCCCCGCGCAATGCCCGCACAAAGTGATTCAATTCGCCGGCGCCAAACAGGGGCTGAATGGGGCCTTCGACACTCCGGGAACGGCTCGCGACCCATCGGGAACGGATCGACGATCCTTCGGGAACGCCATGTTCGATCCTTCGGGAACGATCCGTCGATCTTTCGGGAACGGGAGGTACGCCGCGAATCGCGGGATTCCGCCAGAATCGCCCCGGTGGCGGCTAGTTTAACTGCTTAACCTTAAACAAACCGTCTAACCGGGGGGTGAGAGGTTTTTCTTTTTTGGAAGAGAAGGGAAGAAGTGCCCCGTCCGCCGACGATCCGCCAGCGGACGGGGGCAGGGGATCAGGCGAGTGCAGTCTTCACCAGCGTCTTGATCCCGATCAGGATCGAGTCATAGAGCTGCTCGACCGTTTTGAGGTCGACGTCCGCGCCATTCGCGACCGCAACGATGTCCGCCTGTTCGGGCGCCGCATGGCCGGCCCCATAGGGGATGTTGGCCAGGATCTGCGCATTGGGCGGCAGGCTGTTGCACTTGCGGAAGGAATAGCCGTCGCCGCGCGCGGCGGGCGAGGGAAAGAGATACCGTTCCGCCGTCGGCGAGGCCAGCGTCACCAGCATGACGTTGCCCGCGCCGCTGAGGCCGACGATCGTCCCGCAGGTGTTCCACAAGCGATCGTGCCAACGCGGCTCATAAGCCGGCTGGTCGGGGTTCACCGTCCAGCGGAATATGTCCATCGGCGTGACATTGCCGCCATCACGGCCATCGCCGAGAATATCGAGGAACCCATAGGCCGCGCCATCGATCGTATGGCCATAGCGGCAGCCCAATTTGTGAATGGCGATGAAATTCGCCTCGGCCGGAGTCAGTGGCATGGTTTATCTCCCGAGAAAGAAGGGCAGGGGGGCTCAGGCGGCGTGCTTTTCGCGGAGATAGCGGTGTGCGATCTCCGCCTCCCACGGATTGAACAGATGTTCGAGCTGGAGCGCCTGATGGCTCGCGGCCGGCTTGCCGAACGCGGTCAGGTCGAGCGTGTCGTGGAGGGCATCGACGGTGTCGGTCACCGACTTGTACTTGTTGTACTGCTCGACCAGCTTGTCGCGATCCGCCTTGGTAGCGTCGAGGGCCTCGTCATAGGCCGCCTTGGTCGAGACATAGTCCTTGATGTCCTTCTTCATGATCTCCTTCAGACTCTCGGCCTGGCTCTTGCGGATAGAGATGATGAGGTCGTTGAGGATCGCCAGCTCCTGCTCGGTCGTCGCCAGGATCTGCTGCAGCCCCAGATAGCGCGCCTCGTCGACGCTCATATGCGTCTCGAACACGATCTGGAACGAGCCGATGAACTGGTTGCTGAAGAAGCGCTGCTCCTTATAGACCTTGCCCGACGAGGCGAAGAACAGGTGCAACCCGCCCGATAGCGGCATGTCGCGCAGCTCGGACTTGCGGGTCGCGTCCGACTTGACCGAGAACTGGCTGATCGCACCCGAGATCAGCGCCTGCACCCGCGCGATGATCAGCGAATAGTCGCCGGCAAAGATGCCGAGGAACTCCTTGGCCTTTTCGATGGTCGAGGGTTCGGCGCTTTCCGATCCCGGCACCTTGGCGGAGGGATAATCGCCGGTCTTCAGCGCGTTGCCGATCGACTCGATAATGGCGTTGACCCGCTCCAGCCCCCAGTCGCTGTAATTCTGATAATCGCTGCGCCGCTCGCCGAACAGGCGGGCATGATCCCATTTATTCGCGTCGTAATGTTCCTTCACCAGATCACGAATTTCTCCGAGAAGTTTCGTTTCCTCGGCCTTGGATTCGGCATCCAGCTTTTCCATATATTGCCGGAATTCCTGGTCCTGCTTTTCCTTGTCTTTGATCGTGTCGCTCTTACCCATGACAGTCCACTCCATGCGAGATATTCGCAAGCGCGGCGTATCAGAGCGCGATCTTCGGAAAGAGCGCGGTTGCCTCCGAATTGGTGCGGGGCATACCATCTGGGATAAGAATAGGAGGCGATGTTACCGCCGATTCCGATGAGATCGCCGATATGACATAATATTCATGGCAGAGCGTTCACCGCGACATTATGGTTGTGATCCGCAAATAATGACATAACGGCGTCATGATCATGACATATAATATTAATGTACTTATCGTCGTGACAGGCGCCGCAGGGCATTGGCACGGTGAACGGCATGCAGGCTGCGCGGGTCGTCGAACAGGTCGCGGATCGCGCGCCGACGGAACCGGGTCCACCAGCGTTGCCAGCGATGCTCGGCCGCGTCGTGGATCATGTGGCAACGCTGGCAGAGCGCGGCCAGGTTGCGCGGCTCGTTATTGCCCGGATCATGGTCGAGATGCGCGCAGGCCAGCACCACGCGGGTCAGGCGGACCTGCGCGATCGGCACCTGCCGCACGGTGATCCGGCGTCCGCGCGGCGAGCGCCAGCAGCCGGCCTCCGCATCCCACCAGCGACCGTCGCCCAGATGGGGCACCCGCGCCAGATGCGGCCGCCGGCATTGCTCGCACCGCCCCTCGGCCCGGCCGAACCGGATCGCGGCGGACACCTGCGCCCAGTCGATCGGATAGAGCCAGCGATTTTCGGCGCGGATCGGCATGGCGCGACTATGATTCGGCGCGTCCCGAATGAAAAGCCTTATATTCCCGATTTGTATGCGCTTTGTTTGCGATCCTTGCGACAGGAACGACGCCCCCGTGCGATGACGGCCACGGCATGCTAGGGGCGCGGCCATGGCAAAGACCCAAAGCACGGCCGGCAGCGTGACGCTCGACGGCGTTTCCTATGACTGGCACCTCCAGAGCGAACCCCATCAGTCGGATCATGAGGGGTGGAAGGGGATGACCATCGCCGTGCTCCAGCAGGATGCCAAGCGCGCGGCGTGGTTGGAGTTTCCCGCGCCCAAGCGACTGCTCAAGGGCCTGCCGCGCGGGCGGTTGCAGCTGGACGATGCGACGATCCTGCGCTGCGTCCGGGCCGCGCTCGGTGCCGGCTGGGACCCGACCTCGCGCGGCAAGCCGGTGGTGTTCATGGTCGACGCCGACGGCAATTGAGGGCGTGTCGTCCGCGCGCGACACCGTGCTGGCGCTGCTGGCCCAGCGCGCGTCGGGCAAGACGATCTGCCCCAGCGAGGTCGCGCGGGCGCTGGCTGATGGGGGCGACTGGCGCGCGGCGATGCCGGCGGTCCATGATGCGGTCGATACGCTGCTGGGCGAGGGGGCGGGTGGCGCTGAGCTGGAAGGGGCGGGGGCTGGCGGCGCGGGCCGGTCCCTATCGCATCCGCCGGGCCTGATCGGCCAAGGCTGTGGCACATCGGCTCCGTCCAAGGTTTGGCCGGGATGGCGTAAGGACGGAGATGATGATGACGGGCAACGGGATCGTAATGCTGGCGGTGGTGGCCGGACTGGGCGTGCTGGGGGCCTGCACGACGACGGATGAGGCCGTGGCCGGGCGTGGCACCTGCCGGCCGCAAGGGGCCGCCGCGCTGGTCGGCCAGCCCGCGCCCGACGATGCGACGATCCTGAAGCGCACGGGCAGCACGCTCCTCCGGCGGATCGCGCCGGGCGACGCGACCACCAAGGACTATCGGATCAACCGCGTTACGGTGACGGTCGCCGATGGACAGGTGGTGGCCGCGTCCTGTGGCTGATCGCATGGGCTGGGGCAGGGAGGGGGCGGTCGCGCTCCTGTTGCTCCTCGGCGGTTGCACGACCACCCGCCCGGTCGAGGGGCCGGTGCGGCTGGGGCAGATGGCGGCGGTGAACGGGCCGCGTGTGCGGGCGGACCGCGTGATCGAGGACAGCCGCTGCCCCGCCGATGTCCAGTGCGTCCAGGCGGGGCGCTTGGTGGTGCGGGTGACGGTGTTCGGGGGCGGCTGGTCGCGGGTGATGGACCTCGAACCCGGCGTGCCCGTAGTCGTCGCCGATGGCCGCCTGACGCTGGTGGCGGCGACGGCGCGGCCGTATCGGTTTACCTTTGATTTTCAGGGCGGGCTGTAGCGGCAGGGCAGGGCAGGGGTTGGGGAGGGGCATCGCCTCAAACGGCCCGCCCGTCGAAGCGCCCCACCCCCGGCCCCTCCCCTGAAGGGGAGGGGTGGGTCCATGTCACCCTGCTCTAGGCTCGCCGCGTCAGCGTGGCGGCTAGGAGCAGTCCGGCGCCGAGCTGTAGCAGGCCGTACGCCCGCCTGCGTCCCGGATGATCGGCGAAGGGGCGGACGAGCAGGTCGACGGCTTCGACCTCGGATCGCCAGAGATCGACATGCCGTCTGGGCTGGAGCAACCCGAGCAGACCGTCACCGATCATGAAGACCGCCGCCATCTCCGCCGAGCGCCGGATGCCGAGTTGCAGGTTGGACAGGTCGTGCATGGTCATTCTCCTGCACAGCTAACGCAGGGGCTGACGGTTTCGCCGCATGGCGGCGCGCCGCATCACGTGATCGTTCCACTGGACGCGGGGGCCTGCCATCCTATCTCAAGCCCGGTGCGATGCTCGCGCCAGGGAGCGAATCGATGAAGAAGGTTGGAGCCGGTTACCGCTGGCCGGTCGTGGTGCTCAACGCGATCCTGGAGATCAGCAAGCGCCGGGTGCGCCGCCTCGCGGTGCGGCTGCTGGTGGTGACCGCGCTGGCCTATCTGCTGGGCGTGACGATCAACTCCGATCACAAGATCGAGAGCACGATGCACATCCTGCTGGCGCTGTTCGTCGTGGCGATCATGGTCCATGGGGTGGCGAGCTATGCCGGGCACCGCGACAATATCCGCATGAGCCGGATGGAGAATGGCTGGCGCGCCTATCGCCTGTGGCGGCGTATTCAGGCGGCGCGGGCCGTGCCGGCGTGATCGAGGCGCCGACCTGCTCGCGCCCTCAAGGGTCGAGCGGGTCGGCGGGGTCGATGCGCAAGGAGTCGCGCGATGGGCGCAGCGCGACGGCGGTCGGGGCGATGCGCGCGGACAGGGTGGCGGGCTGATAGCCCAGTTCGCGCGTGTTGCGCGCCGCGAAGGCGGGGCTGGCGATCGAATCGATATGGGCGGCGTTGCTGACGACCAGCATGTCGTGGTCGAGCGGTGCGCCCATCGCGATCAGGCGGCGGGTGGCGTTGCGTACATTGGTGGTGGTGTGCCGGGCATAGGGATCGATCACGATCGCGTCGGCCGGAACGCCATAGCGCTCGATCAGCGCGCGGCGCATCTCCAGCGCCTCGACATGGGTGGTGCCGCGCGGATGGACTGCCCCACCGCTGACGATCAGGAAGGGGGCGAGGCCTTGCGCGTAATAGCCCATGGCGGTGCGGACATTCACCTTGGCCTTGGCGCTGAGCGGCGTGGTCGGCTCGTCCGGCCCGACGCCCAGCACCAGGATCGCGCTGTAGCGATAGCGGCCCCAGTCGATGCCGCGCGCGCGGGCGAAGGCGGCGGCATTGTGCCGCTGGTCGAGCGGTTCGAAGGCGACCGCCTCGTCTCGCGAATTGGCGTCGAGCAGCGCGAGCGCGAGCGACAGGCTGATGTCGCCCGCCACCGCCGGATCGTCCCGCTGCGCGCCCGCCAGGGTGACGGCATCGGCGACCTTGGCAGCGAAGGCCTCGCTGCCAAAGGGCGCGTCCGATCCGTCGATCATCGGATAGCGCGGCAATTTGCCGACGCCGTAGACCCGCAGGATATCGTTCAGTCCGTCGACCTGCCGGCGCACGTCATCGGCGCGCTCGGGCGACCGGGCGGCCAGCGCCTCGCGTTCGTCATCGCCCAGGGTCGCGGCCGCGACGATACAGGCGGGCACCCCGGCGCAGGCGGCGACGCGCGCCTCCCGGCCCGCACCCGCCAGCCGGTGCCCGCCCAAGGCGGGGAACAGCCGCGCCGCCATCGCCGCCAGCCGGGCGTCGCGCACCGGCGTCTCGGCGTCGGCCGCGCCGGGCGCGGTCATGGCGAGAAGGATGGCCGCCGCCATGATCCGCGCCATGCGACTTACCAGGACTTGCTGAGGATGAAGCGCACGGTGCGGCCGAAGATCGGGCGGCCATAGATCGCATCGCGCGAGGTCTGGCCGTCAAGCTGGTCGGTGCGCGGATTGCCCTCGGTCAGGCCTTTGTTGTTGAAGATATTGTCGCCGACGACCTGGAACTGGAAGCCGCCATGGGTCAGCGTCGCGCCCAGGCCGAACGTGTTATAGGCGGGCAGGCCGGTATTGTTGAACAGATCGACATAGCGCCGGCCGACATATTCGTAGCGGCCATAGACCTCGACCTGGTCGCTCCCTGCGTCGAAGGCGAAGGTCGGGCGGATATTGCCGAACACCTTGGGCTCGCGGATGATCTGCTTGCCATTGACCGCCGAAGGATCGGCGCCCGCGCTGTTCTGTAGATTCTTGTACTTCGGCTCCTGATAGGTGAACGAGCCGGAGACGAAGAACCAGGGGGCAGGGGCCAGCATGCCGTCGACCTCGACGCCCTTGACCTCGGCCTGGCCGATAAAGGGCACCGCCTGGTCGTTGCGGCCGGTGGTCGGGTTGAACGCCACGAACGAGGCGTTGAACGGATCGAACTTCGTATAGAAGCCGGTCATGTACAGATAGTTGCGGCCGAACGAGGCCTTCAGCCCGGCCTCATACTGGTCGGCCTGCGTCTTCACCAGCACGGGGTTGATATTGTAGTAGCTGGCCGACTGGGGCGGCACTTCCAGATGCGAGGCGCGCAGATAGCCGCCGAAATGGGTGCTGACGTCGTAATTGACGCCGACCGTCCAGTTGGTCGCGACCGGGCTGTCCTTGCGGGTCTGTCGCGCGCCGTCGAAGCTGCGCACACTATTGTCGGCGAGCGTCGCGGGATCGCCCAGATTGACCGAGGTCGAGGTCAGGCCATAGCCGCTGATATTGTACCATTCGTGGCGGATACCGCCATCGATGCGCAGGCCGGGCGTCACTTCCCAGGTGTCGTTGGCATAGACCGCATAGACGGTCGAATCGACATCGCCCTGGTTGAGCGTGGTGCCATAGCGCAGCACGCCCTTGTCGGTGACCGAGCCGAGCACCGCGCCGGTCGCCGAATAGGCGACGAGGTCGAGCGTGCGGGGCTGGCCGCGCACCTCCATCAAATAGTCCTGATAGACTGCCTTGTTGGTCAGACCGTAGGCGGAGGCATAGCCGCCCAGGCGCAGGTCGTGGGTGCCGAAGCCGGTGTCGAACTTGCGGGTGACGCTGACATCGCCCTGGCCCGAATAGAAGTTGGAGTCGACGCCGCGATACTGGCCCTGCACGACGAGGCCCGAGGCGGAATAGGGATCATAGGCGGTCGCACCGTTGGTGCCCGACAGCGCATAGCCCAGCCGCGCGACCGCGCCGAAGGCGGTCGTCGCCGCGCTCTGGAAACCGCGTGCGAAGCTGTTGGCGTCGACCGGGTTGGAGGTCGAATAGAGCGCGTCGAAGCGCAGCTTGCCCTGGGTGTAGCCGGCCTTGGCCGCGAACTGCCAGCCGCCGAACTCGGCGTCATATTGCAGGCCGATATTGCCATATTCCATGTGGCGGCCATCGGCGAGATCGCGCGTCTCGCTGCGCACCACGCCGGCCGCATCGCGGTACTTCAGCGTCACGCCGCGAAAGGCGGGCGAGTTCAGCGTGCCCCGGAAGAAGTCGATATACGGATCGAGCGACACCGACGGGTTGCGCGGATCGGCCACGGGGATCGGCAGATAGAAGGTGTTGTGGTCGTTCAGATAGTTGACGCTGATCTTCAGCGTACCATTGTCCAGGTCGCGCTTGATATTGGCACGGATCTGGCCGCCGCGATCATTGGGGAAGCCGTTGTTGCGCTGTCCCCCGTCGCGGCGCAGATAGCCGCCGATCGCATAATAGGTCCGCTCGCCCAGCGGCCCGGCCTGCATCGCGTCGAGGCGATAGAGATCGGTGGTGCCCAGCGTCGCCTGCACCTTGCCGCGCGTGGTGTCGGTGCCGGTCACGGTGATCGAGTTGACGATCGCGGCGGCCTGGCTGGCGAAGATCGGCGCCGGGCCGCCGCGCACCACCTCGACCCGCTCGGTCATCAGGTCGTAGCGGTTGAGGCTGTCACCGCGGAAGAAATTGCCGTTGATGTCGTGGAACAGCGGCAGGCCGTCCTGCTGGAACACGGAATAGCCGTCATCGGTCGGGATGCCGCGCACGCGGGTGACGTTCTGCACCTCGCCACCGGTCGCCTCGACTTGGATGCCGGGCAGCTTGCCGAGCAGGTCGGCGAAGTTGAGAGGGGCGAGCCGCTTCACATCGTCCTGGCCGAGCGAATTGACCGCATAGGACACGTCGAAACGGCGCTGGCGACGGGCCGAGCCGGTGACGATCACCTCTTCGCCGGTCAGCTCCTGCGCATCGGCGTCGGCCTGCGTCTGCGCCTCGGCCGCGTCAGTGGCGGTCGTCTGCGCGGCGGCCAGTTGCGGCACCGCCGTCAACACGGCGCTGAGGATGGTGGCGCGGAGCAGCGCGGCTTTGCCAAAGGTCATGATTTCCCCCGATTTGGATCTATTGGCGGCTCCCATGGCGGTATTGCACGACAGTTTTGTGAATTTCCTCAGCTTTTATCGAGCGATCCAGATCAAGGAGCCAGATCAACGAGGACGCGTGGTCACGGTCAGCGTGCCACCTTCCATCAGCGCCTGGTGCGTCACCCGCCAGTCGCCCAGCGGGCGGCCGTTCCAGTCGGCACGCACGACCAGGCCGTCGCGCGGACCGACCCGGCGCACGGTCATCCGCCGCCCACCGCCCAGATCGAGCGTGGTGTGCGCGAAGGCGGGCACGCTGACCGCATACCATGGCTCGCCCGGCACCAGCGGATAGAGGCCGAGCGTGGCGAAGACATACCAGGCGGTCATCGCGCCGGCATCGTCGTCCATGCCATCGGCAAAACCCTGCGGCGCCAGCGCGAAGCTGCGCCCGACAAAGGGCTGGGGCAGCTTGCCCGCATTGGTATAGGGATGCGCCATCGGCCGGGTGAGGATCGTGCGGACCAGATCGGCGGTCGCCTGCGGTTCACCCGCCGCGCCGAACAGCCAGGGGACATGGATGTCCGGCTCGTTGGTCATGTTGAACAGGCCGGCGTCGAAGAAATGGTGCAGCTGCGCCAGCCAGGCGCCACGCCCCGTGGTCGCAATCATCCAGTCGAGATCGAAGACCGGCGCCCAGCGATATTGCCACAGCGTCCCCTGATACAGGCCGCGCGCCTTGACGGTGTCGCCGTCCGCGCCCGGCGTCTCGAACACCGATCGCCACATCGTCCGATAGCCCTGCGACCGGGTCAGGAAGCGGGCGGCCAGCGCGTTGTCACCCAGGTCGCGGGCGAGTTGTGCGGTCGCCCAATCGTCATAGGCGGCCTCGATCTGCTGGTCGGGCGTCTCGCGTTGCAGCGTCGCGCTGTCGGCGACCATCCCCTTCAGCGCGGCCGCGGCGTCGAAGTCGGCGATCCCCTTGCGCCGCATATCGAGCAGCGCGATCCCGGCATGTTCGGTGCGTACCGTCAGGAACGGTTCGCTCGGCGTCGCCCATTGCGCCTTGCCGCGCGTGTAGAGATCGGCGAGCGAGCGGGCGATGTCCTGCGCGCGTTCGGGCTGCAGCAGCCCGAGCAGCGGCAATTGCGTGCGGTAATTGTCCCAGAGCGACCAGCTGGCATAGCGGGTCTGGCCGGCGGGCGAGCGCACGATGCTGCCGTCATTCTCGCGGTGCCGGCCATCGGGATCGTCGATCGCCACCGGCGTCTGGAACACGCGGAACAGCGACGTGTAGAACAGCGCGCGCTCGGCGCGCGATCCCTCCGGCTGGACGCGGCCGAGCGCGGCGTTCCAGCCGGCGCGCGTCTCTTCGGCAATAGCCTCCAACCCGCGATCGCCCAGTTCGTGGGCCCGGACGCTGGCGGCGCCCTCGCCGTCGACGCTCGACAGGCCGGTCGCCAGCGCGATCACATCGCCGCGCTTGAGGGTAAGGTCCAGCGTCGCGACGCCGCCCTGCACCGTGACCATGCGGCCCAGCGGACGGCCGTTCAGCGTCAGCCGGCTGGACGAGAAGAGGCGATAACGGCCCTGATCGCAGACCGTGCCCGCGATCATGTCGGCGCGTAGGTCTTCGCTCGACATGGTGTGCCAGGTGGCGGAGGCGCGCTTGGCATAGCTGTGCTGCGCATCGAGCCGCAGGGTGAACGTGCCTGTCCGCTCGACCGAAAAGCGCAGCAGCCCGGCCCCGCGCGTCGCGGTCGCCTCCGCCGTTACGCCGTCGCCATAGCGCACGCGGTACAGGCCGGCGCGCGCTCGCTCGCTGCGCTTGTCCATCGGCGCGGGGCCGATGCTGCCCGCCCTGCGCAGCGACACGAGCAGGTCGCCACCCGCGCCGCCACAGCCGACCCCAACCCCGCGCGTGAAGGAAAAGCCGTGCAGCCGCGTGGCGGCGAAGTCATAGCCGGCATGGTTGGCGGGATCGGTGTCGGGGCCGAGCTGGACCATGCCGAACGGCGCGACGGCGGCCGGGGTCAGCTGGCCGAAATCGGCGAGCGTGCCGACAAGGGGATCGACCAGATCGGCGGGCGTCTCGCGGCCCGGGGCAGGGGCCGCGCCCAGGGCCAGCGCGGCCGCCATCATCCATGTCATCCGACCGATCCCTTGTTTGCCGAGCCAAGCGCGGCCTCATGAAGCGCCATCTTTACAGGGACATGACGCGAAGGCTTCTATTCATCCCCGCCCGCAAAGGCCGCGCGGTGATCGCGGACGAAGGTCCGGAAGTCGCGCGGCGGATGGTCGGTCAGCCGTTCGATCTCGAAGGTCGGGTCGATGTCGTGATGGCCTGCCACCACATCGGCGAACTGGACGACCAGCCCCCTGGTCATCCAGCGCGAATTGCCGGTCAACCGGAGGAGGGCGGCGAACAGCGGCTTGGGCAGGTTCAGATAGCGCACGCGCCGCTTCGTCACCTCGCTAAGGCGCGCGGCGGCCTCCTTCATGTCGAGCGTTTCGGGGCCGGTCAGGAAATAGGTCGCGCCGACATGGCCGTCCTGGGTCAGCACCGTCGCGGCGACGCGCGCGACGTCACGGGTGTCGACCCAGGATACCGATCCCTTGCCCGCGACCTGGGGCAGGAGGCCCCTGGCGACCGGGTCCTTGAACCACAGGAAATTCTGCATGAAGGCGGTGGGCTTCAGGATCGTCCAGTCGACGCCCGAGGCGCGCAGATGATGGTCGATGCGCGCATGCGTCCGCGCCCAGGGCACCGGTGAATGGATATTGCCGTCGGAGGCGGAGATCTTGACGATCCGTTGGACGCCTTCGCGCTTGGCCGCGTCGATCGCGCCGGTCTCCTGCGCGAACTGGCTTTGCGTGGGCGGAGTGATCAGGAACAGCGCGTCGCAGCCGCGCATCGCGGCCGACAGCGTGTCGGGCCGATCGAAATCGCCGAGCACCGCGTCCATGCCCTTTTGGCGCAGCGCCTCGACCTGTTCGGGGCGGCGGGCCATGGCGCGGAAGGGGGTGCCGGCTTCGTGCAGCAGGCGACAGACTTCGCCACCGATGCCGCCGGTGGCGCCAGAGATCAGGATCATGGTCATGCATCCTTTTCGTCGGAGGGGAGAGGGGAGGGGGGCTGGTCGAGCCGTTCGGAGATCAGCGCGACCATTGCGTGGAGCGTGGCGATGGCATCGCGGATGCGCGCGGCGCCGATCCCCTCGGCAATGGCCCGGTCGATCGGCGCGACGGCCTGCTCGGCGCCCGCCACCGCGTCCGCACCCGCCGGGGTCAGCACCACCAGCTTCGCGCGGCGATGGTGCGGATTGTCGCGAAAATCGACCAGCTTCTGGTCGGCCAGCAGATCGACGATGCGCTGCACCGCCTGGCGCGTCAGCCCCATGTTGCGCGCGATGGAGGCCACCGCCAGCGGTCCCGGCGCATAGCGCAGCGCGGCCAGCACCTGCCACCAGGCGCTGGTCAACCCGAGATGCGCGACCAGCTCATTGCCCGCGCTGACCAGCCGGCCATTGGCGGCGAACACCGCCAGCGCGAGTTCGCGCACGTCCGATGTGGCGGCCGGGGTCATGCGGCTTGGGGTGGAATTGACAACATACTGTCAAAATGGCCTGCGCCTTCGATGGTTCCGCGCGCATCGTCGAGGGCGCTTATCGGGACGTGCCCACGGCGTCAGCGAAATCGGCCCTGCCAGTCATAGAGGTCTGCGGTCGTGGCATATTCGCGCAGATAGGCGATCTTCCCATCACGGAGCCTAGCGATAGTCGATCCGTCAAAGCGCTGTTCCTCACCCCGCCAGCTATAGTGAAAGTGCCACTCGGCGACCTCGATGTCGGGAAAGCAGCGGAGATCGCGGATCGTCCATGCGATGACTCGCCCGCCCTCTCCGCACCAGGTCGGCACCCATTGTTCGATCCAATGATGGCCGCGATAGACCGGCCCGAAGCTCTCGATGACGAGGCAATCACGGGTCAGCGTGTCGAGAATGCCCGCCACGTCATGCTCCCGCCAGGCCGCGATATAGCGTTCGATCAGCGACACGGACGGGGGGTGAGCGGTTGGCGGGAAGGGGTGGTGGGGGTCATGTGGCTTGGGGTGTAGTTGACAGCATACTGTCAAAATGGGTGCGGTGGGTCTTGGTTCCGTGTGTTCCATCGGGTTTGGCCCTGTCCAATGGCCGGTATTCAGAAAGCGCCGCTGGGGGCATGCTTTGGGAAAGCGGCCAGGCCGTCTCAACCGAAACTGGCGACCTTCTTCGGCGGACGTACCGGCCGTTCGCATTCGAGAAGGGGGGCTTAGATCGATGACGCAGCGATGTAGGCCCCGATCGCGATGACCACGGCGGCAAAGCCCCGTTCGAGCAGCCCCTTGCGACCGCTGAGAACCTTGCCCAAAGCGATGCCACCGATCGTCCCACCGATGCCGCCCATGACCAGCAACGCGGTGATGCGCCAATCGACCAGCCCTGACAGCGCATAGGAGGTGGCGGTGGTCAGGCCCAACGCGCTAACCACGACCAGCGACGTGCCGATGGCGAAGGGCAGGGGCATGGCGGTCGCCAGGATCAGTCCCGGCACGATCAGGAACCCGCCCCCGATTCCGAAGAACCCGGCAGCCAGCCCGACGGCCAGCCCGATTGGCACCAGACGTGGCAGCAGGGTCGCGGCGCTGTGGCGGGTCAGCCGTACATCGGGTGCTTCCGCCATGCGGCGCTGGCGCAACATCGACAGGCCGACGCCGATCATCAACAGCCCGAACAGGATGAGCAGCCGCTTGCCATCGAACGCCTTGCCCAGTTCCGCACCCAGCGCCGCGCCGATCATGCCGGACACCGCGAACACGCTGGCGCACCGCCACTTCACGCGGCCGGCGCGGGCGTGGCCCATCAGGCTGGCCAGTGCGTTGACCGTGACGGCGACAGCGGCTGTCCCGATCGCGGCGTGCGGCGACCCCACCCCGACGACATAGATCAGGAGCGGCACGGCGAGGATCGACCCACCCCCGCCGACCAAGCCCAGGATCAGGCCGATGACGCCGCCCGACACAAGTGCGGCAAGGATGGCGGCGCTCCCCATGATCGCCTCAAGCGGCTGCGCGCCGGTTCCAGGGCATGACGCGCAACAGATTGGCCATGCCGCACCAGCCCGTCGCACCGGCGAACATCAGCCCGGCGCCGACGACGGCCGATAGACCGAAAAAGCCGGGGGCGACGAACGTGCCGAGCACTACGCCAGACACGACCAGGACACCGGCGGTGATCTGGACCTGCCGCATGATCTCCAGCGGCTGCGACCGGTCGGCGATGATGGGCTGTCCGGCCTGCCGCCACGCCGCGATGCCGCCCCCGAGGATATAGGCCGGCGCGCCACCCGCTGCCGCGCCCAGCTGGGACGCATTGGCGGCGGTGCGCATACCCGACCTGCAATGGAAGACGACCGGGCGGCCGTCGCGCGGCAGATCGCCGAGCCGGTCGAGTGGTATGTTCAATGCGCCGGGAATACGCTCGCGCGCATGTTCGTCGGCACCGCGGATGTCGATCAGCCGCGCACCGGCATCGATCGCGGTGCGGGTATCGGCGGGAGAAAGGGTCACAAGCGTCATCGCATCAATCCTTGCAATAGAGCTGATAGAGGGTGGCGAGCAGCGTTTGGACGCGGGTGTCCGCGATGGCGTACCAGAGCGTCTGGCTCTCCCGCCGGTAGGTGACGAGCCCTTCGTCGCGCATCCTGGCGAGGTGCTGAGAACAGGCCGATTGCGACAGGCCGACATCGCGGGCCAGGTCGCCGACCGTCACTTCGCCATGCTCGACCAGCTTGCACAACAGCATCAACCGCCGCGCATTGCCGATCGCCTTCAGCGTGTCGGCGACCTGTCCGGCCCTCGCCTCGAAGGTCGCCAAGTCCATCGGCGGTTTGAGCATCGTCATAACTCCATTAGATATTGCTTATGTAGCATCATCTAATATATTAGCAAGCGCTAACGGAGGAAATCATGACCCAGCCCCTCATCGAGGCGTTCTTCGACGAGCCGACCAACACGAGCAGCTATCTTGTCGGCGACCCTGCGACGCGGACCGCGGCGGTGATCGACCCGGTGCTCGACTTCGACATGGCGAGCGGCGTCGCCGATACGCGCTCGGCCGAACGCATCGTCGCCTTCGCCCGCGCGCAGGACTGGCGGATCGCGATGGTGCTGGAGACGCACGCCCATGCCGATCACCTGTCGGCCGCCCCCTTCATCAAGGCGCAGACCGGTGCCTGGATCGGGATCGGCGCGCATATCCGCGACGTGCAGAAGATTTTCCGCCCCGTATTTGCGATGGACAACCTGAAGACGGATGGATCGGACTTCGACCGATTGTTCGAGGATGGGGAGCGTTTCGCGATCGGCGCGTTGGAGGTCGAGGTGCTGCACGTCCCCGGCCACACGCCCGCAGATGTCGCCTATCGGATCGGCGATGCGGCGTTCGTCGGCGATACGCTGTTCATGCCCGACTATGGCACCGCTCGTGCGGACTTCCCCGGTGGAGACGCGCGTACGCTTTACCGGTCGATCCGCCGGTTGCTGGCGCTGCCGGACGCGACGCGGCTGTTCCTGTGTCACGATTACAAGGCGCCGGGTCGCGACGACTATCGCTGGGAGACGACGGTGGGCGATCAGCGCCGGTCGAGCGTTCACGTTCATGACGGCGTGACCGAGGACACGTTCGTCACTATGCGCGAGCGGCGCGACGCCGGGCTATCCGTGCCCAGGCTGCTGCTGCCCTCGATCCAGGTCAATATTCGCGCGGGTCATTTCGATAAGGCCGAGGCGAACGGCGTCACCTATCTTCGTATCCCGGTGAAATGGAAAGCGGCATGAGGATGCTCGCGTTGGCCAATCCAACTGGAATATGGGTGCGGTCGACACCATCGCATCGAAACCGTCCGCAGCGGTCTCGAACCGACAGGGCAGGGGCCTATCCCTCGCGGATATCGGGATAGCTGTAGGCGGACGGTTCGTCCTCCGCCGTGCCGGTGGCGAAGATGGCGACATCGCCCGGGAACACCTCCGCCTTGGCCCAGCGGTCCCAGCCGATGTGGATGAAGTCGGGTTGGCCGAAAACCTGCACCGCGGGGGTATATTCGTCGCCGCGAAAACCCACGAAGTGCAGGGCCATGGCGAGGGCTTAGACGCCCTGGCGGCGCGCGCCGGTGATCATGCGGCGGGCGATGTCGCGCACCGCATCGTCATCCTTGTCCGCGCCGTGGGTCGGGTCGCCCAGATGGTCGAGGCTGGATTCCAGGAAGTCGAGCAGGCCGGGATGCTGCGCCTCAACATATTCCATCGTCTTGAACAGCAGATGCTCGGTCGCGATCTCGCGCTGGCGGGTCTGTATGGTCGGGTCGGTCATCGGAATGGCTCCTTGGTCGATCAGGATTTACGTGGGAGCGTGAGGCGCGAGACACCCCATCCCGCGAGCGCACCGACCCCCGCCAGGCCCGAGGCTATGCCCAGCTTGAACAGGTCGCGCTGGCGCGACGTGAAGAATTCGCGACGGCTATCGATCGCGCGGTCGGTCGCATCGCCATCGATCCGCGCGGGGCCGGGGACCGGCTCGGTCAGGTTGCCGGGCTTTGCGCCGATCGGAACGCCCAACTGATCCTCGGCGAAGCTCGCTGCCTGGCGATCGGCGAAGCCGGGGGCGAGCGCCTGTGCGACCGCCATCTGGAAGGTCGAGCGGCCGACCCAGATTTCCCGCTCCGGCTTGTCGATCGCCGTGACGATCGCCTCGGCGCAGAGCCGGGGATCGAACAGCGGATCGGGCAGGATCTGCTCGCGCCCGGTATGGTTGCGCGCCCAGCCGGGTTGCGGCGTGTTGACGGCGGGCAGATAGACGACGCTGAGCGTGACCGGCACTTTGTCGGCGATCAGCTCGGCACGCAGCGAGTCGGTGAAGCCGGACACGGCGAACTTGGCCGCGCAATAGGCGGCCTGCAGCGGCACCGCGCGAATGCCGAGGCCCGACGACACCTGGACGATCGCGCCGCGCCGGCGCGGCTTCATATGGCGCAGCGCCGCTAGCGTCCCGTGCACCTGGCTGAGATAGGTGGTCGCGGTTACGCGCGCATATTCCTCGGCGCTGATCTTGTCGGCCGGGGCGACCACGGTCGACATGGCGTTGTTGACCCAGGCGGTGATCGGCCCCAGCTCGCGCTCGATCCGGTCCGCCGCGGCATCGACCGCGCCCGCATCGGCGACATCGGCGCTGATCGCCAGCACCTGTCCGCCATGTTTGGCGAGCATCGACCGCGCTTCTTCCAGCCGCCGGGTGTCGCGCGCCAAGATCGCGACATTCCATCCGGCCTTCGCCAGCCGCTCCGCAGTCGCCAGGCCAATGCCCGCGCTGCCGCCCGTCACCACCGCCGTGCCTGTCATCGTCGATCCTTATCCCATTGCCCTTGCCGGACGCGCGTGGCGGGGAATGGTTGCCATGGGGTGGGACAGGTTTTTGATGCAGGGCTATGATATTGGTGAGGAACCATCGCTTATATTTAACATAAGAAATATTATCGATCTTATGCCATGGCGTGGGCCTGCCCTGCTATAGACCAAAGCGGAACCCATAGCCGAGGCCAGCGGTCGCCTGCATTCGTCGGCCGCGCTCGACGACCAGTGAGGAATGGCCCGGTTTTTCGCCCAGCCGGTCGACCCCAGCGAACAGCGTCAGCGCGCTGCGCCGGTTCAGCGGATGGATGACCGAGGTCCCGACGCCGTAAGAGACCAGCCCGCCCGAGGTCGCATAGCGCACCAGCCCGCTGCGCTGCGACTGGACGGCGTCGATGCCGAAATAGGTGTTCATGAACGCCATGCTGGCGACGCTCGCGCGCGGGCCGATGCTGACGATGGTCCTACCCAGCCGCTGCTGATAGCCGGCCGACAGGTCCGCGACGACGCCCTCATGCCCACCAAAGCCCTGGCGTAGCTCAACCCGGCCGCGAACCGCGCCGATCCGCTTCTCGACAAAGCCGCCCAGCTCGAACGCCGCGCCAATATTGCCCAGCCCGATCAGCGCATCACTGCCCCCGGCGATCAGGAAGGGCGATCCGCCGCGCGTCTCGTTGCGGCCGAAGCGCAGCTTGCCGATCGGCCCCGCCTTCCATCCATCGCGGTTGACCGCGTTCCAGCCGACTCCGTCGGGGATCGAGGCGAAGAGGCTGTCCTTGTAGCGGACGCGCAGGTCGGGGAAGAGCGACAGCGCGGTGTCGCGCGACCCCTGCCAGACCGGGCTGACGACGAAGGCGGCGCCGACCGTCACGCTCCACCCCTCGTCGCGAGGGGGGACCGGGCGTCCGGGCGGACCGGCGGGATGGCCGGCGGTCTGGGCAAGAGCCGGCTGGGCGACGAGCAGCGCGAACAGGATCGGGACGGCGCGCATGCTCAGTAGCCCTCGCGACCGGGCGTGGTGCCGAACCAGTGGGCGCGCGCGTAGGGCTGGCGCAGGCCGAAGACGGTGGTGACGATCACCGCCAGCGCGGCGATGGCGCAACTCGCGGCGATCACCGCGAACTGTCCGCTGCGGGCGTTGATCCCGGCCAATGCCCAGAGAAAGACCAGCGCGTACCAGGGATTGCCGGCCCCCCGCCGGATTACGGCGGAGGCGATGACGCCGCCCGTCAGGATGACCGCACCGGCCAGAATAGTGCGATCCATCTCGGGCGCGAAACCATGATAATTGAGGCTGGCGGCGATGTTGACGATCGTGGCCGCAGTCAGCCAGGCGGTCAGCGCGCTCAGCGGCAGCGCGACGAACCATCGCTCGCCCCGAGTCAGTTGGGGCGCATCCGCCAACTGGCGATAGACGGACACCAGACAGGTCAGCGTCGTCGCGATGATCAGTACGGATAGGAAGGTCAGTTCGTCGAGCTGGGTATAGAGCGCCCAGAGGCCATTGCCGAGAAAGGCCCCGACGCTCGGCCAGCGCAAGCCCGCCAGCAGGCGATTGTCGCGCTGCGCCGGCAGCGCCTGATAGACCGCATAGGCCAGCGATCCCGCATAGAGGAACGACCAGATCGAAAAGGCCCAGCCGGCGGGCGTGATCAGCGTCTGCACCGAGGTCGACTGGTCGCCGATTGGCCGGCCGATGCCGAGCAGCGGCAGAATCGGCGTCAGGATCTGAAAGATCGCCGCGCCCAGCACGGCCAGCCGGTCCGCACCGGCCTGGTCCCGCCCCGCTCCCGGATCAATATCGCCAAACCGCCCGTTCATGCCGTACTCCCATGGCTGACATGACGATCATGTCATATTCTATATCACATGCAATAGAATAATGGTGCGGTGGTTGCCCCGCCTCCGTGCCTCTGTCACATGCCGGCCATGGCAAAGACGAAGGGCGCCCGGAGCAGCGGCCATGCCGAAAAGCGCGCCGAGCTGTTGCGCCGCTTTCGCGAGCGGCTGACCGCGCGCAATCTGCCCCCGCCCAGCCTGCGCGAGCTGGCCGCCGAGGCGGGCGTGACGGTGCCGACGGTGCGGCATTATTTCGGGCGGCGCGACGACCTGATCGTCGCGGTGATGGAGGATTTCCGCATTGTCGGCGAACCCCATCTGGTGCAGGCGCGATTGGCCGACCGCCCCTTTGCTGAGTCGATCGACATATTGGTGCGCGCGATCATGGTCGGGCTGGCGATGGGCGTGTCGGAGCTGCACGCCATGGGCCTGCGCGAAGGACTGCGCCACGACCGGCTCGGCCCCGCCTATCTGCTCCAAATCCTGGAGCCGACGATCCTGGCGATCGAAACCCGCCTGCACCAGCATCAGGACTGCGGCGAAATGCGCCCCGGCTGCACGCGCACCGCCGCGATCGGCCTGTTGTCGCCCTTGGTCATCGCGCATTTCCATCAGCAGGAACTGGGCGGCACCCAGACCCGTCCGCTCGACCAGGAGGCGTTCCTGGCGGAGCATATCGCCGCGTTCGTGCGTGCCTATCGGGTGTAACGGGCGTCGTTCAAACGGAAGGGAAACCAGCGATGGCGCACTTTTCCAAAGGCGCACTCGACGCATCGGTCCGGAGGCTGGCGGACTTTCTGGATGTGAACCGGCGGGAAGGGACATTGGATTATCCCTTTCGCTCATCCTATCCGCACAATTGCTGCGAAAGCGTCTCGCTGATCCTGCTGTTTCTCATCGAGGAGAGATATGGCGTCTCGAACGCGCAATTGATCATGGGGACGAGCGCAGAGCCTTATGAGCACCACTTCTGGGTCGCGGTCGGCGATTGGCGCTATGATCTGACGGCGCATCAATTCGAAGGTCAGGAGCAGATTGTGGGCGTCGACGACGCGCCCCTGCACCGTCGCTTCGGGGATCAGGAGATCGACCGGCGCCGCGATCGTGTCGACCGGGATCAGGTCATCGCTCTCTATCGCAGCGGGGCCATTCCGTTTTGACCACGTTGATGGCGAGAAGGATTATGGCCGTCGACGCGGTCGCCCTGTGGCTGACGGCGTGCCAGCCCGGCTCCGGCGGTCCGCTGGTGCCCGTGGAGGGGGACGGGCGGGCTGTTCTGAACGTTCTCCGCGTGTCGGCGATCACCCGCGCCGCGAACGCGGGCGGGGAATGAGCTGGTCGAGCGCGTCCGGGTTGGCGCGGCCCCAGGCGTAGAGTAGCTCCACCGGCTCGACGAAGCGCTGGCCCAGCGGCGTCAGGCGGTATTCGACCATCGGCGGCATGACGCTTTCGACATGCCGGCTCAGCAGGCCGCTCGCCTCCATGTCGCGCAGCGTCTGGGTCAGCATCTTCTTCGATATGCCCGGCAGGCTGCGCAGCAATACGCCGGTGCGCGCGACCCCGTCATGGCGGGCGTGGAGCGTGTGGAGCACCATGCTGGTCCATTTGGTCGCGAACAGTTCGAGCACGCGGCGCGGCGCGCAATCCTCACGCCAGGCCTCGTCGGGCGTTCCGGGTCGCATGTGGTTACCTTCTGGTGCCTGGGGGTGGACATAGTGCCGTCTACAAAGCCGGTGCGGCCATGCCTAGCTCGGGCTCCGACAAGGAGACAGGCATGACGAAGACGGCATTGGTGGTGGGCGCGAGCGGGATCGTCGGCAGCGCAACGGCGCGGCTGCTGGTGGAACAGGGGTGGACCGTGCACGGGCTGGCCCGGCGTCCGACCGGTCAGCCCGGCGTGCGCCCGGTCGTCGCCGACTTGCAGGATGCGGCCGCGACGAAGGCCGCGCTGCGCGATCTCGCGCCCGATGCGGTGTTCATCACCACCTGGCTGCGACAGGATAGCGAGGCGGAGAATATCCGCGTCAATGGGGCGATGGTACGCAATCTGCTCGCCGCGCTGCCCCGCCCGCGGGGACCGCGCCATGTCGCGCTGGTCACCGGCCTGAAACACTATCTCGGCCCGTTCGAGGCCTATGGCAAAGCCACCCTGCCCCAGACTCCGTTTCGCGAGGAGCAGGGGCGGCTGGACGTCGAGAATTTCTATTATGCGCAGGAAGACGAGCTGTTCGCGGCCGCCGCACGCGACGGCTTTTCCTGGAGCGTGCATCGCCCGCATACCGTGATCGGGCTGGCCGTGGGCAATGCGATGAACATGGGCACGACGCTGGCCGTTTATGCGACGCTGTGTCGCGAGCGCGGGCGGCCCTTCGTCTTTCCCGGTTCGGCCGCGCAATGGTCGGGACTGACCGACATGACCGATGCCGGCCAGCTGGCGCGGCATCTGCTCTGGGCGGCGGAGACCGAGGCGGCGCATGACGAAGCCTTCAACGTCGTCAATGGCGATGTCTTCCGGTGGCAGTGGATGTGGCCGCGCTTCGCCCAATGGTTCGGCGTCGAGTCCGCGCCGTTCGACGGCGTTGTGCGTCCGCTCGCCGAGCAGATGGCCGGGGATATGGATCTGTGGCGCGACATCGCCGCGCGCGAGGGGCTAGCCGAGCCCGATCTCACTCGGCTCGCCTCGCCCTGGCATACCGATGCCGATCTGGGGCGGCCGATCGAGGTGGTGACCGACATGAGCAAGAGCCGGCGGCTCGGCTTCACCGGCTACCAGCCGACCGACGACGCCTTCTTCGCGCTGTTCGAGCGGTTGCGGGCCGAACGGCTGATCCCTTGACATCAGGGGCGCGGGAGCGGCGCGGGCGTTTGCGCCGGGGGCGGCGGTCATGGCATGGCCGCCGTCATGGAACATCGCCCGCACATCCTGGTGGACGCCGACGCCTGTCCGGTGAAGGAGGAGATCTACCGCGTCGCCTATCGACTGGAGGTGCCGGTGATGGTGGTCAGCAATGCGCCGCTGCGCGTGCCGCCGCATCCGCTGATCGCGCGGACGGTGGTCGGCGATGGCTTCGATGCCGCCGATGACTGGATCGCCGAGCGGGCGGATGCGGCGACGATCGTCATCACGGCGGACATATTGCTCGCCGATCGCTGTCTGAAGGCGGGGGCGACCGTGATCGCGCCCAATGGCCGGCCGTTCACCACCAGTTCGATCGGCAATGCGGTCGCGGTACGCGCGATCATGGCTGATCTGCGCGCGGGCGGCGACCGGATCGGCGGGCCGCCCCCGTTCGGCAAGGAGGATCGCTCGCGCTTCCTGTCCGCGTTGGATAGCGCGGTGATGCGGCTGCGGCGCTAGGTCGGACTGACACAGGCCGACTCACCTACTTTTCCGGGGAAGGAGGGTGGAGGGGTTTCCCACGTCCCATCTCTCGGACCGGGACACCCCTCCGTCAGGCCTTCGGCCTGCCACCTCCCCTTGCAGGGGAGGAATGAGGGGAATGGAGATTGGCCTTGGCACCGGCTTGATCTGACGGGGCGAAGGCGATTACCGCCGGGGCATGAGCATGTCCCCCCTCGCCCTCCGCCCGATCGCCGCCACCTTGCTGGCCGCGCTGCCGGTCGCCAGCCCCTCGACCGCCCAGACCGCGCCAGCCGGCGCGCCCGCCAATGGCGGCGCGGCGTCGGGGGCGGGCATCATTCCCTTGCCGCTGATGCCGATCGTGCCCGCCGCGCAGCGGAGCTGCGCGATGCGCACGCCGTCGGGGCTGGGTTACACCGTGCTGCGGGCGGGGACCGGGGCCAAGCCGGCCGCCGATGCGACGGTGCTGGTCAACTATATCGGCTATCTGAACGCGAGTGGCGCGGTGTTCGATCAGGCGATGCGCACGCCGATGCCGGTCGGCGGGCTGATCCCGGGCTTTTCCGAGGGCTTGCAGCTGATGGCGCGCGGCAGCGTGGTGCGGCTGTGCGTGCCACCGGCGCTGGGTTACGGTGCGCAGGCGTCGGGACCGATCCCGGCCAATGCCGATCTGGTGTTCCAGATCGAACTGCTCGATTTCAAGACGGCGGCCGAGATCGAGGAACTGCGCAAGGCCGCCGGGGCGGCTCCGCCTGCGCCGGGCTCGAACCAGCCCTGAGCGGGCGATATCCCCGCCAAATGTAAAGCGAACACTGTTGCGACTAAGTGCGCCCCTCCCCTTCAGGGGAGGGGTTGGGGTGGGGCTTCTCCACAGGCGTAGCGCTTGCCGAAGCGCCCCACCCCCTCCCCTAAAGGGGAGGGGGTGGGTTTCGCTCACCGCGTCGGCTCACCGAGCCGCTGGTGTCTCCGCCGGCGGAGACGGAGCGGGTGTGGGCAGATCGACCTTGATTTCGACCCGGCGGTTCTTGTCGCGCCCTTCCGGATCGTCCGATCCATCCAGCTTGCGGTTGGGCGCGATGGGGCGCGCCTCGCCCAGTGCGATGACGGTGATCCGCTCCGCCGTGACGCCCTTTTCGACCAGATAGTCGCGCACGGCCTCGGCCCGTTTGCGCGAGGCGGTCAGGTTGACCGCGTCCGAGCCGGCGGAATCGCTATGCCCCCAGATGGTGATCGGCCCGCCCAGCGCCAGCACCGGATCGGCGAGCAGCGTGTCGAGCTGCGCCAGGCCGGCCGGATCGGGCTGCGTGCCCTTGGCCGGGAAGGGGATGGTCCGCTCGACCGGCTCGGCGGGCGGGGTCGGGGTCGGTGAGGGTTCGATCTCGGGGCGGATGATCGACTTCTTGGCCTCTTCCTCCACCGCGATGGCGTTGTCGGCCATCACCGCATTGCTCTCTGCCGTAAGATTGGCTGGTGCCTCCGCCGTGTCGTTCGCCGCGCGGTCGCTAGCGGGTTGACAGGCGGTCAGGCCAAGCCCGATTGCGGCGCCCGCGATCAGGCGCACGGCGTGCGCGTTCCATTTGGTCAGGGTCATGCGACGGCCTCTCCGGTTTGGAAGGACAGGGTAGCGTCGGGATCGCCGTGGCGCGAGGGGCCATAGGAGACGACGACGTCGCCGCTTTGCGGCACCGGCCGCGCGGCATGGGTGAAGAAGCGGATGCGCCCGTCCTTGCGCAGGACGAACAGCATATCCGCCTCGTCGGGCAGGATCGAGCGGGCCTGGTCGAACTTGAATTGCTCGCTGATCCGCGTCTTGCGAAAGGTCCAGCCCGCCGCCTCGCGCCGTAGAATGTCCTCGACGCCGTGCCCGGCGGTGAACATCGCGCGGCCACGCAGCGCCTCGGGCAGGCTGCGATGATCCTCGTCATCGCCGGTGCCGCCCAGCTGATAGACCGAGTCGCGACCGATATCATGCGCGAACTCGCTGCAGACCAGCGCGTTATACGCCTCGTTCTCGGTGGTGGCGGCCAGCACCTGGAACTGGGTGAGGTCGAGCCGCTCGTCGGTCGTTTCGGCCAGGATCTCGCCATGATAGGTCTCGATCCCCGCCTGGCGCGCGGCCGACAGGCGCTGCCAGCTGGTGTCGGCGATCATCACCGGCAGGCCCAGCGACTGGATCTGCCGGGCGAGCGAGATGCTCCACGGCGTGCTGCCGACGACGAGCAGACCCTTTTGCGTCGCCCCCGTCACCTTCAGCCAGCGCGCGACATGGCGGATGGAGAAGCCGTGCGCGATGATCGTCGCGACCACGACGGCGAAGGACAGGGTGACGAGGATATTGCCATTGCCATAGCCGAGCTGGTCGAGGCGCAGCGCGAACAGCCCCGACACCGCGACCGCGACGACGCCGCGAGGCGCGATCCAGGCGACGAGCAGCCGCTCGTTCCAGGGAATCTTGCTGAACGCCAGCGCGATCAGCACGGTCGCCGGGCGGACGAGGAAGAGGAGCGCGAACAGGAAGGCGGCGAAGCGCCACTCGAACAGGCGCAACACCTCGAAATCGAGCGAGGCGGACAGCAGTACGAATACGCCCGAGATGAGGAGGACGGTCACATTCTCCTTGAACGGGTGAATATCGCGCAGCGAATCCAGCCGCATATTGGCGATCGCGATGCCCATGACGGTCACCGCCAGCAGCCCGGTTTCCTGCTGCACCAGGTTGGACAGGACGAATGTGCCGATCACCGCGACCAGCAGCACCGGGGCCTTCAGATACTCGGGCACATGGCCGCGCGGGAACGCCCAGGCGATGGCGCGCGCCATGCCATAGCCGATCAGCCCCGACACCACCGCCGCGCCGAGCAGCGCGATGACGACCGAGAGCAGCGTGCCGCCCTCGTCGACGCGGCGCAGATATTCATAGGTGATGACCGCGCACAACGCGCCGAAGGGATCGTTGACGATCGCTTCCCATTTCAGGATCGCGCGCGGGCGCGCCGCGATATTGCTCTGGCGCAGGAGGGGAATGACGACGGTCGGCCCGGTCACGACCAAAATGCCGGCGAACAGGATCGCCACCGGCCAGACCAGCCCCGCGACATAATAGCAGGCCAGCGCCCCCAGCACCCAGCCGAGCGGAATACCGATCGCCATTAACCGCGTCACCGCCCCCTCGGTCTTGCGCAGTTCGCGGAAGTTGAGGCTCAGCCCCCCCTCGAACAGGATCAGCGCGACCGCGACCGAGATCATCGGCTCGAGCAGATCGCCGAAGGTGTGTTCGGGGATGATGAGGCCGGTGATCGGCCCGGCGATGACGCCGGCGGCCAGCATCAGCGCGATGGCGGGCCAGCCGGTGCGCCACGCGATCCACTGCGCCCCGATCCCCAGAACACCGATCAGCGCGAAAACGAGAGCTTGTTGTTCCATAGGGGGCCTTTAACCCCTGATGCCCGCAAAGGTAACCGCCGCACCTTTATTGGGGTGGGCGCGAGCGGGCGTGTCGCACCCTGTCCTGTCCCTGCTCAAAGCATAGACGAAGCGGTGACGCTGTTCGCTGCCCCGGGGCGGTTTTCGCAAGGCCTTTTCTTCCGACCGGCTCAGGGTGAAGCGCCGGTCGTTCTTCGTGGTGAGACAGGGCTCGACATCGCCGATCTGAATCCGGTGCAGCTGCCGCTTCTTGTCGTCCGGCTGCGTCCGACTGACGCTGTCCATCCAGTCTTCGATGCGGGAATCCAACCTTCTCGCAGCATTGAAGTAAGCCAACGTGCCGACACACGCTTTTCGCATCGATCCACAGGCCCCGCTGCCCGTGCTGAAGCACAAGGCCTTTGCTTGGCTACCGGGCGGCGCACACCAGCGCCGCCCCCATTCTCTCCTTGGCAGGAAGCAACTAGGCCAGCGCCGGGCACCGCCCCGCCGCAGGCCTTTTTTCATGACCGGTGGAGTAGGGGGAACCAGCAGGGTTCCCCCCACGCCGGCTCGCCTTCCCCTTCCGGTAAGGCGCTGCCGCCTGCCTGATCGCCGCGCTACGCCCACCGCCAGGCGTTCATCCAGCCCCGCGCGGCCGGTCACTCGCTCGCATCGGTCCGGCCCCTGCGGGCCTCCCCTGGCTACGCCTCGACCAGCCGCATCGGCTGCTATGCGGCCCGCTTCTCTAACCCGAAAATTTGGGGCCGGGGAAGCGCCGCGCCGGGCATCGAGCCCGCCGCGGCGCTGCTAGCGCGGCGACCCGGAAAAGGGGTTGCAAGCTGGCAATCGTCGGGCCTCTGATCCGCTACGCACGCACCAGGTCAACCAGAGAGGAGAGAGGGAGAAAGCGTGGGTGTCACTGCCTTAGCGAGGAAGCATTCCATGTTCCTCCATCATGCCGTCCAGCCTGCCCGCATCGACGCCGTCATCGCCTGCCAATTGCTAAGCGAAACGCATCCATCACCAGCTGCGATCAGCCTTGCCCAGGCTCGCGATTTCGAGCGTCTGCTCCGCCGCAATAACGGCGGTCAGTCTGATGACGGCATCATCGCTCAGCGCGGACGTCCGGCCATGTGTGACTACATTTGGAGGCGTCAGTGACGCACCTGTCGCTCGCCGCGATCGCTGTCCTGTTCGACTATGATCCGGCCGTCATCGCGATCATCCACGAGGCACAATTCCAACGTCGGCCGGTGACCATCGATCGCGATGCGCAGGCCTCGCTTTCGATGCGGCTCGCCGACGATCAGCTGGGTGACCTGTCCTGGTCAGCGGTGAAATAGAACACCCCAAACGAGACCTTATCGCCATTCATGGGCAAGCGCCGGCTGCGTCAGCGCTTGCCCATTTTTTTGCTTCATACCGCCAAGACGGCTGCGCCTCGATCTCGCTAGAAAACGAATGGCCGCGCAGGGTGGCAGCCCTGCCCGGCCATCGTGAAAAGATGTCGGTCGTGATCGGCTCAGGCTGACGCCGTGAGCCCCTTCTCGACCTCTTCCAGCTTGCGCGAGGCAGAGGCGAAGCCGCCTTTGGCTGACGCCAAAAGCCGGCTCTCGACTTCGTCCAACTCAAGGACCTTCACCGCCTTCCTGAGCGGCTCCAACCGGGTGAGCGGCAGCTTGAAAAGCCCTGCCCTTTCCACCGCGCCGATCGCGGCCAGTTCTACGTCCAATGACTTCGCCATAGTCTTGCCTTTCGGTCGGACTGATCGGGCTCTGAACCGGCTCGGTGTAGTCGATGGCGATCGCTCGGCAAACCCCTGGTCGCGTCCGCCTCGCTTGTCTGGGTTCGGCCCCTGTGAGGGTCCCCTGGCTACGCATCGGCCGACGGTGCCCCGCGATCTGGGGCCGCGGATCGATGCTGTTCCGCCTCACGGCGGCCGGTGCCCCGCGAAAAACCGGAGCCGGTCTGCGAACCGCCGAGGGGCTGGGCTGACCCTGGCATCACATGGGATTTCGAGGGGACAGGATGCACACCGTACGCACGTTGTGCCACAGAAACAGACCTTAAAACAGTATGTTAGCATGATATTGGAGTGCTGCAAATCGTGTTACATTTGCTGCACAATGTAACACATGGGTGCTGCATAATGTAACACATTCACCTTTTGCCATTTAGAACAATACGTTATCCGTAACACAAAGTCGTACATGCATAAGATTGATGGCGGTGTGGTCCTTGCCAGGGTGTACGTCTTGGGATAAGGTCAGACCGCCTTTTCAATGCCCACCAGCCTCCCTGCTAGGAGGCGGTCTTGAGTATCAAACACCAGCATTGCTCTATCCGTGTGGATGGAGAGCGATCTGCTCGGCTAAAGGTGCGAGCCGTTGCCGAGAAATGCAGCGTGTCCGAACTGGTCCGCCGTGCCGTCGACGCATATTTAGCAGACGAGCGACAATTGTCTGCCAGTGATCTTCGTGTCCGCCAGCTGAGCGAATACTCGCAGATCGCGCTCGATACGATCATCGCCAAAACCTACCCCGAATTACGCGATGTGATCGTGGCCAAAACCAACGAGCGCATGGTCCAATATCATGGCCAATGACATCCGCACCGACGGCAGTGCCGTGCCCCTGAAGCACGCCTCCGCGCGCGGCGAGGTCACGCGCAATTCGGGCAATTTCACCCGCGGCAGCCAGCTCCTCAGCCATGAGATTCTCATGTGGCTGTCAGGCGCGAAAAAGCCGCTCATCGTCTGGGCGGTCTGCCTGGCGCTGACCTACACCATCATCCTATCGGTGACGCTCAGCGAGAACAATTTCCAGCTCATCTGCATGCGCGTCCTGGCGGGTTTCTGGGACTGGTGCGGCCTCGATCTGATGAAGCGCGTCCACCTCCTCTTGCCCGATAATTCGATCCGCCAAACCGCGATGGGCTACGTGCCTTACGTGCCCGAGGTGATGGCCGCTTGCGCGAAGGCAAAGCGGGCGCTCATCGGCTCTTTCCTGCTCGCCACCTTCGTCGCCGTACCGCTCGCCATCTGGTATATCGACTACGCCAAACAGCGTGGCTCCGAGATCCTCGACGAGCATCACGAGCGCGGCGCCATGCTAGTCGAACGCGACGTGCTGTATCACGCGGTCGCCAGCCATAACCGCAAATCCTTCGTCGCCGATGCCGCGCGTTTCTTCCCTGGCTACGACCCCGACGCGGTGCTGAAAATGCCCTTCGATGCACGCAAGGCAGCGGGCATTCATCACCCCTATAAGCTGGCCGGCATCCCCTATCCGCACCGGCTCGAACAGTCGCACACCATGATCATCGGAACGACCGGTGCGGGCAAGACGAGCGTGCTGCGCGCGCTCATCGCGCAGATGCGCGAGCGCCAGGACACCGCGGTCATTTTCGATCTCACCGGGGCCTATGTCGAGGCGTTCTACGACCCCGCGCGCGACACCATCCTGAACCCCTTCGACCAGCGCTGCCCGGCCTGGTCGATCTTCAATGACTGCACCAGCTATAGCGACTTCGTCGCGGCCGCCTCCGCGCTCATTCCATCGGATGGCGGGGCGACCGATCCGTTCTGGGCGATGGCGGCGCGCACCCTGTTCGTCGAGATGTGCATGAAGCTCATCGAGCACGGCCAGACGAGCAATGCAGCCCTTGCCCAGAACCTGATGACCGCCGACCTGAAGAAGGTTCACGCCTATCTCGCCAAGACCATCGCCGACCCGCTGACCGCGCCCGAGGCGGCACGCATGGCGGAGTCGATCCGCGCGGTCTTCAACACCAACGCGCAGGTGCTGCGCTTCCTGCCCGACACCGGCCGCCGGTTCTCGATCCGCGAATGGATCACCGGCGAAAAGCAGCCCGGCGCCATCCTCTTCATCACCAGCCAATATCCCGATCTGGAGATGAACCGGGCGCTGCTGACGCTGTGGACCAACCTTTCCATCCACGCCCTCATGACCATGCCGCGCAGCCACGCTTTGCGCACCTGGTTCATGTTCGACGAGCTGGGCGCGCTCCATCGTCTGCCTGCTATCGAACAGGGCCTCCAGACCGCGCGCAATTTCGGTGGTGCGATGATCCTGGGGCTGCACTCGTTCGAGAAGCTGGTGCAGATCTATGGTCAGGAAAATGCCCGCAACCTGTCCTCGCTGGCGCGCAACAAACTGATCCTGGCAGCAGCCGATCTCGACACCGCCGAACAGTGCAGCCGCTATATCGGCAACCGCGAGGTCCGGCAGATGGATGAGGCCTATAGCTATGGCCATAATTCCACCCGTGATGCCTCGACCCTGACGCCGCGAAAACAGGTCGAACCGCTCGTCATCCCCGACGACATCACCAACCTGCCCTCGATGCACGGCTTCCTCAAATATCCCGATGGTTTTCCAGCCGCCAGGGTCGTGCTCGAATGGCAGCATTACCCCAAGGTCGCCGAGGGCTTCGTCACCCGCCGGGTAAGCCCGGCGGGGATCGCCAAACGCGGAAGTGAGGGGGGACCGCCTGCCGGGGGAGGAAGCGAGGGCGGCGGGCGTGATGGCGCGGCGCAGGCCCCCGCCGCACTGGCGGAGGCGGCGATCGAGCCGGGGAGTGCTGCCGCCAATATCGCTAATCTCCAGGCGGCCAATATCCTGTCGGCGCCGAGCGAAAATCAGCAGGCTGCCAATGATCAGGTCGCGCCTGCCGAGACACCCTCGAAAGCGGACACGAGTGTCTCGGAGCAGCCGCGCGATCTGCCCATCCAGCCGGTTGCGGCACCGGTTGCTGCACCGGTCGCCGCCCCTCCTTCGGACGTGGCCCGCTCCAACGGTCTCGATGGCGTGGTCGGCGTCACCACCACCGCCCCCGCTCCGGTCGAGGATCAGGCGCTGGTCGAGATGCGGCAGGCCACCGCGGAGCGCAGTGACGATGGCATGGGGATGGGCGACTGATGCTCTCCGTTGCATCCGTGCGCTCCGCCTCGGGCGCGGCCAATTACTATGGCAAGGACGACTTCGCCTCCGCCGATTACTATGCCGGCAAGGACGCCGGCGAGGTCAGCATCTGGGCGGGCGCTGGCGCCGAAGCGGTCGGGCTCACCGGCGATGTCGGCAAGGCGGACCTGGAGCGCACGCTCAATGGCGAGCTGCCCTCGGGCGAGAAGGTCGGCCAGGTCGAGAACCGGCGCGCCGGCATCGACCTGACCTTCTCGGCACCCAAGTCGGTCTCGCTCACGGCCTATGTCGCCGGCGACAAGCGCATCCTCGGCAAGGACGGCGCGCATATGGCCGCCGTCCGCCAGACCATGGCCTGGGTCGAGAAGAACCTCACGCAAGGACGCAAGGACATAGACGGGCGGAAAGTACCGATCGCGTCGGGCAACCTCACCTACGGCCTGTTCCAGCACGACACGAGCCGCGCGCTCGACCCGCAGGCGCATATCCATGCGGTCATCGCCAACATGACCCGTATGCCGGACGGCAAATGGCAGGCGCTGCATGCCGACAAAATCTGGGCCGGCAACACCGTCATCGGCTCGATCTATCATGCCTATCTACGCAGCGAGATGGAGAAGCTCGGCTATAAGATCGAGGCGACCGGCAAGCACGGCACCTTCGAGATCGCCGGCGTGCCCAAGGACGTCATCGACGCCTTCAGCCAGCGCCGCGCCGACATATTGGCGACCGCCGAAGGTCTCGGGCTGAAAAGCGCGCAAGGCTTGCGCAGCGTCACCGCACGCACCCGCGATCCCAAGCTCAATGTCGAGGACCGCGCTGGCCTGCAGAGGGACTGGCAGGACAAGGCGGCCGGGCTCGGCTTCGATGGCAAGCAGATCCTGCGCGATGCCGAACGCGAGGTCGCAGGCCAGAGCCATGTGGTGAGCGGCCCGCTCGATCGCGGCTATCAGATGATCAGCGAGGCGGTGCAGTCGGCGCGCGCGCTTGTCGGCCACCTCCTCGCCACCCCCGATCCGCTGGTCGACCGCGCGGTCGCGCGCATCGTCGTCTCGCCGGCCGCCGCGCGCGCACAGTTCGCCGTGGCCTCGGCGGTGCGCATCCATGCCCAGCGCGAAGCCGCCTTCGACACCGATCGGCTGGGCAAGACCGCGCTCGACCTGCACCTGAAGGGCGTCACGATCGAGCATATCGAGAACCGCATCACCCAGCTTGTCGGCAAGGGGCTGCTCATCCCGGGCCAGGTGCGCGATCATGAGACGACCTATACGGCGGTCACCACCCGCGAAGGGCTGGTGACCGAGGAGCGTATCCTGGGCGAGATGGAGCGCGGTCGTGGTACGGCCAGCGCGATCGTCGCTGCGGCCGACGCGCCCGACCGGCTGCAGGCCGCCTCACCGCATGAACTCAATCCCGGCCAGCTCGCGGCCGCCACCATGATCGTCGCCAGCGAGGACCGCATCGTCGTTGTCCAGGGCGTCGCGGGTGCCGGCAAGTCGACCATGCTCCAGGCGGTCGCGCGCGTCGCCGAGGCGGAAGGACGCAAGGTGCTGGGTCTCGCCTTCCAGAACAAGATGGTCGCCGACCTGAAGGAGGGAGCCGGCATCGAGGCGCAGACGATCGCGTCCTTCATCTGGGCCAATGAGCGCTTCCTCGTCGAACCCGACAGTGCCGCTGCCAGGCTGCGCCGCGACGAGCTGAAGAACACCATCATCGCCGTCGACGAGACCTCGATGGTGTCGAGCGCCGATATGCTGAAGCTGGTCCGGATCACCGAGACACTGGGCATCGACCGGCTGGCGCTGGTCGGCGATCGCCAGCAGCTCTCCTCGATCGACGCCGGCAAGGCGTTCGCCATGCTGCAGGCGGGCGGTGCCGCGACCGCGCGCATGGACATGAATATCCGCCAGCGCACCGACACGCTGCGCACGGTTGCCGCCCTCGCCAATGTCGGCAAGGCATCGCAGGCGCTGCGCGTGCTCGGCGACCGGGTGATCGAGACCAAGGGGGAAGATCCCGCCGCGCATGCCGCCGAGCGCTGGCTGAACCTGTCCCCGGCCGAGCGTGAGGCGACCGCCGTCTTTGCCTCGGGCCGCGTCGCACGCCAGACGATCAACGCCGACATCCAGGCGGGCTTGCGCAAGGAAGGGGCGCTGACCGGCAGCGGCGAGACGGTCAGCGTCTATGAGAGCGTCAATGCCACGCGCGAGGAGCTGCGCTACGCCCATACCTACAAGCAAGGCCAGACGCTGCATGTGACGGGCAACGTTCCCGAAGTGTCGTTGCGGCGCGGCACCTTTCAGGTCACCCGCACCTTTGCCAATGGCAAAATCGAGATCGAGGGCAATGGCCGGCGCCACCGCTTCGAGCCCGCCAAGATCGATCCGCGCATCACCATCGAGCGGCTGCAGCTCTCCACCAAAACCGACATCACCCTGCATGAGGGCGAGCGCATCCGCTGGACCGCCAATGACAAGGCGCGCGGCATGCTCAATTCCGCGCTCGCCCGCGTGCTGGGCACCAAGGACGGTCACATCACCGTCGAACTGGCCAACAAGGATGTCGTCACGCTGGCGCCGGGCGATCCGATGCTGGCCCGGCTTGACCTCGCCTATTCGCTCAACATGCACATGGCGCAAGGGATCACCACCGACAAGGCGATCACCGTCATGGCGAGCTATGAGCAGAACCTCTCCAACCAGCGGCTGTTCAACGTCGGGGTGACGCGTGTCCGCGACGATCTCACCGTTGTCGTCGATGACAGCAAGAAGCTGATGGCCAGGCTCGACCGCAATGCGGGCAACAAGACCTCCGCGCTGGAGACGCTCGGCCGGCTCGACATCGACGGGCCGGGTGCCCGCACCACCCCGACCACCTCGCAGCCGCGCGGTGCAGCCGCCCAGTCGCGCCAGGGCGACAGCGCGGCCTCGGCGATCGTGGGCGCGCGCGAACCGATCGATCTCAGCGACCTGCCGCCGATGCCCGCCTTCAGCCGCGAGGACGCCGCCCGCTACGCGAGCGATGACGGCCTGCGTGGGCTGAGCGCAGGCGACGACCTGACCGGCGTCCGCTGGCCGCTGCCGGGGAACGAGGCGGTGCCTCTGGCCCGGGGGGACGCGCTTGATCCGCTGCTGCCGGGCGCGGGCAAGCCGGAGGCCGATCCGCCGATGCCGGCGCGGGGCGAGCAATTGCTGCCGGTCCCTGAGAAGAATCTCGGTCTCGAACTGTGAGCCAGCTCCTCGCCCATGCCTTCAGCTTGGCAAGAATCCACGCGGGCAGGCTCATCGGGGTCATCGCGCGAACTGATCATCTCTCATGAGACATGAGCGATCGAGGAATGATCCAGATCCGACCAATCCAAAGAGAAAAGGGAGGAAGTTTTAAGGAGAGCCGTGAGCAGGTTCAAAAGTGAGGCGAAGGGGTGCGCCTCAACCCACTGTCATGGCGTCACATAAGCAAAATAAACCCCGCCACCACGGCCACGGGGATGCTGGCCGACATCGATCATCAGGGAGACGAACATCATGAAGACTATTGCGATCATTTTCGGGATCATGGCGCTGGCGACTGCGCCGGCGAGCGCGCAGAAGCTCGGCAAGGGCGGTGTCGGCGTCGACGAGCAGTCCGAGCTGCCGCAATGCGCCGCGATGATCGGCACGGTCGCGCTGGTCGAGGACCGCAGCGCCACCGACCAGCGCGGCACCGACGATCTGCCGGCCGGCCTCCGCGCGCTGGTGCGGATGGCCGAACAGCAAAATGGCGGCGGTGCCCGCGTCGATCCGCTGCCGCTCCTGAAGCTGCTGACCGCGCGCTCGAACTGCTTCCAGATCGTCGATCGCGGCCAGGGCTTCACCGCCCTCCAGCGCGAGCGCGAGCTGGCGGCGGGCGGCTCGGTTGCGGCCGGCAGCAACGCGGCCAGCCTGCGCGCGGCCGACTTTCTGCTGACCGCCCAGGTCGTCTATTCGGACAATAACGCGGGCGGCAATGGCGGCGCGATCGGCGGGCTGCTCCCCGGTGGTCTCGGCTTCAAGACCAAGAAGATGGAGAGCCAGACCATCCTCACCCTGGTCGAGGTCAAGACCGGCATCCAGCGCGCAGTCGCCACCGGCTCGGCCCGCAAGAAGGATCTGTCGATCCTGGGCGGCGGCATCCTCGCCAATGCCGGCGTCGGCGCGCTGGGCGGCGCTTACACCAGCACCGACATCGGCAAGGTGACGAGCCTGGCGCTGCTCGATGCGATGCGCAAGCTCCTGACCGATGTGCGCGCGACGATGCCGCCGATGGCGGCAGCCGTCCCGCCCGCCGGCGCCGCCCCCGTCGCTGGCGCTATCGCCACCGCGCCGCTCGTCGGGGCGCGCTGACAAGGGTTGGGGTGTCGCCGTCGCGGCACCCCCCTTCCCCTCGATCTGAGGATGTGAGCGGTGATCCACCAACCTGACTTCTTCGCCGCAAGCCCCCGGCCGCTCGACGAAGAGCATGACGACGAGCCTGCCCGGCCGGCGCTCGCCATACCGTGCGGCTTTGTCGATCGGCACAACCGCCGCTGCCAACGCCTGGCGGTGCGGCCGGTGATGATGGGCGGCTTTCAGGCGACCTGCCGGGGGGCGCCGCTCCTTCACTGTGACCCGGCCTGTTTCGCCACCGCCAGGGAGGATGCGGCCTGATGCACTGTCCCTATTGCCGCACGACGCTGGTGGAATGGCCGGGTTCGCGCCGGTTGGAGCCCTGCCCCACTTGCGAGCGGCCGATGGTCCTGCTGCGCTCGCTCCGGCACTGGCACGGACCCATGCGGCTTTACGGCCTCTTCGAGCTCGGCTGGCTCGCTTACATGGTGGCGATGGTCGTGCTGACCGGCATGGCGCTTGTCGGTTTTATGGATCTTCTCAGCTATTTGCGATTGATCGCCATATTATTGTTCGTGATCGGCTCGATCCTGTGCGCCGATGGCATTCTCGGGATCACCACCGGGTTAGACAAAACCGGCACGCGCGTCAGGCGTGATCGGATCGCCAAGGCATTGGGCGCAGCCAAGATCATGGTTGGTCTTGCCGCACTGGTGTTGACCGCGATCGGTATCGGACTTTGATCGAGAGCAAAGCGCGGAAAGAAATTAAATCCGTGACAGCTACTAGATTGCTATTGCAGATAGCGGGCATCGCATTCACATGGGCGTCGGTTTCACCATAGCTGATCGATGATCATCTGTGGTCCTTCCTCTCCCATCAGGAACCATCATGTCTGACGAAAACAACCAGGACGCGATCAACGCCGTCGAGCTCGCCACCGAACTGACCATCGCGTGGCTGGGCAACCCCAACACCCGCACCGATGCCGAGCATGTGCCCGCCTTCCTGAACAGCATGCACGCCGCCCTCCAGCAGCTCGCCGGCGGTAGCCAGGCGGCCGCGCCGGAAGCCGAAGCGCCTCAGGACTATGTCCCGGCCGTGTCGGTGCGGAAGTCGCTGGCCTCGCCCGACCACATCATCTCGATGATCGACGGCAAGCCCTACAAGACGCTGCGCCGCCATCTGTCGACCAACGGCCTGACGCCCGAGGAATATCGCGAGCGCTATAACCTCAAGGCGGACTATCCGATGGTCTCGCAAAGCTATTCGGAGAGCCGTCGCGCCATGGCCAAGAAGATCGGTCTCGGTCGCAAGCCCGGCCAGAAGGTCGCGAGCACCCCGGCCAAGGCGAAGAACGCCCGCTCGGCTAAGGATGCCGCCCAAGCGCATCTGTCGGGCGAGTAATGCTCGGTGCAGGGCCGGCCATCGTCGGCCCTGCGATGTCAGCGGCCTAAGCGGACCGTCCGCGAGAGGTGGAAATTGTACGTCTGTTTTCGGGTGTCCAAGATAGAATATAACATTCCCTCTCGCCTGTCGAAACACCGAGGATCGCCTCCCGCAGCTTTAAAGCACGAATAGGGCGGGCAGAGGGGTCATATATCAAATCTTTTGAGTGAAACTTCACTGGCCATTTCTGGCGTCGTAGCGCCACTTGCCGAGGTGGGGCTCAGTATGCGTAAATGCCTCGTGGTATTTTCTGGAGAGCTCACCGATGCCTCGCACATATCCATCAACGGTGCTTCCCAACGTCCAAGTAGACCCAGTAAACGTCGTTAGCACTCACCCCAATGCGGCTTTAAACGGGTTGGCAGCTATTAACACCCACGCCATGGTGGAAGCGCTGCTGTTGAATGTATTTAGCGGTTTGCTAGGCAGGAAAAAGGCCTATGGGTTTGGAAGTATAGGTGAGAAAGAAAAAAGTTTCCGTCATGTTGCTAAGGTGTCTGTAGATCCTTCTGACTTAAGTCGTATAGAGTGGTCTTTAGATGCTGTTACCCAATCTAGGCAGGGACGCGATGTGCTAGTCAATAGCCTATGGGCAACTGACGACAAATTCCCGGACTACATAGTTTTGATGGACCAGGAATCGTTGAATGACACATCAGAGTCAATAGTGGCAGCGGTTGAGGCCGTCAAAATAGATGAGGGCGATGCCATAGAGATACAGAACACCATGCGGTCTGGATTGTCTTTGTGGGATGAAAATGACATGGGCAAAGCTCGCTCTGATGCTGTTCGAGCAATGACAGCAATAATATCGTCGAACATTCTTTTGACGTCAAGTGATGAAATGAAGAGATCAGAAGCAAGGCAGGTCATAGACGATATAATATCGATGTGTGAATAGAAAAACGTGGCATTACGATGTTTTATTTTCACATCGGCAGAATATTACGTATCCGGATTATGCGCGTTATGGCGTGAGCATTTTAATAAACGCCGTTTGTAATATTAAGTTTGTTTATATATTAGATCGCACAAGCCGCATGTATAGGGGGGCTCAGTTCCCCCTTGCCGTTGCCAATCATCAATAGCTTGCATGGTCATAATGTTCATGATCGAAAGGGCGTATGTGCAATCTTTACAACCTCAATCCCGAAGCGAGATCCTATTTCGAGCTTTTCGATGCGGCGGCCGACCCAGCCAATACGCTTGCGGTTGAGAAGGACTACGCAGCGCCCGGCAAGCCCGGTTATGTGGTGCGTCATGAGGCTGGCGAGCGGGTGCTGAGCACCATGCGTTGGGGCTTCCCAACGCGCAAACCGCGGAAGCGCCCGGCCCGCGAAGGCGAGCTGCCGTTCCTCTACGACTGGTGGACGAACGCGCGGAATATGCAGAGCAATATGTGGAAGCCCTGGCTGATGCGGACCGAGCATCGCTGCCTGGTCCCGTTCACCCGTTTTGCCGAACCCAAAGCTGCGGCCGATCGCCAGAACCCGCGTGATACCAACTGGTGGTTCAGCGTCGAGGACCAGGCGATGCCGTGCTTTGCCGGACTGTGGAAGCTCGATCAGGATCACGACCGGGTCTATGCCTTTTGCACCACCGAGCCCAACCCACTGGTCGCGCCCAAGCATCCCAAAGCGATGCCGGTCATCCTGCTGGCGGACGATCAGGAGCGATGGCTGACCGCGCCCGTCGAGGAGGCTCTGTCGCTGTTGGCCGCCTATCCGTCCCAGCTCATGTCAGTCTCCTAGCATGGTCGCCAGCTGATCCGGCGATGACTGCCGACTGGGGTTCCGCGGGCCGGTTGAAACGAACCGGAGATCGGTCCTGTCGCGGAAAGCGTCAGCCATGTTTGTCCCGCTCCATTCCGGCGCTAAAAACGTCCGATATGGGGGACAATAGATTCGATCTTCTCACCGACGGCCAGAAGGAGTGCCTGCGCCTCTTTCATGCCCGCTGGGAGGTCAAGGACATCGCACGGCACATCGGACGCAGTCCCGTGACCGTCAATCAGCGCCTGGCGCTGGCTCGGCAGCATCTGGGCGTCGGCCGCAGCGCGGAAGCCGCGCGCCTGCTCTTCGAGCATGAGGGCGGCATATATGATTCCGCTATATATGAGCCGTTGATAGTGGCCGAACCACAGCCGGCGGACGCATCGACCCTGGACCGGACGGTGGGTTTCCCTTTGCCGTTCCCGACCCAGGGGAGGCCGATCAATGACCTGACGCTTGCAGGCAAGCTCATCTACTCGCTCGTGCTGTCCGCACTCATCGCCCTCGTCTTCGGGGGCTCGATCGCAGCCCTGAGCGGCCTTTCCGAACTATTCTGACCGGCCCAATCGGCTGGTCCATTCGCAGCGCCACCCGCGCCCCGGAGACATCATGCCGAACATCGTCCAAGAAGCCGCCCGTACCGTCGTGTCCGATCTCGCACCGTTTGAAACCGCCGTCGACGTGGCGATCGCCCGCGCCGGCCGCTTCCTCGCCGCGCTGGCGGAAGGCACGATCGAAGCGCAGGTCGGCCCCCTGCCCACCCACTCCGCGATGATGAACACCTTCGCCACCGTCGCCGCACTGGCCGAGGTCCGCAACAGCATGGCGGCCACCCGCCGCGAGCTCATCCAGACCCGCGCCAAGCTCGGCCTTCAGGAGACCGCGATCGGAAGCCTGCCGGGCTGCCCGCCGGTCGAGGCGGTCCAGGCCGACACCATCACGATGGCCGCCTGAGATGATTGGCGTGACGGCGATCCGGCCCCTATCTGAGCGATGCTCGCCGTCGTGCTGACCTTCGTCCCCCTCCTCTACCTCTGCATTCTTGCCGCAGCGCTGGTCTATATCGGCGTGAGAGGCGAACGCGCGGAACGCGCGTGCATCATCGCCATCACCATCGGTTCGCTTGCCACCGGGCTCGCCGCAAACAAGGGACCGGCATGGTATGAAGCAGAGGTGGGCATCTTCGTGGTCGATGTCGCGACCCTGGTCGCGTTCATCGTTATCATGGCAAAAAGCACGAGATTTTGGCCGTTATGGATCACAGCCCTTCAGAACATCGCGGTGATGACCCATCTGGCGCGGTTCATAAAGCCACAGACGGTGCCCATGGCCTATGCTGTGGCCGAGCAGCTGTGGGTCTATATAATGCTCTTGATCCTGATCGTCTCAGTGCGGCAGCAGCGATCGCGAAGCGCATCGATGAGCTCAGCGACCTCGTAAGGGACTATCTCGAACTGCCGCCATGCACGGCCAAGCGGCTGAGCACGATCGAGGGCGTCATCCAGGCCAGGGCCAAGCGGCGCCACTATCTGCGGCCGGACCTGTTCGTCGAACCGCGCTGGGACATGCTGCTCGATCTGTATGTCGCACGGCTGAAAGGCACCAGGGTACCGGTGACGTCGCTATGCGTCGCGGCCAATATCCCGCCGACGACCGCGCTTCGCCACATCGCCGAGCTGGTCGAGAACGGCGAGATCGACCGCACCCCCGATCCAGCGGATCAGCGCCGGACGTTCCTCGATCTGTCCGACAGCGCCTTTGCCCGGATCAGCGAATGGATCGACCACTGCCTCTGACAAATCATCCCGGGTTGGGAAGGCTATCGGAAGCGGCGTGATCTTGGGGGAGCGGCTGTGCGAAAGCCTTCCCCTCTTCCTGTCAGGCCTACATAGAGGCGCGGAGAAACTATCGGCATCCCGTCAAAAAATGTCGCTAGCGCCAATCTCGGCACGGCCAGACGTACCTGCGTGCTTATAACTATCGAGATGCGTCAATCGGTAACGATTGTACATAGCCTGACTGACGCCGGAAAACGAACCGATCGAGGGGGCGTTCTCGATATGCACAAGTCCTAAACTTGCCAGGATGGAAATACCCGAACGGATCGCATCCCGACTGACGCCCGTGCGCTCAATAATTTTATCGTAACTGATATGTGCATAATTGGAATCATTGTCGCGCATCGCAGCGAACAGGAAGTAGAGCTTCAAGGCAACCAGTTCGTTCTTATGACGCAATGTCAGGTGCTGAAACGCCTGTACGACACCGCCACTGTATAGGCCTTTTACCGGCAGTTTTGCCCATCCCGACGCTGGATCGTAAGCGATCAGACCGAATGTGCCACGACCGGCAACCTTGCGTACGATCACCTCGCGCTGCTCCAAAATGTCGAGCGCGGCCGACACCATGGCACGGCTGATCCCCGCCTTCCCACTCATCTCTTCGTAGGTGAGCTTGGCAATGCCATCCACAGAATGATGAGCAATCACGGCCAAGATCAACAGCGCGGCAGTTTCGCGGCCACCCTCCTCCGCTTTCCATCGAAATGCACGCAGCCCGCCAGCCTCAATCCATTTGGAAGGCAGGCGGACCCATTGCGGCATTCTAGGCTGGGACCAAGGGGGGCTCACCGGTCACGCCCTTTCGCGACAGACAGCACCGCATGGATGGCGAAACCAGCAAGGGCAAACCCACCCAGGACCATAACAATCAGCAGATGGGGGAGCGGAATGGCAGGAAGGGCGGAAAGGACATCAGGTAGGGCAGGCATGGCGAAAACTCCAAAATTCATTCAGTCGGCAAAATTTCGCATGTCGAACCAGTCTATTCTAGATACAGTTTTCCCAAAGCCCCCTGATAAAAGCTCAAAAATCCATTTAAAAACAATGTGATACGACCAAAATCGCAAAGCTATGGAAGGTATCGACTCAGTTCACGAAAGCCATTTGGTGAACTGAGTTTACAGGATTGAGGCCGCCAAACTCGCCGAATTTATGCCGGCCGAGGGTCACGCAACGGCGAAATTTGTCACCATGCTCTGCGGCGCGATTGGACGATATGATGCCGGTATTGCTGTGATAGCGATTGTTGCACCCGGTTGCAAAGCGCCGGGATACTCGACGCCAACGTTATCGGCTTTCGGATTGCGGTTCGGAGATTGCGTGGCCTCGTTGCTCATTCGATCGCTCTACGGAAATGATTTCGTACGCCACTTCGATCGTGGTTCTGTACGCCGGTTTACAGCGGTCGTTTGACGTACTTTTTCAGGTTGGCTTTCAGTTTACATATTAGTGGTACATATTCGTTGGCATATTTGGCGTACGTGTTGACGGCATCGTCAACGTGGTGACTGGCATTAGATATGCCTTTAAATGCGGCTTATCAGACTCAACAAAATGTTGAGTGCCTTTCAAGCCGGGTGGAGTTCTAGATATATGACCGTCCCGTCAATTCGCATCTTGCGAAAAATGGGTAGTTACTTGTGGTGCGCTTGACGGGGGGCGATCTGGGCCTTATAGGCCGATCAGACCGCGCAGTAGGGTGCAACCTACTGCTAGTTCGTTTCAACGGGAATCCCCCGCCATGCGTGCAAACATGGCGGGGATCACGGGACTAAGGTCAACCATGGGACGGCTCGTGATCGCTCGATCGCGGGCCGTCTTTGCGTTAGCGGCCACCAGATTTGTTGTCAATTTAAAACGTGAGATTGGTGCCCAAGGTTTGTAGTACGAAGCCGCCGAATAGCAGCACTAGACCCGTAATGCTGTAGCGGATCGACAGTGCTGCCGTGGCATTATCTGCATCGGCGGCATCACCTAAATAGGTCGTAACCTTTGCAAGGTGTTCACCCAAACCATTAACGCACTCGCCTAGCTCTTGAGCACGCTCCGTCAGATTTTCGACATTATAGGAAACCGGGTCTTGGGCATGATAGCGCTCGTATGCTCTCTGCGGGATGTAGCGGGCATTGCGCTTGATCTCCTCAGCCCACGAAGCAATCCCACCATACTCATCCGCCATACTTTCGATCGCCAATCTGCGATCAGCTGCCTCTCGGCGGAGTCGATGTTGCAATCGCACGAGATCGAAGCCGAGCAGCCCTGCCCCCAAGGCGTCAGCGCATAGGCCTACAGTCGAGATAAGTGCACTAGACATGACGAAGGTATGAGCCGGCTGCCGAACCGCCACAAGAGCAGCTTGCAGCACCTGTGAAGACTGCGAACTCAAAGCTGACCATGAGCAAGTGGTCCATGCGTTGACGATCGGTAGGACAGTCGTATGCGTCCGGCCTGAGCCGCTGCGCCCAAAAAGTATTCCTTCCACCGTCGCTCAGCCTTTGCCGTTCCGCCCCGCTTTGGACGTTCATGCTTGCCGATGCTCATTCAGAAGAACCGGATCGCGGCATGATAGGCTAACCACCGCTATCGCAGATACTCTGGCCGCCGTTCGCAGGATCAATCAGCCCTCGTGCCGGATGATCGGGAATAGTCGGGCTTCCATGGTCGTGATCGCCGCCACGATCGCATTCGCAACCGAATCCACTCCATCTGGACCACCTCCTTCCCAGAATACCCCTTCCGTGCGATCGCGACGTGCCATCAATTCATCTAGGCGCCGTTCGTCTCTAGGCTCGTTGCGGCGGATGATGTCTGCGTAGGTTTGAGCAGCGACGACGACCTTGGCGCGCTGCACCCAAAACGTATTCAGCGCCTCTTCCATCTCCTCGCCGAAAATCGCCTTCGCCACTGGGATCGTGTCAAGCAGCTCGTCGAATAGGGGCTTGTAGTGTTCGGTCCGCGACAACGTGGCCTGGGCCGTTGATAGCCCCGACTTAATATGGTGGGGCGTTTGCGCATCAATCATGCCGCTCTCCGTCAGCTTGTTCTCCATTTCGGAGATCTCCCAGCCGAGCATCCCTGGAGAGCGGATACCTTGAAAGGCGCGCCTCAGCTTGTAGGCGAGCGCGAGAAGCTGTTCTGCAAGGTCGATGCGACGCCCCTCGTTCTTCTGTCGTTTCCAATCATTAAACGTGCTGCGCCCGACCTTTGCCGCCCAAATCACCGCTCCCGCGCCTATGATCGCGCCCGCTCCGGCCATCATGTCGCCGGTTGCTGACCAGTCCACCGGCACCCCACAAAAATTTTGCATCTAGCCCTCACGCCCAATCACGAACTGGTGTCGATGCCAAAGGCGACTCCCCTTTGCGGCTGGACCGTCCCGTTTTTCCATCTCTAACCGTCCATTTCGGGAATGAGCAATCGGGAACATATTTTGGGAAGACGGTTACTTCCTTGCCGTTCAGCGCGCCTTTGCAACCGGCAGCCGTCCCAACCATCCTTCCCAATTGAGAAAGGGGATCAGGCCGAAGTCGTATCTGCTTGGCTGTTCAGGCGGCGGTGCGACTACGTCCATTCACAAGGTGCTGCCGACGTTCGAAGAACACGACAACCCCAGTGAGCAACAGGACGCAGACCAACGCAGTCGCAAACGTGTTGAGGCCAAATCCGCCCTTGACAGCTTCCTTCGTGAGCAGGTTCCCAAAGTCGGCACCGAACGGCCTGGTGAAAACGAATGCCGCCCAGAATATAAATGCCGCGTTGACCCGAGCGACATAGTGCAGAAGCAATACCACGCCGATCACCGCCATGCAGACGAGCGACCCCGTCGTATAGGTAAGGCCAAAAACATAGACGAGTCCGTCGCCAAACGCGGTGCCGAGACTGTTCGAGAATAAAACGGCGCCCCAGAAAAACAATTCGCTCTCACGATCGACCACAGCGCTCACGTCACAGGTGCCCCGCCTGAGATACCAAATGCCGAGGGTCAGCAACATGCCACCAAAAAGGATGGCCGAGGTCGCGTTGTAGCCAAGGTTGAGGGTGTGCGTCGAAAGATCAGCTATTTCTGTTCCCGCCGTCGTCGTACCTACGATCGTCGCCCAAAACAGAAAAGGATGATAGCGATCGGCACGAACCTGCGCGACGAGGAAGGCCGCTAGAAGGGCCAGGGTGATGGCAAGTCCGGCGACGTAGCCCAGGTTCAGCGTCTGAGCGATGGCGTCGCCCGCAACCTCACCCAATGTAGTGGCGACGACCTTGGCCAGCCAAAAGCCGAGGGTGATTTCAGCAACTTTGCGGGCAGGATGTTCTCTCGTCACGTCGACCGTCTCCATACGCACACCCCCAGAGCCAACGATCATCAGGTCGGAGCATCAAATTCAAATCGAAACTCGTGAACCGTCGGCAATATTGGGACTTTGTATAGTCGGCTCCAGCGGCGCCCACTCTTTCGTGACTAGGCCGTCACGATGCGCCAGACCTTCCTTCTGATCCCGATCCTGCTCGCCGGTTGCGGCGAGAAGACCGCGAAGCCGCCGGCACCGCCTGCCCATGCCGAGATGATCGCGCACGAAAGCGAGCTGCTAAAGCTGACGCTGACGCCCGAGGCGCAGCATCGCTTGGGCATCAGCCTGGTGCGCGTCGGCGGAGGATCGGCTACCGCAGCGCGTGAGGTAGCCGGCGAAATCGTGGTCCCCCCGATCAGCGCCAATGGCGTGCCGGTCAACTCGACGACCAATCTCCAGCAGATCGGCAGCCAGCAGGCTGCGGCCGATGCCGAACTGGCGCGAGCATCGGCGCAGGCCCGCCTCGCCCGGATCGCGCTGGACCGCGCCGAAAGCCTGGTGCGCGAGGAAGCCGGCAGTGTCCGGGCGCGCGACGAAGCCGCAGCAGCCCTCGCAGCAGCGCAGGCGGCGCTGGGCGCGGCACGACAGCAGCGCCGTTTGCTTGGGCCTGCGGTTGCCTCGCTCGGCTCGCAAGCGGTGCTGTGGGTGCGCGCTTCGGTGTTCGGCAGCGACATGGGGAATGTGCGCCATGAGGCCGCCGCGATGGTCCGCACGCTCGGCGACGCCGGCGCGCCACGCAGCGCCCGTCCGGTGCAGGCGCCCCCATCGGCCAACACCGTCGCGGGCACGGTTGACCTGTATTTCGCCATCGACAATCGCGACCGCGCCTTCCGCGTCGGCCAGCGCGTCGCGGTGGACCTGCCGCTCGCCGGGCAGACCGAGGGATTGTCGGTGCCGTCTGCTGCGATCCTTCGTGATATTCATGGCGGCGAGTGGGTCTATCAGAAGACCGCGCCGGACACCTTCGTCCGCCAGCGTGTGGAGGTGGCATCGGAGAGCGGCGGACGGGCGCTGTTAGCGCGCGGACTGTCCACTGGGGCGCAGGTCGTGACCAATGGCGCAGCGGAGCTGTTCGGCACCGAGTTCGGGGCGGCGCACTGATGCTGGGTCGGCTCGTTCGTTTCGCGCTGGCGCAGCGGGTCCTCGTCCTCGCTCTCGCCGCCTTGCTGGTCGTGCTCGGCGTTCGCGCCGGGCGCGACGTGCCGCTCGACGTGTTCCCCGAGTTCGCCCCGCCGATGGTGGAAATCCAGACCGAGGCGCCGGGGCTGTCGACCGAGGAGGTCGAGAGCCTGGTGACGGTGCCGATCGAGACGGCGGTCAACGGCGTGCCCGGCCTGATGACGCTGCGATCGAAGTCGGTGCTGGGCCTGTCGTCGGTGCAAATCCTCTTCGAGCGCGGGTCCGACGTGATCCGCGCCCGCCAGATGGTCGGCGAGCGCATCGCGCAGGTGCAGCCGCGCCTGCCGCTCGCGGCACGTCAGCCGGTGCTAATGCCGCCACTATCGTCGACGAGCCGGGCGATGAAGGTCGGGCTGTCGTCGACGAAGCTCGACCAGATGCAATTGTCCGAGCTCGTTCGCTGGACGATCCGCCCGCGGCTGATGGCCGTCCCCGGCGTCGCGAACGTCGCGGTGTGGGGCCAGCGCGACCGGCAGTTGCAGGTGCTGGTCGATCCCGACCGCCTGCGCGCGGCCGGCGTGACGCTGGCGGAGGTGCGCGCGGCCGCCGGCGACGCGGTGCTGGTGGGGGGTGGCGGGTTCGTCGACACCCCCCACCAGCGCCTCGCCGTCCAGCAGACGGGCACGGTGCAGACCGCGGCCGAGCTGGCACAGGCGGTCGTCAGGCAGGCGGGCGAAGCACCGGTCAGGATCGGCGACGTCGCCCGCGTGGTCGACGGCTTCAATGCGCCGATCGGCAACGCCATCATCGACGACGGCCCGGGCATCATGCTGATCGTTGAGAAGCAGCCGACCGCCAACACGCTCGAGCTGACCCGCGCGGTGGAGGCCGCGTTCGACGAACTGAAGCCGGGTCTCAAGGACGTGAAGGTCGACACGACCATCTTCCGGCCGGCAACCTTCATCGAACGCTCGATCGATAATCTCACCCGCGCGCTGATGATCGGCTGCGCGCTCGTGGCGGCGGTGCTGTTCCTGTTCACCCGTGACTGGCGGCAGGCGACGATCAGCCTCGTCGCGATCCCGCTGTCGCTGCTCGGCGCGGGTCTGATGCTGCTCTGGTCGGGCGCGACGATCAACGTGATGATTATCGCCGGCCTCGTCATTGCGCTGGGCGAGGTGGTCGACGATGCGATCATCGACGTCGAGAACATCGCGCGGCGGCTGCGGTTGAACCGTGAGGCGGCCGATCCGAAGCCCGCCTTCGCGGTGGTGTTGGCGGCGTCGCTGGAGGTTCGCTCGGCGGTGGTGTTCGCCTCACTGATCGTGATGCTGGTGTTCGTACCGATCTTCTTCCTGGGCGGGGTCGCCGGTACCTTCTTCCAGCCACTCGCCATCGCGTATGTGCTGGCGATCGGCATGTCGCTGCTGGTCGCGCTGACAGTGACGCCGGCGATGTGCCTGCTCCTGCTCCCCAACGCGCCGCTGAAGGAGGAGCGCGACACCCGCTTCGTCGCGGCGATGAAGCGCCGCTATCTCGGCTTCCTGCCGCGCGTCGTCGCGAGGCCGGCGATGGCGGTCGGGATCGTCGCGGGCGGGCTGCTGCTCGCTGGTGTCGGCTATGCGACGTTCAAGGACCAGTTCCTGCCCGATTTCCGCGAAACCGACTTCCTGATGCACTTCGTCGAGAAGCCGGGGACGTCGATCGAGGCGATGGACCGGATCACGATCCGCGCGTCGAAGGAGCTGCGCGCGATCCCCGGCGTCCGCAACTTCGGCGCGCATATCGGCCGCGCCGAACAGGCCGACGAGGTGGTCGGCCCCAACTTCACCGAACTCTGGATCAGCCTCGACGAGAACGCCGATTACGATGCGTCGGTGAAGCGGATCAAGGAAGTGGTCGAGGGCTACCCCGGCCTCTATCGCGACGTGCTCACCTATCTGCGCGAGCGGATCAAGGAGGTGCTGACCGGCGCCGGCGCGACGATCGTCGTGCGCATCTACGGCCCGGACCAGGCGGAGCTGCGCGCGGCCGGTGCCCGCGTCCGTGAGGCGATCAGTGGGGTTCCGGGCGTGTCCGACCTTAAGCTGGAATCGCAGGTGCTGGTGCCGCAGATCCGCATTCGGCCACGTGCGGGCGAACTGGCGCGGTTCGGCCTTACCGCGGGCGAGGTGCGCCGCCAGGCGCAGGTGCTGGTCGCACAGGCCAAGGTCGGCGAAATCTACCGCGACCAGCGTGCCTTCGACGTGGCGGTCTGGGGCGAGCCGGCGGTGCGTAACAGCGTCCACGCCTTGCGCGACCTGATGATCCAGGTGCCCGCGCCGGGCAATGGAGCTGCCGGGGCGCCGGTGCGGCTCGGCGACATCGCCGATATCGAGATCGCCCCTGCGCCCAACGAGGTGAAGCGCGAGAACGGCCAGCGCCGGCTCGACGTCACGATGAACGTCGCGGGCGCGGACCTCGGCACGGTCGCGCAGGCGGTCGACGCCGCGGTCGCCAGGGTGCCGTTCGCGACCGGCTATCATCCGCAGGTGCTCGGCGAATATGCCGCACTGAAGGAATCGCGCAGCCGCCTCTGGAGCATCGGGGCGCTGTGCCTCGTCGGCATCCTGCTGCTCGTCTGGATGGAGTTCCGTTCGCGCCGGATCACCGCCCTGGTCGGTGTCAGCCTGCCGTTCGCGCTGGTCGGCGGGGTCGTCGCCGTTGCCGTCACCGGCGGGGTGTTGTCGCTCGGCTCGTTGGTAGGGTTCGTTACCGTCATCGGCATCGCCGCGCGCAACGGCATCATGCTGCTGTCGCACTATCAGCATCTCGAACGGCACGAAGGCATGACCTTCGGGCGCGATCTGGTGCTGCGCGGTGCCGAGGAACGACTGGTGCCGATCCTGATGACCGCCGCCTGTGCCGGCCTCGCGCTGGTGCCGCTGATTGTCGCCGGCAACGCGCCGGGGCATGAAATCGAGCATCCGATGGCGATCGTGATCCTCGGCGGCCTCATTTCGTCGACCGCGCTCAACCTGTTGCTGCTGCCCGCGCTCTATGCCCGCTATGGCGAGGACCGCGCCGTGCCGCCAGCCACAGCACCGAAGGAGGTGCTGGCATGATCCGTCGCTTCGCTCCCGCCGTCGCGCTGCTCGCCTCCGCGTGCATGAGCGTGCCCACACCTCCGCCGACGATCGCCCCGCCCAGCGCGACGGGCGAGTTCGTCCGGCTTTCCGTCGCGTCGATCGCACCGGTGCCGGATGACTGGTGGCGGCTCTACGACGATCCTGTCCTCGACGGACTGGTGCGATCGGCCCTCGCCGCCAATGCCGACCTGCGTGTCGCCTACGCCAATTTGGACGGCGCGCGCGCCGCTCTGCGGCAGGCACGGGCGGCGCGGCTACCGCAGACGACGGTCGAGAGCGCGCTGGGGGTCGACAACCCCGCCTCGCAACCGAGCGCGTCGGGCAACGTGCCGACGACGGATTACGATATCGCCGCGACGGCGAGCTGGGATCTCGACCTGTTCGGCCGGCTGCGATCGGCCGCGACCGCGGCGGGCGCGGATGCCGAAGCGCAGGCCGCCGTCGTCGACGGCTTGCACGTCGCCGTGGTGGCCGACACGGTGCTGGCCTATGTCGACCTGTGCGGATCGACCCGCGCCATCGCGACCGCGCGCGAAGTCGCGGCGGCACAGGACCGGTCGGTCGCGCTCGTGCGCGAACAGTTTCGGGCGGGCGAGGTGTCGCCGCTGGAAGTATCACAGGTCGCGACCATTGCCGCTGCCACTCGCGCGGCCATCGCGCCGTTCGAGGCGCAGCGGGCGAACGCGCTGTATCGGCTCGCGACGTTGCAGGGACGCCCCCCGGCGGAAGCGCGTGCTTATGCGTTCACCTGCACCGCCGCGCCGCGCCTCAGGACGGCCGCGCCGATCGGCGACGGGACCGCGCTGCTGCTCCGGCGCCCTGACGTCCGCGAGGCGGAGCGACGCCTTGCCGCAGCCGCGGCGCGGATCGGGGTGGCGCGGGCGGACCTCTACCCGCGCGTCAATCTGGGCGGAGCGATCGGATTGCTGTCGGGCGGGTTCAAGGCCGTCGCGTCGCCGCTCGTCAGCTGGGCGTTCCCCAATCAGGCGCCCGCCCGCGCTCGCCTGGAGCAGGCCCGCGCGACCGAGCGCGCGGCGCTCGCCGGATGGGACGTGGCCGTCCTCCGTGCTCTGCGCGAGGTTGAGACGGCGCTGGCGGCCTATGATGCTGAGACTCGCCGTAACCTCGATCTGGCAACCGCCTCGCGCGAGGCGCAGGCCTATGCCCGGCGTACCGCTGCGCGTGTTCGGCTCGGCGATGCGCCCGGACTGCTTCAGGTCGATGCGCAGCGGGCTACAGCGTCGGCGACGTTGCAACAGGTCCAGTCCGATCTGGCGGTGTCGCAGAACGAAGTGGCGCTGTTCCGTGCGCTGGGCGGTGGTTGGCGAACCGACGCCGGCACGCGATAACCGGGCGATGCGGATATTGATTGTCGAGGATGATGCCGACACCCGCGCCTTCGTGGCGCAGGGGCTGGGCCAGGCCGGGCACCAGGTCGCGGTCAGTGCCGATGGCCGTGACGGGCTGTTCCAGGCGACCGGGGGCGGGTTCGACGCGATCGTGGTCGACCGGATGCTGCCCGGCCTCGACGGCCTCGCCTTGGTCAAGGCGTTGCGCGCGGCCGGTGACGCAACGCCGGTCCTGATGCTGACCGCGGTCGGCGGAATCGCCGATCGGGTTGAGGGACTGGAGGGCGGCGCCGACGACTATTTGGTCAAGCCGTTCGCCTTTTCCGAGCTGGCCGCACGCCTCAACGCGCTGGCGCGCCGGCCGGCACCGCGCGGCGACGACGCGCACCTGCTCCGGGTCGGCGACATCGTGCTCGACCTGCACCGTCGCACGGTGGAACGGGCCGGACGGCGTGTGACCCTGCAACCGCGCGAGTTCGCGCTGCTGGCCGAGCTGATGCGCAACCCCCGGCGGGTGATGACGCGGACCATGCTGCTCGAACGCGTCTGGGACTTCGACTTCGACCCCAAGACCAACATCGTCGAGACGCATCTGAGCCGACTGCGCTCCAAGCTCAACGCCGGGTTCGACATGGACGCGATCGAGACGGTGCGCGGCGCGGGCTACATGATCCGGGACGCGTGACGATGATCCGCCGCCTGTGGCGCTCCACCTTCGGCATCGTCGTGCTGGTCGCGCTGGCCTTCGCCGCGGCGACGCTCGCGATCGGAGGGGTCGCCTATGAGGTGACGCACGAGGCGCTGGAGGAACAGCTCGACCACCGCGTCGCGGTGGAAACGCGCGCGCTCGCTGCCGAGGCGAGCGAAGCGGGACTGGCGGGGGTGGCCGAAGCCATCCGCCTGCGCGAGGATGCGCGGAACGAAGCCAGTCTCGACTATCTGCTGGTCGACCGCAACGGGCGGACGGTCGCCGCCACCATCGCCCCGCTCGCGCCGCCCGAACCCGGCTACCAGGAGCATTTCGGCTTTCGCCGCGGCAATACCACCGGCGTCGGCCAGGCCCTCGCCACGCCCTTGGCCGGCGGGCTTCTAGTCGTCGTCGCCGACCGCCACGACCTGGCCGCGATCGATCGGACGCTGGCGCTGCTGTTCGCGGGCGCGCTGGGCGCGGTGCTGGCGCTGGGGATCGGCGCGGCGATATTGGTCGGATGGCTGACGCGGCGGCGCCTGTCACGCATCGATGCCACCGCGCAGGCGATCATCGCCGGCGACCTGACGCAGCGGGTACCGCGCGACGGGTCCGACAGCGAGTTCGATCGCCTTGCCGCGACGCTCAACCGGATGCTCGACCGCATAACGGCGCTGATGGACAATCTACGGCAGGTCTCGACCGACGTTGCGCATGACCTGCGCACGCCGCTCACCCGCCTGTGCAATCAGCTGGATCGCGCCGCGGCCGGGGATGCGGAGGCGATCAATGCCGCCCGCCGGCAAGCCGACGACCTGTTGGAGATCTTCGCCGCATTGCTCCGTATCGCCGAGGTGGAAGGACTGGCGGAACGCCGCGCGTTCGCCGCGATCGACCTGTCGGCGCTGCTTGACGATATGGCGGACACGTACCGCCCCGACTTCGAAGCCACCGGTCATTACCTCGAGACCGATGTCGCTCCCGGTCTTCGCATCGAGGGCGACCGTCGCCTGCTGGCGCAGGCGCTATCGAATCTGCTGGAGAACACGCTGCGCCATACCCCGGCCGGCACAACGGCAACGCTGTCCGCCCGAACGACGCGCGACGCGATCGAGGTGACGCTGAAGGACGACGGACCAAGCGTTTCTCCCGCCGACGCGGAGCGCCTGTTCCAGCGCTTCGCCCGCGCGGAAGCGTCGCGTACCACCGATGGGCACGGGCTTGGCCTCGCGCTGGTCCGTGCGATCGCTGTCGGGCATGGCGGCAATGCCATCCTGTCGGAGAGCGGAAGCGGGTTCGGCGTCACCATTCGCCTTGCGGGCGGTCGATGAGGATGATTCCGACCCTCAAGGTTTCTCGAAATCCCGTCAGAACCGGGTTTTGAGAACGACCGGCCTTTCCCAATTCACCATCCCAATGGAAATGTACCTGCCGCACTCCGGTCATGCGGGCGAGCTATCCGAATATTCTGCGCTCACGATCCATTTGTTCTTCCATCATAGCCCAGATGCGGCGAGCGGCTTGGCGGTATCCCTCCCAATCTTCGGCGATAGCCTTGCTGCTCCAAGTGGTGACGTGTTCACTCGATGCGAGTCGCTTTGCAGCAAATGCACGTTGCATGTCATCAAGTTGCGAAAGCAGGACGCCGTCAGCCCCCGCCCGCAGCTTGGGAAACAAGACATCGCGCACATACTGTGATCGTGCTGCGCTTGTCCGGCTGAGGCGCAGGCGAGCCGTGCTGAGCGCGGCTATGTCAGGGATGGGCCGGCTGCAATGCTCACGAACCTCAGCGATACCCGCCGCGATCTGCCGATGATGTTCGTCGAGCGTTTGAGCCATCGGCCGATCATAGAATCGAATGGTTAACCGCTGGCTTCGCCCTTTTATAATTCCCGATACATGATCCCATTGGGACTGCCCCTGCCGTCTCGCTGGCCGTTCGTTTGTGGGGGGGGCCGTGGTGGCCAGGAACTTCGACGAGCATCGCTTTTAATCAGGCCCCTGTGCATTGTAGGGACACAGATTCACGGTAAGCGTCAGCGGGCAGTTAGCGGCGCAGTTTCTCGATACCAAGTTCGCGCCACATCCATTTGCAGTCGTAGGTCGCCATCGGGTCGCTCGGATCGGGCTTTGCGCCGCTGCGGTTTTCGAGGTGTTTGAGCCAGACAGCAAGACGATCGCGGCCTGCGGCGGTCTTGGCGGCCGCACGCGGGGTGATATCGCCCAGCATCCCGACCGGTTGGGGTCGGTTCCGGCTGAGGGCGAAATGACACCCTAAGCGTTTGCGTCCTTGGGCCAGAGATATTCGCCGGTGAGGAGGATGTGCGCCCATCCGAGTGGGGAAACATGGGCGAGCAGATGGTCCGGCGTATCCAGCCCCTCGCGACGCCAGGCCTCGACGGCATGGCCGAGGTGCAGGGTGTTCCAGTAGACGATGATGGCGGTGAGCAGGTTGAGGCCCGCGATCCGGTAGTGCTGGCCTTCAGTGGTACGGTCGCGGATCTCGCCCTGACGTCCGATGCGCAGGGCGTTCTTCAGCGCATGGTGCGCCTCGCCTTTGTTGAGGCCGACCTGGGCTCGCCGCTGCATACCGGTGTCGAGAATCCATTCGATGATGAACAGCGTACGTTCGATCCGACCGACCTCGCGCAGCGCGGCGGCCAGGTCGTTCTGGCGCGGATAGGCGGCGAGCTTGCGCAGGATGCGGCTCGGCGCGACTTGGCCGGCGCTCATGGTGGCGGCGCAGCGGAACAGGTCGGGCCAGTTGGAGACGATCAGCGCCTCGCGTGCCTTGCCGCCTACCAGCGGGCGCAGCTCGGTCGGCGTGGCGGCAGGATCGAAGACGTACAGCCGCTTGGACGGCAGGTCGCGGATGCGCAGCACGAGGCGGTAGCCGAGCATCGCGCTGATCCCGAACAGGTGGTCGGTGAACCCGCCGGTGTCGGCATACTGTTCCTCGATCCGCCGCCCCGCTTCGTTCATCGTCAGACCGTCGAGCAGATAGGGTGCCTCGCTGACGGTCGCGGGGATCGGCTGCGACGCGAACGGCGCGAAGCGGTCGTTGATGTGCGTATAGGCCTTGATGCCGGGGTCGTTGCCGTAGCGGGCATTGATCGTGTTCATCGCCTCGCCCTGCCGCGCGGCAGGGTAGAACTGACCATCGGCGGACGCGGTGGTGCCCATGCCCCAGATCCGCGCCATCGGCAGGTCGCCCTGCGCGGCGACCACGGCGGCCAGTGCCTGGTCGATCGCCTTACTCTCGACATGCCAGCGCGCGAGGCGGGAAAGTTGCCAATAGTCGTGGGTGTTGCAGGCCTCGGCCATCTTGCGCAGGCCAAGGTTCAGCCCCTCGGCGAGCAGGACGTTGAGCAGGCCGATCCGGTCGCCGCACGGCACGCCGGTGCGCAGATGGGTGAAGGCGTCGGTGAAGGCGAGCGCGGCATCGACTTCGAGCAGCAGGTCGGTGATGCGGACGGGCGGCAGGCGGCGGTACAGGTCGAGCACCAGCTCCTCGATCCCGTCCGGCGGGTCGGCAGTGAGGCGGTCGATGCGCAGCGTGCCGCCTTCGATACTGCCATGCGGGATCGTCCCGTTGCGCGCGGTGCGACCGAGGCGGGCGAGGCCATCGGCAAGCCGCGCCTGGCGATCGGCGAGCCAGACATGCGGGTCAGGTGGGACCGCCAGCTTCATGGTGTGCGCGACCGTCATCGGGACGAGGACATGCCGCAGGTCGCCGTAGCGATGCGAACGGTCGAGCCAGATGTCGCCCGAGCGCAGCGCGTCGCGCAGGTGGAACATCACCGCCACCTCGCGGAGACGCGCATCGTTACCGCCCTTCATCCGCAACTGGCGACGCCATTTGGAATGCGGGCGCAGAAAATCGTCGGTCGCCGGGAGTTCACCCCGGGCGGCGATGGCGGTCACCGCGTCGAGAAGGGGCCGGGCGACCGGGGCGGCTGCGAGGTCGAGGCAGCGCAGCATACGCGGCGCATAGCGGCGGAAGCGGTGATAGCCCCGATCGACATGGGTCAGCGGATCGTCGCCCAGCGTGTCGGTCAGCGTCCTGGCGGTCGCGACGAGATGGTCGAGACGATCCCAGCCCGAGACGCGCGCGACCGCATCTTCCAGCGACGCGCCGTCGCCATGCGCGTCGAGCAGCGATCGGCCGAGCGCCGCGAACCCGTCCAGCGTCGCGGTGACCGCGCCTCTGGTTTCCGCAAGGCACGCATCGTGCAGCTGCTTCGCCTCGCGCCAGGTCCGGCCGACGATCCGGTCATGCGTCTCGATCACCGCGTCGGCGGTCGCGGCGGCCCATTCGATGACGCAGACCGCGAGGATGGCGCGACGCCGGTCGGCGTTCAGATCGCGCAGGCCATCGGCGAAATAGCGTTCGCCCTGCCGGCGCAACCGGGCGACGCGGTGCGGCGGGACGCCGGCGATCAGGTCAGCGCCGAGGTTCATCGCGCGCAGGAACTCCAACCGGTCGAGCAGCCGGTTCGCCGCGGCGGAATTGTTGCCCGGCTCGATCCGGCGCAGCCAGATGAAGCGGCTGATCGCGCCCGGCAGCATCTCGGTCGTCAGTCGATCGAGCCGGGTACAGGCGACGCGATCGAGGCGCGTGGCGATCCGCTTCTCAATACCGCGCTCGGCCGCGACCAGCGCGTCGGCGCACAGCCGCTCGATGGTGGTGATCGCCGGCAGTATGGTCATGGTATCGCGGCAGCGGGCGATGAAGCGCCGGGCGAGATCGTCGTTAGAGCGCGCGTGTTCGGCTTCGGCGAGCAGCCAGTCGCGGAACACGCGTGCCGGTACGCCCTGACCGGGGAACGTCCTGTAGCCGTAGGTCCGGCGCAGCATTTCCATGTGCTGTTGGCGGGTCTGGCGGCGGACGGCATAGCGAACGAGCGTGTCGCCGACGATGCCGAGCTGGACACCGAGGAAGGCGGACACCGCCAGCGGGATGACCTCGCCCGGTGCCAGCATCCGGCCGGGATAGCGCAACGCACAGAGTTGCAGCGCGAAGCCGATCCGGTTCTCCGGGCGGCGTCGCCGGTCGATATGGATCAGGTCGTCATCCGCCAGGATGTAGTGCCGCAGCAGCGACGCTTCGTCGGTCGGCAGGTCAAGCAGCACCGACTGCTGCCGGGCACTCAGGATATGGCGGCGCGGCATGGCCAGTGTCCCGGTTGAACAGAAGTCTGTTTTGGACAACACTCACCCCACGCAAATCAAGGGTTTTTGAAGCCTGATTTCAGGAAGGTTCAATTGGGACAACGCGCCGCCATCTACGCCAGGGTCTCGACCGCCGACCAGTCGTGTGAGCGGCAGCTGCGTGACCTCGCCGGTTTCGCCGAGCGTGGCGGCTATGAGGTCATCGACGTTTTCCGCGAAACCGCCTCAGGGATGAAGGCCAACCGCTCGGCGCGCGCCGAAGTGATGAAACTGGCGCAGGCCCGCCACATCGATGCGATCCTTGTCACCGAACTCAGCCGGTGGGGACGCTCGACCCAGGACCTGCTCGATACGCTGAACCGGCTGTCGGGTTGGCGGGTATCGGTAGTCGCGATGAGCGGCATGACGTTCGAGGTCGATACACCGCACGGGCGAATGATGGCTACGATGCTCGCCGGCATCGCGCAATTCGAGCGCGACATGCTGAGCGAGCGCGTTCGGTCCGGTCTCGCCGCGGCGCGGGCGCGGGGTCGCAAACTCGGGCGACAGTCCGGCGACCGCCCCAAGTCCGACCGGCTCGCCCCCAAGGTGCTGGCGCTCGTTGCCGAAGGTCGCAGCTATCGTTGGATCGCGCGCGACCTCGGCCTCAGCAAGAACACCGTCGCCGCGATCGTGGGGCGGGCGCGGTTGGACACGGCCCCTGACATTGAAATAGCAGAGTAATCAGTTTTCACCTCCCGCCCCCGCCGAGAGGGCGCCAGTCGCCCCATATCGGCCTGTCGCTGAAGCTGCCGTACATTCATCGACCAGCAGATTGGGTGCCGCTTGTCGGACGCGACGCCAGTCTAACGGGCAAACCTGCTGAACAACCCCCATCCCGCCAAGCCGGCGGCTGTACCCAGCGTACCGGCAATCAGATAAGCACCGACCGCGTTGCTCGGGGTGAACAGCCCACCCGTGACATAGCCAATGATGACGGCGCTGCTCGTGACTGCGCCGTAAATAGCTGCAACCTTCCCATGGTGGTCGGTCGGCGTTTCGTTTTGCAGCATCGTGCGTACCGCCACATTGTGCACGCTGTTGGCAACTCCGCCGAATACGAAAACCATCCCGATCAACATGATGGTGGCCGCGCCGACCAAAGCGGCGCTGCCGATCACCAGCATGGTTACGCCAATCATAGTGGCCGCAACGAAAGCCAAAGGAGCAGGTCGGCGCATCGGCCGCGCACCTGCCGCGAGAGCGCCCAGGATCATGCCGGCGGCCCAGCAAGCGGTTACCAGGCCAAATGCGAGGGGGCCTTGCTTCAGCGTCACTGTGATCAGGAACACGAATGCTACATCTGCGATGGCAGAGGCAAAGACCTCCAAAGCCAGCGATCCTGTCATCACCGTGATCCGCCGGTTGCGGAGGATCGGCCAGTACTCGGCGAGCAATGTACGAGGTTCCTGCTCATCCGGCGCTATCGGCCGGCGCAAGCCGCTGGCCAGGATCACGGTGGCGAGCAAGACGTAGCTGGCAGCATCAATGAGCAAAGCACTGCGCGCGCCGATCCACGCAATCAGGATACCGCCCGCTACCGGACCTGCAAGCATCCCAACACCGCGCACAAGCTCAAGCACGGAATTCGCGCGGCTGAGCGGCATGCCAAGTGCTGTCGCCAGTACGGGTATAAGCGCGAAGGTCGCCGTTCCGCTGATGGCGAAGCAGATGCTGAGCACGCTTGCGCCAACGAGCGTCGGCAACATCGCCGTGTTGCCGGCAATCCAGGCGAGAAGCGCCGCTTGTGCTAGGCCGGTGACGACAAGTATTCTGCCAGCATCACGCCTATCGACAAAGCGACCGATGAACGGAGCAGCGATTAAACCAGGTAGCAGCTGCGCAATCAGCAGCATGGGCACGGCAAAACGCGTCTCGTTCTCGGCAGCCCGAAACATCAGAGTGATGAGGGAGATCTCGTCACCAATGGTGGAGACAGTTAAGGTCACCAGCACAAGCCAGCCCCAGCCCGATCTGATCCGTACAGCTACCGTCCCGGGTCCCTCCATAACAGGCATTTGTCTGAGGCCGGGTGCTGAAGCAACTTATTTGCCCGGCGGGCGCTCGACCGGAAGATATTCAGGGCAGTGCTTCCGCAAAGCCCGCTGCGTACAGAAAAACCGGGCGAACTCGAGATGGCAGCGAGTAGAGGATCGCTGTCGGAAAGCCACCAGTCCGTTCTCCAGCCAAACCCGGCCATTTCGCTTAGGGTGTCATTTCGCCCTCAGCCGGAACCGACCCCAGAAGCAGCTTCGCCGCCATTGCCGCCTTCCGGTTCCGCTTCGCTCCACCTCCAGGCGCCAATGGCAACGGAGGCGACAATGCACTAACAATCATCACGGACCACTCAGTGGGGGCCGGTCACCATCGACTGCCGAAGACGACCGGACTTCAAACGCAAATACGTGCGCCTCCTTTTTACCTTGCGGCAAACTATCGAGCACCGTTCTCGCCTCATGACCTAGCCACACGATGCGCGGACCCGTTTTCGAGTCTGTCAGCTTCAGCTTCCGCCCTTGAACTTCGCCCCAAGTCAGATTGAGAATTTCGCCGCGCCGGCAGCCCGTCAGCGCCAGCAGCGATATGACCGCGACCTCCAACGGCTTCTTATCACGAGCGTCAGCCAGCGCCTTCCCGAGCCGCGCCATTTCGTCCTCACTCAGGAAGCGCTCGATTTTGCGGCCCTTGTTTCGTCTGATGCCACGAAACGGGTTTGCCGGCGTTGTCGAGCAGGATCGACAAAACCTCGGCATAATCGACCGGGTCAAGCGGCAGCGCTACGCCCGTGCAACCCGCGGTATCGAGGAAGAAGCGCTTATCGGGGCTCTGTTGCAAAAATTGGCGTGATGCCGATCTGGCGGCTTTGAGCTGGAGGCGGAGCGGGCGTGAACGATTTCAAATGGCGGCATTTTAGGGGTGAGATCATTCTCTGGGGCGTTCGTTGGTATTGCAAATACGGCATCAGCTACCGGAACCTTGAGGAAATATTGGAGGAACGGGGCGTCAGTGTCGATCACACAACGCTGTACCGCTGGGTTCAGCACTATGCGCCCGAGATCGAGAAGCGTTTGCGCTGGTACTGGAAGCGGCCGGGGCTTTCACGAAGCTGGCGCGTCGACGAGACGTACATCAAGGTCAAAGGCAAATGGGCCTACCTCTATCGAGCGGTCGACAAGGAGGGCGACACCATCGACTTTTACCTGTCGGCGACGCGGAATATGAAAGCCGCCAGGCGCTTCCTGGGGTCAGGACCCATTGATCTGAGCGGCTCGATCTGATTCAGGCTCCGTGAGGAGACAGAGGATGAGCGACCTGTACTGGCTGACGGACGAGCAGATGGCGCGGCTCGAACCGTATTTTCCCAAGAGCCACGGCAAGCCACGGGTTGATGACCGGCGAGTGTTGAGCGGCATCGTTTTCGTCAACCGCAACGGGCTGCGTTGGTGCGATGCCCCTCGGGAGTATGGCCCACACAAGACGCTCTACAACGGGTGGAAGCGATGGGGCGAAAGGGGTGTCTTCCTCCGCATAATGGAAGGACTGGCAGCCGCGAGCGCCACGCCGAAGACGATCATGATCGACGCGACCTATCTGAAGGCGCACCGCACGGCGTCCAGCCTGCGGGTTAAACGTATGGCTCGCCCCGTCGGCAAGCGGTTTGTGTCTGATGTTCTGAGCAGTCTGCGAAAACGTATCCGGCCTTTCGACGCGAGGTCGTTGGCCAAGATGGAGATCCGCGCGTCCTGGTCCTCATAAAGGGGCCGGCATCGAGTGCCATTTTAAGCCATAGGGTTCCAGGTCACCGGTCGACTGTCAGGCCATCTTTCACTTACCTCCCGCAGACATCATCCAGCCGGTGCAAGGTGCATCGGCTGATCTCGTTCACGCCGCTTGTGCGGCTGGATCGTAAGTACGCTCATGACGCAGGAGCGCCCAGACGATGCGCGCCATCTTGGCCGCTAGCGCCACCACGACGGTGTTGTGATGGGAACGCGACAAAAGGCCGCGCAGCCAGGCGCCGAGTCGTGTGTCGCTCTTGCTCATCGTCGGTAGTGATGCCCGGGCACCCTGGATCAGGTTTTTCCGCAGATAGCGGCTTCCGCGCTTGGTGATGCCGAGCAATCGCGGTTTACCCCCGGTCGTTGCTTGACGCGGCACGAGCCCAAGCCAGGCGGCAAGATCCCTGCCCCGTGCGAAAGTTCGAGCGTCGCCAACTGCAGCTACCAGCGCCGTCGCGTTCAGCGCGCCGATACCAGGAATAGTCAGGAGGCGCCGCGTTCGCTCATCCGAGCGGGCAGCCTCGGTAAACTCGGCATTGAGATCTGCGATCCGGTCATCAAGGGCAATCCAGAGCAGGCGCATATCACTGACGAGCCGATGGATACGAGAGCCCAGCACTGGCTCGTCACCATCGAGCATCTCACCCAGCCGGACGGCAAGCTTTGCGCGTCCTTGCGGGACTATGTAGCCGCGCTCCAGAAGAAGACTCCTGATCTGGTTCATCAACGAGGTGCGATCACCGACAAGCTGGTCACGGATGCGGTATGAAGCGTCCCGGATTTTCCGGAGGCAGTTTGGTTTGAGTCACGCCGCGATAGCGGTTTCCTGCTGGGCGGCATAGTATTCAGCTTCGGCCTCGGCAGGCGTGACGTAGCCGATCGGGCCGAAGAGGCGTTGGTTGTTGAACCAGTCCACCCACTGCAACGTCGCCATCTCGACAGCGGCGAGGCTCGGCCATGAGCGCTGCCGCCAGATGACCTCGGCCTTGAACAGGCCATTGATCGTCTCGGCGAGAGCATTGTCGTAGGAATCCCCGACGCTGCCAACCGAGGGCACCAGTTTTGCCTCTGCCAGGCGCTGGGTGTAGCTCATGGCGAGGTATTGCGAGCCCCTGTCGGAATGATGGATGAGACCATCGTCGGCGGTGGGACGCCGGGCATGGATGGCCTGCTCGAGGGCATCCAGCACGAAGCCGGCGGTAGCACGGCTGCTGACTTTCCATCCGACGATCCGGCGGGCGAACGCATCGATGACGAACGCCACGTAGACGAACCCCGCCCAGGTGTGGACGTAGGTGAAGTCCACGACCCACAAGGCATTCGGGCGCTGGACCTTGAATTCCCGATTGACCTTGTCGAGTGGACATGGAGCCTTGCGATCCGGAACCGTGGTGATGCAGGACTTGCCACGCCGGACACCGGCCAGCCCCATCGCCTTCATCAGCCGCTCGACCGTGCATTTGGCGATGGTGGCGCCCTCGCGCAGCAGCTGCCGCCACACCTTGCGCGATCCGTAAAGGCCAAAGCTGGCCTCGTGGACGCGCCGGATATGGTCCTTCCGCTCGTCGTCACGCCGGGCGCGAGGAGAACGTTTGCCCGGATCGGCCAGGCGCGCGGCGTGTTGATGATACGAGGAGGGGGCGACCGCCAGTTCCTGGCAGATCGGCTCGATCCCCAACTCCTCCCGATGAGCGTCGGTGAACGCCATCTTCATCGCCCGGGGCGGTCGAGCTCCGCCATCGCAAAATATGCCGACGCCTTCCGAAGGATCTCGTTTGCCCGGCGGAGCTCCTTCACTTCCCGCTCGAGCAACTTCAATCTGGCACGGTCATCATCGGCCAGTGCCGCTGGTTCCGCGCGCCGGCCAGCGTCGTCGCGGCACCAACGCCGCAGCGTCTCCGCCGTGCAGCCGATCTTGCCGGCGATCGACACCAGCGCGTCCCATTCCGAACGGTGATCCGCCCGGTGCTCGCTCACCATCCGAACAGCCCGCTCGCGGACCTCAGGCGAAAACTTGTTTGTCGTCTTGCTCATTCTCGATGCTCCTACTCACAAGTGGGAGCCTCCAGGAAATCCGGGACGCTTCAATGCAGCGTTTGCATGTCGAGTTGTTCCTCGGTTTTCAACTCGACGAACCGCACGGTCGGCCGTGTTGCCGCTTCCGCGATTGCCTCAGCGTCGCGGTCGTCGTTCTTCTGCGCCTTAACGTATGGACGGACATATTCCGGCGACATCAGCCGAACGGCATGGCCTTGTCGTGCCAGCGCCCGTCCCATGTGATGAGCTCCGCAGCAGGCCTCCATCGCTACGACGCAAGCCGGCAGGCCTGCGGCGTATGTGATGACCGTGTCGCGGCGCATCCGTCGGCGGACGACGACTTTGCCGGTCGCATCCAGCCCAACCACGCTGCAGCTGTTCTTGCCTAGATCAATTCCCAGAACCGATACGTCCATGACCTTTGCTCCTTCCTCAAACGACCTGCTGTCGTAGGATGACAACGATTCGGATAAGGGGCGAGCCATCCATAAAGGGGGCCTTGGGTGCCTCATCGGTCGCACCAAAGGCGGTATGAATACGAAGCTGCACGCCGTCACCGATGCAGAAGGCAGACCGCTCAGCTTCTTCATGACCGCGGGCCAGGTCAGCGACTACACCGGCGCTGCCGCGCTGCTTGACGATCTACCCAAGGCGCAGTGGATGCTGGGCGACCGCGGCTATGACGCAGAATGGTACAGGGATGCCGTTCAGGCAAAGGGCATAACGCCTTGCATTCCGGGGCGAAAATCCCTGATCATCCCCGTCAAATATGACAAGCGCCGCTACTGAAGCCGGAGCCGTATCGAGATTATGTTCGGTCGTCTGAAGGACTGGCGCCGCGTCGCTACCCGCTACGATCGATGCCCGACCGTCTTCTTTTCCGCTATCGCCCTCGCCGCCACCGTCATCTTCTGGCTCTGATCAATGAGTCGTGACCCTGGGCAAGGCCCTCAACGGTTGAAGGATTGGGAAAAGCCTTTGAAGATCAACACCGATAGAGCGCCCACCTATGGTCCGGCGATCGCCGACCTCAAGAAGGAAGGCAAGCTGCCGGAGGAGACGCTGCACCGGCAGGTCAAATATCTCGACAACGTGGTCGAAGCTGATCACGGCAAGCTAAAACAGCTGATCAAGCCAGTGCGCGGATTCAAGACTTTGACAACGGCTTATGCGACGATCAAGGGATTCGAGGTCATGCACGCCCTTCGCAAAGGTCAGGCGGCCATCTTCCAATATGGCGGCGGCATCATGGGAGAAGTGCGTCTGATCGAGAGACAGTTCAACGTATACACCACCTGAAACCGATCGGGGCAACGGCCGCGCTCAGACCCGCCAGCTTTTTGCAACAGAGCCCTGCACCGAGTATCCGGCGAGAAGCGCGGCAAACGCGATACCGAGGCGTCATCATTGAAAGTGTCGTTACCGCCTATGCCGATCTACTCTACAACCCGCAGGCGGTCGAGGTCGCGCGGGTTGGCATCTACCGGCTCGACGCGCGGGTGTCCGCAATCCGCGCGCGCTGGGGGCTGGGTCAGGCCACCCGTAGCGACGTGGCGCAACTGGAGGCGCAGCGCGCCAGCGTCGTTGTCAACCTTGCCGATGCGAAGAGATGCTGGCGACCGTCGCCGCTGCGTAACGTGTGTTCCCCTGCTGACCGGCGCGCTGGTATCCTCCCGCGTACCACAAGCGGAGGCGATATACCGCGCCGAACGGTTCCAGATCGATACCGCGGTACGCGAAGCTACGCGCGCCGCCGATGCCGCATGGGCAACGCTCGCAGCGGCACGGGGGGGCGGTCGCATCCAGACCGCCTACGACACGAACTTGCCGCAGCAGCGCGACGGTCAAGCCACACCCGCCGAGTTGTCGAAAAGCGACATCGCGTCGGCAATGCTGTCCGCCTTCGACCCCTATCGTCACCATAATCATATCATCGCGACGATGTGCGTTCGGCGATACATCGTCATGACTGCAGCGTGGTCCAGCTGCTATGTTCAACGATCATCCGTTTCGATGACCTTCACGTCCGCTTCCCCGCACGCCGCGGTCAGCGCGGGACCGACCAGATTGTCCGTCACCAGATAATCGATGTCGTGCAGATCGCCGGCACGCACCGGCGCGGGACGCCCGACCTTGCTCGAATCAGCTACCAGGATCACCTTGCGCGCGTGCTGGATGATCGTTCGCGTGACCTGCACTTCGTCCACCGCGAAATCCAGCAGGCTGCCGTCCGGGTCGATCGCGGAGATGCCGATCAGCGCATAATCGACCTTGAACGCGCGGATGAAGTTCATCGCGAGCGCACCGACGACCGCACGGTCGTGGCGACGGACCTGGCCGCCGACCACGACCATGTCGATTCCGTCGCGGTCGGCCAGGATATCCACGACGTTGAGGTTGTTCGAAATCACCATCAGGTCACGATGGTGGACGAGGTGGTTAGCCACCGCCTCGGTCGTGGTGCCGATGTTGATGAACAGCGACACCCCGTTGGGGATCAGCGCGGCCGCGGCCCTGCCGATCGCCGCCTTCGCCCCGGTAGCGACGGCGCGGCGGGTGACATAGTCGATATTGTCGACACCCGATGTTACGACTGCGCCACCATGGACGCGCGACAGCATCGACTTGCGCGCGAGAATGTTCAGATCCTTGCGGATCGTCTGCGGCGTGACGCCAAGCCGGTCGGCCAGTTCCTCCACCGCGACTTTCCCGGCGCTGCGTGCGAGTTCGAGAATCTGGAAGTGCCGGGCGACAATGCCGTCCGCGGTTACGTCCTGCTCGTCGCGACCGGTCGTTTCCACACATGTTCTCCGTCAGGATGCAGCCGACATCCGGTTGCTCGCACCCGACCCTAGCCGATCCGCCAGATAGGCGTCGATCCGTTCGGCGGTACCTTCGGCGACGTGCAGGCCCAGCTTGCCGCGGCGGAACAATATGTCCTCCGCGCTGGTCGCCCATTCGCGGTCGCGCAGATAGTCGATCTCCCGCGCGTACAGCCCGGCCCCGAAATCTTCGCCCAGATCAGCGGGGGTCTGCGCATCGCCGATCACGGTTTCGGTGCAGGTGCCGTAGGCGCGCGCGAGCCGGCGCAGCAACGCGGACGGCATCGCCGGATAGCGCGCCACGAGCGTGGTTACGTAGCGATCGAAATCGGCGTCCGGCATGTCGCCGCCCGGCAGGACGGCGCCCGCCGTCCACGCCTTGCCCGCTTCGGGAAAGAAGGGCGCGAGTTCGCCCATCGCATGCTCGGCAAGCTTGCGATAGGTCGTGATCTTGCCGCCGAAGATGCTTAGCATCGGCGCGCGATCGGTGCTGCCGTCCAGATCCAGCACATAATCGCGCGTCACCGCCGATGCGTTGGCGGCATGATCGTCGTACAGCGGGCGGATGCCCGAATAGGTCCAGGCGATATCGGCCTGCGCGACCGGCCGCTCGAAATAGCGCGCGACCGTCTCCAGCAGATAATCGATCTCGCCCTGGCCGATCGTCGCGCGCCCCGGTGCGCCTTCCCATGCCTCGTCGGTCGTCCCGATGAGCGTGAACCGCTCCTGATAGGGAATGGCGAAGACGATCCGCCGGTCGGGGTTCTGGAGCATGAACGCGTGGGCACCCTCGTAAAGCCGCGGCACGACGATATGGCTGCCCTTGATGAGCCGGACGCCGCGATCCCGGCGCGCGTCGGGCACGTCGCCCAGCACATCGGCCACCCATGGCCCCGCGGCATTGACGATCGCGCGCGCCGTCAGATCGCGCGTCCCGTGCGCATCTTCGATCGTGGTGATCCAGCCTGTACCCTCGCGGCGTGCCGCGGCCAGCCGGGTGTGCGTCAACACCGTCGCGCCGCGATCCGCCGCGTCGCGGGCGTTCAGCGCGACCAGCCGGCTGTCTTCCACCCAGCAATCCGAATAGACGAACGCGCGCGGCGAACCCGGCTTCAGCCCGTTGCCGACCGGATCGCGATCCAGCGAGACGGTGCGGGTCGCTGGCAGCTTCTTGCGACCGCCGAGATGGTCGTAGAGGAATAGCCCCAGCCGCACCATCCAGGCCGGACGCGGCGATTGGCCTTGCGGCAGCACGAACTCCAGGGGCCAGATGATGTGCGGGGCCATGGCCCACAACCGCTCGCGTTCAATCAGCGCCTCGCGCACAAGCCGGAACTCGTAATATTCCAGATATCGCAGTCCGCCATGGATCAGCTTGGTCGATGCCGACGAAGTATGGCTGGCGAGATCGTCCTTCTCGACCAGCGCGACGGACAGGCCGCGCCCCGCCGCATCGCGGGCGATGCCGACGCCGTTGATGCCGCCGCCGACGATCAGGAGATCGACGTCGTGCCGTGCGCGTGAACTTTGTGTGGATGCTGTCTGGTAAACCACTGATCGCCTCCTCATCGCCGGATCGACCGGCAGGGATGTCTGAAAACGAATATGCACCTGCCAATACGAACTTTCAAACGAAAGTGTTGACGTTCGATCGAAATAGCGTGACAATCCGGTCACGAGCTACGAACTCGATGTGGGAGAGAGAGCGGCATGACCCGGCAGGCAATGGCAGGCACCACGTTGAGGGGCGAATTGATCGCCGAGGCGCTGGCGATGGCGATCATCATCACGCTGGGCGATTCGGCGGCGGCGATGCTGATCCTCTACGATCCCAGTCCCTATGCCACCGCCTATTGGGGCGTCTGCATCGCCTGGGGGCTGGCGGTGACGATCGCGATCTACGTCACCGGCGCGGTATCGGGCACGCATGCCAACCCGGCGGTGACGCTGGCGTTGACGCTGTTCCGCGGCTTTCCGCGCGCCAAGGTGCTGCCCTATGTCGTTGCGCAGGTGGTGGGGGCGATGATCGGTGCGGCGCTGGTCCATCAGCTGTTCGGGCCGGTGATCGACGCCTACAACGTCACTCACGGGCTGACCCGTGCGGGCGGCGGTGCCGCCGGCGTGTTCTTCACCGCGCCCGGCGCGCACATCACGCCGCTCCACGCCTTTTGGGACGAGGTGATCCTAACCGGCATTCTGCTGCTCGGCATCTTCGCGATCACCGACGAATTCAATACCTCCGCTCCGATGGCCAACGCCAGCGCGCTCGTCATCGGACTGCTGGTCGCCTGCATCGGCGCGGCGGCCGGCTATCTGGAAGGCTGGCCGATCAATCCGGCGCGCGATTTCGGACCGCGGCTGTTCTGCTGGCTGACCGGGTGGGGCGACGCCGCGTTGCCGGGACCGGACAATTACTGGTGGGTGCCGATCGCCGGACCGCTGCTGGGCGGCGTGATCGGCGCTGGCATGTACCAGTATCTGGTGAAGCCTTATCTGCCGCCGCGCACGAGCGTCGCGGCATGACCTTCAAGGAGAGAGACATGGCCGGCCCCAAGCACATCCTGGCGATCGACCAGGGCACCACCTCCACCCGCGCGATCGTGTTCGATGCCGATGCGCAGCCGGTCGCCACCGCGCAGACCGAGTTCGCGCAGCATTATCCGCACCCCGGCTGGGTCGAGCACGATCCGGAAGACATCTGGCGCGACGCACTGGCGACCGCGCGGGACGCGATCGCGCAAAGCGGCGTCGGCGCGGCCGGCATCGCCGGGATCGGCATCACCAACCAGCGCGAGACCGTGGTGGTGTGGGACCGCGCGACCGGCGAAACGATCCACAACGCGATCGTGTGGCAGGACCGGCGGACCGCCGATCTATGTTCGCGGCTGAAGCGGGAAGGGCATGAACCGGCCGTGCGCGCGAAGACGGGACTGCTGCTCGATCCGTATTTTTCCGCGACCAAGCTGGCCTGGATCCTCGACCATGTCGACGGTGCCCGTCTGCGCGCGGAACGAGGCGAGCTGGCGTTCGGCACGATCGACAGCTTCCTGCTGTGGCGGCTGACGGGCGGCGCGGTGCACGCCACCGACGTGACCAACGCCAGCCGCACCTTGCTGTACGATATCCATGCCCAGCATTGGGATCCGGAATTATGCGCCCTGTTCGACGTGCCGATGGCGCTGCTGCCGGCGGTGCACGACAACAGCCACATCTTCGGCCACACCGCCGACGGCCTGTTCGATGCCGCGATCCCGGTGGCGGGCATCGCCGGGGATCAGCAGGCGGCGCTGTTCGGCCAGGCGTGTTTCGAAACCGGCATGGCCAAATCGACCTACGGCACCGGCTGCTTCATGCTGCTCAATACCGGCGAACAGGCGGTGGCCTCCGGAAACCGGCTGCTGACCACGCCGGCCTATCGGCTGAACGGCAGGATCACCTATGCGCTGGAGGGATCAATCTTCATCGCCGGCGGGGCGGTGAAGTGGCTGCGCGACGGCATCGGCGTCATCACCCATGCGCGCGAGACCAACGACATGGCGACGCAGGTGCCCGACAGCCACGGCGTCTTCATGGTCCCCGCGTTCGTCGGGCTAGGCGCCCCGCATTGGGATCCGGATGCGCGCGGCGCGATCTTCGGCCTGACGCTGGGGACGACCCAGGCGCATCTGGCGCGCGCGGCGCTGGAGGCGGTCGGGTATCAGACGATGGACCTGGCCGATGCGATGATCGCCGATGGCGGCGCGCCGCCCGCCATGATCCGGGTCGACGGCGGCATGGCCGCCAACGACTGGCTGTGCCAGTTCCTCGCCGACATGCTGAACGTGCCGGTCGAGCGGCCGCGGCATCTGGAGACGACGGCACTGGGCGCGGCGTTCCACGCCGGTCTGGCCACCGGCGTGTGGCCCGACCTCGATGCGCTGGCCAGGACCTGGGTGCGCGGCGATTGTTTCGAGCCCAGAATGGGTCCGGCCGCGCGTGCGACCCTGGTCGCCGGCTGGCACGCGGCGCTGGCGAAGACGTTGACCGGGCCGCGGGCATGAGCATGAATAAGCTCGTCGTCGCCAACTGGAAGATGAACGGATCGCGTGAGCTTCTCTCGGCACTGCCCCGCTTTGCCGCGGCGGCGGGGCCGGGTGTCCAAGTGGCGGTGTGTCCGCCGTTCCCGCTGATCGCGCTGGCTGTGGACCGGGGCGTCGCGGGCATCGTCGTCGGCGCGCAGGATTGCCACGCCGCACCTTGCGGGGCGCATACCGGCGCGGTCTCGGCGGCGCTGATCGCGGAGGCGGGCGCGCGGCTGGTGATCGTCGGCCATTCGGAGCGCCGCCGCCAATGCAACGAAAGCGACGCGCTGGTTGCCCGCAAGGCGGCCGCCGCCGTGGCGGCAGGGCTGGGCCCGCTGATCTGCGTCGGCGAGGAGGACGAGGGGGAGGATCCCGGCACGGTCGCGGCGCAGTTGCGCGCGTCGCTGCCCGGTGGTGCGCCGGCGGGCATCGTCGTCGCGTACGAACCCGTCTGGGCGATCGGTTCGGGGCGGACACCCGCGCCATCGCGCGTCGCATCGGTCCATGCCGCCCTGCGCGCGGCATTGATCGCGGCCTTGGGCGATGTCGCCGGGAGGGCGGTGCCGATCCTGTACGGCGGCTCGGTCGATGCGGCCAACGCCGCGGCCTTTACCCGGGAACAGGATGTCGACGGCGTGCTGGTCGGTGGCGCCAGTCTGGACCGCGAGGCATTCCAGGCCATCATCGCCGCGGTATCCGCTACCGTCACGTTCCGGTGACCCGGCATTGAATGACCACGACGACCCCTGCCACGGCGTTCCCGGTCCTTCGGCCTCATGATGACGATCATTGCGCGGGCTCGATGCGACCAGTTCACGATGGCGCAAACACTCAGAGGGGGCCGGTGAGAGGATGTTCGGAAACGTACGCTCTCATGACTGCCATCCGAGACGCTGGCCGAGTTTATTCCTTCGCTGGCCACAAGACCAGCGGTCGCATTGACCTTGGCGGGTGTGCCGCGGGCGCCTGATCGACGACGATTGATCACGCTCTCATCCGCGGGTTGCTGCCGACATGCTCGCAATGGAAGAAGAGCACGGCAGTGAGGACGGATTGTTTGCCGAACTGGCCGAAGACGGTGAGCTGCTCATTAGCGACAAGGCCGCCAGGGCAAGGCTGAAGGAAATCAAGGGCGACAAGACGGCGGCCGCCGAAGTCTTTGCCTTGAACGAATGGCTGAAGCTGGCCGCGCGCGAGATTGTGCAACCTGACGTCTGGAAATTGCCGCGGGGCATGATCACCCATTCCGGCATTCCCATTTGATATAGGCCTTATTATCGGAGGCCCATGTTTCGTCGATCTCGACGAGAACGGCGGAAACGAGGCGTAGGAGCGCCTGGTCGTTGGGGAAGACCCGGACCTTGACGGTGCGCCGCTTGAGCTCTTGTTGGACGGCGCGCTCGATGAGGTTCGAAGTGCGCAGGCGTCGGCGATGATGTTCGGGCAGCGTGAATACAGCCAGGCCTTCGGGAACGGCGTTTTCCAGCCATGTCGCGAGACTGGGGGCCGTATCGCGGTAGCCGGCAACGAGCTCGTCGAGCGCGACCTGGGCCTTGGCGAGCGTCGGTGCATTCCAGATGCTGCGCAGTTCGGCACCGATACGCTCGCGGATGGCGATGTTGGGGGCATGGTGGACGGCGTTTGCGGCCAGATGGAACTGGCAGCGCTGCCAGGTAGCGGCACCGAGCACGGCGCGGCGGGCGGCACGCAGACCGGCATGATCGTCGGAGACGATGAACTCCACACCGCGCATGCCGCGTGCGACCAGGTCGTCGAGGAAGCCACGCCAGTGGACCTCGGCCTCCGACAGGGCGACGCTGACGCCGAGCACCCGTCGCCGTTCGTCGGGGCCGATACCGATTGCCGAGAGGACGGCTGCGTCGCGCACGATGCCTCCTGCGCGCATCTTCTCGTAGCGGGCGTCGAGGATCAGGTAGCGGATCTCACCGAGCGGGCGATTGCGCCATGCCTCCAGCTCCTCATCGAGCAGGGCTGCGGCGCGGCTGACCTGGGATGAAGACAGGTTGGGGTCGGTTCCGGCTGAGGGCGGAATGACACCCTCTCATGACTGCCATCTGAGATGTTGGCCGAGTTTACTCCTCCGCTGACGTCAACGCCAGCGACTGTTTGAACCTTGGCGGGTGTGCCGCGGACTCCTGATCGACGACGATTGATCAAGCTCTCATCCGCGGATTGGTCACCGCACTACCCGTATCCGTCGCTGGGCCTATCCTCCGTCTAAGCTCGGGCATCGGACGAACCTGCCCCACCGTACACCGTGGATTGCCCATCACAGTCGGGTGCCCGCGGCACGCCGGCCAAGCGCGCCTGTGAGACGCTCAGATCCGAAGGTTTCGGTCCATTCGTCGAAGGGCAGGTTGCTGGTGATGAAGGTGGAGCCGCGTTCGTAACGCTGGGAGATCAGCTCGAACAACAGTTCGGCGCCGGTCTTGGAGAGCGGCACAAAGCCCAGTTCGTCGATGATGAGCAGCTTGTATCCGGCCATCTGCTTCTGGAAGCGCAGAAGACGGCGCTCGTCGCGGGCCTCCATCATTTCGCTGACCAGCGCTGCCGCGGTGGTGAAGCCCACCGACAGTCCTTTCTGGCATGCTGCCAGTCCGAGCCCCAACGCTACGTGCGTCTTTCCGGTGCCTGATGGCCCCAGAGCGATGGCGTTCTCACGCCGCTCGATCCACTCGCAGCGCGCCATCTCGAGCACCTGCATCTTGTTGAGCCTGGGGATGGCGGCGAAGTCGAAGCTGTCGAGGCTTTTGACGGCGGGGAAGCGCGCGGCCTTGATGCGCCGCTCGACCATGCGACGCTCCCTGTCGATCATTTCCATCTCGACGAGGCGGGCGAGGAAGCGGATATGATCGACGCCTTCAGCGGCACATTGCCGCGCGAGCTTGTGATGCTCACGCAGGCACGTAGGCAGCTTGAGCGCCTTGAGATGGTGAGCGAGAAGGATCTCCGGGGCCTGATCGCTCATGCGGCCTCCTGCCGGTCGGAGAGCAGGCTCAGATAGGCTCTGGCAAAGGTCTTCTCGACCGTGGTGCGTGGCAGGAAGGGATAGACGTCCAGGTCCAGCCTGGGCGGTACGCGTTCGATCCGGCACAGGACGAGGTGCTTGACGGCATCGAAGCCGATGGCGCCAAGATCGATGGCCTGTTCGACCGCCGCCTGGAGATCGGCGAGGGTGAGCCTTCACGCCTCCATCATGCCGAAATCACACGGTTCTTCGAGGTGTCCAGTTGCTTGGGATTGTCGAAGCGGGTGAGATCGCCTACTTCAGCGACCAGCGTCGCAGCGCTGACCAGCCTGATACCGCGCAGGACCTGTAGATTGCGGACCAGCGGCGCAAAACACCATGCGTCCACCGCTTCAGTCAGCGCCGCTTCTAAGCGCCCAACCCGTGCCTGCGCCTCCAGCACCCGCTTCTGCATTTCCTCGAATGCCAGCTGTTGGTGGGGAAAATCGAACCGCTGCTCGGACAACCACCGCCAGTACATTTTCGTCCAGGCCGCCTTGCCGCCGAAACGACGATCATGACGCAACAGGAAGCTGCGCACTGTCTGCTTGGCTCCGATGGCATCATCTTGCGCGCTGCGTCGCGCGCGGATGAGATCGCGTACCGCCTCGTGCGCTTCGTCCGGTATCCAGATTGCGGTGAGTTCGCCAGCGCGTAGCAGCCGCGCCAGGGTCATCGCGTCACGCCGGTCCGTCTTTACATGGTCACCTGGGCGCCGCGGCATCATCGAGGGGGCGATGACGATGCAATTCTGTCCCAGCTTCGTCAGCAGCCGATGCAAGCCATACCCGCAGGGACCAGCTTCGTAGCAGACGTTCAACGTCACGCCCGGTCCAGTCAGCCGCTTGACCAGCTTCCTGATCGCATCGTCCTCGTTGGCGACCGTGCCGACGAAACGTACCTCGCCTCCGCGTTCCCCATCGGCAACCGCGACCGCGATGGTTTCCTTATGAACGTCCAGACCAACGTATTTCACTGCCTCCGTCATGACTCGTCTCCGCTGCTGACAAATCCATCATCAGCATCTCAGATTCGAGCCTCCGAGGCTCCGGCAGTCATGGGGTCTAAGCCCGGCGACCGTCCCGATTGGGATGGCATTTCGAAAATCCGTTTCAACGGGTCGCCAGTTGCCACCCGTTCCAAGACCGGAATGATCGCTTCGATGTTGCCTCCCTTACGGATACAGGAGGAGCAATCCCAATGACGCTGTCGGTCTTCCACGCATAAGCCGCCATTGCTGATGCCGCCTAATGGTAGTACCAGAAAGAAATAGGTTATCAGCAGACGTAATTGACTGCCCCAACAAAATGCCCAATTTTTCCTTTGAAAATAAATTTCTGGTACTACCAGATTCAAGGAGAGGGATGCCATGGGAGTCTGGGCACAGAACTACGATCCGCTTGGTAATATCTGGCTGTCCAGTATGGTCGCGGCTATTCCAATCGTTTTTTTCTTTCTGGCGCTGACGGTCTTTCGCCTGAAAGGATATATCGCCGGCACCATCACCGTTGCATTGACGCTGGCGGTCGCGATCGGGCTGTATGGCATGCCAATCAACAGTGCGCTGGCCGCTGGCGTGTTCGGGTTCTTTTATGGTCTCTGGCCGATCGCGTGGATCATCCTCGGCGCGGTGTTCCTTTACCGGATCGCGGTCGCGACCGGAGCATTCGACATTATCCGCCAGTCGATCCTGACCGTGACCGAGGATCAGCGGTTGCAACTCTTGCTGGTCGGCTTCGCGTTCGGTGCATTTCTCGAAGGGGCAGCCGGGTTCGGTGCGCCGGTCGCGATTACCTCGGCGCTGCTGGTCGGACTGGGGTTCCGCCCGCTTTATGCCGCTGGGCTGTGCCTGATCGCCAATACCGCGCCGGTGGCGTTCGGAGCGATGGGCATTCCGATCGTCGTCGCGGGTCAGGTGACCGGCATCGATCCGTTCCTGATCGGACAGATGGCCGGGCGGCAGTTGCCGTTGCTCTCGGTCATCGTGCCCTTCTGGTTGATCCTCATCATGGATGGTCCGCGCGGCGTGCGCGAGACATGGCCCGCCATCCTCGTCGCGGGCGGTTCGTTCGCGATCGTCCAGTTCCTGACCGCCAACTTCATCGGGCCGGAACTGCCCGATATCACCGCCGCCCTCGCCTCGCTGATCGCGCTGCCGGTGTTCCTGCGCTTCTGGCAGCCCAAGCGCATCTTCCGCTTTGATGCGGCCGAGGTCGCCGCCGACGGCGCGGTACCGGTCGCACCGATCACGACGCAGACCGTGCGCCATTCGCCGGCGAAGATCGCTTGGGCATGGTCGCCGTTCCTGATCCTAACGGTGTTCGTGACGCTGTGGAGCATCGCCCCGGTCAAGGCATTGTTCGCCGCCGACGGACCGCTCGCGCATCTTGTCCTTAAGCTGCACGTACCCTTTCTCGACAAGCTGGTAGCCAAGGTGCCGCCGATCGTGAAGCAGGTCACGCCGTACGAAGCGGTCTACAAGTTCGACTGGCTGTCGGCGACCGGCACCGCGATCATGTTGGCGGCGATCGTCACCATCGCCTTCCTGCGGATGAAGCCCGCAGAGGCCGTGCGGACGTTCGGCGATACGCTGAAAAGCCTCGCAATTCCGATCTACTCGATCGGCATGGTCCTCGCCTTTGCGTTCCTCGCCAATTATTCGGGACTGTCGGCGACCCTGGCACTGGCGCTGGCGCATACCGGATCGGCGTTTACCTTCTTCTCGCCGTTCCTGGGATGGCTGGGCGTGTTCCTGACCGGATCGGATACTTCGGCCAACGCGCTGTTCGCCGCGCTCCAGGCCAATACCGCGCATCAGATCGGGGTCAGCGACGTGCTGCTGGTCGCGGTCAACACCACCGGCGGCGTCACCGGCAAGATGATCTCGCCGCAGTCGATCGCGATCGCCTGTGCTGCCGTCGGGCTGGTGGGCAAGGAGTCGGACCTGTTTCGCTTCACCGTGCGCCACAGCCTGCCGCTGTGCGCGCTGGTAGGGGTCATCACGACGATCCAGGCGTACCTCGTGCCATGGATGATCCCGTGAGCGCGGTCGGGAACGCAGCACCCAGCGCATCGGGCCGGGCCGAAGCCGCGATCGAGGCGTTGATCGTCGAGCGCAAGCTGCTACCGGGAGCGCGGCTCCCGTCCGAACGCGCGCTGGCGGACACGCTTGGGGTATCGCGCAACATTCTGCGCGAGGCGATGAACCGGTTGGTATCGCGGGGACGGATCATCATCCGCCCGCGCGCCGGCGCAATCCTCGCCGAACCGTCGGCGCAGTGGACGCAGGCGATGATCGCCGAACCGCTCGCTCCGCTGGTCGAGGGCAATCCGGGCTACGGCCACGACATTTTCGAGGTGCGCGAGTCGCTGGACGGCACCGCCGCCTATCACGCCGCACGGCGGGCCGACGCAGTCGATAAAGACCGTATCCGCCGCCGGTTCGACGCGATGGAGAAGCTGCATGCCGCCGGTGATGTCGCTGCCGAGGCGCATGCCGACGCCGCGTTCCACCTCGCCATCGCGCATGCCTCACGCAACGCGGTGCTGACCCATGTCATGTCGAGTCTGTTCGGGCTGCTCCATACCAGCATCTCGCAGACCCGCGAAAAAATCTACGCGGTGCCGCGCACCTTCGAGGAATTGTCGGCGCAGCACCGCGCGATCATGGAGCGGATCGTCGCTGGCGATGCCGAGGGCGCGCGCGATGCCGCCGACGTCCATCTCGAATTCGTGCGCACGACGGTCCGACGGGTCGAGGACGACCTTGCCCGCGCCGAACGCGCCGCCGCCGCACCAGATCTGGGAACGATCCGATGATTATTTCTGCCACCACCGATTATCGCGAAGCGGCCCGCCGTCGTCTACCGCCGTTCCTGTTCCACTATATCGACGGTGGCGCCTATGCCGAACATACGCTTCGCCATAACGTCTCCGACTTGTCCGACGTGGCGCTGCGCCAGCGGGTGCTGTGCGATGTTGCCGACATCGATCTTTCCACTACCCTGTTTGGCCAGTCGCTTGGTATGCCGGTGGTGTTGGCTCCGGTCGGGCTGACCGGCATGTATGCGAGACGCGGTGAGGTTCAGGCCGCGCGCGCGGCAGCGGCCAAGCAGGTGCCCTTCACCCTGTCGACGGTATCGGTCTGCGCGATTGACGAGGTGCAGCGCCAGTCGAGTGCGCCGATCTGGTTCCAGCTCTATGTGCTGAAGGATCGCGGCTTCATGCGCGACGCGCTCGAACGCGCGCAGGCGGCGGGGGTTGAGACGCTGGTCTTTACGGTCGACATGCCGGTGCCGGGCGCGCGCTATCGCGATGCGCATTCCGGCATGTCAGGGCCCAATGCTGCGTGGCGGCGGATGCTGCAGGCGGTCACCCATCCGCGCTGGGCATGGGACGTCGGGATTCACGGGCGACCGCACGATCTGGGCAACATCTCGGCCTATCGCGGGGCCGCCACCGGGCTTGCCGATTACATCGGGTGGCTCGGCGCGAACTTCGATCCGTCGATCAGCTGGCGCGACCTGCAATGGATTCGCGATACCTGGAAAGGATCGATCGTCATTAAGGGCATCCTCGACGCCGAGGATGCGCGGGAAGCAGTGCGCTTCGGCGCGCAGGGCATTGTCGTGTCAAACCATGGCGGGAGGCAGCTCGACGGCGTGCTGTCGTCGGCGCGCGCGCTGCCCGCCATCGCCGATGCGGTAAAGGGGCAGGTGTCGATCCTAGCCGATTCCGGGATACGCTCGGGGCTCGACGTCGTGCGGATGCTGGCGCTCGGCGCGGATGCCGCGATGCTCGGCCGCGCGTTCATCTATGCACTCGCCGCCGACGGGCAGGCCGGTGTCGCCAACCTCCTCGAACTGTTCGACCGGGAGATGCGCGTTGCAATGGCGCTGACCGGGGTACGGACGATCGCGGAAATCGATTCAACCATCATCGCGCGCTGACGCGGATCTCACCGGCGCGGGCGCCGGACCATCAGTACAGGGGATACAGGATGCCGCATTTCAGGCAGCGGACGACCCGTGCCGTCTTGCTTTCGGGGCTGATGCTGGCGGGCACGACGCCTGCCGTTGCGCAGACCGCCGCAGACTATAAGGCGCTGCGCAGCAAGGTGGACGAGTTGCAGCGCCAGCTCGACACGGTACAACGCGCGCTGACCGCGAAGGAGCCGCGCGGAACGCCGCCGGTCATGGCCGCCGCGTCGCCTCCGGCCACCGACGCGCCGCGGCAGCAGGGCCTCTCCGACCCGCTGCACCGGCCGGCGGGTGCGCCGTCGGTCTTGGCGCAGGGCGGACCATCGGCGCTACCCGCCGGATACGGCTTCCGCATCGGCGAAACCAATTTTCACATCAGCGGCTTCATCAAGGGCGACCTGATCTTCAGCCGTTACGGTAATGGCGACACTGCAACCAATCCGCTGGGCCGCGAACTGTCGCTGCCGCAATCGATCCCGGTCGGTGGGCGGCGATCTGGCATTCTCGCCGATGCGTCGGCCAAACAGTCGCGGATCGCGTTCCAGACCGCGACGCCGATCGGCGAGAAGTGGCTGACGACGCTGATCGAAGCGGACTTTCAGGTTGCTCCGGCGGTGTCCGGCGGCGAGCGCGCGCTCAACCCCTATACCTTCGGATTGCGTCGCGCGGTCGCTGGTTATGGCGGGTTCGCGATTGGGCAGGACTGGAGCAACTTTCAATATGTTGCCGCCCTGCCTGAAACGGCCGATTTCGTCGGGGTAACCGACGGCACCGTGCTGGTTCGGCAGATGCTGCTGCGCTACAGTCATCCGGTCGGCAACGGGTGGACCATCTCCGCTTCGATCGAGAACCCGGAAACCGTGTCGGCGATGGCCGGTGCGCCCGCACTGGCCGACAATGACGATGACAGCGTTCCCGACCTGACCGGACAATTGCTCTGGTCGGCGAAGGGGGCCAGCCTGTCGCTGACCGGGCTGTTTCGATCGATGCGGGTCGACCCCGCCAACGGTCGACCGGCGGTAACGGCACAGGGCTATGGAGTGTCGCTGGCCGGGATTGCACCGCTGCCGACCGGCAAGGGCGACGATATCCGTTTCATGATGACCGGCGGTCGCGGGCTGGGGCGCTATGTCGGCGCCAACGTCGCGGCCGATGCGATCTACGACACGGTGAACGATCGGCTCGTGCCGGTTCCGTTGCTCGCAGGCTTTGCCGGGGTCCGCCATTTCTGGATCGGCACGCTGCGCAGTACCTGGATGGGGTCGTTCCAACGGATCTGGAACCCGGCCACGGCCTCGCCGCTGTCGACGCGCCAGGTGTGGGACACCGCGGTCAACCTGTTCGTGTCGCCGCTGCCACGCCTCGACCTCGGCGTCGAGCTGCGCGTGTCGCACCGCGAACTTGTGAACGGCGCAAGCGGCATGCTCGAACGGCTGCACTTTACGGTGAAACAAGGATTTTGAACCGGCCGGTCGACGGTTCGTGTGCCGAACGAAATACGACCGCCGATTGAATCAGATACCCCGACGCGGGACCACCCGCGCGGAGAGCATGGGGAACGAGCAATGACGCAATATGTCTATCGCTTCGGCGGCGGGGTGTCGGACGGGGGATCGGGCGACAAGACGCTTTTGGGGGGCAAGGGCGCGAACCTTGCCGAAATGGCGTCGATCGGCCTGCCGGTGCCGCCGGGCTTCACCATCGCGACGACGATGTGTACGCGCTATTACGAGGACGGCCAGACCTTCCCCGACAGCTTGCGCGACGAGGTCGCGACCGGCATCGCGCATATCGAGGGGATCACGGGCAAGCGCTTCGGGGACGAGGCCGACCCGCTGCTCGTCTCGGTCCGCTCGGGCGCGCGGGTATCGATGCCGGGCATGATGGACACGGTGCTGAACCTCGGCCTCAACGACGCGACGGTCGAGGGGCTCGCCAAGGTATCCGACGATCCGCGCTTCGCGTGGGACAGCTATCGCCGCTTCATCCAGATGTATTCGGACGTCGTGCTCGAACTCGACCACGGCCGGTTCGAGGAAGCGCTGGAGATCGCCAAGGAAGATCGCGGCTATTATCTCGACACCGACCTCACCGCCGACGACTGGCGCGCGCTTGTTGGCCAGTACAAGGAGATCGTCGTCGAACTGTGGGGCAAGCCGTTCCCGCAGGACGTGCATGACCAGCTCTGGGGCGCGATCGGTGCGGTGTTCGGGTCGTGGCAGGCGGACCGGGCAAAGGTCTATCGCCGGCTGAACGACATTCCGGGCGACTGGGGCACCGCCGTCAACGTGCAGGCGATGGTGTTCGGCAACATGGGCGACACCTCGGCCACCGGCGTCGCCTTCACCCGCGATCCGTCGAAGGGCGACAATGCCTATTACGGCGAATTCCTCATCAACGCTCAAGGGGAAGACGTGGTCGCGGGCATCCGCACCCCGCAATATCTGACCAGGGCGGCGCGCGAGGCGGCATCGGCCAAGCCGCTGTCGATGGAAGAGGCGATGCCCGAGGCCTATGCCGAACTCGCCGCCGTGTTCGACCGGCTCGAGCGGCACTACCGCGACATGCAGGACATCGAATTCACGGTGCAGCAGGGCAAGCTGTGGATGCTCCAGACCCGCTCGGGCAAGCGCACCGCCAAGGCCGCATTGAAGATCGCGGTCGACATGGCTGAAGAGGGCCTCATCACCCGCGAGGAAGCGATCGCCCGCGTCGATCCGCAGGCGCTCGACCAACTGCTCCACCCGACGCTCGACCCGAATGCGACCCGCGACGTGCTGACCAAGGGGTTGCCCGCTTCGCCGGGTGCCGCCAGCGGCATCGCGGTGTTCGACAGCGACACCGCCGAGCGCCGCTCGAACGCGGGTGATGCGGTGATCCTGATCCGCACCGAAACCTCGCCCGAAGACATTCATGGCATGCACGCGGCGCGCGGCATCCTGACCGCGCGCGGCGGCATGACCAGCCACGCCGCCGTCGTCGCGCGCGGCATGGGCCGTCCCTGCGTCTCGGGCGCGGGCAGCATCTCGATCGATGCGAAGGCGGGGGTGATGAAGGTCGCCGGCCGCGAAATCCGCGAGGGCGATATCGTCACGATCGACGGTGCGACCGGCGAGGTGATGGCGGGCGCGGTCGCGACCGTGCAGCCCGAACTGGCGGGCGACTTCGGCACGCTGATGGAATGGGCCGACGGGGTGCGCCGCCTGAAGGTGCGCGCCAATGCCGAAACCCCGCTCGACTGCCGCACCGCGCGCGACTTCGGCGCCGAGGGCATTGGTCTGTGCCGCACCGAGCACATGTTCTTCGAACAGTCGCGCATTACGTCGGTCCGCCAGATGATCCTTGCCGAGGACGAGGCGGGCCGCCGCGCCGCGCTCGACAAGCTGCTGCCCGAACAGCGCAGCGACTTCGTCGAAATCTTCGAGGTGATGGTCGGGCTGCCCTGCACCATCCGCCTGCTCGACCCGCCGCTCCACGAATTCCTGCCGCACGAGGAAGCCGAATTCGCCGAAGTGGCCGAGGCCGCCGGGATCGGCGTCGATCAGCTGAAGCGCCGCGCGGGCGAGCTCCACGAATTCAACCCGATGCTCGGCCATCGCGGGTGTCGCCTGGGCGTCACCTATCCCGAAATCTACGAGATGCAGGCGCGCGCGATCTTCGAGGCGGCGGTGATCGTCGCCGAGAAATCAGGCGAGGCCCCGATCCCCGAGGTCATGATCCCACTGGTCGCCACCCGTCGCGAGCTGGAACTGATGAAGGCGGTGGTCGACAAGGCGGCGCAGGACGTGTTCGCTGACAAGGGGCGGACCATCGAGTATCTGGTCGGCACGATGATCGAACTGCCGCGCGCCGCGCTGAAAGCCGGCGAGATCGCGGAAGCCGGTGAATTCTTCTCGTTCGGCACCAACGACCTGACCCAGACGACCTTGGGCGTCAGCCGCGACGACGCCAGCCGCTTCCTCGGTGCTTATGTCGAACAGGGCATCTATGCCCGCGACCCGTTCGTCAGCCTCGACGTCGAGGGGGTGGGCGAACTGGTCGAACTCGCCGCCGAGCGCGGCCGCAAGACCCGCCCCGACATCAAGCTCGGCATCTGCGGCGAGCATGGCGGCGATCCGGCGTCGATTGCCTTCTGCGAGAAGGTCGGGCTCGATTACGTCTCGGCCAGCCCCTACCGCGTCCCGATCGCAAGGCTCGCGGCGGCGCAGGTAGCCTTGGCTAGAAGCTGCAATGTAGTCCGGGTTCGGTCTGACTCATCCGTTCCTGGATGAGCGTTTGCCGCAAGCCGTATCTGCTGGTGCAGCGTGCGGGTGGTGCCCGCTCCAAAGAACCTCGACCCGTCCGTCTTGGACGGTAGGGATCGACCAAAGTGGTCATCTTACCATAACCGCCTGACTCGTATGTGGTTCGACTGATAATGAAAAGGCTCTTTGACGCTGGTCGGCATTCTCAATTGGGAACCCCAGCCAGGATCACAGAAGGTGAGGGAGGGCACTTCACCTCTCGGGCGGCACCATTTCCCAAAACCTGTTCCCGATTGCGCTTTCTCGA
>NZ_JACIDH010000010.1 GCF_014196255.1 Sphingomonas pseudosanguinis
GCTTGATCAGGTCCGTTCCCTCACACACCGGACATCGCATGCCATCCTCCCTGTCCCAAATCACCAGAACGAAGAAGAACCCGAAAAGCAGCCACAGTGAACAGTCCCCCTGCAAGGGGAGGGGGACCAGCGAAGCTGGTGGAGGGGTATCATCGCTTACGAGGGAAGTCGCTGCTCGCCCTCTTATGCCTTGAACAGCGACGGGGCCTTTTCCACTCGCGTGCGCCCGACGGCATCGGTCACCGCATAGGTGAAGCCCGGCAACAGGCAGAAGGCTCCGATCCGCCCGGCCGGGTCCATCGCCAGGAAGCCGACCTGCACCCCCTTGATCGCGTCGCCACGCAGGGCGGCGATGTGCCTGGCCGCCTCCTCGCACGCCGCCTGCGGGGCCATGCCGCCGCGCATCGAGGCGACGACGCGGGCCGTGCCGCATACCCGCGTCACCTCCTCGCCCAGCCCGGTCGAGGTCGCGCCGCCGACCCCACGCTCGACATAGAGCCCCGAGCCGACCTGCGGCGAGTCGCCGACCCGTCCGCGCAGCTTGAACGCCATGCCGGAGGTCGTGCAGGCACCCGCCATCCGCCCCTTGGCATCGCGCGCGAGCATGCCGATCGTGTCATGGTCGAGCGCGCCGCCGGGCGTGCCGGGGCGACCCGCGCCATAGGTGCCCGTCTCGCTATTGGCGACCGGCCGATAATTCTGCGCCTTCATCCACTCGCGCCACGCCTTTTCCGCCTCGGGTGTCAGCAGGTTGACGCGGGGGAAGCCCCGGTCGCGGGCGAAGCGCGTCGCGCCCTCGCCGACCAGGAAGGTGTGCGGCGTATGCTCCATCACCGCGCGCGCGACCGAGATGGCGTGGACCGTATCCTCCAGCGCGGCGACCGCGCCGACGCCGCCGGCATCGTCCATGATCACGGCGTCGAGCGTCACATGCCCGTCGCGGTCGGGATAGCCGCTATAGCCGACCGAGTGGTTGTTCGGATCGGCCTCGGGCACCTTCACGCCCGCCTCCACCATGTCGATCAGCGAGCCGCCCGCGCGGCCGGCGGCGAAGGCGGCGTCATTGGCCGGCGCGCCGAAGTCCCAGGTCGACAGGATCGTCGCGCGTGGGGCGGCGGCCTGTGCGAAGACGCGGCCCGGCGCCGCCGCCAGCCCCGCCACGATACCCGCCCCGCGTAGGAATGCCCGCCGCCCATCCTTCGTCCCGTTCATCATCCCGTCATGTCCCGACTGCGATATTGCTGTTCGACGCCGATAGTGCGGCCACGCTGGGCCAAGCGCAAGCGGGGCATAGACCGATTGCGAACCAATCCGATTTGCTGTTCGTCGCTGACCGGCGCTCTTTGCGCTGGGTGGTCTCCGCTGGCGATCGCTATTATGATCCAAGATATTGAAATCGTTTGTTGATGTGACTTTTTGGTCACGTCGGCCGGCAATGTATGCCTTGGCTGCAAATAGGTATGGTTTAGGTATTGACCTATTAACGTAACTGATTTGTCTTTTTCCCTAAGCCCGACACGAGATCATTCGGGGCAAAGGGGAGATTTATGAAGATCCATCAATCCGCATCCTGGTTGGCGCTTTCGGCCGCGACCATGATGTTCGCGGCACCCGCCTTCGCGCAGCAGGTCGGCCCGACGGATACCCAGGACGCCGCCGCGCAAGGTGGCACCGATCAGGATCGCGACGCGTCGATCAGCGCGAACGCCGCCGCCACCCGCTCCGCCGCGATCACCGGCACGCCGCAGGCCTCCAGCGGGGGCGAGGTCATCGTGACCGGCACCCGGATCAGCCGCCCCAATCTGGCCTCCGCCGCGCCGATCACCTCGGTCACGCGCCAGGACATCCAGGCGCAGGCGCCGCTGAACGTCGAGGAGGTGCTGAACCGCCTGCCGCAGGTCGCCCCCGACGCCCAGTCCAACTATGCCGATTCCGACGGCCGCCAGCGGATCAAGCTGCGCAGCCTGGGCTTTGAGCGCACGCTGGTGCTGGTCGACGGCAAGCGTCTGGGCACCCAGAACGGCCAGGACACCGGTATCATCCCCGCCAGCCTGCTCGAGCGTGTCGACGTCCTGTCGGGCGGCGCGTCGTCGGTCTATGGCTCGGACGCCATTTCGGGCGTGGTCAACTTCGTCCTGCGCAAGGATTTCGAGGGCCTGCGTGTCGACGGCAATTACAATTTCTACAACCACAACAACACCAGTAACCTGGTCACGCCGATCGCCAACGCCGCCGGGTTCAGCAGCCCGCGTGGCCTGACCAATGACGGCGGTCGTTCGGACATCACGGTGACGGCGGGCAAGAAGCTGCTCGACGACCGGCTGAATATCTCGGGCTTCTTCAACTATCGCCAGGCCGATCTCGTGCGCAACGGCGCGCGCTCCTACGCCGCCTGCCCGATCGCGCAGTTGTCGAAGGACTCGGCGCTGTCGTGCTCGCCGCTGTCGACCTATTCGCGGAGCGGCTTCGTCTCGCCCACGTCGGGGCCGAATGCCAACGCGCAATATGTCAACAATCCCGATGGCACGCGCAGCTTCGTGCCCTTCGGTCCGGGGGCGGGTCTGGCCGCCAACCCCTATGACGACGTGTCCTTCCAGCGCGCCAATGAGCGCTACACGGCGGGCGGCTTCGTCAACTTCAAGATCGCGCCCGAGGCCGAGATTTACGGCGACGGCATCTGGTTCCGCGACACCTCCGAAAACCCGACGCCGCGTCGCGTCTATTCGTACACCGTTGCGGGCACGACGCCCTATCAGGTGAATTGCGACAACCCCTTCCTGTCGGCGGGCCAAGCGGGGGCGCTGGGCTGCACCGGCGCCACCGGCTATGTGCCGCTCGACGTGCGCTATCGCTTCGACGGACAGCCGTCGCAGGCCGACCGCTTCGTCAATATGGGCTTCCGCGCCACCGGCGGCGTGCGCGGCAAGATCGGCGAGGCCTGGTCCTATGATGTCGGCGGCGTCTATGCCCGCAACCAGCAGGACTGGTATCTCGGGCCGACGTCGCAGAACGACCGCGTCAACCGTGCGCTCGATGTCGTCAACGTCAACGGCGTGGCCACCTGCCGCTCGGTCGTGAACGGCACCGATCCATCCTGCGTCCCCTTCGACGCGTTCCGCGCCGGATCGGGCAGCACCGCGCTGACCAACTATCTGTTCTCGGACGGCGCGACCGGGCAGCGCCGCACGGTCACCCAGCTGTTCGACGCCATCGCGGTCGTCAATGGCGACCTGACCGGCTATGGCATCAAGACGCCTTGGGCGGATGACGGCCTGGCCGTGTCGCTGGGCACCGAATATCGCAAGGATCGCCTGATCTCGACCGCCGACGCTGGCTTCGTCGACCAGTTCGGCGAGCAGGACGCGCGGCTGAGCCAGGATGTCTGGGAATCGAATATCGAGCTCCAGGCGCCGCTGATCCAGAACAAGCCGTTCGCGCATCTGCTGCAGACCAATGGCGGCTTCCGCGTGTCGAAGTACAGTTCGAACCCCAAGACCTTCTCGACCTGGAAGATCGAGGGTCTGTACGCGCCGGTCGCCGACCTGACCTTCCGCGCCTCGTACAACAAGGCGCAGCGTGCACCGACGGTGATCGAGATCCGGCAGGCGACGCAGGTCAATTTCGGTCGCAACACGACGCTGACCGATTTCTGCGCACCGGTTTTCGCGCACCCAGGCGGACGGCACGGTCACCACCGCGCCGATCGGCTCGCGCGAGCTGTGTTCGAAGACGGGGCTGGCGGACAATCTGTACGGCAGCGCCTCGCTGCTGTGCCCGACCGAGGGCTGCACCGTGCGTTCGGGCGGCTTCACCGCCGATCCGGAAACCGCCTATACGCTGACCTATGGTCTGGTGGTGAAGCCCAGCTTCATTCCGGGTCTGGTCTTCTCGGCCGACCGCTATCAGGTGCGGATCGTCAACTCGCTGGGCTATAACGGCGCGGATTATTATCTGCAGGGCTGTCTGGCGTCGAATGGCGACCCGTTCTTCTGCAACGGCATCGTCCGCGATCCGACCACCGGGTCGATCGGCAATGCGCCGGCGGGCAATCCGTCGTCGGGCTTCGTGCGGCAGGGGACGACCAACTATTACCGCACGCTGGCCTATGGCTGGGACTTCCAGGGGCAGTATTCGCTCGACCTGAACAAGGCGGGGCGCTTCGACTGGAGCTTCAACGGCTCGCTGTCGACGCTGGCCGGTGGCCAGGACTCGCCGCTGCGCAGCCAGTATAACTGCGCGGGCTACTTCTCGAACGGCATCTCGTGCGGCCAGCTGGTCCCGAAATGGGCGCATACGCTGCGCACCACTTGGACCACGCCCGACCGGACGTTCAACGCCTCGTTCAACTGGCGCTATACCGGCTCGCTGACCACCGCGAACAATTCGGGCAATGCCGATATCGGCGGCACGCCCGAGCGGTTCCAGAACACGTTCGCCCGCATCGCGCCGCAGAGCTTCTTCGACCTGGCGCTGACGTGGAATGTCGCACGCCGGTTCGCCTTCCGGATCATCGCGAACAACGTGTTCGACAAGACGCCGCCGATCATCCCGAACTCGTATCAGGTCGCCCTGTCGCGCAGCAACACCGCGCCGCAGCGTTACGACGCGCTGGGCCGTCAGATCGCGATCGGGACGACGATCAACTTCTGACGATAGGAGCGGGGCGCTTCGGTGTCCCGTTTCCGATGCGAAAAGGCCGGTCGTCCTGTTGGACAACCGGCCTTCTTTTTCGCTGGGGTTGGCGTGCACTTCGACGTCGCTCAGTGCGAACGGAGGCTGGTACCATTCCCAAATTTGTTCAGCCTGAGCGAAGTCGAAGGCCCAGGGAATTACTCCACGAAGTCTTCCACCTCACGCCGCTTGCCGCGCATGAAGGCGTCGGCGACGTGGCGCAGCGGCGCGATGTCGACGTCCGAGCGGCCACCCTGCACCAATTCGGCGAACCGCGCGTACAGCCCCGGATACTCGCCGTGCAGCCCTTCCTCATGATGCGGCGTCGAGCCGTCGGGCAGGGTCAGTACCGCGCCGCCCTCGGCCAGCTTCAGCGTGCCGTCGGTCGTCTCGACGACGATGTCCCAACTCTGATGGCCTTCCTGTCGCCAGTCGAGGTCGAGCGTCACCGGCCTGCCGTCCGTCGTGCGGAAGGCGACATCGGCAGCGATCGGCGCGTCGCGATTGGCGGGGAAGTCGAGCGTCGCCTGCTCGATGAAGAAAGGCTGCGGCATGATGTGCGTCGCGATCGACAGCGCGTTAATGCCCGGATCGAACACCCCGAAGCCGCCCGCTTCCCAAATCCAGGCCTGGCCCGGATGCCATTGGCGCACATCCTCGCGCCAGGTGATCGCGGCGGACGTGACCTTGCGGGCCGACAGCCATTCGCGCGCCGGCTCGACGCCCAGCGCGTAACGCGAGTGCCAGCTGGCGAAGAGGGTGACGTTCGCTTTGGCCGCCAGCTCCTCCAGCACCGCCACTTCGGCCAGCGTCGCGCCCGGCGGCTTTTCGAGGAAGACGTGCCAGTTATTCTCCAGCGCGGCGGCGGCGATGGCGTGGCGGACCTGCGGCGGGGTGCACAGCGCCACCGCATCGACGGCGATGTCGCTCTTGGCCAGTTCGTCGATGTCGTGGAAGTGCGGCACGCCCTCGACCCCGTTGGGGGAGCGGCTGACGGTCGCGACCAGCTCGAAGGCCGGGTTCCCCGCGATGGCGGGGACATGCTGGTCATGGGCGATCTTGCCCATGCCGACCAGCGCGAGACGGATCGTGTCGGTCATCGGTATCAGCGTGCCTTTTCGACATAAGCGCGCGCCGACACGGCGACATCCGCCGCCGGCTTGCCCGCGCGATAGAGATTGGAGCCCAGGCCAAAGCCGTCCGCGCCGTGCGCGCGCCACTCGGCCATGTTGTCGGGGGTGACCCCGCCGACCGCCAGCACCGGGACGTCGCGCGGCAGGACCGCGCGCTGCGCCTTGAGGAAGGTGGGCGAGGCGCCTTCGGCCGGGAACAGCTTCAGGCCATGCGCGCCGGCCTTCAGTGCGGCGAACGCCTCGGACGGGGTGAAATAGCCGGGCAGCGAGATCAGGCCTTGCGCCACGCTATGTGCAATCACGTCCGTATCGGTGTTGGGCGAGACGATCAGGCGGCCGCCCGCCGCCTTCACCCGGTCGACCTGTTCAGTGGTCAGGACGGTGCCGGCGCCTACGATCGCCCGGTCGCCGACATGGGCGGTGATCGCGGTGATGCTGTCATAGGGATCGGGCGAATTGAGCGGCACCTCGATCAGGGTGAAGCCCGCCTCGACCAGCGCATCGGCGACGGGGATCGCCTCGGCGGGAGTCAGGCCGCGCAGGATGGCGACGAGGGGGCAGGCGGCGAAGGCCTTGGCGAAACTCTGGGCGGGGTCGGTCATGACAAATGCTCCCGAATGGCGTGAAGACCGGCGAGGAAGCCGGCATGGCTGTCGAGCGCGACGACGCGGCCGCCGCGTGCCTCGATCCCGACGGTGTAGAGGTCGGCGAGCAGGCCACCGGACAGGAGATGGACGGTCCGCCCCGCCATATCGGGCACCGCGCCGATGTCGTTGCCGATCAGCAGCCCGCTGGCATAGGCGGCGGCGTCATGCGGCGCGATCCGCCCGAGCAGGACCGAGGCGCGCACGCCGAACAGCGCCGCCGTCAGGTCGCATGCGCCGAACCCGCGCGTCAGGCCGTCGCGAAAGGCCGCGCCGTCCGCCACCGGCCCGTCGAGCATGCCGGCCAAGATGCCATGCCCCTTGACCAGCGCGAACAGCTCGCCGGTCATGGTCGTCGCGAAGTCGGTGATGCGGCCGTCCCGGCTATGGACCCACTTGTTGTGCGTGCCCGGCTGCGCGAACAGCGCGTCGGCCGGGGCGAGGCCCGCGGCGATCGCGCCCAGCACCTGCACCTCTTCGCCGCGCATCACATCGGCGCGGGTATCGGTCAGCAGCGAGACGCCGGGGACGATGGTGACGCGCTGCTCGGCGATATGGGTGGCGGCGCCCGCCAGCATCGCGAGATCGGCGGGGGCGGGGACATAGGCCGCCTCGTGCCAGCCGCGTGTCGAGCCGACCATGCCTGCCGCGATAATGGGCAGGTCGCCCAGCCGATCGCGGATCGCGGCGATCTCCGCCGGGTAATCCCCCGCCGCCATCGCGAGCACGCCGCGATCGTCGCGCACGGTGTCGAGCATCGTGCCGTCGTCGGCGATCACATAGATTCGGCGGTTGGTCGTACCCCAGTCGATCGCAAGATAGGCGGGCGTAACGTCTGATGGCACGGCGGGCACGGCCTCTCCTGAAATTTTTATGCGGGATTTGTAGGACAATAAATTTGGCCACGCAAGCCGGGTACGGGCGGCTTTTTGAGCGGTTTGCCGACCAACCATCCCCCGATCGTGCCAAGCGATGAGCGGAAAATTGCACAAGGTCGACAGCATTGCAGATATTGCGATGCGTTATCTATAAGTGTGCGTGCAAGGGGCGGGGCCGTCCTGTTGACTGTCCCGGCAAAGCCGTCGAACAGCGCATTTGGCCAGCATGGACCGGCGACAGGAGTCGGGTATGCGGGTGGCAGGTATAGGAAGTCGAATTTTAGGGTGAGGATCGGAAGGCCGGTTGTGGCCGCTTTTCCGCGCGCGATTGCGGCTGGTGGAAGGGCTGCCCCCGTTTTTGGACATCGCGGTCATGCCGTTCGTCGCGACCATGGTTGCCGACAGTGCGGATGACCTCAACCGAGAAGGCGTCGAACATGCGGAATGACGATCGAAACCAGCGGGGCCGCGCGCGTGCTCCCGAAGCTATCGGCCAGGGCGGGATCACCCGGCGGGCCATGATGGGCTCCGCGCTGGCGGCGGGCACCGCGTCGGTCGCGCCGTTCGTCGCCGAGGCCGCGGCATCCGAGCACAAGGTCGACGTGTTGCTGATCGGTGGCGGCATCATGAGCGCGACGCTGGGCGTCCTGCTGCGCGAGCTGGAGCCGGGCTGGACGATCGAGATGGTCGAGCGGCTGGACAAGGTGGCCGAGGAAAGCTCCAATGGCTGGAACAATGCCGGCACCGGTCACTCGGCACTGTGCGAGCTGAACTATACCCCGGTCAACGAGGCCGACGGGCGGGTCGAGATCAAGAAGGCGATCGAGATCAACGAGCAGTTCCAGGTCACGCGCCAGTTCATGAGCCATCAGCTGCGCACCGGCGTGCTCAAGAACCCGCGCAGCTTCATCAATTCTACCCCGCACATGAACCTGGTGTGGGGCGATGAGAATGTCGCTTTCCTGCAAAAGCGTCACGCCGCGCTGCTCGCCAGCCCGCTCTTCTCCGGCATGGAGTTCACCACCGACCCGCGCCAGATCGCGCAGTGGGTGCCGCTGATGATGGAAGGGCGCAAGGGCGGGCAGAAGCTGGCTGCGACCCGCTCGACGCTCGGCACCGATTGCGAATGGGGCGAGGTGACCCGCCAATATATCCGTTCGCTCCAGGGCCAGCCCGGCGTGACGCTGACCACGGGGCATGAGGTCCGCTCGCTGGAACGCAATGCGGACGGCACCTGGCGGGTGACCGCGCGCGACATGAAGACGGGCGACAAGCGGATCATCACCGCGCGCTTCGTCTTCGGCGGGGCGGGTGGCGGTGCGCTGCCCATCCTGCAAAAGTCGGGTATCCCCGAAGGGGACGACTATGCCGGCTTCCCGGTCGGCGGCTCGTTCCTGGTGACCGAGAACCCCGCCATCGCGCGGCGTCATCTCGCCAAGGTCTATGGCAAGGCCGCGACGGGATCGCCGCCCATGTCGGTCCCGCATCTCGACACCCGCTATCTGAACGGCAAGCAGGTGCTGCTGTTCGGGCCGTTCGCCACCTTCTCGACCAAGTTCCTGAAGGAAGGCTCGTACTTCGACCTGCCCAAGTCGGTGACGCTCGACAATTTCCGGCCGATGCTGTCGGTCGGGTGGAACGAGTTTCAGCTGGTCGAATATCTCGCCGGCCAGCTGATGATGAGCCAGGAAGACCGGATGAACGCGCTGCGGGAATATTTCCCCAATGCCAAGGACGGCGACTGGCGGCTGTGGCAGGCGGGGCAGCGCGTCCAGATCATCAAGCGCGATCCGGACAAGGGCGGCGTGCTGAAGCTGGGCACCGAGATCGTCGCGTCGAAGGACGGATCGATCGCCGCGCTGCTGGGTGCCTCGCCGGGCGCATCGACCGCACCGTCGATCATGCTGAACCTGATCAAGAAGGTCTTCCCCGATCGGTTGGCGACGCCGGCCTGGCAGGCGAAGATCCGCGAGATCGTGCCGAGCTATGGCACGGCGCTGAACGAGGATCGCGACCTGCTGGCGCATGAATGGCAGGCGACGGCGGAAACCTTGCAGCTGACGATGGCGCCGCCACCGGTCTCGTCGCCCGCCACCACCGAGGCGCCGCGCCCCGAGGCGACGCGGGTCAGCCCCAACCGGCATCCCGATCTGGCGCTGTAAGCGCCGATCGCGGGCATAAAAAGGGGCCGGCCGTGATACGCCACGGCCGGCCCTTTCTACGTTGACGTCGCGATCAGCGGCGGACGTCTTCGCCCGCGCGGACCAGGGCGTTGCCGGTCGCCTGACGGGCATTGTCGGCACCCTGCTCGATCTTGTCGCCCGCACGGTTGAGATTGCGGTCGAGATTGTCGCCGGCGCGGTCGGCCTGGGCGGCGGCGCGGTCGCCAGCGCGGTCCAGCTTGTCGCCGGCGCGGTCCATGGTGTTCTCGGCCGAATTCAGCGCACGCGCGGTCGCGGCCTGGACATCGTCGGCGGCATTCTGCGTCGTCGCCTTCACGTCCGAGCCGATGGCGTCGGCGGCCTGCTCGGTCTGCTGCTGGGCATTCTCGCTGCACGCGGTCAGCGACAATGCGGCGGCACCGGTCAGGGCGAGGATCAGGGCCTTCTTCATGGCAAACACTCCCGTTTCAAACATATGATCGGCGTGCCAACGCAGATTATCCGTTTCGGGTCCGTGCCGGCCGAAATCTGTTCGCTCCGTTGACCGCATATAAAGATATCTTTATATCATGATCCATGGCGAACGCGCTCGAAATCTTTCGCGCTCTGGGCGATCCGACGCGGCTGCGCATATTGGCGCTGCTCCGCTCGATGGAGCTGTCCGTCGGCGAACTGGCGCAGGTGCTGGGTCAGAGCCAGCCGCGCGTCAGCCGCCATGTGAAGATCCTGGTCGACGCCGAACTGGCCGAGCGGCGCAAAGAAGGCAGCTGGGTCTTCGTCGCGCTGGGCGACCGTGAGGCGGTGGAGCCGATGACGGCCGCGCTGGACCGCTGGACCGCCGACACGCCCGATCCCTGGGTCGTGGCCGATGTCGCGCGGCTGGCGGCGGTGCGCGCCGACCGGGCGGCGAGCGCGGCCGCCTGGTTCGAGGATCATGCGGGCGAGTGGGATGCGATCCGCTCGCTTCATGTCGCCGACAGCGAGATCGAGGAGGCGATGGCGAGCCTGATCGGCGAAGGTGATCTGGGTGCGCTGATCGATATCGGCACGGGCACCGGGCGAATGCTGGAGCTGTTCGGCGACCGGGCGGACTCGGCGCTGGGCATCGATCGTTCGTCGGAGATGCTGCGGCTGGCACGTGCCAAGCTGCACGGGCGCGCCAATACCGAATTGCGGCAGGCGGACCTCTATGCGCTGCCCATGGGCGACGGCGCGGCGGATATCGCGATCCTGCACCATGTCCTCCACTTCGCGCAGCAGCCGGGGGCGGCGATCGCCGAGGCGGCGCGGGTATTGGGGCCGGGCGGGCGGCTGTTGATCGCGGACTTCGCACCGCATGATCGTGAGGAATTGCGGCAAAAGGCGGCGCATAGCCGTCTGGGCTTTGCCGATGAGCAGATGGCCAGCTGGTTCGGTCCCGCCGGGCTGACGTTGGCCGAGACCAGGACGCTGGAGGGCGGCGAACTGACCGTCAAACTCTGGCTGGGTGTGAAGAAGGGGCTTCGGCCCGTCGAGACGAATAGGGTGAGGGCGGCATGACGAACACGATCCTGACGCGGGCCGAGGCCGCGTTGGCGCATGAGGAACCGCTGTTCGCCGATGTCGGCGGCGATATCGCGGTGAGCTTTGAATTCTTCCCGCCCAAGACGGAGAAGATGGACGCGCAGCTCTGGGACGCGATCCGCACGCTGGAGCCGCTCGACCCGCGCTTCGTCTCGGTCACGTACGGCGCGGGTGGCTCGACGCGTGAGCGCACCCACGCCACCGTCGCGCGCATCCAGCGTGAGACGACGATGGACGCCGCCGCGCACCTGACCTGCGTCGAGGCGACCCGCGAGGAGATCGATCAGGTCGCGCAGGAATATTGGGCGGCGGGCGTGCGGCATATCGTGGCACTGCGCGGCGATCCGCCCGCCGAGGGGGCGCGTTTCGTCAGCCATCCGGGCGGTTATGAAAATGCCGCCGATCTGGTCGCTGGCCTGAAGAAGCTGCACCCCTTCGAGATTTCGGTCGCGGCCTATCCCGAATGCCATCCGGACTCGGCCGATCAACAGGCCGACATCGATAACCTCAAGCGCAAGATCGACGCCGGGGCGAACCGGGCGATCACGCAGTTCTTCTTCTCGCCGGAAGCCTATTTCCGCTTCCGCGATGCCGCCGCTGCGGCGGGGATTACGGCGGAGATCGTGCCGGGCATCCTTCCGGTGTCGAACGTCGCGCAGACCCGCAAGTTCGCCGCCATGTGCGGGGCGCGTATTCCCGACTGGATGGACCGTCTGTTCGAGGGGCTGGACGACCATCCCGGCGCGCGCCAGCTGGTCGCCGCGACCATCGCCGCCGAGATGTGCCGTCGTCTCTATGCGGGCGGGGTGAAGGGGTTCCACTTCTATACGCTGAACCGTGCCGAGCTGGCCTATGCGATCAGCCATTTGCTGGGCGTGCGGGGGAAGAAGGCCGAGGCGGTCGTGGCGGCGTGACGATCAGCCCCCTCCCGCAGGCGGGAGGGGGTTGGGGGAGGGTGGTTCGGCAGGCTGTGTCGCCTGTGGCTTTCCCTCCCCCGACCCCTCCCGCCTGCGGGAGGGGAGACGATAAGTAGAGGGTCAATGGCAGACCCAGGCACGCCCCTCTCGCAAGCGAGTTTCAGGTTGGTCATGCCCCCGGCATGACCTAAACGGTGCGGGGCACCGTTTACCTGAAACTGGGGTGGGGGAGGGCAGGGCCACGGGCGATGACGCCTGAGGCTTCCCAACCCTAAAAAAAACAACCGCTCGCCAGAGCAGGAGCAAGACGATGACGACCCGCGACACATTCCTCGCCGAAGCGGCCAAGCGCATCCTGATCACCGATGGCGCGTTCGGCACCGAGATCCAGAATTGGAAGCTGGACGAGGCGGCCTATGCGGGGACGCTGGGTTTGGCCCACGACCAGAAGGGCAATAACGACATCCTGGCACTGACCAAGCCCGAGGTACCCGAGTCCATCCACCGCGCTTATTTTGAGGCGGGGGCCGACATTGCCGAGACCAACACCTTCTCCGCCAACCGGATCAGCCAGGCCGATTACGGTGCCGAACATCTGGTACGTGAGATCAATGTCGAGAGCGCCAAGCTCGCCCGCCGCCTGGCCGATGAGTATCAGGCGAAGGATGGCCGCCCCCGCTTCGTCGCGGGCGCGATCGGGCCGACCAACAAGACGCTGTCGCTGTCGCCGGACGTCAACGATCCGGGTTATCGCGAGATCGACTTCGATTTCCTGAAGGATGTGTACCGCGAACAGATTGACGCACTGGTCGAGGGCGGGGCGGACTTCATCCTGATCGAGACGGTATTCGACACGCTGAACGCCAAGGCCGGGATCATGGCGACGATCGAGGCGGGTGAGGCGCTGGGCCGCGACATCCCGATCATGCTGTCGATGACGCTGACCGATCTGTCGGGCCGCAACCTGTCGGGCCATACGGTCGAGGCCTTCTGGCACGCGGTGCGCCATGCCAAGCCGCTGACCATCGGGCTGAACTGCTCGTTCGGCGCGGAGCAGCTGCGGCCGCATGTGAAGACGCTGAGCGAGATTTGCGACACGCTCATCATGATCTACCCCAATGCCGGGCTGCCCAACGAGCTGGGTGCCTATGACGAGGTGCCAGTGACCACCGCCGGACTGGTCGGCGAATGGGCGGTTGAGGGTCAGGTCAATGTGCTGGGCGGCTGCTGCGGCTCGACCCCGGCGCATATCAAGGCGATCGCGGAAAAGGTGAAGGGCATGAAACCCCGCGCCATCCCGACCCCGCCGGTCGTCACCCGCCTCGCCGGGTTGGAGCCGTTCACCATGGCGGCTTGAACAATCCTCCCCGGCACGGGGAGGGGGACCAGCGAAGCTGGTGGAGGGGGGTATCCACCAGCGACAGAATTTGAGGAGACCCCCCTCCACCAGCCTCCGGCTGGTCCCCCTCCCCGCGAGCGGGGAGGATTTGAGAAGACACCATGACCACCAACACCTCCACCAATTTCGTCAATGTCGGCGAGCGGACCAATGTCACCGGCTCGGCGGCGTTCAAGAAGATGATCCTGGCGGGCGACTATACCCGCGCGGTGGAGGTGGCACGCAGCCAGGTCGAGAATGGCGCGCAGGTGGTCGACGTCAACATGGACGAAGGGCTGCTCGACGCCGAATACGCGATGACGACCTTCCTCAAGCTGATCGCCGCCGAGCCGGATATCGCGCGCGTGCCGATCATGATCGACAGTTCGAAATGGAGCGTGATCGAGGCGGGCCTGAAGTGCGTCAGCGGCAAGCCGATCGTCAATTCGATCAGCATGAAGGAAGGCGAGGAGGCGTTCCTCCACTATGCCCGCCGCTGCATGGCGTATGGCGCGGCGGTGGTCGTCATGGCCTTCGACGAGGTCGGGCAGGCCGACACCAAGGACCGCAAGGTCGAGATCTGCGCGCGCGCCTACGACCTGCTGATGGGGATCGGCTTTCCGCCGGAGGACATCATCTTCGACCCCAATGTCTTCGCGGTCGCCACGGGCATCGAAGAGCATAACAATTACGGCGTCGACTTCATCGAGGCGTGCCGAGAGATCAAGGCGCGCTGCCCGCACGTTCATATCTCGGGCGGCCTGTCGAACCTGTCGTTCAGCTTCCGCGGCAACGAGCCGGTGCGCCGCGCGATGCATTCGGTGTTCCTCTACCACGCCATCCCGGCGGGGATGGACATGGCGATCGTCAATGCGGGGCAGCTCGACGTGTATGACACGATCGACCCCGAACTGCGCACGGCCTGCGAGGATGTCGTCCTCAACCGCGACCCGGACGCGGGCGAGCGGCTGGTGGCGCTGGCCGAGCGATTCCGGGGCACCGACGCGGTGGCGGAGAAGCAGGCGGCCGAATGGCGCGGCTTCGATGTGCGCAAGCGGCTGGAATATGCGCTGGTCAAGGGCATCGACGCGCATGTCGTCGAGGATACCGAGGAAATGCGCCAGGCGATGGATCGCCCGATCGAGGTGATCGAGGGGCCGCTGATGGACGGCATGAACGTCGTCGGCGACCTGTTCGGATCGGGCAAGATGTTCCTGCCGCAGGTGGTGAAGTCCGCCCGCGTCATGAAGAAGGCGGTCGCGCACCTGCTGCCCTTCATCGAGGCGGCCAAGGAGCCGGGCGCCAAGGGCAAGGGCAAGATCGTGCTCGCGACCGTGAAGGGCGACGTCCACGATATCGGCAAGAACATCGTCGGCGTCGTGCTCCAGTGCAACGGCTTCGAGGTGGTCGATCTGGGCGTCATGGTCCCCTGGTCGAAGATCATCGAAGCGGCGAACGAGAATGACGCCGACATGATCGGCCTGTCGGGCCTCATCACCCCCTCGCTCGACGAGATGGTGACGGTCGGCGAGGAGATGCAGCGGGCGGGCATGACCATGCCGCTGCTGATCGGTGGCGCGACCACCTCCAAGGTCCACACCGCGCTGCGCATCGCGCCCGCCTATGCGGGGCCGGTGGTCCATGTCCTCGACGCCAGTCGCGCGGTCGGCGTGGCGACGACGCTCGTGTCCGATACCCAGCGCGATCCTTACGTGGCGCAGGTCGCCGCCGATTACGAAGCCGTCCGCAAGGCGCGCGAGGGGAAGGGGGCCAATGCGCTCCTGCCGCTGGAGGAAGCCCGGGCGCGTGGCTTCGTCGCGGACATGGCGCTGAAGGCGGGCGATCCGAAGCAGCCGGGCGTCCATGTCTATCAGGACTGGGACCTGTCCGACCTGCGCGACTATATCGACTGGACGCCGTTCTTCCGCGCCTGGGAACTGGCGGGTAATTTCCCCGCCATCCTGACCGACGAGGTCGTCGGCGAGAGCGCCAGCGGGCTGTATGCCGATGCGCAGGCCATGCTCGACACGATCATCGCTGAGAACTGGCTGACCGCGCGCGGTGTCGCCGCACTTTGGCCGTGCCGCCGCGACGGCGACGACGTGATCCTGACCGCCGAGGGTGAGGACACCCGCATCCCGTTCCTGCGCCAGCAGATCGCCAAGCGCGAGGGTCGCGCCAATATGTGTCTGGCCGACTTCATCGACCCCGCCGGCGACTGGATCGGCGGCTTCGCGGTCGGCATCCACGGCATCGACGCGCATATCGAACGCTTCCGCAGCAATCACGACGATTACAACGACATTCTGCTTAAAGCGCTGGCCGATCGTCTGGCGGAGGCGTTCGCCGAGCGGCTGCACGCACATGTCCGCACCGACCTGTGGGGCTATGCGGCGGGCGAGCAACTGACCAACGACGCGCTGATCCGCGAGCAATATCGCGGCATCCGCCCCGCGCCGGGCTATCCGGCATGCCCCGAGCACAGCATCAAGCGCACGCTGTTCGACCTGCTGGGTGCGGAAGAGGCGGTCGGGCTGGAACTGACCGACAGCTTCGCGATGCTGCCCACGGCGGCGGTCAGCGGCTTCTACTTCGGCCATGCCCAGGCGGAGTATTTCGGCGTCGCGCGAATCGGCGAGGATCAGGTGGCGGATTATGCGACCCGACGGGGCGTCGACATGGCGCAGGCGACGCGCTGGTTGCGACCCAATCTCGACTGATCACGGGACCATCCCAACCACGAGATTGATCTTCATATATAAAATAAGTTGCAATCGATATTAGGAATCGCTCTTAAAAAAGAAGGTTAACGCTCCTGCCCCATCTTTATAGCCTATCAAGCACATGGTAGTTACGCCGGTGTCTTAACACATGCGTTCACTGGGGAGTTGGGGCTTGGTGTTCTGCCTCTTATAGGGGTCGGGGGAAAGTGCCGGAGGGCTATTACGACGTCGAGATCAGCAATCTCGCGTTGATCGAGGCTTGCTGGGGGGCGGCCGTCGCGGATCAGGTGATCGACCATGTCCAGATGCGGCTCCACCATGCCGGGCTGCGGGTTGCGCAGGACGACGCGCGCGGGCGTTTCCGGATCGTCTGCAACATGCGCAGGCCGGGTTTCGTCGATCACCAGCATCTGGCCGATCTGCCCTATCGCCTGTCCGCCGAACCCATCTCGATCGAACGCGCCACCAATGAAAGGGCGGCGCTGCATGCCGTCATATCATGGCAGTGCGACAATCTGCCGCGCTATCGCTCTCCGCGTGACATCCAGGTCGATCACCAGGAACGTTGGTTCGCGATCTACAAGAGCGACATGCAGATCGTCGCCTATCTCTTTCGCTGCATGAAGGAGGGGCGGCTCGCCCCGCACTGGCAGGCCGTCCGCGACTATCGCGATCCCGGACAGGTCCTCTATCACGAAGCGCTGTTGCGGTTCAGCGAGCCCAACGAAGCGCTGTCGCCGGGCGTCGTCTTTCTGGCGCTGGAGCGGACCGGTCTTGCCTCGACCTTCGACTGGCTGATGGTGTCCCATGTCATTGAGGAGCTGGAGGCCCATCCGGGGGTGACGCTGGGCGTGAACATCTCGGCCCATTCCGCGCATCTGCATGGCTGGTGGGGCAGCGTGATCGAGGATTTGCGCGCCCGTCCGGGACTGGCGCAGCGGCTGGTCGTCGAGATCACCGAAACCGAACCGCTGACCCATGTCGCCGACGCGGTGATCTTCGCGCGACGGCTGCGCGACTGCGGCGTGACGCTGGCCCTCGACGATTTCGGAACGGGCTATATATCGATCCGGCATCTCATGGAGTTGATGCCCGCCTTCGTGAAAACGGACGGGTCGTTCGTGAAGCGGGCGATCTGCCCGATCGATCCCTGTTATGCGCTTCCCCATATCGTCGGCCTGGTCCACGCGCTGGGCGGTACGGTGATCGTCGAAGGCGTCGAGACGGCCGGGATGGCGGACCTGGCCTATGTCAGCGGCGCGATATGGCAGCAGGGTTATTTCCATGGCGAGCCCGGTCTGATCCGCAGCGGGATTACCCGACCCCTGCCACGTCTGCCCGATTACGAGCAGCGGCGGACACCTGCACAATGGCGACATTGATCTTCATCAACTATCATCAAAATATGCTATAACTGATTGATCGATGTTGGTTTTAGGAACGACCATCGTCGAGGCGGCGTTGGGGCATCCCATGTCAGATACCGTCAGCAGTCTCTTTCCCGCGCATGACCCCAGCGAGGGGGAATCGGCAGATCTTCTGCGCGCCCATATCGCGGCGGCGGACTTTCCATGCGTCGGCGCGAAGTCGGCGATGGCGCGCGGCGCGATGGAAATCCTGGGCGCGCGCGACATCGCCAGCGCCTGGGACGACCTGCGCATCCACGACACGCTTCGCCGTTTCGCCGAACAGTATCGCGCCGAGCCGCAACTGTTCCGCAGCTTGGCGGTGGTCTTCGCCGGCCCGACCGAACTCGACGAAGCGGCGTTCGAGCGCGCGGTCTGGGCGCGTATCCAGTCGCTGTCGGACAAGGATGTCTGGCTGGGCCAGGATTGGGACCCGCGCGTCAGCCCCAATCCGGAGGACCCGCATTTCTCGCTGTCCTTTGGCGGCGAGGCGTTCTTCGTTGTCGGGTTGCATCCGCATGCCAGCCGCCCGGCGCGCCGCTTTCCCCGGCCCGCGATGATCTTCAACCTGCACGACCAGTTCGAGACGCTGCGCGCGCAGGGGAAGTACGAGACGATGCGCGAAAAGATCATGGTGCGCGACGAAGCCCTGGCGGGGTCGCGCAACCCGATGCTCGCGCGCCACGGCGAGGTCAGCGAGGCGCGCCAGTATAGCGGCCGCGTGGTCGAGGCGGGCTGGCGCTGTCCCTTTCATTATGCCGGGCAGCAGGGCGGGGTGGAGTCATGAGCATCGCCCAGCCCGTCGAAATCCCGCCGCGCAGCGGTGACGCGTTCCGCATGGCGAGGGGCGACAGCCTGACCGTCATCGATCCGCGCGGGCGGCAGGTCGCGGATCTGCTGGCATTCAATGCCGATGATCTGGACGAGGTCATCTCGTCGGGCCGGACGCTCGATTATGCCGAGACGATCCGGCTGACCACGGGGCACAAGCTCTATTCCAACCGATCGCGGGTGATGCTGGAGATCGTCGAGGACACGGTCGGCATGCATGACTTCCTGCTGACGCCCTGCTCGGTCGATACGTTCGACCATTTCTATCCCGATCTGCCGCGCCATCGGGGGTGCTTCGGCAACCTCGCCGCCGCGCTCGCGCCTTACGGCGTCGTGCCCGACCGGATACCGGTGGCGTTCAACTGCTTCATGAACGTGCCGGTCAATGGCGAGACCGGCAAGCTGGAAGTCCTGCCGCCGCTGAGCGGGCCGGGGGATCGTATCCGCTTCGTCGCGCAGATGGATCTGGTGATCGGGCTGACCGCCTGTTCGGCGCCGGCGTCGAATGGCGGGTCGTTCAAGCCGATCCAGTACCGGGTGGACCGGCCTTAAAATCCTCCCCGGCACGGGGAGGGGGACCGCTCGCACAGCGGTGGAGGGGGATCGCCGCTGGGCTGTTCCCTAGAGGAAGCCCCCCTCCGTCAGCGCTGCGCGCTGCCACCTCCCCGTGCCGGGGAGGATATGATCACCGCTTACACGTATCCGCGACACCCGGGTCTAGGTCCAGACAGCGCCCGTCGACGCCCGTCATCGGCAGGCCGATCGTCGCGGCCAGCGTGGGCGCGATGTCGACCGTCTCGACCGACAGCGGCTGTTCGAAGCCGGCCATCCCCTTGCGCCAGAACAGGATCGGCACGCGGCGGTCATAGTCCCAGGGCGAGCCATGCGTCTCGACATAGCCCGGCGTCGGCTCCTCGATCGTCGTCACGCGCGGGTTGAGCAGGATCAGCAGATCGCCCGAACGCGTGGGATCATAGGAGGATCGCGCCTTTTCCTTCAACGTCCAGGTCTCGGGCGGCGTGGTCGGCCAGGGCGTCGCGGCGATCTCGTCACGGGTCAGCGCGGCGGCGACCTGTGGCAATGCCTCGAACCGGCGCTTCGCCTCGGCCAGCACCTTGGCGCGCGTCGCGGCGGGCAGGTCGCGGTTGATATAGATGTCGCCTTCCGCGCTCATCATGATCGGCGGCGTGTTGGACAGGCCCAGGTCGCGCGCGATCGCGGCGGCCATCGCCTTGGTCTTGGCCTCGGGCGCGACATGGCTTTCCATCGGCATGGCGCGGATCTGCTGCCGTTCGGTCATGTCATGCGCGCCGTGGTCGGCGGTCAGCATCACCTCATAGTCCACGCCGGTCTGGTCGAGCACCTCGAAGAAGCCCGCCAGCGAACGGTCGAGCTCGGCCATCTGGATACACATCTCGGTGCCTTGGGTGCCCAGCGCATGGCCGATATAGTCGGTCGCCGACAGGCCCACCGACAGGATGTCGGTCGCCGGCCCCTTGCCGAGCTGCATATCCTGCACGAAGCCCGCCGCCATCGCCAGCACCGCCGCGTCGGCGGCGGGCGAGACGCGGAACGCCTTCAGATCGCCCGCCGCGCGCTGGAAGCGGCCGGTGCCGATCGTCTGGCCGCCGACGGTGATCGGCCGGTCGAGCGGCTTGCAGAAACCGGGCAGCGGCAGCGCGTCCTGCGGGCGGGCGACCAGATCGGCCACAGCCTTGCGCGTGCGCTCGACCACCGGGGGCACCGCGCGGCCGGCATAGGAGACATAGGTCTTGCCGTCCCACCACCAGATCTCGTCCATCTTGTGGCCGCCCATCATCACCGCGGCGCGGTCCTTGCCCGCGACCGAGACGGTGCGCACGCGGCTGTCGGCGGTCTTCATCCGCTCGCCCAGCGTCGGCACCTTCAGATGCTTGTCCGAGACGGTGTAGTTGTTGTGGTCGTTGCCCGCGACGCTTTCGTCCTCCGAGCAATAGACGATCTTGTCGGCGCGGTTCACCGATTGGTCGACCCAGTTGTTGGCGATGATGCCGGTATGCGCGGGGCGATAGCCGGTCAGGATGGTCGAGTGGCCCGGGCACGTCTCGGTCGCGGCATGGCTCTGATAGCCTGAGGGAAAGACAGCGCCGGTCAACAGCCGCGCCATGCCGCCGGTAAAGCGGTTGCGATACTGCGCGAACAGATCGGCCGAGAACTGGTCGACCGAGATCGCGACGATCAGCTTGGGCGGAGTCGTGGGGAAGGGGGGCAGCGGCGTCGTCGCCGGACGGTTGGTCAGGCTGGCGGGCGCGGGGCCGGGCTCCGGGCTGGCCTGCTGGGCGCTGGCCAAAGCGGGGGCCGAGGCGGCGAGCAGCGCGGCCGAGGCGAGGAGTGCGGTGCGAAGCGCGACGGGGAGCGGCGTCATGGGCATCCTTGATGCAAAGCGGGAACGGCGGCGCTATGGAACGCCAAACGGGTATAGGGCAAGGTCGATGCGCGGTTGGTTTTACATCCTGATGACGGCGCTGTTCATGATGGTCGCCGCCGCGCCCGTCATGGCCGACAGCGCGCCGCCGCCGGCGCCCGGCGCGATCCATCTGCCGATGCGGCTGGTGCCCGAAAGTGCTGCGCCGCGTGCCGGATCGACGGTCACGCTCGCCATCGCCGCCACGCCCGACAAGGGCTGGCATGGCTATTGGAAGAATGGCGGCGATGCCGGCCTGCCGACCGAGGCGCATTGGACCTTGCCCACAGGCGTCACGGCGGGGGGCTTGCGCTATCCGGTGCCGGGGCAGCTGAAGATCGCGGGCCTGATGAACTATGTCTATGAGCGGCCCTTCGCGCTACTCGTCGACTTGTCCGTGCCCGCCGGGCTGACGGCCGGCACCGCGCTGCCCGTGTCGGTCAAGCTCGACTATCTCGTGTGTACCGACACGATCTGCGTGCCCGAGAGCCAGACCCTGTCGACCCGGCTGACCATCGGCGACGGGGCGATCGACCCGTCGGTGCGCGCCGAGTTCGACCGCTGGCGCGCGGCCTTGCCCAAGCCGCTGGGCGGCGAGGGCGTGATCGAGACCCGGGGCAAGACGGTGCGCATCGCCGTGCCGCTCCCCGCCGCCGTGGCGGTCAAGGACGCCTATTTCTTCCCCGATCGCAGCGGCATTATCGACCATGCCGCCGATCAGGCGCTGGCGCGGCAGGGTGATCAGGCGATCCTGACCATCCCGGCCGCCGCCGTGCCGACGCCGGGACCGGTGTCAGGCGTGCTGTCGATCGGCGAGGGCAAGGGGCTGGCCTTTACCGCCAAGCCGGGGGCGATCGCGGATGCCGCCGATACGAGCAAGGGGTTCGGTGCGATCGCGCTGGCCTTTCTGGGGGCGGTGCTGGGCGGGTTGCTGCTGAACATCATGCCCTGCGTCTTCCCGATCCTGAGCCTGAAGGCGCTGAGTCTGGCGCGCGGCGGGGGCGACGAACGTCATGCCCGGACCGAGGCGCTGGCTTACACGGCGGGCGTGGTGCTGGTCTGTGTCGGGCTGGGCGTCATTCTGCTGGCGCTGCGCGCGGGCGGGCAGAGCGCGGGCTGGGCGTTCCAGCTTCAGGACCCGCGCGTGATCGGCGTGCTGCTGCTGCTGGTCGCGGGCATCGCCTTCAATCTGGCGGGGCTGTTCGAGCTGCCGACGCCCGCCTTTGCCGGGCGTTCGGGCGCGATGGGATCGTTCGCGACCGGCGCGCTGGCGGCGTTCGTCGCGACGCCCTGTTCGGGGCCGTTCATGGCCGGTGCGCTGGGCGCGGCACTGGTGCTCCCCGCCGCCGCCGCGCTGGCGGTGTTCGCCGGGCTGGGGATCGGCATCGCCTTGCCCTTCCTAGCGATCGGCTTCATCCCCGCGCTGCGGCGGCGGCTGCCCAAGCCGGGGATGTGGATGGTGCGGCTGCGCCATATCCTGTCGGTGCCGATGTTCCTGACCGCGCTCGCGCTGGCCTGGATACTCGGGCAGGAGGCGGGGGTGACCGGCATGACGCTGGGCCTCGCCGCCACGCTACTCGCCTCGCTCGGCTTCTGGTGGACGGGGCTGCGCCAGCATGGCGGCAAGGGGCGCGCCTTCTGGCCCGCGCTCGTCATGCTGGTGCTGGCGGTCGCGATCGTCGTGACGGTCAAGCCCGCCGCCGCCGTCGCCAAGTCGGCGGCCGACACCGCCTTTACCGAGGCCAAGCTGGACTCGCTGCGCAAGGAGGGGCGGCCGGTCTTCGCCTATTTCACCGCCGACTGGTGCCTTAGCTGCAAGGTCAACGAGGCGGCCGCGATCGAGCGCTCCTCGGTCCGCGACGCGTTCGCCCGCAACAAGGTGGCGGTGCTGGTCGGCGACTGGACCGATGGCGATCCCGTGCTGGGACGGTTTATCGAGCGGCATAACCGGGCGGGGGTGCCGCTATACCTCTATTACGCGCCGGGCGCGAAAGAGCCGCAGGTGCTGCCTCAAGTGCTGACGCCGTCGATGCTGGAGAAGCTGGGGGCGTAAGATCCTCCCCGGCACGGGGAGGGGGACCGCCGCGAAGCGGTGGTGGAGGGGGGTATCCGAAAAGGATGTCCTGTGCCGCACGCCCCCTCCACCAGCCTGCGGCTGGTCCCCCTCCCCGTACCGGGGAGGAGTGAATATCCCCCTTGTGTACCCCCATCATGCGGTGCAGCATGGAACCCGGCCGACAGGGGGAGCGTAACAACCGGATGGGGACTATCGCCGCGTTCGACGAAATCATGGGGGGGCTGGATGCTGCGGCGCCGCGCCCCGAACTGGCCGCCTTGCAACGCTGGCTCGATCACACACCCGACACCGAACTACGCCGCCGCCAGCAATCGGCCGAGGCGACCTTCCGCCAGCTGGGCATCACCTTCGCGGTCTATGGCGAGAGCGACGCGGCCGAGCGGATCATCCCGTTCGACATCGTGCCGCGCGTCTTCCTGCACGACGAATGGGCGCGCCTGTCCGAGGGGCTGGTACAGCGGGTCGAGGCGATCAACGCCTTTCTCGACGACATTTACGGCGAGCGGAAGATCCTGCGCGACGGCATTCTGCCGCCCGACCTGATCTTCGGCAATCCGCAGTTCCGCCCCGAGATCGCAGGGATGCGCCCGCCGCACGGCGTCTGGGCGCATATCTGCGGCATCGACCTGGTCCGCACCGGGCCGGACGATTTCTTCGTGCTGGAGGACAATGCCCGCACCCCCTCGGGCGTCAGCTATATGCTGGAGAATCGCGAGGCGATGCTGCGGCTGTGCCCCGAGCTGTTCCGCCAGTTCCGGGTGGCCGCCGTCGACAGCTATCCCGACCGTCTGCTCGCCACGATGAAGTCGGTCGCGCCGCACGGCGTCGGCGAGCCGACTTGCGTCGTGCTGACCCCGGGTCATTACAATTCGGCCTATTACGAACACAGCTTCCTGGCGGATTCGATGGGGGTCGAGCTGGTCGAGGCGGCCGATCTGGTGGTGGACGACGACATCGTCTGGATGCGCACCATCGCGGGGCGGGTGAAGGTCGACGTCATCTATCGCCGCGTCGATGACGACTTCCTCGATCCGCTGGTCTTCCGGCCGGATTCGATGCTGGGCGTGCCGGGGCTCATCGCGGCCTATGCGGCGGGCAACGTCGCCATCCTCAACGCGCCGGGCAACGGCATCGCCGACGACAAGGCGATCTACAGCTATATGCCCGACATCGTCCGCTATTATTCGGGTGCCGAGCCCAAGCTGAGGAATGTCGACACCTGGCGCTGTCGCGAACCGGAGTCGCTGGCCTATGTCCTCGACCATCTGAGTGAGCTGGTGGTCAAGCTGGTCGACGGGTCGGGCGGCTATGGCATGCTGGTCGGCCCCACCGCGACCAGGGCGCAGATCGAGCATTTCCGCGCCGCGCTGATCGCCGAGCCGCATCGCTACATCGCGCAGCCGACGCTGGCGCTGTCGACCGTGCCGACGCTGGTCGAGAGCGGGGTCGCGCCGCGCCATGTCGATTTCCGCCCCTTCGTCCTCACCGGCCGTAACGGGGTAGAGGTGACGCCGGGCGGGCTGACCCGGGTCGCGCTGCGCGAAGGCTCGCTGGTCGTCAATTCCAGCCAGGGCGGGGGGACGAAGGACAGTTTCGTCCTGATGCCGCCCGAGCCCGATAGTTGGGTGCAGACCCAGACCCAGACCCAGATGTCGCAGATCCAGATGCAGGGGGACCGCTGATGCTGTCGCGGACCGCGTCCTCGCTCTACTGGCTGGGGCGCTATTTCGAACGGGCCGACTTCATCGCCCGGCTGGTCGAGGCGACGGTGCGGCTGGATGTCCTGTCGCCGCGATCGGCGGGGCTGGCGGCCTGGGGATCGGCGCTGGCCGTGACTGATACCGCCAGCGCCTTTGCCGAGGGCGGGCGTGAGTTGCGGCGGCGTGAGGTCGCCCGCTTCCTGACCGTCGAGACCTGTCACCCCGGCTCGATCGTCCGCTGCATCGACATGGCGCGCACCAATGCGCGCGCGGTGCGCACCGCGCTGACCCGTGAGGCGTGGAGCGCGATCAACCGCGCCTGGCTGCATTTCGAGGCGCGGCCCGGCGCCGAGGACCCGACTGCGGTCCTCAGCCTGGTCGAGGCGGTGAAGAACGAGACGCGCGGCTTCGAGGGCGCGGTCCACCGCATGCTGCGCAACCAGACGACCTGGTTCATCCGGCTGGGCCAGGCGGTCGAGCGCGCGGACAATACCGCACGGCTGCTCGACGTGAAATATCACATCCTGCTGCCGGCGGGCGAGCGGATCGGCGGCGTCGTCGACCGCGACCAGTGGACGACGATCCTTCAGACCGTGTCCGCCGTCACCGCCTATCGATGGCTCTATTCGGACGGGCTCAAGCCCTCGAACGTCATCGACCTGCTGATCGCGCGCGCCGAACTGCCGCGCAGCCTGGCGGCGTCGGTCGAGGAAACGGTGGACGTGCTGGGGCAGCTCGCCCGGCGGACGGGGCAGCATGGGGAGGCGGATCGAATGGCGAGAGTGCGTGCGAACCGGATGAGCAAGACCCGCTCGGGCGACGTGATCGCGGGCGGGCTCCACCAATATCTCGAAGCCTTCATCCTGGAGAATGCCCAGCTGCACGGCGCGATCGGCCGCCAGTTCAAGTTCGCCTGATGCGCATCGCCATCGAGCACCAGATCGTCCACCGCCCCACGCTGCGCGGCAAGGCCGTGGTCCAGATGCTGCGGCTGACCCCGGACAATAGCGACGACCAGACGGTCGTGCATTGGCGGATCGATGTCGATTGCGACGCGCGGATGCGGTCGGGCCGCGACGGGTTCGGCAATGCGGTGACGATGCTCTATATCGAAGAGCCGGTCGAGGCGGTGACGATCACCGCCACCGGCGACGTGCTGACCAGCGACGCCCACGGCATCGTTCGCGGCAGCAACGAGACGCTGCCGCCGGCGCTCTACTTGCGCGGCACCGCCGCCACGCCGGCGAGCGAGGCGGTCACCGCCTTTGCCGCGGAGGCGGTCCGGCACTGTGATGGCCCCCTGGCGATGCTCCACGGCCTGAACGCCGCGATCCATCGCCGCTTCGCGAACGACGGCAAAGCGGCGGCGGAGTTACTGAGTGTGGAGGAAGCGGGGCCGTGCGATCTCGCGCATCTGTTCTGCACCGGTGCGCGGTCGCTCGGTCTGCCGGCGCGGTTCGTGTCGGGCTTCGTCGCCGGGGAGCATGACGCGCGACCGCATTGCTGGGCGGAGGCCTATGTCGCGGAGATCGGCTGGGTCGGCTTCGATCCGGCAATCGGCCTGTCTCCGACCGACACGCATGTCCGGGTCGCCGCCGCACTGGACGCCGCCGGCGCCGCACCGGTCGCGGGCGAGGCTTGGGGGGATCTGGTGCCGTTGACGGGCGAGACCCAATAAGGCGGACAAGCCCCTCCCCTTCAGGGGAGGGGACGGGGGTGGGGCGGTGCCGCAAGCTCTGCGCCTGTTGAGAGGCCCCACCCCAACCCCTCCCCTGAAGGGGAGGGGTTAGTTTGAATATGCATCGTCATCGCGCTTTGACGGAAGGGGTTGGGAAGAGGCCCCGTCCCCTCGGCTATTCCTCGCCCGCCTCGATCGCGGTTTCGACGGCGGGCGGGCCGCCGATGTCGAGATTGTCGGGCGACAGCAGCGACCAGCCGCGCGGGCCGAGCGCCTCCAGCGGCTGATACCGGGTCTTGTACGCCATGCGCGGCGACCCCTTCACCCAATAGCCGAGATAGACATAGGGCAGACCCGCCGCCCGGGCGCGCAGGATGTGATCCATGATGATGAAATTGCCCAGCCCCGGGCGGCTCTCATCCTCGGTATCGAAGAAGCTGTAGATCATCGACAGCCCGTCACCCTGCCGATCGGTCAGGCACGCGCCGAGCAGCCGCCCGCGCTCGCCATCGGGGCCGGTCGGCGCGCGATATTCGACCACGACCGACTGGACGGGGGACAGCTCGACCATGTCGGCATAATCGCTCTCGTCCATCGCCGCCATGCCGCCGCCGGGGTGGCGGCGGCCGAGATAGCGGCGCAGCAGCTCGAACTGTTCGGCGGTCGCCCAAGGCTGGCAGGCGGTGACCTCCAGATCGGCATGACGGCGCAGCAACTTGCGCTGGGTGCCGTTGGCACGGAAGCCGTCGGCGACGACGCGCACCGAAACGCAGGCGGTGCAGCCCGCGCAGGACGGGCGATAGGCGACCCCCTGGCTGCGGCGGAAACCGATACGGCTCAGCGCCTCGTTCAGCTCGCCGGCATGCTCGCCATTGAGTTCGGTGAACACCTTGCGCTCCTCACGCCCCGCCAAATAGGGGCAGGGGGCGGGGCTGGTGACGAAAAAGCGCGGAAAACGGAAAGGCGCGGTCACCGCCGGGAACTTCCTTCAAGGATTCGGGAACAGGAGTTTCTTAACGAATTTCCCCGCCAAGGGGATGGTCAGAAGCTGTTCGGAAACGGGACGATTGTCGAGAACCGGGGCCGGGGGCGGGCAGGGGACGCCGCCCCCGCCGGTCCTCAGGCCAGTTCCACCTGCGTGGTTTCGTAACCGGCGGCGCGCAGTGCCTCGATCAGGCGGTGGAGGTGCAGCGCGTCGCGTGTCTCGCACTCGATGTCGGTGATCAGGCCCTTGGCGGGCAGGGTGGTGAAGACGCGCTGGTGATAGACCTCGATGATGTTCACCCGCTCGCGATCGAAGATGCGCGCCACGTTGAACAGCGCCCCCGGCTGGTCCTGCAACCGGATGCGCAGGCGGGCGAGCCGGCCCGAGCGCGCCAGATCGCGCAGCAGCACATTGGCGAGCAGGCGCGTGTCGATATTGCCACCGCACAGCACGATGCCGACCGTCTTGCCGCGAAAGCGTTCGGGATGCGACATCAGGGCGGCGAGACCCGCCGCGCCCGCGCCCTCGACGACCGTCTTTTCGATCTGGAGCAGTGCGCTGACCGATTCTTCCAGATGGCGTTCGTCGACCAGCACGATCTCGCGCACCAGCTGGGCCACCAGCTGCGACGTCAAGCCACCGGGCACCTTGACCGCGATACCCTCGGCCAGCGTATCGCCGGCGCAGGGCAGGTCGGTGCCGTTCAGCTTGTTGTACATCGACGGGAACAGCTCGGCCTGGACGCCGACCACCTCGACCGGCGGGGTGGCGGCCGCCGCGACCGTGGCCATGCCCGAGATCAGGCCGCCGCCGCCGATCGGCACGATCAGCGTGTCGATGTCGGGCGCGTCCTCCAGCATTTCGAGCGCCACCGTCCCCTGGCCGGCGATGACGCGCGCATCGTCGAAGGGATGAACGAAGGTATAGCCGCGCTCCGCCTCCAGCTCGCGGGCATGGGCATAGGCCGCGTCGAAGGTATCGCCTTCCAGCACCACGGTGGCGCCGTGGCCCTCGGTCTGGACGACCTTCACGATCGGCGTGGTGCGCGGCATCACGATGGTCGCGGGCACGCCCAGCCGGTTGGCGTGATAGGCCAGCCCCTGCGCATGATTGCCGGCCGAGGCGGCGATCACGCCCTTGGCGCGCGCCTCGTCGGAGAGTTGCAGCAGCGTGTTGAGCGCGCCGCGTTCCTTGTAGGCGGCGGTGAACTGGAGATTTTCGAACTTGAGGTAGACGGTGGCGCCGGTCAGTTGCGACAGGGTGCGGCTGATCATCGTCGGCGTGCGGACGATCCGGTCCGAAATCCGGGCATGCGCGGCGCGGACATCGTCGATCGTGACGATGGGCGCGGCCTGCACGGGTGCGGCGGACGGGGTTACCGGAGCTGCCTCTTGGGCGGAACGACTGACCATCACCCAGCCCTAGCCGATCGGGGGGCGGAGGTGAACCGTTTCGGAAAGAGTATAATGCTAGAGCCGTGCATCTTCTCCCCTCCCGCAGGCGGGAGGGGCCGGGGGAGGGCAGGGAGTCTCACCGAGACCATCGCCCGTGGCTTTCCCTCCCCCATCCCCTCCCGCCTGCGGGAGGGGCGTGCTTGCGGCGGGCGCTTGGTGCCTCCAGCCGCCGACCGACTGTTGCAACATCGCATCGCCCCGGCCACCAAATCTCCTCGCCGCGAAACAAGCGCAATGCGTCCGCGTTGCTGGCCTTTCAGGGCCATGCTAGGGGGCGGCGATGATCGAAGGGTTGCCACGGACAGTGCCGATGTTCCCGCCAATCGTCAGCCCGGCCACGTCGCGATGAGCGTCGCACCCACCGGAATCGCGACGACCGCCTCCGAGGACCAGCATCAGCAACATCATCAGAACGGTATCGCCCGGCTCGCGCTGGGCGCGATCGGGGTCGTGTTCGGCGATATCGGCACCAGCCCGATCTACGCCTTTCGCGAAACCTTCGCCAATCCGCACCATCCCCTGCCGCTCGACACCGCGCATATCCTGGGCGTCGTCAGCCTGATCTTCTGGTCGATGATGATCGTGGTGTCGGTCAAATATGTCGCGATCATCATGCGCGCCGACAATAAGGGCGAGGGGGGCAGCTTGGCCCTGCTGGCGCTGGTGTCGGGGCAGACCAAGACGCGGCGCTGGTCGCGGGGTATCATCCTGCTGGGCGTGTTCGCCACCGCGCTCTTCTACGGCGACAGCATGATCACGCCCGCCGTCACCGTGCTCAGCGCGGTGGAGGGCTTGGCCGTCGCGGCGCCCGCCTTTGGCAGTTTCGTGCTGCCGATCGCGATCACGATCCTGATCATCCTGTTCAAGATCCAGCGATCGGGCACCGAGCGCGTCGGGTTGCTGTTCGGTCCGATCATGCTCCTGTATTTCGGCACCATCGCGGTCTTGGGCGTCATCAGCTTCGTCGAGACGCCGGGCATCCTGCGCGCGCTGTCGCCGCATTATGCGGTCCAGTTCTTCTTCATCGATCCGGTACGCGGCTTTCTGGCGCTCGGCTCGGTGGTGCTGGCGGTGACGGGGGCGGAGGCGCTCTACGCCGATATGGGGCATTTCGGGCGGCGGCCGATCGGGCTGTCCTGGCTGTGCTTCGTGCTGCCCGCGTTGATGCTCAATTACATGGGGCAGGGGGCACTGCTGTTCCGCGAAGGGGCCGCCGCGCTCGAAAGCCCCTTCTACATGCTGGCGCCCGAGGGGTTGCAGCTGCCGCTCGTCATCCTGGCGACGGCGGCGGCGGTCATCGCCAGCCAGGCGGTCATCACCGGTGCCTTCTCGGTCACGCAACAGGCGATCCAGCTGGGCTTCATGCCGCGCCTGCGCATTGAGCATACCTCGGCGGCGACCGCCGGACAGATCTACATCCCGCTCATCAACTGGATGTTGATGGTGATGGTGATCCTGCTGGTGCTGTTCTTCCGCTCCTCGTCCAACCTGACCTCGGCCTACGGGATCGCGGTGACGGGGGCGATGCTGATCGACACCTGTCTGCTCGGCGTGGCGCTGACCCGTTTGTGGAAATGGCCGACCTTCGCTGCCGTGCCGCTCCTGGGGCTCTTTTTCCTGGTCGACGGGGCCTATTTCCTCGCCAATCTGACCAAGGTGCCGGCCGGCGGCTGGTTCCCGCTGCTGGTCGGGTTCATCATCTTCACCTTCCTCACCACCTGGTCGACGGGGCGCAAGCTGATGATCCAGCGGCTGCGTGAGGGGACGATGCCGATCCACATCTTCATCGAATCGGCCTCCAACGCCGCCAGCCGCGTGTCGGGCACGGCGATCTTCATGACCTCCTCGCCTGACGGCGTGCCGCATGCGCTGCTCCACAACCTCAAGCACAACAAGGTGCTGCACGAGCGGATCATCCTGCTGACCGTCAAGATCATGAGCCAGCCCTATTGGCCCGATGCGGAGCGCGCCAAGCTCGACGATCTGGGCCATGGCTTCCACCGCCTGATCCTGCGCTTCGGCTTCATGGAGGAGGCGGACGTCCCGGCGGCGCTCAAGCGGGTCGAGATGGACGGCGGCGCGTTCAAGATGATGGACACCAGCTTCTTCCTGTCGCGCCAGACGCTGCTCGCGGCCGAGCGGCCCGGCATGTCGCTATGGCGGGAAAAGCTGTTCTCCTGGATGCTGCGCAACGCCGAAAGCGCGATGGAATTCTTCCGCCTGCCGACCAACCGTGTGGTCGAGTTGGGCAGTCAGGTGGAAATCTGACCGCGCCAATCGCCCCCATGCCGGCCCCGATCATCGTCACCGCCCTGTTCGGCCGCGCCGATCAGGGTTGGTTCGATGGCCTGCGTCGCCAGCATTTCCCGCCCGAGCGCAATGTGCTCGACGCGCATTGCACGCTGTTCCATCACCTGCCGCCCAGCGTAGAGGCGGAGTTGAAGCACCGGCTGAACGGCATGACGCGCGGCGTGCGTGCGCCGGAGACAAAGGCGGCCGGGCTGATGTCGCTGGGCCGGGGTGTGGCCATCCGGATCGAATCGCCGGGGCTCGTCGCGATCCGACGCGAACTGGTCGACGCCTTTGCCGGCATGCTCGCCCCGCAGGATGCGGGCGGCTGGCGGCCGCATGTCACCATCCAGAACAAGGTGACCCCCGCCACCGCCAAGCTGCTGCTCCAGCAGATGGAGCGGGATTTTCGGGCGCGTCCGGTCGAACTGATCGGCCTGGGCGCCTGGTGGTATCGCGGCGGACCCTGGGAAATGATTTCTCGTCATTTGTTCGCTTGACGCCCGAAAAACCCCTGTCTATAGGCGCGCCTCCACCGGGTGGAACGCCACGGCATGGCGAAGTAGCTCAGCTGGTTAGAGCAGCGGAATCATAATCCGCGTGTCGGGGGTTCAAGTCCCTCCTTCGCTACCACCCGGTGTATTTTCTCTGAAATCGATAGAGACGGCTCGATACGGACAAGATGTCTCGCGCGTCCGTTCATGGTGTCGATGTGCCTTGTCCTCATCAGGACGGCTGCTTCCCAATCATCGCTTGCAAGGCTTGCCTTTGATGATCACGGCATCCTGAATTGATAGCATGTCGCCGACGAATGGGTAGTTATGCGATCTCGACCCAGAGCAGCAAACTTCATCCCATATGGTCGGAACAAATAGTATAAAATACGATTTGGTCGTCGAAATGGCCGCCATGACTTTAACGCTTCCTTTGCGATCGTGCCGTAGGCTGTCCTTCGAAGGGCCATTGGAGGCAGGGTTCGACCGGTGAGCGTTGCTGTCTATGCCCTGGCCCTCGATGCCTGCATGGCAATGCTGTTCATCATTGCCTATGCCGTGGTGTCGGTGTCGCAGGTTCGGGAGCGGGCGCCCCGATGGTTTCTCCTCGGCTACGCCCTGTGTTTCGTGACGACGATTTGCCAGTTGGTGAACCAGTTGAGCGTTCCCTCCAGCCTCGTCGCGCTGATCGGCTATGGCGCGTTTCTGGGAACCGTCATCGCGATCTGGGGCGGTATCGAGGTCATGGCCGGCCGCGCGTCGCCCCATCGGCAGGCAATGGCGATATGGGGCCTGGGCATGGTGTTGCGTCTTGGCCTGCTGGCCGGGACGCCGCGAAGCCTGGTTTACGAACTGCTCTTTCAACTGCCCTTCGCGTTCATGGCGGGGCGGTCGGCGATCGCGGTGCGGCATCTCGATCGGCGGGGGCCGATCGCTTCGCTCCTCCTGGGAATTTTTGCCCTCATCTGCGTGCATTTCGCCGCCAAGCCATTTCTTGTCGTGTCGCTCGTCGCGCGCGTGCAGGATGCCATTCACACCTATATACTCGTGTCCTCCATCTCGACCGGTGTGCTGCTGGTCGCGGCGGGGCTGTTCCTGCTGCTGCTGGTGATCGAGAAGGCGCTTGAGGAGACGATCGTCGATGCGCAGACCGACACCCTGACCCGGCTCGCCAATCGTCTTGCGCTGTCGCGGGTGGGCCCACGGCTATTGGCGCAGGCCGCTGCCACCGGTCGGCCGCTCTTTGCGATGGTCCTCGATCTCGATCACTTCAAACGGATCAACGACACATGGGGCCATGCCACGGGCGACCGGGTGCTGATGGCATTTGCCGATGTGCTGCGGCGGCTGGTGCCGGCGGACACGCTTGCGGTCCGCATGGGGGGCGAGGAGTTCGCCTTGCTCCTGCCGCTGGATGTAGCGGACGACACGAAAGCGCAGGACACTGTGTCGCATCTGGCTGAGGCGATCCGTCAGGCCTTGCAGAGCGTCGCCGACCATGGCCTGCCGGCCGTTACGGTCAGCAGCGGCATCGCGCGTTACGTGCCGGGGGAGACGCTGGATGCGCTGCTGGGGCGAGCGGATACACTGGCTTATCGGGCAAAACAGGATGGGCGTGATCGTTCCTGCAGCGACCGTGACGATGCGCTCCACCGACAACCGTTGACGCGCGCGGCCTGACGCCGCCTTTCGCGACGAGGGAACGCGTCAGGCAAAACGTCCATGCGGGTCATGCGCGACCAGCATTGCGTCGGGGCGTGCGAGTGCGATCAGGGTCAGACCATGCGCGCGGGCGTGGTCGATCGCCAGACTCGTCGGCGCGGAGATGCCCACCAGCAGTCCGACCCCGACCACCAGCGCCTTGTCGACCATCTCATAGCTGATCCGCGAGGTGACGAGGATGAAGTCCACCGCCATGTCCGGCCGGCGCGCCAAGGTGCCGACCAGCTTGTCGAGCGCATTGTGCCGGCCGACATCCTCGGCGCTGGCCACGATGTCGCCGCTCGGGGCACAGGCGACGGCGGCATGGACCGCCCCGGTTTCAGCATTGAGCGGCTGATGCGCGCGCAGGTCCCGTAGCACCGCGAACAGGGTTTCGGCCGTGGCGCGGGGTGCCGGGGGGCGGATGGCGACCGGGCGGTCGATCTGCTCCAGGCCCGACAGGCCGCATAGTCCGCAGCTGGTGTCGCTGGTCCGGTGGCGTACCCGGTCGCGGATACGGCCACGCACCCGCTCGGCCAGCACGATGCGGACGATCCATCCCGCCTCGGCGGCGAAGGGTTCGATGTCGATGATGTCGTCCGCCCGGTCGATCAGCCGCTCGGTCAGCAGGAAGCCGGTGGCGAAATCCTCCAGCCGTTCGGGCGTCATCATCATGACGGCATAGCCGAACCCGTCCACCTCGATCGCTACCGGACATTCGACCGCGACCATGCGCTCGATCTCGTCCCGCCCACCGTCCGGTGTCATGCGGCCGAGCGTCAGCAGCCGCGCCGGCGCGTGCAAGACGCTCACGACAGGCTCACAGGGCGGCGAGATCGGCGGGGGTGTTCACATTGGCGATCGGATGCGGAGAGGCGATGGGAATGGCCCCAATCGCGCGCGCCCAGCCGCGCATCGACCGGTCATGGCCGAGCGACAGATGCGCCATCAGATGCGCACCCAGTGCGGCGGGCCACAGGCCCAGCACGGGCGCATCCGCGCAATAGCTGGGTTCACGTCGCATCAGCGCCTCGATCAATCCGTCGGGCAACCGGGGCATGTCGCACCCGATGGTCAGCACACAGCGAAAGCCGTGCGCGGCGGCATAGTCCAGCGCGCCCGCGATCCCGCCCAACGGTCCCAGGCCCGGCTCGGGCTGATCGGGGATACCGTCCGCGCCGCCGACCTGGATCGCCTCCGCGCAATAGGGGCGGATCGCCGCGCGCGCATGCGATGCCAGGCTGTCCCCGCCCAGCATCGCAAAGGCCTTGTTCGACCCGAACCGGGAGGATCGCCCCCCGGTCAATACGGCACCCAATATACTCATGCCGGAATGCGCACCTTCACCGGCACCGACTTGCCCGCCGGCACATGGCTTTCCAGCGCATGATGCTCCAGCGGGATCAGGTAGTTGAGCTCGGGATAATAGCCGCCGATGCAGCCTTCGGGGATGTTGTATTCGACGACGCGCAAGTCCTCGACCACGCGCTCCTCGCCATCGCCCGCATCGCTTTCCAGCGCGATCGTCTGGCCGTCGGTGAGGCCCAGCCTGGCGATGTCGGCCTTGTTCATCATCGCCACCATCCGCGTGCCGCTGATCCCCCGGAAGCGATCGTCATAGCCATAGATGGTCGTGTTGAACTGGTCGTTCGAGCGCAGCGTGATCAGGCGCATCCGCCCCTCGGCTGGTTCGATGCCCGAGGCGTCCATGGCGCGCGGCACGTTGAATTCCGCCTTGCCACTCTCGGTTTCCCATTGGCGGTGGGATGCCGGATTGCCCTTCCAGAAGCCGCCCGGCTCGAACAGCCGTTCGTTGAAGTTGGCGAACTTGTCCGGATAGACATTCTCGATCGCGGTGCGGACCAGGCCGTAATCGCCGACCCATTCGTCCCACGGCACATTGGGGTTGGGCTCCAGCACCGCCTTGGCGATGCCCGCCACGATCGCGGGTTCGGACAGCAGGGTGTCGGCGGCGGGCGTCGCCTTGCCGACCGAGCCATAGATATGGCTGAACGAATCCTCCATCGACACCGCCTGACGGCCCCCCGCCTGCATGTCCGTTTCCAACCGACCGAGGCAGGGGAGGATATAGCTCTCTTCGCCGGGTACCAGATGGCTCTTGTTGAGCTTGGTCGCGATATGGACGGTGATGGGCAGTTTCGCCCAAGCGGCCTTCATCTTGGCATGTTCGGGCGTGGCGCGCAGGAAGTTGCCGCCGAGCTGGACGAAGCCCTGTGCCGTCCCGGCGATGATCTGGCGGCACGCCTCGACCGTGTCCCAGCCGTCCTCGGTCGGCGGCTCGAACTCGAACAATTCCTTCAGCCGCTCGACGGGGGCGAGTTCGGTCTTTTCGGTGATGCCGACGGTGCGCTGGCCCTGCACGTTGCTGTGCCCGCGCACCGGCCCCGGCCCCGCACCCTCGCGCCCGATATTGCCGCGCAGCAGGAGCAGGTTGACGATCATGTGCAGCGCGTCGATGCCATAGCGGTGCTGGGTAATGCCCATGCCGTAGACCGCGATGACGCGTTCGGACTGCATATAAACGCGCGCCGCCTGCTCGATCGCGTCGCGGGTCAGCCCCGAGTCGCGGATGATCTCGCTCCATGCGGCATTGCGGCAGTAATTGGCGAAATCCTCAAACCGCGTCGTGTGCTGCTCGATGAAATGATGGTCGAGGATGCGGCTAGTGCCCTTGGCCACCGCGCGGTCATCTTCCTCGATCACCAGCTTGCAGATGCCGGTCAGCGCGGCGATGTCGCCGCCCGCCTTGACCTGATGATATTGGCTGGAGATGTCGGTCGAACTGCCGGTCAGCATCTGCACCGGGTTCTGCGGCGAGGCGAAACGCTCCCAGCCGCGCTCGCGAAGCGGGTTGAAGGTCACGATCTCCACCCCGCGCTTGGCGCACGCTTGGAGGTTGTGGAGCATACGCGGCGCGTTGGTCGCGACATTCTGCCCGAAGGAAAAGATCGCGTCGCACTTGTCGTAATCTTCCATCTGGATCGTCGCGACGGGCGAGCCGATGGCGGACTTCAGGCCGACCGAGGTCGTCTCGTGACACATGTTCGAGCTGTCGGGCAGGTTCTGCTGCCCCCAGAGCCGCGCGAACAGCGAATACATGAACGAGGTCTCGAGGCTGGCCCGGCCCGAGGCGTAGAGCACGACCTTGGTCGGATCACAGCTTTTCAGCTTGGCGCCGATCGCCGCGAATGCCTCGTCCCAGCTGACCGCGACATATTTGTCCGACGCGCGGTCATAGCGCATCGGATGGGTCAGGCGACCCGCCTGTTCCAGGTCATGGTCGGGCCAGGCTTCCAGTTCGGTGACGCTGTGCTTGGCGAAGAAGTCCGGCGTGACGCGAAGCGAGCTGAGTTCCCAGGCGGTCGCCTTGGCCCCGTTCTCGCAAAACTCGGCGATATGCGGCTTGGCCGGCTTGCCCCAGGCACAGCTGACGCACATGACGCCGCCGGGTTTGTTCTGGCGCCGCAGCGTGTCGAGCGTATCCGGCCCCAGTCCCTCCTTGGGAAGGACCTTGGCCATGCCCTTCATCGAACCCCAGCCGCCGGCCGGGGCCGTGTAATCGGTGATCTTCACATCGTCTTCGTCACGCATCGGGCAAACCTCCACCTTGAACGGCTAACGAAGCAGGCGCGGATTGGCCGCATGAGAAGCGGTTCATTTTTGTCGCCGCTGCGACTATCTAGGGGCCAAACAGCGTTTCACAGGACGACGACATGACCACCCATTCCACCCGCATGCTCATCCTCGGTTCCGGCCCGGCGGGGCTGTCGGCCGCCATCTACGGCGCGCGCGCGGGGATGCAGCCGATCGTGGTGCAGGGGATTCAGCCCGGCGGCCAGCTGACCACGACGACGGATGTCGAGAATTATCCCGGCTTCGCCGACGTCATCCAGGGTCCCTGGCTGATGGAGCAGATGCAGAAGCAGGCCGAGCATGTCGGCGCGCGGATGATGTGGGACACGATCACGGAAGTGAACCTGACCAGCCGTCCGTTCCGCCTGATCGGTGACGGCGGCGATGTCTATGAGGGCGAGGTGCTGGTCATCGCGACGGGGGCGCAGGCCAAGTGGCTGGGCCTGGACAGCGAGGACGCGATGAAGGGCAAGGGCGTGTCGGCCTGCGCCACCTGCGACGGCTTCTTCTATCGCGGCAAGAAGGTCGCGGTGATCGGCGGCGGCAACACCGCGGTCGAGGAAGCGCTGTACCTGACCAACCATTCGGACGACGTGACGCTGATCCACCGTCGTGACAGCTTGCGTGCCGAGCGCATCCTGCAGGAGCGGCTGTTCGCGCACCCTAACGTCAAGATACTGTGGAACAAGGAAGTGCGCGAGTTCGTCGACGGCGGCGGCAATGCGGGCCTGGTCGCGCTCGATCTGGTCGATACGGTGACCGGCGAGCATAGCCGCCTGGATGTCGAGGGCGGCTTCGTCGCGATCGGCCATCACCCGGCGACCGAGCTGTTCCGGGGCCATCTGGAGCTGGATTCGGACGGCTATATCGCGGTCGAGACGGGTTCGACCCGGACCAGCGTGCCCGGCGTCTTCGCGTGCGGCGACGTGGCGGACAAGGTCTATCGCCAGGCGGTGACGGCGGCGGGCACCGGCTGCATGGCCGCACTCGACGCCGAGCGGTTCCTGGCGGCGGCCGAGTTCGAGGACATGGCCAAGGCGGCGGAATAATCCGTTCGTTTTTTAAAGCCCCTCTCCTTCAGGGGAAGGGTTGGGGTGGGGCCTATCCACCGGCGTTGCGCTTGCCGAACCGCCCCACCCCCGGCCCCTCCCCTGAAAAGAAGGGGAGAGGTTTGCGGCAAAGGATGTTGCTTAACACCCTGATTTAGATCGATTTGTGGACCGGCCGGCGGGCCGTGGCGTTGATCGGTGATCCATCACATCGGAGGATCATCATGAACGCCAAATCCGCCAGCTGGGGCCTCGGCCTGTTTTCGCTCGCGCTCGGGGCGGCCGAGTTGTTCGCCGCGCGCCATATCGCCGATCGTCTGTCGGTTCCGGGCGGTGCGACCACCGTCAAGGCTTATGGCATGCGCGAGGTTGTCGCCGGGGTCGGCCTGGTCCAGGCACCGGCGCATTCGGCGCGGGTGTGGAACCGGGTGGTGGGGGACATGCTCGATCTGGGCACGCTGGCGGTCGCGGCGCGCCGGTCGTCACAGCGCAAGGCGGTGTGGGGCGCGATCGGCTTCGTCGCGGTGGCGACGGCGCTGGACCTGATCGTCGCGCGGTCGTTGGACAAGTCCACTGGCAAGACGCTCCCGGTCGGCGCTTGATATGACGACGCCCCGAGCCTGACGGTTCGGGGCATCTGCTTCCTCCCCGGTACGGGGAGGGGAACCGCCGCGAAGCGGTGGTGGAGGGGGGCTTGCCACAAGGGACGTCCTGTGCGGCAAGCCCCCTCCGTCAGGCCTTCGGCCTGCCACCTCCCCTTACAGGGGAGGAATGTTCCTCGTTACACCACCGGCTTTTCCCCGATTTGCTCGGCCTGAGCGCCGCTGTCCGGACGGGCCGGACCCAGGATCGGTTCCTCGCCCATCGGCTCGTTGCGGAACACGGTGAGTTCGCCCTTGCCGTCGACGCTCGGTCCCTGGGTCCAGCGGCCTTCGGGATAGGTGCCGTCGACTGAGGTGACGAAGAAGTCGTAGTTATGCTCGGGATGCTCCTTGGCCTGCGGGAAGGAGTTGGGGATGGGGAGCGCGCCCTCGGCGCCCAGTTCCTCGATCACCGCCAGCCATTGCTCCTGATGCATGGTGTCGCGCGCGATCATGAAGTGGAGCATGTCCTTCATGCCCTGATCATGCGCGGCGTTGTAGAGCCGCGTCGCCAGCACCCGGCCGGTGCTCTCGGCGGCGACGTTGCAATACATGTCGGCGGCGACGTTCCCGCTGGCATAGATATGGCTCATGTTGAACGGCACGCCGTCCGAGTCCACGGGCTGTGCGGCAAGGCCGGTCGACAGGATGTGCTTGTGCAGCGTCCCCTCGATCGCGTGGCGGGCATTGCCGCCACCCATCACAGCGCCGACGATGCCGTCCGCTGCGCCCTCCTCCTGAAGCGAGGCGGGCGCCTTGTCGAGATTGAGCGCCACGGCGGTCGCCAGCATCTCGATATGCCCGATCTCCTCGGTGGCGGTGTGGAGCAGCATGTCGCGGTACTTCGGCGTCGGTGCGCGATTGCCCCAGGCCTGGAAGAAATATTGCATGCAGACGCGGATCTCGCCCTCCACGCCGCCGATCGCCTGTTGCAGCATGCGCGCGAACAAGGGGTCGGGATTCTCGCAGCGGACGGGATATTGCAGGCGTTTATCGTGATAATACATGATCGGTCTCGCTTGCTGGCTGTCGGGATCAGTGGCTGGCGGTGTCGCCAGCGGCGCGGCGTTCGAGATAGCGGCGGGTCAGCGCGGCGTTGTTCTCGTCGACCCAGGCCGCCATCGCGAGCTCTTCGTCCAGCGACCGGGTGAGCAGCGACGTCGCGCTACTGAGGTTGCCGGCATCGGCGATGGTGATCAGCGATTTGTAGCTGGCCGCCTCGAAATTCTCGAAGGCGAAGTTGGCGAAGCTGTTCTTGAGTATCTCGTCGGGCGCGAAGACATGGCCCAGCGCCGCCATATTGCCCGAGAAGGTCAGTGCGGCATCCTTCAGCATCGATCGGCTTTCGTTGAAGCTGTCGAGGATTTCCTCCAGCCGGTCGATCTGTTGCTCGGTCTCGCCGCGATGCAGCCGCAGGCGGTCGGCGACGTCGGGGTAGTTGGCCAGGTGGTCGAGTTGCCGGTCGATCAGCGCCAGCGCCTGATGCTCGACGGCATGGGCATTCTTCAGGCCGGTGACGAACACCGACAGGATGACATCTTGGGGCAGGGAAGCCATGGGCATCACTCCTGTGGTTTGGTTCAAAGGAAGGGGGTGCCGCCGGTGACCGGAATGGTCGCACCGGTGATGTAGCTGGCCTCATCGCTGGCCAGCATCACATAGGGCGGGGCGAGCTCGGCGGGCTGCGCGGCGCGCCCCATCGGCGTCTGCTGGCCGAAGGTTTTGACCGCTTCGGGCGGCATCGTCGACGGAATCAGCGGGGTCCAGACCGGCCCCGGCGCGACCGCGTTCACGCGGATGTTCCGCTCGGCGAGCATCTGCGCCAGGCCGGCGGTGAAGTTGTGGATCGCGCCCTTGGTCGTCGCATAGGCGAGCAGCTGTTCGCTCGGCTTGTCGGCATTGATAGAGGTCGTGTTGATGATCGATGCGCCCTCGCCCATGTGCGGCAGCGCGGCCTTCACCAGATAGAACATCGCATGGATGTTGGTGGCGAAGGTGATGTCCCATTCCTCGTCGGGAATGTCCTCGACCGCCTGGAAGGTCGCCTGATGCGCGGCGTTGTTGACCAATATGTCGACCCGGCCGAAGGTCTGCACCGCGCGCTCGACGATGGTGCGGCAATGCGCCGGGTCGCTGACATCGCCGGGGATCAGCAACGCCTTGCGGCCTGCCTGTTCGACCAGCCGCTGGGTCTCGGCGGCATCCTCGTCCTCGGACAGATAGGATATGACGACATCGGCACCCTCGCGGGCGAAGGCGATGGCGACCGCGCGACCGATGCCGCTACCGGCGCCGGTGATGATCGCCTTTTTGTCGGTCAGCTTGCCATGGCCGACATAGCTGTGCTCGCCATGATCGGGGCGCGGGTCCATCGCCTCAGTCTGGCCGGGCATGTCCTGCTGCTGTTCGGATTGTGGTGGGGTGGGGCGTTCGTTCATGGACCGTCTCCTCAGCGCCCCAATGGGCGGGGCGAGGCAGGCGTTCCGGCAAAAAAGCGTTATCTTAAAACGTATTAATCGGTATTTTTGAGTTCCGATACGTCGTCGTGCGACAGGCTCGCTTCGTCCGATGCGGCGCGCGTCAGACCAACCAGAATGGCGCGTTCCAAGGCATCCATCGCATCGGCATAGCTGTGCGAGTCCGTCGCGATCATCTCCATCGCGAAGTCATGCCCGCGCGCGGCGGCGCGAAAGGCCACCCCGGTGGCATCGCCGCGTGCGACGATGATCGTGGCATCCTCGCCCCAGGCATGGATCGCCTCGAGCAGCGGCGCGGCGGCGTCGCCCAGCGGGGCGGGCGGGGCGGCGATCTTGGTCAGCCCCTGGCGGAGCTTGCCCAAGTCGACCGCGCCGCGCGCCAGCCGCCACCATTCGCCCGGACTGGCGAGCTTGCGCGCGTAATGACGGCGGATCGCGGCGGCGGGGGGCAACGCATCGGGTTCGTCCGACAGCCAGGGATTGGACAGGAGCATCGCGCTCAGCTGCGCCTCCGCGCCGAACATCGCGACGGCGGTGGCCGCATCGCAATTGCCGAAGCCGATGACGCGGCGAAGATCGGCGCTATGGGCGAAGGCGTCGACCGCCGCCGCGATGTCGGGGCCGCTCGACTCCCAGCCGCCATTCACGCCCTCGCTATCGCCGACGCCGCGCCGGTCGAAGCGGAACACGGGATAGCCGCGCGCCGCGATCCGCGCCGCCAGAATGGCCTGTCCGCGATGCGCGCCCATGCGCGGCTCGTTGCCGCCCGAGACGATCAGCAGGCCGGTATCGGACGGCGCCTCGTCCAGCGTGCCGATCAGCGTCGCGCCCTCGCACGGAAAGGAGATCAGCCTTCGCATGTGGCGATCCATTGCGCGATGTCCTCGGCCAGCGTGGCGGCGAGTTCGGGGTCTTCCTGCGGTTCGGCGCGGCGCCAGGGGGGCACGGCATCGATCGTCCGGTCGGCGGGCGCACGGTCATGGCCCAGCCGGACGACGCGATAGGGTATGGCTTCGGGTGCGGACGGCGCGGCCCCGGCCAGCTCGGCGAGGAAGTGCGGCGATACCCGGTTACCGGCGACCCGCACCGGCGATTCCGCGCCGAACACGCCATGCTCGTCACCGCGCAAGCCCGCTGCGGCGCGCAGGCGGATGACGTCGCGCAGCACCGCCTCGCCGGTCATCGGTGCCAGATGCCAGCGCCCCGCCAGATCGGCCAGGCCATCGACCAGCGTCCCGCCGCGCATCGACACGCCGTAGCAGCGGCGGGCGGCGAGCATTTCAGCGACCGATCGGTGCGCCAGACGCCACTGCGCGAAACTGGCTTTCTCGGTTTCGACCAGGCTCTCGCCCGTGCCCGGCCAGTCGGGCAGCACGCCGCCGATGCCGTGCCGGGCCAGCGCGCGCAGCATGGCGACCGCCACCACGCGCGTCCGGTTCGCCTCCTCCCAGAAGGGCAGGGCGACCAGCACGACCGGTCCCTGCGCAGGCCCGAGGCATAGCATCGCCTCGCGCCCGCCGGGGCCGTCGTAGAAATCGATCAACCTTGTGCCTTGGCGTTGGCGAAGGCGACCAGCTGGCCGAAGGTCTCCAGCATCTCACCATCGACCTCGTCATCCTCGATCAGGATGCCCAGGCGGTCCTCCAGCTCGGTCAGGACCCCTGCGACCGCCATCGAGTCCAGTTCGGGCAGCGCGCCGAACAGCGGCGTCTCGGCGTCGAACCCCGCCACACGCTCCTGCGACAGTCCTAGCACATCGGCGAGCACGCCGCGCACCGTTGCTTCCACCTCACTGCCCGCCTGGAGTTCCAAACCCTGTCGCCTTGCTGTTCGTGTCGTTGCGACTGCGTTAGAGCGGCGGGCCGCGTTGGGCAACCGGGGGGCGGGGACGGGACACGCTACGTTAGCATGTCCAGCAAAAGGCCTGGGAAGGATTTAGGGCCTCGGGGCATTTCGACAGGTTCCGGAGTCCCAAGCCCTCCCCCAGCCCCTCCCGCTTGCGGGAGGGGAGTAGAAGGGGACGCGTTTCAGCTCAGCAAAGCCCCCTCCCGCAGGCGGGAGGGGGGTTGGGGGAGGGGACGCGCTATGTCGCTGTGCCCAGGATAAGGTTGGGCAGGATTTGGGGGCTTGTGGCATTCCTGCGGTCAGGAGTCCCAAGCCCTCCCCCAGCCCCTCCCGCCTGCGGGAGGGGAGTAGAAGGGAGTGCGTTTCGGCTCTGCAAAGCCCCCTCCCGCAGGCGGGAGGGGGTTGGGGGAGGGCTTGGCCGCATGCGGACCCCGTATGTCCCATTCCCTCGGCTCGACTTTCTACAACCCCCGGCTGTAGATGACCGCTATGTCCCCCGAACCCGTCGCCCTGCCCATCGACCATGTCTTACGCGGTGCCCCCGATGCCCCCGCGCTGCTGGACCGCGACGGTGGGCTGAGCTTCGCCGAGGCCGAGGAACAGGTCGCGCGGCTGGCGGGGTGGTTGGCCGGACAAGGGTTCGAACCCGGCGCGCGGGTGGCGAGCTGGCTGCCCAAGACGCGGATCGCCGCGCTGATGCCGCTGGCGGCACCGCGCGCGGGGCTGGTCCATGTGCCGATCAATCCGCTGCTGAAGCGCGCGCAGGTGGCGCATATCCTGGCCGATAGCGGCGCGGCGATGCTGCTGACCCACGCCCCCCGTGCCGCCACGCTGGAGCCGGGCGACGTGCCGGCGGACACGCGGCTGACGGTCGAGGCGGGGGAGGGCGATGCGTTGCCCCGGTCGCAGGCCGATCCCGATATGCTGGCGGCGATCCTTTATACCTCGGGGTCGACGGGGCGGCCCAAGGGGGTGATGCTCAGCCACGCCAATCTGTGGCTGGGGGCGGTGGCGGTCGCGCATTATCTGCGACTGACCCCGGACGACCGGGTGCTGGGCGTGCTGCCCTTCAGCTTCGACTATGGCCAGAACCAGCTTTTCTCGACCTGGGTCGTTGGGGGCGCGGTCGCGCCGCTCGACTATCTGACGCCGCGTGACGTGGTGAAGGCGGTCGCGCGGCACGGCGCGACGACGCTGGCCGGCGTGCCGCCGCTCTGGACGCAGCTGCTGGCCACCGAATGGCCCGAGGAGGCGGTCGCACCGATCCGGCGGCTGACCAATTCGGGCGGCGCGCTGACCCCCTCGCTGGTCCGGGGCCTGCGCAGGCTGTTCCCGGCGGCCGATCTCTACGCCATGTATGGGCTGACCGAGGCGTTTCGTTCCACCTATCTCGACCCCGCGCGGATCGATGCCAACCCCGATGCGATCGGCGGGGCCATTCCCTTTGCCGAGATCATGGTGCTGCGCCCCGATGGCAGCCCGGCGGCTGCGGGCGAGCCGGGGGAGCTGGTCCATGCCGGGCCGCTGGTCGCGCAAGGCTATTGGCGCGATGCCGAGCGGACCGCGCAGCGCTTTCGCCCCGCGCCGGGGCATGACCGGGCGGTATGGTCGGGGGACAAGGTCGTGCTGGGCGCCGACGGACTGCTCCGCTTCGTCGGGCGCGATGACGAGATGATCAAGGTCGCCGGCAACCGGATCAGCCCGCAGGAGATCGAGGAAGCCGCATTGTCGGGCGGCGAAGCGCGCGAGGCGGTGGCGATCGGCGTGCCCGACCCGGTGCAGGGCCAGACGATCGTGCTGGTGCTGGCGGGCGATGCCGCATCGGAGCCGGCGCTGCGCACCCGGCTGAAGGCCGAGCTTCCCAATTTCATGCAGCCCGCGCGGATCGTCTGGCACGACGAACTGCCGCGCAACGCCAATGGCAAGCTGGACCGCAGCGGCCTGCGCCGTACGGTTCTGGACAAGGATATGACGGCATGAAGCCCATGGGTCCCATCCCCCCCGAATTCGCCGCGCAGCAGGGCGCGCTGATCATCGGTGGACGAAGTGCCTCCGCATGGATGGAAGGGCGCGACGGGCCGTTGTTCGTCTATGATCCCGCCATCGTCGCGGCGCGGGTAGCGCGGTTTCGGGCGGCCTTTCCGACGATCGACCTTCATTATGCGATCAAGGCCAATCCCTTTCCGCCGTTGCTCGCCGCGATGGCGGCGATGGTCGACGGCTTCGATGTCGCATCGTCGGGCGAGCTGGCGAAGGTGACGGACCTCGGCCGGCCGGTCAGCTTCGCCGGGCCGGGCAAGCGCGATGCCGAGCTGACCGCCGCGATCGCGGCGGGGATCACGCTGAACCTGGAGTCGGAGGGCGAGGCGAGGCGCGCGCTGGCCATCGCCGATCGGCTGGGCCGCACGCCGCGCCTGGCGGTGCGGGTCAACCCGGATGTGGAGCTGCGCGGGTCGGGGATGAAGATGGGCGGCCGGCCATCGCCCTTCGGCATCGATGCCGAGCGGGTGCCGGCACTGGTCCGCGACCTGATCGCGGCCGGCGCGGACTGGCGCGGCTTTCATATCTATGCCGGCAGCCAGGCGCTCGATCCGCAGGCGATCATCGATACGCAAGCCGCCACCATCGCGCTCGCCGCGCGCCTCGCCGAGGCAGCGGGGCAGGCGCCGCCGCTGGTCAATCTGGGTGGCGGCTTCGGCATTCCCTATTTCGCCGGCGACTCCCCCCTCGACATCGAGCGGGTCGGGGCGGCGCTGACCGAGGCGCTGGATGCGCGATCGGAAATACTAAGCGACACGCGCTTCGCGATCGAACTGGGCCGCTGGCTGGTGGCGGAAGCGGGCGTCTATCTGGCGCATGTCGTCGACATCAAGGACAGCGGCGGCGAGCGGTTCGCGATCCTCGACGGCGGGCTCAATCACCAGCTGGCGGCCAGCGGTAATTTCGGCACCGTCGTGCGGCGCAACTATCCGCTGGCGCTGGCCCATGCGATGGGCGCGGCGGCGGACCAGACGCTGTCGGTCGTCGGCCCGCTCTGCACCCCGCTCGACCGGCTGGGCGACCGCATCGCGCTGCCCCGTCCCGATATGGGCGACATCGTCGCGATCTTTCTGGCGGGAGCCTATGGAGCCAGTGCCAGCCCTGCGGCGTTTCTGGGGCACGGGCCGGCCGACGAAGTGCTGGCCCGATGAAATATCGGCAGCGTCTACCGGGGCATAACCCTATGTTCACCTCTTGGACGGCATAGCGACGCTGCGCAATTTGCCTTGTCGCCCCGGCCGGGGTGCAGGGTTCAGGAGTAACGTTCGCATGGCATCCTTCGCCCGCCCCCTCTTGATCGCAGGGCTCGCCGCCTCGACGCTGGCCGCCTGTTCGACCGCGAAAAGCGGCCCCGAACTGCCGCCGGCGGGCTATGTCGCCAAGAAGGACGTGCCGGGTGAGGAATATGTCATCGGCCCGCTCGACCAGCTGAACATCTTCGTCTGGCGCAATCCCGACCTGTCGGCCAAGGTGCAGGTGCGCCCCGATGGCCGCATCACCACGCCGCTGGTCAACGACATGCCGGCGGTGGGCAAGACGCCCGCGATGCTGGCCGACGACATGAAGAAGGCGCTGTCGGAATATGTCTCCAACCCGATCGTGTCGGTGATCGTCGAGAATTTCGCCGGCACCTACAGCCAGCAGGTGCGCATCGTCGGCGCGACGGAGCGGCCCGCCTCGATTCCCTATCGCGCCAATATGACGCTGCTCGACGCGATGATCGCGGTCGGCGGGCTGAACCAATATGCGGCGGGCAACAAGGCCAAGCTGGTCCGCACCGAGCGCGACACCGGCAAGCAGCGCGAATATGCGCTCCAGATCAACGACCTGCTGCGCAAGGGCGATTCGAAGGCGAATGTCCGGCTGGAACCCGGTGACGTCATCATCATCCCCGAGTCGATGTTCTAAGGAGGGTCGGCGCGCGTGTCCGCCATTCAGGACGAAATCCGCATTGCGATCCATGCGATCTGGACCCGGCGCTGGCTGGCGCTGGCGGTCGCCTGGGCCGTGTGCATCCTGGGCTGGCTGTTCGTGTCGCAGATCCCCAGCCGGTACGAGTCGACCGCGCGCATCGCGGTGCAGACCTCGCAGCTTCTGCCCGACGGCATGGGCAGCGGCCCCAATGCCCAGATGCAATCGGTCGATCAGGTCCGCCAGACGCTGATCTCGGCGATCAACCTGCAAAAGGTGGTGCGCGGCACCGATCTGGCCGCCACGGTATCGACCGATGCCGATGTCGCCGCGCGCGTCGCCGGGCTGGCCCAGTCGATCAAGATCGAGAACCAGCAGGACACGATCTTCAAGCTGACCGTCACGCAAGGGAGCCCCAAGCTGGCGCAGCAGGTGGCGCAGAAGCTGATCGACATCTTCGTCGAGTCCAATCTGGTCGGCGATCGCAACACCACCAGCCAGAGCCTGAGCTTCCTCGACCGCCAGCTCGACGAGCGGCAGAAGCAGTTGCAGGCGGCGGAGGCCAAGCGCGCGCAATATCAGAACCAGTTCATGGGCGGCCTGCCGGGCAGCGGTTCGGTCGCGGATCGTATCGGACTGGCGCGTTCGCAAATGGCGCAGGTCGACAGCGATCTCGCCGCCGCCCAGTCGAGCGTCGCGGCGGTGCAGGGACAGCTGGCGGCGACGCCGCGCACCGTGGCGGAGGGCGGCGGCAGCGTCGGTCCGGCGCGCGCCCGACTGGCGACGCTGCAGGGGCAGCTGGCGGATGCGCGCGCGCGGGGCTTCACCGACAATCACCCCGATGTGATCGCCCTGAAGAGCCAGCTGGGCGCGGCGCAGGCGGCGGCCAGGGCGGAAGGCTCCGGCGGCGGCGCGGGCGGCCAGCCTAATCCGCTATACATGTCGCTACAGTCGATGGCGGCCGAGAAGCAGGCGCAGCTCGCCAGTCTGAAGGTGCGCAAGGCGCAGTTGCAGGGCGACCTCGACCGGCTGAACGCCAGCCTGTCGACCAACCCGGAGGCGGCGGCGCAGCAGGGTGCGATCGACCGCGACTATCAGGTGCTGAAGGACAGCTATGACCAGTTGCTGCGCCAGCGCGAGCAGGTGGCGCTGCGCGGACAGGCGCAGAACCAGACGGACTCGATGCGCTTCTCGGTCATCGATCCGCCAACCTATCCGCGCGCGCCGACCGCGCCCAACCGCATCCTGTTGCTGACCGGCGTGTTCCTCGCCGGGCTGGGGCTGGGCGTGGGCAGCGCCTTTGCCCTGTCCAAGCTGCGCCAGACCTTCACCACCGCCCAGTCGCTCCAGCGGACGATGGGGATGCCGGTGATCGGATCGATCGGCGAAGTCGTCACCCGCGCGCAGGCCGAGGTGCGCGCGAGCCGGCTGAAACTGTTCCTGGGTGGGACGGCGGCGCTCGCGGCGGCCTATGGGATGGTCCTGGGTATCGAGCTATTGCAGCGGGGTATGGCGGCGTGAGCAACAGCGTGAAACCTCCCAGACCCCGCCGGGAACCGTCGCTGCTCGAACGGGCGGCCAATGTGTACGACTTCCAGGCCTATGTCCGTGCGCCCGCGCCGGTCGAGGAACCGCGCCCGGCGCCGGTCGAACAGGCCGCGCCGATTGCCGAACCGGTCGCGCCACCGCCAGTCGCGACGGCTCCGGTCGAACAAGCCGCACCCATTGCGCCGCCCGAGGCCGTGGCCCCCTTCGTCGCGCCCGTAATGCCCGAGCCGGCTTGGACTCCGCCGGGCTTGATCGAAGAGGATGACGCCGCCGCGCCGGCGGTGACCGAACCCGCGCTGGCGGGCATTCCGGCCGAGTTCCTGGCGCAGCCGGGCGACGACGATTTCCTTGCCAGCGAATATAATCCGGGGTTCAGCGACGTCGCGACCGTCGACCGCGCGCTGCTCGCGGAAAACGGCATGATCGTGCCCGGCGCGCCGATCGGCCCGCTCGCCGAGGAGTTCCGGCTGGTCAAGCGCCAGCTGATCATCACCAGCCAGCGGCTGATCGAGACGGGCGACGCCGACAAGGCGCGCACCGTTCTGATCTGCTCGGCGCGGCCGCAGGACGGCAAGACCTTCTGCTCGGTCAATCTCGCTTTGTCGTTGGCGGCGGAGCGCGATACCGAGGTGCTGCTGGTCGATGCCGATGTCGCCAAGCCAGACGTGCTCGCCCGGCTGGGCCTGGCCGAGGGGCCGGGGCTGCTCGACGCGCTCGACGACAGCAATATCGATGTCGAGGATCTGGTGATCCGCACCGATGTCCCGCATCTGTCGGTGCTGGCCTGCGGCACGCGCAAGGCGAGCGATACCGAACTGCTTGCCTCGGCACGCACCCGCACGGTCCTGCAGCGGCTATTGTCGGCCAATCCGCGCCGGCTGGTCATCTTCGACTCGCCGCCCGCGCTGGCGGCGTCGCCCGCCTCGGTGCTGGCGATGCTGGCGGGACAGGTGATGATGGTCGTACGCGCCGACAAGACGCCCGAAAGCGAAGTGACCGCCGCGATCAACCTGCTCGACGCGTGCGAGCATATCCAGTTGGTGCTCAACAGCGTCGCCTTCGTGCCGGGCAGCCGGCGCTTCGGCTATTATGGTAAGGATGTCGGCTGAGCATGGTGGCGCGGCCGATCCTGACGGGCTGTCTGGGGCTAGCGATGCTGCCGGCCGCGGCCTTTGCCCAAACGCAGGACCTGCCGCCGCCGTCGGGCGTCGCACCCGGTGCGGGCAATGCGCCGCCCGCCGGTTCGGCACCCGCGCCGGCCGCCGATGGCCCCGACCGACCCCGTGCGCGCGTGTCGCCCTATATCGAGGTGGGGCAGCTGTTCAGCGCCGATCTGAACGGCGGCGATTCGGTGACCTTCACCACGCTGGCGGCGGGCGTCAACGCGCAGGTCGATACCGCGCGGGCGCAGGGGCAGGTCAGCTATCGCTACGAACATCGCATCGCGTGGAATGACGGCTATGGCGGCGGCGACGTGCATAGCGGACTGGCGCGCGGGCTGTATCGCATCACGCCCGAACTGAGCATCGACGGCGGCGCGCTGGCGACGCGGACGCGGTCCGATATTCGCGGGGCCGCGCCGGGCGTACTGGTCGGCAATCCGGGCAATATCTCGCAGCTCTACTCCGCTTATGTCGGCCCCGTCCTGCGCACCCGCGCCGGGCCGGTTCAGCTGCTGGCCAATTACCGGCTGGGCTATACCCGCGCGGAGACGCCGGGGCTGGGCGGCCTCGCCTCCAATCAACCCCGGCTCGACTATTTCAGCGACAGCTGGAACCACATGGCGACGGTCAACGCCTCGACGCGTCCCGGCACCATCCTGCCCGTCGGCCTGAGCGCCAGCGGCCTCTACGAGCGCGACGACGCCCGCCAGTTGGCGCAGCGTTACGAGGGCTGGTTCGCGCGCGGCGACGTGCTCTATCCCGTCTCGCCATATGTCGCGCTGACCGCCGGTGTCGGTTATGAACGGATCGAGAGCAGCCAGCGCGATGCGGCGGTCGATGCGGCGGGACGCCCGCTGGTCGACAGCAGCGGCCGCTTCGTGATCGCGCCCGACAGCCCGCGCCGGATCGCCTATCGCACCGACGGCGTCTATTACGACGCGGGCGTCATCTGGCGGCCGAATCGCCGCACCTCGGTCGAGGGTCATATCGGCGAACGCTACGGCTCGCTCAGCATCACCGGCACCGCGCAATATGAGGCGGCGCGCGGCGTCTTCTTCCGTGCCTCGGTCTATGATGGCATCCAGACGTTCGGTCGGCAGATGCGCAACGGCCTGTCGGGGCTGCCGACTCAGTTCGTCGAGACGCGCGACGCCTTTTCGCAGCAGTTCAACGGCTGCGTCTTCTCGACCAGCGGGGCGACGCCGGGCGGGTGCCTGAACGACGTGCTGCAATCGGTGCAGACCGCCGTCTACCGCGCGCGCGGCGTGGATGCGACGCTGACCATGGCGCGGGGCCGCTCCACGCTGGGCTTCGGACTGGGCTATAGCAACCGCCGGCTGTTCGCGCCCGACGCCGCGCCGGGGCTGATCGTCGGTGGGGCTGATGACGAAAGCTGGTACGCGCAGATTTTCTTCGGACGGTCGTTAAGTCGTGACTCGGGGCTTAACGTGAATGGCTTCGTTAACTATTATGCCAGTAGGTTGGCGGGCGCCGAGGACGTGGTATCGGTTGGCACGACGGCCAGCTATTTCCACAACTTCGGTCGGCTGGGAACAACCGCGTCGGTTGGATTGTACCACTTCTCGGTCGGGGACCTGACCAACGCCCTGTCGGCGCAGGCCCTGATCGCCGCACGGTATCAATTCTGACCGGCCGAAAGGCACGATAATGTACGAGACCCATTTCGGTCTGGGCGAACGCCCGTTTCAGCTGACCCCGGACCCGCGTTTCTGGTTCGAGACGGCGACGCATGGCAAGGCGATGGCCTATCTGGGCTATGGCCTGGCGCAGGGTGAGGGCTTCATCGTCATCACCGGCGATGTCGGCGCGGGCAAGACGACGCTGGTCGGCCATCTGGTCGAGACGCTCGACACGCGCCGCGTCCGCGTGCTCCACATCGTGTCGACCGCGATCGATCCGGATGACCTGCTGCGCGTGGTCGCCGGGCAGCTGGGTGTCGATGCGCAGGGCCTGTCCAAGGCCGCGCTGCTGGCCGCGACCGAGCGCGCGCTGAACGGCGTCGCGCGCGAGGGCCGCCGTGTGCTGCTGATCGTCGACGAAGCGCAGGCGCTGCCGCTCGCCTCGCTCGAAGAGCTGCGCATGCTCTCCAATTTCCAGGCGGGCGGCCATGCGCTGCTCCAGATCCTGCTGGTCGGCCAGCCCGAGTTTCGCGACCGCCTGCTGGGCTCGGGCGCGGTCGAGCAGCTGCGCCAGCGGGTCATCGCCATCCATCACCTCGATCCGATGGACCCGGAGGAAGTCCCCGATTACATCGCCCACCGCCTGGCGGTGGCGGGCTGGACCGGGCGTCCCGACTTCGCGGGCGACGCGTTCGATGCGCTCTACGATGCCTCGGGCGGTGTGCCGCGTCGGCTGAACGTGCTGGCCGGCCGCGTGCTGCTCCAGGCGGCGATCGAGGGTGTCGAGCTGATCGGGCAGGATACGGTGCGCAGCGTCGCCGCCGACATGGCCGCCGATATGGGGGCGGACCGGATCACCTCGTCGCAACCCGAATCGCAGGCCGATCCGATCATCACCCGCGTCGCGCCGATCGCCGCCCCGGCCTCCTATGACCCGCCGGTCTTTGGTGCCGGCACGCTGGGCGCGCTGAACGGCACGGCGGCGGGTATCGCCGCGACGGCGGGCACGCTTCGCTCCGGCCTGTATGCCAATGGCCATGCCGCGCCCGAGCCGATCGTCCGCGCGGCCGGCATGGACACCGAACGCGGGGCGCACCGCGTCGTGGCCCCACCGCCCGCGCCCGAACCCGTCTCGCTGCGTCCGATGGCGCCGTCCGCACCCGAACAGGCCGAACCGGCCAAGCCCGCCGAACCGGCCCAGCCGAGCGCGACCGCTGCGTTGGAGGACCGCGTCGCCCGGCTCGAAGCCCGTCTGGAGCAGCAGGAGGCGGCGCTGCGCCGTGTCCTGACCCTGCTGGTCGACTGGACCGACCAGGACGATCGTGGCGAGGCCAAGCAGGAAGGCGCGACCATCCGCCCGGCAGGAGCGTGGGGCCATGCCGCCTGAGCGGAAGGCGGCCGCGCCGCTGAACGGCATGTCGGTCGATGTCGAGGAATGGTTCCAGGTCGGCGCGTTCGAGAAGACGATCGACAAGGCGGATTGGGACCGGCTGGACAGCCGGGTCGAGGCCAATACCGATGCGGTGCTGTCGCTGTTCGCCGAGACGGGCACGCGCGCGACCTTCTTCACGCTCGGTTGGGTCGCGCATCGCCATCCCGGCCTGATCCGGCGCATCGTCGCGGCCGGGCACGAGATAGCCAGCCATGGCTGGGACCATCAGCGCGTCTTCACCATGACCGCCGACCAGTTCCGCGCCGACCTCGCCCGCGCCAAGGCGGCGATCGAGGATGCCGGCGGGCAGGCGGTGACCGGTTATCGCGCGCCCAGCTTCTCGATCGACAAGCGCACGCCCTGGGCGCATCCGGTGCTGGCCGAGGCGGGCTATCGTTACTCCTCCAGCGTCGCGCCGTTGCGGCACGACCATTATGGCTGGGCGGAATCGCCGCGTTACGCCTGGCGGCCGCTCGCCGATGCCGATCTGATCGAATTGCCGGTGACGGTGGCTGAGTGGGGCAAGCGGCGGCTGGCGACCGGCGGCGGCTTTTTCCGCATGCTGCCCGCCAAGCTGACCGATGTCGCGGTCGGGCAGGTCAATCGCGACCGGCACGGCGCGATCTTCTATTTCCACCCCTGGGAGATCGATCCAGACCAGCCGCGCGTCGCCGATGCGCCGCTGCGCTCCAAGGTCCGGCATTACAGCCGGCTGGGGGCGATGGCGGGCAAGCTGCGCGGGCTGCTCGGCCGGCATGACTGGGGCCGGGTGGATGCGGTCGCGGCCGAGGAAGCGGCGCGGCTCGCATGACCGCACCGGACTTGGCCGTCCGCGTCGCCGATCTGGGGCGCGAGGACGAACGCGCGCGGATCGATGCCTTCGTCCGGTCGGCCGAGGCGGGCACGCCCTTTCATCTGACCGGCTGGCTGTTGGCGGGCGCGGCGGGATGCGGGCAGAAGGCGCATTATCTTATCGCCGAACGGCTGGACGGGACGATCGCCGGGGTCCTGCCGCTGAGCGAAATCCGCTCGCCTTTGTTCGGCGCGGCGATGGTTTCGACCGGGTTCGGCGTCGATGGCGGCGTGCTGGGCGAGGGCGCGGACCTGCTGGCGGAAGTCGCTTGGCAGTCGGCGCGCGCGCGCGGGATTGAGTCGGTCGAGTTGCGTGGCGGTCCGGCCCCAGGCGGCTGGGCGGTCGACACCGACAGCTATCTGGGCTTCGTCCGCCCTATCGCAGCCGATGACGAAGCTGAACTGAAGGCGATCCCGCGCAAGCAGCGCGCCGAGGTGCGCAAGGCGTTGGCCAACGACCTGATCGTCGAAACCGGATCGAGCGACGCGATGCTGGCCGAGCATTACCGCATCTATGCCGAGTCCGTCCGCAACCTGGGCACCCCGGTCTTTCCGGCCAGGCTGTTTCGCGAGGCGGTGGCGCGGCTCGACGCCGATGTGCTGACCGTGCGGCATCAGGGCCGGGCGGTGGCGAGCGTGCTGAGCCTGTATCACGCTGGCACCGTCTATCCCTATTGGGGCGGCGGCACCCAGGCGGCACGGGGCCTGCGCGCCAATGACCTGATGTACTTCGCGCTGATGCGCCATGCCCGTGCGCGTGGCTGCCACAGTTTCGATTTCGGTCGGTCCAAGGTCGGCACCGGCGCGGCGGCGTTCAAGAAGAATTGGGGGTTCGAGGGGCGCCCGCTGGCCTATGCCAGCCGGAGTGTCCATGGACCGCGCGCGATCAACCCGCTCAATCCCAAATATGCGCTGATGATCGCGGTGTGGAAACGCCTGCCGGTCTGGGCGGCGAAGCTGGCCGGGCCACCGATCGCACGGGGCCTGGGGTGAGGGACCTACTGTTCCTGGCCCACCGTGTGCCGTTCCCGCCCGATCGTGGCGACAAGATTCGCAGCTATCACATCCTCCGCCATCTCCGCCGCGACTGGCGCGTGCACCTGTGCACCTTTGGCGAGAGCGAGGCGGACCTTGATCCGCCCGCCGCCTTTACCGATCTGCTGGCCGGTTGCCATATCATCCGCCGGTCCAAATCGACCCCGGTCGCCGCGCTTCAGGCACTGGCGACGGGCGCCCCCGTATCGCTTACCGCCTTCGCCCATCCCGCCATGACGAAAGCCGTGCGGACCGTGCGACGGCAGGGGGTGGCGGCGGCCTACATCTTTTCCGGTCAGATGGCGCAATATGCCGGCGAGGAACCGACGATCATGGACATGGTCGATGTCGACTCCGCCAAGTTCGCCGCGCTCGCCGAGCGTGCCGCTGGCCTCAAGCGAATCATGCTGGCCCGCGAAGCGCGGCTGCTCGGCGGTTTCGAGCGTCGCGTGGCGGCCGGCATGGCGGCGACCCTGTTCGTCAGCGAGGCGGAGGCCGCCCTGTTCCGCGCTGGTGGCGGCGAAGGTCGGATCGTCGCGGTCGAGAACGGTATCGATGCCGCCGTCCATGACCCGGCCCTCGTCACCCCCGTCGCCGAGGCGGGGCCGCTGATCGTCTTCACCGGGCAGATGGATTATCAGCCCAATATCGACGCGGTGACGCATTTCGCCAAAGCCATATTGCCGCTGGTCCGCCAAGCGCATGCCGCCGTGCGCTTCGCGATCGTCGGCCGCGCGCCGACGCCGGCGGTGCGCCGGCTGGCGGGGGAGGCGGTGATCGTCACCGGCGAAGTGCCCGACACCCGTATCTGGCTGGCCGCCGCGGCCGTCTGTGTCGCCCCGCTGATGCTGGCGCGCGGCATCCAGAACAAGGTGTTGGAGGCGATGGCCATGGCGCGGCCGATCGTCGCCTCGCGTGCGGCGGCCGAGGGGATCGATCATGGCGGCACCATCGCGGTCGCCGACGGCGACCGGGACTTCGCCGACAAGGTCATCGCCGCGCTATCCGGCCCCGCCGCCAATCCGGCGGCGCGTGCGCAAGTGCTTGACCGCTATGACTGGAACGCGAGACTGGCACCGCTCGACCAGCTGTTGAAGGATATTGTGTGACTGTGGGGGATCGGATGCGGCCGGGACGCTGGCCCTATCATCTGGCGCTGCTTGGCACGGCGGCGGCGCTGATCCTCGCCCTGTTCTGGCGCGACGTCACCCATCTGGTCGAGATTTGGTGGACCAGCACGACCTATGGCCATTGCCTGTTCATCGGCCCGGTCGTCGGCTGGCTGGTGTGGCAGCGGCGGCCCGAACTGTCGAAGCTGACGCCCGCCGCCTGGTGGCCCGGACTGATCCTGGTCGCGGCCGGCGGGTTCCTCTGGCTGTTGGGCGAGTCCGCGACCGTGGCGCTCGTCCGGCAGATGGGGCTGGTCGCGACGCTGGAAGGACTGGTCGTCACGCTGCTGGGGCCGATGGTCGCGCGCGGGCTGCTCTTCCCGCTGGTCTATGCCTGGTTCCTGGTGCCGTTCGGGGCGGAACTGGAAAAGCCGTTGCAGCAGATCACCGTCGCCATCGTCATGCCGCTGCTCGACTGGAGCGGCATCCCGGCGTCGGCGGACGGCGTCCTGATTCATGCCGGCCGCTATTGGTTCGAGGTGGCGGAGGCCTGTTCGGGGTCGAAGTTCGTGCTCGCGATGATCGCCTTTGCCGCGCTCGTCGCCAATCTCTGCTTCCGGTCGCCCTGGCGGCGCGCGATCTTCATGATCGTGTCGGTGATCGTGCCGATCCTGGCCAATGGCGTGCGCGCCTGGGGCACGATCTTCGCCGCCGACCTGACCTCGATCGAGGTGGCGGGGGGCGTCGACCATATCATCTTCGGCTGGGTGTTCTTCGCGCTGGTGATGGCGGCGGTGCTGGCGATCGGCTGGCAGTTCTTCGATCGTTCGCCCGATGATCCCGCCTTCGACCCCGCCAAATTGTCGGCCACGCCCGGGCATCGCATCGACCCGCTGTTGGCGGCTGTACTGGCGCTGGCGATCACCGCCGTCTTCCCGAGCTGGAGCGGCTATGCCGGCAGCCGCGCGGCGTTGCTGCCCGCGCAGATGGCGCTGCCCGACGTGCCCGGCTGGACCCCGGCGCAGCAGCGCAGCAACTGGGCGCCGCATTATCCGGGTGCCGATGCGACCATGCTGCGCACCTATACGGACGGGCAGGGGCATCAGGTCGATCTGGCGGTCGCCGTTTTCTCCCGCCAGCGCGAGGGCGGCAAGCTCGGCGCGTTCGGCACGGGCGTGTTGCAGGAGGATGATCGCTGGATACGCGTCGCCGATCTCGGGCCGATCGCCGGGGGCGGCGCGATGCGGATGATCACGACCGGGCCGCTCGGCCAGTCGATGCAGCGCGATGTTGCGACCTGGTATCGGATCGGCGATAGCCTGACGCCCAATATGCGACAGGTAAAGATTGAGACGATGAAGGCCCGGCTGCTGGGCCAGCGCCAGATGGCGGTCGCGGTGCATGTGTCGAGCGAGGGCGACGACCCCCAGGCGATCGAGACCTTCGTCCGCGCGCTGGGGCCGATCGACCGCTTCGCCGACCGCCTGACCGGGCAGCGCTGACGCCGTATGTGCGGCATCGCCGGCCTGTTCCACCCCGCCACGCCCAAGCCGGTCGATCCCGCTCGGCTGCGCGCGATGATCGGCGTGCAGGCGCATCGCGGACCCGATGGGCAGGGGGTGTGGACCGCGCCGGGTGTCGGCTTCGCCCATGCCCGGCTGTCGATCATCGATGTCGCCGGATCGCCCCAGCCGATGGTCGATGGCGAGGTCGCGGTCTGTTTCAACGGCGAGATCTATAACTACCGCGCCCTGCGCGACGAATTGCGCGAGCGCGGCGCGGTCTTCCACACCGATGGCGATACCGAGGTGTTGCTGCACGGCTGGCGTCATTGGGGGCCGGCGATGCTCGACCGGCTGGTCGGCATGTTCGCCTTCGCCGTGCATGACGCCAAGGCGGGCACGCTGTTCCTGGCGCGCGACCGGCTGGGGGTGAAGCCGCTTCACTGGGCCGAGCTGCCCGATGGCGCGATCGCCTTCGCGTCCGAGATGAAGGGCATCCTCGCCCATCCGCTGTTCCGGCGGCGGCCGGACATCCGCGCGGTCGAGGATTATCTGGCGCTGGGCTATGTCCCCGACGATGCCAGCATCGTGGCGGGCGTGCACAAGCTGCCCGCCGGGCATTTCCTGCTGATCGAGCGGGGTCGGTCGATCCCCCGGCCCCGGCAATGGTGGGACGTGGATTTCTCGGAGCGCGAGAGTGGTTCGGCGGCGACGCTGGGCGAGGGGCTGCTCGCCCATATGCGCGCGGGGGTCACCAGCCGCATGGTCGCCGACGTGCCGCTGGGCGCGTTCCTGTCGGGCGGGGTCGACAGTTCGGGCGTCGTCGCGCTGATGGCGGAGGCGTCCCCGCGCGCCGTGCGGACCTGCACCATCGGCTTCGAAGAGGCGGGGCATGACGAGCGCGGCTATGCCCGCACCATCGCGCAGCGTTTCGCCACCGATCATGTCGAGCGGGTCGTGCGCGCCGACGACTTCGCGCTGATCGACACGCTGGTCGGCCAATTCGACGAGCCCTTCGCCGATGCCTCCGCGCTCGCAAGCTATCGGCTGTGCCAGCTGGCACGCGAGCATGTCACCGTGGCGCTGTCGGGCGACGGCGCGGACGAGGCTTTGGCGGGCTATCGCCGCCATGTCTTCCATGCGGGTGAGGAGCGGGTGCGGGGGCTGTTGCCGGCCGAGCTGCGCGGTCGTCTGTTCGGTACGCTGGGGCGCTATTACCCCAAGGCCGACTGGGCGCCGCGTCCCTTGCGCGCGAAGACCACGTTGCAGGCGCTGGGGATGGACGGGGCGGAGGCCTATGCCCGCGCGGTCGGTGTCACCAGCCCGGAATGGCGGGCGCGGCTATTCTCGGCGGAGGCGCGTGCGGCGTTGGGCGGGCACCGGGCGGAGGATCGCTATGTTGCCGCCATGCGGGACGCGCCCGCCCGTGACGCCATCGACCGTGCGCAATATGCCGATCTGAAGATCTGGCTGCCCGGCGATATCCTGACCAAGACCGACCGCACCTCGATGGCGGTGGGGCTGGAGGCGCGCGAGCCGCTGCTCGACCATCGGCTGGTCGAATATGCCGCACGTCTGCCCGCCGCGATGCGGGTACGGGGCGGGCAGGGCAAATGGCTGATGAAGAAGGCGCTTGAGCCCTATCTGCCGCGCGACATCCTGTACCGGCCGAAAATGGGGTTCGTCACGCCGATCAGCGCGTGGTTCCGGGGGGCTTTGGCGGATGAGGCCGCGAGCCTGTCGCAATCAGGGCTGCTACGCGAGACGGGGTGGTTCGAGCTGGCCGAACTGGGCCGTATCGCCGCGGACCACCGCGCCGGGCGGGCGGATCACGGCCGGACGCTGTGGCAGATGCTGATGCTGGAGCGGAGCCTGAAGCGGCTGTTTTGAGGTTGTGGCTGGCCGCCCTGCCGCTCATCCTCCGTTCGTGCTGAGCGTAGTCGAAGCGTAGACCCTGCGGTGGCCGTTTGGCATGGCCTTCGACTTCGCTCAGGCTGAACGGGGCGGGGGAGGGGGGCGTTGGCGGAGGCTGGGGTTCCCAAGACACGAGCGACACTCATTCCCCAACCGCCGTTCAGCCTGAGCGAAGTCGAAGCGTACGCTACGCGGTGGCCGTCTGGCGTGGCCTTCGACTGCGCTCAGGCTGAACGGGGCGAGGGAGTGTGGTGCTGGCAGAGGCGGATGCTCTCAACGCGCGAGCAACGCTCAATCCCCAACCCCCGTTCGCGCTGAGCGAAGTCGAAGCGCACGCTACGCGGTGACCGTTTGGCGTTGCCTTCGACTGCGCTCAGGCTGAACGGGGCGGGGGAGTGTTGTGCTGGTAGAGACGGATGTTCTCAACGCGCGAGCAACGCTTACTCCCCAACCTCCGTCCACGCTAAGCGAGTCGAAGCGCACGCCGGGCCGGGCCGTCTGGCGTACATGGAGCGAGGCGAAGCCGCCGCCAATCTCCGGCGATTACCCCTTCAACGTCTGCGCGATCCAGCGGTCGAACAGGTCCGGCCACAGACGCGCCGACGATCCTTCGGGCGCGCTCATCGCGCCGAAGCCGTGGCCGCCGCGCTCGAAGAAATGCGCCTCGACGGGTACCTTGGCCGCACGCGCCTGGGTCAGGACGTCGATCGACTGGTCGAGCGGGACCAGCCCGTCATCGACGGCGTGGACCAGGAATAGCGGCGGCGTGCTCGCGCCGATCCGGCGTGGCGTGTCGTAGCGTGCCTTCGTTGCCGCGTCCGGATTGGGGCCGAGCAGATTGTCGCGCGATCCCGAATGGGTGCTCGGCGTCGACAGGCTGGCGACGGGATAGACCAGCCCTGAGAAGCGTGGCTTGGCCGATTGTCGGTCGGCGGCGTCGACGGGCGTATAGACCGCGTCGTCATATCCCACGGTCAGAGACGCGGCGAGATGCCCGCCCGCCGAGAAGCCGACAATGCCCAGATTGGCGGGATCGATACCATAGCGGCCGGCATTGGCGCGGATCAGCCGCATTGCGCGCTGCGCATCCTGGAGCGGGACGTCGGCCTGCCGGTCCCAGCCTTCGGAGGGCAGGCGATAAGAGAGCGCGAAGACGGTGATCCCGTGCGGGTTGAGCATCTTGGCAACGTCGATCCCCTCATTCTGAATCGACACGAACCCATAGCCGCCGCCGGGAATGGTCAGCACCGCACGGCCATCGGGGCGTTCGGGGCGGAAGACCGCGACGATCGGATTGGCGGTGCCACGCAGCCACAATTCCTGGCGTCCTGCGGGGCCGTTCATCGACGGGTTCGGCGTGGGCAGCTTGGCGCGCGCACCCGGCGGACGGCCGGGCCAGAGCGGGAAATGCTCGGCGGGTGGCCAGGGCGTCATGGCGGCGGGCGTTGCCGTCGCCTGGCCGGCGGCCTTGGCCGTCGCATGGGCGGTGAGCGGCGCGGTGGCCATCGCCCCCAGCAACGTGCGTCGATCGATCATGGCATCCCTCTCCTCAGCGCATGGGAGCGCTCATCCCCCACGAAACTGCCGGGGCGGGAGAGGGGGAGCAAGCAAAAAGAAAAGGGGCGGAAACCTTGCGGTTCCGCCCCCGATCTCAATGGCCGTATTTCTTGATCCCACGTCGACGCAGCTTCTCACGCTTGCGGCGACGGCTATACGGGATTGCGAAGGCCAGCCCGGCAACCAGGACGAAGCCGATGATCACATAGGCCAGCTGTTCGCGTTCAAGAAATTCCAGCATTAGTCGAAAATCGCTCCCCAACGACGCTTCACGCGCTCCCGCCAGTGGCCGCGATGATAGGCGTCCGAGGCGAGCAGCGGCATCACCGAACCCGCTTCCGCGAACACCATCTGCTCGAGCGCGGTATCGACCTTGCCCCAGCTCGCCGCTTCCTTGAGCGTCGAGGACGAGCAGGCACCGTCACGAACATCGGCCACCGTGATCTGCACCGCGTATTTGTGCATTTCGACGTCGTCATGGCCCAGGATCTCGGCACAGACAACCGTGTCCTGGATGAAATTCTTCGGCACGCCGCCGCCGATCATCAGAAGGCCGGTGGTGCCCGCCTTGATCTTGATGTCGGTCAGTTCGCGGAAGTCGGCAATGGCGTCGAGCACCATGTAAGGCTTGCCTTCCTTGGCGCGCTCGACCTGATGCTTGACCAGACCGAAGCCGGCCGACGAGTCGACGAACGCCGGGCAGAAGATCGGCACGTCATGCTCATAGGCGAGCTTGACGAGGCTGTTTTCCTTCTTGCCGTGCTCGGCGAGATACTTGCCCATCTCGCGGATGAAGGCGCGGCTCGAATAGGCCTTGGGCTCCAGCGAGTCCGCGATCTTGCCGATCGTGTGGTCGCAGTCCTGCAACTGCTCTTCGTCGATATAGGTGTCGTAGATGCGGTCGATGTAGAGCGAACGCAGCGTGTTGTCGTCCGGCACTTCCAGCGCCTGGTAATGCTTGTGACCCAGGCCTTCGAAGAAATCCATGTCGACGATCGACGCGCCGGTCGCGACGACGCCGTCGATCATGTTCGAGCGCAGCAACTCGGCATAGAGGTCCATGCAGCCGCCGGCCGAGGTCGAACCCGCGATGACGAGGAAGATCGAGCAGTCCTTGTCGGCCAGCATCTGGTTGTAGATGCCGGTCGCGCGCGCCAGGTCGCGGCTGGTGAAGCTCATCTTGCCCATCGAATCGATGATCGGGCGGGCGTCGAACTTGGTGATGTCGATATGCTCGACCACGCTGGAGAGCAGCTCGGCCTTGCGGTTGTCGTTGATCGTGTCGGTCATGATGGTTCCATCATCATCGAGAAGCCGCCGTCGTTATTGGGGACGCGGTAACCCGGCTGGCCCGGTCCTGCGGCCAAGCGCGGGAACGGGTATGGGAAGGGGCCTTATCGCGGTCGAAACCGCAATGCCACCCCATTCCCCTCCCGCCGGAGCGGGAGGGTTATAGAGATTGCTAATCGGGCTGGGTTACAGCTTGACGACGTTCGCGGTGCGGACCTGCTCGGCCTCGTCGCGGTAGACCGACAGCATCGGCTCGTCGTCGGTCACGACGAACTCGTGACAGGAAAAGCCGTTGAACTGCGTCCGCATCGCCTGGCCGTACGCGCCCAGCATCCCGATCTCGAAATAATCACCGGTGTTCGTGTCCGCGGGCAGCGGGAACGGACCCTGCATGAAGTCGAGATCGTCGCAGGTCGGACCCCAGAAGCTGAAGTCCATGTCGCGCGCGTCCGACGTCGGCTCGCGCAGCAGCTGGACCGGATATTTCCACCCGATATGCGCCGCATCGAACAGCGCGCCATAGGCGCCGTCGTTGATGTACAGCTCATGCCCACGACGACGCTCGACGCGCACCACGACCGACGAATATTCGGCGCACAGCGCCCGGCCCGGCTCGGCCCAGAGTTCGGCCGAATAGGACACCGGCAGGCTCTCGAACGCGCGGTGGATCGTCTCGAAGAAACGCTCCAGCGGCGGCGGGGTCATGCCCGGATAGGCCGAAGGGAAGCCGCCGCCGACATCGATCACGTCGACCGTGACCGCCGCCGCGACGATCGCCGCACGCACCCGCTCCATCGCCGCCGAATAGGCGTCGGGGGTCATGGTCTGGCTGCCGACATGGAAGCAGATGCCCAGCGCGTCGGCGACCTGACGGGTCGCGATCAGCAGGTCCTTCGACTCTTCCAGGCTGACACCGAACTTCGATCCCAGGCTGAGCTTGGCATATTCGGACGACACGCGCATGCGGACGCACAGGGTCAGGTCGATCGCGCCGTTCGTGGCACGGACGATCTTCTCCAGCTCTTCCAGGCAGTCGAGCGAAAAGGTGCGGACGCCGTGCGTGAAATAGGCCTCGGCGATCGCCTCTTCCGACTTTACCGGATGCATGAAGCAGCAGACGGCCTGCGGGGCGACCGACTTCACCAGACGAACTTCCGCGATCGAGGCGGTGTCGAAATGGGTGATGCCATTGTCCCACAGGATCTGGATCAGATCTGCAGACGGATTCGCCTTCACCGCATACATCGGCCGGCCCGGAAACTTCTCGACGAAGAATCGGGCGGCGCGCGCAGCGGCGTGCGGGCGAAGCAGCGTGACCGGATCAGCCGGACGACGCTTGGCGATGTCGATGCCGCGCTCCAAATTGGAGGGGACGGCGGTCGAGTGGGCAGCTAGCCCCAGCGCGCGATGATTCTGGTGCAACTCAAGGGACCTCCAATTGCCTGACGGCATACGGTGACAAAAAGCTGCCTTGCGGTTGGAAGTCCCATGGGGCAGCGGAGGCGCGAAATAGGGTCCGCTTTTTCGATTGTAAAGCGGTAGAAGGGGCGTCGGAGATAAAAAGTGACAATCTTAAGACAGCCGACAAAAGCGGGGGTCCGCGACGCCGCCGAAAAGATCGCCCGCATCCTGCCGCCGAGCCCGATATTTCCCTTTCAGATCAATGGGAAAACAGTGGTTTTCAAGGCGGAAAATCTACAGCCGATCGGGGCCTTCAAATTGCGCGGCGCGTGGCACCGTCTGACCGCGCTGGACGCGGATTCGCGGGGGCGGGGCGTGGTCGCTTTTTCGTCGGGCAATCATGCGCAGGGAATCGCCTGGGCCGCGCGTCGTCTGGGAATCGCGGCGACGATCGTGATGCCCGCCGATGCGCCCGTGTCGAAGCGCGAGGGCACGCTCGCGCTGGGGGCGGAGATCGTCGATTACGACCGCGCGACCGAAAGCCGCGAGAAGATCGCGCGTCGGCTTGCCGAGGCGCGCGGTGCGACCCTGGTGCCGAGTTTCGATGACCCCTGGGTGATCGAGGGGCAGGGTTCCGCAGGGATCGAGGCGGCGGCGCAGATGGCTGCGCTGGGTCTGGCTGCGCCCGCCCATGTCGTGACGCCCTGTGGCGGCGGCGGGCTGGCCGCTGGGCTGACTTTGGCATTGCCCGAGGCGCGGGTGACGGTGGTCGAACCCGAAGGCTGGGACGATATGCGTCGCTCTCTGGAGGCGGGGTGGATCGAGCCGGTGGGCGACAACCCGCCGCCGACCGCCTGCGACTCGCTCCAGACGACTCGCGTGTCGCCACTGACCTTCGAGGTGCTGGCGAGACGCGGTGCGGAGGGTGTCGCGGTCAGCGAGGCGGAGGTCGCGGCGGCGCAGCGTTTCGCCGCCGATCGGCTGCGGCTGGTGGTCGAACCCGGCGGCGCGGTGGCGCTGGCCGCGTTGCTGGCGGGCAAGGTCGCGGCGGAGGACGGCATGCTCGTGCTGCTGTCGGGCGGCAATGTCGATCGCGCCGCCTATGCGCGCGTGCTGGCGGGCTGATGGAGGACATCGCACAGGCCGCGCCGGGGATCGCGATGCTGGCGGCCTTCGCCTGCGTCGCGGGCGGGATCGCGACGATCCGGCGCGGGGATCGGCGCAAGGGTGTGCTGATGCTGGTAATGGCGGTCGTGCTCGTCGGCAATGTGCTGATCTGGACGATATGACGATCCTCCCCGGCACGGGGAGGGGGACCATGCGAAGCATGGGGGAGGGGGCTTTCCACAAGTATGTGTCTTGTGTGGCGCCCCCCTCCGTCAGGGCTTCGCCCTGCCACCTCCCCGTACCGGGGAGGATCGTGACCTCCACCACAAAGCCCGCTAAAGCCTCGCGGATGTTCCGCATCGCTCGCTGGGCCATGAAGGCCGTGCTCGCCTTTGTCATTCTCAGTGTCGTGTGGGTCGGCATCTATCGCTTCGTGCCGCCGCCCATTACCTTCACCATGCTGGGCGATGTGATCGGCGGGCATGGCGTGACCAAGGACTGGATGCCGCTGTCCGAGATGGACCCCGACATGGCGCGCGCCGCCATCGCCGGCGAGGATGCGCGTTTCTGCTCGCATAATGGATTCGATTTCCAGGCGATGGCCAGCGCCGCCTATCGCAACGCCAAGGGCGGCCGGATTCGCGGTGGTTCGACGATCAGCCAGCAGACCGCGAAGAACGCCTTCCTGTTCCAGAATGGCGGCTATGTCCGCAAAGCCTTCGAGGCCTGGTTCACATTCCTGATCGAGACGCTGTGGGGCAAGCGGCGGATCATGGAGGTCTATCTCAACATCGCCGAGACGGGGATCGGCACCTATGGCGCCAATGCCGGGGCGATGCGCTATTTCGGGCATGACGCCTCCCGACTGTCGCCCACCGAAGCGGCGCGGATCGCGGCGGTGCTGCCGCTGCCCAAGAAGCGCGAGGCGGTGGCGCCGACCGGGTTCGTCCGGCGGCATGGCAATGTCATTGCGCGCTATGTCGGGGTCGTTCGGCGGCAGGGGTTGGATAGTTGTATTCGGTAGGGTGGGGGCTCGGTGAGACACCGTTCCCTCCCCCATCCCCTCCCGCCTGCGGGAGGGGCGTGCCTGGTGCGATCTGGTGGTCTTAAAACGTATCGAATGGCGCTTGTCATCTGACAGGAACACGCCCCTCTCGCAGGCGGGAGGGGATGGGGGAGGGCGGTTGCCACGCGCTGCGAGGCTTCTCGCTTGACCCCACATCGCACCACAATCGAACTACTCCCAGACCCGTGCGGTGATTTTCGTATATCGCCCCCGCGTTGTCGCCTGCCTCACCCGCGCAAACTGGGAGGGGCGGGCACAACCTGCGCGGCAGTCACATTTCGGGCAGTAAACAACCGTGCGGCATTCAGGCCATCCATAGTTCTATGCTTTTGACGAAACTGGCGCATCAGTTACGGAGCCGGGCGCGATCCGCTGACGTTCGGCCGAAAAACCCCACCACCGCTGATCGACCCCGACGCAGCGGCCAATCCCCCCGCCATCACCACCAGCCGGACGCAGATCAGCCCGGCCGGTGGCAAGTCACCTTATTTCGCGTCGCCGGAAATCGCGTCACCGGCCTTCTTGGCGGTATCCCCGACGCTCTTGGCAGCGGAGGTCACGGCTGCGTCACGGCGGTTTTCCGCGCCGCCCCGGCTGAACAGGTAGAAGCCGCCCACCAGCACCGCGATCAGCAGGACGATGGCGATCGCCATGCCGCCACCGCCGCCGCTGCGACGCTCGATCACCGTGGTGTGCGGCTGCTGATTGCCATAGGTTTCGGTAACGCGTTCATCGGCCATGACATTCCCTCCTTTATTGATGGGGAGAGCAACGCCATGGCTGCCATGTCGTTCCCGAAACGACGGGACCGGATCAGAAGGGCAGCTTGAAGCCCGGCGGCAGCGGCAGGCCGCTGGTCATCTTCGACATCTCGCTGCCCGAGGCGGCATCCGCCTTGGTCCGCGCATCGTTGATCGCGGCGGCGAGCAGGTCCTCCAGCATGCCCTTTTCCGACGGCTGCATCAGCGAGTCGTCGATGGTGATGCCGATGATCCGGCCCTTGGCCGACGCCTTGACCTTCACCAGACCGCCGCCGGAGACGCCTTCGACCTCGATATTGTCGAGATTGGCCTGCGCCTTTTCCAACTCGTTCTGGACGTTCTGGGCCATCGCCAGGATTTCGTCGAGATTCTTCACATCATGCTCCGTTCACACTGCGTTTGCCGGCCCATTCCATCAATTCGGCCTCGGGGAAAGCCTCTCGCGCGGCGCGGACCATGTCCGATTCCCACGCGGCGGTCTTGATCGCTTCCTCGGCGGCGACCTGCTGCTCGTGCAGGGTCGGCTGGCCGGGGACGTCCTCCAGCGTGACGCGCCAGTTCTGGCCCGTCGCCGTCTTCAGCGCCGCGATCAGCTCGCTCAGCGTATCGGCCGCGATCGGGCGCGATCCACTGAACACCATCTCCGGCGGGGTATAACGCACGAGACGCGCACCGTGGCGCATCCGGGCCGCCAGCGCCAACTGTCCCATATCGTCCAGCCGATCGATCATCGCGACGAAGCTGTCGGGCAGCTTGGGCGGTTCGGGCTCGGCGGGCGGAGGCGGCGGGGCGAGGGCGACGGGGGCAGCGGCGGGCGCCGCCGCTTGCGTCACCGCCGGCGCGCTGGACGCCGACACGCCGCCGTCGCGGATCTGCCGCGCCAGTTCGCCCGGATCGGGCAGCGTCGAGGCATGGATCGCCCGCAACAGCGCCATCTCCGCCGCCTCGATGGGCAGCGCGGCGCGGGCGACCTCGTCATGTCCTTTCAGGAACAGCTGCCACAGGCGGTGCAGCGCGGGGAAGCTGAGCGAGCCTGCCCATTCCTCGCGCGCCGCGCGCTCTTCCAGCGGCTGCGCGGCGTCGGGCGGCGTGCCGACCTTGGTCAGCGTGATGCCGTGCACCGTCTCCAGCAGCGAACGCAGCACCGATTGCGGGTCGACGCCATAATCATATTGCCGCCGCAGCGACGCCAGCGCCCCCGCCCCGTCGCCGTTCAGCACCAGCCCCAGCAGGTCGCGCACCGCGCCGCGATCCGACAGGCCCAGCATTTCGCGCACCGCCGCCGCTGTGACGCCGCCACCCTCCAGATCGGCATGGGCGATCGCCTGGTCCAGGATCGACAGACCATCGCGCGCCGAGCCTTCCGCCGCGCGCGCCACCAGCATCAGCGCCTCGTCCTCGGCCGCCACGCCTTCCTTGACGCAGATGTCGGCGAAATGCGCAGCCAGCTTGTCCGCCGTGATCCGCCGCAGGTCGAAACGCTGGCAGCGCGACAGGACGGTGATCGGGACCTTGTTCACTTCCGTGGTGGCGAACAGGAATTTCACATGCGCGGGCGGCTCCTCCAGCGTCTTCAACAGCGCGTTGAAGGCGTTTTTGGAGAGCATGTGGACTTCGTCGACGATATAGATCTTGAAGCGCGCCGAGACGGCGGCATAGCGCGACGCCTCGATGATCTCGCGCACGTCGTCGACGCCGGTATGGCTGGCGGCGTCCATTTCGATCACGTCGATATGGCGGCCTTCGGCGATGGCGCGGCAGGGCTCGCAGACACCGCACGGGCTGATCGTCGGGCCGCCATTGCCGTCCGGGCCGACGCAGTTCAGCGCCTTGGCGATCAGCCGCGCGGTCGAGGTCTTGCCGACCCCGCGCACGCCGGTCATCAGGAACGCATGGGCCAGCCGGTCGCGCTTGATCGCATTGCCCAGCGTCTGGACCATGGCATCCTGCCCGATCAGCGCGTCGAAAGTCTGTGGCCGGTATTTGCGCGCGAGAACGCGGTAAGCCTCGGCCTTGGCGGGCGTCTGAACGGGCTGGGGCGGTTCGCCCAGGTCGAACGAATCAGCCATGACGGGTCGGACAAGTCGGGGTGAGGGAAATCATCGCGGGCCAACATAGGCGCTCGGGCGCGCGGCGTCATCAACGGATACGCCGATGGTCGATCGGGCATGGCGCTTACAATGTGCGGAGGGTGGGAGCCGGGACGACCCGCAGCGAAATCGTTACGGCTGCTTCCGTCAGGACCTGACCGGGTTGGCGACGACTACGTCCGCCCGACTCCCGGTCGCGCATATGGCGAAACGGGGCCGGGGGATCAAGTCCTTATCCCACGGCCCCGCGCGCGACGAAGATTTACGCCTTAGCGATAGGTGTTGAAGCAGCGGCGCACCGGGCCGTTCCAGGTCCGCTCCCAGCGGCACACGACGCGCGGGCGGTTATAGGCACCGCGATGCCAGCGCGGGCCGCGGTTCCAGCCCGGTCCGCGATTCCAGCCAGGCCCACGATGCCAACCGGGGCCACGATCCCAGCCCGGTCCGCGATGATGCCAGCCGGGACCGCGATCCCAACCCGGTCCACGGCCCCAGCGGTCATGCGGCGCGGCGTCGGCCGGCGCGGCGGCGGTGATACCCGTGACGGCGATCAGGCCGGCACCCAATACAGCAAGAAGTTTCATAACGCTTTACTCCCGGTCGTCTCGCCTGTCAGCGAGCATGAAGAGAGAATGGCGAATCGGCGATGATTGCGTGCTGAACCAGTTCGTTATCCCAGGTTCAGGGAAGGCGGACGGTACACCCCGCCATGTCGGGCGTCAGTATGATCTGGCAGGCCAGCCGACTGGTGCGGGTGGCATCGGGCACCAGATCGAGCATGTCCTCTTCCTCAGCCGCAGGGGCGGGCAAACGGTCGAGATAGGCGGGGTCGATCAGGACATGGCAGGTTGCGCAGGCCATCTGTCCGCCGCAGGTGCCCTCCAAGGGTTGCCCCGCACGCTGGCCGGCGCGGAGCAGGGTTTCGCCGGAGGTGGCCTCGACGGCGATGGCGTGACCGTCGCGGGCGATGAAGGTCAGCGCGATCATGGCCGCTGCGCTCCGGCGGCGGCGACCAGTTGGTCGATGGCCTGGATCAATTCTTCCTCGGTGGTGTAGCGGCCGAAGCCGATGCGGATCGATGATTTCGCCTGGGGCACCGACAGGCCGAGCGCGGTCAGCACATGGCTGGTCCGCCCCGACCCGCTGGCACAGGCGCTGCCGGCCGAAAAGGCGATGTCGCGGCAATCGGACATCAGCCGTGCGACATCCAGCCCATCGCGGCGGATGTTGAGATTGCCGTGATAACGCTGGTCGGTCGATCCGTTGATCGTCCAGTCCGCGCCCAGTCGGTCTACCGCCAGTGTCCAGAGCCGCTCGACATGGGCGGCATCCTCTTCGGTCCGCATCGCCATCAGCCGCGCCGCCGCGCCGAACCCGGCACAAAGCGCAGGGCTGAGGGTGCCCGAGCGGCCGCCCTCCTGATCGCCGCCGTGCAGCAGCGGGGGGAGGGCAATGCCGTCGCGTATCCAGAGCGCGCCGATCCCCTTGGGACCGTGGATCTTGTGGGCGGACATCGCGACCATGTCGACTGACGTGGGAATGGCGATCCGGCCATAGCCCTGTACCGCGTCGCACAGCATCAGCGCGCCTGCTTGATGGGCTTGCTCGGCCACCGCGTCGATCGGCTGGACGGTACCGATCTCGTTGTTGACCAGCATCGCGGCGACCAGGCCGGTGCCGTGGGGCAGGGCCTGCGTAGCAGGATGCGAACCAGAATCACCCCTCCCCTTCAGGAGTGGCAGGTCGGTCATGCCCCCGGCATGACCTAAATGATGCGGGGCATCGTTTACCTGCCACTGGGTCGGGGGTGGGGCGTCTCCACCAGCGTGCGGCCTGAGGCGAGGCCCCACCCCAACCCCTCCCCTGAAGGGGAGGGGCTCGCGCTGATCCGAGTCGATGTAATCGGGGCCTGTTGCGACCAGCCCCTTGCCGTCGACAGGCAAGACGGTCAACGGTCGCCCCGTCGCGGCGGCGGTGTCGAGCACGGCGGCATGTTCGATCGCGGTCGTCACGATCCCGCCGCTTGCGCCCTTGATCGCCCAGTTCAGCGCCTCGGTCGCGCCGCTGGTGAACACCACCCGCCCGCCCGAGGGGAGCAGCGCCGCGACCTGATCGCGCGCGACCTCGACGGCGGCGCGTGCCTGTCGCCCGGCACGGTGGGGGGAGTGCGGATTGGCATGGCCCTGCTCCAGCCAGGGGAGCATCGCCTTCAACGCCTCGGGCGCGAGCGGAGTCGTCGCCTGATAGTCGAGATAGATCACAGGACGCGCTTCCCCAGTGCGATGGCACGCCAGGCGCTGACGAAGCGGTCGACATCCTCGCGCGTTGTCGTGCGGCCGAAGCTGACCCGCACGACCTCGCGCCCCGCGTCCACATCCCAGCCGAGCGCGGCGAGGACATGGCTGGGCTTCAGGCTGCCGCTGGCGCAGGCGCTGCCCGCCGAGACCGAGATTTGCGCTAGGTCGAACTGGATCAGCTGCGCCGCCGATGGCTTGCCGGGCATGTGATAGCTGGTGATGGCCGGATGACGGCGGCTGGCGTCCGCCACGACGATCCCCCCGGAACGACGGATCGCATCGTCCAGATGCGCACGCAGTTCCGCATGGTCCGGCTCCGCTTCGGCCAGCGCGGCGGCATAGCCCAGCACGCCCGGCATATTCTCGGTGCCGGGGCGATAGCCGCGCTCCTGCCCGCCGGTCGGTGCCAGCAACGCCAGGTCGCGGACCAGCAGCGCGCCGATCCCCGGCGGGCCGCCGCGCTTGTGCGCCGATAGCGCGACGAGGTCGGCATGCTCGATCACCTCCGGGTCCGCGCCAGCGGGCATCTGCGCGGCGTCGACCAGCAGGATATGGCCGGCGGCGTGGATCGCCTCGGCCAGTTGCGCGATCGGCTGACGCACGCCCGTCTCGCTATTGGCCCATTGCACCGTCACGACCGCGCGGGAGCCGCTCAGGTCGGGGAGGCGCAGCACGCCGTCGGGCCCGACCGGCATCACGATCGCGTCCGGCGCGGCACGCAGCACGGCATCATGGTCGATCGCCCCGACGAAGCGCCGCTCCACCATGGCGCGGGTCAGTGCGATGGACAGCGATTCGCTCGCACCACTGGTGAACAATATCTCGTGCTTCCAGCCCAGCGCGCGGGCGGCGGCGGCGCGGGCGTCCTCCAGCGCGCGCTTGGCGGCGCGCCCCTCGGAATGGGGGGAGGAGGGGTTGGCCCAGATCGCGCACCCCTCCGCCAGCGCGGTACGCGCTGCCTCGGTCATCGGGGTGGTGGCGGCATGGTCGAGGTAGAGGCGGGGCAGGGCTTGTTCCGTCTTTGAAATGATCGAACAATTGCGAAAATGGCGTGTCGGCCTATATAGCGCAACGTTCCCGGCGCTCCACCAGCGCGCATCCAGATCGGCGAGTTTTGATGCCCGAAGTCATTTTTCCCGGCCCCGAAGGCCGCCTCGAAGGCCGTTTCGCTCCCGCTCCGCGTCCGCGCGCGCCCGTCGCCATGATCCTGCATCCGCACCCCAATGCGGGCGGCACGATGAACAACCGGATCGTGCAGGAACTCTACAAGACCTTCCAGCGGCGCGGCTTCGCGACGCTGCGCTTCAACTTTCGCGGCGTCGGCAAAAGCCAGGGCACGTTCGACAACGGCATCGGCGAACTGTCCGACGCCGCCTCGGCGCTCGACTGGGTGCAGAGCTTCCACCCGGAGGCCTCGACCACCTGGATCGCGGGCGTCAGCTTCGGCGCGTGGATCGGCATGCAGTTGCTGATGCGCCGACCGGAAATCCGCGGCTTCATCTCGGTCGCGCCGCCCGCCAACATGTACGACTTCACCTTCCTGGCGCCGTGCCCCTCCTCGGGCATCATCATTCAGGGCGAGGCCGACGAGGTCGCGACGCCGGCGGCGACCCAGAAGCTGGTCGACAAGCTGCGCACCCAGAAGCACATCACCATCCACCACGACACCATCCCCAAGGCCAACCACTTCTTCGAGCATGAAATGCCCGAGCTGATGGGGTCGGTAGACCGCTATCTGGACATGCGACTGGACCCGAACTCGCCGATCCGGTGAGGGTGTCCGGACTTTAAAAGGGGAAGGGGGCTTTGGTGAAAACCGGCCCCCCCTGTTGTTCTGCGCATCCGGATCGATCAGCCCAGACGACCATGATATCTTTCGAAATTCGGGCCAAGCGTTAAATGCGTCGCGGTCAGGCTGGCCTTGTACTTCCGGCGCGATTGGTACACTATCGCGGGCGATGTCCGTTTATCGCACAAGCGTGGCCGTATTCGACGTGCCGGAGCATTGGCATGACCAGTCGATCGTGGCGTTTCGCTTGCCGCCCGCTCCTGGCGGTGGCGGGGAGGCCAGCTTCGTACTGACAAAGGACCCAGGCAAGGGCGTCATGCCATTTCCTGCCTATTTCGAGAAGCAGGCCGATGCCGTGAGCCGCAGCCTACCCGGCTATCACGAGGTGAAGCGCGCGTTGTTTCATGCGAACGAGCGAGACGCCGGATGGCTCGAATTTCAGTTCGAGAAGGACGGGCGAACGGCACATTTGCGGCAAATCTTCTTCGACGGTGATTTCACAGCGGTCATTTGCACCCTGACTGCGACACCCGCCGACATCGCTTATCATGAAGATGACTGGCGCCGGGTCATGGCCAGCCTGCGTTTCGATCCGCCGGCCGCGACGCCCCACTACCCATGACGTGGCCCCGCCAGGCTCGCTGACCGGCCCGATGGAACCAGCCGCTCGCGTCGACGATGAGATCGCCCATGGTTACGGCATGTTGGCCATGGTGGGCGGGGCGTTGGTCGGTGTCGCCGCTGGCATTGCGGTCGTCGGCGCGGTCGGCCTTACCGGCGGCCTCGCGGCAGTCGCGATCGCGGGAGCGATCGCGGGTGGCGGTCTGGCGGGCGACCAGATCGCATCCGGGCTGGCGACGATCTTCGACCTGCCCGAACCTACCACGGGCGTCCTGACGGTCGGCTCGCCCAATGTCTTCGTCAACGGCCGCGGGGCCATACGCGCTGAACTGTCCAGCGCATCAAGTTGCAATGGCTTACCGTTCAACCATCCGCCATGGCCCGGATCGGTGATCGTTCGCGAAGGATCCGCAACCGTCTTCATCAACGGTCAGCCCGCGTCGCGACTGAAGTCGAAGCTGACTTGCGGCGCGCATATCAAGAGCGCATCCCCCAATGTCCTGATCGGCGGCGAGACGGCGCAGACCGGTTTCGTCTTTGACCTAGAGTCGTGGACGCGATCCGGATTGCAAATACTGGGGATCGCGAGCTTGGTCGGGGCGGGCGTGTTTGCCGCGATGGCGGGGGCGGCGGCCTTCGGAGCCTTTGCCGTGATCGGGGCAGCCGGATATGCGGGCATGGAAGGTGTCGGCATGGTCGGCGACGCCATCGGTCCGGGCTATCGCGATCTACTCCAAGGGTTGGTCGGCATGGGAATGGTCGTGTCGGGCCCGAAGCTGGCGCGGGAGGGCAGCATCGCGCATGATCGGGGGCGGATTTCAGCACTTTCCAAGGAAGGCCGGATCGACGAAGCTCGCGCGATCCTGACCCGCCATGTCGACGCGGGCGATGTGGATGGAGTCGTTCGGCGGCTGGATGTCTCGACCGACGGAAAGCCCGGTTTCTTGTGGTCGGGCAACAAGGTCGCGGCGGGGCAATATGCCAAGGCCCATGGTGGCACCACGCTAGAGGGAACGCCCGGCGGGCGCGTCATCGACGACTGGGATCATCTCAACACGGCGATGCCCTGGGACAAGGGCGGCGAACAGGTCTGGGGGCAAACCTCGGCGCGCTACACGCGAGGCTTGAGTGGCAATGTTGAGGCGCTCCAGTCGCCCAGCAAGGCCGGAGGCGGCTATATCTTTCGGAAATACGAAATGCCTGAGATCGAGGCCGGCAAGGTGTCGGGTCGCATCACCAATTTTGAGGAGAAAATCGTCTTGCCGGACTCTGGAGATTGGCAGTGACCTGGCCCGCTTTCATCGCGCAATTCCATGCCCAGGGCCGTGACAAGGCGGAGGGTTACTTCCCCTTCCACTTTGAGGGCATGAGTGATGACGATCTAGCGCGCGCCCGCGGCATGATGGAGGCGCGGGGGGTAGAGGGGGATACGACCGATCTCGACGGTCTGCGGCTGATCGGGGATGCGGCCACCGTGGAGCGGCTGGAGGGGGCGGAAGCGAAAGACGGCGTCCATGGCATCGCCTTCGAGGTGGCGCGCCGCGAAACGCTGTTCACATTGACGCAGGAAGCCGACCATCTTTCGCCGCTGCTGGCGCTACTCGATGGGGCCGAGGACCGGGATTCGGCCTTCGCTGCCCAGGCCCTGGCACGTCACCCTCTGCCGCCATCCTTCGCGCCGTCATTGGCAGCCCGGATCGTGGATGGGCGCCATGAGGTCGCCCTGTTATGGATCATAAAGGCTTGGCTGTCGGCGCGAGGCGAGGCGGTGTGGCAGGTGCCGGTCTTCGACGCCAATCTGCCTTTCATTCGCAAGGTGATGGCGGCGCGCCCGGCAACCCGCAACGCCCTTCTGGACGCATGGCCCGATCTGGCTGACTAATCCCCTATGAGTGCGGTTTCACGCGCTGGGGTATGACGTAACGCAGTCCCCTTGGCTCAAGCCGACCCCTTGCTTTGGGCTTGAGGCCGATCAATGTTCTGCCATGCCCGTCTGTCTTATGTCGATCCGCCTGTCCCGGCGCCGCATGGGCGGCAGCGCTTTTCCTTCAAGATCATCGCTATGAAGCCCGGGGCTTGGACTTACGGGACAGTGGAAAAGACTTCGCGCAGGTTTTCCTGAGGGGGGCGATTTTAAATCGTCATCCGTGCAAGCCTAACAATGGCCCGCGACAGGGCACCGCCGCCATCGACTATGGCGGCCGCGCCGCCGCCGATGACGACGGTGCGGCCGGTCATGCTCAGGCGGCCGCCAGCAGCCGCTTTTCGCCGGCGATGCGCATCATCGCCTTTTGCAGCTTCTCGAAGGCACGCACCTCGATCTGGCGGACACGCTCGCGGCTGACGCCGTAGACCTGGCTCAGCTCTTCGAGCGTCTTGGGATCGTCGGTCAGGCGACGCTCGGTCAGGATGTGCTTTTCGCGGTCGTTCAGGTCGTCCATCGCGCTGACCAGCATGTCGTGGCGGACATCCGCCTCCTGCTGCTCGGCGACGACCGAGTCCTGGAGCGGCGCGTCATCGGCCAGCCAGTCCTGCCACTGGCCCTCGCCATCCTCGCGCATCGAGACGTTGAGCGAGGTGTCGCCCCCCATCGCCATGCGACGGTTCATGCTGATGACCTCGTCCTCGTTGACGCCCAGATCGGTGGCGATCTTGGTCACGTCCTCGGGGCGCAGGTCGCCGTCCTCGAACGCGTCGAGCTTCGACTTCATCCGGCGCAGGTTGAAGAACAGCTTCTTCTGCGCCGCGGTGGTGCCCATCTTCACCAGGCTCCACGAGCGCAGGATATATTCCTGGATCGAGGCCCTGATCCACCACATCGCATAGGTGGCGAGGCGGAAGCCGCGATCGGGCTCGAACTTCTTCACGCCCTGCATCAGGCCGATATTGCCCTCCGAGATCAGTTCGGAGGTGGGCAGGCCATAGCCGCGATAACCCATCGCGATCTTCGCCACGAGACGCAGGTGCGAGGTGACGAGCTGCGCCGCCGCCTCGGGGTCGCCATGCTCCTGAAAGCGCTTGGCGAGCATATATTCCTGCTCCGGGGCAAGGATCGGGAATTTTTTGATCTCGGCCAGATAGCGGTTGAGCGACTGCTCCCCGCCCAGTGCAGGAATCGTCGCCGGGACGTTGCTGCCTTTTGCCATGATCCTTATCTCCCTTTCTGGAGCGTCATTCCGTCCGTCCCGTCGCCGGGCGCGAGGCGGTCTTCTGCTATACGTGAAGCCGGCTGAACAGTTCCTGCATGTCGGGCGGCATCGGGCTCTCAAACGCCAAAGCGTTACCACTTATGGGATGAATAAAGCCCAGATGCGCCGCGTGCAGGGCTTGGCGCCGGAAATCGAGTTCATCGAGCAGGGCTTTTTGAGCACCCTTTGTTCTACCATAGACGGGATCGCCCAGCAAGGCGTGACCCAGCGACTGCATATGGACGCGCACCTGATGCGTGCGGCCCGTCTCCAGCCGGCATTCGACCAGCGCGGCGTTGTTAAGCTTTTCGATGGTGCGATAGTGCGTCACGGCGCGCTTGCCGCCCTGCACGATCGCCACTTTCTTGCGGTTCTGCGGACTGCGCGCGAGGGGGGCATCGACCGAGCCATCGGCGGGACGGGGAATACCCCCGGTGATCGCGCGGTAGCGGCGGTCGATCGAGTGCGCCGCGAACTGCTTGGCCAGCCCCTCATGCGTGCGGTCGGTCTTGGCCGCGACCATCAGGCCGGAGGTATCCTTGTCGATCCGGTGGACGATGCCGGGCCGCGCGACGCCGCCGATACCCGACAGCGATCCGCCGCAATGATGCAGCAACGCATTGACCAGCGTGCCGTCCAGATTGCCCGCGGCGGGATGCACGACCAGCCCGGCCGGCTTGTCGATCACGATCAGATGCTCGTCTTCATAGGCGATGACGAGCGGAATATCCTGCGCCTCGTTATGCGCAGGCGTCGGGGCAGGGACGGCAACCTGAAACAGATCGCCCGCCGCCGCGCGCTTGGCGGGGTCGCGCGCCATCACGCCGTCGCGCGTCACCGCGCCGCTGGCGATCAACACCTTCAGCCGTTCGCGCGATAACGTCGGCACCGCATCGGCCAGCGCACGGTCCAACCGCCAGCCATCCGCTGTGGGCGCGATCCGCGCATCGATGATGGAAACCCCCCGGTCCATGGCTTAGTAAATTGGGCATGACCGTAACGATTTCAAGCGAGGCGCTCGACTTCCTGTTGATAACCGCCGCCGCGTCGGCCGACCGCGAGGTATGCGGGCTGTTGCTGGGGGAGGAGAACCGCATCTCCGCGGTCGTGCCCTGCGCCAATGTCTCGCCCGAACCTTGGCACCGGTTCGAGATCGATCCGGCCGCGCTGATCGCCGCGCACCGGTCCGCGCGCGGCGGTGGCCCGGCGGTGATCGGCCACTATCATTCGCACCCGAACGGGCTCGCCGCGCCGTCGCCGCGCGACGCCGCCGATGCCGCCCCCGATGGCACGATCTGGCTGATCATCGGCGGCGGGGCGGTCACCGCCTGGCGTGCCGTCGCGGCGGGCCGACGCCATGGCCGGTTCGATCCGCTCACGCTTGCTTGCGCCGACGGCCCGCCCACGTCAAAAAGGGAAACTTCGTCAAGGGATTTTGCATGACCGTCAGCCCGGTGGATTTCGCGAGCCTGCTCTGTTCGCGACTGTGCCACGATCTTCTGTCGCCGGTGGGGGCGCTCAACAACGGGCTGGAATTGCTCGCCGACGAAACCGATCCGGCGATGCGCGCGCGGTGCATGGAATTGCTGGCCGACAGCGCGCGCGCCTCGGCCAACAAGCTGAAATTCTTCCGCCTGGCCTTTGGCGCTGGCGGCGGCTTCAGCGAGCGGGTCGACATGGCCGAGGCGAAGGCGGCGATCGAGGGGCTGCTGGTCGACAATCGCCGCACCACGCTGGGCTGGCTGGTCGAGGCGCCGTCGCTGCCCAAGCCGGCGGTGCGCATCCTGGTCAATCTGGCGTTGATCGCGGTCGAGGCGCTGGCGCGCGGCGGCACGATCGACATCGGTGCCGAGGCGGGGCGCGAGGCGATCGAGATCGCGATCCGGCTGGAGGGGCCGCGCATCCTGCTCGACCCCGAAATCCGCCGCACCCTGATGGAGGGGCAGGGGATCGAGCCGCTCGGCTCGCGCACCGCACCCGCCTTCCTGATCCACACGCTGACGGTCGAGCATGGCGGCATGACGCTGGTCACCGAGCCCGCGCCCAACACCATGATCCTGGGGGCCGCGATCCGGGCTGGGTAAACGCCCTTTTAATCTTGTGGCGGCAAGACGGGGTCCGAAATCTCGGTGTCCCGGGGAAATATGGACGACCTGCTGCAGGAATTCATTGCCGAAACCCGCGAAACGCTGGACGCGCTGTCCGGCGAGATCGTCGCGTGGGAAGCGGACCCTGCCGATCGGGGGCGGCTTGATGCGATCTTCCGCTTCGTCCATACGGTGAAGGGCAGCTGCGGCTTTCTCGACCTGCCGCGTCTGTCGCGGCTCAGCCATGCCGCCGAGGATGCGCTGGCGGCGGTACGCGACGGCGGGCGGGTGCCCGATACGGCGCTGGTCAACGGTGTGCTGGCGATCGTCGACCGGATCGGCGCGGTGGTCGAGGCGATCGCGGCGGGGGTGCCGCTCGATAATTCGGACGACGAGGCGCTGATCGCCGCCCTTTCGCAGGTCGAGATGCCGATCGCCGCGCCCAGCCCGCGCCGGGTGATGACGGCGGCCCGCGCCGCGCCGCGCAGCATCCGCCTGAACGTCGATCTGCTCGACCGGATGATGAGCGGCATGTCCGACATGGTGCTGGCGCGCAACGAACTGGCCCGGCGCTTGCGCGACGACGTGCTCGACCCACGTGTCGAGGCGGCGCTCGACCGGCTGTCGCTGACCGTCGCCGATATGCGCGATACGGTGACGCGCACCCGGATGCAGAAGGTCGATGCGCTGTTCGCCGCGCTGCCGCGCATGGTGCGCGACACGGCGGCGGAGCTGGGCAAGGCGGTCAATCTGCGCATCGAGGGGTCGGACGTCGATCTGGACCGCGAGATGATCGAGATGATGCGCGACCCGCTGGTCCACATCATCCGCAACGCGATCGACCACGGGATCGAGTCACCCGCCGAGCGCCGGCGATGCGGCAAGCCGCCCACCGGCCAGATCTGCGTGACGGCGCGACAGTCGGGCAACCAGATCCTGATCGAGATCGAGGATGACGGTGCCGGCATCGACGTCGGCCGCATCGCCGCCAAGGCGGTGGCGAGCGATCTGCACAGTGCCGGCCAGGTCGCCGCGATGAGCGCGGCGGACCGGCTGAACCTGGTCTTCGCGCCGGGCCTGTCGAGCCGCGACACCGTCTCCACCCTGTCGGGGCGCGGCGTCGGCATGGACGTGGTGCGCGCCAATATCGAGCATGTCGGCGGCCGCATCGCGCTGGACAACCGGCCGGGGCGCGGGCTGGCCATCACCATTCAGGTGCCGCTGACCCTGTCGATCATGTCGACCATCGTCGTCGCGGTCGGCCGGCAGCGTTTCGCGCTCGCTCGCCAGTCGATCGAGGAGATCGTCCGCGTGCGCGGCGACCAGGTGCGGATCGATCCCGTCGGCCCGGTTCAGATCGCGACCGTGCGCGGGCGGCGGCTGCCCATGCTGCCGCTGGGGACCTTCCTGCGCATGGGGGACGACGCGCCGACGACGCTGGTCATCGTCGCGACCCGCGACGGCGACTATGCGCTGGGCGTCGACGATGTGCTGGATACCGAGGAGGTGGTGGTCAAGCCCGCCGCGCCGGCGGTGATGGCCACCGGCCTTTATGCCGGACAGACTTTGCCCGACAGCGGGCTGCCGATGCTGCTGCTGGATGGCGGCGGCCTTGCCCAAGCGGCCGGGCTGCGCTTCGATCGCGGCGCGGATGTCGCGGCGACAGCGGAGGTCCAGCGGGCGACCCCGGCCCTGCTGTTCGACGATCTCGACGGATCGCGCCGGGCCATTCCGCTGGGAGCGATCGACCGGGTCGAGAAGGTCGCACCCGGCGCCATCCACCGGTCGGGCGGGCAGCTCCGCCTGATCGTCGGCGAGACGACGATGCCGCTCCACGCCGTCAGCCACGAGGCGCTGGCGAGCGCGGCCGGGGACGCGACCATCGAGGTGTTGCGCCTGACCGATGGCGAGGCCGAATGCGCCTATGCGATGGCCGGCGCGATCGAGATCATTCCGCTGCCCGCCGATGTCGCGCCCGCCGATGGTGGCGGTGCGATCCTTGGCGTGACCGTGTGGGAGGGGCAGGCGATCGAGATCATCGATCCGCTGGCGCTGTTCATGGCCACCACGCCGGCCCAGTCCGAAGGCGCGGCGCCGCTCTGCCTGCTCGACGGGGCGGGTGCCGAGTGGATGGACCGGTTCCTGCGTCCCGCGCTGGAGGCACATGGCTATCGCTGCGCGTTGCGTCTGCCCGATGGCGAGGCGGCCGATGTCCGGCTGGTCATGGACGACGACGCCTCCACCACGACGCTGGTCAGCGCGCCGGTCGTCCGGTTGCGGCGTGACCGTGACGGGCCGGCCGATCCCGACAGCATCTATCGCTATGACCGGTCCGCGCTGATCGCCGCCTTGGCCGGCCATGCCCGCCGGGGAGGCCGCTGATGCCCTTGTTCCTGATCGCCCGCATCGCCGGGCAGGGTGTGGTGTTCGACGCCGATCAGGTCGACGCCGTGGTCGATATCGGCGAGGTGGTCGACGTGCCGCGCGTCGATCTGTCGATCCGGGGCCTGGCGGCGCTGCGCAGCCGGGTGGTGACGGTGGTCGACACCCGGCTGGCGCTGGGCCTGGAGCCGGTGGCGGATCATGTCCGGCGCGCGGTCATCACCCGGCAGGACGGTCATTATTACGCGATGCTGGTGGACGAACTCGACGACATCGAAACCTTCGAGACCAGCCCGATGCCGCACACGCCACCCGCGCATGGCCGCTGGGGCCGGGCGGCCGACGGCATCGTGGTGCGCGACGGCGAGCCTTTGCTGATCCTCAATCTGGCGCGACTGGTGCCGCAGGGAAGCGCGCTGGTGTGCTGACCGATTAACCCGGTCCTTACTTTCGCCCGGCTAAAATGCCGCAAGGTCCCGGCGGGATCGGTTGCAGTAGAAGGCGTGCCGCATGAAAACCTGTCTGGTCGTGGACGATTCCAAGGTGATCCGGAAAGTCGCGCGCCATATCCTCGAGACGCTCGACCTGGAGGTTCGCGAAGCGGGGGACGGTCGCGAGGCGCTGGAGGCCTGTCTCGAATCGGTGCCCGACGTGGTTCTGCTCGACTGGAACATGCCGGTGATGAGCGGGATGGATTTCCTGCGGGCGCTGCGTGAGGCCCGGATCGAGCCGCGTCCGCGCATCGTCTTCTGCACCACCGAGAACGGCATGGCGCATATCCGCGCGGCGATCGATGCGGGTGCGGACGAATATATCATGAAGCCGTTCGACCGCGAGACGCTGGAAAGCAAGCTTCAGCTCGTCGGCATGATCTGACGTCGACGCCCGGACTTTTGCGCGGAGCCGCCCTCGCATGGCCTCTTTCCCCTATCCCAGACCCGCGATGCCGGATGCCGGCACCCGCATCCTGATCGTCGACGATTCGGCGGTGGCGCGCGCGCTGATCGCGCGACAGATCGAACCCCTGGCGCGCTTCGCGGTCGTGGGCGCGGTCACCCATGTCGATGCCGCGCTGGCCTTTCTGGCGGAGCATGACGTCGACATCATCCTGCTCGACGTCGCGATGCCCGGCATCGACGGCATCACCGCGCTGCCCAGGCTGCTCGCCGCCGGGCGGGGCGCGCGGATCATCATCGTCTCGTCCTCCACCCCCGATGGCGGCGCGGCGACGGTCCAGGCGCTGGCGCACGGCGCGGCCGACACGCTGGTGAAGCCCCAGCCGAAAGGGCTGTCCGAATTCGGCGAGGCCCTGCGCCAGAAGCTCGACGCGCTGGCGGTGCCGAACGGCGTGACGACCCTTGCCCGCGCACCCGTCGCGCCCCTGCCGGCGACGCGCGGCGCCTTGCCCGACATCATCGGGATCGGCGCGTCGACGGGCGGCATCCATGCGCTCGCCAAGCTGCTCGCGCCCTTGCCAGCGACGATGACGGTGCCGATCGTCGTGACCCAGCATCTGCCCGCGTCGTTCATGTCCTATTTCGCCGCGCAGCTGGCCGCGGTCGCGCGCCGGCCCTGCGACGTCGCCCAGGATCGCCAGCGGCTGCGTCCCGGGCGCATCGTCGTGGCGCCCGGCGACGCGCACATGACCTTCGCCGCCTTGCCCGATGGCGGTGCGGCGATCCGCCTGCAATACGGACGCGCGCGTAGCGGGTGCCTGCCCTCGGTCGATCCGATGTTCGCCGCCATGGCGCGCGTCTGGGGCCGGCGCGCGCTCGGCATCGTGCTGACCGGCATGGGCCGCGACGGGCTGGAGGGGGCGGAGACGCTGAAGGCGGCGGGGGGGACGATCATCGCGCAGGACGAGGCGAGTTCGGTCGTCTGGGGCATGCCGGGCGTGGTCGTCGGTCATGACCTGGCCGACATGGTGCTGCCGCCCGAAGCCATCGGCGCGATGCTGGCGCAGGCGGTGCAGCGGTGATGGCGTCCGGCCTGCGATCGGTCCCGCCCAAGGCGATCGCCCCGCCGGCGCCGCCCATGGCGTCGATCCAGGCGCTCAACGTGCTCGCCGCCCTGCTGGAGGCGCGGACGGGGCAACAGATCGTCCGCCATCGCTCGACCCGCGTCGACACCGTCCTGTTGCCGCTGATGCGCGAGCGACGGCTCGAGACGCTCGACCAGCTCGTCATCGCGATCCTCGATGGCAGCGATCCGTCGCTGGCGGGGCGGGTGGTCGATGCGCTCGTCAATTGCGAGACCTCCTTCTTCCGCGATCCGCATGTCTTCGACACGATCGTCGAGACGATCGCCACCGTCGAGAAGACGGGTCGCCGCGCCCGCATCTGGAGCGTCGGCTGTTCGACGGGGCAGGAACCGCTGTCGATCGCGATGGCCTTTGCCGAACGGCACGAACGCATCGGCACACCCATCCCCGAGATCGTGGCGACCGACGTGTCCGAGGCCGCGCTGGCCAGGGCGCGGGCGGGCAGCTACACCCAGTTCGAGGTGCAGCGCGGCCTGCCCATCCGCCATCTGGTCCGCTGGTTCGAGGGGCGCGCGGACAATGAATGGATCGTCCGGCCCGAACTGCTGCGTCACATCGCCTTTCGCCAGATGAACCTGGTGTCGGACCCGCCGCCCGGCGGCGGCTTCGACCTGGTGCTGTGCCGCAACGTCATGCTCTATTTCGCGGCGGAGCCCAAGCAGCGCGCCTTCCAGACCCTGGCTTCGGCAATGCGCCCTTCCGGCGGGCTGATCCTGGGCGCCGGTGAGACGGTGATCGGCCAGACCGACCTCTTCCGGCTGAACCCCGGCGGGCGCGGTCTCTATGAAAAGATCGATGGGGACACCGTGCCGCGCCCGGCATGATCGGCATATCCATCGGCGATCGATGCCGCTAGACGGGACCCAAGCGGACCGGGGCCGTTCAGGAGGTTGCATGACGATCGTCGACACGCCGTCGCCCAATTTCGACGAGCGGAGTTTGCCCATATCGATGATCGTCCTGCACTATACGGGCATGCAGGATGCGGAATCGGCGATCGCGCGGCTGCGTGATCCGGAGGCCAAGGTGTCCTGCCATTATCTGGTCGCCGAGGACGGCACCGTGCTGCGCATGGTCGCCGAGGAGAACCGCGCCTGGCACGCGGGCAAGTCGCACTGGCGCGCGATCGAGGACGTCAATTCGGCCAGTATCGGCATCGAGATCGTCAATCCCGGCCATGACTGGGGCTATCGCCCGTTCCCCGACGAACAGATCGCCGCCGTCATGGAACTGGTCGCCAACATCCAGAAGCGCCACGGCATCACGCGCGGCAATATCGTCGGCCATTCCGACATCGCGCCGGCGCGCAAGCGCGATCCGGGCGAGCTGTTCCCCTGGGGGGCGCTCGCCCGGCGGCGGCTCGCGCTGCCGCGTCCGACCAAGAACCTGATGGACCCGATGTGGACCGAGGCGGGCTTCTGCCTGGCGCTGGAGCGGTTCGGTTATGACGTGACCGACCGGATGGCGGCGATCATGGCGTTCCAGCGGCGCTTCCGCCCCGAGCTGATCGACGGCGAGATCGATGCGGAATGCCGGATGATCCTGCTGGCACTGCTGCTGCCGCGTCCCCAGGGAGATGATTGACGGGGCGGGGCGTGGGCTTCGACTTCGCTCAGCCTGAACGGCTGTTGGGGTAAGGCCCCATTTTACCCTCCGTTCAGGCTGAGCGAAGTCGAAGCCCACGCGGAACCGGCGTTGCAAGTCCCTCATCTTGGGCACGGTCCCGGTCATGGGTGGGGAGGGTCAATTGATCCCGTCGGCGCTATTATAGCCGCGCGCTCACGGGATAGTTGAGAGCGATTCCCTTGGCCTTCGACTTCGCTCAGGCTGAACGGGGCGGGGAAGGGGGTTACCCGAACAGCCGCTCAGCCTTCACCCCAACAGCCGTTCAGGCTGAGCGAAGTCGAAGCCCGCGCGAGCCTGCCGACCACAAACCCCTTGCCCTGCGCCCCATTCCCGCTACAGCCGCCCGCAGTCAGAGGGCCGGGCGGCCGCGGCCTCGGGAAACCGGGGGCGAGGAAAGTCCGGGCTCCGCGGAACAACGGTGCCGGGTAACGCCCGGCGGGGGCGACCCCAGGGACAGTGCCACAGAGAGCAGACGGCCACGGCTTCGGCCAGGTCAGGGTGAAAGGGTGCGGTAAAAGCGCACCGCGGGTCCGGTAACGGAAACGGCATGGCAAACCCCACCGGGAGCAAGACCGAATAGGGATGGCATGGCGCCGCAAGGCGTCGGGGCGCGTTCCCGCCCGCTATCCGGGTTGGTTGCTTGAGGCGATGTGCAAGCATCGTCCTAGAAGAATGGTCGCCCATCCGGCCTCGGCCGGTGGACAGAACCCGGCTTACAGGCCCTCTGGCTTTCCGCCCCGAAATAGGGCAGCTTCCTTGCCGCGAGAGCTTGGGAGGGCTTTGGGGAATCATGACATCGACGATTTTCGCGCGCGCCGGTCTGGTCGGACTGGTCGTCGCCACAGGTACGGCCGCCATCGCGCAGCAGGCGACGCCGCCCGCCGCGAAGCCCAGCGCGCAGCAGCAATATGACGCCGCCACCGCGCTGGACCAGGGCACCGACGCCAATGCCGCGCTGGCCGCCTGGACGGCCTTTGCCGCGCGGTTCGAGCCGGGGACGCGGACCTGGGCAATCGGCACGGTGCGAAAGGGCGGCGCGCTATACCGGCTGGCACGGCTGGACGAGGCGGCCAAGACCATCCGTACCGGTCTGGCCGCACTGCCCGCCACGGATACGACGCTGGCCGAGGATCGCTTCAACGCGCACATGATGCTGGGCAAGATCGCGGCGGACTCGCTCGACTATGCCGATGCGACCGCCGAATATGGCAAGGCCGAAGCGGCGGCGACCGATGACGCGACCCGGGTCGGCGCGATGCTGGCCGGTGCGCGGATGCAGGTCTTCACCGATCCCGCCGCCGCACAAGGGGCGCTCGACCGCGCCGACGCCATCGCCGCCCGGATGAATCTGGGCAAGACGGACCAGGCGGCGCTGGCCCAGGCGCGGCTGCGGCTGCTCCTCAACACCGGTCGTTTCACCGAGGCGAACAGGATGGGGCCGCGCGTCGTCAATCTGCTGGGCGGGCTGACCCTGAACAAGGTCGATCTGCGCGACGTTGCCGCGCGGTCCGATGCGGCGATCGCCGCGCTCCTGGCTCACGATGCCGACACCGCGCGCGAATATATGGCTTACACCGGGGCCGGGCGGTCGACGAAGGGCAATTTCGTCGCGGCCAATCTGATGGAGCCGCCGGCCTGTGGCGGTGACGCCGATCTGAAGCCCGACGATGTGGCCGTCGTGCAATTCGGTGTCGGAGACGACGGTACCACCTTCAACGTCGAACCCATATATTCCTCGGGCGGGGGGCAGAAGGCCTTGGCCTTCGCGCGCGCCGTTCGCGGATGGGTATGGACGCCCGAGGATTTGAAGACGCTGCCGCCCTTCTTCCGCTATAGCGTGCGGTTGGAAATGCGCTGTTCGACATCGTTCGCCCGGCCGTCGATCTGGCAGGATTTCGACAGCGCCTTTGGCGATTGGCTGAAGACAAAGGGCATTGCGCGCGCCGGGTCGGATGTCGGCGCGCGGGGCGGCGGGGCGGCGCTGGAGACGCAACGCGCCGCGCTCAAGAGTGCGGAAAGCTCGGGGCAGGCGCCCGCCATTCTGGCGGCGAGCGACACGCTGATGCGCAATCCGGTGCTCGGTGCCGAGGAACGGCAGGCACTGGTGGCCAAGGCGGATGCGCTGGCGGCGGCGCAGTCGGATATGCCCGCCATGGCCAGGCTGCGGTTCGCCGTTGTCACGCGCACCTTGCAGGGACGCGAATTCTGGCGCGACCGACGTTATGCGACGGTCGTATCGCCGATGCTGACCGAAAAGCCCTATGTCGATGACGTTCAGGCGCGCAATGCGCTGCGCCTGATCATTGCCGACGCCATCCCGTGGAAGGACAGCGATCCCTATCTGCAGCAGGTGGTGGACGACGCCGCGCTGCCGGCGCGCGATCCGCTCAAGGTCGGCGCGCTGATCCGGCTGGCCTCGATCGCGCAGCGGCGCGGCAACAGCGAACTGGCACGCCAGACCTTCGAGAAGACGGGGCTTGCCGCCTCGCAATGCGCCACGCTCGATGCCCAGTCCAAGCCGGTGTTCCTGAACAACGGTTCGTCCTCCTTCCCGCAGGAGGCGCTGCGCTGGGGGTTCGAGGGCTGGGTGAGGAACCAGTATGACATCGACGCCGCCGGCCGCGCGCAGAATGTCCGCACCCTCGTCAGCTATCCGCCCTTCATCTTCTCGACCGCGTCGGAAAAGATGATGCAGGGTGCCCGCTTCGACAAAAGCTATCGTCCCGATGGCGGGCTGGGCTGCGGCGCGAGCGTCACCGGCGTGCGCTTCCAGCTGCCGGGCTGAGACCGGCGGCGATGGCCGGGCCGCGATCGGGCGGCCCGGCCTGTCCGATCAGACCAGCACCTTGCCCGGCCGCTCGATCCCGTCGAGATCGGTGGTCGCGTCGATCTCCAGCAGGGTTTTGATATGCCCGTCGCGGATGTCGTAGACCCAGCCATGCAGCCATAGCTCGCGGCCCTCGGCAAAGGCCTTCTGGATCGTGTCCAGCCGCGCGAGATGGCGCAGCTGCTCCATCACGTTCACCTCGACCAGGCGGTTGACCTTCGCGGCCTCATCGGGCTGTGCCGCGATCTCGTCCTGGTGGCGGTGAAGCACGTCGCGGGCATTGCCCAGCCACCGGTCGACCGGCCCCTCCGTCCCGCCGTTCAGCGTGGCGAGCACGCCGCCGCAGCCATGATGGCCGCACAGGATGACGTGGCGGACCTTCAGCACATCCACCGCATATTGCACGACCGACAACAGGTTCAGGTCGTCGTCATGGACCAGATTGGCGATGTTGCGGTGGAGGAACATGCCGCCCGGCGGCGTCATCGTCATCTGCTCGGGGGTCACCCGGCTGTCCGAACAGCCGATCCACAGAAAGTCGGGCTTCTGCCCCACCGTCTGGCGCTGGAAGAAGTCGGTCTTCTCCTCGAGGAGTTCGGTCGCCCAAGCCTTATTGGCGAGCAGCAACTGCTTATATTCCCTCATGCGTAGCGCACTCCCGTCGATGGGGCATTGATCAGCGGGGCGGTCCGCTCGGCGATGTCGCCGCGTACGATGACGCTGATCCCGCGATAGTCGGCGCCCTTGATGAAGGCGTTGATGATGTCGACATTGTCGAGATCGACATAGGAGGTCGAGGACAGGTCGATCAGCAGATTGGCGCCGTCCGGCACCTTGGCCAGCGACTTCTGCAATTCATATTTGTGGATGAAGTATAGGTTGCGCCGCGCCCGGATCAGGCAGTCGCCATCGTCATAGGCATAGGTCAGCGCCGGACGGAAATTGCGCGCCACGACGAAGACGAAGCCGACGACCAGCCCGACCAGGATGCCGATCAGCAGGTCGGTGCGCAGGATCGCCAGGATGGTGACGATGAAGGGGATGAACTGGCTCCACCCCTGTTTGAACCGATCGGTGAACAGCTTGGGCTTGCACAGCTTGTAGCCGGTGGCGATCAGCACGGCGGCGAGGGCGGCGAGCGGGATCTGGTTGAGCAGCACCGGGATCAGCGCGACCGACAGCAGCAGCCAGGTCGCGTGCAGCATCGCCGACATCTTGCTCTCTGCCCCGGCATCGACATTGGCCGAGGAGCGCACGATCACCGAGGTGACGGGCAGGCCGCCGAGCAGACCGGAGACGATGTTGCCGCCGCCCTGCGCCATCAGCTCCCAGTTCTTGTCGGTGGTGCGGCGGCGCGGATCGAGCTCGTCGACCGCCTTCACGCTCAGCAGCGATTCCAGGCTGGCGACGATCGCCAGCGTGATCGCGGTGGTCCACACCGCGCCGGTGCCGATCGCCGAAAAGTCGGGCAGCTGGAACTGGCCGAGAAACTCCGACGCACCGCCCGCGACGGGCACGCGGACCAGATGGCTGCCGGTCAATTGCCATGCGGGCTGGAACGCGCCCAGCAGCATGTTGCCGACCACGCCGATGACGACCACGACCAGCGGCCCGGGCAGCAGCCGCAGCGGACCCTGCTTGGGCTTGGCGTGATCCCACCAGAACAGGAAGGCCAGCGACACCGCGCCGATCAGCACCGCGCCGGGGGCGATGTCCTGGCTGACGCTGGTCCACAGATCGGTGAAGGTGTTACCGCCGGCGCGGCTGGCATATTCGAAGCTGCCCTCGAAATCGCCGTCATAGCCGATGGCGTGGGGCACCTGCTTCAGGATCAGGATCAGGCCGATCGCGGCCAGCATGCCGGTGATGACGGCCGAGGGCACGAACTCGGCCAGCACGCCGGCGCGGGTGAAGGAGAAGGCGAGCTGCAACACGCCCGCCAGCATCACCGCCAGCAGGAAGACCTGGAAACTGGGCAGCCGCTCGATCGCCTCGAACACGATCACGGTCAGGCCGGCGGCGGGGCCGGAAACGGACAAAGGCGATTTGGACAGGAAGCCGACGACCAGGCCGCCGACGATGCCGGCGATCATCCCGGCGAAGGGCGGCGCGCCGGAGGCGACCGCGATGCCCAGACAGAGTGGCAGGGCGACGAGCGCCACCACGATCGACGCCGGCACATCCGCCCGTGCGGTGGCCAGAAAGGAACGACTTTGGGCCACGGCGGCTCCTGATACAGCTGGGCGTCCGCATATGTCCGGTACGGACATGACTATATGATGACTTATATTTCATGTACGAGGGAACCATTGGCGGTCAAGCGATTCAGTAGGGGGCGGCCGGCGCTGTCTCACAAAGCGCATCGCTCGATGCTTGCACCGGCGCGCAAGTCGCCTAAATCGGCCCGGTGGCGCGATCTTCTACCCGATCCAATGACTGGGGCTTTCCTCGCTGGCGCAGCTATGGCGCGTCGCGCGAGGCCAAGCCCGTGCGTATCTGCGACCGGCATGGCTGCGACCAGCCGGGCAATTGTCCGGCCCCCAAGTCCCCCAACAGCCCCGACCGCTGGTATTTCTGCGAGGCGCATGCCGCCGAGTATAATCGCGGCTGGGACTATTTTCAGGGTCTGAGCGCCGAGGAAGCCGCCGCACGCGAAGCCTCGGAGCGGCGGACGAGCGCGGGCTATGCCCAGTCCAAGCACCAAGCCTGGGCGGGGCCGGGCGACGGCACCCGCTCGCGCGACGAGATGCGCGCGCTTGACGCGCTGGGGCTGGAGCCGGACGCCGAGTTCGATCTGATCCGCGCGACGTGGCGAGGCCTCGCCAAGGCGAACCATCCCGACATCCGCCCCAATGATCCCGACGCCGCGACGAAGTTCCAGCAGGTGCAGGCGGCCTACGAGGTCCTGCGCGCCGCCGAGGAACGCCGCAGCTGGAAGCCCGAATGATCCGTCGCGCCAAGTCGGAATGGGAAGCGACGGTCCTGGTCTGCGGCAAATGCTCGAAAAAGGTCGGCGGCGGGTTCGGGCCCAAGGGCAAGACGCCGCTCGTCAAGGCGCTCCGGCGGATATTCGGCAAGGGGCGCAAGGCCTCGGTCGGGGTGGTCGAGACCAAGTGCCTGGGGCTGTGCCCGAAACATGCGGTGACGTTGGTCGATGGGCGTCGGCCTGGGGAATGGCTGGTGGTGACGCCGGACGAGGATGTCGAGGCGATCGCGGCGCGGTTAGGGCGGGGTGGTTGACGGGCGGGCGTTCGGACGTGGCCTTCGACTGCGCTCAGGCTGAGCGGAGCGAGGGGCTCGTACCTTTTAACAACCTCCGTTCAGCCTGAGCGCAGTCGAAGGCCACGGGAATGGGATGGTTCCGGGGTGTTTCATAGGTCGGTCTCGGTGAGACCCTGAACCCTCCCCCATCCCCTCCCGCTTGCGGGAGGGGCGTGCCAAGCGGTTGGCGTCAGGCTATTTCGACAAACCTAACCCGGTTTTCAACAGTTGAAGACCGCGCGCCACTTGTGCCTCTGGCCGCTCCCCTCCCGCAAGCGGGAGGGGATGGGGGAGGGCACGGTGTCTCACCGAGTCCACACCCCAAAACCTCAATACCGCCCAGCCGTCTCCCGGATCAGCGCGATCATGTTCGGAATCCCCTGGGTCCGGTTCGAACTCAATTGGTTCTTCAGATCGAACGGCGCCAGCTCGCCCTCGATGTCGGTCGCCAGTATCTCCGCCGGCGTCTTGTCCTGCACCGTTTTCAACACCAGCGCGATGATCCCCTTGGTGATCGCGGCATTGGAGTCGGCCAGGAAGTGCAGCCCCGCGGCGTCACTCTTCATCGGATAGACCCAGACCGAGGCCGAACACCCACGCACCAGCGTCGCGTCGGTCTTCAGCGCCTCGGGCATCGGCTCCAGCGCGCGGCCGAGGTCGATCAACAGGCGATAGCGATCGTCGGCGTCGAGGAATTCATATTCGTCGCGGATTTCGGCAAGATCGGACATGACGCCGCGCTACCGCGAACGGCGCGCCGCCACAACCGTTGCTGGCTAAGCGTTCAGGGCGCGAGCAGGGCGTCCACCGAACCGCCATTGCGCGCCAGTTCGGCCGCCACGCGGCGACGTCCCTCGTAATAGGCCAGCACCCGCGCCTTCGGATCGCGCGCGCGGATCAGCGCCTCGTCCTGGGGGCGGATGCTGGTTTCCCGCGCGACATAGTCGGGATAGCCCTCGCGCTTCCAGGCGGGCAGGCGCAGCGCGGCCCATTCGCCGATATGGTCGGCGACCAGCCGGTGGATCATCTCATGCGCGATCGTACCCGATAGCGTCCGCACACCGCCAAGAGGAGCGCCGTTGGTCACCCGGTCGGCCGCGACCGAATGACGGTTGAAGATCAGCGCGTGGGCGAAGGGGCGGCGAAAGGCGATCGCGTCGCTCACCCCGATCGCCAGCATCCGCCACCGCCAGCCGCCATCGGTCAGCACCACCTGTCGCGCCAGCCCCGGCCGGTCGAGCGGGCTGGCTGCCAGCAGCCGGTCGGCCCGTGCCAGCACCCGGCCCATCGCGGCCCGGTCGATCGGCCGCTCCGCCAGCACCGTCGTGGTGCCGAAGTCGGCGCGATAGGGAAAGGCGAGTGCGGCGGGGACGTGGACGATCCCCGCGACGATCACCGCCCCGCCGCACAGGGTCCGGGCGGTCCAGCGACGGATGGCGGCGAAGCGGACCATGATCAGAGGTCGACGCCGGCGGCGATGGCTTCGAGCTTGCGGATGCGCTCCTTCAGGTCCGCCATCTCGATCCGCGACGCGGCCGAGGCGGCGGGCGGGTAGGGCATGTCGTGGTTACGCTCGAACTCGCGGCTCTTCAGCTGCAACCAGCCGCGCCAGCCGGCCAGTCCGGCGGTAACGATCATTGCCAGCCCCGCCAGGCCTGCGGTTGCGAGCACGATGTAGAGATTGGTGTCGGTCATGATCCGGGCTCCCTGTCCGTATCAATGGGTGGATCAGCGATCGCGCAGCCGCTCGATCTCACGGTCGAGATCGATGCTCTTGCGTTCGTCGGTGATGACGCGCTCCAGTACCTGGATGCGCTCCTTCAGCTGCTGGATTTCGCCGCGCAGCGCCTGGGTGTCGCGGTTCCCTTCGCCGCGCAGATGTTCGACCATGTCGAGACCGGGCGAGCGACGATGCTTGGCCTTGAAGATGCTGGCGACCATGACGATCGCGACGATCAGAACAACCATGAACTGTCCGCCGGACATAGCGGTAACTCCCCTCTAAAATCTTATGTCAGTGTTCGATGCGGGCGGGCGCTTCGCCGCCGATGCGCAGGGCATCGATCTCGTTGCTGAGCGCCAGGCCGCGATCGGTGATGATCCGCTCCAGCACGCGCACCCGCTGTTCCAGCTTTTCGGTCTGGGCCGCATATTGCGCCGCCTTTTCCGCTACCATCGAGGCTTCGGTGGCCAGCTGCTTTTCGCGTAGCGTGAGCCAGGGCTTCAGAAAAACGCCACCGATGATACCCAGGATGGGGATCAGAACGACAAGGATGGCGAAGAGGTTTTCCATCGTGCCTCTCCCTCAGCGATCGCGCAGCGCGTCGATTTCGCGCGCGGTCCGCTCGGCGGGGTCGGTGGCGATCCGTTCCAGCACCGCGATCCGCTCCTCCAGTCGAGAGACCTGGCCGACCAGCTTCTGGTTCTCGGCGGTCAGCAATTCGACCTTGCGGCCATCGGCGATGTCGCTCTTATGCGTCATCCCGCCCCAATCATTTTCCAGGCTGTAGCCGTGCTTGGCACGTATCCAGGTGGTCACGACCCAACCGATCGTCGACATTGCGATGATCGCCAGGACGAAACCCGGTCCTCCCCAAGACATAATCCATACTCCCATAGGATAGTTGATGTATCAGCGCGGTCTTCAGCGCAGGCGGTCGATCTCGTCGGCCAGCTGGCGGTTGCGGCTGGTGTAGTGAAGTTCGATATCGGCCAGGCGACGGTCGAGATCGCGGAACTTCGAGCGGACCTCGGCGGTCGAGCGGCGCGGATTGCTGCGCACGCCCTGCCAGAACTTGGCGTCCTCGTCCGACTGGTAAAGGCCCAGCGGCTTGGCGGTCGCCATCCAGGCGATCAGCAGATAGGCGAGCGGGACCCAGGGCATGCCGACCCCGGTGACGGTCAGCAGGACCGCGGCGATGCGGACCCACATCACATCGACGCCGGTATAGTCGGCGATCCCCGAACACACGCCCTTGAACTTGGCATTCTGCTTGTCGAGGTAGAAGTTGGTGCGGCTGGCGGTCATGTCAGTTCCTCCGGTCGAGGCTGTAATCCTGTTGGCCGAGGCGCGGTTCGGGGCGCCATTCGGACTGCGACAGGCTGGGCTTGAAGTTGGGATTGTCGGCGGCGACGATCCGTTCGACAGTGTTCACCCGGTCCTCGAGCCGCCGTGCGAGCATGTGAAGCTCGTCGAGCAGCTGCTCGTCCTCATGGGTGATCTTGGGCGCCTGCTTCCACTTGGTGACATAGTGCAGGATCAGCCAGGGCAGCGCGATGAACAGCGTGAGCATCGCGATGCCGGGGGTGATGATGTCTTCCATCTCACTCCCCCTTGTTCAGGCGCGCCTTGAGCGCGGCGAGTTCGGCATCGACCCGGTCCGAGGCGCGCAGTTCGGCGATCTCGTCCTCGAGCGTCTTGGGGTTCGACCCCAGGCCCAGCGCTTCCGCGCGGCCCTCGGCCTCGTCCACCTTGCGCTCGAGGATGTCGAAGCGGCTGAACGCGTCATGCGTCTTGGGCCCGTTCCACATCTCGCGCAGGCGATAGCGGTTGTTGGCGCTTTCCAAACGCGTCTGAACCGCATTCTGCTTGGTCCGCGCCTCGCGCAGCTTGTTCTGCAGCTTGGCGATGTCCTCTTCCGAGGCACGCAGCGCATCGTCGAGCACCTGGACTTCGGCCTTCAGCTGGTCGGCCATGTCGGCGGCCTTCTGGCGCTCGATCAGCGCGGCCTTGGCCAGGTCCTCGCGGTCCTTCGACAGCGCCAGCTCGGCCTTTTCGGTCCAGCTGTCCTGAAGCTGGTCCAGCTTCATGATATGGCGGCGGATTTCCTTCTGGTCGGCGATCGTGCGGGCGGCCGAGGCGCGCACCTCGACAAGCGTCTCCTCCATTTCGAGGATGATCATGCGGATCATCTTCGCGGGGTCTTCCGCCTTGTCCAGCAGGTCGGCGAAATTGGCAGCGACGATGTCGCGGGTGCGGGAGAAAATGCCCATCGGATACTCCTTGATGGCGAATGGCTTGGTTATGCGATCGGCGCCTCGATCGCTGCAACCGGAGTCTGGTTCTGTGCGGCGGCGACATGCGCGGGGGCGAGGGCGCCCATCAGGCAGGTGGCGCTCATCACGACGGTGCAGGCGATGGCGGCGATCTGGCGGGTGAAGGTGGTGGCGAACATGGTGGAAACTCCCTGATCTTTTTGTTTCAGTCCGCTCATCGGCGGGATGTCAGAAGCATTGCAGGAGCCGTGCCAATTTAAAAAACGGCGGAAATCCGTGGGTTTCTAAAATAGTTGCGATCCAACAACGATTGCGCGCTTGCCAAGCGTTGGGAAAATCCGCCACCTGTTGGGAATGGATCGGACGAGTCAGGTCATCGGCCAATCGGGGGCCTTTCTGGATGCGCTGGAACGGGCCAGTCGCGCCGCCGCGCTCGATCGTCCGGTGCTGGTCATCGGCGAGCGTGGCACGGGCAAGGAATTGGTCGCCGAACGTCTCCACCGCCTGAGCGGGCGATGGGACCAGCCGCTGGTCGTCATGAACTGCGCCGCGCTGCCCGAGACGCTGATCGAGGCCGAATTATTTGGACATGAGGCGGGCGCGTTCACCGGCGCCACCAAGGCGCGGGCCGGGCGGTTCGAGGAGGCCAATGGCGGCACGCTGTTCCTCGACGAACTCGGCACCTTGTCGATGGCGGCACAGGACCGGCTGCTGCGCGCGGTGGAATATGGCGAGGTGACGCGGATCGGTTCGTCACGCCCCTTGCGCGTCGATGTCCGTATCGTCGCGGCGACCAACGAGCATCTGCCCGACAAAGTCGCCGCGCATCAGTTTCGCGCCGATCTGCTCGACCGGCTGTGTTTCGAGGTGGTGACGCTGCCGCCGCTTCGCGCGCGCAAGAGCGACATCATGGTGCTGGCCAATCATTTCGGCCGGCGCATGGCCGCCGAGATCGGCTGGAACGACTGGCCCGGTTTCGGCGCGGCGGCGACCGATGCGCTGATGGAGCATCGCTGGCCCGGCAATGTCCGCGAACTGCGCAATGTCGTCGAGCGTGCGGTCTATCGCTGGGATCGCGAAGGGCCGGTCGATGCGATCGAGATCGATCCCTTCCGCTCGCCCTATCGGCCGCAGGGACAATCGCCCGCTGCGGCGAAGAGCGAGCAGGGGAGTGCACCCGCCGCCAACGAGCCGGTCAGCGACGGCGATGAGGTGGCGGCGTGCGATGTCGGCCCATCCGACTTCAAGTCGCGTGTCGCCCGCTTCGAGCGCGAGCTGCTGACCCGCGCGCTGGCCGAGAACCGCTTCAACCAGCGGACCACCGCGGAGGCGCTGGGCCTGTCCTATGATCAGCTTCGCCATGCGCTTCGCAGGCACGATTTGATCGGAACGGTTGCGTAACTCCTTCAGGGGAGCCATTTGAGGCCCCAGGCGTTGCCACAGGCAAACCCCAAAGGAGCATTTACGATGGCTTTCGAACTGCCGCCCCTTCCGTACGACTATGACGCGCTGGAGCCGGTCATCTCCAAGGAGACGATGACCTTCCACCACGACAAGCATCACGCTGCCTACACCAACAAGCTGAACGAAGCGGTCGCGGCCGACACGTCGCTGCAGGGCAAGTCGATCGAGGACATCCTGGCCAACATCTCGTCGGCCCCGGCCGCCGTCCGCAACAATGGCGGCGGCTTCTGGAACCATGACTTCTTCTGGAAGATCATGACCAAGCCCGGCACGACCCAGCCCTCGGGCAAGCTGGCCGAGGCGATCGAGGCGTTCGGCGGTCTCGACAAGCTGAAGGAAGAGTTCAACACCAAGGGCGCGGGCCAGTTCGGTTCGGGCTGGGCCTGGGTGATCGCGGACGCCGAGGGCAAGCTGAAGGTCACCTCGACCCCGAACCAGGACAACCCCCTGATGGACGTCGTCGCCGACAAGGGCACGCCGATCCTGGGTAACGACGTGTGGGAGCACGCCTATTACCTGACCTATATGAATGACCGCCCGGGCTATCTGAAGGCCTGGTGGGATGTGGTGAACTGGGACGAGGCCGGTCGCCGGTACGAGGCGGCGGTCGCGTAACTTTTACGTCGATCCGTTTCGGATAAGGAAAGGGCGGCACCGATGGGGCCGCCCTTTTTCGTTTCATGTCTTCCTCGTGTCAAAGTCTTTGTAATCGCGCGGTAATTGCCAACCCTTCCTCTGCGCCCGTATTAAGCGACGATGGTTTATTTATTCGAAGTCGCCAGCGTATTTCTCTGTATACCGAAATTGATGTATAGGCTTGTTCGAAGAGTCTTTGATAAGACTCGGCGCGTCGGGGATAAGGAGGCGGTGATGCGATCCAAGTATCGGGCACTTGGCGGGTTCCTGGGAAGTGTCGCGGCCATGGGCATATGCTTCTCGGCGGCGGGGCCGGTCTTCGCGCGGGTCGGCCTATCGTCGCCCGATGTCGCGACGTCATCCGCTCCCAAGAACGCTGCGGCGAAAAAGCCGGCGGCCGATGAACGTGACCCGGTCGAGTTGGGCGCGGACAAGACGATCGTCGTGCGGGGGAAGCGCCTGCCTGCGGCGGAGGCGCCGAAATGGGCGATCTGTTCGGTGATCAGCCGTTTGCCGGCTTACAACTTGATCCTGCGGCAAAATCCCGACGCGCTGCCGCCCATCGTTCAGCCGACGCGTATGCCGCGCAATCCGGATTATACGGCGCCGCCCAAGGTTCCGGTCGGCTCCCCGCTTCCCCAACTGGGCAAGACCCGTTTCGGCATGACGGCGGGTGGCGACATCGCGCTGCCCGGCGCGGATGCGTCGATCGCGGCCGAGGCGGGGGCGCTGCCCGGTGGTTTCGAAGCGGGTGGGCCGGGGTCGGGCGCGACCTCGCTGCAACGCGCACAGGCCTATGGTCTGGGAGCCTTGTCGGCGGACAGCGCGGCGGCGGCGAACTGCGTCCGGCTTCTCGGTGGGCCGAACGAACTGACACAGGTGCCCCACATGTCGGCGACCAGCCGCAGCGTGGAGGTCGCTGCTGCCGAATATGCGATGCGCGATACCGACCTGCCCATGGGCTTCGCCTTGTTCGACCAGGGGCGCTATGCCGAAGCGCTGCCCTATTTCGAGAAGGCGGCCAGGAATCTGAGCAACCTGAACGGTGGCGACGAAGCCGCGCTGTTCGTCGCGAAGCTGTTGCTGGCCGGATTCGGCAAGGGTGATGAAAATAAGCGCGCTATCGAGGCGCTGCAGCGCGCGGCCCTGACCCGATATGTCGAACGTTTCCATCGGCCGGTCTTCGATCCGGCCAATCCCGAATTGAACACCGCATCGGGCGAAGCCGCGATGATGCTGGGCGCCATTTATCGTCAGGGGCTGTACGGCACGCAGGTCGATATGGGGGAGGCGTGCCGCTGGTACCGACGCGCGGCCTTTGTCGGCCATGTCGCGGCGTACAAGATGTTGGGTGACATCCAATATTTCGGACTGGGCGTGCCCCGCGATCCCAAGGCGGCCTTCGCCAATTACGAACGCGGCGCCAAGCGGCATCTGGCCGCCGCGCAGGTGGCGGTGGGCGACATGCTGCATGATGGCGATGACGGTATCGCTGTCGATCTGCCGCGCGCGATCGCCTGGTATCGCGAGGCGTTGAAGCATGACGATCCGGATGCCGCCTATGCGCTGGCGACAGCCTATGAAAGCGGCAAGGGGGTGCCCGTCGACCGCGAGGTGGCGTTCGGCCTCTACCGTCAGGCGGCGCTCAAGGGATCGACCGAGGCACGGGTGGCGATCGGTGAGTATTTTCGCACCGGCACCTTCGTCCCGCGCGACGAGGCCGCTGCGCGCCGCTGGTTTGAACTGGCGTCGCAGCAGGGCGATCCCGACGGCATGTTCAACTATGCCGCGCTTCTGGCCAATGGTCGGGGTGGCGAGCGCGACCTGCCCCGCGCCTGGGCGTGGCTGAAGGTCGCGGCGGCGAAAGGCAAGCAGGAGGCCGCCCCGGCGATGGCGGCGGTCGAGGCGCGGATGACCGCGAAGGACAAGGAAAAGGCGCTGGCCCTAAGCGGCGCGCTATAGCTCTCAGGGCCGAGTCGGTCTGGTCGAGCGCGTCACTCCACCGGCGGTTCGTCGACCTTTGCGGCCTCCGCGTTCAGGCCATGCTTCAACAGCATGGGGATGTTGGCGATGGCAAAGCCGATGGTCAGCGGCATCGCGCCCCACAGCTTGAACCCGACCCAAAAATCCCAGGTTGAATTGCGCCATACCGCCTCGTTCAGCACTGCCATGAAGGCGAAGAACAGCGCCCAGTTGCGGGTCAGCTTGCGCCACCCCTCGGGCGTCAGGCCCGAATAGACGCTGCCCAGCACCATCTGGATCAGCGGCCGCCCGGTGACGAGGCCGAAGAACAGCATTGCCGAGAACATGGCATAGACGATGGTCGGCTTCATCTTGATGAAGCGCTCGTCGTGGAAATACAGGGTCAGCCCGCCGAAAACGACGACCAGCGCGCCCGACAGCCAGAGCATCGGCGAGATGCGGCCCAGCTTCACCTTGCTGACGACCATCGACACCACGGTCGCCGCCATGAAGACGCCGGTCGCGACCAGCACGCGGGTCAGCGGCCCCAGCGGTGCCAGGAAATTGACCAGGAAGAACAGGATCAGCGGACCATATTCGATGCCGGCCTTCAGGACAGGGCTGGCTTCCTTTTCGGACGCGCTCATTTGCGGCCTCCCTCGATGCCGGCGATGATGCGGCTGACCTCATTGGCGTCGAAGGGGCGCAAGTCGGTCATGCCCTCGCCGACCCCGATGGCGTGGATGGGCAGGCCGTATTTCTCGGCCGCCGCAACCAGCACGCCGCCGCGCGCGGTGCCGTCCAGCTTGGTCATGACCAGGCCGGTGACGCCCGCGACGTCCTTGAACACCTCGATCTGGTTGAGCGCGTTCTGGCCGGTGGTGGCATCGAGCACCAGCAGGATGTCATGCGGCGCCTCGGGGTTCAGGCGGCCGAGCACGCGGCGGATCTTGGACAGCTCGTCCATCAGCTCGCGCTTGTTCTGGAGGCGTCCGGCGGTGTCGACGATCAGCACGTCGATGCCGGTCGCGGTCGCCTGTTTCACCGCCTCATAGACGATGCCCGCCGCGTCGCCGCCTTCCTTGCCCGAGACGATCGGCACGCCGACCCGCTCGGCCCAGGTGGCGAGCTGGCCGATCGCGGCGGCGCGGAAGGTGTCGCCCGCCGCCAGCATCACGCCGTAATCCTGCTCCATGAACAGGTGCGCGAGTTTCGCGATGGTCGTCGTCTTGCCCGATCCGTTGACGCCGATGACCAGGATCACCTGCGGCCGGGGAAAGGCGTCGATCTCCAGCGGGGTGGCGACCTTGGCCAGCGCCTTCTCCACCTCTTCGGCGACGACCAGGCGGATGCCGAGGTCCTCCATGTTCCGCTCGAAGCTGCCCTCGGCCAGACGGGTACGGATATGGCCCGCCGTTTCGGGGCCGAGATCGGAGGCGATCAGCGCTTCCTCGATCTCGTCGAGCGTGCCCTCGTCGAGCCGCGCGGTGCCGAGGCCGGCGAGATTGCCGACCAGCCGGTCCGAGGTGCGACGGAAACCGCCGAGCAGCTTTTCGTGCCAGGAGGAGGAAGAACTCATGCCAATTGTCCGATCAGATGGGTTTCGGTCGCCGCCGTGACCCGAACGCGGGCGATGCTGCCCGGTTCGGCGGCGGGAGAAAAGTGGATGTCGGCGAAGTCGGGCGCGTGGCCGCGCGTGCCCGGTCGTTCGACCAGCACGTCGCGGGTCTGGCCGAGCTGGGTCGCCAGCCAGTGGCGACGGCGGCGCGCGGCAGCCTCGCGAAGGCGGGCGGCCCGTTCGCGACGCAGCTGGTGGGGCACCTGCGGCATCCGCGCGGCGGGTGTGCCGTCACGCGCCGAATAGGGGAAGATGTGCGCGTGGACGATCTGGCAGTCGTCGATCAACGCCAGCGTGTCCGCCGCCATCGCCTCATCCTCGGTCGGGAAGCCCGCGATCAGGTCGGCGCCGATCGCGATCTCGGGCCGTGCGGTCAGCAGGCGCTCGACGATCGCCACCGATTGCGCCCGGCTGTGGCGGCGCTTCATCCGCTTGAGGATCAGGTCGTTGCCCGCCTGAAGTGACAGATGGAGATGCGGCATCACCCGCGCCTCGCCCGTCACCAGCTCGAACAGCCGGTCGTCGATCTCGATCGAGTCGAGAGACGAAAGCCGCAGCCGGGGCAGGGCGGGGACATGGCTCAGGATACGCTCGACCAGCAGGCCCAGGCTGGGCTGGCCGGGCAGGTCGTGGCCATAGCTGGTCAGGTCGACGCCGGTCAGCACCACTTCCCTATGGCCCAGCTCGACCGCGCGGGAAATGCGGTCGATGACCAGCCCAGCGGGGACCGATCGGCTGGGTCCCCGGCCGGTCGGGATGATGCAGAAGGTGCAGCTATGGTCGCAGCCATTCTGGACTTCGACGAACGCCCGCGCATGGCCGGCAAAGGCGGCGGCGAGATGCGGCGCGGTCTCGACCACGCGCGACAGGTCGGCGACCAGCATCGGCTCGGCGGAGGCCCAGCTTTCGGCACGCAGCTTGTCGGCATTGCCCAGCACACGCGCGACCTCGGGCATGGCGGCGAAGCTGGCCGGGTCGATCTGCGCCGCGCATCCCGTCACCACGATCTGCGCGTCGGGACGGGCCTTGGCGGCGCGGCGGATCGCGGCGCGGGTCTGCTTGACCGCCTCGTTGGTGACGGCGCAGCTGTTGACGACGACCATGTCCGCCCGACCAGCGGCCAGCGCGCGGATCGTTTCGCTCTCGGCGATGTTGAGGCGACAGCCCAGACTGATGATCTCAGGACCAGCAATTTCAGGGCCAGAAAGGGACGACATGACCGCCGATCTAGGGATGGATGCCGCACAAGTCCACGGGACCGCGCGTGCCGTGATCGACTTCTGGTTCGCGCTCCCGCCCGAAAAGCATTTCGCGAAGGACGATGCGCTGGACCGGGAGATCGCCGATCGGTTCGGGGCGGTACGCGATCAGGTGCTGGCGACCGACGCGATCGGCTGGCGCGAGGACCCCGATACGCTGCTGGCGGCGATCCTGCTGCTCGATCAGTTTTCGCGCAATCTGTATCGGGGATCGGCGCAGGGCTATGCCGCCGATCCGCTGGCGCTGGAGCTGTGCGTGACCGCGATCGATGCGGGGTGGGAGGACCGCTATCCCCCGGAGCGGCTGGCCTTTGTCTATATGCCGCTGATGCACGCGGAATCGCGCGCGATGCAGGATCTGAGCGTCGCCAAGTTCACCGAATTGGGGCGCGAGGAGAATCTGTCCTTCGCGCGCGATCACCGAGAGGTCATCCGCCGCTATGGCCGCTACCCCAGCCGCAACGCCGTGCTGGGCCGCGCCTCGACGCCCGAAGAACAGGATTATCTCAGCCGGCCAGACGCGGGATGGTAGGGAAGGGCGGCGCGGTGCTGCCCGCCAGCAACCGCCGTTCGGCCAGAAATTGACGGACTTGGCCCAGGTCCATCGGCGGACCGTAAAAGGGTCCCTGACCCTGGGCGCAGCCGATCAGGCGCAATCGGTCCTGCGTCTCGGCATCGCGCAGCCCCTTGGCGGCGATCGGCAGGTTCAGCGTGTCGCCCAGCTGGACGATGGCGGTCACGATCTTCATCAGTTCCGGATCGGCGGCCATGTCGCTGATGAAATTGGGGTCGATGCGGACCCGGTCGAACGGCAGCGCGCGCAGATGCGCCAGACTGGAATAGCCGCTGCCGAATTCGTCGAGCGCCAGCGCGATGCCCTGGTTCTTCAGGCTGACGACGATCGATTGCGCCAGCGCCAGATTGGCAAACAGCGCATTTTCGGTGATCTCGACCTCCAGCCTATGGGCGGGGAAGCCGCTCTCGGTCAGCGTCTTGATGACCTTCTGCGCCAGCCAGGCGTCGTGAAACTGCGCGGTGCTGAGCGGGAAGGACAGGGTCAGCGACGGGTCCCAGTCGCGCGCGGCCGCCATCGCCTGTCGCATCAGCGCCAGCGAGACGTCGCCCGACAGGCCCGACGCCTCGGCCACCGGCATGAACCGATCGGCCGCCATCGCACCCAAGGTGGGATGCTCCCAATGCGCCAGCACCTCGAACCCGGTCAGCCGGGCATTGCCCAGATCGATTTGCGGCACGAAGCGCGGCTGGATGTCGCCCTGCGCCAAAGCGGCGCGCAGATCGCTGACGATCATGTTGCGTTCGGCCATGGCGGTTTCCATCGCGGGGTCGAACCACAAGGGGCGCCCGTCGCCGCGCGCCTTGGCGGCGATCAGGGCCAGATCGGCACGGCGGACCAGCTGGTCGATCGTCGCGGTCGGCCCCTCGACATGCGCCAGCGCGATGGCCGCGCGGGGCGCGAAATCCTGATCGGCCAGCCGGATCGGCTGCGCGATGCGGATCGCCAGCCGCTCGGCGAGCCGGTTGACGCGGTCGCGTCCGCGCGCGTCGACCGGGATCAGGCATCCGAAGCAATCGCCCTCGAACCGGGCGACGATGGCGTCGGACGAGGCCTCGCTGCGCAGGGTCTTGGCGACATGCTGGAGCAGCGCGTCGCCGGCTTCGTGCCCGAACGACCCGGCGATGGCACGGAACCGATCGATGTCGAGCAGCAACAGCGTGACGCCGCGCTTGCGGGCAAAGGCGGTATCGATCATCGCCTGCCCGGCGCGCTGGAAATGCGGGCGGTTGGTCAATCCGGTCAGCGCGTCGGCCTGATCCACGCGATCGGCCTCGTGCCGATGCGCCGGCGGCATCCGCCAGTAGAGGAAGGTCAGCCCGGCGGCGGTCAGGAACAAAATGGTCTTCGCGGGCAGATCGAGGCCCAACTGGATCAGCAGGATCGCGACCGCCACCATGAGCGCGCCGCCAACGAGTCCCAGCGCGAACAGGCGTGCCGGAACGGGCGTTGGAATGGGGGTGGCGGGCGGCCCTTGCATGGCAGAAAGTGGTGCCATGTCAGTTATGTACAAGAGGTTAATTGCGCGCCTCGCCGCCCTCGACTTGCGCCGGGCCGCATTCTGCCGTAAGGGCGCCTCCAAGTTCCGTTTCGGAATGTGAAAGTGAAGCGCCCAAGGGTGCACGCTGGCCGGCGAGGTTTCGCCCGCCGGCGCTTTTGCGTTTGGCGGTGCGACACAGGTTTTTGGGCCGGACTCTCCGGCTCGGGTTTGACGAGGTGAGGCGATGTTCGACAGCTTGAGCGATCGGCTTGGCGGCGTATTCGACCGCCTCCGCGGCCGTGGCGCGCTGACCGAGGCGGATGTCCGCACCGCGATGCGCGAAGTGCGCGTGGCGTTGCTGGAAGCCGACGTCGCGCTGCCCGTCGCGCGCGATTTCGTCGACAAGGTCACCGAACAGGCGATCGGCCAGAACGTCCTTCGTTCGATCACGCCGGGCCAGCAGGTCGTCAAGATCGTCCATGACGCGCTGGTCGCGATGCTGGGCGCGGATGCCAGCGAGCTGCTGCTCGACGTCACGCCGCCCGCCGTCGTGATGATGGTCGGCCTTCAGGGCTCGGGTAAGACCACTACCACCGCCAAGATCGCCAAGCGGCTGTCGAGCGGTGCGATGGGCCGCGAACGCAAGAAGGTTCTGATGGCGTCGCTCGACGTCAATCGCCCGGCCGCGCAGGAACAGCTGGCGACGCTGGGCACCCAGGTCGAGGTATCGACCCTGCCGATCATCGCCGGGCAGCAGCCAGTCGAGATCGCGCGCCGCGCGCTCCAGGCCGCCAAGCTGCAGGGCTATGACGTCCTGATGCTCGACACCGCCGGTCGCCTGCACGTCGATCAGGCGTTGATGGATGAGATGAAGGCGGTGGCGGAGATCGCCCAGCCTCAGGAAATTCTGCTCGTCGTCGACTCGCTGACCGGCCAGGATGCGGTCAACGTCGCAACCAGCTTCTCCGAGCAGGTGCCGCTGACCGGCGTGGTGCTGACCCGTATGGACGGCGACGCGCGCGGTGGTGCGGCGCTGTCGATGCGCGCGGTTACCGGCAAGCCCATCAAGTTCGCCGGTGTCGGCGAAAAGATGGATGCGCTGGAAGCCTTCCATCCGGAGCGTGTCGCAGGGCGCATCCTCGGCATGGGCGACGTGGTGTCGCTAGTCGAGCGCGCCGCCGAGACGATCCAGCAGGAAGATGCCGAGCGCATGGCCATGAAAATGGCCAAGGGTCAGTTCGATCTGAACGACCTGCGCGGCCAGCTGGCCCAGATGCGCCGCATGGGCGGCCTGGGTGCGCTGGCGGGCATGATGCCGGGCATGAAGAAGGCGCAGAATGCCCTCAATGATGCCGGTGGCGACAAGATCCTGCTTCGCATGGACGCGATCATCACCTCGATGACCGTCAAGGAGCGGGCCAAGCCCGAGCTGGTCAACGCCAAGCGCAAGATCCGCATCGCCAAGGGGTCCGGCACCACCGTGCAGGACGTCAACAAGCTCCTGAAGATGCATCAGGAAATGTCCACGGCGATGAAGAAGATCAAGAAGATGGGCGGCATCAAGGGCATGATGTCGATGCTCGGCAAGGGCGGCCTTGGCGGCTTGGGCAATGCGCTGGGCGGCCCGCAGATGGGCGAGATGCTCAACAAGGCGGGCTCGAACGGTCTGCCCGGTGGCGGTCTCGGCGGTATGGGCGGCGGCAAGCTGCCCGACGGGATGCCCAAGCTGCCCCCCGGTTTCGAAAATCTTCTGAAGAAGAAATAACCCCCGCGCCGGACGGAATTGCCGGTAATTTGAACTTTTTACTCCAAGGACTGAAATATGGCTCTCAGCATTCGTCTGTCGCGTGGTGGCTCGAAGAAGCGCCCTTACTACCGCATCGTGGTGGCCGACGCCCGTGCGCCGCGCGACGGCAAGTTCATCGAGAAGATCGGCAACTACAACCCGCTCCTCGCCAAGGACAATGAGCAGCGCGTGCAGCTCGACACCGAGCGCGCGAAGCACTGGCTCGCCAATGGCGCGCAGCCGACCGACCGCGTCGCCCGTTTCCTGGATGCCGCCGGCGTCCGTGAGCGCGCCGCGCGCAACAACCCGAAGAAGGCCGAGCCGGGCGAGAAGGCCAAGGAGCGCGCCGAGGAGCGTGCCGAGAAGCTGAAGGCCGCCGAGGAAGCCGCCAACGCGCCGGCCGAAACCGCCGAGGCCTAATTGGTCTTGGTCCTGGGTGGGCCACGGTCGGTCACGATCGAGCCCGCCCATGGCATCGGAATGCGGGGCCGTGCGTTTCTGAAAGCCAATGGCTTGAGGAGGATGACGCATGACCCCGCCGACCGAACCCGACCCCCGGACCGCACCCGACGATCATGACGACGCGACCAACCAAGGCGTCTCCGCGCCAGACCCCGCCGAAGGCGACGACGACACCCCCGACGGCAATGCCGGATCGCCCAACGGGTGAGCCGCGCGTCACGCTGGCGGTGATCATCGGCGCGCACGGCATTACGGGCGAGGTTCGGCTGAAGGTCTTTGCCGACGATCTGTCGGACTATCGTTCGTTCAATGACGGCGCGCTGACGCTCAAGTCGGCGCGGGATGGCTCGAACGGCGTCATCGCCCGTTTCGCCGAAGTCACCGATCGCAACGCCGCCGAGGCGTTGCGTGGGACCGAACTGACGGTGGCGCGCTCTGCCCTGCCTCCCTTGGAGGAGGGCGAATATTATCACGCCGACATCATCGGCCTGTCGGCGATCGCCAGCGATGGCGAAGAGCTGGGCCATGTCGCGCTGATCGAGAATTTCGGTGCGGGCGACGTGCTGGAAATCGAACGGCCCGATGGCCGCCGTTTCATGGTGCCGATGAATGCGCAGGCGGTGCCCGAATGGGATCAGGATCGCCTGATCGTGGAGCGCGCCTTCATCGCCTGATCGGGCGTTGCTCGTTCAGCAGATTGCGGATCGTCGTCGCGGCGACGCCGGCCTCCCCCATGGCATGGCTGATCTGATCCAGCCCCTTGACCACATCTCCGGCGGCGAACAGGCCGGGAACTGAGGTCCGCTGATGGTCGTCGACCTCCAGGCATCCGCTCGTGTCCGCCTTGGCGCCCGCCGATACCGCCAGCTCCGACCGGATGCGTGACCCCATCGCCGGATAGACGCTGTCGAACGCCATCCGCCCGCTGGCGGTGTCGAGCGCGATCCGGTCCCCCTCGATCGCCCAGCCGCCACAGGGGCCGTCCACGCGCTGTACGCCCGCATCGTCCAGCGCTTGGGCGCATTCGGGATCGAGGTCATGCGCGGCATCGGGCGCGATCAACGTCACGTCACGGGTGAAGCCGCGCAGGAACAGCGCCTCGCGCATGCCATGGTCGCTGGTCCCGATCACGCCGACCCGCTTGTCGGTGACCTCATAGCCGTCACAGACCGGGCAATAGCGGATCAACCCGCGCTCCAGCGCCGGGTCGTGCACATCGGGCAGAAGATGCTTGGGGCGGTGATTGACCACGCCCGTGGCCAACAGGACCGTGCGGGTCCGGTATTCGGCATCATCGGTGATGACGCGGAAATGATCCCCTTCGGGCCGGATCGCGGTGACCCGGTGCGGCGTGCAATGCGCACCGTAACGACGTGCCTGGTCATGCATCCGGGCCAGCAACGCCTCGCCGCTGATCCCCTCGGGGAAGCCGGCATGATTGTGGGTGCAGGGGATCATCGCCGCGCGGCTCGATCCGCTGTCGAACATGTGGATGCGCAGGTGATAGCGTGCGAGATAGATCGCCGCCGTCAACCCGGCGGGGCCCGCCCCGATGATGATGCAATCGTCCATGGCGGGGGCAAAGCGTCAGGCGGCGCAACGTTCCTTGGCCTTTGATCGCGGATCATGTATATACATGGCGTATATACGGAGGCGATATGGGTAAGGACTATCAGGCGAAGGTCTTCCGCTCGGGCAACTCGCTTGCGCTGCGCCTGCCCGCCGCACTGGGGCTGGCCGAGGGCACCGAGATGACGTTGCGCGAGGAGCAGGGCCGCTATGTGTTCGAACCCGTCCAGGCGCCGCGCAAGACGATCGACCTGACCGGCATCGCGGGCTCGATGCCGTGGTTGAAGCCGATCGAGCGGGAAGACTTCGACATGGAGCCGCGCGAACTGGATTGGGACGGAAAGCTGCTCGGCCGTGATTGAACCGCGCTATCTGCTCGACTCGAATATCTGCATCTATGTCCTTCGCGATGCCAGCGGTCGCGCGGCGCAGCGGCTCGCGACGTGCGAACCGGGCAGCGTCATGGCCTCCGCGATCACCTATGCGGAGATCATGCGTGGACTGGAGCGCCACGGCACCGAAGCCGTGGCGGCGTTCGACCGCTTTTTTGACCGTGTGCCGATATTGCCGTTCGACCAAAGGGCGGCATCCGCTTATGCGGATATTCCGTTCCGGCGAGGGCGCTTTGATCGTCTGATCGGTGCCCATGCTCTGGCCTCGGGCCTGACGCTGGTGACGAACAACGAAGCCGATTTCGCCGACATTCCCGGCCTGACTATCGAGAACTGGACGCTGTGACCTTCCGCGCGACGATATTGACGCTCTACCCCGAAATGTTTCCCGGACCCCTGGGCCATTCGCTGGCGGGGAGGGCATTGCGTGAGGATCGCTGGGCGCTGGAGACGGTGCAGATCCGCGACTTCGCGACCGACAAGCATCGCTCGGTCGACGACACGCCCGCAGGTGGTGGCGCGGGCATGGTGCTGCGCGCCGATATACTGGCGGCGGCGGTGGACTCGGTCGCCGACGACCGGCCGGTGCTGGCGATGACGCCGCGTGGGCACCCGCTGACCCAGCCGCGCGTTCGCCAACTGGCGGCGGGACCGGGCGTCACCGTGCTGTGCGGCCGGTTCGAGGGCTTCGACGAGCGTTTGTTCGAGGCGCGGGGCATCGAACAGGTGTCGATCGGCGACTATATCCTGTCGGGTGGCGAGATGGGGGCGCTGGTGCTCCTCGACGCTTGCGTTCGGCTGCTTCCCGGCGTAATGGGCGCGGCTTCAAGCGGAGTCGAGGAAAGCTTCGAAAGCGGCCTCCTCGAATATCCGCAATATACCCGACCCGCCGAGTGGGAAGGGCGCACGATCCCTGAAGTGCTGCGATCGGGGGATCATGCGAAAATCGCAAAATGGCGTCATGCCAGGGCTTGCGAGGATACACGGTCAAGGCGGCCGGACCTTTGGGAACGTCATGAGGGCGTTCGGGTCGGTCGCCCTCTGGCGCGCGGCGACGATTGAGGAATGAAGTCATGAACGTGATCCAGCAGATCGAAGCTGAGCAGATCGCCAAGTTCAACGAGACGAAGAAGATCCCGGAATTTCGCCCCGGCGACACGCTGAAGGTCGGTGTGAAGGTCGTCGAAGGCGAGCGCACCCGCGTCCAGTTCTATGAGGGCGTCTGCATCGCCCGCTCGAACAAGGGCATGGGCTCGTCGTTCACCGTCCGCAAGATCTCCTTCGGTGAGGGCGTGGAGCGCGTCTTCCCGCTCTACTCGCCGAACGTCGACTCGATCGATGTCGTCCGCAAGGGCGCCGTGCGTCGTGCCAAGCTGTACTATCTGCGCGGCCGCACTGGTAAGTCGGCGCGTATCGCCGAGCGTCGCGACACGCGTCCGGCCAAGGGCACCGCAGCCGCCGAGTAATCGGGGCGGCGGACCCTATAGCGGTTCGACAGGGAAGGGGCGGTGGCACCACGGTGTCGCCGCCCTTTTTCTTTGACCGCGCTCCGTTCAGCCTGAGCGAAGTCGAAGGCCAAGGGACGCCCTTGGCCACGAGCGTCTGCATGGCGCGTGGTTATGGTTGCGGCGTGGCCTTCGACTTCGCTCAGGCTGAACGGAGGTTGGGAAGTGGGGCGGGTAGGGGGCGCTTATCCCCCGAAATTATACAGCCACATCTTCGGCTCACCGGTCGGCTTGGGCGTGCCGTCGAGCCGCTTGGCGGAGCGGATCGCGACGGGCTTCAGGATCATCTGCCCCTTCATGGCGTCCAGGCCACCGCCCGAGGGCTTGGCGAGGATTTTCTTCACCGTGTCCATTCCCGCCACCACACGCCCGAAGGCGGCATAGCCGTCATAGCCCGGCCGCGCGTCCATGCCCGGCGTCGGCCCTACGGTGATGAAGAAATTGCCGCCCGCCGAACTGGCCGATTGCCCACGCGCCATCGAGATGGTGCCGTCGAGATGCTTGATCCCGGTCTTGGCGGTCGTCTCCAGCGGGAAGGGGGGCAGGATGCGGCGCGCATCGGTGCGGATGCCACCCTGGACGAAGCCCTCCTTCGGGTTCCGCTTGTCGCGCGCGGCGCGGTAGAACACCGTCCCGTCGAACCGCCCGTCATCGACATAGGCCAGGAAGTTCTTCGTCGTCGCCGGCGCACGGCGCGCATCGAGCGCGACGACGATCGGGCCTTCCGAGGTATTGAGCTGCACCCGAACATAGCCGGGGCGGGGGACATTCTGGTTGGCGGGCGCGGCAGCGACCAGCAGGGCGATCAGCGGGAGCAGACGTTTCATCCGCCGGGGATTATCGCCCCCGGCCGCGATTGTGGAGCCCCAACCCATGCGATGCGCCGAGTGGCGGCCCCGATCAGGCGATCAGATTGCGCATAAAGAACTGATTGTGCGGGCTAGGCTGATAGTCGGCGAAGGCATCGCAGGACTGGAACCCCGCGCTGCGATACAGCGCGACGGCGGGCTGGTGCAGCGGTGCGGTGCCCGTTTCCAGGCTGATCCGGTGATAGCGCCGGTGCCGCGCCTCGGCGATGATGTGGTTCAGCAGCTTGCGACCGACTCCCTTGCCCAGAAATGCCGGGGCGACCCGCATGGATTCCACTTCGCCATGCGCGGCGGCGAGTTGCTTCAGCGCGGCGAAACCGGCGAGCGTAGGGCCATCCCATATCGTCCAGAACGTGATGTCGGGCGCGGCCAGCGCGGACGCGCCGAGCGCGAAGGCGAATTCGCTCATGACACTGCAGAGATCGCGCAGGTGATAGGCCAGCAGATCTGCGACATGTGGTGAGGTCGGATCGTCCAGGCGAATATCCATGTCACTCCTCGCCCGGCGCGCCGTGGCCCGGGTCGCCCCAGTTTATCGCGGTTCCGGCGGGCGCGACATGGTATGGGTCAACAAAAAAGCCGCCGACCGGGCGGTCGACGGCTTTTCCGTTTCGTGGCGTCCGACCTTACTGGTCGAGGAAGCTGCGCATCTTGCGGCTGCGGCTGGGGTGCTTCAGCTTGCGGAGCGCCTTGGCCTCGATCTGGCGGATGCGTTCGCGGGTGACCGAGAACTGCTGACCGACCTCTTCCAGCGTGTGGTCGGTGTTCATGCCGATGCCGAAGCGCATGCGCAGCACGCGCTCCTCGCGCGGCGTCAGGCTGGCCAGGACGCGGGTGACCGTTTCCTTCAGGTTCGCCTGGATCGCCGCATCCACCGGGATGACCGCGTTCTTGTCCTCGATAAAGTCGCCCAGGTGGCTGTCCTCCTCGTCGCCGATCGGCGTTTCAAGGCTGATCGGCTCCTTGGCGATCTTCATCACCTTGCGCACCTTCTCCAGCGGCATGGAGAGGCGCTCGGCCATCTCTTCCGGGGTCGGCTCGCGGCCCTGCTCGTGCAGGAACTGGCGGCTGGTGCGGACCAGCTTGTTGATCGTCTCGATCATATGGACCGGGATGCGGATGGTCCGTGCCTGGTCCGCGATCGAGCGGGTGATCGCCTGACGAATCCACCAGGTGGCATAGGTCGAGAATTTGTAACCGCGACGATATTCGAACTTATCGACCGCCTTCATCAGGCCGATATTGCCCTCCTGGATAAGATCCAGGAATTGCAGGCCGCGATTGGTGTATTTCTTGGCGATCGAGATGACGAGGCGCAGATTGGCCTCGACCATTTCCTTCTTGGCGATCCGCGCCTCGCGCTCGCCCTTCTGCACCATGTTCACGATGCGGCGGAATTCGGTCAGCGCCATGCCGGTCTGCTGCGAAATCTCAGCGATCTCGCTGCGGATGCGGTCGACGGTGGCGGCTTCGTTGCTAGCGAAATTGCCCCACTTCTTGTCGAGCCCGCGCACCGTGTCGAGCCAGTTCTCGTCCAGCTCATGACCCAGATAGCGGTCGAGGAAGTCCTTGCGGTTTACCTTGTGCCGCTCGGCCAGACGCAGCATCTGTCCGCCCAGCGCGGTCAGGCGGCGGTTATAGGCATAGAGCTGATCGACCAGGAATTCGATCTTGGCGTTGTGGAACTGAACGCTCTCAACCTCGGCGGTCAGCTCTTCGCGCAGCTTGTGGTACTTGCGCTCGTCCGCCGACGACAGCTCGCCGCCCAGCGCCATCGACTCCAGACGCTGCTGCTGGATCTTGGAGAATTTCTTGTAGATCGCGGTGATGTTGGCGAACTTCTCCAGCGCCTGCGGCTTGAGCGTTTCCTCCATCTGGGCGAGGCTGAGGGTGTTGTCCTCTTCCTCGTCCTCAGCGCGCGGGCCGCGACGCTCGCCGCCCTCGCCATCCTCGTCGTCGATCGAGGGTTCCTCGGGCTCTTCTTCTTCCTTGAACTGGGGACCGGCGTTCTTGGCGCTGATCTCGCCATTGTCCTCTTCGTCTTCCTCACCCAGATTTTCCGGGCCGGCGTCCTTGGACAGCATGGCGTCGAGATCGAGGATCTCGCGCAGCTGCATCGTGCCTTCGTTCAGCGCAGTCGACCAGTCGATGATCGCGTTGAAGGTGATCGGGCTTTCGCACAGCCCCAGGATCATCGTGTCGCGACCCGCCTCGATCCGCTTGGCGATGGCGATTTCGCCCTCACGGCTCAGCAGCTCGACCGCACCCATCTCGCGCAGGTACATGCGGACCGGATCGTCGGTGCGATCGACGGTTTCCTTCTTCTTCGCCTCGGGCTGAGGGCCGGAATCGCCGTCGGCGTCCGTGGTCTCGGCGTCGTCGGCCTCTTCCTCGGACTCGCCGTCCTCGCCCTGTTCCTCATTCTCGACGATATTGACGCCCATCTCGTTGAGGGCGGCCATAATGTCTTCGAGCTGATCGGAGGACATCTGGTCCTGCGGCAGCGCTTCGTTCAGCTGGTCATAGGTGATGTAGCCGCGCTTCTTGGCGCGGGCGATCAACTTCTTGATCGACGCCTCGTTCAGGTCGATCAGCGGCGCATCGCCCGTTTCCGTGGTATCGGTCGTATCCGCCGCCATATTCGCCTTCGCCATCAAATGCCCTCGGGTCTCAATGCCCGGCCTCTTTCACGCACACCGCCGGTTTGGCAAGCGGGTGAGGGGGCCATGCGTAATTTTCCAGTGTGAGCGCCGTACGCCCAATATGCCCCGCATATGGGGCGCGGGGTTGCCTGTATCAAGCGGCCTCCCCGGCTTGCTTCTCCGCCAGATCGCGCGCCGCCTCCAGCCAGCGATAGAGTTGGTCGAGCGACTGCGCATGCGCCGCATGGCACCGTGTCTGCTCGGCGAAGCGATCCTCGGTCATGTCGGTCTGGAACGCCTGCACCGCGCGCTCGCGGTTCGCGCGCGTCTCGCTTTCCTCCAGCATGACCTCGATGATCTTTTCCAGATCGCGGACCGCAATGGCCGGATCGCTCGCCTTGCTGAAGAAGCTGAACGCCAGGTCGCGGGTATAGTCGCGCGCGTCGATCGGGTGGACGTCGGTGGTCGCCATGATCTGTTCGATCAGGCTTTCCGCCTCGGCCGCGTCTTTCCGCGACAGATGCGGGTCGTTGACCGCCGCGTCGAGCAGGTGGTGCCGCCACTTGTCGAGATAGCGGTCGCCCATGTCCAACCGGCTGATCTCGTCCATGTAGCGGCACAGCACATGCGGATAGCGCATCAGGCCGAGCAGGACCGCGCGCTTCAAGCTGTATTCGACGCCACGCCCGACATGGCGATTGGCCTCCGCCACTGCCTGATGCACCGCCGCCGCATTGACCCGCCGGATGCCGAAGATGTCGAAATAGCGCGACATCATCGCGCGCTTATATTCGTAGGCCAGATCCTTATGCGGGATCTGCTGCGCCAGTTCCTCCAGCCGTTGCTTCAGCGCGGCGCGGCCCTCGGGTGTGTCGGTCTGGGCCTGCGCAATCTCCGACTGCCAGAGCAGGTCGCTGAGCGGCGTGGCGCGGGTGAGCACCGCCTCGAACCCCGCCGCGCCCTTTTCCTGGACCAGATCGTCGGGGTCCTGCCCCTGCGGCAAGGTGACGAAGGACAGGCTCTTGCCCGGCTGGAGCAAGGGCAGCGCACGGTGGGCGGCGCGGATCGCGGCCTTCTGCCCCGCCGCATCGCCGTCGAAACAGAGCGTCGGCACGTCGACCATGCGCCACAGCCGTTCCAGCTGATGCTCGGTCAGCGCGGTGCCGAGCGGCGCGACCGCTTCCTCGATCCCGGCCTGGGCGAGGGCGATCACGTCCATATAGCCCTCGACCACCAGCACGCGGCCGGACTTGCGCACGGCGGGCGCGGCGCGGTCGAGATTGTAGAGCGTACGCCCCTTGTCGAAGAGCGGCGTGTCGGGCGAGTTCAGATATTTCGGCTCGCCATCGCCGATAATCCGGCCGCCGAACGCGATCACGCGGCCGCGCGCGTCGCGGATCGGGATCATCAACCGGCCGCGGAAACGGTCATACGGGTCCTTGCCGTCGACCTTGATGAGCAGCCCGCACTCGATCAGCGCCGGATCGCCATAATCCTTGAGCGCGGCCTTCAGCTTGCCCCGGCTGTCGGGCGCGAAGCCCAGGCCGAAGGCGCGTGCGGTGTCGGGCGTGACACGGCGGCGGGTCAGCAACTCGCGCGCGTCGCCGCCGGACAGGCCGCCCAGTTGTTCGGAAAACCATGCGGCGGCATCGGCCATCGCATCGTGCAGGCCCTTGGCGCGCTCCGCCTTCTGAGCGGCGCGGCGGTCCTGCTCGGGCATGTCAAGCCCGGCGACCTGCGCCAGTTCCTTGACCGCGTCGATGAAGGGCAGCCCGCGCTGATCGGTCATCCAACGAATGGCATCGCCATGCGCCGAACAGCCGAAACAATGGTAGAAGCCCTTGTCGTCGTTGACGTAGAAGCTGGGCGTCTTTTCGTTATGGAAGGGGCAGCAGCCCTTATATTCCCGGCCCGCCTTTTGCAGCTTCACCGTCTTGCCGATCAACGCCGACAGACTGGTGCGAGCGCGTAGCTCGTCAAGGAATTGCGGGGTCAGGCTCATGGCGTCCGCGCGATTATAATTCGTAGCGGGGGAACGGGTTTTTGGCAAGGGGCGGGGTGGGTTCGATAGTCCGGGATTGCCCTCCCCCAACCCCTCCCGCCTGCGGGAGGGGAGTAGTTCAGGGATTGCGGTTGCCGCTCGCGCTTCCCCTCCCGCAGGCGGGAGGGGATTGAGGGGAGGGCCTGTCCGCAAGCGTCCGCTCGATGGTCGCGACGACGCCCTCCAGATTGCCCAGAACGTCGTTGTTCCAGAACCGGATGACGCGCCAGCCTTGCGCTTGGAGATAGCGCGTCCGGGCTTCGTCATAGGCGGCGCGTTCGTCATGCTGGCCGCCGTCGACCTCGACGATCAGCTTTTCCGATCGGGCGGCGAAGTCGGCGATATACGGGCCGACCGGGACCTGTCGGTTGAAGCGGACGCCTGCGATCTGGCGTCTCGATAGTGCCCGCCATAACCGCCGTTCCGCGTCGGTCGGATTGAGCCTAGGGTCCGGACTCATAACCACCAGATGACGGCTGCGGCGAGAGCGATGGCGGCCATGAAGTTTTTGATGTTGCGGTCGAAGCGGGTAGCGAGCCGTCGCCAGTCCTTGAGGCGGCAGAACATGCGCTCGATGACGTTGCGCTGCTTGTAGATGGCACGGTCGTAGTCGTACTGGACCTTGCGGTTACGGCGCGGCGGGATGACGGCGCGGGTGCCGCGCCCATCGAGCCATTCGCGCAGCGCCCGGCTGTCATAGCCCTTGTCGGCGACGAGCTCGGTGGACGGAGGCCGCGCGGCGATGCAGGTTCTGGCGACCTTGCAGTCGTGAACGTTTCCCGGTGTCAGCATGAGGACATGAGGGCGGCCTTTCACGTCGCAGACGGCGTGGAGCTTGGTGTTCCGCCCCCCCTTGGTGCGGCCGATACCATGGGCCAAGGCCCCCCTTTTCCGCCGCCCGCACAGCGATGGACCTTGATGCAGCTGCTATCGATGAACAG